>NZ_JANUGQ010000005.1 GCF_024756275.1 Streptomyces pyxinae | reverse complement strand
GGGGGGGGGGGGGGGGGGGGGGGGGGGGGGGGGGGGGGGGGGGGGGGGGGGGGGGGGGGGGGGGCGGTGGACTCGCGGGTGATGTAGGTGGTGCGCAGGGTGTGGCGGCGGGGGCGGGCGGTGGAGCCTTCGATGCGGCGGACCAGGATGTCGGCCGCCAGGTTGCCCAGCTCCTGGACCGGCTGGCTGACGACGGTGAGGCGGGGGCGGATGAGGGTGGCCCACTCGGCGTCGTCGAAGCCGATGACCGAGACGTCGCCGGGGATGCGGGCGTCCAGGTCACGGAGGGCGTCCAGGGCGCCGAGGGTGGCCACGTTGTCGGTGGTGAAGACGGCGGTGGGGCGGTCGGGGGCGGTCATCAGGCGCAGCACGGCCGAGTGGGCGCGGGAGCGCTCGTAGCCGGTGTGGCGGATGACTTCGGCGCCGCGCGGGATGCCCGCGGCGCGGAGGGCCTGGCGGTAGCCGGTGAGACGCTCGGTGGTGGTCCAGATGTCCGCACCGGCCGCGAGGTCGGCGGCGTCGTCGGCCGGGGTGGCGGGTGAGGCGGAGGTGATGACGGCGATCCGGCTGTGTCCCTGGTCGGTCAGCCGGGTCACGGCGGCCTGGGCGGCGCCCCGGTTGTCGACCACCACGCTGTCGAGCGCGGCGCCGCCGAGGGCGCGGTCGAGCAGGACGACCGGGATGCCGGCGGCCACGGCCCGGTCCAGGTGGGCGTGGTCGGCGCCGGCCGGGGTGACCACCAGGCCGTCCACCCGGCGCTCGACGAACAGCTGGACCGCCGCCCGCTCCTTCTCGGCGTCCTCGTCCGTGTTGGCGAGGACGACCTGGAGACCGGCCTTGGCCGCCACGTCGGTGATGCCCCGTACCGCGCGGGCGAAGTAGGCGTTCTCCACGTCCGCGACGACCACGCCGAGGGTGTGGGTACGACCGCTGACCATGCTGCGGGCCACCGCGTTGGTGCTGTAGCCGAGCTCGGCGGCGGCGGCCAGGACGCGTTCCCGGGTGGCGGCGCTGGCGGAGCCGTAGCCGCCGAGGACCCGGGCCGCGGTGGCCTGACCGACCCCGGCGTGCCGGGCGACGTCCGGGATGGTCACGCGGCGGGCCGGTCGTGCGGGGTGCTCCATGGGCGGCTGCTCCGGGTCGGGTCGGTGGGCTGGAGGGAAACTCCTGGCATTCAACCATTGACGGCTGGCGGAACGGCGTGGGTACAGTACGACCCGTTGGTAACGTTATCAATCACCACCGATGACGCCGCGCCGACACCGCCGCGCTCACTGCTGCCGCAGTTGTTGTGTTCTGCCCGCTCCCCTCCCGGTCTCCTTCCGTACGCCCGGCTCATGCCCGGGTGTGTACGGCGCGGGCCCGGGGCTCCGCATCCACTCCGGAGGTACCACGGATGGCAACCGACACCCCCGCCGCGCCACCGCCCCGCTCCCCCGGTCCGGCGCCCGGCCGGGACCCCGCCATCACCCTGGTCGACGTGGTCAAGGACTACGGCGGCGCCCGGGACGGGGCCGCCGTGCGCGGGGTGAACCTGACCATCGGGCAGGGGGAGTTCTTCTCGCTGCTCGGCCCGTCCGGCTGTGGCAAGACCACCACCCTGCGCATGATCGCCGGCTTCGAGGAGCCGACCGGCGGGCAGATCCTGCTGCACGGCCGGGACGTGGTGGGCGTACCGCCCAACAAGCGGGACATCAATCTGGTCTTCCAGTCGTACGCGCTCTTCCCGCACCTCAGCGTCGCGGACAACGTGGCGTTCGGGTTGCGCCGCCGGCGGGTGCCGAAGGACGAGGTCCACGACCGGGTCGACCGGATGCTGCACACCGTGGAGCTGGCGGACAAGGCCGACCGCCGGCCCCGGCAGCTCTCCGGCGGGCAGCAGCAGCGGGTGGCCCTCGCCCGGGCCCTGGTCAACCGCCCCCGGGCGCTGCTGCTGGACGAACCGCTCGGCGCGCTCGACCTCAAGCTGCGCCAGTCCATGCAGCTCGAACTCAAGCGCATCCAGCGGGAGGTGGGCATCACCTTCGTCTACGTCACCCACGACCAGGCCGAGGCGCTCACCATGTCCGACCGGATCGCGGTGCTGAACGGTGGTCTGGTGGAGCAGGTCGGGTCGCCCCGGGAGGTGTACGAGCGGCCCGCCACCGCCTTCGTCGCCGGGTTCATCGGCACGTCCAACGTGCTCTCCGGGCGGCTGGCCACCGCCGGGCCGGACACCGGGACCCTGGATCTCGGCGACGGCCAGCGGGTGACCCTCCCGCTGCCGGACGGCGCCACGGCCGGCTCGCCGGTCGAACTCACCGTACGGCCGGAGAAGATCACCCTGACGGCCACACCACCGACCGGGCACGCCAGCCGGGTGCGGGGCACCGTCGAGGAGGTGGTCTACCTCGGCACCTCCAGCAGCTACACGGTGCGTACCGCGGCCGGTGCGGAGATGACCGTGTTCCAGCCCAATGACGGCACCGCGACCGTCACACCAGGGCGGGGCGACACGGTGTGGCTCTCCTGGGCCACCGCCCACTCCTACCCGCTGGCCCCGGCCCCCTCGGCCGCCCCGCTCCCCGCACCCGGCCCGGACTCCGACGCCGCCCTCATCCCGCGCTGACGACAGGTCGACCGCCATGCCCCTGCCTCTCTCCCCCGGTGCCGGCACTCCCCCGCCGCGCGGCCCGGTCCTCCCCGACACTCCCCGGTGGCGCGGGCCGACCCCCGGCCGCCCTTCCCGGCGCGGGCTGTTGCGCGCCGCGGTCGGTGCCGCCGCGCTGGCCCCGCTCGCCGCCTGTTCCGTCCCCGGGGCCCGCAAGCACGTCCCCACCGGAGCTGCTGAAGTCGCCGCCGCCGTACGGGACTTCTGGGACGGCAAGCGGAAGACCGGGAAGCTCGACTTCGCCAACTACACCCAGTACATCGACGCCGATCCCGCCGACCAGAGCCGCCATCCCACCCTGGAGGCGTTCACCCGGTCCACCGGCATCCGGATCACCTACAACGAGCTGATCGACGACGACGCCTCCTGGTTCGGCAAGACCCAGCCGGAGTTCGCCTCCGGCCAGGGCATCGGCTACGACCTGATGGTCGTCGGCAGCGACAGCTATCTCACCAAGTACATCGAGCTGGGCTGTCTCGCGCCGCTGGACCACTCCCGGCTGCCGAACTTCGCCCGGTACGGCGGGGCCGCCTTCAAGAACAGTTCCTTCGACCGGGGCAATGTCCACACCGTGCCGTGGCAGTCCGGGATGACCGGGATCGGCTACGACCCGGCCAAGGTCGGGCGGAAGATCACCAGTTGGCAGGACCTGCTCGACCCCGGGCTGCGCGGCAAGGTCGGGATGTGGAACGACGCGGTACAGATGGGCAATGTCGCCCTGCTGGCCGTGGGCGCCGATCCGGAGACCTCCACGCCCGACGACTGGCGGCGGGCCGCCGGCTGGCTGCGCAAACAGCGCGACGCGGGCATGGTCCGCTCGTACTCCACCGCCACCTATCAGTCCGCGCTCCAGCGCGGTGACCTCTGGGCCTCGCTGGTCTACTCCGGCGATGTGTTCCAGGCCAACCAGAGCGGTTCGAAACTGGAGTTCGTCATCCCGGAGGAGGGCGGACTGCTCTGGACCGACAATCTCTGCATCCCGGCCACCGCCGCCCACCCCGTGGACGCCCTCGCCTATATGGACTACGCCTACCGGCCCGAGGTCGCCGCGAAGATCACCGAGACGGTGCAGTTCATCTGCCCCGTCCCCGCCGCCCGGGACGTCATCGCCCGGGACGCGGCCGCCGCCACCGGGGAGCGGCGGGCGGTGCTGAGGTCGCTGAGCACCAGCCCGCTGGTCTTCCCGAGCGAGGCCGACGAATCCAAGCTGCGCCGCCTGCGGGTGCTCGACCAAGCGGAGGAGAAGCAGTGGAACGCACTGTTCGAACCGATCTACCAGGCGTGAGGCGGCTGTCTCCCGTGAAGGACCCGGACCGGCCGGAGGGACCGCAGGGATCAGAGGGGCCGCGGGGAGTGAGGGGGGTGAAGGAAGCGAAGGGGGCGGGCGCGCCGGGGCGGCGGCGCCGTCCGGTGGCCGCACTCGCGCCGTATCTGATGGTGCTGCCGGGGTGGTTGTGGCTGGCCGCCTTCTTCATCACCCCGGTGCTGGTGATGCTGTCGCTCTCGCTCCAGACCGGTGACTTCATCGACGGCTTCCGGCAGACCTTCCACTTCCGTACCTACGCGGACGCGGTCGGGACCTACCATGTGCAGCTGCTCAGGTCGCTGCTGTACGGCGCCGCCGCCACCGTCTGCTGCCTGCTGATCGGCTATCCGGTAGCCTACTGGATCGCGTTCCGCGCCGGGCGGCACAAGTCGGTGTTCCTCTTTCTGCTTCTGCTGCCGTTCTTCGTCTCCTTCGTCATCCGCACCCAGTCCTGGAACGTGGTCCTCGCCGACAACGGCGTGGTGCTGGGGCCGCTGAAGCACCTGGGCCTGCTGCCGGACGACTTCCATGTGCTGGCCACGGCGTACGCGGTGATCGGCGGACTCACGTACAACTTCCTGCCGTTCATGGTGCTGCCCGTGTACGTGGCCCTGGAACGGGTGGACCCCAAGCTGATCGAGGCGGCCACCGATCTGTACGCCGGCCGGCTCGCGGCGTTCGTACGGGTGGTGCTGCCACTGTCGCTGCCCGGGGTCTTCGCCGGGGTGCTGCTCACCTTCGTTCCCGCCTCCGCCGACTATGTGAACGCGGGCATCCTGGGCGGCCCCTCCACCACCATGATCGGCAACATCATCCAGACCGAGTACTTCACCAATCTCGACTACCCGGGTGCCGCCGCGCTGTCGTTCGCGCTCATGGGCACCCTGCTGATCGCCGTCTTCGTCTACGCCCGGGCGCTCGGCACCGAGGACGTGCTGGAGGTGACCGCGCGATGACCACCCCCGCCACCCCGGCGACCGCCCCGCCGGTCCCGGTCGCCGGGCAGCGGCGCCGGAAAGCGCGCCGCCGGCCCGGACTGCGGCTCTACACCTGGCTGGTGATGGCCTGGCTGCTGCTGCCGATCGCGGTGATGATCCTGTTCGGCTTCAACGACATCAAGGGCAAGGTGAACTTTACCTGGCAGGGCTTCACCCTGACCTGGTACGAGCATCTCTTCGCCATCCCCAATCTCACCGACGCGCTGGTCAACAGCCTCACCATCGCGCTGGTGGTGGCGGTGGCGGCCACCCTGCTGGGCACCCCGATCGGTCTCGCCCTGGGGCGCTACCGGTTCCGGGGCCGGGGCTCGGTGGACCTGCTGCTCTTCGCGGCCATCGCGGCGCCGGAGATCGCCCTGGGCGCGGCGCTGCTGTCGCTCTTCATCGTCCTCGGCGTGCCGCGTGGTTACGGCACGGTGGTCGTCGCCCATGTGGCCTTCTGCGTCCCGTACGTCGCCATCACCGTACGGGCCCGGATGGCGGGGTACGACCCCACACTGGAGGAGGCGGCCCGGGATCTGGGCGCCGGGCCGTGGACGGCGTTCCGGCTGGTCACCCTGCCGATGCTGTTGCCCGGTGTGGCCTCGGGCGCCCTGCTCTGCTTCGCGCTCTCGGTGGACGACTACGTGATCACCAGCTTCAACGCGGGTCGCACCGTCACCTTTCCGCTCTGGGTCTACAGCGCCAGCCGTACCGGAGTGCCCCCTCAGGTCAATGTGATGGGCACGCTCATCTTCCTGGGCGGCCTGCTCATCGCCGGCGCCAATGTGCTGCTGGCCCGGCACCGTGCCGTGTGAACCCCCGCGCCGCTCACCGCCGGATCCATGACTTCGTGCGTTCCCGGAATCCCGGACGCCTGAACACCTCAACCACCGACCGCCGAACCGCCGAACCACCGAACCACCGACCGCTGAACCGCTGAACCGCTGAACCGCTGAAGGAAGACATCACTGTGCTCTCGTTCGATGAAACCGAGTTCGTCACCCAGACGGAAAGCCTGATCGCCCTGCGCCCCGGGATCGAGGAGCTGGTCGACCGCCTGGTGGACGAGGGGTACGACAACGTCCTGCTCGTCGGCGCCGGTGGGACGTACGCCCAGATGTGGCCGTACGAACACCTGGCCCGCCGCACCTCCCGGCTGCCCGTGCGGGCGGCCGTCGCCGCCGAACTGGTCGTCTCCGGCGACGCCCTGCTCGGGGAGCACACCGCCGCCGTCTTCACCTCCGTCTCCGGCACCACCGAGGACAGCCTCCGCGCCATCGAGTACTGCGCGTCCCGGGGTGCCCACACCGTCGGCTTCACCGGTCACCCGGACTCGCCGGTGGCGCGAGGGGTGGACACCGCGCTGATCTCGGCGCCCAAGGCCTGGCCGTTCGACGTCCAGTTGCTGCTGTTCCTGGGCCGGTGGCTGGCCCGGCGCGGTGAGTTCACCGGCTATGAGCGGCTGGCGGACGAACTGGCCGTGCTGCCCCGGGTGCTGGTGGAGGTGGCCCAGCAGGCCGAGCCGGTGGCGGCGGCCTTCGCGGAGGCGCACAAGGACACCGACTACCACTTCCTCATCGGCGGCGGGAACCTGTGGGGATTCACCTACCTCTACTCCATGTGCATCCTGGAGGAGATGCAGTGGCTGCGCACCACCCGGGTGCACAGCGCGGAGTTCTTCCACGGTTCGCTGGAGCTGGTGGAGGAGGGCACCAGTGTCATCGTCTTCCAGGGCGAGGACGAGACCCGGCCGCTCACGGACCGCGCCGAGGCGTTCGCCAAGCGGATCTCCAAGGACGTCTCGGTCTTCGACACCCGCGCCTACCCGCTGACCGGTATCAGCCCCGAGTTCCGGGGGCTGCTCTCGCCGCTGGTGCTCGACACCGTGATGGACCGGGTGAGCAAGCATCTGGAGCGCGTGCGGGACCACTCCCTCGACCTGCGCCGCTACTACCGCGTCATGGACTACTGACCCGGGCACGGCCCCCGTGCGGGCGCCTCGTGTGTTCCCGGCCCCCGAAGGGCCGGGGGCACGCGGGGCCATCGGCTCCCCACCCCCCCCTCCGTCCGCGCCGGTGCTCCCACCGGCACCGGCACGGACGCGCGCTCCCAGGAGATTCCCCGAAATGAGAGTCCTCGGCTTCGGTGACAATGTGGTCGACCGGTTCCTCGACCGCGGCACCGACTACCCCGGCGGCAACTGTGTCAATGTCGCCGTCCACGCCCGGCGCCTCGGCGCGGACGCCGCCTATCTGGGGGTGTTCGGCGACGACGGCCTCGGCTCCTTTCTGCGTTCGGCCGTGGCGGCCCAGGGCGTCGCCCTGGAACGCAGCGTGGTGCGGCACGGCGAGAGCGGGGTCTCCACCCTGGAGGTGCGGGACGGCGACCGGGTCTTCCTCGACTACAACGGCGGCGGGGTCACCGTACGCGAACCGCTGGAGCTGGACGCCGGGCTGCTGGCGTACGCGGCCTCCTTCTCGCTCGTCCACTCCAGCGTCTACTCCCGCACC
This sequence comes from Streptomyces pyxinae, assembly GCF_024756275.1. GTDB lineage: Bacteria > Actinomycetota > Actinomycetes > Streptomycetales > Streptomycetaceae > Streptomyces > Streptomyces pyxinae. Next base: position 280,363 of record NZ_JANUGQ010000005.1, on the reverse strand, counting down.
GAGAGCCAGTTGCCCCGGCTCGCCGGGGCGGGGCCGCTGGTGAGCTTCGACCTCTCCGACGAGGACGAGTACCGGACCCCGGAGTACCTGGACCGGATCTGCCCGCACGCCGATCTGGTGCTGCTCTCCTGCTCCCGGCTGGACGAGCCCGCCACCCGGGCGCTGCTGGCGGAGGCCGTGCGCCGGGGCGCGGGCCTGGCGCTGGCCACCCGGGGACTCGCCGGGGCCGTGGCGTACGACGGGCTGAGCACCGTCGCCGCCCCGGCCCGCCCGGTGGTCGGTCCGCGAGCGGTGGCCGACACCATGGGCTGCGGCGACGCCTTCCTGGCCGGGTTCGTCGTCTCGCTGCTGCGGGACGGCTGGTCCCGGGCGGCCCCGCCGTCCCCGGAGGCGCTGGACCGCGCGCTGCGCCAGGGTGCGGAAGCGGCGTACCAGCAGTGTTTCGTGGAGGCGGCGTTCGGCGGCGGCCGTCCGGCCCCGGCCGGGGAGGGCGGCGGGCCCGGGCGCTCCGCCGGGTGACCGCCGAGGGGCCGCGGCGCGCCCTGCCGAGGGGGGATGCTCTCGTCCTATCGGTCCTTGGGATTATCCATGGCCGCGGCGAGCCCTCAACACTCTCCAACCGAACGGCCTTCCCCAGCCGTTCCGGATGAAGGAGATCCCCCCATGAAACACCCCAAGTCCGCCCTGGCCGCAGCTCTCGCCGCGGCCGCTCTGGTGGCCGTCCCCACCGCCACCGCGACCGCGACCACCGGTCCCGTCACCGCCCGGGCCGCGCACGCCGGTCACACCGGGTACGCCGGGTCCAGCGGGTACAGCGGGTACGCCGGTTCGCCGCAAGAGGCCAAGGACAGCAAGGCGTTCTTCGACGCGGTGATGAGGTCGGTCGCCGCGAAGCGCGCCGCCAACCCGGGCGCCGCCGCCGTCACCGTCACCTACTCGCTGACGAGCGCGCCCAACTTCCGCTCGCAGATCGCTCGTTCCACGCAGATCTGGAACAGCTCGGTGAGCAATGTGAAGCTCCAGGAGGGCCGCACGTCGGACTTCACCTACCGCCAGGGCAACGATTCGCGCGGTTCGTACGCCAGCACCGACGGCCACGGCCGCGGTTACATCTTCCTCGACCTCAAGCAGACCCAGGAGTACGACGCGACCCGGGTGGTCGCCCATGAGACCGGCCATGTCCTCGGGCTGCCGGACCACTACACGGGGCCGTGCAGTGAGCTGATGTCCGGCCACGGGCCGGGCACTTCGTGCACCAACGCCCAGCCCGACTCCCGGGAGCGGGCCAGGGTCGACCAGCTGTGGCGGAACGGTTTCGCCCCGGCGGCGGCCCGCGCCGCCTCCTGACACCCGGCCGACACCCCGCCCGTCCCAGGAACGCGCCCGGCCGCTCACCGGGCGCGTTCCGGCGTGTCCGGACACATGCCGGCGGCCCCCTCCGGCCGTACGGCCGGAGTACCGGGGCCGGTCCGCCGCCCCTCTTGCCCACGCCTCGGAAACGGCCGCCTCAGTCGGCGCCGGTTCGATTCCAGAGGTGGTGTGTGAGGCCGCTGGCCGAGGTCACCGACTCGATACTGAAGCCCTCTTGGACATCGGTGAGCCCCTCCCACATCGAGACCCCGGTGCCGAGGGTGATGGGCACGGTGACCAGGTGCATGAAGTCGATGAGGCCGGCTGCCAGAAACTGGCGGACGGTGGAGGGGCCGCCGCCGATCCGAATGTCCCCGCCATCGGTGAGGCCCCGGGCGTATGCGAGGGCGTCCTCGGGTGTGGCGTCGAGAAAGTGGAAGCTCGTCCCGTTGCCGAAGGAGATCGGGTCACGTGGGTGGTGGGTGAGCACCACCACGGGCGTACGGAAGGGGGGCGCGTCACCCCACCAGCCCCGCCAGTCGTCGTCGGCCCAGTCGCCGGTCTGCGGACCGAACTTGCCCCGGCCCATGATCTCGGCCCCGATGCCCTGGCCCCAGATGCTCGTGAGCGCGCGATCGAGGGTGATCGGGTCATCCACGGCGTCCACGCCGTGGATGACCCGTCCGTCGAAGCGCGCGAACAGCCTCTCGGCGCCCCCGATGGGTGCGTCGAGCGTGATCGTTTCTCCCGCGCCGTATCCGTCGAGGGAGATATTGAAGTTGTGCACGCGGACCCTGGTCATGCAATCCACCTCCGAAAGGTGCTTGCCACCTGCGATTGGCCGGCGGAAGCCTATGGCGCAGGAGTTGTATACCGCAATCACTCGGGAATCCCGTGTCGCGCGAGAGCCGCGTTCGGGTTGCGCGATCCCCACCGCGCCGGAGGTGCCGGGGACTCGTGAACACTGATCGTGCCGCGTACGGGGTTCCCGGCGCCCCACAGCCCCGGCCTCGGCTCACGGATCCGGTCTGATCCAAGAGCGCGAGAGGATGTTCAGCAGCCGTGCGGGCGAGCAGAAGCAGCTCTATGAGGAATCAAGAGAAAGCTTCTGAACTCATGACGCCGGTTGTTCCGGAGCCGCGCGCTCCGCGCCCCCGGCGGAACCGGCTGCCGCGCGCGGGGCTGGTCCCGGTCTGCGTCGGCGTGCTGGCGCTCACGGCGGCGGGCTGCGCTGATCCGGCCTCCGGCCAGGGCGCGCCGGCGGCAGCGGCCTCCTCTCCCGGCAGCCCCCACTCCCCCGGCCTGCCCGGGACGGACGCCGGGGCGCCCACCGCCGCGGCCCCGGACTCGTCGGCGACCGGTCCGGCGCCGGCTTCGAAGGGCGCGGGGGCGGGCCGGGGACCGGGCGGGACGGCGAGTGGCCTGTGCCGCGCCGCCGACCTGGGCATCTCCCTCAGCGACGCCGACCCGGGGGCCGGGCAGATCCACTACACGGTGCGACTCACCAACAAGGGTGCCTCCTCCTGCACGCTCGGCGGCTTCCCGGGCGTCTCGCTGCTGCGCAAGGACGGCAGCGTCATCGGCAAACCCGCCGACCGGGAGGGAGCCTCGCACGGCACACGGACCCTGGCGCCCGGCAAGAGCACCGGATTCACTCTGCACACCCACAACAAGGGGATGGACGACGGCGGTTGCTGGGAGAAGCCGGCGCTGCTCAAGGTCTACCCGCCCGGCCTGAAGGACGCTCTCACCCTGCGGACCGACGCCCCGGAGGTGTGCGGCGACACCTTCCGCACCAGCGCCGTGGGCGGCTGACCACCCGGCCCGGCCCGCCGGCGCCGTCCCCGGGTGCGCGGCACCCGGGGACGGCACGACCTTCCCGGGCATCCCGGCGCGCTCCAGGGTGGGGGACACGAACGCACAGGAGAACACCCGGGAACACATCCGCGAGACCCCCCGGGGCGACCCCGGATGAGCGCCTCACCGTCCGAAGCGGGGCCCGGCGGCGGCCGGAAGGTCGTACGGGGCACCGGGGCGAGCAGCGGAATCGGGGCGGCCGTCGCCACCCGGCCGGCCGGCGAGGGCCATCAGGTGGTCGCCGGGGCCCGGCGCACCGACCGGCTGCGGGAGCTGGCGGAACGCACCGCCGGGGCCGCCGGCCGCTCCGGCGGCGGTGTGGAGCCGGTGCGGCTGGACGTGATCGACCCCGCCGGCGTCCGGGCCTTCGTCGACGGCGCGCGGGAGCGGTACGGGCGGGTCGATGTGCTGGTCGCCAACGCCGGTGTCATGCCGCTCTCCCGGCTGGGCTCCCTGCTGGTGGACGAGTGGGACCTGATGATCGACGTCAATGTACGCGGACTGCTGTACGCCGTCGCCGCCGTCCTCCCCTACTTCCGGGCGCGGGGCTCCGGTCACTTCGTCACGGTCGCGAGCATCGGCGCGCATCAGGTGGTGCCCACCCGCGCCGTCTACCCGGGCACCAAGTACGCCGCCTGGGCCCGCCCGGAAGGCCTGCGGCAGGAGGCGGACCCGTCGGTCCGGGTGACCACCGTCTCCCCCGGCGTGGTCACCTCGGAGCCGGCCGACACCCTCACCGAGCCGGGCGCCCGTGCGGCCATGCGCGCCTACCGGGCCCACGCCATCGAGCCGGACGCCGTCGCCGCCGCGGCCTCCCACGCCCTGTCGCAGCCCGCCGACGTGGATGTCAACGAGATCGTCGTACGTTCCTCCCCGCAGCGCTGACCGCCGCCTCGGCCCCGGCGCACGGCCTGCCCGGTACGCGCCGCCCGGGCGCCGGGCGGTGCTCCCGTGCGCCCTCGGAGCCGTACGCCCGCCCCGGAGCCGTACGCGTGGCGCGGGAGGAGAATCCACCGGGTCGTGCCACCATCCTCATCCTCAACCACGGTTCCCCACTGGAGGGTTCGGGCGGATGGCAACAGACGCGCGCACGATCCGGCCGCTGCCGGAGTCGCTCCGGGAGCACGCCCGGACCCTCGGGGACAAGGTCGCCTTCCAGGACCACCGCACCCGGCTCACCTATCGGGAGCTGGAGTCGCGGACCCGGCGGCTGGCCGGTCAGCTGGTGGCGCGAGGTCTGGGGCGGGGCGACCGGGTGGCCCTGCTGCTGGGCAACCGGGTCGAGGCGGTCGAGAGCCTGCTCGCCGTCGTCCGGGCGAGCGGGGTGGGCGTACCGCTGGACGCCGGGAGTCCCGGGGCCGAGCTGTTCCGGCTGCTGGACGACTGCGGGGCGCGGGTGCTCGTCACCGACCGGGCCGGTCTGGCGCGGCTGAGTGCGCTGCCGGCCCGCCCGGGGCGTCTCACCGTACTGGTGGCGGACGAGACCGGGGGCGGGGCGGACACCACGGGGGCCGGCCGGACCGACGGGGGCGGGACAGACCCAGACCGGGACGGGACCGGCGGGGCCGACGGACCCGAGGGGGACGGGGCGGACGCCGACGGACCCGGGGGAGCCGACGGGCCCGAGGGAGCCGACGGACTCGGAGGGGCCGAGGAGCCCGACGGGGCCGACAGATGCCACGGGGCTCTGGCGTACGAGGAGTTGGTGGGTACGGAGCCGGGGGTGCCGGCGCGTGACGACCTCGGTCTGGACGAGGTGGCCTGGCTGCTCTACACCTCCGGGTCCTCCGGCGTCCCCAAGGGCGTACGGTCCACCCAGCGCAACCGGCTCTCGAACGTCGTGGCCGGGCTGGTCGGCGTGCTCGGCATGTCCGAACGGGACCGGCTGCTCTGGCCGTTGCCGCTCCACCACGCCATGAGCCAGGTGGTCTGCGTGCTCGGGGTGACCGTGACCGGGGCGAGCGCGCGGCTCCTGCCCCGGTTCTCGGTGGCCGGGACGCTGGCGGAACTCCGGCGCCCGGAGGACCCGTTCACCCTGCTGGGCGGGGTGCCGACCACCTGCTCCGCGCTGCTCGCGGCGGTCCGGGAGGAGCCGGGCGACCGGGGCCTGGGTACGGTCGCGCTGCGCGGGTGCGTCAGCGGTGGGGCCTCGGCGGGGCCCGGCTTCCGGGCGGCCTTCGAGGCGAGCTGCCGCGTCCCCTATCTGGAGCACTACGGCAGCACCGAGTTGGGCCCGGTCACCATGCCGGCGCCCGACAGCGGACCGTCGGCCGGTTCCTGCGGCCGGGTACTGCCCGGCACCCGGGTCCGGGTCGGCGGCGGCGCGGACGGACGGGCCACCGGCGAGGGCGAGTTGTGGGTCAGCGGGCCCGGGGTGACGCCCGGCTACCACGGCAGACCGGAGGCCACCGCCGAAGTGCTGCGCGACGGCTGGTTCCGGACCGGAGACCTGGCCAGGATCGACGCCTCCGGGGAGGTGACGATCACCGGTCGGGTGAGTGAACTGATCGTCCGGGGTGGGACGAACGTCCATCCCTCGGAGGTGGAGGAGGTACTGCGGCGGCTGCCCGGGGTGGCGGACGCCGCCGTGGCCGGACGGCCCCATCCCGTCTTCGGGGAGGTGCCGGTCGGCTATGTGGTGGCCGCGCCGGGCGAGGCGCTCGACCGGGGGCGGCTGCTCGCCGGCTGCCGGGCGGAGCTGTCCGCGTTCAAGGTGCCCGCCGAGCTGTACCGGGTGGCGGGCATCCCCCGTACCGCCTCCGGGAAGATCCGGCGGCCCGCGCTCGCCGGGCTGCCCGCGCACCCCCTGGCGGAGGCACACCCCCGGCGGGAGACATACCCCCGGCGGGAGGCGGGCACGGGCACGGGCACGGCCGGCGAACCACCGGGAGAACTGCTGGACCTGGTCCGGCGCGAGGCGGCGGCGGTGCTGGGCCGCGCGGCGGAAGAGGTGGAGCCCGGGACCGCGCTCCGGGACCTCGGGATGGACTCGCTGGCCGCCACCGCCCTGCGGGAGCGGCTGGCGGCGGCGACCGGGCTGCCGCTCTCCGAGGCCGTCGCCTTCGACTTCCCCACCGCCGCCGCGCTCGCCGCGCATCTGCGCTCACGGGGCGGCACCGACCCGGCCGGTGCCGGGCCCGCGCACCGGGACGCGGCCCGGCCCGGGGACGACCCGGTGGTGATCGTGGGGATGGCCTGCCGCTATCCCGGGGGCGTGACCTCGCCCGAGGAACTGTGGCGGCTGGTGGCGGACGGCACCGACGCCATCGGCCCGTTCCCCGCCGACCGGGGGTGGGACACCGAGGCGCTGTACGACCCGGACCCCGGGCGACCGGGCCGCACCTATGTCCGCGAGGGCGGCTTCCTCACCGGGGTGGACCGCTTCGACCCGGGCTTCTTCGGCATCTCGCACCGGGAGGCCCCGGCCATGGACCCGCAGCACCGGCTGCTGCTCGAAGTGGCCTGGGAGGCCGTGGAGCGCGCCGGTCTCGACCCCCGCGCCCTACGGGGCTCCGCGACCGGCGTGTACGCCGGGCTGATGTACAGCGACTACGCGAGCCGGCTGAAGGAGACGCCCGGCCATGTGGAGGGGTACCTCGGCATCGGCAACGCGGGCAGTGTCGCCTCGGGCCGCATCTCGTACACCTTCGGTCTTGAGGGCCCGGCGCTCACGGTGGACACGGCGTGTTCCTCCTCCCTGGTGGCATTGCATCTGGCGGTCCAGGCGCTGCGCCGGGGCGAGTGCTCCCTCGCGCTGGCCGGCGGGGTGACGGTGATGTCCGCGCCCGCGTCGTTCGTGGAGTTCAGCAGGCAGCGGGCGCTGGCCCCGGACGGCCGCTGCAAGGCGTTCGGCGCCGCCGCCGACGGTACGGGCTGGTCCGAGGGCGCCGGAATGCTGCTGCTGGGCCGGCTCTCGGAGGCGCGCCGGGCCGGGCTTCCGGTGCTGGCCGTGGTGCGCGGCTCGGCGGTGAACCAGGACGGCGCGAGCAATGGGCTGACCGCGCCGCACGGGCCGGCGCAGCGGCGGGTGATCCGGGCGGCGCTGGCCGACGCGGGGCTGGCGCCCGGGGACATCGACGCGGTGGAGGCACACGGTACCGGCACCCGGCTGGGCGATGTCATCGAGGCGGAGGCGTTTCTGGCGACCTATGGGCGGGAGGCGCGGGAGCGTCCGCTCTGGCTGGGCTCGGTCAAGTCGAACATCGGTCACACCCAGGCCGCCGCGGGAGTGGCGGGCGTGATCAAGACGGTGCAGGCGCTGGCCCACGGGATGCTGCCACGCACGCTGCACGCCGATGAGCCGACGCCCCGGGTCGACTGGTCGTCGGGCCGCGTGGCGCTGTTGCACCGGGCGGTGGAGTGGCCGGGGGCGGGGCGGACGGGCCGTCCGCGCCGGGCGGGAGTCTCCTCCTTCGGCATCAGCGGCACCAATGCCCATGTGGTGCTCGAAGAGGCCCCGGCGGAGGCGTCTCCGGCCCCCGGGGACGCACCGGGGGCGGGGGCGGAGCCGGTGGCCTCGGAGTCTCCGGGGCCGATGCCGGTGCCGGCGCCGGCGTCCGTGTCGACGTCGCAGCCCGCGCCCGTGGATTCTCCCGGGCCGGTGGCCTTTCCGGTGTCGGGGCGCACCGGGGCGGCGCTGCGGGCCCAGGCCCGGCGGCTGTACGACCAGGTGGCCGCCCGTCCGGACGTGGCACCGGTGGACATCGGCTGGTCCCTCGCCACCACCCGAGCGGCCTTCGAGCACCGGGCCGTGCTGGTGGCCCGGGACCGTACACGGCTGCTCGACTCGCTGCGGGCGGTGGCGGAGGGCGGGGAGGGGCCCGGTGTGGGGACGGGCACGACCCGCCGACGCGGGCCGCTGGCCCTCCTCTTCACCGGTCAGGGCAGCCAGTGTCCCGGCATGGGAAGCGAGTTGTACGAGTCACGGGCTCAGCACCCGGCGTTCGCCACGTCGTTGGACGAGACCTGCGCGCTGCTCGACCCGCTGCTGCCGGTGCCTCTGCGGGAGGTGATGTTCGCCCGCGGGGACGGGGCCGATGCGGTGGCGGGCGCGTCGCTGACCGCCACCCGGTACGCGCAGCCGGCGCTCTTCGCCCTGGAGACGGCTCTCTTCCGGCAGTTCGAAGCCTGGGGTCTGCGGCCGGAGCTGGTGGCGGGGAACTCGCTGGGCGAGGTGACCGCGGCGCATGCGGCCGGAGTGCTGACTCTCGCGGACGCCTGCACCCTGGTGGCCGCCCGGAGCCGGCTGATGGACGCGCTGCCGCCGGGCGGCGCCATGGCCGCCGTCGAGGCCACCGCGGAGGAGGTGTCCGCCCGGCTCGCCGCCGCGGAGGGGATGGACGGGATGGTGGAGATCGCCGCCGTCAACGGGCCGGCCGTGGTGGTGGTTTCGGGGGACGAGACGGCGGTGCGGCAGGTCGTCGCGCACTTCCGGGAGCAGGGTCGGTCCACGGTGCCGCTGCGGGTCAGCCATGCCTTCCACTCCGCCCGGATGGAACCCATGCTCTCCGCGTTCTCCGAGGTGGTGCGCGGGCTCTCCTTCTCCGCGCCCCGCGTCCCTCTGGTGTCCGCCGTGTCCGGCCGGGTGGCCACCGACGAGGAGCTGTGCGCACCGGGGTTCTGGGTGGACCAGGTACGCCGACCGGTGCGTTTCGCGGACACGGTCGCCCACCTCCGCGAGCGGGGCGCGGGACACTTCGTGGAGCTGGGTCCGGACGCGGTGCTCACCGGGCTCGCCCGGAGCTGTCTCGCCGCGCCCCGGCCGGCTCCCACGGCCCCTGACCCGGACGGGACTTCCGACGGCGCCCGGCCCGAACCGCTGGTCCTGCCGACCCTGCGCGGCAGCGGGCCGGAGCCGGAGGCCCTGCTCGGCACGGTGGCCGCGCTGTACGCGAACGGCGCGCCCGTCGACTGGCCGGCCGTCTTCGCCGGGCGCGGCGGCCGGCGTGTGCCGCTGCCCACGTACGCCTTCCAGCGCCGCCGGTACTGGCTGGACGCCCCCCAGGGGCCCCGGGTGGCGGCCCCGCCGGAGGCCCCGGGCCATCCGTTCCTGTGGTCCGCCACCCCGACGGCCGACGACGGGGGGCTGTTGCTGACCGGGCGGGTCTCGGTGCGCGAGCAACCCTGGCTGGCCGACCACGAGGTGGCGGGGGCGGTGCTGCTGCCCGCGACCGCGTTGGTCGAGATGGCCCTGTACGCCGGCGAGCGGGCGGGCAGCCCGGTACTGGACGAACTCACCCTCACCGCCCCGCTCGTGCTGCCGCCGGACGGCACGGTCGAGGTGCAGCTGAAGGTGGCGGGTCCGGACGACACGGGCCGGCGGGCCCTGCTCTGCCACGCCCGGCCGTACCCGCCGGAGGGGCAGGGGCCCTGGCGCCCGCACGCCTCCGGGACCCTCGCGCCGGAGGCGGCACCGGACCGGGGGGCGGCCGCGCTCGGCGGCGGGGGCGCGCCCTGGCCGCCGCCGGACGCGGTGCCGGTGGCCGCCGGGGAGCCCGGCGGCGGCCCGTACGAGCGGCTGGCCGGGGGCGGGTTGCGCTACGGCCCCGCCTTCCGGGGGTTGCGTGCCGCCTGGCGGCTCGGGGAGGAGCTGTACGCCGAGGTCGCGCTGCCGGAGGCCGCCGGGGCGCCGCTCGGCGGGACCGCGGGGGCGCCCGCCGGTCCGGGAGGGCCGGGGTTCGGTCTGCATCCCGCGCTGCTGGACGCGGCGTTGCAGGTGCTGGCGCTCGACGGGCTCAGCGCGGCGGGAGGGCGGGCGGGCGGCGGCGCGGCGGTGTCCCTGCCGTTCGCCTTCGGCGGGGTGCGCCGGCACGCCGTCGGCGCACGGCGGTTGCGGGTGCGGATCGCTCCCGGACCGGACGGGCGCGCCGGGGTGGAGCTGGCCGACGAGACGGGCGCGCCGGTGGCCACGGTCCGTTCGCTGGCGCTCCGGTCGCTGTCCCGTACCGCGTTCGGGTCCGGGTCCGGTACGGCGGACCCGGTCGCGGGGAGCCTGCACCGGGTGGAGTGGGTGGCGCTGCCGGCACCGCCCGCGCCCAGGGCCCCGACCGGCTGGGCGGTTGTGGGTGCCAGGGGTGGCCGACTGGTGGATGTGCTGGCGCCCGGGGGCTCCGGTGTCCCGGTCCACGCCGATCCGGCGGGCGCGGCCGGCGCGGCCACGGCGGGCGGCGGAGGGCCGGCCCTGGTGGTCGCCCCGCTTCCGGTCGCCCCGCGTTCGCCGTCGTCCGGCGCGGCCGGGGCCACCGAGGACGCCTCGGAGGTGCGGCGGGCGGCGGGCTGGGCGCTGGAGCTGGTGCGGGAGTGGCTCGACGAGCCGCGCCTCGCGGGCTCCCGGCTGGTCCTGGTCACCTCCGGCGCCGTTCCCCCGGACGACGACGGGGGCAGGGAGGGCGAGGTGAACGGCGTCGGTACGGGGCCGGGTCCGGTACCGGCTCATGCCCCGGTGTGGGGGCTGGTCCGGTCGGCGCTGCGGGAGAATCCGGGCCGTTTCGCCCTGATCGACCTGGACGACCACCCCGACTCCCTTCGGGCCCTGCCCGCGCTGCTGGCGGCGGACCCGGGGCCGGAGACGGCCGTACGGCGGGGGACGGCGTACGCACCGAGGCTGGTCCGGGTGGCCGGGGCACCGGCGGAGGCCCGGCCACGGCGGCGGCTCGACCCCGAAGGCACCGTCCTGGTCACCGGCGGCACCGGTTCGCTGGGCGCGCTGGTGGCGCGGCACCTGGTCACGGCCCACGGGGTACGGCACCTGCTGCTCGCCGGGCGGCGCGGGCCGGACGCCCCGGGCGCGGCCGGACTCGTCGCCGCACTGGAGGCGTCGGGCGCCGAGGTGACCGTACGTGCCTGTGACGTCGGGGACCCGGCGGCGCTCGGCGCGCTGCTCGACACGGTGCCGGCGGCCCATCCACTGACCGGAGTGGTGCACGCGGCGGGCGTGCTGGACGACGGGATCGTCCCGGCGCTCACCGCCGGCCGGCTGGACCGGGTGCTGCGGCCCAAGGCGGACGCCGCACTCGCCCTGCACCACCTCACCCAGGAGCGTGGCGAGCCGGCGATGTTCGTCCTGTTCTCCTCGGTGGCCGGGGTCCTCGGCTCCGCTGGCCAGGCGGGTTACGCGGCGGCCAACTGCGTGCTGGACGCCCTGGCCCGGCACCGGAGCCGTCTCGGACTGCCCGGTACGTCGATCGCCTGGGGCCCCTGGCGGCAGGAGGGCGGCATGACGGCGCACCTCGACCGGGCGGACCTGCGGCGGATGGCCCGCTCCGGGTTCGTCCCGCTCGGCGCGGACGAGGGCCTGGCCCTCTTCGACGCCGCCGTGGCCGCCGGCGATCCGGTGCTGGTGGCCGCCCGCTTCGACCCGGAGGCGTCGGCGAGTGCCGACCCGGCGACGGCACCGCCCCGGACTGCCGCCGCCGGCCGGGGCGATGGCGCCGCGCTCGGGAGCCGGCTGGCGGCCGCCTCCCCGGGCGAGCGCGACGGGTTGCTGCTCACCGAGGTCCGGGCGCTGGCGGCCCTGGTGCTCGGTCACCCGGAGGGGGCCGACGCGAGGGACACGATCGACGCCGACGATCCGCTGGCGGATCTGGGGCTCGACTCACTGGCCGCGGTCGAGCTGCGCAACCGGCTGTCGGCGGCGACCGGGCTGGCGCTGCCCGCCACGCTGCTGTTCGACTTCCCGACGCCCCGCGCGGTCGCCACCGAGCTGGCGGAGCGGTACACCCGGGAGGCGGCAGGGCCCCCCGCCCCCGGCCGGACGGGCCCCGGCGTCCCCGACCGGACGGATCCCGGCCCCGGCCCCGGTCCCGGCCGTACGGACACCGGCGACCGTACGGCTGCGGCCCCCGACCGGACGGGCACTCCCCCGGGCCCGCCGGTCGCCTCCCCGGCCGTTCCGGCGGCGGCCCCGGGCGGGCCGGGAGCGGGGAACGCCCAAGACGCCGGGGGCGCCGGAGCCGCCGGGGGTGCTCCGGACTCCCTGGGCGCCCTCTTCCGTACCGCCTGTGCCCGGGGAAGGATCTGGGACGGCATGGTGCTGCTCACCGTCGCCGCGCGCCTCCGGGCGGTCTTCGACGGTGCCGGACCGGTCGGCGGGACGCCCGCCCCGGTCGCCCTCGCGACGGGCGGCGCGGGGCCCCGGGTGATCTGCTTCCCCGCGCTCAGCGCGCTCTCCGGGCCCCAGGAGTACGCGCGTCTGGGCGCCGGGCTGCGCGGTCTTCGGCCGGTCCTGGCGGTACGGCACCCGGGGTTCGGGCCCGGTGAGGCGCTGCCGGCCACCCTGGACGCCCTGGTCACCGCGCAGGCGGCGGCCGTCCGGGCGATCGCGGACGGCGGGCCGCCGGTGCTGCTGGGGCGCTCGGCCGGTGGCTGGGTGGCGCAGGCGGTGGCCGAGCGGCTGGCGGCCGAGGGCCCGGCGCCGGTGGCGGTGGTGCTGGTGGACACCTATCCGAGCGACGACGGCGAGCGTGCCGGGGCGCTCTCCGCGATGACCTCGGACATGCTGCGCCGGGCGGCCGGACACGCCCCGGCGGACACCGGCCGGCTCACCGCCATGGCCGGGTACTTCCAGCTGTTCGCCGGCTGGACACCCGCGCGGCCCGGCTTCCCGACCCTGTTCGTGCGGGCCCGGGACCTGCTGCCCGGCACCGGACCGGCCCCGGCCTGGGCCCTGCCGCACGCCGAAGTCACCGTGCCCGGCGACCACTTCACCGTACTGGAGGAGCACGCCCGCACCACCGCGCTCGCCGTCCACGACTGGCTGACCGGCCTCGGCTGACCGACCGGGGCCGGTGGCAGGGCATCTATCGGACGCCGCTCCGGATGCCCGCGCCGAGCGGCCGTCCGGGCGCCGGGCAAGGCTCGGCCGCCGACAGCGTGCCGGTGGCTCCCGGGGGCGTACCGGTGACCACCGGAGGCGTACCCGTGGCCACGGGAGGCGTACCGGTACGTCCGAGCGGCGGCGGCTCGGTTCCGGTGTGCCCGGGCGGCGGCGCGGTGCCGTGCACCGGTCGCCGGGCCCGGACCGCCAGGGCGCGCCGGTCCGTACCGGTGGCGGGGAGCGGGGGGTGGACGGTCACCCGTACGGCCAGGCCCCGGGCACCGGCGATCCGGCGCAGACAGGCGGTGAAGTCCTCGTCGCCGAGGAAGGCGGCGACCGCGCTGGGCCGGCCGTCCTGGAGATGGTCCAGGGAGACCGGCCGGACCGGGGCCCCCGCGTCGATCGCCGCCTGGAAGGTGGCGGGCCGGAAGGCTCCCCCGGCCGGGGCGCACCAGGTGGTCGCCTGCGGGAACACCACCACGGACCGGCCGGAGCGCAGGGTCTCCGCCAGCGCGGCGACCGCGCCGGGCAACCGGTGGGGCCGGTCGCGGTCGATGAACGGGACGCCGAGGCGCCGGGCGAGCGCGCCGATCAGGGGCCAGCCGCCGACCTCGCGCTTGGCGAGCGGGGCCAGCCCCGGTTCCACCGCCAGCAGGGCGATCACGTCGAGCCAGGAGACATGGTTGGCCACCACCAGGGTGCCCACCGGTCCGGGCAGGCTCAGCCGGGCCCCGTCGGGCGACCGCCGGTGTGTCGCACGCGCCTGCGGGGGTGTCGCCGTCACCGGCATTTCCGGGTGTGTTCCCGGCACTTCCGGGGGTGTCGCCGGCTGTGTCTCCGTACGCGTCTCCAGCCGGACGCCGAGGCCGTCGAGAACCTCGCGGGCCAGCCGCCCCAGGACCGCCGGCTCGGCCAGCCGGTCCCCCGCCGCCAGCGCGCGCAGCAGGGTCTTGAGGAGGGCGGCGCGGCGGCGAGCGGCGAGGGTGCCCGGCACCCGAGCGCCGGTGTCCGTGGCGCAGCGCGGGGTGCAGGGGCCCTCGACGGCCCAGAGGCTCACCGGGCCTCGCCCAGGAAGAAGCGGCGGTGGCGGTCGCTGAGCCGCTCCAGGTCGAGCAGGACGAAGAAGTCGGCCACATCGAACTCCGGGTCGTGCGCGGGCGCACCGCACATCCAGGCGCCCAGACGCAGATAGCCCCGGAGCAGCGGGGGCAGCAGCGCCTGGCTCGGTGGCCCGTCGCTCGGCCCGGACGGGTTCCAGGGTTGGCGCGGATGGACCCGGAAGCCCTCCGGGGCGGCGTGCTTGCCGGTGCCGAGCAGCCAGGCATGGGCGGCGGCGCGTCCCCCGTCGTCCAGCGGTACGGAGGCGCAACCGCCCAGGTAGCGGTGGCCGGAGAGCAGGGCGTACCGCGCCAGGCCGGACCACATCATGGCGATGACGGCGCCGTCCCGGTGGTCGGGGTGCACACAGGCGCGGCCCACCTCGATGAGGTCGGAGCGGATGCCCGCCAGCTCCTGGAGGTCGAACTCGCCTCCGGCGTAGGACGCCTCGGTCCGTCCGGGCGGCAACATCCGGTACGTGCCGACCACTTCGCCCGTCGCCTGCTCGGTGACGATCAGATGGTCGGCCAGGGCGTCGAAGGCGTCGATGTCGTGTCCGGCCAGCGGGGTGTCGATCCGCGCGCCCAGTTCCCGGGTGAACACCTGGTGGCGCAACCGCTGGGCAGCCCTGACCTGTTCCTCGCTCGCCGCGACGGACGTGGCATAGCCGGTGCCGGTGGCGGTTCCGGTCGCGATGGCGGGCTGAGTGGTGGTCGCGGGGCCGGCGGCAGGCGCGGTGCCGGTGGTGGTCGTCGTCAGCATGGGGCCGCTCTCTCTCGGTGAGGCGGGACGGGGCCGAGCCACAGGAGCGGGCGCGGGCGCCGTGCCCCCGCCGATCGGTGCTCCTCCCGCATGAAAGGGGAGCGACGAGAACGGGGCGTGAGGCGGCCGTGAACGGGGCGGTGGAGGGCGGTTGCCCGAGGGGGAACACCCCGGAGGCGAGAGAGAGTGGAGGGAGCGGGAAGGGAGACCGCCGGCCGGTCAGCCGGGAAGGTGGCTGGTGTCACCGAGGCGGACGACCTGGCGGTTGTGGAAGAAGTCGTCCTCGCGGAGGTGGGTGATGCTGCCCGAGGGGGCCCGCAGGTTGATGTAGCCGAGGTTCTCGACCGGCATCCTGATCCAGGCCGCCACCACGAAGGTGAGGGCGAAGCCATGGGTGACGATGATCTGGTGAGTACGGGGGCGGGCCAGGATCTCGTCCATCGCCAAGTAGACCCGTTCGGCGAAATCCGCCTTGGTCTCGGCGCCCTCCACCCCCTCGTGGTGGCCCATCCGGTCCCCGGTGGCCGGGGGCGGGACGAAGCGCTTGTCCAGCCACTCCTGCGGCCGGCCCTCCGCCTCCCCGTACGACTTCTCCCGCAGCCTCGGGTCGAGGAGCGGCCGTACGCCGAACGCCGCGCCCACCTCCTCGGCGGTGCGCCGGGTGCGCTGCAGGTCGGAGGAGATCAGCTCCACCTCGGCGTCCTCGGGGATCTCGGCGCGGAGCGCCCGGGCGATGGCCGCCGCGCCGAGCAGACCGGCCGGGGTCAACGGCGAGTCGTGCCAGCCGCCGACCAGGCCCTTGACATGGTGGCTGGCCTCGGGGTGGGCGACGACATGGATGCTGCGCACCGGTGAACGCCTTTCGTGTGGTGTCCCTGACGATCCGACGACTGACGGGACGACTGACCGGGTGATGACCTGACTACCCGGCTATCTGAGGACCTGGGGAGTCGACGAGCTGACGAGCCCGGCGAGGGGGAGGGCGCGCGGGCTCCGTTCCGGGGCCCGCCCGCTGCCGGACCGTACCGCAGAACGACTCAGGGGAGGGACAGTTCCAGGACCATCAGTCCCCAGAGCAGCCGGGCGTGGTCCCGGCCGTCCGCGTGTTCGGTGAGCACGGCCCGTACCGCCTCCGCGTCCAGGATCCCGGCGGCACAGAGGCGGGGGCGGGCCAGCACGTCCATGACGAAGTCCCAGAGCTTGCCGCCCGGCCGCAGAAAGGCGCCGACCGGGAAGGTGAAGGGCTGCTTCGGCCGGTCCCGTACGGCCCTCGGGATCAGCGGCGCCCCGGCGTCCCACAGGATCCCCTTGCGCCGGGAGCCGGCCACCTTGAGGGCGTCCGGGGTGCCCCGGGCGAACCGGGTGACGGACGGCTGGCAGTAGGGCACCCGGCCCTCGACCGCGTGGGCCATCGCCAGCTGGTCGAGCTTGCGGAGATTGAGTCCGGGCAGCTTGTACGAGCGGTCGAACTCCAGCAGCTGTTCGAGCCGGGACGGGGCGGGACGGGCCAGCAGCCGGCGGGCCCGCTCGCGGCTGTTGGCACCGGAGTCGGCCAGGGCACGGAAACCGGGCGTGCAGAGCCGCCGGTACGCGTCGTACGGGAGCAGGGAGAGCCGGTCGAGATAGCGGTCCGCCCACGCGGTCCACGCCCTCCGGTCCGTCCGGCCGGCCGGGTCGGCCCTGTCCGTCCGGTCGGTCGGGTCAGTCGGGTCGGTCCGGTCGGGGTCGGGTGCCGCGAGGGCCGTGCTGTAGCGGCGGTAGCCGCCGAACTGTTCGTCGGCGCCGTCTCCGGTGAAGCAGACCCGGAACCCGGACCGGTGGATCTCCCGGAACAGGACGTACGCGCTGAGCGCGTGCGGGGTGGCGTTCGGGGTGCCGAGGGCCGCGACCATGGCCGGGATCAGCTCGGGCAGCTCGGCCTCCCGGATCTCGACCACTTCGAGCGGGATACCGGCGTGTGCGGCGGCCTCGCGCGCGTAGCTCTCCTCGTCGGTGGCGTGGCTGCCCTCGTGGGTGACGTGGAAGCCGGTGACATCGGGGCGGCGCCGGGCAAGCAGGGTGGCGAGGACCGCCGAGTCGAGGCCGCCGGACACCTGGACGGCCACCGGGGCGGTCTGGAGGGACATCTGCTCCACCTCCCGGGTGAGCAGCGCCCGGAGCCCCTCCGGGGTGTGCTCGGCGTCCGGCGGTCCGCCCGGCACTCCGCCCACCGACCCGGCCGGCTCCGCTCGCGGTGCCACGGGCGGGAGCGGCACCGGGGGGCGCCGTACGGTGAGCCGTTCGCCGTCGTGGACCAGCCCCTCCCCCGGGCCGAGGGTGGAGACTCCGGCGAGCCAGGACGAACCGGGCGGCAGGCACTGCCAGTTCAGATAGTGGTCGACGGCGAGCGGGTCCAGAGCGGACGGGGTGGAGCGGAGGGCGGTGAGCCCGGCCGGCTCGGAGGCGAAGACGACACCGGGCCCGTCGGCCGCGTAGTACAGGCTCTTGACGGCGAGCGGGTCGCACCAGAGCTTCAGCCGGGGCGCGCCGCGCAGATCCACCAGGGCGATCGCGTACATGCCGTCGAGCCGGTCGGTGAACCGGTCGCCGTGGAGTTCGTAGTACGGCACCAGGACCGACCCGTCCGAGTCGCCCGCCACCCGCACGCCGTGGGCGGCGAGTTCCTCCCGGATCGCCCGGAAGTTGTAGATCTCGCCGTTGAAGACCGCGTGGACGGAGCCGTCGGTGTTGGTGAACGGCTGCCGGCCGTGGGCCGGGTCCTGGATCGCCAGCCGGTTGCAGCCCAGGCCCCACCGGTCGCCGCGGACGGAGTGCTGCTGGTCCGGGCCGCCGGCGAGCTGGGCGTCCCTGGCGGCGTCCAGGGCGGTGGGGGCGAGATCGGCGCCGAAGTAGCCGTGGATCCGGCACACGGGAGTCCCTTCCTGGCTCAGGCGGACTTGTTGTTCTCCCCGGCGGGCGCCTCCCGGCCGGCGGCCCACTCCCGGAGCGGCAGGCGGTGCGGGGCCGGGCGCCGGGCGGTCAGGGCGGCGAGCAGTTCCCGCAGCGCCGGGACGTCCTCCTCGGCCTCCCGGGCCCGGAAGCAGTACTCGTTGGAGATCTCGGCGTTCCAGCTCATGGACTCGTGCAGCTCGGCCCTGAGCAGGCCCAGGAACTCCTGGCGGCCGACGAACGCCTCGGCCTCGTCGCGCACCCGGCGGATCTCCGCGAAGGCGAGGTCGATGAGGTCCAGCCATTCGAGGACGGCGTCCGCCGCGTGTTCCGGGCCCGCCACCCCGTAGGCGTTCAACCGGCGGAACGAGCCGGTCAGTTCGGAGAGCGGTTCGGGGAGCCGGGCGAGGAACCGGGCCAGGTATTTGGGATTGCGGTTGGTGTTGCCATGGGCGTGGGTCAGTCCCCGGAAGGTGTCGACTCCGAGCTTGCGGGCGGCGATCAGCGCGGACTCGTGATCACCTTGGGCCCACATGCCCGCCAGATCACGGAAGTCGGGGTAGCTGCCGATGGCGGTGCGGAAGGCGGTGTAGGCGATCTCCCCGGGCCGGATGTCGCTCGCGAGCTTCTCGAATCCGGCGGCGTTGGCCAGCGGAACGCCGTAGGTGAGCCGGGACAGCAGCCGGAAGTCCACGGCGGAGGCGGCGAAGCTGGAGGACTTCCGCGCCCGGCTTCGCATATGGGCGTAGAGCCGGCCGTGGGCCGCGAGCATGTCGGAGATCTCCCGGACCGTCCAGTACTCGACATCCACGCCGAGCAGGCTGTCCGGCAGATAGTCGAAGCTCGCCCGCACCCGGTCGCCGCTGGTGTAGTACCGCATGTGGTCGGCGCGCGGGAAGGTGTCGCGGTGGAACCGCTCGTCCTTCTCCGGTGCGATGACGGCGAAGTCGAAGTCCGACGAGGGGGTGCCGGATCCGTCCACCAGCGAGCCGGAGAGCAGAAGGATGTCACCGTCGGCGAGATGGATCCTGGCGAGCACCTCCGCCTCGTCGAACTCGTCCAGGCCGTTGACCGCCGCGAGGTGTGCGCGGAAGGACTGCATGCCGGTTCCGGTCCTCTCTCTCATCGATCGTCACCGATCATCGACCATCGGTCTTGCGGGTCTTACGGGTGTGCCGAACGCGGGAGGTACGGGGGCGTTCCGGTGGGCCGGAGTTCGGTCACGCCGCCGGGTAGCGTGACCGGATGACCTCGCTGAGACTCCGGTATTCCGTACGCGCGCTCGTCCTGGACGGGGCGGACCACCGCCTGCTGCTCTGCCGCTTCGTACTGCGCCAGGAGACGGGGACACGGGCGCTGTGGGCCGCGCCGGGCGGTGGGGTGGAGCCGGGTGAGACCCCGCTCGCCGCGCTCCGGCGGGAGTTGCGCGAGGAGGTGGGGCTGACCGTCGCGGGCGAGCCGCCGCACGTCTGGCACCAGGAGGTGGCCGATGCCACCATCGCCCCGGGGCACGACGGGGTGGTCAACGACTACTACCTGGTCCGCACCGCCTCCTTCACCCCGTGCGCGGAGCTCTCGGCGGCGGAGCTGGCCGCCGAGAACATCGCCGGAACCCGCTGGTGGCCGGCCCGGGAGATCGCGGACTACCGGGGACCCGACCTCTTCTCGCCGCGTGACCTCGGTACGCCGCTGCTGGCGCTGCTCGCCGGGGGGACGCCGGACCGGCCGGTGACGCTCGGCCGGTGAGGCGGCGGCCCGGGGATCGGAGCCCGGTGCCACCGGGGCCGCCAGGGCCGGCGCTGCCGCCGGGACCGTCATGAAGCCGGGATCCCGGCCGCGCGGAGGTGGGCGGCGAGGCGGCCCGCCTGGCGGCGCGCGTCGTGGAACTCGTACCGGAAGCGGAAGGTGGGCAGCGCGGTCAGGGCGGCCCGGGTGCGCCGGAGGCCGGCGGGCTCGGGCCGGTGGCCGAAGATGTTGAGGTGCTTGTTGGGCAGGTCCAGCACATGCCGGTCGAGCAGCCCGGCCCGCTCGTCCGGTGGTACGGCGGCCACCCCGGCCTCCTCGGGGCGGTCCGCGAGGCTCAGGTGCACCAGGGCGTCGACCCCGGTGGCGCGGCCCACCTTGGTGTGCAGCAACTCGGCGTACTCCCAGGGATAGATGAGCGCCGTGCCGTGCTTCTCCACGCCCGACTCCCGGAGGCTGGGCAGCGTCTCGTTGGCCGGGTGGGACAGCGAGGCGAGCACCTCCCCGGCACGCTCCCGGCCGAACAGCAGGTCCAGGGTGTCGAGCCGTACCGAGATGGAGCGCGGCCAGCCGGTGCCCAGCACCCCGCTCCCGTCGGGCCCGGCCGTGAGACTCACATCGTCGTTGCACACCATGACGCCCGAACCGCTCAGCACTCCGGCCATGATGAGCGAGGTCTTGCCCGCCCGGCTGCCGCCGACCAGGGCCACTCCGAGGCCGTCGAGCTGGATCAGACCGGCGTGCAGGAACAGCACCCCCTGCCGGGCCGCCGCCGAGCGGTGCACCGCCCGGGTGGCCCGCAGCAGGGACTGGGCGGCCCACGCCTCGCCCTCGGGCGCGAGGTGGAAGAGGTGCCGGCGGGCGTGGTCGACCGCGTACTCCACCGCCGTCTCGCCCTGGGCGGTGACCGTCTCCGGTACGGTTCCGTCCGGCGGCGCGGTACCGGCGTAGACCTGCCAGTCCCCGGGGTCCGGGGGGCCGCCGGGAGCCACCGTGAGGTACGGGCTCGCGAGCCGTTCGATGTGCTCCGCCACGGACGGCGCGCACACCAGTCCGGTCTCCGCGAAGTGTGAGCGTACGGTGTACCGGCGCGTCGGGCCGCTCGGTGCCATGGCGGTCTCACCCCCGTGTCCAAGTCCGGTACGGAAAAGGGCCCCTGTACGGCTCCGCCGCAGGCGCCGCCCCCGGTCGAGCGGGGCCCCGGGTCCCGGGCCGGCCGGGCGGCGGCGCGGTGTGGAACGCGGGCTGCCGGGCCGCCCGGCTCAGCATGGCAAGGCGAACGTCCGCTGTCCGGGCCGATTCCGCACCACGGAACGGCGATCGGCGGTGGGACGTCCCCGAAGCCGACGCCTCTCCCCGGACGGCGGCCCCGGGACCTCCGTTCAGTGGTCGCCGGGCCGCGCGCGGCCGGCGGCGGGGGGCTCGTCGGTGACCAGTGGGCCCCGGGTGTCCCAGCCCAGTTCGGCGGTGCCCCGGAAGAACCTGCCGTTGGTCCGCGTGGCGGGCAGGGCGAGCAGCCGCACCAGGTCGTCGGCGGCGGGCCCCGGTGGATGCGGGGCGGCCCCGGTGCCCATGCCGGTCCTGATCCAGCCGGGGCAGTACGAGAAGGCGGACAGCTCGCCCGCTCCGGCGGCGAAGTGCCGGGAGACCGACAACACCAGGGAGTTGACCGCCAGCTTGGACGACCGGTAGGCGAACGAGGCCCCGTCGGCGTCCTGGAGCCGGCCCATCCCGGACGAGACGCAGACCACCCGGCCGGTGCCCCGCGCGAGCATGCGCGGCACCCACTCCAGCACCACCCGTGCGGTGCCGAAGAAGTTGACCTCGAAGGTCTGGCGCAGATCGTCCATGGTGAGGGCGAGCAGGTCGCCGTAACCGGCCCGGGGGTCGTCGAGATAGACCCCGGCGTTGGCGATCAGTACGTCGACTTCAGTGGACTCCCCGGGCTCCCCGGCGTCCCCGGACTCTCCGAGTTCCCCGGACTCTCCGGTCTTCCCGGCCTTCCCGGCGTCCCGGGCGGTGAACAGCCCGTCCGGGAGCGGCAGCCGCAGATCGGCCGTACGGTAGACGTCCACCGCGTCGTGTCCCGGCGCGGCGGCCAGTCCCACTCCCAGCACGCGATAGCCTGCGGCCTTGAGGGCGCGGCACAGCTCCGCGCCCAGACCACGGGAGACACCGGTCACCAGGGCGGTCGGCATGCCGGGAAGCGTATCCGGCCCCCAGGGATCTGTCTGCGGTGCGCGGCCGCGCCTGACCGTGGGTTCCTTGGAGCAACCCGGCCTCGTTGTAGGGTGATTGGCCACGGAACATCGATCGTCGGTCGGCCGGTCGTCGGTTCGCCGGTGGCCGGTCGTCGGTTCGTCGGTGGCCGGACGTCGGTCGTCGGTTCGTCGGTCGTCAGGAGAGGGAGGCTGTGGGATGCGCGGGCACCGGCTGCTGGTCACCGGGGCGAGCGGGGCGGGCAGTACGACGCTGGGGCGCGCCCTCGCCACTCTCCGCGCGGTGCCGCACGCGGACGTGGACGACTACCTCTGGCTGCCCACCTCGCCGCCGTACACCCACAAGCGCCCGGTACCGGACCGCCTGGCACTGATGCGCGCGCTGTTCGTGCCGCGCGACGCCTGGGTGCTCTCCGGCACGCTGCGCGGCTGGGGCGACAGTGTCATCGCGGAGACCGACGCGGTGGTCTTCCTCACCGTGGACACCACCACCCGGATGGAGCGGCTGCTGCGCCGGGAGGTGGTCCGGTACGGCGAGACCATCGAGCACGGCGGGAGCCACGCGGAAGCCCACCGGGACTTCATGGAGTGGGCACACGGCTACGAGGACACCGAGGTGCCGGGCCGCCGGGCCAAGGACGAACGCTGGCTCGCCGGGCTCGGCCACCCGGTGCTGCGGCTGGACAGCGGCCGGCCGCTGGAGGAGCTGGTCACCGAAGTGACCGGCTGGCTCGACGGGGTGGCGGCGCGGGGCGGCCGGCCGTCATGAGCGACGGCCCGCGGATATCCGTGCGGCAGGCGGTGGAGCCGGTCGCGGCGGGCGCGGCCGAGGAGTTGGCGGGCCGGGGGCTCAACTCCTCCTATCGGGTGGTCCGGGGCGGCCTGTCGTACGCCGTGAAGGTGCACTGCGCCGAACACTCCTCGGAGACCGAGGCCCGTCGCATCCGGTCGGTGGACGTGGCACTGCGCGGGGCGCCCTGGTATCCGCCGGTGCTGGATCTGGGGACGGTCCGGATGGCGGGGCGGCCCCGGCTGGTGGTGGTGCGGCCCTATGTCCCGGGCGTGCCCGCGCAGGACGCCCGGACCCATATACCGGAGGTCGTGGCGGTCCTCGGGGAGCTGGCGGCGCGGGCGGGCGGCCCGGCGGCCGGGGCGGTGGCGGAGGAGCTGGTCGGGGACTACGCCACACCGTGGACGGACGACGCGGGGCGGGAGCGCGCCGCCACCGCACGGCTGCTGACCGGCGAGTGGCGGGAGCTCGGCCGGACCGTGGACCGGCGCCTCGACGAGCTGTCGGCGAGCGCCGTGCGACTGACCCGGGCGGACGCCACGGTGCTCCACCACGGCGATCTGCACGGCCGGAACCTCATCGCGGACGGCCCCGGCCGGCTGACCGTCATCGACTGGGACGAGGCGGGCCTCTCGCGCCGGCCGGCCGACGCGGGGAAGGCGCTCTGGCTCTCCTGCCGCCTCGGCCGGGGCGACTTCGTCCTGGACCCCGGGGCGGTCCGGTCCTACCTCGGGCTGCTGCACTCGCGGCTGGGGATCCCGTACGCGACCGCCCCGGAGCTGGCCCGGCTCGGCGCCCTGTGGTTCCTGCCCCGGCACCGGCATGTGGAGCTGCTGGCCGGGCGCGACCCCGCCCTGGCCCCCTGGTATCTCGGCTGGGTCGGGCGGTTCTGGGCGCGGTTCGGGCGGAATCTGGAGCTGATCGCCGGGGTGGCGGCGGAGGGTCCGGAGCCGGGTTCGGGTTCCGCCGAGTATCCGGTGGCGGGCGGGCCGGAAAGCGGTTGACCGGACGGGCACCACCCGGGCACCGCTCGCCGGGAGGGACCGGCACCGCGGTCACCTCCGGACGGCGGCCCGGAAGTCGTCGGCCAGCGCGGTCACATCGGCCGCGCCGCCGAGGACACAGCGCAGCACCGGGAGCTTGGCCAGGTGCTCCAGGAAGCCGTCGACCGAGGGCGGCTCGGCCCGGTGACGGACCGGGACGTCCAGCCAGTCCTCGCCGTACAGGTTGTCGTCCAGCGAGAAACAGTTGCGCCGGATCACCTCGGCGGCGTGACCGGGGGTAGCGGGGCCGAAGGAGTACCCGGCCGTACGGTCCACCCGGGGCAGGATCACCCCGGCGAGCGGGGCACGCGGCACGACCCGCACCCCGAGATGGCGGCTGACCTCCTGGGAGCTGAGCTTCAGTTTGTCCTCGCCCTGGAACTGGTCCCAGTCCGAGCCCGGCGCCGGGAAGCCGGCCCGTACCGACCAGGAGGCGTAGTCCGTGACGCCCATGACGTCGAGCGAGCCCTTGTTGATGGCGAGCGGCAGCGGGCAGGCCGTCACCTCGTACCCTTCGGGCAGCGGATCGAGATGCATCCGGTCGTTGCCCATCCACCCGCCGCCGGACAGCAGCCGGGCCAGGGCGATGGCCGTGGTGGACTTGCCCGCCCCGGAGTCCCCGACGACCAGGTGGGCACCGCCGTCGTGGACGAACGCGGAGGAGTGCAGCACCAGGGAACCTGCCGCCTTGGCGACCCTGGTGGCCACGTCCCGGACGATCCGGGTCAGCCACCGGTCGCCCAGGCCCGTCGGGGGCCGGACCAGGGTGAGCCGGCCCTCGGTACGGACGGCGGCGGCGACCTCCTCGGAGTTCACGTCCCGCAGGACGAAGACGCTCCGGGCGCCGGTGTCGTAGCGGGGCAGCCGATAGCCCCGGGTCAGCTCGTAGTCACCCCGTTCGGCGCCGGTGGCGGCCTCCTGGAGCAGGGCCTCGACGGCGGCCGGCTCCTGGACCAGATCGACCACGGTGAGGGCCGGATCAGGCGCCGGGAGTGTCTCGGTCACGCCGAGCATGCCCGGCGGGCAGAAGGTCTCCCGCACCAGTTCGTCGGCACCGGCGGAGACGGTCACGGTGCGCACCCGCTGGTCCCGCACCCGGAGGTGCCGGATGTGGGCGCCGGCGGGGTCACCGGTGGTGAGATCGCTGACACGCATGAGGGCTCCAGGGTGGGAGGTCGTGAAGTCGCTTGCGGGGAGAAGGGGTTCGGGACTCGGCCTTCGAGGTGCGGGGTGCGCGGTTCCGGGCGGGTCAGGCGAACGGGACGGTCCTGGCCTCTCCCCGGCGGAACACCGTCCAGCCGCGGAAGCCGATCCCGTCGAGCACCTTGACCACCTCCGGGTACTGGTCGCAGACGCGCTCGGGGACATGGGCGTCGGAGGCGAAGGTGATCGGGACGCCGAAGTGGTGGGCACGTTCGAGGAGTTCGGGCTCCGGGTACCAGCCACCGCACATCTTGGTCGAGCCCGAGGTGTTGATCTCCAGGACGGCCCCGGAGTCCCGGATGGCCACCAGCATCTCGTCGGCGGCGGCCGGTGCGGGCACGGCGGCCAGCCGGGGGAAGTTGCCCTTGAGGGCGTCCACATGGCCCATGACATGGAAGAGCCCGGTCCGGGCGCACTCCGCGACCGACCGGAAGAACCGTGCCTTGACGGCCGGCAGTTCGTCCTCGGTGACGGCCTCCCAGCGGGTGACGTCGAAGATGTCCTTACCCTCGAACATATGGACGGAGCCGATCACATAGTCCAGCGGATAGCGGCTCAGCTCCCGGGCGTAGGGCTCCGTCCTGCCGGGGAGGAAGTCGGCCTCGGTGGAGACCAGGATCTCGATGGCCCCGGCGAACTCCTCCTTGAGCGCGAGCGCTTCGGAGATGTAGGCGGGGAACTCGGACTTGGGCATCGCCACCCGGGGCAGCGCGTGGTCCTCCTCGGCGGCGAACATCGGCGTGTGGTCGGAGAGCCCGAGCACCCGGACCCCCTTGTCCATCGCGGCCGTCACATAGTCGCGCAGCGAGCCGGTCGCGTGGCCGCAGCGTTCGTGCTGGGTATGCAGGTCGATCATAGGGTCACACCGCCAGATAGCCGCCGTCGATGGGAAGATCGGTGCCGGTGATGAAACTGGCCTCGGACGACAGCAGAAACGCGATCGGCGCCGCGATCTCGGCCGGGTCCGCGAACCGTTTGAGCAGGAACTTACCGCCGTGCTCGGGGGCGGCCTCGGCGGCTGCCCGGTCGAGGCCGAGGGCCTCCCGGTGGTACCGCTCGTTGTTGGCGTTCCACACCGTCCCGGGGCTCACCGAGTTCACCCGGACGCCCCGGGGGGCCAGTTCCTCGGCGGTGCAGCGGGTGAAGCCGAGGACGGCCGCCTTGCCGGTGTTGTAGGTCAGATAGCCGCGCTGGGCGATGTGCGCGGAGATCGAGGCCATGTTGACGATCGCCGCCCCGGCGCCGTCTTCCGGCAGACCGGCGGTGAACTCCCGGATGACCAGCGAGAGTCCGACGATGGTGGGGTCGAGCGCGGCGTGCCACTCCGCCGGGGTCGCCTCCAGCCCCCGGAAGACGAAACCGGCGGCCAGGTTCACCAGCAGGGTGGGCGCCGGCCAGTCGGCCGGAAGCTCCGCGAAGGCCGCCGCCACCGCCCGCTCGTCGGTCACATCGCCGAGCGCCAGCCGTACGTCGTGTCCCCGCCGCCGCCAGGCCGCGACGGCGGCCCGGCCGTGCTCGGCGCTGCGGTCGTAGACCAGCACCCGGCAGCCCTCGGCGCACAGCCGCTCGGTGACCGCCGCCCCGATGCCCTGGGCCCCGCCGGTGACCACGGCGGTCCGGCCGGCCAGTCCGCGCAGGCCGTACGGCCCGTGCGGCCACCGCGACGGGCGCACGTCATCTGTCTCCCGCGATCCCTGCGGCTCGGGCGAACCCTGCGGCAGTCCCAGCGCTTCCGGCACTTCGGTCACGAGCGGTACGTCCGGCTCCTCCGGGGCCCCGGTCATGCCGTCACCGTCCGCGCTCCGGTGGTCCACCGCACCACCCGCTCCAGCACCGCGTCCCGGGCCAGGTGCTCGGTGGCGCCGTGCGGGGAGACCGTCTCCCCCGGGTCCGCCGACTCCCCCGGATCGGCCGGCAGGCCGGGGTCGGTGGCCAGCGGGGCCGCCGTCGCCGGGGGTACCCCGCGCGCGGCCAGCGACCGGCCGAAGGGGGTGGCCCCGGTGTCCCGCCCGTCCTGGGCGGCGAAGTACCGCCACACCTGGAACATCGCCTCCAGATGGCCGGCCGACAGATGGACGCCGTTACGGCCCTCGGAGAGCGGGATGCCCTGGGCGCGGGCCAGGGTGCCGAGGGAGCCGCGCAGCGAGTCCGGGTGGGCGGAGTCCGGGTGCAGCGCGCCCAGGACCTCGGTGCGCAGCCCGGCGATCTCGCGGTCGGCGTGGCACTCCAGCAGCCCGACGAGGCCCTCCGGCGCGGTGTAGCCGGCGGCCAGGGCCGGCAGAAAGCCGTTCAGGACCACGACCGGCCGCCCGTTCACCTCGGTCGGGGAGGCGTACGACCCCGAGCCCAGCTTGTGGATGCCCGCCTCCCGGCAGCGCTCCTCCAGCGTCCGGGGCGTCAGCTCCGGCTCATGGGCCATCGCCTCGTACGCGCCGAGCACGCTGTCGCCGTACCCGCCGTACCCGCCGTACCCGCCGTATCCGCCGAACGGACCGTTGTCGCCGTACCCGCCGGACGGACCGTTGTCGCCGTACCCGCCGGACGGACCGTCGCCGTCGCCCGAACCGCCGGACGGGCGCGGGGCGCCGTCCCCCCAGGGGTGCGGCAGCCCGCGCAGGGACCGGCGGGCGCGGGTGTCCAGCGCCGGGACGCCGTCGGCCGCGACCCGGTGCAGCCGCGGGTAGTGCAGCAGCAGCCGGCCCCGCCCGGCGAACTCGGGCGCCGGCAGCACCGCGCCCCGCAGCACCCGCACCCCGTGCCGGCCGAGCGCCGTCACCACGGCCGCGAGCGCCTCGGCGGCGCCGGGTCCGGTCATCACCTCGGGCTTGACCAGGACGGCGACGTGGCTGCCGTGCTCCGGCACCGGCTCCGGCTCCGGCCCGCTGTCCTGCCGCCGGCCGGTGGCCCGGGCCCCGGTGACCAGGGACCGTACCCGCTCGGCGGTCACCCCGGAACCGGTCACCACAGCGTGATGCCCTGCTCGATCAGCTCCGCCGTCAGCTCGCCCGAGCCGGCGACGGCGGCCTCCACCAGCGCGCGTACCGCTGTCTCGTCGGCGTCCGGGGAGGTCACCACCACCTCGTCGGGGCGCTCCAGCGGCGCCTCCTTGGAGGTGAAGATGTGCACCTGGGCCGGTCCGCCGGAGGTCTCGTGCACCTGGCGGGCCAGCCGCATGGCCATGACGTTGTAGATCTTGCCGGTGTGGTCGAGCGGATTCTTGCCGGCCGGGGCCTCGATGCTCATCGGCCGCATGGGGGTGATGAGGCCGTTGACCCGGTTGCCCCGGCCTACCACCCCCACGTCCCCGGTGTCCGCCACCGAGCCGAGCGCGGTGAGATAGGGGCGGCCGTTGCGGTCGGTGGCGTTCATCAGCATCCGCAGATCCCGCAGCCCCGACGAGGCGGCGAACTCCTCCAGTTCCTTCTGGATCTCCGCCTTGCGGGAGAGATAGTGGTCCATGGAGTCGATGCGGGCGGCGAGGAAGGGCATGTTGACGACCAGGCTGAAGGCGTCGTCCCGCCGGCTGCCGAACACCTTGACGTCCCAGCCGGTGTCCGGGTGGCGCGCCTTGAAATCCGGGCCGTTGATCAGGTTCTCCAGGCCCAGTACGGCACTCTCCAGCCGGGACAGCGGGGCGTAACCGTGCAGCAGATTGGTGTCGTTGGAGACCAAGCCGCCCGAGCGTGGCGCGACCAGGTCGGCGGCGGACGCCGGCTGGTAGCGCGACACCCCGCGCCCGGAGCCCTGGTGGTCCACCACGGCCGGCTCCACCACCAGATGCCGGTCGGCGTCGAAGCCGGTGGTCACCTCCGCCAGCACATCGGCGGCGGCGCGGAACATCAGCTCGCGCACCGGGATCTCGGTGGCGCCCACCCGGAAGGCGGCCTTGCCGAACACCATCACCCGGTAGGGCGCGGTGAGTTCGCCGCGCCCGTAGTCGGTGTCCGCGCCCCCGCCGTACAGCGTCACCTTGTCGAACCAGTGGTGGGCCACCCCGCCGAACTCCCGGAGACAGTGCAGCGCGTAGTAGCGGGACATGCGCTCCGCGATGGCGTCGCACATGGTGTCCGGATGGCCCACCCCCTTGCGCTCGACCAGTTCGTAGGGCAGGTCCTCGACCGACCGGAACTCCCGTTGTATCGACAGCATCGACCGTCTCTCTCGTTGGTGGACCGGCTGGGTCAGGAGGCGAAGGCCAGGAAGGCGGCCCGCGCCTCGGACTCGGGCAGACCGCGCGGGGGGCTCTTGAAGAGCAGCGGCGAGGGGCCGTCCACCCGTCCCGCGAGCCCCCGGTCGGCGGCCGTCTTCGCTGCCCGGACGGCGTTGGCGATGACCCCGGCGGCGTTGGGGCTGTCCTCCACCGTGAGCTTGATGTCGATCTCCACCTCGGAGCCGAGGACCGAGGTGGCTCTGATGCTGGCGAAGCACAGCTTGGTGTCCCCGAGGTGCCCGATGAAGCCGGTGGGGCCGGCCACTCCCTCGACGTCGGTGGCACCCGCCGCGCGGAGCGCGTTGGCCTTGGAGGCGAACTTGGTGGCCGAGCGGGAGGCGTCCGCCAGATTGAGGAAGTCCGTGTTGCCGCCGACATTGAGCTGGTAGGTCCGGGAGAGCTCCAGACCCCGGCTGAGCAGCAGCTCGATCAGGGCGGTGTGCAGGGTGGTGGCACCGAGGTGGCTGCGCAGGTCGTCCCCGAGCAGCGGCACCCGGGCCTGGGTGAAGCGGCGGGCCAGCTCCTCGTCCCGGGCGATCTCCTCCGGGGTGCAGTTGACCACGGCGGTCCCGGCGGTGAGGGCCGCCTCCGCGAACATCCGGATGGCCCGGGAGGCTCCCGTGGGCAGCGCGATCACCAGCACGTCCGCGTCGTGCTCGACCAGCGCCTTGGCGACCTCCTCCGGGGTGGCCTCGCGCGCCGCCGCCGCGGGGGTCACCACCGAGCCCAGCGGCCCGGCGAGACCGTCGAGCAGCGGCGCCGGGAGGACCGGGGCGTCGCGGTCGGTGCCCAGTGCGGTGAAGCCGGTCGCGGCGATGGCGGGGGCGGTGAACGCCTCCGCGAGCGACCGCCCGACCTTGGCCTCGTCCACGTCGAACGCCGCCACCACCCGTACGTCCGCGAGCCGGTAGCCGCCGACCGTGTGGCACATCAGCCCCGGCAGCCGGGTGTCCGGTTCGGCCTGTGCCTGGGCGACGAACTGGCTGAAGCTCCAGGCGCAGTTCCCGGCGCCGGCGAGCGCCACTCGTATCGGCTTCATGAGGGTTGGTCCTTTCTCGGCGGACACTCGGCGGGCACTCGGTGGCCATGCGGCGGAGACGCGGCGGACGGACGGAGGGCGGATGTACGGGGCTGTGCGGACCGGGCGTACGGACTGTGGCGCGGGCGGATGCACGGGCTGCGCGAACGGGCGGACGGGCTGCGCGGGCGGGCTGTACGGGCTGTGGCGCGGGCGGACCAGGGACGTACACGCGGGCCGCACGGGCGGTGAAAGGGCGAACGGCCGGGCGGAGCCCTCCGGAAACCGGCGGCCGGGAATTTCCGGCGCCGCGACTCCGGCGAGGCGTCGGGGGCCGGGTCGCGCGGCGGCCGGTGCCCCCGCACCCCCCGCCCGGGGGGCGTACATGCCAGGGCACCCATCGGGGCGGCCGGCGGCCCCGGCGGCGTCCGGCCCGGCACTGCGCCGGCGCCCGATCGAGGCCCGCCCGGCACCGGCCCCACGCCCGACCGGCGCCCGCCGCACGGGCCGCGGTCCCGGCGGGCGCGGGTCAGGGCACCGCCGTGATCCGCCGCTCGATGGCGCCCAGCATGTGCTCGGAGTTCTCCCGGAGCGCCTTGGTGGCGACCGGGTTGAGCATGTCGGCCAGCAGCGGGATGCCGATCTCGAAGTCGACCGAGAAGGTGACCACCGAGCTTCCGTCCCCGGCGTCCTCGACCCGCCAGTAACCGGCGAACTCGTCCAGGTCGCCGGAGACCTGGGTGAAGGTCATGACCCGGTTCTCCTCGTCCAGCTCGTCCTCCTCCACCCACTCCAGCACCGAGCCCTTGAGCAGCACCGACCACTCGCTGGTGCGGACGCCGGTCGCGGACTCCCCGATCACGGTGACCGATTCGACGTTCTCCATGTAGGCGGCGTAGTCCTCAAGCCGGGTGACGGCCTGCCAGGCGTCCGCCGCCGGTGCCT
This sequence comes from Streptomyces pyxinae, assembly GCF_024756275.1. Taxonomy (GTDB): domain Bacteria; phylum Actinomycetota; class Actinomycetes; order Streptomycetales; family Streptomycetaceae; genus Streptomyces; species Streptomyces pyxinae. Next base: position 249,383 of record NZ_JANUGQ010000005.1, on the reverse strand, counting down.
TGATCGGCAGATTGACCTCGACATGGGGCATGGCTGGGTCTCTCCTTCGGAAGGGCGCGGGTGGCCGGGTTCAGCCGGCCGGGTCGAAGCTGATCTCGCGCCCCGTACAGAAGGCGCCGACCGCCTCGTCGCAGGTCAGCAGCGACGGCGGATGGTGATGGACAGCGGCCGAGTCCACCAGCAGGGCGGCGGCCCGCTGTCCGCGCCCGTACAGCCGGCTTCCGACGACCGGGGTGACGGCCGACAGCACCCGGTCGCGGGTGTCGCTGAGCGAGGCGCGCAGTCCCACCGAGGCGGCCAGCGCCGCCCGGCCGGCGAGCGCGCCGGACGCCACGTCGGCGCCGAGCTGGCGGCAGGCACCGCCGAGCGCCAGCAGTTCGCGGGTGGCCCGGCCGAGCAGCGCCGTCCTCGGACCGTACGCGCGCGCCGTGGCGACCTGGGCGTACGCCTCGTCCAGCAGCGCGCTGAGCACACCGTGGTACGTGGCGGTCAGCAGCACCGCGAACCACGCCATCCCGGAGATGACGTTCTCGTCGATGACATCGGCGGGGCCCCGGTGGAAGACCAGCCGGTCGTCCAGCTCCACATCGCGGAGGACCAGCCGGGCCGTGTCCGAGTCCGTCATGCCGAGGGAGGGCCACTCCCCCTCCACCGACAGTCCCGGGGAGGCGCGGGGGCAGAGCGCGAGTATGGTCTCGTCGGTGCCGGTGACCCGGGCCGTCAGACAGACCAGGGTCGCCGTGGTGGCGAGCGAGCAGGGGTACTTGACCCCGGTCACCCGGTAGCCCTTGGCCGTCTCCACGGCCTCGGACCGGCTGCTCATGAAGTTGGGGCTGCCGCCCGGTTCGGCGAACGCGGAGGCGACCAGCGCCCCGGAGCCGGCGATGCCCTCCAGCAGCATCCAGCTGGTGTCCCGGTGGCGCTGCCAGTAGTCGGCCATCAGGCCCACCGTGAAGGCGTGCATATTGAGGGCGACGGCCGCCGAGGGGTCGACCAGGCCGAGCGCGCGCTGGGCGCCCGCCATCTCGACCAGCCCCGCTCCGCCGCCGCCGAACTCCTCGGGGATGGGCAGCGCGGCGTAGCCGCCCGCCGCGAGGGACCGGATGCGTTCCGCCCCGGTGGCGCCCGCGCGGGGTGGCTCGGGGCGCAGGACCGTGCTCCACCCGGCGTCCAGCAGCTCCCGGTGGGGGCCGGGGCCCGGGCCGGGCTTGGGGCTCGGGCCGGGGCCGGGGCGCGGGGGCGGTTCGGGAGCGGGGTGTCCGGGGCCGCCCGGGACCGCCGGGGTCATGCCGCCGCCTGCCCGGCAAGGCGCCGGCCGGCCGGGCGGATGGCGGCGCGGAGGCCGTACGGGGATTCCGCCGCGACGGGACGGAGAGCGGGCGGCGGGGGGCCGGCGGCAGCGGAACGCACGTATCGACTCCTTCCGCACAGGGCGGAGCGGTGGCGGCCCTGCGATGGCGGTGGACCCGCGGTCCGTTCGGAACGGCGGGCGGTGCCGGGCAGAACCCTAGGCGAACGCACAGCCGGATTCAGGGCGCGTTTCTTTCTGCGGAACACCGGATGAAGTCCGTGGAACACCCGGATGAGGCGGCGGCTTTCGGAGCGCGGCATTCCCCTCGCGCGGCGGCCCGCCCGGGCCGGCGGCCCCGGTCCGCCGGCCGGCTGCCCAGGGCCGGACCCGTTCCCGCCGACCGGTCGGGGCCGGTGGGCCGCCAAGCCGAACTGCCGTCCTTGGCCCGCGAAGTGGAGCCGGAGCGGCCGTGCTCACCCGACCCGTCGGAGCAGTGTGTGGAGGGCGCTGAGATCGGGTGCGCCGGGATCCACCCGTACGGTGTCCCAGCCGAGCGCCGCGGCGGGCGCGAGGTCGAGTTCCCCGGAGTCGCCGACCATCACCCGCCGGGCGAAGTCGCCCTCCCCGATGAGCCGGAAGGCGCGCGGGTCGGGCTTCTTGGGGCCGCCGTCGGCGGTGAACAGGGCCCGGTCGTACACCTCGGGCACCCCCAGCCCGGCGAGCAGCCGGCGCATCAGCCGGCCCGGCAGGAAGCAGTTGGACATCAGCCGGACGGTGTGGCCGGCTTCGGCGGTACGGCGCATGGCCTCGGCCGCCGGCTCGCAGAGCGCGTACTGGCCCGGGTCCGCGCAGCCGAGCGCGTGCCAGAGCGCCCGCTCCAGATCGGCCCGCTGCCGGGAGAGCCCGCGTTCGCGGAGGGCCGCGTCCAGCAGTTCCAGGGTCGGCGGCTGGAGTGCCAACGGATCGGCCAGGGCGGTGAGTACGGCGGTGAACACCGCGCCCACGACCTCGTCCGCGCACCGCCGGTCCAGCTCCAGCGCTCCGGCCAGTGCCAGGGCGCACTCCCCGGGGCCCGGCAGGGGCCGGGCGGTGACGACCGTGTCGAAGCAGTCGAAGACCACGACGGCGGGCATGGCTGATCCTCTCCGGGCCCTTCCGGGCCTCTCCGGGCTCTCGGGGGCCTCCGGGGCCCTTCCCAGCCTCTCCGGGCCTCTCCGGGCCTCTCCGGTGGCACGTCCGTCGCGTCTCCGGCCGACCGCCCGACCGCCCGCTCCCGGGGCCGGCCGGGCCGCACGGCCCGGCCCCCGGGGCCCCGGGCCCGCCGGTGGTCGTCGCGGCCCGCCGGTGGTCAGTCGGCGCGGCGCTTCCAGGCGTCGGGCAGCAGGTCGGGGAGGCCGGCGCGGCGGAGCAACGGCTCCCAGGTGCGGGCGAATTTGAAGCCCTTCATCAGTCCGCTGCCGGAGCGCACATCGGGCAGCGGTTCGCCGTACCCCAACAGCGCCTCGGTGTCCCGCAGATGGCCGCGCAGCCGCTCCAGCCACTCCTCGCCGCGCTCCCCGGTGGCCTCGCGGCCGGCCGCGGCGAGCAGCATCCCCGCCTCGGTCTCCTCCGCCGGGACGCCCGCGAACGGGTCGAAGGCGGCCTCGTCACGGGCGTAGACGAGTTCGCCCTCGGAGCGCAAGCCGCGTACCGACAGGGAGAGTTGCACCAGGTCGTACGCCATGAGCACGGCGACCTCGGTCTGGCCGGCGGCGACGGCGCCCTCGATGTCCTCCAGGCGGGCCCGGCAGCCGAGCAGCAGCCGGGCCGCGCCATGGGCGCGGAAGACGAGCAGCCGGCGCAGGTCGGAGGGGGCGGGAGCGGCGGTGGTGGGGACTTCGGACGGGGTCACACGGTCACCTCGGGGTCGGGGTGGGCCAGCCCCAGCCACACCAGGTTGTGGGCGAACAGCCGCAGCGGCTCCGCCGGGGGCGGGGTGCCGGCCGGGCCGGACCAGACGATGCCGTCGCCGTCCCCGGGCGGCAGGTCGCGGCCCGGCACCTCCAGGGCGCGCAGCTGCCAGCGGTCCACCACCGTGCGGTCGTCCAGCGGAGCCGTACCCACCCCGGTGGACCAGCGCAGCACCGCGTGCAGCGGTGCGGGGTCACCGGCCAGCCTCTCCACCGCCGCGAGGCCGCGCCGGACGCTCCCGGCGGGGTCGGCCGGCGGGGCGAGTGCCGCGCGGAGCAGCGCCAACCCCTCGGTGTCTCCCAGGTTCTTGAGCTTCTCCCCCACCCACTTGGCCGCGAAGTAGAGTTCACCGCCCGCCGCCGCACGGGCGCTGAGCGCGGCGACCACCGCCTCCCGGGCCCGGACCGCCGCCGCCATGGGCCGGGTGGAGAGCAGCCAGCGGGCGGCCTCCGCCAGCCGGTGCGCCTCCACCGTCCACCACTCCTCCATCACGCCGGCGAGCCAGGGCCGGCGCAGCTCCTGGTGCCAGTCGTCCCAGGGCGGGGTGGCGATCAGCGGCAGCCCCAGTGCCAGTCGGTTGGCGGTGTTGAGGGCGCGGCGGCGGTGGTTCCAGGCGCTCTCGGTGACGGTGGCGAACCGGGGCCAGGGCTCGGCGGTCAGCCCGGCGGTGGCGTCCCGGACCGCGCCGGCCGAGCGGATGTTGACGTCGATGAGCGTGCCGTGCTCATGGGACTGGATGGGGAAGCGGGTGAGCCGGTCGTTCTCCACGAGCACCAGCAGATCGAGGTCGCTGCGGTCGTTGCCGAAGCCGGCGAGGACCGAGCCGGCGGCGACCGCGAGCGCCGGGGCGCCCACTCCCTGGTCGGCCTCGCCGCGTACCGCGTCCACGCTCATCCCGCGCCGGGCCAGGAAGGAGCCGAGACGCCTCTCCAGGAGGTCGGGGCCGGGGAACGCGACGGCACCGGCAGATGTGGTCTCCATGCGGTCGGTGCACCTTTCGGCTGCGGACGGCGGGCGTACCGGTGCCGGCGCGCCGGGGGCTGGCCCGGACCTCGCCGTGGCCATCGCGGTACCGGTGCCGGCGCGCCGGGGCCTGGCCCGGCGGCCGCGCCCTCGCACCCTCCCGCGCGTCAGGTCCCGGATCAACTGCCGTTCCGGCAGCCGGAACACCGCTTCTCAGCGGCGCGGAGGGAGCACTACAACAGCGGAGGAGCACCACGCGGGAGAGCACCGTGCGGGGTGAGCGCAGGGAGCACCGTGCGGGGTCGGCGCCGCGACGGCGTACGACGCCACGGTACGGACGCCCGCGTCCACCCGCCGCGCCGCCGGACCAGGAGAGGACGGCTCCGATGAGCAGGACCGCCGGCCACGGGGCCGCCCGGCGCACACTCGACGCGATCCGCCGGCATCTCTCGCCCCAACTGGCCCTGGTCTTCGGCATGAACGGCATCGGCGCGATCGAGGAGAGCGGCTCGGGGGCCCGGGTGCGGCTCTCCGACGGCCGCAGCGCCCTCGACTTCGGGAGCTATGCGGTGACCCTGCTCGGCCAGCGGCACCCGGCCGTCGTGGCGGCGGTGCGCCGGGAGCTGGACACGCTGCCGGTCTCCACCCGGGTGCTGGGCAATCGCTCGACCGCCGGTCTGGCGGCAGCGCTCGTGGGCTGGGCCGATCCGGAGCGGCTGACCAAGGTCTGGCTGGGGCTGAACGGCTCCGACGCCGTGGAGGCCGCGCTGAAACTGGCCCGCCTCGCCACCGGCCGCACCCGGGTCCTCGCGGTGGAGGGCGCCTATCACGGGAAGTCCCTCGGGGCTCTGGCCGCGACCTGGAACCCCCGCTACCGCCGCTCCCTCACCCCGTTGCTGGGCGGGGTGACCCATCTGCCGCCCGATCCCGCCGCGATCCCCGGGGCCTTCGCGGGCGAGGAGGTGGCCGCCGTCATCGTCGAACCCGTGCAGGGCGAGGGGGGCGTACGGCCGCTGCCGCCGGCCTTTCTGCGGGCCCTCGCCGACGCCGCGCACGCGCACGGGGCCTTTCTGATCGCCGACGAGGTGCAGACCGGGCTGCGCCGCTGCGGGCCCCGGCTGGTCAGCGTCGAGGCCGGGATCCGGCCCGACGCGGTCCTGCTCGGCAAGGCCCTGGGCGGCGGGGTGCAGCCGCTGTCCGCGGTGGTGGCCACTCCGGAGCTGTACGCTCCGGTGGCCGCCGATCCGTTCGTGCACACCACCACGTTCTCCGGACATCCGCTCAGCGCGGCGGCCGGGATCGCGGCGCTGGCGGCGGTGGAGGAACTCGCCCCGCGCGGTGAGCGTCTCGCCAAGCTGCTGGCGGCCGGTCTGGCGGACCTGGCCCGCCGTCATCCGGACCTGATCACGGAGGTGCGCGGACAAGGGCTGCTGTGGGGGCTGGAGTTCGCCGCCCCCGCCGTGGCCGGGCATGTGCTGATGGAGCTCGGCCGCAACGGACTGGTGGTCTCCCCCTGCCTGGGCCGGCCGGAGGCGCTCCGGCTGCTCCCGCCACTGGTGGCCGGCGACGAGGAGGCCGAGGAGGCGCTCGCCGTCCTGGACGCCGTCTGCGCCGCGATGCCCGACGAGTTCCGTCCGCAGGCTCCTCCGGCCTCTCCCGCACCGACTCCCCCGTCCGCTTCCCCCGCCCCTCCCGCACCGGCTCCCCCGCCCGCTTCCCCGCCGGCTCCCTGACCGGGGCCGGCCGGGGCCGTACCGAAACCCGTCCCTACCGATGCCGGGCCGGCCGGGCGCCTGCCGAGACCGGCCCGTACCGAACCCGGTCCGTACCGAAGCCGGGGCCGCGCTGGGCGGAGCCCGTACCGAAACCGGGGCCGCGCCGGGGCGGTCGCCGGAGCCCACTCGACCAGGAGCGTCGCCGTGCCCGCTGCCGACAGCCCCCGCCCTCCCGCACCGGAGGGCACCGAGCCGGAACCGGTGGCCTCCGGGCCCGAGGACCAGCCGGGCGCCCAGTACCGTTACCACCGGGAGTTGTTCCCCGCCCTGCACGACTGGGAGCGCACCGAGCGGTCCATCGTGGCGTTCACCGGTGAGCGGGGGCCCCGGGGGCTGCTCGGTCTCGATCAGATGGGCCATTTCGGGCCGCAGGGCTGCGATCTGGTGGCCGACGCCGTGGTGGCCTGGGCCTCCGGGAGGGACCGCGGTGCCGGGGGTGACGGCGGCGGGGACCCGGTCGACCTGTGCGAGCTGGGCAGTGGGTTCGGCGGTGCGCTGCGGTACACACTGGACCGGCTCACGGATCTCGCGGTGCGGGTACGTCGGGCCTACGGCGTCGAACTCGTCGCCGAGCACTGCGCGGTGAGCCGCCGGATCAGCCGGGCTCAGGGGCGTACCGGCACGCTGGCCGAAATCTGCGCCTCGGCCGCCGCCGTCCCGCTTCCGGACGCCTCCCTGGACGTGGTGGTGGTGACGGGCTCGATGCCGCACTTCCCGGAGCCGGGCGAGGTGCTGCGCGAGGCCGGGCGGCTGCTCCGGCCCGGGGGGCTGCTCGTCCTCACCGAGGAGGTGAGCATGACGCCCGACGGCCGGACCGCCTCCCCGTCCTTCCGCGCGACCCATCCGTACGGGGTCTTCTTCACCACACCGCTCACCGAACGCGAGCGGCAGCTCGCCCTGGCCGGCTTCCAGGACGTGGCCCGCCTCGATCTGACGGAGTGGGCCACCGCGTTGCTCGCGGAGCGCCTGAAGGTGGTGCGGATCTTCCACGGCAGTGTGGCCGGGATCTACGGGACGGCCTCGGCGGACCTCATCCGGGACACCCTCACCGCGGCTCGCGCGGAATACCTGGCCGGGCGGCTGCTGCCCGCCCTGTTCACCGCCCGGCGGAGCGATGGGCACGCGTGAGTCCTGGTGGCGGCTCGGAACACACGGTCCGGGACGGTACGGAACACACGGTCCGCCGGGGGCACCGGCCGGCGCTCAGCGCACGGACGCCAATTCGGGTGTCCGCTGGAGTGCCCGGGAGACGGCGGCGCAGGCGGCACGCAGATGTGAGGCGGCCTTGACCGCCTGAAGGCGCCCCTGCGGGCCGGCGACGGCGAGGGCCCCGGCCGCCGTGTGCGACGCGGTCAGCACGGGGGCCGCTATCCCGACCGTGCCGCCGGGGCTGCGGACGATCGCGAACCCCTGGTGCCGCACCCGGGCCGGGTCACCGGGCCCCGGGCGCCCGGTGGTCGCGGGGAGTACCGGCCGCCCGCTGTAGGCGTGCAGGATCCTGGTCGCGGCCTGGGCCGAGGCGAGGCCCTCCTCCCGGGCGCCCGGTTCGGTACCGGAGCCGTACACCCGGCGTACCGCGTCGACCAGGGCGGCGTCGGGGCCCAGGGCGTCGGAGATGTAGACGAACGCGCTGCCCCGGGTGAGATGGTGCAGTTGTTCCGCGTAGGGGAAGGCCAGGTCACGAAGTTTGAGCTGACGGGGAACACGGGCGCCGAGCATGAATAACGCGACGCCGAGCCGCAGCCCCTTCTCACCCCGTTCCAGGACGCCTTCGCGGACGAGTTCCGTGACGATCCGGTGGGCGGTCGCCTTCGGCATGTCGGCTCTGCGCGCCAATTCGGAGAGCGGCAGCTCCAGCTCGCCGGGACGGAAACAGCGCAGAATGCTGAGGCCACGGGCGAGCATGGAGCGAGAGCTTTTCTGGACGGACAAGCACATCACCTCCGAGGGGCTCGGGGCCCCAGGGGTCAGAGGAAGCGCGGACCGTGCGGTACCGGTCGTCAGCGGCCGGCCGTGCCGATGGCCGGGCCGTGCCGCGCCGGGCGTGCGGCGGTGCTCTCCCGGCACCCCCGTGGGACATCGCCCGCGCATGCGCCGACCCGCCGGGCGGGCCCGGACGTGAGTGCTGCCGTCCCCGTCGGGTCCCCCGTCCACCACCGGCACAGTCGGCACCGGACGACCCGTGGACAAATGAGTGAGTCGCGGCGGCAACTGGCAATGCAACAGAGGGAGAACTGTAACAGCAGAATTATTTGACCATGGAAGACGGCCACAGAAATCCGGCCATCCCCGACTCCCGGCCGGGTAAATGTTTGGAACGACGAGCGCCCTCTCCATCCGGTAATGAATGGAGAGGGCGCTCTCTGGTCGGATCCGGGGCGGGTCCTGTTCGGGTCCCGGGCGGGCCGGGGGCCGGCGGGGTCAGGGGATCATGAATAACCAGCCACATTCCGGAGGGGACGTCTCCGCCCCGTCCGCCGTCCGTCTCAGCACTCGCCGCGCCAGACCACCTTGGTGAAGGTGACCCCCGGGGCGAAGTCCAGCTTGTAGTCCCCGGGACCGGGGTTGTAGTGCAGGCACTGCTCCCAGGTTCCGCCGTTGTACGTCCAGGTGAGCTGGATGTGGTCCGCGTTCGGATACGGGATGCCGTTGTTGAAGACCGACTGGCCGGAAACGCCGCCGGTCCAGTTGTCGGTGACCTTGAGGACGACCGCGCCGGTCTGGCCCTCGCCCGCGTAGACGCAGAAGTTCTCCTTGGGGCAGCCGGAGGGGTCGGGCTCGGCTGAGGCGGTGGGGGCCAGGACGGTGCCGACCGCGACGAGGGCGGAGACGGTGGCGGCGGCAAGTGTGGTGGTGCGCACGGGGTGCTCCTTGAGGCGAGTGCGGGAAGGCGGCGGACGAACAGCGGCGCGGGGCACGCGGGACGGAAGGGACGCGGGAGAGGCAAGGCAACGGACGGCACGGACGGCACGGGCCGCGCGACCCGGGGCTGTCGGGGACCGTTCTACCGGCGGGTCTCGAACGGAGGCGAGACTTCCGGAGTGCGGATCTCGCCAAGTTGGCTCAGGACCGCCTGTCCTTCCGCCGCAGCCCGCCCCGGGAACCGGACCGCGGCGGCGGCCCAACCTCCCGTCGAGGGTTGGCCACTTCCCGCCCGCGTAAAAGCGCCACTTCGGGGCTCACCCCCCTCGGTGCGCATCGACACCACCGGCACCCGGCGCCACCAGTTCGACGCGCTGCGCCGGTCGCCGTCCTCGCCGGGGGGCGGCGACCGGCGGAGCCATGTCCGGGCACACGTGCGGGGGCACGCGGGCGGGGCCCGCGCACGCGCTCCGGGCGGGGGTTTGCGAGGCTGGGTCCGCACGGTGAACCGGTTCGGCGGAGCAGGAAGGTGCGGATGGTGGAGTCCGAGGTGGATGTACTGGTGGTCGGCGGCGCCCTGGGGGGCCTGTCCACCGCGATGTTTCTCGCCCAGCGGGGCGTACGGGTGCTGCTGGCCGAACGGCACGGGACGACCTCCCTTCACCGGAAGGCGGCCGGGCTGAACCCGCGCACCATGGAGCTGCTGCGGATCGGCGGCGTGCTCGGACGAATACGCGAGGCGGCCGACGACCGGGGTGACCGGGGCTCCCGGGGAGACTTCGGCATCAAGGTGGCGGAGACGGTCGGCGGCCCGGTCCTGCGCAGCGTCGCGGAGGGGCTCGACGACATCGTGCGGGAGACCGAGCAGTGCAGCCCCCAGCGCTGGACGCCGGCCGGCCAGGACCGGATCGAGCCCGTGCTGCGGAAACAGGCGGAGGCGTACGGCGCGACGATCCGGTTCGGGACCGAGCTGGTCTCCTTCGAACATTCGGACGACGCCGGCGTGACCGCCCGGCTGCGCGACCTCGAGGACGGCGCCGAGCACACCGTACGGGCCCGCTATCTGGTGGCCGCCGACGGGCCGCGCAGCACGATCCGGGAGAGCCTCGGTGTCACCCGGCACGGCCATGGCTCCCTGGCCCACTTCATGACGATCGTCTTCGACGCGGATCTGTCAACCGTGCTGCCGCCCGGGGCCGCGGGCTGGTACTACCTGCGGAACCCGGCCTTCAGCGGCACCTTCGGTCCGGCCGGCCGGCCCGGCAGGTACAGCCTCTACGTCCGGTACGCACCCGAACAGGGAGAGTCGGCCGAGGACTTCACCCCCCAGCGGTGCCTGGAGCTGATCCGGCTGGCGGTGAACGCGCCGGACCTCCGGGCCGAGTTGGTCGAGACCCAGCCGTGGGAGATGGCCGCGCGCATCGCGGACCGCTGGCGGGTGGGCCGGGTACTGCTGGTCGGCGACGCGGCCAAGGTGATGCCGCCGACCGGCGGGATGGGCGGCAACACCGCGATCGGGGACGGGTTCGACGTGGCCTGGAAGCTGGCCGCGGTGCTCAGGGGCGAGGCGGGCGAGGCCCTGCTGGACAGCTACGCCGAGGAACGGTCGGGGATCGCCCGTCTGGTCAGCGGCGAGGCGCTGAGCCTCTACGCCGACCGCATGGCCCCCCAACTGGCCGACAGCGTCCCGGAGAAGCTCGGCAACGCCCGGGTGCTCCTGGGCTTCCGCTACCGCTCCGGGGCCGTGGCCGAGCCGGACGACATCGCCGCCGCTTCCGATACGGGCTCCGGCGCCGGCGTGGGCTCCGGCGACGAGCTCACCGAGGACCCGCTGCGTCCCAGCGGTCGCGCCGGCTTCCGCGCGCCGCACGGCTGGGTGGAGCGGGACGGTGGTGAACGGCGGTCCGTGCTCGACCTGTTCGGCGACGGCTGGGTCCTTCTCGCCGCGCCCGGCGGCGCACGGTGGTCCGCCGCCGCGACCCGGGCGGCCCGGGAACTCGGCGTACCGCTCGACGCCCACACCCTCGGGGACGGCCTGGTGGACACCGACGCCGTCCTGGCCTCCCGCTACGGCATCGGCGCGGCGGGGGCGAGCCTGGTCCGCCCGGACGGAGTCGTGGCCTGGCGGACCGCCGACGCACCGTCCGACGGGGCCGCCGGCACCCTGCGTTCCGTGCTGACCCGGGTGCTCGCCCGCTGAACCACGGGCGGCCGGTGCGGACATTCCAAATCGCGGGCATTTCACCGGAACCGGCCACCCGGCTGACCAAAAAGGCGGGTTGACGACCCGAATGGAACAAGGCCACTCTTCCACCGGGAGTGGCCGTCCCGCGACTCCTGGATCACCCACATTCCATGACCCGGGAGGGCATATGTCCGAGGAATCTGCCAAGGTCGCGCTGAAACTGAGCGGGCACGTCACCGGAACGCGCGTACTGGAACAGCGCAACGGCCACGACATCGTTGAAATATCCTATGCCGCGGACGGCACGTTCGACGGGCACCAAGTCGAGGCCTTATTCACCTATGAGGCGGAAGCGATTTCCGCCGACTCCTTCGTCGGCACGGGGAAGGGCATCCTGCGGGCGACCGGGGGCGAGGGGACGGCCTCCGTCAAGGCCACCGGGGCCGCGCGGCGCGAGGCCGGCGCGACCAAGCTGGTGTGGCGCGTCCATGGCGCCGTCCAGAGCACCTCGCCCGCGTTCGCCGACTGGCACGGCCGCCTGATCGACCTGACCATCCAGGTCGACGACGATCAGAAGATCACCCTGCGCGGGGTGAAGTGGGCGTAGGGGGGCGGAAACCTCCCGGCCGGTGCGGGGGCCACAGGGGCCCGCACCGGCCGGGAGGCCCTCGCTCGCCCCGAGGGGCAGCGGAATTGCGGCAACGGCGCCGCGTCATGCCCGGGGCCCGGGAAACCCGGTGTGATTCAGGCACCCGAGGAGAGAGGATGCGGCACGACCGGGAGGCTCGTAAAACCATTGATGACCATGGAGGGAATCAATGGAGGTTCACTCTCCGGGTCGGCCAGTGTCATGTCGGGCAGGGCCGTCATAACGGCCCGCAATACCGTGACCGCCTCCAGCCGCCCGAGCGAGGAGCCGGGGCAGTGATGGACACCGTGACCGAATGCCACATGACTTTTGACCGGGCGACTCGGCTGGAATTCATTCGGGCCCTCCGCGTGTACGGCGGGGTCGCGGCCGGCCACGGCGTACATGAAACTGATGACTTCCCCCTTGCGGATGACCGCCCCGGTGTCCAGCCGGATGTCCTCCCGCGCGTACCGGAAGGGGAGCTGGGACAGCGGCCCCTGGAGGCGCAGGGTCTCCTCGACGACGTCCTCATAGTCGACGCGGCCGGCCAGCAGGTCCCGGACGGCCGCGCGGTCCCGCAGCAGATGGAAGAAGGCGGCCGTGATCAGATTGACCGTGGTCTCGTAGCCCGCGCCGATGACCCCGAAGAGGGTGTCCCGCTGGGCGTCTTCCGGAAGGGGCGGCCGGCCGTCGGGGGGCCGTACCACGGCCGTGGAGAGATCATCGGCCGGATTGGCCAGCTTGTAGGCGCGCAGCTCGTCCATGCGGACGCGCAACCGGGCGATGTCCTCGGCCACTTGGGCGGGCGGGCGCTCGGTGAGGTCGACCATGGCGTCGATGGCTTCGAGCAGCGGCCCCCGGAGATGATCCGGGACGCCCAGCAGGTCGCAGATCACCGCGGCGGGCAGCGGACGAGCGATCTTCTGCCGCAGATCGGCCACCTCCCCGGGGGCGGTGGCGGCCAGTTCCCCGGTGAGCCGGTCGGCCTCCCGCCGGACGGCGGACTCCATCGCCTGGACCCGGCGGTGGGTGAAGGGGCCGGAGAGCCGGGCTCGTTCGGCCCGGTGCTCCTCCCCGTACAGATTGCTCACATCGTTGATCCGGGCGAGCGCGACCATGGGGTTGGTGCTGGTGCGGAGTTCCTCGGGCCCGTGATTGCGCAAGTCGCGGGAGACCCGCGGATCGACGGCCAGCTCCTTGATCAGGTCATGGGAGAGGATCAGCCAGCCGAGCACACCGCCCGCCTCGGCCTTGACGACCGGGCTCTGCCTGCGGAGCCGGTCGATCTGGTCCCGGATCTCCTCCGCCGTCCCGGTCAGGACGGGGTGCCCATGTGCACCTGTTGTGATCATCTGTCGGTCCTCCTGGAGTGTGTCGGGCCGGTGGCCACGGCCCACGGCCCTCGCTCAGGGTGTTCCCTCCGGGCCCGGCTCGGCGGTGGCCGTGGCGGTGGCGGTGGCGGTGGCGGTGGCGGTGGCGGTGGCGGTGGCGGTGGGGATGACGGTGGGAGTGGCACCGGACGGGGACGGAGCGGTGGGGGGCGGGGCGGACGGCGACGGAGCACAGCAGCCCTCCACCGGTGCGACGGGGCACGGAGAGGCGGTGGCGGTGGCGGTGGGGAGTGTGGTCGGCGGCGGTGTGCCCGGCGGCGTACTGACCGGTGGAGTGGTGGCCGGGGGGACGATGGTCGGGAGGGGTGAGGGTGACGCCCCGGAGGGAGCCGTCTCCCGTCTCTCGCCCGGCGCCGGTGCGGGGCAGTCGGTGGGACGGGGGCGCGGGGTGGGGACGGGCGCGGAGGCCGGCGGTGTGGAAGGGGTGGCGGACACCGTGACGCGTACCACCGTGGTGGGGGTGGGCGGCGGCCCGGGCACGGCGGTGAGCGGCGGTGGCTGCGGAGTCGGCCCCGGGACGGTCACGGTGGTGAGCGGTGGCCCGGGTGGCAGGGTGATGGAGAGGGTCGTACCGGGGGCGGGGTGCTGAAGACGGAACGTCAGGGCCCCCAGCAGGCCGACCGCCGCGGTGGCCAGGGCGGCGAGGAGTTGACCGGGACTCATGGCTCCCCTTTCCGGGAGAGGGCGGCGCCCGGTGGGCGGCGATGGCCGGGCCGGGCGGTCGGCGTGGCACGGTGCCGGGGTGGGTTCCGGACCCGCCGGAACCCACCGCGGCGACCGGTCAGCGCCCGGGGCGCATGATCATCGGCAGCGACCGGTGGCCGTTGAAGATCAGTGACGGCAGCAGCGTCAGTTCCTCCACGGGGACCGCGAGCCGCGCGTCCGGGAAGGCCTCGAAGAACTGGGCGAGCGTACTGGCCGTCTGGAGGCGGCCGAGGGCGGAGCCGAGGCAGAAGTGGACGCCGTGTCCGAAGGCCACATGCTCCTTGACGGGCCGGGTGATGTCGAAGGTGTCGGCGTCCTGGTGCCACACCGGGTGGCGGTTGGCGGCGGCGTAGGAGGCGAGGATGGCCTCGCCCTGGGCGATCACCTGCCCGTCGGGCAGGGGGATGTCGTGGACGGCGTACCGCATCGGCATGTGCCGGAAGGGCGGCTCGCAGCGCAGTGCCTCCTCCACCAGGTCGCTGATGGTGGCGCGGCCGGACCTGAGGTGGTCGAGCTGTTCGGGGTGGGTGAGACAGAGGACGATGGTCTGCTCGATGAGGTTGACGGTGGTCTCGGTGCCCGCGGCGATCACCAGCATCAGGGTGTCCCGCAGTTCTGTCTCGGTGAGCGCGCTGCCGTCGCCCTCGGTGTCCCGGGCGGCGATGAGCTGGGAGGTGAGGTCGTCGCCGGGGGTGACGCGTTTGACCGCGATGAGCTCTTCGAGCATGGCGATGAGATGCGCGCCGTCGGCCATCACCTGCTCGAGGGTGTCGGTGCTGCCGAAGGCGCTGTAGATGGCCTGGCCGAAGGCGTGGCCCTGGTCGGGGGGAACGCCCATGAGGTGGCTGATCACGGAGACCGGCAGCGGGGAGGCCAGTTCGGTGCGCACATCGACCACTTCGCCGGCCGGCCTTTCGGCGAGGCGGGCGATGAGTCCGGCGGCGAGGCCGTCCACCGTGGGTTTGAGGGCCTGGATACGACGGGCCGTGAAGGCGGGGGCGACCAGGCGGCGCAGCCGGGCGCGGGTCTCGCCGTAGGTGGTGAACATGTTCTCCACCGCGACCCAGAGGATCAGCGGCCAGGTCTTGAGGGCCTCGTCGTACTCGGACCAGTGCAGCCGGGCGTCCCGGGACACATCCGGGTTGGCCAGTAACTCCTTGAGCAGATAGGGGTGGTTGACCGACCAGACGGTGACGCCGAGCATGTCCACCTTGACGGCGGGGCCGATGGCGCGCAGTTGCTTGTGCTCGGCGTCCGGGTCGGTGGCGTTCGGGTCCAGGACGAAAACGTCGGGGGCGGGCACGGGCGGACTCCTTCGGGCGGAGGGCGGAGGGCGGAGGGTGGAAAGCGGATACGGGAGAGAGAGCCGGGCACCGGGCTTCGCCGGGTCAGGCCGGCCGGTCGAGCAGCTCCCACCACCAGGCGAGCGGGGCGGGAAGGCCGGCGCCCGGGTGTCTCCGGTCCGGTGCGATGTCATGGAGGGCGTGGGCCGGGCGGCGGGCGGGGTCTGCCGGACGGAGGGCGGGGTCCTCGGCCCCTCCGTGCCGGGGGACGTCGAGAACCGTGGTGTAGCGGGGCAGGAAGCGCTGCCACTCGTAGGTGCCCCGGACGAGATGGGCCAGTTGGTCGGTGTAGCGGAGCATGCTCTCCGAGCCGTGCTCACGGAGGCGGTCGCGCATGGTGACGAAGAAGGTCATGACGCACTCCAGCAGGGCGCACGCCTGGTCCACGGCGTCCTGGGCCGGGCAGCCGCGCCGGGCGGCGACGAGATGGACGAGGTTGGACTCCAGACACCCCTGGTGGTGCTCATGGGCGTACGAGGCGAGATCGGTGGGGACGGTCAGCAGGATTCCGGCGGCCTGGGTGACGGCCCGGACCTCGGGCCGGATCCGGTCCCGGGCGGGAAGCACGGTCCCCTCCGCCACCTCGATCATATGGACGGAGAGGATGTCCGCTCCGTCCCCGGGGCGGATGAGCACATGATCCTCCACGCTCCGCAGCGAGCCGGCGGCCCGGTCGCTGACCCCGCACATGGCGCCGACCGCCCACTGGTAGTGGGCCAGCGCGCACAACTGGGCCAGCTGGGGGTCGGCCAGCGCGTCGATCCTGCGGATCATGTCGGCGAGCGCGGAGGCGAAGGCGTCGAACGCCGGGTCGCCGGTCCTGGCGGTGGCGGGGTAGAGGGCGCGGGCCATCATCCGGGCGGTCAGCGGGTTGAAGGTGCCGGGCCGGACGGAGTGCGGACCGGTGTCACAGTAGTAGTCGTCGAAGAGCAGCGCCCACACCAGCCAGTCGGCGAGCAGCTGGACGCCCTCCTCGGATCCGTCCGGCGCCCAGACGCACGCGAGGAAACCGGTGTCGGTGGCGGCGGCCCGCCGGAGGGACCGCTCGTCCAGGCCGTGGCGCTCCAGCCAGGCGCGCGAGCGTTCCTGGAAGACCTTCTCGCCCTCCCTGACCCGCAGTTCGAGGGGGCACCAGAGAGGCGGTAGGGCGATGTGGTCGTCGGTCTGCATGTGTGTGCTCCCGTCGCTTCGTCACTCGAACATCGCGAGTGCCTCGTCCAGCAGGGTCTCGACGATGCGGCTCTCCGGCACCGTGCGCAGCACCTCTCCCTTGCGGAAGATCTGCCCCTTGCCGTTGCCGCAGGAGACGCCCAGGTCGGCGTCCCGGGACTCCCCCGGGCCATTGACGACGCAGCCCATGACGGCGATGCGCAGCGGATGGGGGAACCCGTCGAAGGCGGCCTCGACCCGGGTGGCGAGGCGGTGGATGTCGACCTGGAGGCGACCGCAGCCGGGGCAGGAGACGATCTCCAGTTTGCGGGGGCGCAGACCGAGCGACTGGAGGATGTGGCACCCGGCCTTGACCTGTTCGGCGGGCGGACCGGAGAGCGAGACCCGGATGGTGTCGCCGATGCCCTCGGACAGCAGGATGCCGAAGGCGACGGCGGACTTGATGGAGCCCTGCAGCGGGGTGCCGGCCTCGGTGACGCCCAGATGGAGGGGGTAGTCGCACCGGGCGGCGAGCAGCCGGTAGGCGTCCACCACGGTACGCGGATCGTGGTGCTTCACGGCGATCTTGAGGTCGGTGAAACCGTGCTCCTCGAACAGGGAGCACTCCCACAGCGCGGATTCGACCAGGGCCTGGGCGGTGGCGGCACCGTGTTTCGCCATGAGCCGGGGGTCGAGGGAGCCCGCGTTGACGCCGATGCGGATGGGGACGTTCGCCGCCCGGGCGGCGCCGGCGATCTCCTTGACCTTGTCGTCGAACCGTCTGATGTTGCCAGGGTTGACCCGGACGGCCGCGCAGCCCGCGTCGATGGCCTGGAAGACGTAACGCGGCTGGAAGTGGACGTCCGCGACGACCGGGATGGGCGACTTGGCGGTGAGGACCGGCAGGGCGTCCGCGTCGTCCTGGGAGGGGACCGCGACCCGGATGATGTCACAGCCGGCGGCGGTCGCCTCCGCGATCTGGCGGAGGGTGGCGTCGGTGTCGGTGGTCGGTGTGGTGGTCATGGTCTGTACGGAGACGGGGGCGTCACCGCCCACGGGTACGGTGCCGACGTGGATCTGCCGGGAGCGGCGCCGGGGTGCGCGGCCGGGCGGCGCCGGCGCGGGTAAGTCGGAGACGGCCATGGATCACCTCGGGGCGCGGAGGGCGGGGTGGGCGAGGACGGAGCGGATGATGCCGCCGGTGTCGAGGCCGGCCTCCGCCAGGATGCCGGCCCGGGTGCCATGGGCCAGGAACCGTCCGGGCAGGGCGAGGGCGAGCGCGGGGGTGCGGCGGTGGGTGGCGGCGAGCCGCTGGGTGACGGCGGCGCCGAATCCCCCGCTGCGGGTGTTGTCCTCGATCGTGACGACCAGGCGGTGCCGGTCCGCCAGTTCGAGCAGCTCGTCCGGTACCGGCAGCAGCCAGCGGGGGTCGGCCACCGTCACACCGATGCCCCGGGCGGTCAGGGCGCGGGCGGCGCCGAGCGCCTGACGGGCCAGCGGTCCGGTGGGGACGAGCAGGACCCGGGGGGTGGCGGCGGTGTGCAGCAGGTCCAGCGTCCCGTGGCGCCGGCGACGGGGCAGCGGGGCGCCGGGGTTCCCCTTGGGGAAGCGGAGAACGGTGGGGCCGCTGTCGTCGGCGGTGGCCTCGGCCAGCAGCAGGCGCAGCTGCTCGGCGTCCCGGGGGGCGGCCAGCCGCAGGCCGGGTACGGCGCCCAGCAGGCTGAGGTCCCACATGCCGTGATGGGACGGTCCGTCCGGGCCGGTGACACCGGCGCGGTCCAGCACGAAGGTGACGGGCAGGCCGTGGAGCGCCACGTCCATCAGGAGCTGGTCGAAGGCGCGGCCGAGGAAGGTCGCGTACACGGCGACGACCGGATGGAGCCCGGCCAGGGCCAGCCCGGCGGCGGAGGCCACGGCATGCTGCTCGGCGATGCCCACGTCGAAGCAGCGCTGGGGGAAGCGGCGGGCGAAGGCGGTGAGACCGGTGGGTCCGGGCATGGCCGCCGTGATGGCGACGAGCCTTTCGCGCCGGGCGGCCAGCGCGCACAGGGCGGTGGAGAACTCCTCGGTCCACGTCGGTTCCGGCACGGCGGCGGGCGGCGCGTCGGGGTCCGGCAGCACCCCCACGGCGTGCATGCACTCGGCCAGATCCCGCTCGGCCGGCGGATACCCCTTTCCCTTCACGGTGACCACGTGCACCACCACCGGACGGCGGGTGGCGCGGGCGGCCCGCAGGGCGTCCTCGACGGCCAGGGTGTCGTGCCCGTCGACGGGGCCGAGATAGGTCAGCCCGAGCAGTTCGAACAGATTCCTCGGGGACGCGGGCGGAGACATGGCCGGACAAGGAGGGGGAGAGGGGGGCGGAGACGCGGCCGGAGAAGGAGGGGGAGAGGGGGGCGGTGAGGCGGACTGAGACGAAGAGGAGGGGGACTGCGGCGGAGACGGGGATGGAGAGGGAGGAGAGGCGGACGGGCCCGGAGCCAGGGACGGGTCCGGGGCCGGCTCCTGGTCCGGAGACGGGGCGGGCCACCGGGGGCCGTCGCGGCGCAGCCGGCTCAGATGACCGGCCAGCGCTCCGACGGTCGGCGCGTAGGAACGGGAGTTGTCGTTGAGCACGATGACGACCGGGCGCTCGGGGGCGGCGGCGATGTTGTTGAGAGCCTCGAACGCCAGGCCGCCGGTGAGCGCCCCGTCGCCGATGACGGCGACGACGGCCCGGTCGCCGTGGCCGGTGAGCCGGCGCGCCTTGGCGAGGCCGTCGGCGTAGGAGAGGGCGGTGGAGGCGTGCGAGTTCTCGATGACGTCATGGGCGGACTCCGCGCGCCGGGGGTATCCGGAGAGCCCGCCGGGCCGGCGAAGCCCGTCGAAGTCCCGGGCCCGGCCGGTGAGGATCTTGTGGACGTACGTTTGGTGGCCGGTGTCGAACAGCAGGGTGTCATGGGGGCCGGCGAAGACCCGGTGCAGGGCCAGGGTCAGTTCCACCATGCCCAGGTTGGGGCCCAGATGCCCACCGACCGCTCCCACCTTGTCGATCAGGAAGGCACGGATGCGGCCGGCGAGCCGCTCCAGTTCCGCGCTGTCCAGGTCCGCGAGGCCGCCGGTGCCCAAAGCGTCGAGAGTGTCGAGCAGCGGCTGATGGCAGTCGGCCCGCACGGGGGCACTCATAGGGACCCTCGCAGCGGCGGGCAGGGCGGAGAAGCCGTCCTCGGGGGCGGCGGGCGCGCCGGCGAGCCCCGGGGCGGCGGCTGTCGGAGGGGGCGGAGGGGGCAGCGGACGCGACGGGGGCAGCGGGGTACGGGCACACGGCCGGCGTACGGATGACATACCGGGCTCCGTTTCAGTGGGACCGGTCGGTCATCATCAGGGCCAGCCCGGCCAGGTCGCGGCGCGGCCCGGGCAGCGGTTCGGCCGCGTCCAGGTGGCCGAACGCCTGCTCCAGCGCGTCCCGGGCCGCCTCGCGGGCGAGGTCCCGGCCACCGGCGCGCTCCACCAGCCGGGCGCCATGGGCGACCTGGTCCCCGGTCAGCGGCTCCGGCCGGGCGTAGAGCTCCGCCAGCTCCGCCGCCGCCGGGCCACCGGCGGTGAGGGCGGCGAGCACGGGGTACGTCTTCTTCCGCCGGGCGAGGTCCGCGCCGACCGGCTTGCCGGTGACTCTGGCGTCGCCGAACAGCCCCAGCAGATCGTCGGTGATCTGGAAGGCCAGCCCCAGGGCCCGGCCGAACCGGTCCAGGTGGTCGGCGCGCGGCCGCTCGCTCCCGGCGGCCAGCGCGCCGAGGGCGCAGGCGGCGCCCATCAGTGACCCGGTCTTGCCGAGGGCCATCGCCGTGTACTCCTCCGGCGACACCTCGTCGCGCGCCTCGAAGGCGAGGTCCATGGCCTGTCCCTCGATCAGTTCCTGCACCGTTCCGCACAGCCGCCGCACCAGCGGCATCCCGCGTTCCGGCAGCGCCCGCGCGAGCACCGCGCAGGCGTGGACGAGCAGGGCGTCGCCGCCCAGCAGTGCCGCGGGGACACCGAAGATCGACCAGACGGTGGGCCGGTCGCGCCGGGTCCGGTCGCCGTCGATCACATCGTCGTGGATGAGGGAGAAGTTGTGCACCAGCTCCACGGCGGCCCCCACCGGCACGATGTCCGGGGCGGCGCCCCCGACCGACTCGCCGCAGCCCAGGGCGAGCGCCGGGCGCAGGGCCTTGCCCGGGCGGGCCGAGTCGGGCCGGCCCCGCTCGTCCCACCAGCCGAAGTGGAAGCCGCTCCACAGCTTGGCGCCGGGTGGCAGGTCCCCGGTGAACTCCCGTAACGCCTCGTCGACGCTTCTCCTGGCGCGGGACAGTAATCGCTCCCCGGGCCTTTGTACCCGGGGGTCCGTACCCCCGAGATCCAGTGTCTCCATCGGGCTTCCTCCCGACCTCGGTCGTGGCTCATGAGGTGGTCGCCGTGCGCGCGGTCGCACCGGCGGAGTACGGAGCGGCCGCAGTCCCCCGGCTGCCACAGCCGTGCCGCGCCGGCGCTCGTGTCCGGCGGGCCGTCGGCGTACGTGCCCAGCGGACCGTCGGCGTCGGCGTACGTGCCCAGCGGGCCGTCGGCGCGGCGTCCGGGGCCCGCGGGCCGTCGGCGCCGCCTTGTCGTGCTCCGGCAGGGCCGGCTTGTCGCGGGGTCGCCGCGCGCAGGACCCTCCCGGGATCCGTCTCCGTGGAAGAGCTGTCATGGGCGGCGCGTCCGGGCCGGGCCCGGGTACGCCGCTCCGGCAGAAGTGGTGGGCCCCGGCCGTGCGGCGGTCCGAAGGGTGAGGGCCGCGCGCGGAAGGTACCGGGGCTGGGGGTTCACCGAACTCGTGCCGCCGGCCCCGGAGCCATGCGTATGCACGGGGAACGGCCGATCAGACGTTCGACTTGTTCAGCATGACGCACTCTCGGCTGTGCGCAAGGGGGTGAGCCCCCCGGGCTCACAAGTGCCGGAACTGTACGCTCCGGGCGCCGGGGCACCTCGTCCCCCGACCGGGCGGGGCCGGTGCCGGCCCCCGGCGCACCTCCGACGCGCTGCCGTCACACCGGCGGCCCTCCGCCCTCCCGCATCACAGCACCTGCCACGCACTCATGGCGACCCGGATCCCCCTGCCACACCGGAGTCCCACCACCGGATTGACACCTACGCCGTGGACGACAAGCGATGTCACATCCCGGCCGCCCTGGCCGGGACAGTGGGTTGACGCGGAGCCGGTTCGGCGCTGCCATGGCAGAGTCGCGCCCGGCGAGCACACCGCGCACGGGGCGCCCCGCGCACGCGCCGACCCCCGGAGACGGTTTCCGGTCCGGACGCGCGCCGGCCCGCACCCCGCCTCGCGCTCCTCCCCTGGCGCGCCACCGGACCAGCGACCCGAAAGGGGGCGGCAACGTGAGCAGACGTCGGGATTCGGCGGGCGACCGGCTCGCCGACATGGTCGGAGGCTTCGACAAGGGCCTTCGGCGGGGACTCCGCGGCAAGAAGAGGAAGCGCAGCAAGACCAAGAAGCGCCAGCGGCGCAATGAGCGGCAGATCGCCGCGCTCAGTGACCAGGTCTCGGCACTGACCGGTGCGGTGGCCTCACTCACCAACCATGTCGGCGGCCGGCCCGCGGCACGCGCGGGCGACCACTAGGTGGCCGCGCTCCTGACCGTACGACCGGACCACGATGGCTGAGGGACGGGGGCGGCGAGCGGTACGCATCGCCGCCCGTGCGGCCTCCCAGGAGGCCGGGCGCTCCCTGTCCCGGGCGGTCCGGCGTACGTCCCCGGAGCCCGGGGCGGACCACGCGGCGGAACGTGCCCGTCAGTTCCGCCGCACCCTGGAGGAACTCGGCCCTTTCTACATCAAGATCGGCCAGATCCTCGCCACCCGTCCGGACTTCGTGCCCGACCATGTGCGGGAGGAGCTCAGCCTGCTCAACGACCAGGCGGTGGCACGGCCGTTCGCCGCCTTCGCTCCGGTGCTGGAACGGGAACTGGGGCCCGGCTGGCGGGACCGGTTCGCCTCCGTACGCACCGAAGAGCCGCTGGGTTCGGCCTCCCTGGCGCAGGTGTACCGGGCCACCCTCCGCGACGGCACCGACTGTGTGATCAAGGTGCAGCGCCCGGACGCGGACCGGGCCGTCCTCGGCGACATGCGTGCCCTGGGCAGGGTGGCCCGGCTGACGGCCCGGTTCACCCCGCGCTTCAACGCGGTCATCGACATGGGCGGCATGCTGGAGGTGCTGTTCGACGCCATGCGGGACGAACTGGACTTCACCCGCGAGGCGTCCCACATGAAGGCCGGCCGCAAACTGGCCCGCGACTACAAGTACATCAGTGTGCCCAAGGTGCTGCACGCCACCCCGAAGGTCCTCATCCAGTCCCTGGCCGACGGAGTGGCCATCAACCGGGTGAAGGAGGACGCCTTCACCGAGAAGCAGCGCAAGAAGACCGCCAATCAGCTCATCGAGTTCATGTTCCGCTCCTACTTCACCACCGGCCGGTTCCACGCCGATCCGCATCCCGGGAACGTTCTCATCGGCTCCGACGGCACCGCCCACATCATCGACTGGGGCATGGTCGGCCGGCTCGACCGCGGTGCCCGGCTCGCCGTGCTCGGTCTTTTCGTCGCACTGGCCCGCAACGACGGCGAGAGCTTCGCGCGCCAGTGGATCAGGCTGGGCTCGCTGACTCCCTGGAGTGATGTGCCCGGATTCATCCAGGACCTCTCCCGGAAGATCCCCCGGTGGTCCAATGCCACGCTGGCCGAACTCAACTACGGTGTGGCCCTGATGTCCGTGCTGCGGTACTCCACACACCGCGGCATCCATGTGGCTCCCATCGTCTCCGTCATCGGCAAGTCGGTGGCGAACATGGAGGGTTCCGTACGCTGCCTCTACTCGAAGGCCAAACTCCGGGACACCCTGCGCGGCACCCTCGACACCATCGTGCGCGATCAGCTGCGCAGCGAACTGGACGCCGAGCAGCTCGGCGCCCACTTGCTGAACCTGCTGACGCTGACCGACAAGTCGGCAGCCCAGGTGCACACGATCCTCAGCGAGCTCGCCTCCCGGCAGTTCACCATCCAGACCCGCACCAATCTCGGCGATCCGATCGCCTACGGGCGCAAGCACCGCCGGTGACCCGACGCCTCACCGGGACACCACCCCCGTCCCCTTTCCCTGTCCGCACCGGCTCACCCGCCGGCTGTGGCACCGGCCCGGGAGCGTGACCCATGTTCCTCCGCGGCAGAAGCCTGGCCTTCTGGGCCGTGCTCGTCATCGTGCTCTATCTGCTCGTCACCCGGCCGGTGGAGTTCGCGGACTTCCTCGCGAACGCCGTCATCGGCGCCGTCGGCGTACTGCGAGCCGTCGGCACCTTCTTCGACCGCCTCCTCCACTGATCCGCACCCGGCCCCTCCCCCCTCCTCGCGCCGGGCGGTCCGCCGCGTCCCCGGATGGTCTTCCGCGCCCCGAACGGGTTGGATGGCGCGGAACGGATCGGTGAGCGGGAGGTACGAGGGTGGCGGCTGGGGCGAAGAAGCGGCGCGGGCCGACAGTGGGAGTGGTGGCGGCACTCGTCCTCGCGGGGCTCGGTGGGCTGTTCTGGTTCCAGCCGTGGAAGTTGTGGCAGGACGACAGCGTCCACGAGGCGCTGCCCGCGGCGGCGCCGGCCGGTGGCGGCGACACCGGCCGGCCCAGGACCCTCAGCCGGGGCGAGTTCATCAGCCATGAGCACAGCACCACCGGCACGGCGCGGATCCTCCGCCTCGGGGACGGCTCGCACGTCCTGCGGCTGGAGGGCCTCGCCACCAGCAACGGTCCTGACCTGCGGGTGTGGCTCACGGACGCACCGGTCAAGGAAGGGGTGGGCGGCTGGCGGGTCTTCGACGACGGCAGGCATCTGAGCCTCGGCGAGCTCAAGGGGAACAAGGGCGACCAGAACTACGCCCTGCCGGCGGGGGTCGACCCGGCCGACTACACCAGCGTCGCCATCTGGTGCGACCGCTTCGACGTGTCCTTCGGCGCGGCGGAGCTGAGCCGCGCCGGCTGACTCCTGTCGGTTGCCGCCGCCGGCTGAGCACGGCGGCCCGTACGGCGCGCCCGGGGCGGGCGCCGGGACGGGGCGGCGGACCATGCGTGTACCGTGCAGCCGGTCGGGCGTACGCTGCCCGGCACCTCACCAGCACCCGCCGTCTCGCGGAGGTTTCCTTGCACACCGCTCCCTCGCGATCACCGCGCCGAGTCCTCGCGGCCCTGCTCGCCGCCGGTGCCGTCGCCGCCCTGGCCGCCACCCCCGCGGCCGCGGCGTCCGCCGAACCGCGTCCGGCGCCGCGCGCCTGCCCCCAGTTGTCGACCGAGCTGCCCTGGTACGGGGAGAACCGCGCCCGGCTCCAGCGCGTCATCGACGAGCGGGGCACCTGCTCCGGGGCAGCGGCGGCGCACCGTGGACAGCGGCCCGTCGCCGCCTTCGACTGGGACAACACCCTCACCAAGAACGATGTCACCGACGCCACCATCGCCTGGGCGCTGCGCCACGACAAGATACTGCGGCCCGCCAGCTGGAAGCACACCAGCGCCTGGATGACGGACGCCGCCGACCGGGCCCTCACCGCGGCGTGCGGCACCCGGGTACCCGTCGGGCGCCCACTGCCGACCGCCACCAACACCCGGTGTGCCGACGAGATCTACGAGATCCGCGAGGACGGCAGGACGATGAGCGGCGCCGCCGCCTTCGCGGGCCGCTGGGACCACCGGCGGACCGTCCCGCAGTACGCCTGGGTGCCGCAGCTGTTCGCCGGACACACCGTGCGGGAGCTGGAGTCGTACGCGACGAAGGCCCGCGCCGAGGCGCTCGCCGCACCGGTGGGCGCCACCCAGCGGGTCGGCACACACACCGTGCCCGGCTATGTCCGCTACTACGAGCAGCAGCGCGACCTCGTCCGCACCCTCCAGCGGGCCGGCTTCGACGTGTACGTGGTGTCCGCCGGGTCGGAGCCGGTGGCCGAGGTGTGGTCGCGCGGCCTGGGTATCGACCGGAAGCACACCGTCGCCATCCGTTCCGTCCTCGACCGCCACGGCCGCATCACCACCTGGACCCGGGGCTGCGGCGGCACCGGTGTGACCCGGGGCGGCGCCATCCCGTACATCGACGGCAAGCGCTGCTGGATCAACCAGGAGATCTACGGGATCAAGGGCCGCGCCGCCTGGCAGCGGCAGGACGCCGGGCACCGCATCGCCATCGGCGGTGGCGACGCCGACACCGATGTGACCTTCGTCGGCGACGCGACCGGCGCACACCTGGTGCTCAACCGGAACAAGAACGAGGTCACGTGCCGCGCCTACGAGAACGCGGACGGGCGCTGGCTGGTGAACCCGATGTTCATCGATCCGCTGCCGCGCAAGCAGACCCCGTACCCGTGCTCCACCGCCGCCTACAACAAGCCCGGCGGCGGCTTCGGCCCGCTGCACCGGCCCGACGGCAGTGTGGTGCCGGACCAGTCGGACCGGGCGGCCTGAGCCGCCGCCGCCGCGGCCCGGGGGCGTGCCCCTCGCCCCCGGGCCGCGGCGGCTCACGGCGGGGGCGAGGTCAGCGCCCGTGGCGTGCGGGCCGGCGGCGGCGCAGGACGAAGACCGTCACACCGCCCGCGACGACCAGGGCGAGACCGGCCAGGGCGGGCCCGGCGACCGCCGCCCCGGTGGAGGCCAGGTCGTCATCGGCGGCCGCCGTCCGGGCCGCCGTGGGGGCGGAACCGTCCGGGGCACCGCCCGGGCCGGGCGCGGTGGTGCCGATGGCGGCGTGCTCATCGGCGCCCGGGGCGCTCCCGGCCGAGGCCCGAGCCGTCGGGGCCGGGGACGGGGCCGCCGGGGCCGCGGCGGTGGGGCGTGCGGTGGTGGGCGCGGGACCGGCGGAGGACGTCGCCGGACCGGCGCCGGTGCCCGTCCCGACACGCACCTCGGCCCCTTCGGCGTCCGCCGTGACGACACTGAGGGAGAGTCCGGCGGAGGTGTCGGTGAAGGTGCCGCCGAACGAGCCGGTGGGGGTGTCGGCGTCGTGCCCGACGTTACTGATCAGGGTGGCCTTGTTGTACTGGCCGCCGGGGACCCGGTAGACATTCACACCCCGGGCGATGCCGGCGTCCGGGGTCGCCGGATCCGGGGTGCGGTACTCCACCACGACGCGGTCGCCGCCCGTGCCCAGCGGCAGGTCCAGCGCCCGGGTCCCGCCGTCGCCGGAGGCGTGCAGCGGGCGGAGGCGGACGGTGCCGGCCGAGTCCGGGGTGGCGGTCCGCCGCGCGGTCAGCCAGTGCCGGGAGAGCAGTTCGGGCGCGGAGAGCCCCTTCTTGTCACCGCCGGCGCCCATGGGCGTGCGCTTGCTGTAGTCGTCGTCCTCGCACGAGGTGTAACTGCCCGGTGCGCACTTCTGGCGCGGCTGGTGGGCGAAGCCGAGGTTGTGGCCGATCTCGTGGTAAATGGCGGCCTTGTCGTCGACGGCGCCCTCGTGGAACCAGCTCACCTTGCCGGGCTGGTGCGCCAGACCCCACCAGTTCCCGCAGTAACGCGACGTGAGGACGAGGGAGATGTGGTCGTACGCGACCCCGGCCATCGCCTCGCGCGCGAGCTCGGCCATCCTGCCGGTGTCGCAGGCGGCGGTGTCGTCCATGTCGAGTGTGAAGGGTCCGAAGACCCCGTCGCCCCGGGCGGGCACCACGGACATCCGGCCCCCCGAGTTCCGCGCGTAGTAGGAGGCGAGGGAGTCGGTCGCGCCGAAGAAGTTCCGCGCGGCCCGCTCATGGGCGAGTCCGGCATCGTCCAGCGAGAGATTGCGGAAGTTGACGAGGACGACGGCGTGCCGGTCGACCAGCGTCTCCGGCTGATCGGCCGGCCCCGGCGCCGTGGGGGCCGCCGACGCGGTGCCGGGCCAGACGGCCGAGAGCACCAGCGCCGCGACGGCGAGCAGCGATGCCGTGCCGCGGCGCCCGGCGCGCGGCCGGCGCACGGCCGTCGCCGGCCTGAACTCGCCGGACTCGCGGGAGACGGCGGGGAGACGGGGATGGTTCCGGGGGGTACGAGGCTTCATGGCGGTTCTTCCCTGCTCGGCCGGCGAGCGCGGACACCCGTCCCGGGGGCGAGGTGCGGTGGGGAGGCCACCGCACCCCGCGTGGGGGTCCCGGAGCGAGGTGTCCGGCGCTCTGCCGGGGGACGGCGTTCGCCCCTTGCCCTGGGAGACCGCCGGGCGCGACCCGGATAACGAAAACTTCCGGCCGGTACGCCACGGGCCCGGAGTCCCGGCCGGGCCGGCCCTCGCGCCCGGGCCGGGGACGCCGTCAGGACCGTCACCCAGGCGGCCACCGGCGGGGGACGCCCCGTCGTGGAGGCCGGCCTTCGCGGACACGGCTCCTGGCCCGCCCGGCGCGCTCAGAGGAGCCGGGCCGTACGGCAGTGCTCGCCGAGGCTCCGCCGGCCGCTCGCTGTTCCCGGAGCGCGCTCCGCGGCTCGCCCACGCGCCGAGCGCGGCACGGCGGCCGGGCGGCCGGTACACCCGGGCCCAGGAATCCCGGTCAGGCCGGCGCTCGCGCCCGGGGGCCGGGGCCCCGGCCTGGACCACGGAGGCACGCCAGCACGGCGGCACGGCGGACGGGTGGTTCTGCCGGGGGGTGGCCGGCGCCGCCCCGGATCGGCGCCGCCCCGGACCACGGCGACTCCCTGGCCCGGGGGGTCGTACGCCGCCGTGCGCGGCGCCTCGCGGCCCGGACGGGCCCGGCGAAGCCGTGCCGCCGGAGCACCGTGCCCGGGGGCTTGACGCGGTCCGTCGCGGCTGCCACCTTCTGACCCGTGTTGAGCGCGGAAAGCGCTTTTCCCACCGTGTCGCTCAGCCGTCCGCACACCTGAACCCGCTCTCCCCCATTCCGGCGGAAGGTGTTCGCCACCGGTTTCCGCCCGGTCGGCCCGCCGGCCACCCGGCGGGCTAATCGTTCGGCCCGCCCGCTCACGCCGGCCCGCCGCCCGGCCGGCCCGAACAGGAAGCGACCTCGCGATGGATGACTCGACCCACGGCCCGACGCCCCATCCGGCACCCCGCCCGGCGCAAGGGCCCGCGCACCACCCGGCGCCCGGCCCGGCGAGCGACTCGGCGCACGGCCCGGGGAAGGCCCGGGCCGGCGGACGGGGCAACCAGCTGGCACGCCGGGCGTTCCTGGCCTCCGCCACCGCCGTGGCGGCGGCCGCCGTGGTCGGACCCCGGACGGCCGGTCCTGAGGAGCACCCGCCGCTGGAGCCGCTGGCCGGGGAAGCCGCCCCGGATCCCCGGCTCGCCCCGGTCCGGCATGTGGTGATCCTGATGCAGGAGAACCGCAGTTTCGACCACTACTTCGGCGCGCTCAAGGGCGTGCGCGGCTTCGGTGACCACGCCGTCGTCGATGTGCCCGGGACTACCTCGGGGCTGTCCGGCCGGACGGTCTTCCAGCAGCCCAGGGGCAGCGGCTGGCTCTACCCCTGGCGGCTCAGCGCCGGCAGCGGCGGCTGGAAGAGCGCCCAGTGCAAGGTGGACGGGGGCGGGCACAGCTGGACCGACCAGCACAGCGCCTGGAACGGCGGTCGGATGGACAACTGGTACCGGGCCAAGGGCAGTACCGGTATGACCCTGGGCCATCTGACCCGGGCCGACATCCCCTACAACTACGCCCTCGCCGACGCCTACACCATCTGCGACGCCTACCACTGCTCGTCCCTGACCGGCACCGGCCCCAACCGCGACTACCTCTGGTCCGGCTCGATCGGCGCCGGCCTGCCCGGAGCCAACCGGGTCAGCCACAACGGCGGCGACTTCCGCCGCAAGGAACAGAACTGGGTGACGTACGCCGAGCAGCTCCGGTCCGCCGGGATCAGCTGGAAGGTCTACCAGGTCTACGACCGCGACGCGGACAAGAACTACGGCGACAACGCCCTGGAGTACTTCGCGCCCTTCATGACCGCCGACCCGGCCAAGGACGGCAAGGGCGATCCGGTGCTCTGGCGGCAGGGGGTGGCCGGGGTGCCCTACAGCGGCGGCGATGTCGCGGACGCGATCATCGCGGCCCTGCGCGCCGATGTGACCGGCGGGACGCTGCCCCGGGTCTCCTGGATCGTCACCGACTACGCCAACTCCGAGCATCCCAACGCCAGTCCCGGCGTCGGTGCCACGGTGACCAAGCGTGTTCTGGAGGCCCTCGCGGCCGATCAGGCCGTCCTGGACTCCACCGTCTTCATTCTCACCTACGACGAGAACGACGGCTTCTTCGACCATGTCCCGCCGCCCGTCCCCGCCGACACCGCCGATGCCACCGAGTACGTCTCCGGCGCGCCCATCGGGCTGGGCTTCCGGGTGCCGATGATCATCGCCTCGCCCTGGACCCGGGGCGGCCGGGTCAACTCCCAGGTCTTCGACCACACCTCGGTGCTGCGCTTCCTGGAGCAGTGGACCGGGGTGCGCTGCCCGAACATCAGCGCCTGGCGGCGCGCGGTCTGCGGCGACCTCACGTCCGCCTTCGACTTCGCCAACCCGGTGTACGGGCCGCTGCCCGCGCTGCCGGGCGCGGTCCCGGCGGGCCAGCCGGTGATGACCGGAGCGGCCTGTGACGCCACCGCCGCGCCCACCACCCCCGCCGGCAGCGGGTCGCGGCCCGCCCAGGAGCCCGGCAACAAGGCAGCCTGCGCCCTGCCGTACCAGGTCAACGCCTACCTCGACCGCTACGAGGGCAGCGATCCGAAGGGCACCCAGAAGGTCTGGATCGCCCTGGAGAACCGGGGCCCGCAGGCGACCGGCGCCGCCCATCTCGCCGCGTACGCCAACGCCTACCGGGGTGGCGGGCCCTGGCAGTACACGGTCGGCCCGGACGGCGCCACCAGCGACTTCTTCAACATCGGCGGCGGCTACGGGAACGGCCGTTACGACCTCACCGTGGTCGGCCCCAACCGCTTTCTGCGCCGCTTCACCGGAGACACCAGTGGCGGCACCGGCCGGTACGCCCGGGTCAGGAGCTACTTCGCGGACCGGGAGGGGGCGACCGCCCTGTGGTTCGGTCTCGCCAACGACCACCCCACCCAGACGGCCACCTTCACCGTGACATCCAACAACTACCGTTCAGGTACCTGGACTTACCAGGTGCCCGCCGGCCGCTCCACCGACGACTACTTCAACCAGCTCACCCACGCCTACGGCTGGTACGACTTCACCATCACCGTGAGCAACGACCCCGCCTGGTCCCAGCGTTTCATCGGCCACATCGAGAACGGCCGTACCAGCAGGACCGGTTCCGTGATCTGACCCGGGCGCGCCGTCCGCACGGGCACAGAGATTCGCCCCGCGCCCGGCCGCCGTTCCGGGTGCCCGGAAAACGAAGGTGTGGCAGCCTCGGTCCGGGGTCCGGGGTCCGGAGTCCGGTGCGGACGGCCGGTGCGGACGGCCGGTGCGAACGGCGGAAGTGGACGGCCGGGCGGCCGGCGGGCCGGGTACCGCCCCAAGTCAAGGCTTCAACCGCTCGCGACCTGGGTATCTACCGCCGTCCCCGGCTCCGCAATCGTGTCGATCGTCATGCTGTGGCGCATGTGCGCCTGGGCTATTTTGCCTGCGTGATGGACTCAGCCCTCCCCGGAACCGATCAACTGGCCGCGCTCACCGGCGTTCTCTTCGGCGCTCAGGCCGAGCGCGTCCACCGGCCGTGGCGAAGCCTCTTCAGCACCGCTCCCTTCGCCTTCCGGGAGGGGCTGACGCACCGGGAGCGGGCCGAACTCTCCTACCAACGGCTGCGGTTGCTCAATGAGAACATCGCCAGTCCCGGGGCCCTGGCGGTCGACGCCCCGGCCCTGACGGCCCTGCACGAGTGGGCGGGGGTCGCCGACCCCGGCGCGGCGACGATCGCCAGCATCCACTACAACCTCTTTCTCGGCAGCCTGCTTGACCACGACCACGCGGAACGTGACCTGTCCCCCTACTACCGGATGGAGCGGACAGGGACGTTTCTCTGCACCGAGCAGGCGCACGGAAACGACGCCGCGCAGCTGGAGACGACCGCCACCTTCGACCGGGCGACGGGCGGCTTCGTCCTGCACACCCCCACCGCCGGCGCCTGCAAGTTCATGCCCAACACCAGTTCGCTGGGCGGCGCCAAGGACGCCCTGGTCGCCGCCCGGCTGCTGGTCGACGGGGACGACAAGGGGGTCTTCCTCTTTCTGACCCCGCTCAGCGACGGGGCGGGGCGGCATCTGCCGGGCGTCGGGGTGCGGCCCCTGCCCCAGACCTCGGGTGCTCCCGTGGACCACTGCGCCACCCGGTTCCACCGGGTCGCCCTGCCCTACTCCGCGCTGCTCCAGGGGGAGCACGGCCGGCTCGCCCCGGACGGCCGGTTCACCAGCTCGCTGGGCAACAGCAGGAAACGCTTCCTCCGTTCCATCGGCCGGGTGACCATGGGCAAGCTCTGCATGAGCGCGTACAGCCTGGGGGGCATGCGCCAGGCGGTGTCCATCGCCGTGCGGCATGCGCACACCCGCCGGACCTCCGGGATGACCAAGGGCGCCCGGGTGCCCCTGATGGCTCACCGCAGCCATCACGCACCCCTGCTCGACGCGCTGGCCACGACCTACGCGGCCACGCTGGTCCACCGTTCCGCCGTGCGGCGGTGGGCCGGGGCCACGGAGGCCGACCGCGAGGACTGCGAGCGGCTGACGGCCGTGGTCAAGGGGTGGATCACCTGGCGGGCCCGGGCGGTCATGACCGAGTGCCGGGAGAGGTGCGGCGCCCAGGGGCTCGCCCTGGCCCACGGCATCACCGGCCAACTGGCCGCGAACGAGGGCACGATCACGGCCGAGGGTGACAACCTTGTCATCTGGGTCAAGGCGGCCGGCGAGATGCTCCTCGGGGGTCTCACCCCCGGGCAGGTCACCGGGACACCGCCGGCCGGCCGTTCGCTGCGGGATCCCCGGCACCTTCAGGATCTGCTGGCCGATGTGGAGCGGATCTGGCACCAGCGGGCCCGGAACCGGTTGCGCACCGGCCGGGCCGGCTCGCCCCTGAAGCGGTGGAACGCCGCCGTCGGGCCGGGCCTGGAGCTCGTCGACGCCCACGCCCACCGGCTGGCGGGCGACGCCCTGCTGGACGCGGCCGGGCAGGTGGCCTCCCCGGAGGCACGACAGCGGCTGCGGGACCTGCACGCGCTGTTCGCCCTGCGCCGGGTGGCCGCCCACAGCGGCGACCTGCTGGCGCTGGGCCGTCTCACCGCCGACCAGGTCCTGGGGCTCACCGATGTCGTCGAGGAGGTCATCGCGGACCTCGAACCGCACGCGCTCGAACTCTCCGAGGCCTTCTGGGTCCCCGGGGACGTCACCGTGCCCGCCGGCGGTTCCGGCCGGCGCGCCGAGAATCCCGCCCTGGTGGTACCGGTCTGACCCGGGACACCCGGCGGCCACTCCCCCGTCGCACGGCGGCCCCGGCCCCGCCGGGCCGCCGCCGGACGGCGACCCGGCGGCGGTCGCAGCCCTCGGCACCCGGCCGGCCACCGGGGACGGCCCAGTCTTAAGCTGGCCTCCCATGGAGTCGCGTTTTCACCAGGGGCAGGTCGTCGTCCGGCGGGAGATGCTGGACGGCCGGGAGTGGCTGGTATATCCGGTGCGGGTGGCCGGCGACGACGAGCGGGAGCTCGCCGTGTATCTGGCGCGGGGCACCCCGCTCACCTTCGGCGGGGGAGACTTCCGGTGGGGCCCGCACCCCTGGATCGGGTTCGCGCACACCTGGCAGTCCGGCGGCGTCCTCCAGTTGCAGCGGCCGGGCGAGAACTACGCGGTGTGGGGCCGGTGGGAGAACGGCACCCTGCGGGAGTGGTACGTGAACTTCCAGGCGCCGTTCAGCCGTACGGACCGCGGCTTCGACACCCTGGACCATGAACTCGATCTGGTCATTCCCGGCGACGGCGCCCCGTACCGGTGGAAGGACGTCGACCACTTCGAGGAGCGGGTGCGCGCGGGCGGCTTCACCCCCGGGGAGGAGCGCGGCGTACGGGAGGCCGCCGAGCGGGTCGTGGGGCTCCTGGAGCGCGGTGAGTGCTGGTGGGAGCGGTGGCGGGACTGGCGGGCGCCCGTCGGCTGGGACGTCCCCGGGCCCGTGCCGCTCCAGGCGGACGCCGCCCGGTAGCCACTGGTCTCCGTACCGGCCGGGGCGCGGCCGACGGGCCCCTGGAGCCGCCTTGCTGACAAATTTTCTACTGAGGGGTAGGCGCGGGCGGCGGCTTACTATACGGTGCGTCTAATAACGGTGGGGGTCCGCTCTCGGCCCGTTCGACGGCAGCGGCTCCCGCGGAACGGCACACCAGGGAAGGAGCCGCAGATGGCAGGCAGTACGACCCGGCCGGACACCCGCGCCGCCCGGGAGGACCAGGACCAGGGCATCACCCGCCGGTTGCTGGACTCGTCCGCGACGCTCTCGTACGACCCGGCCGTGGAGGTCGACTGGGACACCCCGCTCGACAAGGACTTCCACGGCGCCAGCCCGGAGTGGAGCACCCTCTACGGCACGGCGTACTGGCAGGAGCTGACGGAGGAGCAGCGCAAGGAGCTGACCCGGCACGAAGCCGCGTCCGTGGCGAGCACCGGCATCTGGTTCGAGATGATCCTCCAGCAGATGGTGCTCCGCGACATCTACGCCAAGGACCCGACCGGCCCGGACTTCCAGTGGGCGCTGACCGAGATAGCCGAGGAGTGCCGGCACTCCATCATGTTCGCGCGCGGCGCGAAGAAGCTCGGCGCCCCCGCGTACCGCCCGCGCCGGGTGGTGCTCGAACTGGGCCGCGCCTTCAAGACCCTGGCGGTCGGTGAGGCCGCGTACGCGGCGATCCTGGTCGCCGAGGAGGTCCTCGACGTCATGCAGCGCGACTGGATGCGCGACGAGCGGGTGGTGCCCTTCGTCCGCACCATCAACAACATCCATGTCGTGGAGGAGTCCCGGCACATGAAGTTCGCCCGGGACGAGACCCGCAAGCGGCTGGCGGGTGCCGGCTGGGCACGCCGCCAGCTCAACGCCTTCGTGGTCGCGGTGGCCTCGTACGTCATCGTCAGCAGCATGGTGAACCGGAACGTCTACGCCAACGCCGGGCTCGACGGCGAGCGCGCGCTCGCGGAGGCCCGCGCCAATGAGCACCACAAGGCGATGATGCGGTCCAGCTGCGCCGGGCTGATGAACTTCCTGGCCTCGGTGGGTCTGCTCACCCGCCCCGCGGTCGTGTTCTACCGGCGCGCCCATCTGATCTGAGCCGGCCCCCGGCCCGAACCGTCCCTTCCCAGCCACTGAACCGAACCGGGACCCGGTAGATGACCTTCGCGATCACCCAGACCTGCTGCAACGACGCCGCCTGTGTGGCGGTGTGCCCGGTCAACTGCATCCATCCCACGCCGGAGGAGCGGGCCTTCGGCTCCACCGAGATGCTGTACATCGACCCCCGGGCGTGCATCGACTGCGGTGCCTGCGCGGACGCCTGCCCGGTGGACGCGATCCACGCGGTGGACGATCTCGCGTCTCAGCGACCGGAGTTGCTGGAGTACGCGGAAATCAACGCCGCCTACTTCGCGGGCACTCCGGAGCCGGACCCGGCCGCCGGGCGGACCGGCCCCAACTTCCACACCTGGGGCGGTCCGGCGTTCGAGCGCACACTGCCGGCGGACTTCGCGCCGATCCGGGTGGCGGTCGTCGGCACCGGCCCGGCCGGGATGTACACGGTGGAGGACCTGCTGCTGCACACCAACGCCGAGGTGACGCTGATCGACCGGCTGCCGGCGGCCGGCGGGCTGCTGCGGTACGGGGTGGCCCCCGACCACCCGGCCACGAAGAAGGCGGGTGACACCTTCGCCCGCCTCCTCCACCACCCCCGGGTGCGGATGTACCTCGGCCTGGAGGTCGGGCGGGACGTGACGGCCGGGGAGCTGGCCGCCCACCACGACGCCGTGGTGTACGCGGTGGGGGCCTCCTCCGACCGGCGGCTCGGCGTCCCCGGCGAGGAGCTGCCCGGTGTGGTGTCCGCGACCTCGCTGGTCGCCTGGTACAACGCCCATCCGGAGGTCGCCCCGGACGCGGTGGACCTCTCGGCCGAGCGGGTGGTCGTGGTCGGCAACGGCAATGTCGCCCTCGACGTGGCCCGTGTCCTGGTCGCGGACCCGGCCGCGCTGGCCGCCACCGACATCGCCGACCATGCCCTCGCCCGGCTGCGGGCCGGTGCCGTCCGCGAGGTGGTGGTGCTCGGCCGGCGCGGCCCCGAGGACGCCGCCTACACCCGCCCGGAGGTGCTGGCCCTGCGTCATCTGACCGGTGTGGACCTGGTGGTGGACGACCACGACGAGCGGATCGGGGCCGCCGTCGACGGCGCGGCGCCCGGCTCGAAGGCGGCCGCCCTCCGGGATGTCGCCCGGGAGCGGGTGGACTGGTCGCGCCCGCCGGGCGAGGGACGGCGGATCGTCCTCCGCTTCCACTCGGCCCCGGTCCGGGTGCTGGGCGAGCGGGCCGTGCGGGCGGTGGTGGCCGGCGACGGCGACCACGCGGCCGGCGGCGTCCGCGACATCCCGGCCGGCCTGCTG
The DNA here is from genome assembly GCF_024756275.1 of Streptomyces pyxinae. Lineage (GTDB taxonomy): Bacteria > Actinomycetota > Actinomycetes > Streptomycetales > Streptomycetaceae > Streptomyces > Streptomyces pyxinae. The sequence continues at coordinate 213,562 of NZ_JANUGQ010000005.1, read as the reverse complement.
ATACGCGCCGCCGGTTACCGGGGCGAGCCGGTCGCCGGCCTGCCCTTCGACGAACGGCCCGGAACCGTACCGCACCTGGGCGGCCGGGTGGCCGGGATGCCGGGCACCTATGTCGTCGGCTGGATCAAGCGCGGCCCGTCCGGCGGCATCGGCGCCAATCGCACCTGCGCCGCCGAGACGGTCGGCACCCTGCTCGCCGACGCGGTGGCCGGTACGCTGCCACCACCCACCGGCACCGCGAAGCACTTCCACCGCCTGGTGCGCCGGCGCAACCGCCAGGTGGTGGACGCGCGGGGGATGGCGGCGATCGACCGCGCCGAGACCGACCGAGGCCGCCGCGACGGCCGCCCCCGGGTCAAGCTGGCCACCGTCGAAGAACTCCTCGCCACCGCCAGACGCCCCCTGCGCCTCCCCCGCTGACCGCCCCTCCCGGCCCGCGTTCGTACGGCACAGCCCGCACAGCACGCCCGCACGGCGCCGCGCGGGGGCGGTTTCCGCGGGCTTCACTCGATCGTGGCAGGCCGAACCCGCCCCGTGCGGTGTGGTGTTCGTCACTGCACCGTCACCCTTCGCCGCAGACATGACACGAAGAGTCAGCCGTACACCCCGGTCAGGCGGCGTTTCAGGGGCCACTCATTTTCACCCTTCGCAACGTCTTCACACCTGTGCGTGAGATCTGCCGGTGCGCGCATGCGTGTTCGGCGGGCTGGGCCGATTGAGTAGGGCGCGCCGGGAGCACCTCGCACCCGGCGCCACCGAGCCCGCAACGAAGAGGTCCGATGTTCGAAGAAGTCGTCGGCGGGGAGGACGGTCGCAGTCCCGTGACCGAGGCACCACTGCCGCTCCCGCTGGATTTCGAGGCGTACTACATCACCCACCAGGAGGCGTTCCACGAGTTCGCCCTGGCCGTCCTCGGCACGAACGACGCCGCGGAGGAAGCCGTGCACCGGGCGTTCCTGGAGATCCTGCGGCACTGGCCGACCCTGCTGGCGGAGAGCGATCTGGAACAGCAGGTGTGGATGATCGTACGCCGCACGGTGATCGCCCAGGCCCTGGTGGGCCTGCGCGAGCAGATGGCCGCCATGGACGACGGCCTCGGGCTCTACCAGGCCCTGGGGCGCCTGGCGCCCCGCCAGTTCGACGTCCTGGTCCTGCGGTACATCGGCAACTACGACGCCCAGCGCATCGGTTGGTACCTGGGGGTCACGGCCAGCACCGTGGACTACCACTGCCGCAGGGCGCGCGAGCGGCTGGAGCCCAGGCTCCGCCGGGCCATGCTGCTCAGGAAGGCGAAGAAGGAGAAGGGGACGGACCAGTGAGCATCTGGGAGAAACTGCTGGCCGAGGCGGCCGTGCGCGAGCCCCGGCGCCCCTTCGACGTGGCGGCCGGCCTGCGACGGCTGGCCGTGGACGCCGGGTACGTCCGGCCGGCGGGCGGCGAGTGCCGCACCGCCCCGGCCCGCCGCAAGCTGGAGGTGATGGCCGGCTGGGGGCTGAGCCAGGCGGGTGCGGCCGCGCATGTGATGGACCTGACCGAGACCCTCCAGGTTCCCGGTGAGTCCCCCGCCCGGTTCACCGGCTGGACCGACCCGCTCGACATCGACGGCTTCCATGTCTTCGCCTGCTCCCTGTATCTGGCGCACCACCCCGACAGCGCCAGATTCTGGTGGCAGCTGGCCGCCGGTGCCGGACATCTGGGCGCCGCCTACTGCCTGCACCTGCACCACCTCAGCTGCGGCGAGACCAGCGAGGCGGCGCTGTGGCGCGACCAGGTGGCCGGCCTCCTGGAGGAGGACCAGGACGACACCCTGCCGGAGGGCTTCATCGCGGTGCTGGAGAACTTCACCGCCTACCGGGCGCGCACCCGGACGCGTACCCCGGTGCCCACCGGCGGCCTGGAGGCGGAGTTCGCGCGGATGACCGAGGACGACCACGGCGGCATCGTCGGCCCTCCCGACCGCCGGCTCGCCCAGCGCCTCCAGGAGCTGGCCGGCCGCGGCTGAGGACCGGCCGGGGCGCAGCTCGGCCGCGCCGACCGGGGCTCCGCCGGCGCGGCCGGAGCCCGGGGCGCCCCCGGGTGCCCCGGGCGCGGGAGGAGCCGTGCCGCCGGTCTCGTGCCGGGCACGGCTCGTCCGGATGTCCTGTCAGGCGGCGGCCGCTCCCGGTGTCAACTCTGGTGACCGCTGGGACGGGGGTGGGGATGTGCCTGGCAGACGCCGCCCTCGACCATGTCCAGATGCATGGCCACGACGGGGCGGGCCGAGCGGGCGGCCGCCGTCGCGGCGCTGTTCTTCCCCTGCCGGAGTTCCTGGTCGATGAGGGCCAGCGTCTGGCGGTGCGCCTTCTCCTGGGCCTTCAGCCAGGCCGTGTCGTAGGCCGGGCCGCCGGCCTTGGCCCGTACCGCCTCCAGCTGTTTCCGCTGGGCCGCCGAGGGCGTGCCGGGCAGCCGGGTGCTCGTCTCCCGCGCCACCTTGCGGACGGCGGCGTCCAGCTTGGTGTGGTCGCGCACCAGGGTCCGCCCGACCTCCTTCACACAGGCCGTCGTGGCGTGCCGTCCGGCGTCCTTGCCGGCGGCGATCTCGGCCAGGTTGCCCTGATGGGACTGCGCCAGGAAGGTCCGGTCCTGTTGCGGGTCGGGGGTCGCCGCCGGGGCGGCGGGCGCGCAGAGGCCCAGCAGGACCGCTGCCGCGCCCAGCGGAGCGAGGGGGTACCGGCGCATGCGACATCAACTCCTTCGGTCTCGCCGGGTCGGGTCGGGGCCCGGCGGGTGGTCGCGTGAGGACGCCGCTCGGCGTCCCGGGGACGAGTGCCACATCCCGGGCATCTCTCACACCGGAGTCGTGGATTTCGGGTGCCCGGGTACCGCTGCCCCGGGATGGTGGTCCGGGCGGTCCCACGATGGCCCCGCGCGGCCCGGGCAGCCGATGCCCCGGGAGGCGTTTCCGGGAGCCGTGCGCGGTGACCCGGGGAGGGCCGTGCCGCGGACCGGCGGCGCGCGGCGCGGCCCGTACCGGCCACGGCATGGCCCGTACCGGCCCGTGCCGGTCCTGGGAGAAACGGAGTGGCGATGGCCAGCGAGAAGGTGTCGGACTACATCCTGCGGCGGCTGCGCGACTGGGGGATCGACCACGTCTTCGCCTACGCGGGCGACGGCATCAACGGTCTGCTCGCGGCCTGGGGGCGCGCCGGCGACAGCCCGAAGTTCGTCCAGGCCCGCCACGAGGAGATGGCCGCCTTCCAGGCCGTCGGGTACGCCAAGTTCTCCGGCAGGGTCGGGGTGTGCGCGGCCACGTCGGGGCCGGGTGCCATCCATCTGCTCAACGGCCTCTACGACGCCAAGCTCGACCACGTCCCGGTGGTCGCGATCGTCGGGCAGACCAACCGCAGCGCCATGGGCGGCTCCTATCAGCAGGAAGTCGACCTGGCCAGTCTGTACAAGGACGTGGCCTCCGACTTCTGCGAGGTGCTGAACGTCCCCGAGCAGTTGCCGAACCTGATCGACCGGGCCATCCGCACCGCCTACGCCCGGCGGAGCGTGACCGCGGTGATCGTCCCCGCCGACGTCCAGGAGCTGGACTACACGCCGCCGGAGCACGCCTTCAAGATGGTGCCCTCCAGCATCGGGGTGGGGCAGTACGCGCCGGTCCCGGCCGACGCCGACCTGGAGCGTGCCGCCGAGGTCCTCAACGCCGGTGAGAAGGTAGCCGTGCTGGTCGGGCAGGGGGCGCGGGGCGCCCGCGCCGAGGTGGAGCGGCTGGCCGACGTGCTCGGGGCGGGCGTCGCCAAGGCGCTGCTGGGCAAGGATGTCCTCCCCGACGACCTGCCCTGGGTCACCGGGGCGATCGGCCTGCTGGGCACCCGGCCGTCCTACGAACTGATGCGGGGGTGCGACACCCTTTTGATGATCGGCTCCAGCTTCCCGTACACCCAGTTCATGCCGGAGCTGGACCAGGCCCGCGCCGTCCAGATCGACATCGACCCGCACATGATCGGGCTTCGCTATCCCTTCGAGGTCAATCTGGTGGGCGACGCCCGGGAGACGCTCCAGCGGCTGCTGCCGCGGCTGCACCGCAAGGAGAGCCGCGGCTGGCGGGAGAAGGTGGAGAAGGACGTCGCCCGCTGGTGGGAGGTGATGCGGCGGCGGGCCGCCGTGGACGCCGATCCGCTCAACCCCGAGTACGTGGTGCACGCCCTGGACGGCAGGCTGCCCGAGAACGCGATCGTGACCGCCGACTCGGGCTCCGCTGCCAACTGGTATGCCCGCCACCTGCGGCTGCGGGGCCGGATGCGCGGCTCGTTGTCGGGCACCCTGGCGACGATGGGCCCCGGCGTCCCGTACGCCATCGGCGCGAAGTTCGCGCACCCGGACCGGCCGGCGATCGCCCTGGTCGGTGACGGCGCGATGCAGATGAACGGCATGATGGAGCTGGTCACCGCCGCCAAGTACCGGCACGAGTGGTCCGATCCCCGGCTCGTCGTGGCGGTGCTCAACAACGGCGACCTCAACCAGGTCACCTGGGAGATGCGGGCCATGTCCGGCGCGCCGCAGTTCGAGGAGTCGCAGGCCATCCCGGACCTGCCCTACGCCGACATCGCGCGGAACATCGGGCTCGACGGCGTCCGGGTGGAGAAGCCCGAGCACGTGGAGCAGGCGTGGGACCGGGCACTCGCCGCGGACGGCCCGTTCGTCATCGACTTCCGTACCGACCCGGCCGTCCCGCCGATCCCGCCGCACGCCGAGCTGGACCAGATCGAGGCCGCCGCGTCCGCCGTACTCCGGGGCGACAGCGACACCCCCGCCATCCTGAAGCAGGGCATCAAGGCCAAGGTGCAGGAGTTCCTGCCCGGCACCCGGCACCGCCGCGACCGCTCGGGCGCCGGACCGGACGACAGCGCGGGGCGCTGACCCCGGGTCACCGGACGGGGTGCCCCGCGACGACCGGCCCCGCGGTCCGGTGAACGGCTCCGGTCCGCCCGCCGGCCGGGTCGGACGCGGGCCTCCGGGGCCCGACCGGGTCGGACGCGGGCAGGGGCGCCGGGTGGCGGCCCGGAAAGCGGTGCCCGGCGGGCACGAGGCGCCCCCGGGCCCCGGCACACGCGCCGGGACCCGGGGGCGGGTGCGGGAGGGTCAGACGGCGAACCAGACGCGTTCGATGCGCTCCGGACCCACGTCGTACAGCGCGACCGCCGCGCGTTCCTCGCCGCCCTGGAAGCCGGTCACCCGCTCCTGGTCGATCACCAGCCGGCCGTGGACGACCCGCGAGACCAGCTCGGCGTGGAGGTCCGGGCTGGAGCGGAACAGGTTGTCGTACCGCTCCCGGAAGGCGGGGCCGGACCGGTCGGCGAGCTCCTCGCCGGACGGGAACGCGTACACCGGCACGTTCTCGGCGTAGAAGCTCAGGAAGGCCTCCAGGTCACGCGCGTTGTAGGCGGCCAGCTGGCCGTCGACGATCTCCTCCGGGGTCATGCCCGGACCTCCTTCTCCTGCCCGGCCGGTAGCCGCCGGGCTCGTTGGCGGATGACGAGCAGGGCGCCCGCCAGCAGGATGCCGCCGGCCACGTGCAGCAGGTCGAGCAGCAGCATGCCGGAGCCGGACTCCAGCAGCACGCCGACGGCCTGCTCACCGAGACCGAACACCACCCCGAGATAGAAGATCATGCTCGCCCGGATCTGGCCCAGCCGTTCGGCGGGGGCCGGTTCGAGGATCCGGGCGTTGGTGTAGTGGATCCAGTACGCGTTGACGAAGGTCAGCACCACATAGAGGGCCATGTGCACACCGAACGCGGTGCTGCCGGCCACCGCGCTGACGACGCCGCAGGCGGTCAGGACGCCCGCGAACACCAGCGCCCAGCGGTGGTCCCAGCCGGGCTTCCGCAGCAGCGGGGCCGTCAGCCAGAACGCCAGGCCGTAGAAGAACCAGGCGCTGGAGAAGGCGATCGGGACCGGCACCAGGTGCTGGCCCTCCGCGAGCACACTGGCGTACACCAGCATCCCGGACAGGCTGATCAGGAAGCCGATCTGGAGCAGGTTCCACGGCCGCAGCTGCGGCAGCCAGTAGCTCCGGACGGCCTCGGCGCCACGCCCGATCACGTTCCGCCAGCCGAAGGACATGTCGTCGGAGCCCGGTTCGGGCCGCTCCAGCCGGGAGGACAGCAGCCACAGCACCAGCAGCGAGGCGGCGATGTCGAAGGCGAGCGCCACCGCGAGGGTGTGCGCGGTCCAGGCGGGCACCACCGCGCAGATCACGGCGGCGAACACCATCGCGCCCTGCGGCGAGGTCACCATCTGGAGCACCGCGCCCTGGGAGCTCGACCCGGACGCGGCGGCGAGCAGCCGGTAGGCCAGCACCGAGCCGGCGCCCACCAGCGCGAACCGCAGCGCCGTCCACACCAGGATGAACCCGGGGCCTGCCACCCCCAGCCAGTCGCTCAGCAGGAACGCCGCAGCCAGCACCAGCTGCATCCCCTGGAGCAGCGCGAACTTCCGGTGGATCAGGCCCCGGTCGGCCCAGACGCCGACCAGCAGCGCGCCGACCACACCGAGCACCTGCCGCTCCATTCCGAGCAGGCCCACCAGGGTGCCGGAGTGGGTCTGCAGGGTGAAGTGGGGCACCAGCAGCAGCCACAGCACGGTCGAGCCGAGCGAGCTGAGCAGGATGGTGGAAAACGTCGAATGTACTGACCGTATGGCGCGCATGGTCCGCCTCACCGCCCCAGGACGGCCAGGCCGCCGGTCAGCAGCCGCGCCAGCGGGACGTGTACGCCGAAGGTGTCCCGGAGGGCGGCGGCGAGCCGCAGCGAGGTGAGCGAGTCCGGGTGCGGGTTCCCGGCCTCCTCCCCGCAGATCCGCTCGATGAGCCGGTCCAGCTCCGCCGGGTCCACACCGTCGAGGCCGGCGATCCGGCCCGGTGCCGGCGCGCCGGCGCGGTCGTAGTCGTCCGGCCGGCCGTCGGCGGGCCGGGGCAGCCGGGCCAGCAGCGGCGCGATCCGGTCGCCGGCCGCCGGGTCGCCCAGCAGCCCGTCGATCACGGCCTCGTAGACCTCGGCCACGGTGCGTACCGCCGTCTCCCCCAGCACCGACGCGGCGGCGTTGAAGTTGAGCCGCATCCGGCGGGTGAACAGATCGGCGTTGAAGGTCACCAGCAGGGCGAAGTCCGCGTGCTCGAACCACTTGAGCTCACCGATGACGCCCGCTCCGTCGGATCCCAACTGCTCCGCGTAGGCGCTGAAGTTGACGAAGTTGAACGCCGTCTCCACCAGGCGCCGGCCGCCGGTGGCCCGCTGGATGGAGGCGTAAGGGAAGCGCCGGTGCGGCAGGTGCTCGTGGCCGATCCGGTTGACCGAGGCCAGCAGCGCGGGCCAGTCGCCGCCGGAACGGACGCGCAGCGGCACGATGTTGAGGAACAGGCCCACCATCCGGTCGGCGTCCAGGTGTTCGGGGCGGCCGTGGCCGAAGACGCCGGTGGTGACGTCCTCCTCCCCGGTGATCAGCGACAGCGCCCGGAAGTGCGCCGCCAGGCAGACGTCCTTGACCGACACCCGGTGCCGCTCGGCCAGCCGGGCGAGGCCCGCGTAGCGCTCCTCGTCGAGCAGCAGCCCGGCCTCGGCCCAGCGGGCCCCGGCCTCGGGCGAGCGCGGGAGCTTGGTGTACGGGGCGCCGTCCAGCAGACCGGTCCAGTACGCCTCGGCCGCCGTGTCCTGCCGCGCCTGGAGCTCCAGGCGCACATAGTCGCGGTAGGCGAGCGGCGCCGGCGCGGCGGCGGTGCGCTCCTCCCCCGCCACCAGCCGCCGGTAGTCCTCCAGGAGCCGGGCCATCAGTCCGGAGAAGCTCCAGCCGTCGATGATCGCGTGGTGGAAGCTGACCGACAGATGGAACGAGTCCGCCGTGGCGCGGTGGACGAAGAACCGCATCTGGGTGGGCGCCTCCCAGAGGAAGCCGGTACTCTTCTCCGCCTCGAACCAGGCGTCGATCGCCGCCCGCCGCGCGGCCGGGGCGAGGTGCTCCAGGTCGTGCACGGTCAGATGCGTCTGCCCGTGGGCGTGCACCAGTTGGAGAGGCTCGCTGTATCCGGTGAGGGCGAAGGAGGTCCGCAGGATCTCGTGCGCGTCGACCAGGCCGGTCAGCAGGCCGGTGAGGATCTCGCGGTCGAAGGGGAGGTCGACGCGGTAGCGGATCAGGTCGTGGAAGACGCCCTGCGCCGGGTCCGTGTCGGTGTGCAGGATCATCCCCAGTTGCAGCAGGGTGGCCGGGTAGGCGTCCACCACCCCGGCCGGCAGCGCGGCCCGGTCCTCGGCCGGCAGCAGGTCGAACGGCCGGCTCGCGTCCGCCGGGTCCTGCTCCGCCGGGTCCCGTTCCACCGCGCGGACGAGCCCCTGGTCGGTCAGCTCCCGGATGCTCTGGACGCGGAACAGGTCGTGCAGCGCCACTTCCAGACCGGCCCGCCGCACCGCGCCGACCAGCCGGATGCCCTGGAGCGAATCGCCGCCGAGCCCGTGGTACGAGTCGTCGATGCCGACCCGGGGCGCGCCCAGCACCTGCTGCCAGACGGCGGCCAGCCGGGCCTCGGTGGCGTCGCGCGGGGCGGTGTACGGGGCCGCGGCGGCGGCCAGGTGGTCCTCCGGGTCGGGCAGCGCCCGCCGGTCGGTCTTGCCGTTGATGGTCAGCGGCCAGCGCTCCAGCCCGATCAGGAACCCGGGCACCATGTAGCCGGGCAGCAGCCCGCCGAGGTGCTCGCGCAGTTCCGCCGGGTCGACCACCCGGCCGGGCAGGGGCACGTGGTAGCCCGCCAGCGCCTTGCCCCCGGAGCGCCGGGAGAAGGCCACCACCAGGGAGGAGTCGATGTCCGGGTGGGCGGAGAGCGCCGCCTCGATGTCGCCGGTCTCGATCCGGTAGCCCTGGATCTTCACCTGGGCGTCGCCCCGGCCGAGATACTCCACCTCGCCGCCGGGCATCCGCCGGGCCAGGTCGCCCGACCGGTAGGCGCGGACGGGCCCGTGCCCGAGGTCCAGTTCGACGAAGCGGCGGGCGCTCTCCTCGGGCCGGCCGAGATAGCCCCGGGCGACCCCGGCGCCGGTGACGACGAGTTCACCGGTGGTGCCCACCGGCACCGGGTGGCCGGAGACGTCCAGCAGATGGAGACCCAGGTCGGGGATGGGCTCACCGATCAGGCTGCCGGGCGCCCGGGTGTCCGCCGCCGTCACCCGGCGGTAGGTGACATGCACGGTGGTCTCGGTGATGCCGTACATGTTGACCAGCCGCGGCCGTTCGTCGCCGAAGTGCGCGAACCAGTCCGCCAGGGAGGCGAAGTCCAGCGCCTCCCCGCCGAACACCACGTGGCGCAGCGGGATGTCGTCCCGTCCGGCCCGCGCCATCAGGGCCTGCTTGACCTGACCGAACGCGGACGGCGTCTGGCTGAGTACGGTCACCCCGGCGTCGATCAGCAGAGCGGCGAAGTCCTCCACCGAGCGGCTCACCCAGTACGGGACGACCACGAGCCGGCCGCCGTACAGCAGCGCGCCCCACAGCTCCCACACGGAGAAGTCGAAGGCGAACGAGTGGAACAGCGACCAGGTGTCGTCCGCGCCGAAGCCGAACCAGTGCTCGGTGGATCCGAAGAGGCGCAGGACGTTCCCGTGGGTGACCAGCACGCCCTTCGGCCGGCCCGTCGAGCCCGAGGTGTAGATGACGTACGCGGCGGACTCGGCGGTCAGTCCGTGGTCCGGGCCCCGGTCGGCGCCGTCCCCGAGCACGGCGTCCAGCGCCGCGGCCGTGCCGTCCATGGTGGCGCGGTCCGGGAAGAGCGCGCACACCTCCGGCGTGCCGACGACCAGGCGCACCCCGGCGTCCTCGACCGTGGTCCGGATGCGGTCCTCCGGATAGCCGGGGTCGATGGGGACGTAGACCGCGCCCGCCTTGAGGGTGGCCAGCACGGCGACCACCATCTCCAGGTCCCGGTCGAGGGCGAGGGCCACCAGGTCGCCGGTGGCCACGCCGCGTTCCGCGAACCGGTGGGCGAGCGCGTTGGCGCGCCGGTCCAGCTCCCGGTAGGTCAGGCTCCGGTCCCCGCAGTCGACGGCCGTGTTGTCCGCGTACCGGGCGGCCATCGCCTCGAAGCGGTCCACCAGCGTGGTGTGGCCGCCCAGTCGCGGGTCGGCCGGCCGGACGGGCGGGGCCAGCAGCTCGGCCCGCTCGGAGGCCGGCAGCGGTACGGACTCCGCCCAGCGGCTCTCGCCGCCGTCCGCCAGCGCGTGGAAGCAGCCCAGGTAGTAGCCGAGGTAGCGGTCGATCTGCTCGGCGGAGAACTGTCCGGGGTCGTAGCCGATCCGGTACTCCCAGCCGCCCTCGTAGGCGTTGGCGCCGACGTACACCACCAGTGGGGCGTTGGTCTGCTCGAAGTAGTCCACCGACACCACGGAGGGAGCCCCGGCGTCCGAGCCCTGGTGCACATGGAAGTTGGTGAAGTTGAACAGCACGTCGAAGACGGGTCCGCCGTGCAGCCGCTGGACGGACGGCAGCGGGAACCAGCGGTGCGGCTGGAGGCGCTGTTCCAGGCCGAAGCAGCGCTCGGCCAGCCGGCGCCAGCTCTCCTCCCGGTCCAGCGGCAGCCGGTAGGGCAGGGTGTTGAGGAACATGCCCAGGGCGTGTTCGGCGTTCTCCACCTCGGGCCGCCCGTTGGCCACCAGGCCGGTGGTCACGTCGTCCTGGCCGGTGATGAGGGCCTGGACGCGCAGATGCGCGGCGAGGAAGACGCTCTTGAGCGGCACCGACCAGGCGGTGGCGCGCTCGCGCAGGGTGGCCAGCAGCTCGTCCGGCAGCGGCCGGGCCGCGACGACCACCTCGGCCGCGCCCTGCCGGCCCCGGGCGCCGGGCGCCAGCCGGGGGACCTCGGCGAGCTGCGCCCCGTCGAGTTCGGCGGCCCAGAAGTCCCGCTCGGCCGGGTCCTGTTCGGCGGCCAGCTCCAGGGCCGCGTACCGGCTCTGCAGCGGCGGCGCGGAGACCCGGGCGGTCTCCCGGCCGGCGAGCCGGTCGCCGTAGCCGCGTACCCACTCCTCGACCAGCGAGGCGGCGCTCCAGCCGTCCAGCAGGGCGTGGTGGAAGCTCAGTCCGAGCACCACCCGGTCGTCCGAGAGCACGAAGAACCGCACCCGGTACGCCGGTTCCGGTCCCGCCGGGTCGACGGGACGGTGCTTCTCCGCCTCGGCCCAGGCGGCGACGGCCGCGCGCGGGTCGGGCTCGGTCCGCAGGTCCAGCACCTCGGCCGGCGGCTCGGGCACCTCCCGGACGACCATCCTCGGGCGGTCGGCCGCCTCCATGTCGAAGGAGGCCCGCAGCACCGGGTGGCGGCCGGTCATGTCGAGCCAGGCGGCGGTCAGTTCCGCCGTCACGACCCGGGGCACCTCGACGTGGTAGCGGAAGATGTCGTGGTAGACCGGGATGTCCGGGGTGAGGCTGGAGTGGTAGATCATGCCCTGCTGGAGGGCGGAGGCCGGCCACGATCCGGTGTCGTCCCCGGCGGGCTCGTCGGGACCGGCCGGTGCGGCGGCACGGACCACGGTGGCCAGATCGGCCAGCTCCTGGTGGGCGAAGACCTCGCCGACCGACACCTCGTATCCGCTCTGGCGCAGCGCCGCCACCACCCGGATGGCGAGGATGGAGTCGCCGCCGAGCGCGAAGAAGCTGTCCCGGGCGCCGACCCGGTCCACCCCGAGGGCGTCGGACCAGACCCGGGCGAGCAGCCGCTCGAGGTCCGTGGACGGCTCGGTGAACTCCCGCGCGGAGACCCCGGAACGGGGTGCCGGAAGGGCCGACAGGTCGCGCTTGCCGTTGTGGTTGGTGGGGATGGCGGGCACCGTGACGACGAACTGCGGGACCATGTACGAGGGGAGCTCGGCGGCGAGCGTGTCCCGCAGCACGGACTCCTCGAAGCCCTCCTTGGCGACCACATAGGCGCACAGCGCCTTCTCGGCCCCCTCACCGGCCACGGCCGCCACCGCGCACTCGGCCACGCCCGGCGCGCCGGCGGCCAGGTGCTCGATCTCCCCCAGCTCGATCCGGTAGCCGCGGATCTTCACCTGGGTGTCGAGCCGGCCCAGGTACTCCAGGACGCCGCCGGGCAGCCAGCGGGCCAGGTCGCCGGTGCGGTAGATCCGGCCGTAGCCCTCGGGTCCTTCGGTGAACCGCTGGGCGGTCAGCTCCGGGGCGTGCAGATAGCCGCGGGCCAGGCCGGTACCCGCGATGCACAGCTCGCCGGGCACCCCGGGCGGCGCGATCCGGCCGTCCCGGGTGCGGACCACCAGGCGGATGTTGTCGATGGGGCGGCCGATCGGCACCGAGCGGGTCGCGTCCAGGGTGTCGCAGTCGTACCAACTCACGTCCACGGCCGCCTCGGTGGGGCCGTAGAGGTTGGTCAGCGAGGTGTCCGGGAGGGTCTCGTGGAAGAGCTGGACCTGGGTGGCGGCCAGCGCCTCGCCGCTGGCGAAGACCCGGCGCAGCGAGCCGAGACGGCCGGTGGTGCCGGCGGCGCGGGTGTAGGTGAGGAAGGCGTGCAGCATGCTCGGCACGAAGTGCAGGGTGGTGGCGCGGCTCTCCGCGATCCGCTCCGCGATGCGCGCCGGGTCGCGCTCGTCGCCGTTGGGGAGGGTGGCGACCGCCGCTCCGGCCAGGGACCACCAGAAGATCTCCCACACCGACACGTCGAAGGTGAACGGTGTCTTGTGCAGGATGACGTCGTCGGCGCCGAGCGGATAGCCGCGCTGCATCCACCAGAGCCGGTTGACGATGGCGCGGTGCTCGACGACCACGCCCTTGGGCCGGCCGGTGGAGCCCGAGGTGTAGATGACGTAGCAGGGGTCGCCGGGCCCGGCGACCGGTTCGAGGTCGCCGCCGTCCGCCGCCGGGACCGCCGGGTCGGTGACGTCGAGCACCGGCCGGTCGCCCAGCACGGCCGCCGTCTCCGGGGTGGCGAGCACCAGGGTGGTGCCACTGTGCTCCAGCAGGTACTGGATGCGGTTGTCGGGCAGGGTGGGGTCGATCGGCAGATAGGCGCCGCCGGCCTTGAGGATCGCGTAGATCGCGGTGAGCATGGCGGCCGAGCGCGGCACGCAGACGCCGACGATGCTCCCCGGGGCCACCCCGCGCTCGCGCAGGGTCCGGGCCAGCCGGTTGGCGTCGGTGTTGAGCTGGGCGTAGGTGGTGCCGGAGCCGTCCGTGACGGCGATCCGGTCGCCGTGCTCCCGGGCCCCCTGCTCCAGGAAGGAGTGCAGCGGCCGGTCCCCGGGGAAGGGCGCGTCGGTCTCGTTGAAGCCGGCGATCGTGCCGCGTTCGTCCGGGGTGGCCGCCAGCAGGCCGGCGAGCGGGGTGCCGGGGGCGGTGGTGACCTCGTGGAGCAGCCGCCGGTAGGTCTCCAGGAGCCGTCCTGCGGTGTCCTCGGTGAAGAGCACCGGGTCGTAGCGCAGTTCCACGGCGGCGCCGGCCCCGGTGGTGAGGGTGAACAGCAGCGGGGTGCCGGCCTGTTCGGCGTCCCCGGGACCGAGGTCCCCGTCGACCGAGACCATGAAGTCGGTGGGGCGGCTGTCGGTCCGGCCGAGGAGCCGGGCGACCTCGATGTCGAGGTGTCCGGAGGCCTCCAGGTACGCGGCTCGTACGGTGCCCAGCAGGGCCTTCGCCGGGTCGTCCGGGCGCACCGGGAACGCCAGCGGCAGCGCCCGGTTGGGGCGGCCGAAGCGGTCCGGCGGCGCGGGGAGGAAGACCACCACGTCCTCGCGGTCGGTGGTGCGGGCGGCCAGCAGGGCGAGGACCGCGGCGGCGACGGTGCGCAGCAGCACCGGGTCGCCGGAGGTGATCCCGGCCAGGGCGCCGGCGGCCGCGGGGTCGAGCGGGGCGCCGGTCGAGCGGGGGTCGCCCGCGCCGGGCCGGAGGTGGTCGCGGATCACCTGGACGGGATCGGTCCAGGTCCCCCGGAGGGTCTCCCAGTACTCCCGCTGGGCGGGGTGGGCGAGCAGGGCCTGCTGTGCGTGAAGTGCGCTGGACATGCGGGTCCTTCGGGCCTTTCTAGAAGGTGAAGTCGGCGGCTTCGGCGGGGGTGACCGCGGACGGCCGTGCCACGGGACCGGACAGGGGGGTGTGCGGCGAGCGGTCGAGATCGTCGACCGCCGCGACCACACGGTCGAGCAGATAGCGGGCGGAGGCGGCGTCGAACAGGGCGGTGCTGTACTCCAGTTCCAGATCGATGCCGCCGGAGCGCTCGTACGCCTGGAGGTTGAGGTCGAACCGGCAGGTACCGGTGTGCAGCAGGTGCGCGTCGGCGGTGAGGTTCCCCGAGGCGACCTGGTGGAAGCCGGCGTTCTGCAGCGCGAAGAACGCGTCGATCAGGGGGAGCCGGGACGGATCCCGGGGCAGTCCCAGCCCGGCGACGACCCGGTCGTGCGGGAACGACTGGTGCTCCAGGGCCTCTTCCCGGCGGGCGCCGGCCACGGTCAGCAGCTCGGCCGGGGAGGCGTCGGCGTCCACGGTCAGCCGGAGCGCCGCGGTGCCGACGAACATCCCGACGACCTGGTCGAAGTCCGGGTGCACCCGCCCGCTCAGCGGGCTGCCCACGACGATGTCGCGCTGCCCCGACAGCCGCATGAGGGCGGCGGCGTAGGCGGTCAGCAGCACCGTGTAGGGCGTGGTGGCGGCGCCGGCGGCGATCCGGGCGACGGCCTCGGCGTGGCCGGCGGAGAGCGTCAGCCGCTCCACCGCGCCCGCCTCCGAGCGCACCGGCGGACGGGGCCGGTCGGTGGGCAGTTCCAGCCGGGGCGGGTTCGCCAGCAGCTCGCGCCAGTAGCGCTCGTGGGCGGCGTCGCCGCCGTCGGCCAGCCGGTCGCTGTACCAGCGGGAGGCGTCGGCGTACCCCCACTTGGCCTCCGGGACGGCGCCGCTGGCGAGCAGCTCCACGAGTTCCTCGGCGAGGATGCGCAGCGAGACGCCGTCGAAGACCAGGTGGTGCACATCGAGGTAGAGCCGGTGGATGTCCGCGCCGGCCGGGACCAGCAGGGCGCGCAGCAGCGGCGCGGTGCCGAGGTCGAAGGGGCGGAGCAGGGCGGCGAGGGCGGCGGTGTCGTCCGGGTGGGTCCGGAGGTCGGAGACGGTGAACTCCGGTGCCGCCGTGGGCGACACCTCCTGGCGGGGTCCTTCGCCGGTGGTGAGGAACCGGGTGCGCAGGGCGTCGTGGCGGCGTACCAGCTCGCCGAGCGCGGCCCGGATCCGGTCCGGGGTGAGATCCGGCCCGCGCAGTTCGAGCCGCAGCGGTATGTGGTAGGCGAGCGACTCCGGCGCGACCTCGGCATGGGTGCGCAGGCCGTGCTGCTGCGGGTGCAGCACGGTGGGTACGCCCTCCGGTACGGCGGTGACCGGCCCGTCCGGTACGGCGGCGGCGGCGGACGGATCGGCGGCGCGGCGGCGGACCGCGTGCGCCATGGCCCGCAGGGTGCGGTGCTCGAAGATGTCGCGGAAGGTGAGCCGGACGCGCTGCCGGGCGGCCAGCCGGCCGATGAGCGCGCCGACGGACAGCGAGTTGCCGCCGAGTGCGAAGAAGTCGTCCCCGGGGGCGAGCGGCCGTCCGTCCAGGCGCAGTACGGCGTCCCACAGCGCCGCGAGGGGCCGCAGCTCCGGGTCGAGCGGCGCGGCCGCCGCGCCGGCGGAGGCGGAACCGCCACCGCTCCCGCCGGCCGGCAGCGCGGCGCGGTCCACCTTGCCGTTGGCGTTCAGCGGGAGCCGGTCCATGACCACGAGGCGCTCCGGCCGCAGGTACTCCGGGAGCCGGGCCGCGAGGGCGGCGGTGATCCCGGCCGCCGTGCCGTCCGGGGTGGTGACGACATGGGCGACGAGCTGCTTGCCGTGCGCGCCGGCGACCGCGGTGACGCAGCCGTCCTGGACGCCGGGGCAGGCCAGCAGCACCGCCTCGACCTCCTTGACCTCCACCCGGTGGCCCCGGATCTTGACCTGGTCGTCGATCCGGCCGTGGAAGCGCAGCAGCCCGTCGGCGTCCGCGCTGACCCGGTCCCCGGTGCGGTAGTAGCGCTCGCCGCCCACCGTGATGAAACGTTCCGCCGTCAGTGCCGGGTTGCCGAGGTATCCCCGGGCCAGGCCGGTGCCGCCGGTGAGGAGTTCGCCCTGCTCGCCGGTGGGCACCGGGGCGCCGTCCTCGTCCGCCACGAGGACGGTGGTGCCCGCGACGGGCCGGCCGATCGGGAAGGGGCCGGGCTCACCGGCCCCGATCTCGTGGGTGGTGGTGAACGTGGTGTTCTCGGTCGGGCCGTAACCGTTGATGATCCGCAGCCCGGGACGCGCCTCCTGGAGGGCGCGCACATGCCGTACCGACAGCACGTCACCGCCGGCCACCACCGTCCCGAGGCCGGCGAAGACCTCCGGGTCGGTGTCGACGGTCTGGTGGAACAGTGGCGCGGTCATCCACATCACGGTGATGCCGTGCTCGCGGACGGCCGCCTTGAGCGCGTCCGCGACGAGCAGGGTCTCGGTGCCGGTGACGCAGAGCGTGGCGCCGTTCAGCAGGCAGCCCCAGATCTCGAAGGTCGACGCGTCGAACTCCAGGGCGCCGGTGAGCAGCAGCCGGTCCGCCGGGGAGAATCGGTAGAAGTCGCTGTCCCGCACCAGCCGGACGATGCCGGACTGCTCCACCATCACCCCCTTGGGGCGGCCGGTGGAACCGGAGGTGAACATGAGGTACGCCAGCGGGGAGCGGTCCGCGGACCGGGGCGCGGCGACCGGAGCGGAACCGGCCCGCCGGCCCGCCTCGATCAGCTCCTCCGGGGTGGTGATCCGGGTCCCCGGGGGAACCGCGGGGGCGAGCCGGTCCACCGCCTCGGGGGCGCACACGAGCAGCCCGGCGCCGCCGTCCGCCAGCATCAGCCGCAGCCGCTCGCCGGGGAAGTCCGGGTTGACCGGCAGATAGGCACCGCCGGCGAGCACCACGGCCAGGGTGCACACCACGGCATCCGCCGAACGGGGAAAGGCCGTGGCCACCACGGTCTCGCGCTCCACACCGTGGGCGGCGAGACCGGCCGCGAGCAGTTCCGCGCGCTCGCGCAGCCCGGCGTAGGTCAGCCGGACCGGTCCGTCGATCACGGCGAGGGCGTCGGGGCGGGCCTCGGCCTGCTCCCTGAAGAGGTCCTCCAGGAGTGGATGCCGGAGGTGCGGCGGGAGTGCTGTGTTCGTGCCCGTGTTCATGCCGGGGAACCTTTCCGTTCGTGGCCGCGCGCGCGGGCGCCTGCCTCCGGCGCGGGTGGCGGCCGGGGCGGGCCAGGGCAGGGGTGGGGCGGCTTCGGAGTACGTGCGGACACCCCCATCCGCGCGCGTCGCCGGTCGGGCGCGCGCGTCGGGCGGGGGCCGGGGGACGGCCGGGGCGCCGGAACGGAACCCCGGTCCGGGCAGCGGGAAGAGGACCGGCCGGAAAGAGCCGACCGGGGCGGCGACTACCCCTGGAATTCCGATGAGGTCATACAGAAATGAAGAGAAGATGGCGCGAGTATTTCATTCATGTGAGCGCCGGCAGATCGCATGAGATTTCCCCCCGAGTGGTCTTATTCAACGTAGCAGCGGCGCCCGTGCGCCATCTGTGGCCCGGGTCACAGGTGGCGCATAATGATCGCTTGAGGCGTCCGCACGGACCGCCGGCCACCTCCCGGCCACCCCTCCGCACCCGGCCCCGGGGGCGACTTCCGGCCTGCCCGAGCCGTGCGTGAACTCCCCTGCGGTGGAGTGAGTTTGACGCTCCTACCGGCAGGAAGCACCAGTTCGACGGCTCCACCGGACGGTTCGGCGCACCCCGCCCGGTGGGCCGGATCGAGCCGCCCGGGACCGGTCGATCCGGACCCTTCGGTAGGTGTCGGACGGTTCCTTGATGCGACTCACCTCTCCGCCAAGGTGGCGGAAACCGAACGGCGATTTCCGGTCCTGGCGCGCCACGGGACCAGGGGCCCGCTTCCCGCTCCCCGGGTTACTCGCGAGTTGTTTCAATGACTCTTTGCGCATTACATGGAGTCACGTCGGGGGCCGCTCCGCCGGTGCTCCGAAATTCCCCGTACGGGTGGGGCGTCCCGGGGGCGTCCGCCACGGCCCGCGGGCTCAGTCCGGGGAGTCGGGCCGGGCCCGCCGGGCGGCGCGCGGGCCGCGTCCCTGACGGCGGACCGGTGCGGGGTCTCCGTCCCGTCGGTGGCGTACGGCGGAGCCGGTTGTCCAACAGAGAACAAGATTGTCGAACACGGAGCCGTCCGCGTCAGCATAATGGCCCCCACGATGACCTTGGTCGGACCCCTTGGCGCGGGAGACCGGCGTGCCCGTGGCGGCGCGCGGTCCGGCCTGTGGCGCACGGACGCTCGTGAGGTGCTTGTGGAGTTACGTCGGCTGAAGTACTTCCTGGCCGTGGCCGAGACGCGCAACTTCTCCCAGGCGGCGGCGAGATGCCACATAGCCCAGTCCGCGATCAGCCAGCAGATCGCCCGCCTGGAGCGGGACGTCGGCGCCCGGTTGTTCAGCCGGACCACTCGCTCGGTACGGCTGACCGAGGCCGGCAAACTGCTCCAGCTCCACGCCCGGCGCGTGCTCGCGGACGTCGACGACGCCCGGACCGCGCTGGACGCCCTGTCCGGGCTGCGGCGCGGGCGGTTGCGCCTGGGGCTCCTCCAGCTCAGCGCCTCGCCGGTCGATCTCGCGGAGACCATGGCCGAGTACCAGACGCGGCACCCCGGCATCGAGCTCCAGGTGACCCATGCCCCCGGCGGGGAGATGGCCGGCGCCGTCCTGGCCGGGGACCTCGATGTGGCCGTCGTCGCGCTCGAACCGCGGCAGGTGCCGGACGGGCTCGACCACCGGGTGCTGGCCCGCGACCCGCTGGTCCTGGTCGTGCCGCCCGGCCATGTCCTGGCCAGGCGGCCCGTGGTCGGTCTCGACGACCTGCCGAGGGGGCACCGGTTGATCCAGTTCACCGAGGGGTCCGGGCTGCGCCATCAGGTGGAGGCCGCCTTCACCCGGGCGGGAGTGGAGCCCGGCCGGACCCTCCAGGTGGGGCAGATCCAGGACATGATCCGGCTGGCCGCGCGGGGCATCGGTGTGACGGTGGTCCCCCGCTCCTCCGTCTTCGGGGCCGACTCACCCGGGACGCGGTCCGGCACCGCCCTGCCGTACGGCGCGCACGCGCTGCGGCTGGCGGACCACCGGGCGGTGCGGCACATCCGCGCGCTGCACGACAGCAGGCGGCCGACCCCGGCCGCCACCGCGTTTCTCGAAGTGCTGTACCGGTACGCCCCGTGAGCCCCATGGGGGTTGTCGGGCCGCCGGCCGTGAACCGGGGGTACCGGCCGCGCCGTCAGGGCGTGTTCCGGTCCGGTCCGCCGCCCGGCGCGCCGCTCGCCGTCGGTGACGGGGAGCCGGTGGGGGTGGCGTCCGGGCTGCCCGGCGGGGTGGTGGAGGGGGTGCCCGGGTCCGTGGGTCCGGTGGAGTCGGTGGGGCTCGGAGTGCCCGGGGTCGTGGACGGGCCGGGACTGCCGGGCGCGGAGGGTGACTCCGTGGGACGGGGACTGGTCGTGGGACGGGGGCCGGTGGACGGGCGGGGACTGGTGGAGGGCCGGGAACCGGTGGGCGGCCGGGGGCTGTTGGTGGGGTGCGGCCGGCTGGTGGGGCGGGGGCCTGCCGGTTTTCCGGGGCGTCCGGGGTGGCTCGGACGGCCGCCGCCGGGAGCCGGGCCGATGACGACGCCGCCCGGGTCGGCGGGCCGGGTGGCGGGAGTGTCCCCGCCGGCGCCGGGGCTGTGCGGGACGGGGCCGTGTCCGTCGGGCACGCCGTGCACTCCGGTGCGGTAGAACGCCAGCCAGTGGCGGACGGTCCTCAGATACTCGGCGGAGTGGTTGTAGCTGAGCACGGCCTGGTCCAGCGGGCCCGCCAGCCCCAGATCACGGCCGCCGGCGCACAGATAGCGGCCGGCCGCCAGGGCGGCGTCGAACACATTGTCCGGGTCCGCGCGACCGTCGCCGTTGCCGTCCGCTCCCCAACTCGCCCAGGTCGACGGGATGAACTGCATCGGGCCCACGGCTCGGTCGTACCGGGCGTCGCCGTCGAACACGCCGTGGTCGGTGTCCGTGATGACGGCGAAGCCGCCGCCGTTCAGGACCGGGCCGAGGATCCGGCCCCGGGTGGTGCCGTCGGCCGTCACCGCCCCGCCACCCGCGTGGCCGGACTCCACCTTGCCGATGGCGGCGAGCAGTTGCCAGGGCAGCCGGCAGCCGGGGTCGGTGCGGCGCACGGACGCCTCGGCCCTCCGGTAGGCGGCGAGCACCGTGGCGGGCAGACCGGACTGGAGGCGTACCTCGGCGGCGTACCTCGGTGCGGCCGGACCGGCGGCGGCCGTCAGCGGCGGAAGTTCGGTGTGGTAGGAACCGTCGCTCTGGCCCGGCGCCCGGGAGCCGGGTGCCGGCCGCCGCCCGAGTGCCCCGGCGGCCCCGGGGTCACCGGAGCCGTCCGTGGCGAGACCGGGGGCCCGGTCCGTCCCGTCCTGGTCCCGGGGGCGCACCTCGCCGGGCGCCTGCGAGGCCGTGAGCAGGGTGACGGCGGCGGCCGCCACGGCGGCCCGGCGGATCCGGCGGCACACCCGGGGCCGGAGCCGCCGGGGCTTCGCCGGGGCCGCGTGCCGGGGCGAGCGGCGGGGTACGGGCGCGGCGGGACCGTCGTCGGACGGTGAGGCCGGGTCCGGGTGCCGGTCCTGGGTGGGCTTCGCGGTGGGTTTCACGGTGCACTCCTGGGCCGGCCTCGGTGGGGCGCGGAGGCCGGCGGGTGGGGGATGTGTGGGTTTCGGGGGCCGGACGCCGGTGGCCCCGGTGCCGTGGACCGGGGCCAGGGCCCCGGAGCGGTGGGACCGCCGCCGGGGTGTCCGTGGGTGTCAGTGGGTGTCGCGGCGGGCGATGACCCGGTAGGCGTTGGAGAAGCGGCTGCGCCGCAGCAGGGGGTTCAGCAGCAGGTCGGCGCCGTACGCGGCGAGCAGGAAGGGGACCGCCGCCCACACCAGGGCCCAGCGGGCGGCGCGTGCCGCCCGGCCGGGGCGGTTCGCCCAGGGCACGTCGTCGGGCGGCAGGACGCGGCCGAGCAGGAACCACGTGGCGCAGACCAGGTCGACGGGGATGTGGGCGTCGGTGCGTTCGGCGGCCACGACGGTGAAGCCGAGGCCGGTGAGCCGGTCACAGAGGTTGGACAGCGGGATGAAGTTGAGGTGCTGGGGCTGGAACCACGGCATCCAGAGGTTGCCCAGGAGCCGACCGGAGAGGGACTCGGGATCCGGCACCTCGATGAGGAGATGCCCGCCGGGGCGCAGCGCCGTGCGGGCGGCGGCGAGTTCGCTGTGCGGGTCGAGGGTGTGCTCCAGGTAGTGGAACATGCTGACCGTGTCGTACCGGTCCGCCATGGTGTCGGCCAGTTCGGTGAGCTGGCCCTGGTGGGCCTCGGTGATACGGCCCTGCCGCTCGGCCAGCAGCACGCTCTCGCCCATGTCCAGGCCGTCGAAGCGGGTCTGGGGCAGCAACTTCTTCGCGCTGGCCGGAAAGTGGCCGTGTGCGGTGCCGACGTCGAGCCAGCGGTGCGGCCGGATATGCGGCAGCAGGGCGCGCACACTGTGCTGGAACCGCCGTACGCTGCCCCGGCCTTCGAACATCCTGGCCGTGGTCTCGGCACCGAGGCCGTCGTAGAAGTCACGGTAGTAGAAGTCCAGGCCCTCCTGGCTGAGCCGCGGGTTCTGGAAGACATGGCCGCAGGACACGCACTCGTCCAGGACGAACCGGCCGGGCTTGCGCTGCACCTGGTCGACCGTGCGCAGCTTCACCCGCAGCTCGGGGCCGAGGCACCAGGGGCAGCCGGTGCGGCGGGGCAGGAAGAACCGGTCGGTGCCGTCGGCCAGTTCCTCCTGGTAGCTGGTGCGGAGTCTGGCGATCTGTTCGCTATGGGCTGCCATGGGCTGTTCCCTCTCCCTGGTCCCGCTGTGCCGTCGGGTGTCCGGCCAGCTCTTCGAGGTGGGTGGCGGCGGCGCCGGCTCCTCCGGCGCGGTGGAAGGACGTCCCGATGCGGCGGGCGGCCTCGTGGTAACGCGGTTCGGTGAGGACGGTGTCGAGCGCGGCGCCGATGTGGGCCCGGTCGGCGCGGCCGAAGCGCAGCCGTACGCCGGCGCCCGCGTCGACCACCTGCTGGGCGACGACGGGCTGGTCGTCCCGGATGGGCGCGACGACCAGCGGGATGCCGTGCCAGAGCGACTCGGTGACGGTGTTGTGGCCGGCGTGGCAGATCACCGCGGAGACGTGCTGGAGCAGGGCGCGCTGCGGGACGAAGGACCGTATGAGCACGGTGGGGCCGGTGTCGGTGCCGGCCAGCGCTCCGCCCGGGTCCGCGACGACGGCGCGCAGCCGGTCGGAGCGTTCGCGCAGCGCGGCGGCGGTCTCGGCCAGGAAGCGGGCCCCGGCGTCCCGGTTGACGGTGCCGAGGGTCACCAGGACCAGGGCCGCGCCCGGGCGGCGGCCGAGCCACTCCCAGGGGAAGTCACCGTACGCGGGCCGGCCCGGCAGCGCGGGGCCGACGAACCGGACGCCCTCCGGCGGGCGCTGTACGGGCCCGAGGAATTCGGGCGTGGTGAAGGCCAGCGTCAGACGCGGGGAGAAGCGCGGGTCCCCCGTGGCGGCGGGGTCTCCGATGCGGGCGCGCAGCGCGGCGAGCAGACCGGTGAGCCAGGCCGCCACGGAGGGCATCCCGGCGAGGCTGCCGGTGAGTTCGGCGGAGGTGGTGGCCGAGGTGGCGTACGGGACGCCGAGCCGCTCGGCGACGAGGGCGCCGGCCAGGGTCTGCTGGTCGCTGACGACCACATCGGGCCGGAAGTGGTCGATGGCGGCGGCGACACCCGGCGCCATGGCGTCGGCCAGTGGGACGAAGAACTCCTGCCACAGGAACTGCAGGGCGGCGACCCCGCGCAGGCCCGGGGGCCGGCCCTCCAGGCCGTCGGGGCCCGCGCACACATAGACCTCCGCCTCCTCCCCGACGAGGCGGCCGATGATGCCGGGGCGGCCCGCCCAGGCCACGGTGTGGCCCCGGGCGGCGAGTTCGGCGGCGACCTCGGCGGCGGGGTTGATGTGGCCGCTGAGCGGCGGCACCACGAACAGACAACGGCTCATCGGCCGCTCCCCGTCGCCGGGCGGGCCGGCCGCACACCGGACGCCCCCGGCGCGAGCCGGGCGAGGGCCGCGTCCGGTGCTCCGGCCGCAGGCCGGGCCGGGGCGTGCTCGTCCAACCAGGCCAGCGTCACCCGGCTCACCTCGGCGGGCGCCTCCACGAGGACCGAGTGCTTGTGGCCGGGGACGACGACCCGGCGGCAGCGCGGCAGCGCGGTGGTGAGATACGCGGCCTCGGCGGCCACCAGCCCGTGTTCGCCGTTGATGAGCAGCACCGGGCAGGCGAGCGAGGCGAGCCGGTGGGCCGGCGGCCGGCGGCTGCGGGGAAGGTCCCGGGCGATGGTGGTCGCCTTGATGAGACGGCCCGCGTTGCGGCCGAGGCGGGCGATGCGGGCGTCGTGGGCCGGATCGCCGGTGCGGGTCGACGACACCGTGCCGTACTGCTCGGTGAACCAGGCGAGCGCCTGGTCCTCGGGCAGGGTCTCGGTGGCCCGGTGCAGCGCCCCGGCCATGGCGTCGGCCCAGCCGGGATTCACCGGGCAGGCTTCGACGGCCGTCACACTGGCCACCCGGTCCGGGTGGTGGACGGCGAAGTCGAAGGCGAGAGTGCCGCCGAACGAGTTGCCCACCAGATGGACGGGTTCGGTGAGGCCGAGGGCGTCGAGCAGGGCGACCAGGTCGGTGGTGAAGTCCTCGACGCGGTAGCCGGACCCGGGGCGTTCGGTGCGGCCGTGGCCGCGCAGGTCGTACATCACCGTCGCGCGGCCGTGGGCGGCGAACGCCGGGGCGAGCGTGAAGTAGAAGCTGGCCAGGGTGTCGATGAAGGCGCCGTGCAGAAACACGACGACGGGCGGCCGGCGCGACACGCCCTCGGGGGCGAGGCGCTCGACGTGGTGCCGGAGGCCGCCGGCGCGGACCATCGCCATCGCTCACTCCCCCGCGACGGAGGTGCGGGCGGCCACGATGTGGTCCACCAGGTCGCCCACGGTCAGGGCGATGATCGCGTCGGGGTCCAGACCGGCCACGAACTGCGCGAGGTTGGCACGTTCGCCGTACCGCTCCGCGAGGTGCCCGGAGAGGGTGACCAGGTCGATGCTCTCCAGCTCCAGGTCCTCACCGAGGCGGGTCTCCCGGGTGATCTCGGGAAGGCCGGCCGCGTACTCCTCGAGGATGAGCGCGATCATCGAGCCGATCTCGGCCAGGACGGCGTCCGGGTCCGGCGGCCCGGCCGCGCCCGTCCTGGCGAGGCCCGCGGGTACGGGGTCGGTGCTGGTCACAGGAGGTTCTCCTCGGGGGGTGTCACCGTCCAGGCCACGACATGGGCCCGGTCGGAGTGGGTGATGAGGGTGCAGCGCACACGGTGGCGGCGTCCGCCCACCGTGACGGTGAGGGCGTCGGGAGCCGCGTCGGTCACCTCGAACTCCCAGGGCCTGCCGCCCAGTCCGGTCCCCTCGGCCTTCGCGACGGCCTCCTTGGCCGCCCAGAAGCGGGTGAACCACAGCGCGGGGTCGCCGTCGGCGCGTCCGGCGAGCAGGGCCAGTTCCCGCGCCCCCAGGGCCGTCCGCACGGCCCCCAGGGGGTGGTCGGTGACCTCCTCGATGTCGATGCCGACGGCGCTCGCGGTCCCGGCGGGCCGCACCAGGGCGGCGGCGGTGCGGCCCTGGTGGGCCAGCGACAGGCGCAGCGGCGGCACCTCGCGGCCGTGCACCCCTTCGGCGTACGGGCGGCCCGCCGCGTCGTTGCGGATCCGCAGCTCGGCCGGGTACACGTCGCCCGCGCCGTGCCGCCACAGCCAGTGGCGGACCGCGTCCTTGGCGGCGATGCGCCCGAGCAGCCAGGGGCCGCGGGCGCGCGGGGAGCGGCGCGCGTACGCCTCGCGTTCGTCGTGGCCCAGGTGGGTGCGCATGACGAGGTCGCGGGAGGCGAGGTCGGGCCAGGTGTCCCGGACCAGGCACCAGCCCTCGGGGACGGCCTCGGAGAGGGTGCGGCGTTCCGGGTAGCCGTGGTCGCGGCGGGTGTCGGGGGCCGCGAAGCGGCGGTCGCGCCAGCCGGTGATCTCGGCCCACACCGTGGCGTCGTCCAGGGTGAGCCGGGCGTCGCAGGTGACCGTGGACTCGGTGACGGCGGTGACGGTGATCCGGCAGTGCACGCGGGTGCCGGGCGCGGGCTCGGGGCCGTACAGGCGCAGTTCGCGGAGGGCGACCGGGAAGAGCACGGTACGGGTGCGGTGGGTGGCCATGAGCCAGTAGCCGAGGAGCTGGCCGACGTTGTCGAGGAGCGCGCCGGGGGCGCCGGGCACGGTCACGGTGCCGCGCACACCGCGCGGGCCGAGGGCGGTCAGTTCGGTGATGCCCTGGAAGGCGGGGCCGTGGAACATCCAGCGATCCGTGTACAGCCGGTGCGCGGGCAGGGCGCAGGGTTCCTCCGTTTCGTCTTCCCGAGCGGGGTCCCCTCGCCCCGGCGGGGCCGGGAAGCCGGGGGCCGTCTCGACGACCGCGCGGGCGTAGGCGCCGAAGCCGACGTCGTACTGTCCGTCGGGGCGGCGGCGCGCGGTGACGGTCACGTCCTCCGGGGGCAGGGCGGTCACCCACTTCTCCAGGCGCAGGTCGCGCACGGCGATCACCTGGTGGCCCGGTGCGGCGCGGCGCGCGGCGGCGGCGGCGAGATGGTGCACCACCGTGGTGGCGGGCACCACCGGGTGCCGGTCGGCCGGTTCGGGCCAGCCGGGGCGCTGCGGGAAGAAGCAGTGGTCGAGCAGATAGGGCATGGTCTCCACGGAGACCCGCAGAGTGCTGCGGTGCTCCCCCGGGCCGGCCGCGTCGAGCACGGCGCCGACGGCGTGGGCGGTGTCGCTGAGGAGGGCGTCGACCTCGGCGGCCAGCGGATGGCGGTCGTGGAAGCGGGCGAGCGGGGCGGAGGCGGCCGGCTGCGGGGCCGCGCCGGCGGTGGCGGTGGCCAGTTCGGTGCGGAGTGTGTCGCGCAGGCCCCGGTCGAGGGAGAGCAGGGCGCCGCCCAACTGGAGCCGGACCGGGGCGGACCTGCGGGGCACCGGTGCGGCCGGCTCCTCGGGCCCGGTCCCCGCCGGTGCCGTACGGGGGCCGCGCCCCGGTGGCTCCGT
The DNA here is from genome assembly GCF_024756275.1 of Streptomyces pyxinae. Taxonomy (GTDB): domain Bacteria; phylum Actinomycetota; class Actinomycetes; order Streptomycetales; family Streptomycetaceae; genus Streptomyces; species Streptomyces pyxinae. The sequence goes on along the minus strand of NZ_JANUGQ010000005.1, from coordinate 187,253 downwards.
CGACTCGGCCGGAGCCGCTTCCGGTGCCCGTACGGTCGGTGCGGCGGCCGGGCGCGTACGGGCGCGCGGGGCCGGCTCGTACCCCTCGGTCCACAACGCGGTGCGGACGCGCAGCAGTTGGCCGAGCCCGCCGTTGCGGGGGTGGTCAGCGACGACGGAGAGGTGGTCGCGGCCGCGCAAGGTGTCGTCCACCAGGGAGGTGAGACCGCCGGCGCCGACCTGTACGAAGGCGCGGAATCCGGCCCCGTACAGCGACTCCGTCAGCTGCCTGAACCGTACGGGCTCCAGCAGGTGCCGCACGAACAGGGCCCGGACCTCGGCGGGCTCCCCCGGGAAGGGTCCGGCGGTGGTACCCGACCACACGGGGGTCCGCGCGGGGTGGATGCCGGTCTCCCGGACGCCCGCGGCCAGGGGTTCCAGGTAGGGCGCGAGCATCGGGGTGTGGAAGCCCGAACGGAACGGCAGCACCTGGCAGATGACGCCGTCGGCGCGCACCTCGGAGAGCAGGGCGAGGATCGCCGGTTCGGGACCGCAGACCATCGACTGGCCGGGCGAGTTGTCGTGGGACAGGACGACACCCCGGTGTGACGCGAGCGCCTGCCGCGCGTACGCGGCGGAGGCGCCGAGCGCGGCGAAGACGACGCCGGGCACCCGGAACGCGTCCGGGTCGAAGGCGGAGAGGACGGCGTCCGCCGCGTCGGCGGCGAAGATCCCGCCGGAGATCATGGCCGCCCACTCCCCGACACTGTGCCCGGCCAGGCCGTCGGGGTGGATGCCCTCGGCCCGCAGGGCCGTGTCGAGGACGCGCGCGACCCGGAGCACGCCCAGGCCGTGGCGGGCGACATCGCCGGCGGGCGCGGGGCCGGGCGGGCGCAGGCCGTAGTGGGCGGCGACCTCGTCGGCGCCGGAGGCCGTCTCGGCGTCGAGCCCGGGGAAGAGGAACGCCAGCCTGCCGCCGCCGGCCCGCCCGAGGAGCGGGCTCGGGGCGAACCACACATCGCTCCGCCCGCGCCAGGGGCGTCCCTGGGGGACGACGCGGCGGGCCAGCGCGATCCGCCGCGCGTCGGGAGCGACGACGGCGAGCCGCACCGGGCCGGGGGCGGAGCCCGCCGTGCCGCCGGCTCCTCCGGCGCCCGGCGTCCCGGATGCGCTGTCCGCGCTCGCCCTGGCCCGCAACGCGCTGTCGTCCGCGTCGAGGAGCCGGGCCAGCGCGGCGGGGGTGGCGGCGGTCAGCCGCAGGACCCGCTCCGGTTCGCGCACGGACGTCGCGGTGCCGGTGTTCCGGGCCGGGACCGCCGCTGCCGGGGCGATGGCCTCCCCGGCGGCGGGGACCGGCGTGTCGGCGGCGGGAACGGGCGCCCGGCCGGCGGGCGTGGCGACGGCGACGACCGGGGCGGGGACGGGTGCCATGTGGAGCCCGGGGCGGGGCGCCGCGTGGTGCTTGGAGCGGCGCGCCGGCGCCTCTTCGAGGACGACATGGGCGTTGATGCCGCCGAACCCGAAGGCGTTTACGGCGGCGCGGCGCAGCGGGGCGTCCCAGGGCACGGAGGCGGCCAGCGGGCTGAAGCGGGTGCGGTCCAGGTCGGGGTGCGGGGTGTCGCAGTGGAGTGTGGGCAGCAGGGTGGCGTGGTGCGTGGCCAGGGCCGCCTTGACGAGGGATGCGACACCGGCGGCGGGCATGCAGTGGCCGATCATCGACTTGACGCTGCCGATGACGGCCCGGTCGGCACCGCCACGCCGGGGCCCGAACACCTCGGCCAATGTGGCCAGTTCGGCCGCGTCCCCGGCGGGGGTGGCGGTGCCGTGAGCCTCCAGGAGACCTACGGAGCCCGTGGCGCGCGGGTCGATCCCGGCGGCGTCCCAGGCCTGGCGGACGGCGCGGGCCTGGCCCCCGGAGTCGGGGTGCATCAGGCCGGAGGACCGGCCGTCGCCGGCGACACCGGTGCCCCGGATCACCGCGTACACCCGGTCGCCGTCGCGTTCGGCGTCCGTGAGGCGTTTGAGCACCACCACACCGGTGCCCTCGCCGACGAGGATGCCGTCGGCCTCCGCGTGGAAGGGGCGGATGCGGTCGGTCGGTGAGAGGGCGCGCAGCTGGGCGAAGACCGACCAGAGGGTGATGTCATGGCAGTGGTGCACTCCCCCGGCGAGCACCATGTCGCAGCGCCCCTGCGTGAGTTGGGCCACCGCGTGGTCGACCGCGACCAGCGAGGAGGCGCAGGCGGCGTCGACCGTGTACGCGGGGCCGCGCAGGTCGAGCCGGTTGGCGATGCGGGAGGCGGCCAGGTTCGGGACCAGGCCGATGGCCGCCTCCGGCCGCTCGGGCCCGAGGGCCGAGGTGAACGCCTCCCGGACCCGGGCGAGCCAGTCGGCGCCCAGGCCGGGCAGGATCTCCCCGAGGGTACGGGTCAACTGATGTGCGGTGCGTACGCGTTGGTCGAGCCGAACCAGGCCCGGGGTGAGGTAGCCGCCCCGGCCGAGGACGACGCCGACCCGGTCGCGGGGCGGCAGCCGGTCCTCGCCGCCCGCGTCGGCCAGGGCGCGGGCGGCGACGGTGAGCGCGAGCAGCTGGTCGGGTTCGGTGTCCGGGACGGCCGCCGGCATGATGCCGAGCCCGGCGGCGTCCACCTCGGTGAAGCCGTCCACGAATCCGCCGCGGCGGCAGTAGATGTGGTCGGCGGAGCGGTCGGCCGCCTCGTAGGGCCGGTAGTAGGCGGCGTCCCAGCGGTCCGGTGGCACCTCGGTGACGGCGTCCACGCCGTCCCGCAGATTCGTCCAGTAGGTGTCCAGGTCGGGGGCGCCGGGCAGCAGGACCGCCATGCCGACGATCGCGACCGGCACCGCCGCGCCGTGCGCGGGTGAAGAGGACGAGGTGGGCGGGGTGAGTGAGGTGGACGGGGAGGACGGGGCGGAGAAGGCGGATGAGGCGGGGAAGGTGGGGGAGGTCATCTCACCAGCCCGACGCGGTGTGGACGACGGTCGAGGCGCCGCGCCCGCCGCGGGCGATCTCCCGGAGCAGCGCCAGCGCGCCGCTCTCCCGGTCGATGAGGGCGATGCCGCGCCGGGCGTAGTCCCGGGCGAGTTCCGGGGTGACCATCCCGTGGTGTGTTCCCGCCGGCGCCCAGGGGCCCCAGTGGACCGTGAGCGCGCGCTGCCCGGTGACCCGCGCCCACCGCTCCCCCAGGGCGGCGAGGGCGTCGTTGGCGGCGGCGTAGTCGCTCTGGCCGCGGTTGCCGAGCACGGCGGCGATGCTGCCGAAGAGGACGGCGAGGCGCGGAGCGGCCGGCAGTTGGGCGACGGCGTCGAGCAGTGAACGGGCGCCGTCCACCTTGGTGTCGTACACCCGGCGGAAGGACGCGGCGTCCTTGTCGGCGATCAGCCGGTCCTCGATGACCCCGGCCGCGCAGAACACGGCGTCGATCCTGCCGTGCTCGATCTGGATCTCCTTGACCGCCCGGTTGACGGCGGTGGAGTCGCGCAGATCGAGGGACCGGTAGCCGACCCGGCTGCCCAGCCGCGTCAACTCGGCCACGGTCTGCCGCACTTCCCGGGCCGCCAGGACGGCCCGTGCCTCGGCGTCGACCCGCGCCAGCGGAGTGCCACGGGTGGCGAGGGCGGCGCGCAGCGCGGTGAGGCCCGTGGCCGCCGCGAGGCCCGAGGGCTCGGGGCCGGTGAACGGCTGCGTGCGGCCCAGCAGTTCGATACGGCACCGGGTGGTGGCCGCGAGCGCCGTCGCGATGTCGGCGGTGATGCCACGGGCGCCGCCCGCCAGAACGACCACGGCGTCCTGGTCGAGCCCCAGGTCGTCGGCGCCGACGGTGCCGTCCGCCGCCCGGGTACCGCTGTCGGCGGCGGTCTCGGCCAGCTCCAGCCCGTGCCGCCCGGCCCGGCCGCGCAGTACGACGGGTACGCGGTCGCCCGCGCACGCCTCCTCCAGCAGCGCGTCGGCCTGCTCCGCCACCGGTACCGACGGGTCGAGTTCGACGACCCGGGCGTCGAGACGGGGGTACTCACGGGCGATGGACCGGAACAGTCCGCGCAGCCCCGCCCCGGGGTCCTCGTCGTCACCGGGGGTGCGTTTCGCGCACAGCAGCCGCGCGGGAGCGAGGTCGAGGGCCGCCCGCAGGACCTCGAACGCGCCCGGCAGCACCGGTGCCGCGTCGGGGGCCATCGCGCCGAGGTGGACCACACCGTGGAACGGGCCGTCGCCGGGCCTGAGCCGTCGTGCGGGGTCGAAGATCACCGCCTCGGCCCCCGCCTCGATCAGCCGGTCGGCGAGCAGCGCGCCCACCTCGTGCGCGCCGAGCAGCGCGAACCGGGTGCCGCGCAGGGCACCGGGCGCGGGCCGCCGCGCCGCCTCCAGGGGCCGCTCGCGCAGGACGAAGCGGCGGGGGGCGACCGCGAGGACCTGGTCGCCGTCGTCCGCCGGCGCGGGCTCGGGTACGGCGGCCGTGGCGGGCGGGGCGGTGGCGAGAGCGGGAGCGGGAGCGGTCGGGGCGAGGGCGGGAGCGGCGACGGTCGGGGCGAGGGCGGGAGCGGCGGCCCCGGCGGAGCCGGCGGCCGAGGCGGAGCCGGCGGCGGGAGCGGCGGCCGTGGCGGCGCCGGTGGTCTCCTCCGTGCGGTCCGGGCCGGAGCCGTACACCGGCGAGGAGCCGGTACGGACTCCGGCGGCCCCCTCGGCGCGCTCCGCGCCCTGGTCGCCGGTGAGCCAGGCGGTGATGGCGGCGACCGTACGGGCCCGGGAGAGCTCCTCCGTCCAGTCGTCGTCCGCCGCGCGCCCGGCGGCCAGCCGGCGCGCCAGCTCACCGGCTATCTCCGTGCGCTTGATGGAGTCGATGCCGAGGTCGGCCTCCAGCTCCAGGTCGTCCCCGATCATGTCGACGGGATAGCCGGTGCGTTCGCTGATGACGGCCAGGACGGTGCCCCGCACATCGGGGGCCGCCGGCCGGGGCCCCGAAGCGGGTGAGGCCGCCGTGAGGTCGCCCGCCGGGGGCTCCGGTACGGGTTCGGCGGACCCGGGTTCGGGAGCCCGGGGCAGGGGCGGCGCGACGACGGCCGGGACCGGACGCGCGGCTGGGCTCGGCGGCGGGGCGGGGAGTCGCCCGCTCACCCCGCCGCCGAGGTAGGTGAGCAGGACGTCGCGCTGGGCGGCGACCAGTTCGCGGGTGGTCCTGAGGAAGTCGGAGATCAGTGCGTCGGCGCGGCCGGCCGCCGTGCCGGGGTCCTGGCTCGTCGGGTCGGGTGTCACGGTGGGGGCCTCCAGGCTGATGCGTCGGGCGGGGGCGAGGCCGCCGGGGAGCGGGGCGCCGGCCGCGGTCCGCACCTGGCGGCCGTCGACCAGCCAGCCGGGCCCGGCCGGCCGGACGCCCGAACCGCTCGTCCCCGCCGGGGTGTTCGGGGCGTCGGGCACCCGGCCCTCGAAGAGCCGTCCCACGCGTACGGGGACGCCCGCGACGGCGAGCCTGGCCAGGGTCTCCAGAAAGCCGCGCAGCCCGGCGTCCGGGCGGGGCTCGCAGGCGACCGCCAGATGCGGGCGGTCGCCGAGAATCCGGCCGACCAGGGTGGTGAGCACCGAGCCGGGGCCGGCCTCCACGAAGATCCGCGCGCCCGCCTCGTACATCGCCTCGATCTCCTCGCTGAACCGCACCGGGGCGGCGAGTTGCGCGGCGAGTTCGGTGCGCACGGCATCCGGGTCCGGGGCGTGGACGGTCGCGGTGCGGTTGCTCCAGACGTCGAACTCGGGTGCTCGGAGCCGGTGTCGGGCGAGCACCTCCGCGAAGCGCGGGGCGGCGTCCGCGACGACGGGGCTGTGGAAGGCGCATGCCACCGGGAGGTTCCTGGCCGGGTGGCCGGCGTCGGCCAGGTGCCCGACCGCCCGTGCGACCAGGGCACGGGGGCCCGAGATCACCGACTGGCGGGGCGCGTTGCGGTTGGCGACGACCACGTCGCCGTCCAGGCCGGCCGCCGCCAGTACCGCCGCCACCTCGTCGGGGGCGGCGGCGACGGCGGCCATGGTGCCGGGGTCGTCTCCCGTCACGACCAGGATCGAGGCGGCCCGCTCGGCGCTGAGGTCGAGCAGGGTGCGGGCGTCCAGGGTCCCCGCGGCGGCGAACGCCACCAGCTCGCCGTACGAGTGGCCGGCGGCCATGTCGGGCCGTACGCCGCACCGTTCCAGCAGCTGGTGCGCCGTCAGCGCGGCGATGCCAAGCGCGGGCTGCGCGATCCGGGTGTCGGTGAGCGTGGCGCGCTGCCGGGCGGCACCGGCCGGGTCGAACGCGGCGGGTGGGTACAGCGCGTCGGCGTATGCGTGCCCCGCCAGGAGGAGGCCGCGTTCGGCCGGGAAGGCCGTCATCAGGGGGGCGAGCATGCCGGGGCGCTGGCTGCCCTGGCCGGGGAAGAGAAAGGCGACCTTGCCGGGGCCAGCCGCCCCGGGCCCCCGTGCCCCCGCCGCGTTCCCTCCTGCCGGGTCCCGTCCCTCGGCCTCCCGGTCCGCCGCGTCCGGCCCTGCCGGGTCCCGCCCCTCGGCCTCCCGATGCGCCGCGTCCGGCCCTGCCGGGTCCCGCCCCTCGGCCTCCCGATCCGCCGCGTCCCCTCCTGCCGGGTCCCGTCCCTCGGCCTCCCGGTCCGCCGCGTCCCGCGATGCCGTTCCCCGTGATACCGGGTCCGGCTCCGCCGCGTCCCGCGACACTCCGCCCTGCCCCGCCGTGTCCGGCGCCGCGACGAAGACGCCCTCGGCGGGGGCGGGTACGCCTTCCAAAGCTCGTTTGAGCTGTCCGGGGAGCTCGTCGGCGTCTGTCGCCACCACGGCGATCCGGACGGGCCCGTGGCGGTTCTCGGTCCGCCGCCACGTCTTCCGGGCGATGTCCCGCAGGCTCGCCCCGATGTCCGCCTCCAGCTCCTCGAACAGCCGCCGTATCTCCCGGCGGGCGGCCTCGTGGTCCTCGCCGCGGAAGGTGAGCAGTTCGGCGGGCCAGACGGGCAGACCGTGCTCCGGGGGCGCGCCGTTCTCATAACCGCTGAGCACCACGTGGAAGTTGGTGCCGCCGAAGCCGAACGCGCTGACACCCGCGACCCGCCGCCCCGTCGGCACGGGCCACGGGCAGGACTCGGAGCGGAACACGAACGGGCTCGTCCCCTCGTCCCACACCGGGTTGGGGGTGCGCAGGTGCAGGGTCGGCGGGAGGACGCCCGTGTGCAGGGCCATCACCGCCTTGATCAGCCCGGCCAGGCCCGCGGCGCACTTGGTGTGGCCGATCTGCGACTTCACCGACCCCAGGGTGCAGCGTCCCGGTTCCGCGCCCGACTCGGTGAACAGAGCGGTGAGCACGCCCAGTTCGGTGCGGTCTCCGACGACCGTGCCGGTGCCGTGCGCCTCCACCAGACCGACCTCGGCCGGGGAGATCCCGGCCGACGCGTAGGCACGGTCCAGGGCGGAGCGCTGGCCCTCGGCCCTGGGGGCGGTCAGGCCCAGGGAGCGGCCGTCGCTGGCGCTGCCGACGCCCTTGACGACGCCGTAGATCCGGTCGCCGTCGCGCTCGGCGTCCGCGAGGCGCTTGAGCACGACACAGGCGACGCCCTCCCCGAGCACGGTGCCGTCGGCGTCCGCGTCGAAGGAGCGGGACCGGCCCGTCGGGGAGAGCGCCCGCACCGACGAGAAGAGCAGATAGTCGTTGATGTCGTTGTGCAGGTCGGCCCCGCCGCACAGCATCATGTCGGCGGACCCGGAGGCCAGCTCCTTGCACGCCGCGTCGAGCGCCGCGAGTGAGGAGGCGCAGGCCGCGTCCACGGTGTAGTTGGCGCCGCCGAGGTCGAGACGGTTGGCGACGCGCCCGGAGATGACGTTGGCGAGCATGCCGGGGAAGGAGTCCTCGGTGAGCCGGGGCAGTTGCTCCTCCAGGGCGGCCGGTACGGTCTCCAGGTACGAGGGCAGGACGGCGCGCAGCGTGGTGGCGTGGGCCAGGTCGCTGCCGGACTCGGCGCCGAAGACGACCCCGGTGCGCTCGCGCGGGAAGTCCCGCCTGTCGTACCCGGCGTCGGCCAGGGCGCGGGCCGCCGTCTCCAGGGCGAGGAGCTGTACGGGTTCGATGGCGGCGAGCGAGGCGGGCGGGATGCCGTAGGCCAGCGGGTCGAAGGGTATCCGGGGCAGGAAGCCGCCCCAGCGGGACGGGGTGGTGTCCGGGCGCTCGCCGGACGGGTCGTGGTAGGTGGCCGGGTCCCACCGTTCGGCGGGAACCTCGGTGACGGCGTCGTACCCGGTGACCACATGGGACCAGTAGGTGCCGAGGTCGGGCGCCTGGGGGAACACGCAGGCCATGCCGACGACGGCGATGTCGAGCGGCGCGGCGGGGCGTGCTGCTTCTCCGGCCGGAGTCTCCCGTGGTACCCGGAGTTCGGCGGCGCGGCGGCGGGCGTGCGCGGTCGCCCCCTCGGTGACCGCGCGGTGCAGGTCGGCGACGGTGGTGGTCCGGGTGCGCAGCGCGGCCACCTCGCCCGCCATGAACATCCCGGCTTCGCGCCGGCGCCGGTCGTCGACGGGCCGCAGCCGGCCGTCCTGCCGTTCCAGGCCCTTGCTGGCGATGCGCAGCCGCCCCAGGTTGAGGCGTTCGAGGCGGTCCCACGCCTCCCGGTCGGGGACGCCGTCGGCGGCCAGCCGGGCGCGCACCGCCGCGTACTCGTCCGTGTAGGGGCTGGGGACGCACCGGGTGACATGGCCGGGAGCGCTCTCCAGCAGGACGGTGCCGGTCGCGTCAAGGATCTGCCGCTGGAAGCTCTCGCCCACGGCGCCGCAGGAGACGGCCTCCGCGGTGGTGAGGTACGCGGTGCCCATGAGCAGGCCGACGGCGGCTCCGCGCCCGGCCAGCGGGGCGGCGAGCGCGGCGGCCATGGCGGCGGAGCGCTCGTCGTGGATGCCGCCGGCCAGCAGGACCTGGAACTCCGGTGCCTCGGGGCGCTGTTCGAGGACGGCCAGCTGGGCCTCCCACAGCGGGAAGCTGTTGCGCGGGCCGATGTGGCCTCCGCATTCGGCGCCCTCGAAGACGAACTTGCGCGCGCCCGCGTCGATGTACTGGCGCAGCAGGGCCGGTGACGGCACATGCAGAAAGGTGCTGATGCCGGCCGCCTCCAGCTCGGCGGCCTGGCCGGGCCTGCCGCCCGCGACGACGGCGTGGGTGGGGCGCGCGGCGCGGACGGCGGCGAGCTGGGCGGCGCGCAGCGCGCTGTCGGCGAACCCGAGAATGCCCACGCCCCAGGGCCGGCCGTCGAGCGCGGCGCCGGTCCGGCCGAGGAGTTCGGCGGTCGCGTCACCGTCCAGGAGGGCGAGGGCGAGGAAGGGCAGGGCTCCGTCGCGGGCGACGGCCGCCGCGAACGCGGGCTGGTCGCTGACCCGGGTCATCGGCCCCTGGGCCAGGGGCAGTCGGGTGCCGAGGGCCTGGCTCATCGGGGAGCCGGGCGCCAGTGCGCGGGCGTCGCCGGCACCGCGGAGCGCGGCGTCGCGGACGGCAGCGACGGCGCGGGGCACGGTCCCGTACTCCTCCGCGAACCGGGCGGCGAGGAAGGCGTCCTGCCCGGCCGGCAGTCCCGCGCCGGGGCGGCCGGGCCGCAGGGACCGTATGCCGTCGACGACGGCGGTCTCGGAGCCGTCCACCGTCCGCAGCACGGCCGCCGTCTCCTCGGGCAGCCGGGACTCGGCCAGCAGGGCCAGTTGGATGTCGAGCACCACGCCGGCCGCTCCCCCGGCCACCGCGGCGGCGGCCGTGCGCGGACCGATGCCGCCCCAGGCCCAGACCGGGCACTCGGCCAGATCGGCATCGGCCAGGAGCGCCTGGAGCAGCACGAAGGTGCTCGTCCCGCCGGCCCGGCCCCCGCACTCGCCACCCCGTGCGAGGAAGCCGTCCGCGCCGTCGGCGGCGAGCCGCAGCGCCTCGTCCGGGTGGCCCACCTCCGCCAGCACCATGCAGTGTTCGGGCAGTTGGGAGGGCTGCCAGGGCGATCCGGCGGCCAGCACCACCACGGCGGGCATGCGGCCGTCCAGTTCGTCAGGCCGGAGCGCGCAGTGCGGCCCGACCCGGATGCCGTACGTGCCTTCGGCCGCCAGCTCCCGCAGCCGCGCCAGGGCCGCGCGGGCCGTCCGGTCGCCGGCACCGAGGTCGAGCACACCGAGCCCGCCGCAGCGGCTGACACTGGCGGCGAGTCCGGCGTCGGGCAGGCCGAACGGAGTGATTCCGATGACGAGTTCACTCGACACTACGCGGGTCATGACACCTCGAATCCGACGGGGCACAAGGCCGGGTCTGCTCGGCAGCCCGGAGTACGGGACGTGGGGGGCGTACCGGAGGGCTGGAACACGTGGGGGGAGGGAGCGGAGTCGGCCGGGCGGCGGCCCGGTCAGCAGTTCGAGGTGGCCGGCTTGTCCGCGAGGCGATCGGCGACGAAGGCCGCCGCCTCGGCGTTGCCGGCCTGGATGGGCCACAGGTGGTTCTTGACCGGGGCGAGGGCATCGGTGTCGTACGCCTTCCAGGTCACCTCGGCGCCGAGCCGGCACAGACTGCCGCGCAGCCGGCCGGCCTGGCCGGCGTCGACCAGGCTGTCCCGGGTGGCGTGGTACAGGTAGACCGGCACCTTGAGCTGGGTCGAGCCGCCCAGGGTGTTCTCGGTGTACCGCTTCTGCCACGCCGGGTCGGCCAGCGGGCTGCGCGTGGTGAGGTCGGACAGCGACTTGTTGGCGTACGTGGTGAGGAGGTCCAGGGCACAGGCGTCCTTCTCCAGGTCCGCCACGGCGGCGCGTCCCGCGTCGTTGAGGGCGTCGTCGAGCCTCAACTCGGGGTAGGCGTGGTCGAGACCGATGAGGGCGTCGAGCAGGAAGCCCGAGCCGGGGCCGCCGTTGAGGGGCAGCGCCACATCGACGAGGCTGGCGGGGACACCGCCGGCGACGACACCCTTGACGTTCAGCTCGGGCGCGTAGCCGGGTTGGGTCTCCCCCGCCCACAGGGCGGCGCCGCCGCCCTGCGAGTAGCCGCGGAAGACCACCTTGGCGGCCGGGGACAGACCGGTCGCGGGCAGCCGCTGCGCGGCCCGTACGGCGTCGATGAGCGCGGGCCCCATGGACTTGCCGACGACATAGGTGGTTTCCGGGTCCGGCCGGTAGCCCTCGTAGTCGGTGATGGCGACCGCGTAGCCCGAGGCGAGCATGGAGTTGACGACCCACTGCTCGTACAGCGCGCCCCTGGCGATCATGCGGGAGGCGGTGCAGCGGAAGGCCGGGCCCTGGGTGCCGGGCGCCCAGCCGATGACGGGGAGGGTCGCGGGGTCCGCGCCCCGGGGGACGAGGACGGTGCCGGTCACCGCGTCGGGACGGCCGAGGGCGTCCGTCGACAGGTACATCACCTGCCAGGTGTCGGCGAGCCGGTTCGGAGTGGGCTGCGGCAGATCGACCTTGCGGGAGCGGATGACGTCACCGGGCCGGCCGGCGGGCAGCGGACCGGGCGGTACGTAGAAGTCGTCGCTCGGCGGGGACACGGCGGTCGCGGGTCCTCGTTCCGGCGCGACCGCCGGGGTTTCGGAGGCGGCCCGGGCGACGGGCGGGGTGAGCGCGCCGACGAGACCGAGCGCCCCGGTGACGGACAGGGCAAGGACCGTCACGGCGCGGGGGCGCCTGAGAGATGCGGGCATGGATCGGCCTCCTCGGATCGGCCGGACGCGGTGCGGCGGCTCGGGGGGAACGGCGGCTCACGGACGGGGCACGTCACTCGCCGGCAGCGCGCGAGCGGATGACGAATCGACAGGGCAGGGGAAAGCACCTGGCAACCGGATACCGGCCTGAAAAGTTACTCCGCCGTACAGCGCGGGGTCAATGAATAAGTGACGAATGCAGGGCTTTTACGAAGGGAGTGAGCAATCGGGGAGACCACTTTGTCACTCGGCCGCAACCCCCGCCCGCGACCGTCCGCGAGTGAGGAAGAAAGGGTCCCGAATACTCACGCCGGTGACAGCACGAAAGGGCTTTCCCCATAACCGGACCCCATTATTTCCCGGCGCCTTGACCCGCAGCTTACCCGCCAGTACGTTACGCAGCCGAAACACGGACTTCTCCGCGTTTCCCGTCCTTCACCCGCTCCTGTCCCCCGGGAAATCCTGGGCCTTCGGCCTTTCCGGGGGTCGGCGGCGGAGTGACTCACGAGAGGCATCTCATGAGTACTCACCGAAAGCGCGCGGCGAACTCCGCTCTCGCCGCGCTCGCCACCGGCGGCCTGTTCGCGGGCATGGTCGGCCTCGTCACCGCGAGCCCGGCCGCCGCGGACCCGGTCAAACTGGTGCAGAAGTACGACTGCGTCTTCCCGCTGATCAACAACGACCCGATCACCGCGACCATCACGGCGGACATCCCCAAGTCCCTTGAGGCCGGCAAGCCCTCGCCCGCGTTCGAGGTCACCACGGACACCCTGGTGAGCTCGCGCGCCGCGCAGGGCATGGGCCTGGTCGGCGGCAAGAGCATCGAGGGCCAGGCGACCGCCGATGTCACCGTCGTCACCCCGGACGGGCCGCTCACCGGCATCAAGGTCGAGAACTCCGTGACGAAGACGCCGGTGCCGAACCCGCCCGCCGACTTCCACGTACCGGCCAAGGGCAAGGCGCCGTCCCTCACCTTCAACACGCCGGGCAACGGTCGCATCGAGGTCAACTCGATCCGGCTGCACGACATGATCGTGCGGGACGCCAACGGCAAGCCCATCCAGCTCGTCACGGGACAGGACTCGTTCGACGTGACGTGCAAGCTGACGTCGACGGACAAGACCCTCGCCTCGTTCACCATCACCAAGGGCACCACCACCGACCCGGCCAACCCCACCAATCCCACGAACCCGACCAACCCGACCAACCCCGTCAACCCCACTAACCCGACCAACCCCACCAGTCCGACCAACCCCACCAACCCGGTCAGTCCCACCAATCCCAACCCCACGGGGTCGTCCGCCGACCAGAACCTCACCACCACGGTCAAGCCCGGCAGCGGCACCGGCAGCCTGTCGATGACGCAGGCCGGTGACTCCGTGGCGCTCTCCCCGGTGGACCAGGGCAAGGGCGGTGTCTCCTCCGGCAAGCTCCAGACCGTGACCGTCAGCGACCAGCGCAATGGCACCAAGGGCTGGTCCCTGACCGGCAAGGTCACCGACTTCACCACCGCCGGTGGCGGCAAGATCGCCGCCGGCAAGCTCAGCTGGAAGCCGTCCTGCACTCCGGCGCCCGGCTCCGCCAGCAACTGCGCCCCGGGCACGGCGGGGCCGGTCGGCAGCACCGGCGCCACCCTCGCGAGCGCTCCGGACGGGGCGGCCACCGGCGGCAAGTTCACCGTCGACAGCGGCCTCGACCTGAACGTCCCGGCCGACGCGGCGGCGGGCGACTACAAGGCCGTGCTCACCCTCACCCTGACCTGAGCCGTCCGGTCCCGGAGCCACCCGGGACACACTTGCGGGCCGGCCGCCCCGTGCGGCCGGCCCCTTCCCGTCCCCTCCCCCTTCCCCGAGGTGAACCGCCGTGCACTTCCCATCCGTTCCGGCCCGCGCCCGGTGGCGCCGGCCGGCGTCCGCCGCCCTCGCCCTGCTCACGCTCCTGTGCGCGGCCGCCCTGCCCGTGCTCGCCGCGCCCGCCGCCCACGCCGCCGACAACGGCCAGTGGTCCGTCTTCCCCGCCGGGACACCCGGGGGGCGCGCCTACTTCCGGCTCGCCGCCGCCCCCGGCGCGACCCTCCGCGACAAGGTGACGCTCCGCAATCTGCGAGCCACGCCCGTCACCTTCCTGCTGTACGCGGCCGACGGCTACAACACCCCGCGCGACGGCGGGTTCGCGGTACGCGACCAGGGCGAGCGGATGACGGGCGTGGGCCGTTGGACGCGCCTGGACCACACCACGGTGCGGGTCGCCGGGCACGGTCAGGTCACCGTGCCCTTCACGCTGCGGGTGCCCCGCGACGCGCAGCCGGGCGACCATCCCGGCGCGGTCGTCGCCGTCGACCAGCGGCTGTCCCGGAGCGCCCGCGAGGGTGTGGCCGTGCGGCAGGCGGTCGGCTCGCGCGTCTACCTGCGCGTCAGCGGGAAGCGGCAGCCCGGCCTCGAGGTGCGCGGCGCCCGCTTCTCGTACGCCGCCCCGTGGTTCCCGGGCGGCGAGCGGACGGCCACCGTCTCGTACGAGCTGGTCAACAGCGGCAACGTCATGCTGTCGCCGCGGGTCGGTCTCCGGGCCACCGGGCTGTTCGGGCGGGCCTCGTTCACACCCGAGCCGCACCGGCTGCCCGCCGAGCTGATGCCGGGACAACGCGTCCATGTCTCGGAGCGCTGGAGCGGGCCGCCGTTCCTCGACTGGGGCCGCGTCGAGGTGACCGCGAGCGACAGCGAGGGCCTGCTCGCGCAGAGCACCGGCGTCGGCTACCGGACGGTCAGCTGGGGTGTGCTCCTGCTGATCGCCGTCCTCCTGGCGGCGGTCGCGGGGACCTGGCTGGTACGGCGGCGGAGCCGGCGGAGCGCGGCCACGCGGGCGCCGGCCTCGTAGGCACCGGGCGGGGCCGGGCACCGGGCCGGCGCGCCCGGGCCGGGTGGGCGCAGGCACGGGCGCGCGCGTCGTCGGGGTGACGTGGTGACGTGGTGGGCCCGCCGGGTGAGGTGGCCGCCGGCCCGACCCCGCCGCTACGGCTCACGCCCGTGCCCGGTGCTCGGCGCCCGGAGGGCCTTACACCCGCGCCCGGAGGGCCTTACGCCCGCGCCCGACGGCCCGCGTCCCCGTTCGCGCGGCGCAGCGACACCGGGCGGAGCCGGCTGTAACCGCGTACCGGCACCGGGCGGAGCGCCCGCAGCTCGTAACCGCTCCGGCCCGCCAGCTCCCCGGCGAACACCGTGTCGACCAGGACGGTGTCGGGCCGGGCCAGCGCGGTGAGCCGGGCCGCGACATTGACCGCCGGCCCGAACAGATCACCGAAACGGCTGAGGACGGGCCCGTGGGCCAGGCCGGTCCGCAGCTGCGGCAGGCCCGCCTCCCGGCCGGCCCGCGCGATGATCTCCAGCGCGATGTCGGCGGCGTCGGACGCCGCGTCGCACACGAAGAAGATCTCGTCACCGATGGTCTTCACCACCCGGCCGCGCCCGTCCGCGACCACGCCCCCGGTCAGGCTCTCGAACCGGTCGATGACCCGGCCGAGTTCGGCGCCGTCGAGCCCCCGGCTCAGCCGGGTGTAGCCGACCATGTCGGTGAACCCCACGGCCCGGTCGCGGACGTCGCCCCACTCGGGCGACGGAGCCGGCGCGCCGGCCGACGGCGCGGCGCCCTCGTCCGCCGTGGCCGCGGAGCGGGAGCCGTACGCCACGGACGGCGGGGCCTCGTTACCCGGCCCCGCCGCCTGTTCCCCCGCCGCCTCGGTGAGCGCCCGTCCCGCGTACGCCGCGAGATGCCGGCGCCACACATGCTGCTGCATCAGCTCCATCTCGGGCAGCAGCCCGGCGGCCCGGACGATCAGCTCGTCCCCGTCCGCCAGGGTGCCCGCGTCGCGCCTCAGCCAGGCCCAGAGGGTGTCCACCTGCCATTCGGCGAGCCGGGACAGATGATGACCGAGCGCACGCGCCATCATCGTCTCGCTCTCCTCGGTGATCAGCCCGGCCTCGATGAGCCGCTCGCCCGCGCGCAGGGCCTCCACGTCGGCGTCGGTGAACACCCGGTCGCCGTCCTCGGCCTCCGGGAACCCGAGGGCGCGCCAGATCTGCACGGTCCGGTCGAGCGCCACCCCGGACCGCTCGGCGATCTCCCGCCGCGTCCAGGCACGGCCGCCACCGAGCAGCACCTCCTCGATCGCCCGGCGCAGCGCGTCGGCGCCGAGCGGGTCCGCCGCTTCCGCCGCGCTCATGTGGTGTGGACGATCAGCACGTCGAGACCCGCCTTGCGGGCGACATCCGCCGGTACGGAGCCGAGGAGGCGCCCGGCGAGGGAGCGCAGGCCCCGGTTGCCGACGACCAGCAGGTCGGCCGAGCACTCCCGCGCCGTCCGCACGAGGGCGGTGACGGGTTCACCGGGCACCGCGACCGTCCGCACCTTCGTCGCGCCCTGGGCGCGGGCCCGGTCCCGGGCGGTGCGCAGGGTGTCCTCGGCGGGCGCCGAGCCCATCACCTGGTGGGCCTCGTCGCGCAGCTGCTCCCGCGCCCGCTCCAGCTCCGGCCCGCGCATCGGCAGATACGCGCAGGTGACGACGAGGTCGGCCGCGAAGGCGGCGGCGAGCCGGGCCGCCCCCTCGACCGCCGCGAACGACGAGTCGGAGCCGTCCGTGCCGACCATGACAGTCCGATAGGGGGTCATCTCACCTCTCGATTCAGACGTTCTTCCTTCGGCGGGGACGGTTCCTCCCGCGGGTTCCGTCACCTCGCCGCACCGGGGGCCCGGCCGGAACGGAGCGGCGGCCGCGCACAGCACCCGGCGCGCCGAAGCCGCCCGCTCCGGGCCCCCGGCCCCGTCCGGGAAAGTACGCACCGCGCGGCAGGGGGTCAATATGCGTCCGCCCCGAGTGCGGTATCACACGCGCCCGGCCGGCGAACCACAACACCGGGTGATGAAGAAAAGCCGGGATTTCATCATCACCCGTCAATGATGAATTGCCGGGCGTCCGGCCTTGTCTTTTCTCTTGCCGAGGACCTTACCCCTCAGTAGTTTCCCTTCGGGTAACACCCCCGAAGCATTCCCGAAGCAGCAACCACCGCTGCCCGCCCCGGATTTCACGAGAGGCAGATCATGAGCGCAAGCAGTACCCGGAGTCGCCGGACGGTCTCCGCCCTCGCCCTCACCAGCGCCACCGGCGTGGTCGCCGCGATGGTGACCCTGACGGTGGCGGGTCCGGCATCGGCCGACCCGGTCACGCTCAGGCAGGACTACACCTGCGCCTTCCCGCTGATCAACGAGGACCCGATCCACGTCACGATCAAGGCGGACATCCCCGGCTCCATCGGTGTGGGCCAGCCCGTGCCGTCGTTCCGGATCGACTCGCCGACCGAGGTCAGCGCGCGGGCGGCCCAGGGGCTCGGCCTGGTGGGGGCCAAGACGCTGGAGGGCGCGGCCACCGCCGACGTCACGGTGAACACCCCGTCGGGCCCGCTCACCGGGATCAAGGTGGAGAACACCTTCGGGAAGACCAACATCCCGAGCCCGGCCGCCGCGTTCACGGTCAGCGCGGCGGGCAGGTCCCCGTCCCTGACGTTCGACAAGGCCGGGGACGGCGACATCCAGGTCAACGGCATCGACCTGCACGGCCTCGTCGCGCGGGACGCCTCCGGCAAGCCGGTCCAACTGGTCAGCGGTCAGGACTCGTTCGACGCGAAGTGCACCCTCACGTCGACGGACAAGGTACTCGCCAGGTTCAAGGTGACGGACGGCGGTTCCACCACCAACCCCACGGGCTCGACCACCAACCCCACCGGATCGACCACCAACCCCACCGGGTCCACCACCAACCCCACGGGCTCCACCACCAACCCCACGGGCTCCACCACCAACCCCACGGGCTCCACCACCAACCCGACCGGATCCACCACCAACCCCACGGGCTCCACCACCAACCCCACCGGCACCACCACCAACCCCACCGGATCCACCACCAACCCCACCGGATCCACCACCGGTCCGGGCGGTCCCGTCCATCTGAGCTACGGCCTCACCGGCAACTCCGCCATCAAGGCGCCCAACGGCACCGTGCCGCTGACCGGCGGGATCGAGGCGGACTACGACATCGACAAGGGCTCGTACGACGCGGACCTGACGCTCAACCCCACCTCCGGCAACTTCGCCATCCTGGGGTTCCTCCCCGTGACCTCGAAGGTCGCCTTCGAGCAGGTCGGCAAGACCACCGGCACCCTGAACACCGCCGGTGACCTCACCACCAAGTCCCGGATGTACGTGAAGCTGCCGAGCGTCTCCGTCTTCGGGCTGCCCATCGGCGGCGGTGACACCTGCAAGACCACCACCCCCGCCGACATCGACCTGAAGTCCGACGGCCCCTTCAAGCCCCTGGAGGGCGGCAAGCTGAAGGGCACGTACACCCTGCCCGCGCTCCAGGGCTGCGGTGGGCTGAACGACATCATCAGCGCCTTCACCGCGGGCCCCGGCAACACGATCGACCTCGCGCTCGCCAAGAAGAGCTGAGCCACGGCACCGCGCACGGTCCCACCCACGACGGCCCCCCGCCCCTGGCGCCGGGGGCCGTCCCCCGTCGCCGTCGCCCGGACCCCGCGTCCCTCCCCTCCCCAGCCCTCCCCTCCCTTGTCGTCCCGCGTGCAGATCCCCCCAGAGAGGCAGCCATGCACATGCGTAAGACCGCGGCCGGACAGACCGCCGTGAGCGGGTTCGCAGCAGCCGGCGCCCTGGCCGGCCTCCTCACGTTCGCCGGCGCCGCCCCGGCCGGCGCGGTGCCGGTGCCGGTGCATCTCAGGCAGACGTACAGCTGTGTCTTCCCCCTCCTCGAAGCCGATCCCGTCACCGTGGACATCTCCACCGAGATGCCCGACACGATTCCGGTGGACACGTCCACCGGCGTCCTGAGGATCCGCTCGGTCTCCACGGTGAGCGCGCGGGCCGCCGAGGGGCTCACCACGGTCGGCGGGGTCACCGTGGAAGGCACCGCGACGGCGGCCGTCACCGTGCGCACCCCCGACGGACCGCTCAGCCTGACGGTCGACAACACCCTGCACAAGACCCGTCTCCCCGACTCGCCCGGACCGTTCACCGTCGACGCGGACGGCCAGACCCCGCCGCTGTCCTTCGGTTCGCCGGGCACCGTGAGCATCGAGGTGACCGGGCTCCAGCTGAGGCTGACGCCACGGGACGCCCAAGGGAACAAGACCGCCATCGACACGTTCGAGTCGGTCTGCACCCTCGATCCGCCCGACCAGAACACGACGCTGCACACGATCAGAGTCGTCCCCGCCACCTCACCGACCGCCCCGCCGACGACCCCGCCCCCCACACCGTTCACCCGCGTCTACTCCGCCGACGGCTCCACCCTGCTCAAGGCGACGGCCGGCGGCGCGCCGGTACGGGGCACGTACAACGCCACGTACACACCCAAGGACGGCAAGGCAGGCAGCACCCGGGGCGAGCTGCGGCTGGACTCCACCGGCGGTCCCCTCACCCTGCTGGGCTTCCTGCCGGCCACCGCCACCTACCGCTTCACCCCGGAGGACAAGGCCTCCGGCTCCTACTCCGACACCGCGGGCGAGACACTGCGCCAGCCGACGACCATGACGGTGCCGCAGGTGACGCTGTTCGGGCTGCCCGTCGGCGGCGGTGAGAGCTGCCGCACGACCGGTCCCTTCGACCTGTCGCTCGCCTCGACGGCCGCCGGCCCCACTCGCTTCAAGGGCACCTACACCCTGCCGCCTCTGACGGGCTGCGGCCTGTTCAACGACGCGATCAGCGCGGCGGTCAGCGGGCCGGACAACACGATGGACCTGACCCTGAAGCAGGGGTGAGCGGCAAGCGGTCCGGTGTACGCGCCGTGGGGCGGGCCCTGTCCGACAGGGCCCGCCCCACGCCTTTCCCGCAGCTGTCCCACGACTCTCCCGCGGCTGTCCCGGGCCGGTTCAGGTCTTGGCCGGTACGCCCCCGGGGTCGCGCCACGGCGGCCCGGACTCACCGGCCGCTTCACCCGCCGGCCGGCGCGGCACCGCCGGCCGGGCCCGGCGCACCGCCCGCCGGCCGTACTCCGCGGCGCCCAGCAGAAAGCCGGTGGGCAGGAAGACCAGGTCCGCCACGATCATCGACAGCGAGAAGTAGAACAGCCCCATCAGCACCCCGATGCCGATGTGCTCGGCGAACATCAGGGCCAGCATGACATTCTTCAGGCGCCGGTTGAACACCCCGAAGGGAAAGGCCACTTGCAGGACGACCGTGCCGTAGGAGAGCGCCAGGACGAGCAGGGCGTGCGAGGTGATCAGCTGGGTGAGGGACGGGAAGGGCGTCAGCCAGTCCAGCCCGAGCCCCCAGTACACCCCGGAGCCGTCCTGCCACTGACGGCCCTGGATCTTGTACCAGCCCGCCGTCGCGTAGACCAGACACACCTGGATCATCAGCATGACGACGGCGGCGTTGTGGACGATGTCCCCGATCAGGTCCAGTGTGCCGCGCGTCCCCTCGTGCCGGTCCCCGATCGCGCGCACCGCGTGCGCCAGCCAGTACAGCCACAGGACGAGCGACCAGCCGCCCGTCAGGATCGCGCCGAGGGTGAGGTACGCCAGCACGAGGCCGCACAGGGCCCAGAGCACCGGGCCGGTCCGGTCGCGGCGGACCGGCCGCCCCGCGCGCCGGGCGTCGAGGGACCACACCCGGCCGGGCCGCATGAACACCAGGTAGACCGCGGTGAGCCGGAAGACGGTGTCACCGGCGTTGAGGACCCATTCGTTGCGGTGGTCGAGCGAGAGGACACAGATCAGGAAGAGGAATGACATGGTGCGGGTGCGCCAGCCCACCAGCAGCGCCGCGGCGACGGCGACGGACAGTGCGTAGAACGCCTCGAACCACAGCTCACCGGGCCACCAGAGCAGCACGCTGAAGGCGTGGGACTCCTCCAGCTGGCGCTGGGCGAGCTGCCAGCTCCAGGCGGCGTCCGGGCCCCAGAGCCGCCCGCGCCGGGGGAATTCGTGCAGCAACAGGATCAGCCAGGTCAGCGCCATGCCGATCCGCACGGCCGCTGCCTGGTACCTCCAGCGGTACGGATCGCAGGCCCAGTCGAGGGCCCGGCGGACCGGTGCGTCCGCGAGGCCGGGTGAACCGCTCATGCCCGGTGCCCTTCCGCGAGATCGGCCGGGCCCACCGGCCACCAGGGCGTGGTCCGCACCGTCGGCTCCGGCACGGCCTGGCTCTGCTGCCACGGCGGCGCGGGCACGGTGGTGACGATGTCCCGGAACTGGAGGCGCACGACGCGGGAGCCCGCCGGCGGTGCGGGGGTCCGGGTGAGGGCCAGCCGCTTGAGGTACTGCTCGCTGTCGAGACCGCGCTGCCCCAGCGGGCGCTGGGCGGCGTCATGGCTGCCGGCGAGGGTGCTCCAGGCGTTGTTGAGCTGCTGGCGGATGCGGCTCGGCATCAGGTTGCCTCGCAGCTCGTCCAGGTCGGCGCCGGTCAGGTCGGTCCAGTCGGTGGTGGTGACCGAGCCGTCCGGGGCGCGCAGTTGGCGGCGCGCGTACACCCGGTCCATGGTGCGGGTGATGTCGGGCGAGAACAGCTGCCAGCTCTGCTTGAACTCGGGTCCCATGTAGGCGCGGACGCGGTCGCCCTGGCCGGCGGTCACCGCGTTGGCGGGGGCGACGGTGAGGAAGGTCGCCACGGTGTGCAGCACGAGCGCGAGGGCGACCAGCACCGTCGCCGTACCGGCGATGACGCGCTGGGCGGGGGTGCGGTCGGACAGGCGGTCGCGGAGCGCGCCGGACGCCGGGACACCCCCTGGTGGCTCTCCCGCCCCCTCCGGCGGGGACCCGGCGGCGTCGGACGGCCCACCACCACCCAACGGCCGACCGTGGTCCGGTTGTTCGGGCGGGGTCCGTGGTGTGGGCCGGGCCGGTTGTACGGGCCGGGCCGGTGGTACGGGCGGGGTCGACCGATCGGGCGGGGTCGGCGCATCGGGCGGGGCCGGTTCCCCGGACCCGTCCGGGGGGCCGGCCCCCTCCACCGGCCGGGCCGCGTCCGGGGGGCCGCCGCCGCTCAACGGCTCGGTCCCGACCGGCGTTTCGGGGGCGTCGGTGCCGGGACGGCCCGCTACGGGGCCAGTCCCGGTACTGGTACTGGTACTGGTACCGGTTCTGACGGGAGTCTCGCGCATGGCCCTGGCCTCCTTCTCAGTCGCCCTGGACGGTCCCGTCGGCCCCGACGCAGTCGGGGTTGCCGGCGAACGCCTTCTTCAGCTCGGGTACCTGGCTCTTCAGGTCGTGCGCGGGCCCCTGGTAGGTGCCGAGGGTGCGCAACGGCGCCCCCGCCGTCCGCAGCGCGCTCCGCAGCGAGGCCGGGTCGGTGACCTCGGCCTTCGCCAGACCGGCGGTGGCGGTGCCGAGCCGGGCCCGGACACCGTCGAGATTCCGCATGGCCTGGTCGAAGGCGGCCTGCCCACCGCTGACGGGCGGGGCACCGTCCCGTTTCATGGCGGCCCGCACGGCGCCGAGCCGCTGGTCGACGGTGGTCAGGAACGTCACCAGCTGCTGCCGTGCCGCGGCGGGCCGTTTCTCGTCCAGCTTCGGCACGGTCAGCCGGGAGCCACTGGTGTCCAGGTGACGGCAGACGCCGGAGGCCCACTTCACCTGGGGCTCGGACCGGTGCCCGGGAGCGGGCGGGGAGCCGCAGCCGGCGGTGGCGAGGAGTCCCGCCAGAAGGGCCAGGCCGCCCAGGGCGGTTCCGGCGCGGGGGGCGGTGCGGGGGGTGGTGCGGGGACGGGATCCGGATGTCATGGCGGTCACTCCTTGTCCTGGCCGGACTGCTTGTCCTGCGATTCGGCCCGAGGCCGGGCCCGCGGCGTGTCCTACGGCGACTGGGGGGTCTGCGGCTGCTCCTGAGGCGGCCCGGTGTCCTGGGCGCGCCGGAAGGTGTCGATGCCGGCGATCCGCCAGGTACTCCCCTGCCGTACGGCGTCCACCGCGAACATGGCCGCCGCGACGGTGTCGCCCCCGTCCTTGCCGGTGCGGGTGCTCACCTGGTCGGCGAAGACGAGGAGCCGCGCCCGGCCACCGTCGAGGACTTCGACCCCGCTGTCGGTGACCGTGGTGGTGAGCACCAGCCGCTGCGCGGGCCCCTGGGCGTGGACCTGCTCCATCAGCGCGGCGTACTGCCGCACGGCCGCCCCGGTGAGCCGGTCCCTGGCGGCGGCCCGGGTACGGTCCGGGTCGGTGTAGCGGTACGAGAAGAGGTCCCGCACCGCCGTGTCGACGAGGCCCTTGACCCGGCTGGTGGCGGCGGTGTCGGTGAGCGCCGTGTTGTGGCGGACGGGCTGGTCGTCCAGGGCGCGGGTCCGTAGACACGCGTAGCCGCCCAGACCGGCGAGCAGTACCACCACGGCTGTCAGTCCGGGCGCCCACCACCCGCCGCGTCCGGAGGACTTGGCGGTCGGGGAGGCAGCGGTCCGGTCGGCCCGGGACCGGGTCGGGGTGGCGGCCCTGGCGGAGGGCCGGTGCGCGGTCGCGTCCGGGCTCCGGCTCACGGGGCGGCCGTCGAGCCGGTCGATACGGCGCCTGCGGTTGACCAGATGGCGGGCGGTCGGCATCGGCGTCTCCTCACTCCGCGTCCGGGGCCGCGTCCGGGCCCGCGGTGCCCGTGTCTCCGACGGGCGCCTGGCCCAGGGCGTTCAGCTTCCAGCCGCCGCCCGTCCGGGTCAGCTCGGCGAGCATGCGGCTGTCCTTGACGGCGGTCTTCCGGTCGGGGGTGCGGACGGTGACGCGGACGGCGACCATCGCCCTCGCCCGGCCCGCCCGGTCGTCGAGTTCGGTGAGCGCGCCGGACAGCACCCGGGCGCTGGTCGTGGTCCGGGCCGACCGGACCTGTCGGCTGAACTGGGCCCTGCTGCGTCTGAGGTCCCCGAGCAGATCGCCGGTGGCCGACTCCTCCCAGAGGGCCAGGCCGTGGTCGAGTTCCGTGTGGTCCAGGGTGTTAAGGTTCCGCACGCCCTGTTCGGCCGCGTCGAGGGCGGCGTCCCGATGCCGGCTGTAGGCGACGTGCTCGTCGTGCGCGGACGCGTACCAGCCGGCGCACGCCCAGGCGGCGAACCCGGCGGCCACGAGGAGTGCCGCGGGCAGCGCGAGCCGGGTGCGCCCACCGCGCGGCTCCGTGGCGCGGGCGGGCCGCCGCCTTCTTCCCGGCAGCCGGTTACGGCCTTTCATGGGAACGCACCGCCTATCGTGTCGTGATCCGGGTGATCCGCCAGTGGCCGCCGTCCAGCCGGGCGGTCACCGACAACTGGGCGGCCACCACGGTGGCCTTGGTGCCGGGGCGGGAGCTGTGCTGGTCGAGGAGGACCAGCACGTCGGCCGTGCCGTGCGTGATGCGCCGCACACCGCTGCGGACGACCCGGGTGGTGAGCGTCACCCGCTGGCCGGCCGCGCGCCGGTCGACCTGGGCGAACAGCGCGGCGTACTGCCGTGCGGCCTCACCGCCCAGCAGGTCGCGTGCCGCGTCGCGGGTGGCGTCGAGGGTGGCCGGGCTGTAGCTGAACACCGTGGTGAGCGTCGACTCCACGGTGTCCCGCACCTGTCCGGTGGTCGTGGCGTCGGTGAGCGCCGTGTCGGCGCGGGCCCCGGCCCCGTACAGGTGCGCGGAGAGCAGCAGCGCGGCGGAGGCGGCGAGCAGGAGCGCCGCCGACACCGGCGCCCACCACCGCCGGGCGCCGTGCCCGCCGGCGGGCGCCGGCCGCTCGCCGGTCGCGCTCCCGGCCGCCACGACCGCCGTTCCCGGTGTGGTCACCGCGGGTCCTCCTGTCCGCCTGCCGCGACGGCGGAGAGCGAGGTGAGCTTCCAGCCGTCGCCGGTCCGGGCCAGGACCGCCTCGAAGCGTTTGCGGTCGGTGCTGCGCCCGCCGCCGCGCGAGGTCGCCTCGACCCGGACGGTGGCGATCAGGCGGGCGGTGCCCGCCCGGTCGTCCAGTGAGGTGAGGGCCGCGTCGGTGACCTGGGCGGACATCGTGGTGCCGGCCTTCGTCAGCTCGGCCGTGTGCTGGGCGCGCAGCCGGTCGTAGTCGTTCCTGAGCGGGCCGGTGGTGGCGTCCAGCCAGGCGTCGATGTCGGCGTCGATCCGGGTGCTGTCGACGGAGTTGAGGCGGGCGATGTGGTCGCGCCCGTCGGCCAGGGCGCTGTCCCGGGCCCGGGCGAACGCCGTGTCCTCGTCGGTCAGGGCCAGGTGGAGGCGCCACGCGGAGAGGCCGCACAGCGCGAGCGCCAGCGTGAGGACCACGGTCCACAGCAGGGAGCGGCGGGTCACCGGCCACCTCCTTCGGCGAGACCGAGCAGACCGCCGAGATCGCTCGGCCCGGGGTGTGCCGCGCCCTGCCGGGGCAGGGGCGCGGCGGAGCCGAGGGGGCCCGGCCCGGCGGGGGCGGGGACGCCGCCGCGCGGGGCGTTGGCCGAGCCGCGCACGTTCTGTCCGCTGCCGGGTGACGCGGTGCAGGCGGCCGAGGTGTTGACGCGTCCGGTGGAGGTGTCGAGGCCGTTGCGGTGGGGCGTACCGCCGTATCCCGCCGTGCACGGCAGTGGCTGGAAGAAGGTGGTGACCAGGCCCAGCCGCACCCCCGCGCCGGTGATCGCGGTGGCGCCCTTGGCGGCCACCCGGGGCAGCCGGACCATCAGTTCGCGGACGCCGTCCTGCCGGGTGACGAACAGCTCGGAGGTGGTGGTGAGGTTGGCGAGCAGGACGCTCAGGCCGGGGTCGGTGTCCTTGAGGAGCGCGGTGACCTGCTCGGCGGCCTCCGGCGCCGCGCCGACGAGCCGGCGCAGATCGGCGTCGGAGGTCTTGAGCGTCCGGGCGATCTGCTGGGCGCCGTCGGCGAACGCCGCGAGTGCCCGGGAGCTGTCCGCCTGGGTGGCGAGCACCGTCCGGGAGTCCACGAGCAGCTCGCGGGTGGCGGGGAAGGCGGTGTCGGCGGCTTCGAGGAAGCGGCTGCCGCTGTCGAGGAGTACCTGGAGGTTCTGGCCCTGGTGGGAGAAGGCCCTGCCGAGTTCGTCGACGGTGGTACGCAGCTCTTCGGCGGGCACGGACGCCGACAGCGAGGTGACACTGGCGAGCAGGTCGGTGATGGGGGCGGGGGTCGTGGTGTCGGTGCGCGGCACACGGGAGCCGTCGCGCAGATAGGGACCGTGGCCGGTGCGCGGGGCGAGGTCGATGTAGTCCTCGCCGACGGCGGACAGGTCGGCCACCTTCGCGGTGAGGTCGGCGGGGATGCGGGGCGTGGCGGTGTCGATGGCCAGTTCCGCCTCGACGCCGTCGTCGGTGAGCCGGACGGTGCGGACGCGTCCGACGTCGACGCCCCGGTAGGTGACGTTGGATCCGTCGAACAGACCTCCGGTCCGGTCGAGTTCGACCAGCACGGTGTACGTCCCCGAGGCCCCGGCCCAGCGGCCGAGGTCGGCGTAGTGGAGGCCGATGTAGGCGAGGACGACGGCGCCGAGGAGGAGGAAGGCGATGTTCTTGAGGTGGGTCAGGCGGGTGATCACGGGGTGTCGTCTCCCTCCGGTGACGCGGACACGGGGGGCAGCGGCAGGATCCCGGCCGCCGGGCCCGGGGCGGCGGCGCCGTGCGCGGGCAGGATCGTGGTGCCGGGCGCGGCGGTGCTCTTGAGGTAGACGTTGAGGTAGTCGCCCCTGACGCCGGAGAGGACCTCGTCGGTGAACGGGTAGGTCACCAGCACCTGGAGGGCGTCGGGCAGCGCCTGTCCGGCGTCCGCGAGGCTCTTCAGGGCCGGTGCGAGGGCCTTGAGGCCGGCCACCGTGTCGGCCTTGCTCCGGTCGATGGTGGTGACGGCCGTCGAGGAGAGGGTGTCGAGCGCCCTGAGCATGGTGACGAGTCCGCCGCGCTGGTCCCGGAGCACCTTGAGCCCGGGGCTGAGCCGGGTGAGGACGGCACCGACCTTCTGGTCACGGGCGGCGAGGGTGGCGGAGAGGGTGTTGAGGTGGTCGAGGGCTTCGGTGATGTCGCCCTTGTGGGCGTCGAGGTTCCTGGCGAGGGCGGAGATCTGCCGGAGCGCGGAGCGCGCCGTGCCCTGCCTGCCGTCCAGGGCCTGGCCGAGCTCCCGGGTGATGGTGTTGAGCTGCCCGACGCCGCCGCCGTTGAGGAGCATCGACAGGGCGCCGAAGACCTCTTCCACCTCCGCGTTGCGGTTGGTGCGCGCCACCGGGATGGTGTCGCCGTCGGAGAGCCGCCCGGCGGCCCGTTCACCCGCGACGGCCCGTTCCCGCGCCGTGACCGGTGCGGTCACCGGCGCCGGGCCGGGGGCCGCCGGGCCGGGGGCGTCCGGGTCGGGGGCGTCCGCGTTGGGCGTATCGCGGCCGGAGACGGCGAGGTCGGGGCGGGTGGCGAGGCTGCCGGGGTCCGACAGTTCGACGTACTTCTCCCCGAGCAGGCTGGACTGTTCCAGGGTGGCGTAGGCGTTCCGGGGCAGCCGGACATCGCCGTTGATCCGCAGGGTGACGCGGGCGAGCCAGTCGTCGTGGCCTGCGGTGATGCGCTCGACGCGGCCCACCGGGACGTCGTTCACCTTGACGGCGGACTGCGGGAACAGGCTGGTGACGTCCCGGAAGACGGCGGTCACGGTGTAGGGGTGCGGCCCGAGGTCGGCGCCACCGGGCAGGGGGACGGTGCCGATGCCGGGGAGGCCGGGCAGGCCGGCCCGGGCGGTGAACACCAGGCCGGTGGCGACGGCGGCGCCGCACACCGCGAAGGCGATCCGGGCGGCTCGGGGGCTCATGGGCGCCGCCCGGTCGGTGGCGGTCCGAAGGTCTCGGCGGCCGGCAGCGGCAGGGCGCTCACCTCCCGCAGGTTCGCCCGGCCGTCGATGGTGCGGGTGGCGGGGTTGTAGGCGTTCTCCACATTGCCGGCCGCCAGGGGCAGGGTGTCGAGGGCCTCGGCGAGGGAGACGCGCTGGTCGACCAGCGATTGGGTGAGTGTGGCCAGTTTGGTCACGTCCTTGGCGAGACGGCCGCGGTTTTCGCGGAGGAAGCCCGAGACGGTGGAGAGCGCGGAGCCCAGTTCCCGCAAGGCGGCGGCCAGATCGGCCTTCTCCCCCGCCAGGAAGCCGGTGACATCCGCGAGTTGCCGTTCCACGGTGCGTACGGTGGAGTCGTTGTCCTTCAGGACGGAGACGACCGAGGCGAGTTGGCGCACGGTCCGCGCCAGGTCGCCGCCGGAGTCCCCGAGGACCTTGGAGGCACCGCCGAGCTGCTGGATGGTGGTGCCGAGGTCGGCCCCGTTGCCCTTGAGGTTCTTCGCGCCGGTGGTGACGAGCCCGGACAGGGCGCCGTCCTTGTTGGCCCCCCGGGGGCCGAGCGCGTCGGAGAGCTGGGTGAGACTCCTGGCGAGTTCGTCGACCTCCAGGGGGGTCGATGTGCGCGAGACGGGAATCACCCCGCCGTCGCCCGCGGTGGGTCCGCTGCCGCTGTAGGCGGGGGCGAGCTGGACGAACCGGCCGGAGACCACGCTGGGCGCGACGACGACGGCCCGGACGAGCCGCGGGATCTTCACGCCCCGGTCCACTTCCAGGGTGACCCTGACACGTTCGGCCTCCGGGCGGACGGAGGTGACGCCGCCGACCCGTACGCCGAGGACGCGTACGTCGGAGCCGGGGTGCACACCGACCGTCCGCTCGAAGTAGGCGGTGATCCGGGTGGTGTCGTCCCCGAGGACCCGCACCGCGGTGAGCACCGACGCGGTGAGGACGGCGGCGAGTCCGAGCACCAGCAGGGCGAGGGGGTGTGAGAGGTGTGGTCGTGGCGATTTCAAGGCCCCGCTCCCTTCAGGACGTGGTCGGCGGCAGACAGCCGCGAGCGGGCGGTGTGCCCGCGGGCAGATAGGACTTCGGGACGAGGCCGCACAGATAGCTGTCCATCCAGTGGCCGTTGCCGAGGGCGTTGCCGACGAGGCGGTAGTACGGGCCCGCCTTCGCGAGGATCCGGTCGAGTCCCTTCTTGTTCTCGACGAGCACACCGGTGACGCGGTCCAGCGCGTCCAGGGCCGGTCCGAGCGTGGCGTCGTTGTCCCGCACCAGGCCCTTCAGTTCGGTGCCGAGGCCGGTGGCGCCCCGGAGCAGGGTCGCGATGGCCGCGCGCCGGTCCTGGACCTCGGCGAGCAGCAGCCGTCCGTTGCCGAGCAGGGACGCGAGGCGGGTCTTCTTCGCGTCGAGGGTCCTGGTGACGGAGTCGCTGTTCTTCAGCAGCTCGCTGATCTGGGCGTCCCGGCTGCCGATGGTCATCGACAGGTCGGCCAGCCCCTTGACGGCCGTGCCGACGCTCGGCGGGGTGTCCCGGAAGGCTCCGGAGACGGCGGTGAAGCTCTCGGCCAGCCGCGCGCTGTCGAGCTGTCCGACCGTCGTGCCCAGGCCGCCCAGGGCGTCCAGGACGTCGTACGGGGAGGTGGTGCGGCTGATCGGGATGCGCCGGCCGGGGTCCTGCGCCCGGGCTCCCCGGGGGTCGACCGCCAGGTACTTGGAGCCGAGCAGGGTCTTGATGCCGATGGCGACGGTGCTGTCCTCACCGATCCAGGCACCCTTGACGGTGAACGAGACCTTCACCTTGGGCCCATCGAGCCCGACCGCGTCGACCGTGCCGACCTCGACGCCGGCGATGCGTACGTCGTCACCGGGGTTGAGGCCGGACGACTCTCCGAAGTCGGCGGTGTAGGTGGTGCCGCCGCCGGTGAACGGGAGAGCGTCCGCGTGGTAGACGCCGAGTCCGACGAGGGCCATCAGGGCGAGGCCCACGACGGCGATGGCGGCGGGGTGCCGCTCGACGAGCGGCCGGGTGCCGTGCCGCCGCTCGCGGCTCCCCCGGCTCTTCCAACTGCCCCGGCTCCCCCGGTTTCTCCGGTCCTCCGGGCCTTCCCGGTGCTTCCGGCTCCGGTGCGTGCTCATCGCAGACACCTCTGGTCCTTGAGGGCGAGGCCGGTCGGGGGCCTGCTGCCGTCGTCGGTGGCCACGCCGGTGACACGGGCCTCGCACAGATAGAGGTTGAGCCACGATCCGTAGGACACGAGCCGGGTGAGGGCGTCCAGCTTGCCCGGGGTGCGCCGGAGGAAGCGCTCGACGACCGGCGCGTTGTCGGCGAGGTTGGCGGAGACGCGGCCGAGCTGGTCGATGCTCTGCTTGAGCGGCGCGCGGCCCTCGTGGAGCAGGGCGGTGGTACTGGTGGTCAGCGCGGCCAGGCCGCTGACGGCGTCCCCGATGGGTTCGCGGTCCTGGGCGAGTCCGGCGACGAGCTGGTCGAGGGTGTCGACCAGGTCGGTGAAGCCGGTCTCGTGCGAAGTGACGGTGTTCAGCACGGCGTTGAGGTTGTCGATGACCTGGCCGATGACGGTGTCCTTGGCGGCCAGGGTGCCGGCGAGCGACCCGATCGTGCTCACCAGGCTCTCAACGGTGGGCCCTTCGCCCTGGAGCACCTGGACGACGGAGGCGGCGAGCTTGTTGGTGTCGGACGGGGACAGTCCCCGGAACAGCGGCTGGAATCCGTTGAACAGCTGGGTGATGTCCACGGCCGGCCGGGTGCGCCGCAGCGGGATGGTCGCGCCGGGGCTCAGCGCCGGGCCGCCGGTGCCGGCGGCGCGGTCCAGGGAGACGTACCGCTGCCCCATCATGCTGAGGTACTTGATGGCGGCGGTGGTGGTGCCGGGCAGCGTGCGGCCCCGTTCGACGTGGAACTCGACCTGGGCGTACCGGTGCTGGACGATCTCGATCGAGTCGACCTGTCCCACCGCGACCCCGGCGACGCGCACCGAGTCACCGGCGACGAGTCCGGTGGCGTCGGTGAACCACGCCTTGTAGGTGTCGCCAGGGCCCACGCCGGAGTTGCTGACGCTGACGGCGAGGGTGCCGGTGGCGAGGACCGTGACGAGGACGAAGAGCGCCGACTTGACGAGCGGTCCGGTCAGACGGGCCCGGTTCACTTGAGCCTCACCTCCGTGCCGCGCAGCACGGGGCCGGCGAGCAGGCTGGACCAGTCGGGCAGGGCGGCCTCGCGCGAGGTCCCTGCCCCGAGGAGTTCGTTCACAAGGGTGTTCTCCTGGGGCGAGTTGGGGGTGCCGAGGCCGTCCCGCAGGGTGGTGACCGCCGGCGCGGCGCTCGGGGGCGTACCACCCCCGCTGTACGGCACGGGGTAGCAGGCCGGGCCGCCCCGGGCGTCGTAGCGCGGGGTGTCGGTGCCGGGCCGGTAGGCGCCACGGCCGTGGACGACCGTCACCTCGACGTGCAGACCGGGCCGGCCGGTGCCCTTGCCCAGCGCCCGGTCCATCACCGGCACGAAGTCGGCCAGGGTCTTGAGGGTGCAGGGGAACTCCGGGGCGTACCGGCTCAGGAGTTCCAGGGTGGGCCGGCCGGTGGCGGTGAGCCGGATCAGGTTGGCCTGGTTCCGCCGCAGCCAGGTGGTCAGGGTCTGCGACGAGGCGGTCACCGAGGTGGTGAGGGCGGAGAGCCGCCGCCGTTCGTCCGCGAGGGTGGCGCTGGTGGTGGTCGCGTCGTACAGGGCGTCGACGACGCCGGGCAGGGAGGCGGAGTACGACCTGCTGACCTTCACGAACTCCTTGAGGTCGGCGTTCAGGTGCGGCAGTTCCGGGTTGAGCCGGCGCAGGTATCCGTCGAGCCGGGTGAGCGTCGCGCCGAGCTGGGTGCCGCGGCCGTCCAGGGCCTGCGAGACGGCGGTCAGGGTCGCGGAGAGCCGGTCGGGCCGGACGGCCGTCAGCAGCGGCAGCAGGTTGTTCAGCGCCTGCTGCAGTTCCACCGCGTTGCGGCTGCGGTCGGGCGGGATGACCGCTCCCGGCCGCAGCGGCCGGGCGGACGGACGGGCCGGCGGCACCAGGGCCACGTACCGCTGTCCGAACAGGGTGGTGGGCAGCAGTTGCGCCGTGACGTCGGAGGGGATGCGCCGGATGACGCCCGGCCGCAGGGCGAGGGTCAGGCGGGCCCCGGAGCCCCGGGTGTCGATCCGCTCGACGCGCCCCACCACGACACCGCGCAGCTTGACGTCGGCCTGCGGGTGCATCTCATTGCCGGCCGTGCCGCTCTCCACGACGACGCGGTCGCTGCGCTCGAAGTCGCGGTGGTAGACGGCGAGGGACAGCCAGATCAGGGCCGCCGGAAGGATCAGGTAGAGCGCCCCGGCCAGTCGGCGGCGCACCCGGACACCGGCCTCCGACGGCCGCGTGCGCAAGGCCGGCGGGACCGGCGGAGCCGGCGGCGCGGGGTGCGGCGGGGTTGTGACGGGCGGGTTCATCCGGCCACCTTCACCGTGGTGGTGGCGCCCCACAGGGCCAGACTGAGGAAGAAGTCGGTCACACTGATCAGCACGATCGCGGTGCGCACCGACCGGCCGACGGCGAGTCCCACCCCGGCGGGTCCGCCGGCGGCGCGGAAGCCGTAGTAGCAGTGGGCCATGATGACGAGCACCGAGAAGATGACGATCTTCAGGAAGGAGAGGAGGACGTCGGTCGGCACCAGGAACAGCGCGAAGTAGTGGTCGTAGGTGCCGGTGGACTGGTTGTTGAACGCCACGGTGACCAGGCGCGAGGCGAGGTAGGAGCCGAGCAGGCCGATGCCGTACAGCGGCACGATCGCCACGGTGGCGGCGACGATACGGGTGGAGACGAGGTAGGGGACGGCGCGGATGCCCATGGACTCCAGCGCGTCGACCTCCTCGTTGACGCGCATCGCGCCGAGCTGTGCGGTGAAACCGGCGCCGACCGTGGTCGACAGGGACAGCGCGGCCACCAGCGGGGCGATCTCCCGGGTGTTGAAGTAGGCGGAGACGAAGCCCGTGAAGGCGTCGGTGCCGATCTGGCTGAGGGCCGCGTACCCCTGGAGGCCGACGACGGTGCCGGTGAAGACGGTGATGCCGATCATCACGCCCACGGTGCCGCCGATGACACTCAGTCCGCCCGACCCGAGGGCGACCTCGGAGAGCAGCCGCTGGATCTCCCTGGGATAGCGGCGCACGGCCCGGGGGACCCACAGCAGTGCGCGGAGATAGAAGGTGAACTCGTCACCGGCCCGGTCCAGCCAGGTGAACAGGCGGCCGGGGGCCAGGCGTTCGGTCAGGGCCATGGCTCAGAGCCCCTTCGCCGGCACGAGGCGCAGATACAGGGCGGTCAGCACCATGTTGACGAAGAACAGGATGAGGAAGGTGAAGACGACCGACTGGTTCACCGCGTCGCCCACGCCCTTGGGTCCGCCCCGGGGGTTGAGGCCGCGGTGGGCGGCGACGACGCCGGCGATGAAGCCGAAGATCAGGGCCTTGATCTCGCTGATGACCAGGTCGGGGAGCTGGGCGAGCGCGGAGAAGCTCGCGACATGCGCGCCCGGGGTGCCGTCCTGCATGATCACGTTGAAGAAGTAGCCGCCCGCCGTGCCGACGACCGAGACGAGTCCGTTGAGCAGGACGCCGACGGCGGTGACGGCGAGCACCCGGGGCACCACCAGCCGGTGCACGGGCGAGACGCCCATGATCTCCATGGCCTGGAGTTCCTCGCGGATGGTGCGCGCGCCGAGGTCCGCGCAGATCGCGGAGCCGGCGACACCGGAGATGAGCAGCGAGACGATCAGCGGGCTCGCCTGCTGGATGATGACCAGCACACTGGCACCGCCGGTGAACGACTGGGCGCCGAACTGCTGGAGCAGCGAGCCGACCTGGAGGGCGATGACGGCGCCGAAGGGGATCGTCACCAGCATCGCGGGCAGGATGGTGACACTGGCGATGAACCAGAACTGCTCCACGAACTCCCGCAAATGGTACGGGCGTTTGCCCATCAGTCGCAGCACCCGGGCGCCGAGGGCGAACAGCCGGCCGGTCTCCCGGAGGGGTTCGAGCGCCTTCAGCGGCGGCCGGGGCGGGGGCGGTTCGGCCGCGGTGCGGGGCCCGGGCGGGGTGCGCGGGCCGGGCGCGGTGCGGGGTTCGGTGGGCGCGCTCATGACCGCCGCCTTCCGAACCGGGGCAGCAGAAGGGTGGGGGCCTCGGGCCGGGTGTCCACGCGGGCCGGGTCGGGCGCGGGGCCGGTGGTCCCCCCGCCCGCCGGACCGTCCGGGACGGTGTACGCCGCGGTGTCCCGGTCACCGTGCCGCAGGTCGGCCTCGACGGCGGCGCGGGCCGCGGGCGGCAGGGTGTGGAGCAACTCCCGTACGCGCTCCCGCCGGCGCCGCACAGCCCGGCGCTCGGGCAGCCCGGCGCTGGGCCGCATCTGCGGGACGACCTCGCGGGTCCCGGCGCGCTCGGGGACCGGGCCCGCCAGGGCCTCCCGGTCGAGGGCGGCCTGGTCCTTCTCCTCGGACATGCCGATCGGCCCGGCCATGCGCCCGCCCAGGAACTGCTCCACGACCGGCTCGTCGCTGGTGAGCAGCACCTCCCGGGGGCCGAAGGTGACCAGGCGGCGCAGGAAGAGCATCCCCATGTTGTCGGGCACGGTCCTGGCGATCTCCAGGTTGTGCGTGACGATCAGGATGGTCGCGTCGAGTTCGGCGTTGAGGTCGACGAGCAGCTGCGAGAGGAACGTGGTGCGCACCGGGTCGAGCCCCGAGTCCGGCTCGTCGCAGAGGATGATCTGCGGGTCGAGCACGAGCGCGCGTGCCAGTCCGGCCCGCTTGCGCATGCCGCCGGAGATCTCACCGGGCAGCTTGCGCTCCGCGCCGACCAGTCCGACGAGTTCGATGCGCTCCATGACGATGCGCCGTATCTCCGATTCCTTCTTCTTGGTGTGCTCCCGCAGCGGGAAGGCGATGTTGTCGAAGAGGCTCATCGAGCCGAACAGCGCGCCGTCCTGGAAGAGCAGCCCGAACAGCTTGCGGGCCTCGAAGATGTCGCGTTCGGGGCTGTTCGCCATGTCGACGCCGTTCACCAGGACCCGGCCCCGGTCGGGGCGGAGCAGACCCACGACGGCCTTGAGGAAGACGGTCTTGCCCGTCCCGGAAGGACCGAGCATGACGCTGATCTCGCCCGGCGGCAGAGTGAGCGTCACGTCCTGCCAGATCGTCTGCCGGCCGAAGGCCTTGGTGAGCCCTTCGACGACCACTTCGATTCCCATCTGCTCTCCTGATTCGGCTCTCTTCCGGTTCCGTCGGCCGTGCCTCCGGCACCGGCTTCCGGTCACCGGCCGGGCAGCGGCGGCACGGGGGGCGACGCGCCTCCTCCCGCGAGGCCGCCCTGCTGGATGCGCAGGGCGTTGCCGGGACCCGAGATGGCGGCGGTGAACAGCCGCGAGAGGTCCTCGCCCGAGGCCGAGCGGCAGCCGGTGAACGGCGGGACGGTGATCTGCCCGGTCAGCAGCCCACCGGTGATGAAGGGGTACGCGCCCGAGAGTCTGGTGTCGATCCTGCGTGCGGTACGGCAGTGTGAACCCACGTCCAGCGGCACGCCGTTGAGACGCACATGGTGGATACGCAGATGCTGCCAGTAGCCCACGGTGGTGGACTGCTCGCCGTCGCGGAGGACATTGACGACGGTCACCGGGCCCGGTTCGAAGGTGACCCTGGCGGACACGGGCTGGAAGCCGAAGGTGAGAAAGGTGGAGTCGGCGTCGGGCAGGTGCAGGACACCGAGGGAGTCCGACTCGGTGTAGCCGCCGTCGGCGCTGCTCACGGTGCGGCGGCCGAGGTCGAGGTGCATCAGCCCCGGTGTCCGCCGGGGGTCGTTGACGATCATCGCGGCGTTCTGCTTGCGCACGGTGGCATACCCCACGGCGACGGTGCACAGTGAGCCGCCGATGCTGCCTTCGACGGCCCCCGGCGGGGGCTTCGGCAGCCGCGCCGGGTCGAGCTCACCCCTGGGCCGGTCCGTGGGGCAGACGGGTGCCTGCCCCCGGGGCGCCCGCGCGGTGCGGACCGGTGGCTCGCCGGCGGGTGTGTCCGGACCCGCGGGACCGGTTCCGGACGAACTCAGCGGATCGGGCGGTGTGTCGCCGCTGCCGGGGACCCCGGCCCCGGCCGTGGGGGATCCGGACGGTGTCCCGCTGGACGCGGTGACCTCCCAGGAGACGAGACGCGGCCCCGGTGGCCGCAGCGGTCCGCACCGCACCTCGACGGGGGCGCCCGCCAGGGACCGCGCGCGCGCCCCCGGCCCGGCCGGGACTCCGGGCGCCGTCGCGCCACCCGGCCCCGCCTGCCCTGCCGGTCCGCTCGGTCCGGTCGGCTCGGTCGGCTCGGCCGGCCCGGGCGGCTCCGCCGGTCCGGTCCACAGTGTCAGGGACAACTCGCCCCCGGTGACGGTGAGTCGGCCTGCCCGGGTGGCGGTCGTCTCCGGCACCGCGCCGGTGAAGACCGGGGCCAGGCCGCCGCCGGCGTCCGGGGCGGTCCGTGCGGCGACGAGTCCGGACCAGTCGGCCCGGACTCCCCGGCCGTCGAGCGCGATGTCCGCCGCGAGCCGCGCCGTGCCGGACACGACCGCGGTGCCGGCCGGCAGCAGTTCCCGCACGGCCGCACGCGTCAGCCCCGGGCGTATGGTGAAGTCCGCCACGCGCACGGCCGATCCGGCCCGCCCCCGGTCCGGGAACCGGCCGCCGAAGACGACTTCCACCCGCACCCGGCGGTCACTCACGGCACCATTCACGGCGGCGCAGGAATAATCCGCCGCGATGACCTGCTCCCGCCCCTTCGTGGCAGATGCCGACATGGGCGACAGGGACGTGGCGAGCACGAGAGCACCCAGCGCGACGCCCTTTGTCACGGCACGCGAAACGGATGCAGCCTTCATTACCCCACTCCTGACCCGATGCGGTGTCGGACCGTTCACCGACGACGCCCGAACGGCCGCGACATTACGTGCGAGTAGCCTCGCGCCGCAATACGGAGAACACACCGAACCGGTAGCCGGAAACACCGAGGCGAAAGCCTGTCACCGGAATGACAGAACGGCCTTCACAATTTGTCACACGACGCTTCGCGCGCCGCCTCATCAGCCGCCGGACCGCCCTGGCCTCCAGGTGTGGACCAATGGCCGAGCGATGCAGCCCAGCCGTTCTTACCGCCCGGTAAGGCTCCGCCGGGAATCCGGCAGGGGAACACCCGGACGATTCCCCGGCCGCCGGACACCCGATCCTGCGCGGAATTGACCACATGCGACAAACCGGATCCCCCTCATTCATAAGCGATTGAGCACGGCACGGGAGACGCGACGCCCATTACCGATGACCGACCTGCGGTGATCGCCTTTCACCTGCGGCTTTTCCCGAAGTGCTCACGGCGCTCACAAAATCCCCGGCCGAAACGGTGCCCCCGGAGTACACCTGGTCTATCTTTCCTGTACTGTCCGTCGGCACATCTCCACGGAGCGGCAGCGCGCCACCCCCACCACTGCGGTCACCCCCGCAAGGCATCAGGGATTTCCCCACCTTCGGAGGCGGGGGATTCCCCGCCCTCAGGAGTGCCGGCCGGACCGATAGAGTTCCGCGTCTTCCGGCGGGCCCCGACACCGCCGGCCAGAAAGGGACAGCACCATGCCCGACTCCTCGCCCCCCTCAGCCGTCTCCGATCCGCTGGAGCCCGTACCCAGGGAGTTCGCCGCGATCATGAGGCCGGAGCTTCCCGGTCTCCTCCAGGAGATCAAGGACGAAGTCACCCGCACCTACCCGGAGTTCGTACCGGCCTTCACCGGCCCGCAGGGCACGTACGTCCACGCGGCGATCGAGCAGAGTCTGACCATTTTCGTCGATCAGGTGGCCCACCCCTCGCTGCCCTCGCCACTGCGCGACGAGATGTTCCGCCAGCTCGGCCGGACGAGCGCCGAGGAGGGCTACTCGCTCGACGCGCTGCGCGGAACCTGCCGGGTGGGAGCCCAACTCGCCCTGCGCCGCGCCAGAAAGGTCGGCAGGCACTACGACCTCTCACCGGTGTTCATGCTCTCGTTCGCCGACACCCTCTTCGCCTACATCAACCAGCTCGAAGGACTGGCGATCGAGGGCTACATGGAGGGCAGCGGCACCACTCAGGCCGACCAGGACGGGCAGCGGCGCCGGATACTGCGGCTCATCGCCTCGGGGAACACCGCGTTCGCCTCGATCGGGGAGCTCGCCGAGCGCGCGGGCTGGCGGCTCCCCGAGGAGGTCAGCCTCG
Source organism: Streptomyces pyxinae (assembly GCF_024756275.1). Taxonomy (GTDB): domain Bacteria; phylum Actinomycetota; class Actinomycetes; order Streptomycetales; family Streptomycetaceae; genus Streptomyces; species Streptomyces pyxinae. The sequence continues at coordinate 149,486 of NZ_JANUGQ010000005.1, read as the reverse complement.
TCGCCCTCTCCCCGGACGCACGCCCGGCGCGCACCGCCCTGGCCCCCGACGTCCTGGTCGACCTCACCGACCCGCAGCCCGTCCTGCTGCTGCCCGGCCCGCTCGACGCGGTGCGCCGGGAGTCCCTCGTACACGCCCTGTCCGGCACCCTGGCCGCCGTCGGCCCGACCGTTCCGCTCGCGGCGGCGGCCGACTCGATGCGCTGGGCCCGCCAGTGTCTGACCCTGGCCGAGGCCGGAATCGTCCGTGACGGCCCGGTCGTGTACTGCGACGACCATCTGGTCACACTCTGGCTGGAGAGCGATCCCGCCCTGGTCGAGCAGCTCGCCCGGCGCGAACTCGCCCCGCTGGACGGCCAGCCGGCGACCCGCCGCGCCCGCCTCATCGAGACCCTGCGCGTATGGCTAGCCACCCGGGGCACCGCCGCGCAGATCGGCGAGGTCCTGCACATTCACCCGCAGACCGTCCGCTACCGCATGCGGAGCCTGGACGCGACATTCGGCACCCAACTCACCGACCCCGACCACTGTTTCGCGACCGAGGCCGCCCTGCGCGCGCTCCATCTGCGCCAGGCGGCCGCCGCCCCCGTCCGGAGACGGGCCTCGCGCGCCCACCGGTGACGACCAGCGCGTCTCCCGCCGGTGACGACTGCCGTTCTCCCACCGGTGACGGCAGCCGTCCCGGTGGGTGCTCAGCCGGGCGCGGCGCCGTGGTCCTGGAGGGGTGCGGCGCCCGGCGGGCCGTCCTCCGTGAGGAGGGGTGCGAGCGTGGAGGTGAGCTGCGTGCGGTTGCGCACCCGGAGCTTGCGGTAGATGCGGCTGAGGGTGGCCTCCACGGTCTTCGGGGAGACGAACATCTGTTGCGCGGCTTCCCTGTTCGTGGCCCCGGCGCAGATCAGTGAGGCGAGGCGGAGTTCGTTCCCGGTCAGCGCGTCGGCCGGCCGGTCGTCGGCGGCGGTGGCGGCGGCGGGGTGGCCGGCGAGGTGCGCCAGATGGTGTTCGGTGAGCGTGAGCCACGGCCGGGCCCCGGCGCCCGCGAAGGCGGTACGGGCGGCCTGCCAGGCGGTGCGGGCGGCGGCGGCCCTTCGGCGGCGGCGTTCCATGCGGCCCTGGGCCAGCCGGGTACGGCCCTCCTCCACCGCGCGGCCCAGCGCGGCGAAGACCTGTGCGGCTTCGTCCAGGAGTCCGACGGCTTCGTCGGCGTGGCCGTCCTGGTCGAGGCAGACCGCTCGGGCGCGGCTGAGGGCGGCCCGCAGCGCGGCATCGGCGGTGGTGTCGTCCAGGTGCCGGTGTGCCCGGTCCAGCAGGGCGTGCGCGGCCGTGGTCCGGCCCGTGGCGGCGAGGGCCTCCGCCGCGTCGGCCTGCCAGCGCAGCACGGACGGGTCGGCCGCTCCCTGGCGCCCTTCGAGGACGGCGACCTCGGCCAGTGCGGTCGCGGCGAGGTCGGTGTGACCGCGGTGCAGGTGCACGGCGCCGAGGATCCACAGGCTGCGGGTGGTGTGCAGGGTGTCGCTCTCCTCGCGTGAGGCCCGGAGCCCTTGTTCGGCGTGGCGCAGGGCCCGCGCGAAGGAGCCGCCGTGGCTCTGGGCCAGAGCGGCCGTGTAGTGGGCGGGTCCGGGAGAGAGCCCGGCGGAGGCGGTGAGAGCGAGGGCGTCGGACGCCCAGTCCACGGCGTGCGCGCAGGAGCCGAGTCCGGCGTCGACCTCGGCGAGGCTGCGCCAGAGATCGACCAGGTCTTCCGGTTCTCCGGAGGCGCGGGCCGCCGGGAGAAGGTCCATCAGGGCGCGGTGGGCCTCTTCGAGCCGCCCGTCGAAGACGGCGTGGCGGGCGGCCACGTATTCGGGGCTGTTGCGGATGCCGATGCGGGTGGGTGGTACGGCGAGCGCGAGGGCGGCGGACAGTGTGGCCGGGGCCGCCCGCACCTGTCCGAGGACGCGTTGCATACGGGCCGTCATGGCCAGGGCGGCTGCCTGGAGGGTGGTGTCGCCGCCCTGGTGGGCCAGCGCGGCCGCTTCCGTCGCGTGACGCAGGGCCCGGGCGGTGTCGCCGGTGGTGATGTTGGCCTGGACGGCGGCCCGCAGTTCGGTCGCGGCCAGCAGGGCGGGTTCCCCGGCGGCGGCGGTGCGGGCGGCGTCGAGCAGGGGCTCGGCGTCCGACAGGTCCTGCCCCTGGGCGTCGATGACGGCGAGCAGGCTGTGCACGCGCTGGGCGTCGCTGCCTCGTTCCCGGGCGATCAGGGTGGCGGCGTGCCGGGTGAGGTCGGCGCGGCCGGCGGCGGCGGCTTCCCGAGCCGCCCGGGTGAGGTGTTCGAGCCGGGGCGCGGGCCGGTCGGCGGGGGTGAGGCGGGCGGCCAGCAGCAGCAGCTCGGCGGCGAGCCCGCGTTCGCCCGCCTCGTGCGCCGTGGTCGCGGCCTCGGCGGTGTCCTCCGCCGTGGACCGGTCGGTGCCGTCCTGGGCCAGCGCCCGGTGCCGGGCACGCTGCAGCGGGTCCCGCGCGGCGCGGGCGAAGGCCGCGTGCGCGCGGCGGCGGGCGCCGGCCGTCGCCGTCCGGGCCGCGGCCAGGGACAGCGCCTCGGCGGTGAAGCGTACGGGTACGGGCAGGGTGCCGGCCGCGTGCTCCTCCGGTCGGGCCGGCGCCAGGACGCCCGCGCGGACGGCGTGGTCGAGGTGGTCCTCGGCCTCGGCGTGGCCGGCTTGCCGCAACAGATCGGTGTCGGGGTGGTGGGCCAGGGCGGCGGCCCGCACGGTGGCCCGGACTCCGGCGGGAAGGGTGTGCAGCCACACCGAGGCCAACTCGGTGACTTCGCGCGGGATCCCGGGCAGATGGCCCCCCGCGCTGGAGTGCCCGCCGCCCGCCGTGGACAGGGCCCGGCAGCAGGCGGCGAGCAGCGAGCGATGACCGCCGCACAGCCGGTGCACCGGCGCGGCCCACCGTACGGGCAGGCCCTGTTGGTGTAACAGCTCCGCCGTCTCCTCCGCGTCGGCGGGTGCCAGGGGGACGACGGCCGGATGGCCGCCGAGCAGTCGCGCGGCGGCGCGCGGGTACGCGGCGGTGCGCTCGGCGGCCACCACGCGCAGCCGACCGGGTGGCAGGGCGCGGACGCAGTGGGCGAGGACGTCGGCGGTGGCGGCGTCCACCCACTGGGCGTCGTCGATCAGCAGCAGACCCGGCCCGCCGCGCGCGAGGAGCCGGGCGGTGACGCGCCGGGCATCCGTGCGGGTGAGCGCCCGGGCCTCCCGTGCGCTGTCGGGGTCCACGCCGTCGAGGAGCTGAACGAGCGTCGCATAGGGGCGGTGCTGGTCGCCGTCCTGGGCGTGCGTCCGCAGGCAGCGGCCCTCCGCCGCCCGGGCCAGTTCGTCGAGCACGGTGGTCTTGCCCGAGCCCCACGGCCCGTGCACCGCCAACCGGCCCTGGTCCGGCAGAAGTTCACGAGCACGACCGATCAGTGCGGACCAGCCGCCCCGGTCGTGGTCGCGGTCCTGACGCGTCCCCGGCACAGGGGTGCCGGGAGCCGCGACGGCATGGTCGCCCGGCTCGCGTGGAGCCGGGTCGGGGCGCGTGTGCCGCCGGGGTCCGTTCACACCGCGCACCGTAAGGGTGCGACCGGCGCGGGCCAAGGGTGCGGGGCCATACGCCGTCGGAACAAGGGATTCCCCGGATCCCCCCGACCACCCGGAGAACACCAGGAGGGCAGCCGGGGGATGTCCGCCGCCGGCTTCCCCGGGCGTGGCCGAACGGTGTCCGGCCGGGCGGCCGCACGGGTGGCGCGGCCCCCGGGGACGGGGCCCGGAGGGCGGGCCCCGCGGCCGGAGGTGCGAGGGATTCACCGGCTACCGCTCGGCGCCCGGCGCCGAGACGCTGGCGCCCTTCCCCTTCGAGACCCGTCCGGCACATCCGGTGAGCCCCGGGCCGGGCGCCCTCGGGGAAGCGCGCGCATCCGCCGGTGACGCCTGTCGCCGCCTCCCGCCGAAAGGACCCCCCATGTCCCCCGCGATATCCCGGTCGTTGGCCTCCGGTCTGCTGGCCGCCGCCACTCTCACCGCGCTGACCGCCGCCTCCGCCCACGCCACCCCGCCGCCGTCGCCGGAGGCCCCCACGCCGTCGGTGCCCGCCGATGTCCGGGCGGCCATGGCCCGCGACCTCGGTCTCACCGCCGACGGCGTCCGCGAGCGCATCGCGGCCGAGCAGCGGGCGGAACGCGTCGCCGCCGCCGTCCGTGCCGCCGTCGGAGACCGGGTCGCCGCGCTGTGGTTCGACTCCGCCGACGGCCGGCTGCACGCCACCGTGCGCGGCACGGCCGACGCCGCCGCCGTCGAACGGGCCGGAGCCGTCGCCCACCGGGCGCCGCTCGACCGCGCCCGGCTCGCCGCCGCGACGGCCGCCGCCGGCCGACTGGCCCGGGGTGTGCCCGGGGTCGCTTCCTGGGGACCCGCCACCGCCGGCGACCGCGTCGAGGTGGCCGTCGACCCGGCCCGTGCCACCGCTGCGACGGCCGCGCTCCGCGAACGTCTCGCGGCCGAACTGGGCGACCTGGTCCGGGTGGTCGAGGTGGCGGGCGCACCGCGCCAGCAGGGCGGCGACGTGGTCGGCGGGCAGAAGTGGGTCCCCGGCAGTGAGGGCGCCTGCTCGATCGGCTTCCCCGTCACCCGCTCCGGCGGCGGCCGGGCCTTCCTGACGGCCGGGCACTGCACCAATGACGCCAACCAGGCCGCGTACGGCAAGGACGGCAGCCGTATCGGCACGTCGAATCGCGGCGGCACCGGCAGCGTCAACTCCGGCGAGGGGGACTTCGGCATTGTGGAGGTCGACCAGTCCGCCTGGCGGCTGGTGCCGAAGGTGGCCGGCTGGGGCCAGGGCGACATCGCGGTGACGGGGTCGGCCGAGGCCGTCGTCGGCACCTCGATCTGCCGCTCCGGACAGACCACCGGCCTGCGCTGCGGTCAGGTGACCAAGGTCAACCAGACCGTCGACTACGGCAATGTGGTCATCGGCGGCCTGTCCTTCTCCAGCGCCTGTTCCGCCGGCGGCGACTCCGGCGGCAGCTATGTCACCGCCTCCGGGGGCAAGGCGGTCGGCCTGCACTCCGGCGGGGGCAGCGCCACCTGCTCCGGCGGCGGCGGGCAGAAGTACACCATCTTCCAGCCCGTCAACGAGGCCCTGCGGAAGTTCCGCACCACCCTGCTGACCACGTCGTAACACTCGCGGTCACCGCCGGGGCCCTCGCCACGGGGGCGTGGGGACGTCCCAGGACATCGGGCGTCCCCACGCCCTCGATGAGCCGCTGCCGACGGGCCCGGCGGTGATCCTCCCCGGCCCGGTCACCCCGGTACGGACTGCCGGACCTCGCCGCCCCCGGCCGGCTCCGGAGAAGGCGAGCCGCGCCGCGGGGGCGGGCCGATGACCACGGCGCCGCGGAAGGGGCCCGGTGAGATCAGCGACATCGCGTCGAGCGACGAGTCGGGGACGGGCAGCAGATGGGCGTCCACCCAGGTGTCCCCCGCCGCGGCTTCGGCCCAGGGGTCCTCGATCAGCACGGCGCCCGGCACGGCACCGTGGCAGAGCACCCAGTGCGGCACGTCGAACCCCTGCATCCCGGCGAGCGAGACCAGGAGCAGCACCTGCTCGCGCCGGCCGATCGCGCTCCGGACCGCGGCCAGGGACAGGCGACCCGGACGGATCGGGACACCGAGCCGTCCGGCGTCCGTCCGGGAGGTCTGCTGGAGTATGGCGCGCCACTCCCGCTCGCCGTCCGGGTAGTGGTCGAGCAGGACGGGCCGGTCCGTGTCGAGATGGACCTCCACCGGGGACGACGGCCACGCCCGGCGCACGGCGACACCCAGTCCGACCGGTTCGCACGCGGGGAAGTTCGTCGCCTCGCGCCACAGCGCCAGCTCCGCCGGGCGGTCGAGGGACCCCCGTGGCAGCGTCCCCGCGTGCGCCTGTGCGACCAGGGCGGTGACGGCACCACAGGTGAAGTGCGTCGTCTGTCCGTAGTACGGCGGTTCGGCGTACGGCGGTTCGGCGTACGGCGGTTCGGCAGACGGCCGTTCGGCGTACGGCGGTTCGGCCACCGCGCCGCCACGCAGCCGGCGCACATAGCCGGAGCCGGGTCCGCTCGCGTCGTTCGCCCGGTTCAGCGGCACGGTCAGTGGGGTGAAGCCGGTGGCGGCGGCGACCCCGGGATCGGCCGTCCACCCTTCCCACTTGACCTGCGCGAGCTCCAGGCGGCGTGCGTGGGAGACCACGGCTTCGACGGCTGCCGGCACGTCACCGACGGCGTCGACGATCTTCAGATAGGCCGTGTGCGGGCGCGCCGTCACCAGCGCGGCGGCAGCCCAGTGCTCGCCGTCGTCCGCCGGGACGGCCACGAGGTGCGGGGCGTGGACGGAGCGGTCGGCCGCGCGCCAGCGCGCCAGCACGTCGTCGCGCAGCAGCCGCCTCAGCGGGTCCGGCGGCGCGGCGGGCTCGAACGGGACGACGGCGCAGTGGGTCGAGGGAGCGGTACGGGGCGGGATTCCGGCGCTCCTGACGGACGGCCGGAAGGGCCGGGGGGCGGGGTTGTGCACGGAGGTCTCCATGACGGCGCGGAAGGGGGGAGGGTCCGGAGCATGCGGGCGGTCGCGGGCCCGGGGGCGGCGGCCATCCACCGGTGCGCCCCCGGGTCGGGCCGACGACGGGCCGGGCCGCGAGTCAGCCCGCGCGGCGCCCGGCCCGGGCCGGCGGGCCGGGCGGCGCACTCCGGGCCGGTGACGGTGGCGGGCCGGCCCGGCGGGGGAAGTGCCGCCGCCCGGCGTCACGCGCGGGAGCGCCGGAGCACCCAGACGACGTACGGCGCTCCGACCAGGGCGATCATGAGGCCCGCCGGCAGCTGGGCCGGTGCGACGAGCGTACGGCCGAGGGCGTCGGCCACGCAGACCAGCAGTCCGCCGAGCGGCAACGCGACCGGGATCACCCGGCCGTGCCGGGCGCCCACCAGCGACCGGGCGAGGTGCGGGGCGACGAGTCCCACGAAGCCGACGACACCGACGGCGATCACACTGAGTGCCGCGAGCACCGCGGCGATCGCCGGCGCGGTGAAGCGGGTGCGTTCCAGCCGGACGCCGACCACGCGCGGGGTGTCCTCGTCGACCGCGAGCAGGCCGAGTCGGCGGCGCATGCCGAGCAGCAGCGGAAGCGCGAGGGCCAGCGCCACCGCGACCGGCACGATGTCGGGAAGCGTGCGCCCGCAGGTCGTACCGGAGAGCCAGGTGAAGATCCGGGGCGTGTTGTACGGGTCGGCGCGCAGCAGCAGGAAGGTGGTGACGGAACTGAGGCCGTACCCGCAGCCGACGCCGATCAGCCCAGACGAGTTCGTGCAGGGGGTGCGCGTGCGGCTCCCACCCGGTGGGCTCGAGGGGAACCTGTGATGCGGCGCGGATGACGAAGGGTGCCGCCGTACGCTCCGGAAGCCCCTCGGCCTGTCGCACCTCGGTGCCGCTCTCGCGCCGCCACATCCCGGGGCCCGCACCATGAGGGGGCGAATGGGCCATACCGGGGAGTGTATCCAGGCCCCACAGACCTCGCCCGCGCCCCTGCCTCCGGTGATGAGGAGCTTGCCCTCGTCACGCATCGTGCGGCCGGCATACAGGCAGTCGACCACAGCGGCCACGGGCCGTCACAGGAGCCGTTCTCGTCGTGGAGCCACGGTCCTGGCTTCGGTCGGGTCATCGGGTCGGTGGCGCCCGAGCCCGGGCACGCGGGGGTACGGAGTTCCGGTAGTGACGCCCTGGCCGGTCTCGCTCAGCCCAGGAAGCTCAGCCGGACCTTGCGCTCCGGGTTGTCCCGGTTCGTGTCGACGACGCAGACGGACTGCCAGGTGCCGAGGGCGAGCCGGCCGTCGATGACGGGGAGCGTCGCGTGCGGGGGGACCAGGGCGGGGAGGACGTGGTCGCGGCCGTGGCCCGGGGAGCCGTGGCGGTGCTGCCAGCGGTCGTCGGCGGGGAGCAGGGTGTGCAGGGCGGCCAGCAGGTCGTCGTCGCTGCCGGCGCCGGTCTCCAGGACCGCGACGCCGGTCGTGGCGTGCGGGGTGAAGACGTTCAGCAGGCCGTCCCGGCCGGCGGCCACCTCGCGGAGGAAGGCGGCGCAGTCCTCGGTCAGGTCGTGCACGACCTCGCTGGTTCCGGTGGTGATGTGCAGCGTACGGGTGGTGAAGACGTCACTCATCCCTCCATGGTGGCGCATCCGGGCGGTGCGGCGGGGACCGCCTCGCGGGACGGGCGGTCCAGTTGCCGAGACGCCATTGACCGGGCCGGGGGCGGTGGCTACGTTCTCGGGCATGTCACGTTCAGCCCTGCTCACCACGCGCGGTCACATCGACCTGCTGCGGGTGGCCTCCGCCGCCTGTCCCTGCGGCCGCTGACGTTTTCTCCCGCTTCTCCCGCTTCTCCCGCCGTGGCGCCGTCCCGCGCCGTGCGGCGTTCTCGCTGAACTTCTCGCGTATGTCTCGTCGTTGACGTGTGGTGACCGGTGGTCCCGGCGCCGGCGGATGCGAGGTGCGCGGTTCCTCTCCCCTCCTGGTGCCTGGAGTCGTCATGGCCGTTGACCATGCCCCGCCGGATGTCTCCGGCCTTTCCGATGATGGTGTTGTCGCAGGTGTCGAGGTGGAGGCGGTGCTGCCGGCGACCGCCGGGCGCCGCCGGGTCGCGCCGCCGCGGTGGGCGCGCCGCACCGTGGGTCCGCTGCTGCTGCTCGGCGTCTGGCAGGTCCTGAGCGCCACGGGGTACCTCCACCCGGACGTGCTGGCCTCGCCCGGCACCATCGCCCGGGCCGCGGGCGGTCTGGTCGCGGACGGGACGCTGCCGGCGGCCATGGGCGTGTCGCTCCAACGGGTCGCCGTGGGGCTGCTGTCGGGCGGGGTGGCGGGGATCGCGCTGGCCCTGGTGTCGGGGCTCTCCCGGCTCGGCGAGGACCTGGTCGACGCGACGGTGCAGATGCTCCGGACGGTGCCCTGGGTCGGTCTGATCCCGCTCCTCATCATCTGGCTGGGCATCGGGGAGGCACCGAAGGTGGCGCTGATCGCGCTCGGGGTGGCCTTCCATCTGTACCTGAACGTCTACGCCGGGATCCGGGGCGTGGACGCCCAACTGGTCGAGGCCGGGCAGTCGCTGGGGCTGGGGCGCTGGGGGCTCATCCGCCATGTGGTGCTGCCCGGCGCGCTTCCGGGGGCGATGACCGGACTGCGGTACTCGCTCGCCACCGCCTGGCTGGCCCTGGTCTTCGGGGAGTCCATCAACGCCGATGCCGGCATCGGCTTCCTGATGAACCAGGCCCGGGAGTTCTTCCGGACCGATGTGATCGTGGTCTGCCTGGTGGTCTACGCCCTGCTGGGGCTGCTCGCCGACGCCGTCGTCCGCACTCTCGAAAGGCTGCTGCTCCAGTGGCGACCGACCTTCACCGGCCAGTGACCGCGACCGTGGCCGACGCGGCCGTACGCGTCCGGGGACTGACCCGCTCGTTCGGCGGGCGGCCGGTCATCGACGGGCTCGATCTGACGCTGCGCCCGGGCGAGTTCACCGCCCTGCTGGGGCAGAGCGGCTGCGGCAAGTCCACGCTGCTGCGGGTGCTGGCGGGGCTCGACCGGGAGATCGAGGGCACCGTCCTCGTGCCCCGGCGGCGGGCCGTGGCGTTCCAGGCGCCCCGCCTGATGCCCTGGAAGCGGGTGTGGCGCAATGTCCTGCTCGGGCTGGACGGCCGGCCGGGCCGCCCGGTGGCCGAACGGGCCTTGGCGGAGGTGGGGTTGGGGCACCGGTCGGGCGCCTGGCCCAAGACGCTCTCCGGCGGCGAGGCCCAGCGTGCCTCACTCGCCCGCGCCCTGGTGCGCGAGCCGGACCTGTTGCTGCTGGACGAGCCGTTCGGCGCCCTGGACGCGCTCACCCGGCTCCGGGCACAGCGGCTGGTGGCCGAGGTGTGGCAGCGGCGCGGCTGCGCGGTGCTGCTGGTCACCCATGACGTGGACGAGGCGCTGCTGCTCGCGGACCGGGCGCTGGTGATGCGGGACGGGGTCATCGCGTACGAGACACCGGTGGCCCTGGACCGGCCCCGCTCCCCCGCCGACCCCGGCCTCGCGGCCCTGCGCGGCCGGCTGCTGACCGAGCTGGGCGTCGACGAGCACCCGGGCGACCGCCCCGAGAAGACAAGGACCGCCGCCCGATGACCCCGAAGAGCCCGAAGAGCCCGAAGGAACTGAAGACCCCGGTGATCCCGGAGACGGCGGAGACGGTGCCGGCGGCGAAGGCGGCGTCGGCGGCACCCGGGCCGTCGCTGAGACCTCCGGCGCCGCTGCGGCGTCTGCTGTCGGGGGCGCTGCTGCCGCTGCTGCTGTTCGCCGCCGGCTGCTCGGGCAGCTCGTCCGCGGCCGACGACCACCGGCCGGTGCTCCGGGTCGGGGACCAGAAGGGCGGGGCGGAGGCCGTGCTGCGGGCCGCCGGGGAGCTGGACGACCTGCCGTACCGGATCACCTGGTCCACCTTCACCTCCGGTCCACCGCTGCTGGAGGCGGTGGACGCCGGGGCGATCGACATCGGCGGGGTCGGCAACACCCCGCCGGTCTTCGCGGCCGGGGCCGGCTCGAAGATCGCGGTGGTGTCCGCCAGCCATGGCGCCGCGGCCGGTGAGGCGGTCCTGGTGCCGGAGGACTCGCCGTTGCGGCGGACGGCCGACCTCAAGGGGAAGCGGGTCGCCGTCGCCCAGGGCAGCTCGGCCCACTACCAGTTGCTGGCCTCGCTGCGGAAGGCCGGGCTCTCGCTGAAGGACGTGGACCTCACCCTGCTCCAGCCGGCCGACGCGCTCGCCGCGTTCACCAGCGGCAAGGTGGACGCCTGGGCGGTGTGGGACCCGTACACCTCGCAGGTGCTCCAGTCCGGCCGGGGGCGGATCCTCACCACCGGCGACGGGGTGGTGAACGGACTCAGCTTCCAGGTGGCCGCGCCCGCCGCGCTGGCCGACCGGACGAAGGCCGGGGCCGTCGGGGACTTCGTGGAGCGGCTGCGGCGGGCCCAGGACTGGGTGTTCCGGCACCCGGAGGAGTGGGCGAAGGTCTGGGCGAAGGAGACCGGGCTGCCGTACGAGGTGGCGCTCGCCGCCGTCCGGCGCAGCCACGGCACCCGGATCGCGGTGGCGCTCGACCGGGCGGCGATCGCCTCGGAGCAGGAGATAGCCGACACCTTCGCGGGGCTGGGGCTCATTCCGCGCCGCTTCGACTTCGCCGACTACGTGGACACCCGCTTCAACAAGAATCTGCCGCCGTCGACCACTCCGGCACGCACCTATGGAAAGGACTCCCCCCGATGACCGTTCATCTGCACTGGTTCCTGCCGACCGGCGGCGACGGCCGCACCCTGGTCGACCGGCACGCCTACACCGACGGCGGGATCAAGCGCTCCCGGATCACCCCGGCCGGCGGGGTGCGGGCGCCGGACATCGACTATCTGGCGCAGATCGCCAAGGCCGCCGAGCGGCTGGGGTTCGAGGCGGTGCTGACGCCCACCGGCACCTGGTGCGAGGACGCCTGGCTCACCACGGCGGCGCTCGCCCAGCACACCGAGCGGCTGAAGTTCCTGGTGGCGTTCCGACCCGGGGTGCTGTCGCCGGTGCTGGCGGCGCAGATGGCGGCGACGTACCAGCGGATCACCCGGGGGCGGCTGCTGCTCAATGTGGTGACGGGCGGCGACGCCACCGAGCAGCGGCGGTTCGGTGACCATCTCGACCACGACCGGCGGTACGCCCGCACGGCGGAGTTCCTGTCGGTGGTGCGGAAGGCGTGGGACGGGCACCCCTTCGACCACGACGGGGAGTACTACCAGGTGGAGGGCGGGCTGACCGCGCTGCCGCCGGACCCGCTGCCGGAGATCTTCTTCGGCGGTTCGTCGGCCGCAGCCGGGCCGGTGGCCGCCACCCACGCCGATGTCTATCTGACCTGGGGCGAACCGCCGTGGCAGGTCAAGGAGAAGATCGACTGGATCCGCGGTCTCGCGGGGCGGGAGGGCCGGGAGGTCCGGTTCGGGATCCGGCTGCACACCATCTCCCGGGACTCGGCCCGGGAGGCGTGGGCCACCGCCGACCGGCTGCTGGCCGATCTGGACCCGGACACCGTCGCCGCCGCCCAGCAGGCGCTGGGCCGCAGCGAGTCGGAGGGCCAGCGCCGGATGCTGGCCCTGCACGGCGGCGGCACCCTGGACCGCGACCGGCTGGAGGTCTCGCCCAATCTCTGGGCCGGGGTCGGGCTGGTCCGGGGCGGGGCCGGCACCGCGCTGGTCGGCAGCCACGCCGATGTGGCCGACCGGATCGAGGAGTACCACGATCTGGGCGTGGAGCACTTCGTGCTGTCGGGTTATCCGCATCTGGAGGAGGCGTACTGGTTCGGGGAGGGCGTCACTCCCGAGCTGGCCGCGCGCGGGCTGCTGGCCGCCGCTCCCCCGGCACCGCTGCTGGGCGTCCCGGCGGCCAACGGGCGCCCGGCCTCCGCTCCGGGCGGGGCACCGCTGCTGGTGGCGGGCGGCCGGTAGCCGTCCCGGGCCCGGGAGCGGGCGGCAGCCGTCCGAACCAGGGGCCCGGGCGGGCACCGGAGGCAATGGGCGGGGCGCCGGGGGCGGGAAGATCCCGGCCCCGGTGCTGGTTGCCGCAGGCATGAGCGACATGGCCGCAGGCATGAGCGACATGGTGGCGGCGCCCCGCCCCGGCCTCCCGCGCCCGGTGCTGCCAGGCGACGCCGTACCGGTGCGGGAGCGGGACGTGGTGGTGATCGGCGCCGGGCAGGCCGGGCTGTCGGCCGCCTACCACCTGCGCCGGGCCGGACTGGAGCCGGAGCGGGACTTCGTGGTGCTGGACCACGCCCCGCGCCCGGGCGGCGCCTGGCAGTTCCGCTGGCCCTCGCTGACGTACGGCAAGGTGCACGGGATGCACGCGCTGCCCGGCAGGGAGCTGACCGGCGCGGACACCGGCCGGCCCTCGTCCGAGGTGATCGGCGGCTACTTCGCCCGGTACGAGGAGGAGTTCGGGCTCCGGGTGCACCGGCCCGTCGAGGTGACGGCGGTCCGGGAGGGCCCGGCCGGGCGGCTGCTGGTGGAGTCCTCGGAGGGGACGTACGCCACCCGGGCGCTGATCAGCGCGACCGGCACCTGGGACCGGCCGTTCTGGCCGCGCTACCCGGGGCAGGAACGCTTCCGCGGGCGGCAGCTGCACACGGCCGGCTATCCCGGGCCGGAGCCGTTCGCCGGGCTGCGGGTGATCGTGGTGGGCGGCGGGGCGTCGGGCACCCAGCACCTGATGGAGATCGCGGAAGTGGCGGCGGAGACCATCTGGGTGACCCGGCGGGAACCGGTCTGGCGGGAGGGGCCGTTCGACGAGGCGGCGGGCCGGGCGGCGGTCGCGCTGGTGGAGGAGCGGGTACGGCGCGGACTGCCGCCCCGGAGCGTGGTGAGCGTCACCGGGCTGCCGCTGACCGACGCGGTGCGGAGCGCCCGGGAGCGGGGGGTGCTGGACCGGCTGCCGATGTTCGACCGGCTCACTCCGACCGGGGTGGCCTGGGACGACGGGCGCACGGTGGACGCCGATGTGATCCTCTGGGCGACCGGCTTCCGCCCGGCGGTCGCCCATCTGGCCCCGCTGCGGCTGCGGGAGCCGGGCGGCGGCATCCGGCTGGCGGGGACCAGGGTGGTGCGGGACGAGCGGATCCACCTGGTCGGGTACGGCCCCTCGGCGTCCACCGTCGGCGCCAACCGGGCGGGCCGGGCGGCGGTCCGGGAGGTCGTCCGGCTGCTGGCGGCGCCCGGGACGCGGCAGCGCGAGCCGCTCACGGCCTGAGGGGCCCGCCCGCCCGAGCCCCGTCGCCCCCGTGCCCCCGCTGTCAGGGCAGTACGGGGGCGAGCCGGGCGTCGCCGCGGACCAGGGCGGCGTACCGGCCGTCCCGCTCCAGCAGGGTGGCGTGCCGGCCGCGCTCGACGATGCGGCCGCCGTCCAGGACCACGATCTCGTCGGCGTCCCGGATGGTGGAGAGCCGGTGGGCGATGGTGATGGTGGTCCGGCCTGCCGAGAGCGCGTCGATGGCCTGCTGCACGGCCTGCTCGGTGTGAGTGTCGAGGGCGCTGGTCGCCTCGTCCAGGATGAGTACCGGCGGGTCGCGCAGGATGGTGCGGGCGATCGCGAGGCGCTGCTTCTCACCGCCCGAGAAGCGGTGGCCGCGCTCACCGACCAGGGTGTCGTACCCGTCCGGCAGCCCGGCGATGTGGTCGTGGATCTGGGCGGCACGGGCGGCGGCCACGATCTCCTCCTCGGTGGCGTCGGGCCGGGCGAAGCGGAGATTGTCCGCGACCGAGGCATGGAAGAGGTAGGTCTCCTGGGAGACCACGCCGACCGCCCGGGCCAGGCTGTCGAAGTCCAGGTCCCGGACGTCCACGCCGTCGATGGTGACCCGGCCCGCGGTGACGTCGTAGAGCCGGGGCACCAGATGGCCGAGGGTGGTCTTGCCGGATCCGGTGGGCCCGACCACGGCGAGACTGCCACCCGCCGGCACGGTCAGGTCGATGGCGTGCAGCGTGGGTGCCACCCGCTCGTCGCGCTCGTCATAGCGGAAGTCGACCCGCTCGAAGCGGACCTCCCCCTTGATCTTCTCCAACCGTACCGGTTCGGCCGGCTCGGTGATGTCCACGGGCAGGTCGAGGTACTCGAAGACCCGCTGGAAGAGGGCGAGCGAGCTCTGGATGTCGACACCGGTGGAGAGCAGGCTGACGGTGGGCCGGAAAAGACCCTGCTGAAGCGAGACGAAGGCGACCAGGGTGCCGATGGATATCGCGGGGCCGCCCGTCTGGAGGGCCAGCCCGGCGGCCCAGTAGAGCAGGGCGGGCATGATGGACATGACCATGCCGATGGTGGAGAGCCGCCAGCGGCCGGCCATCGAGGAGCGCACCTCCAGATCGACCAGCCGCTCGGACTCGGTGGCGAAGGACCGGGTGAGCGAGTCGGCACGGCCCATGGTGCGGCCCAGCAGGATGCCGCTGACGGAGAGCGACTCGGTGACGGTGGCCGCCATCGAGGCCAGCTGGCCCTGCCGCTCGGCGGCGATCCGCTTGCGCTCGCGGCCGACCCGGCGGCTGATCCAGACGAACAGCGGCAGCAGAAGCAGGGAGACGACGGTCAGCCGCCAGTCCAGGGCGAGCATCGCGACGACCGTGGCGGTCACCGAGGTCAGATTGGAGACGAGCGAGGTCGCGGTGGAGGTCACGGTGGCCTGCATGCCGCCGATGTCGTTGGCGATGCGGGACTGCACCTCGCCGGTCCGGGTCCGGGTGAAGAAGGCCAGGGGCATCTCCTGGAGCCGGGCGTAGACGGCGGTGCGCAGATCGTGCATGACGCGCTGGCCGACCGTGGTGGAGATCAGCGTCTGCAGCACATTGAAGACGCTGGTCACCACCGCGGTGAGGATCATGCCGAGGGCGAGCAGGCTGAGCAGTCCGGTCCGGCCCTGCGGGATGGCGGTGTCGAGTATCTCGCGGAGCAGGAACGGCGAGGCGACCGAGACCAGCGAGGAGGCGGCGACGAGCAGTCCGACCAGACCCAGGCGGGCCCGGTAGGGACGGAAGAGCCGGAGGATCCGCCGGATCTGCGCCGACGGCCGGTCGGGTTCGGGCGGGGGCGGGGTCCAGGTGGGTTCGGTGGCGGCGGGCATGGGCTCCTTCGGAGGACGCACGAGGGGTCGAGGGGTGTCGAGGAATGTGAAGGGAGGTGAGGGGCGTACGGGACGGGGCCGGGGTGGCCCCGCCCCCAGGCTGCGACGGACGGCGGGGCACCGCTACCCCGACCGGGACGGGGCATGACGGACACGGCGGCATGACGGCATTGCTACATGGCGGCATGGGCGGCATGACGCGACGGACTCTCCGGTGACGGCCCGCCGGAGCGGGCCCTCACCGGCACACTTGGTGAGCATAGCTCATCGTTACCTACCTTCACAATGACCATTTTCCTGATACCGTACGGTCATGTCCCCCCGGCCACCGCACCCGCCCGGTCCCCCCTGCCCGTCCGGCCCGCCCGGCCCGTCCCGCCCGGACGCCGATCCCGACGGGATGCTGGCCGAACAGCTGCTGCGGCTCACCCGCCGGCTCCACCGCAGCCAGCAGCGCCTGCTGGACTCGGCCGACATCGCGATCACCCCCGCCCAGTCCCGGTTGCTGCGGACCGTGGCGCACTACGAGCGCCCGCCCCGGATGGCGGATCTGGCCGCGCGGCTGGAGGTCGTACCCCGGGCGGTGACCAGCCTGGTCGACGGGCTGGAGGCGAGCGGGCGGGTGCGCCGGGCGCCGGACCCGGACAACCGGCGGGTGATCCGGATCGAGCTCACCGAGACCGGGCGCGACACGCTGCGGCGGCTGCGCGTCGCCCGCCGGGCCGCCGTGGAGGACATCCTTTCCCCACTGACCGCCGATCAGCGCCGGACCCTCGGCGAGCTGCTGGCCACCCTGGTCGACGGGGGGCCGTAGCGCCGCCGCCGGGCCGCGGCGCGCCCGCGCACCCCGCCGGGCACCACGCGAGGGACCGTGACACGCCGCTGCCGGAGCCCGGGCCGGAGGCCCTCCGCCCCTCTCCCGACCGCGCCCCCTCGCCCGATCGGGTGGCGGATCCGCTGGCGACCGGCTCCCCCGGCCGGCTCCGCGACGACCTGGGCGCGCTGCCCGGGCCCGGCGGGGTGCCCTTGCTCCGTCTCGGGGACGCGGAGCGGCTGACCGCGCTCGCGGCGGCCTGCGCCGAGGAGGTGGTGGTGCCGGCCGACACGGGCCGCTGCGCCTTCGCGGGCGACCGGGGCATGCTCCACCCGGAGCCGACCGCCGCCGCGACCGCGCGGGAGGCGACCGAGGTGTCGGGCCGGGAGTTCGACGCGTACCTTTCCGCCAATCGCATGTGCGAGATCGGTATGGACCGGGCCACCGGCCGTCCCTACCGCTCGGTGCTGCTGGAACTGGAGCGCGCCACCCGGCCCTGACACCTGCCCCCGGCGCGTGACAACCGCCGCTGCCCGCGAGGCCGGTGGCCGGGGCGTACGACCGCGGGCCCGGGACGTACAACCGCAGGGCCGCTGCCGTACGGCCATGGGTACGGGAGTCCAACATCCCGGCACCGGAGTCCAATCCGCGCTCTTGCGCATCAACTGCCTCGCCCGACAAGGTCCTTCCCGGAGTTCACGGGCCGGACACGCGCCCGGCGTACCCGCACGGCACGGCGCACGGCACGCAGTACACGGCATGACACCGGACATACGGGAGGCTTCGATGAGCGAGACCGCATCCGCGCCCCAGGATCCCACCGACCACCCCGAAGGCACGCCGAGCCGCCGCACGGTGCTGCGGACCACGGCGGGCGCGGCGGGTGCGGTGGGGGCCGGACTGGGGCTCGGAGCCCTGGGCACCACCCCCGCCGCGGCGGCCGGGCCGAACACCGGCACGGACACGGCACCGGACGGAACGGCGGCCGGGGAGGCACCGCCCCGGCAGGGCCGGACGATGGCGGGGGTGCCGTTCGACCGGCGCTCCACCGTCCGGGTGGGCATCGTCGGCCTCGGCAACCGGGGCGGCAGCATGATCGATCTGTTTCTGGCCCTGCCGGGCGTACGGGTGGTCGCCGTCTGCGACCCGGTGAAGGCCAAGACCGAGGCGGCGGCCGCCAAGGTGGTGGCGGCCGGGCAGCCCGCGCCGGCCGTCTACGCCAAGGGCGAGAACGACTACGTACAGCTCTGCCGGCGCGGGGACGTCGACCTCGTCTATGTGGCCACCCCCTGGGACTTCCACTTCGAGATGGCGAGAACGGCGCTGGTCAACGGGAAGCACGTCGGGGTGGAGTGTCCGATCGCCATGCGGCTGGACGAGCTGTGGACCCTGGTCGACCTCTCCGAGCGCACCCGGCGCCACTGCATGCAGCTGGAGAACTGCTGCTACGGCCGGAACGAGATGCGGGTGCTGCGGATGGCGCACGCGGGGAAGTTCGGCGAGCTGCTGCACGGGGCGGGCGCGTACAACCACGATCTGCGCGGGCTGATGTTCGACCCGAAGTACTACGAGGGCCCCTGGCGGCGGCTCTGGCACACCCGGCTGCGCGGCGATCTCTACCCCAACCACGGCTTCGGCCCGGTCGCCAACTACATGGACGTCAACCGGGGCGACCGGGCCGTCGCCATCAGCAGCTTCGGCTCCCCGGCGCTCGGTCTGGCCGAGTACCGGGCCGCCCATATGCCGCCCGGCGACCCGAGTTGGAAGGAGACGTACATCGAGAGCGACCGCACCATCAGCGTCGTACGGACCGCCCGGGGCCGGATCATCCGGCTGGAGCACGATGTGTCGACCCCGCACCCGTACAGCAGGATCAACAGCCTGGGCGGCACCAAGGGCGTCTTCGAGGACTACCCCGAGCGGATCTATCTGGAGCCGGACCACCAGGACGACGAGTGGGGCGACTTCTCGCGGTACGCGGACGAGTTCGACCACTGGCTCTGGAAGGAGCACGCCAACCCGCCGGGCGGCCACGGCGGTATGGACTACCTGATGCTCTTCCGGCTGATCCAGTGCATGCGGCTGGGACTGGTCCCGGACTTCGACGTGTACGACGCCGCCACCTGGACGGCCCCGGTGCCGCTGAGCCACGCGTCGATCAGGGCGGGCGGCGCGCCGCAGCCGATCCCCGACTTCACCCGGGGCGAGTGGCAGCGGTCCCGGCCGGGGGTGGACTCGGTCCGGCCCGGCTGAGCGTCCGGAACGGGGGAAGGTTCCCGCCCGGCCGAGTTCCCGGATCGGGGAAGGTTCCCGCCCGGCCGACGGTTCCGCCCGGTGCTGCCCGGCAGAGGGCCCGGGCCCGGGGGTGGACCCGGCCCGGGCGGGGATACGGGCCGGGCGGGGATACGGGCCGGGCGGGGATACGGGCCGGGCGGGAGCGCCTCGCCGGGCTGAGGGCCCCGGACTCGGCCCGGTCAGATCAGGTTCAGCGCGGCGGCCCCGCCCAGGCCGCCCAGCAGCATGAAGACGGGCATCAGCACCTTGAGCTCCACCCAGCTGCCGGCCCGGAAGCGCATCGCCTTCGGCGGGCCCAGCGGATACCAGCGCTTCCGGCCTATCGGGATGGGCCAGAGGATCGGGCAGCCGGAGACGGTCAGGGCGTCCCCGATGTCGTGGACCAGGGCGCCGAGCACGATCGGCAGCCCCAGCCACAGGTACTCCTGGCCCGGTTCGGCGAAGAGCCACCCGGCGCCGTTGCCCGGCTGGTCCAGGACGCCCGCGAGGATCCAGGCGCTGGTCGCCCCGAGCAGCCAGACCAGGACGTCGCTGGAGACCCGGGCGGCCCGCCAGAGCAGGCCCTCCACCGCCAGCACCAGATGGACGAAGAGGATGCCCAGCACCGCCCACCGGCCGCCGGTGATCGCCAGCGCGGAGCAGCCGGCGCCGACCAGCACCGCCCAGACCCAGGTGTGGGTGAGCGTCCGGTGGCCGCCCGAGCGGCGCGGGTCGCCCTTGGACCTGGTCGCCTTGTAGACGGCGTACGAGAGGACGTCGACGATCTCGCAGAGCCAGCGGGACACCGGTCCGAAGGCCCGGGAGATGGTCGCCGCCTTGTGGTCGAGGTCGGGCGCGAGCGCGGCGCCCGCGCAGATCAGGGCCCCGACCACCAGCACCGGCCAGGGCATCGGATACCCGGCGGCCGCCGTGGCGGCGCCGACGCCCAGCCAGGCGGCGGCCCCGGAGAGTGAGTGCGCCGGTCCCATCATCGGTCTGCCCCGCCCCGTTTCCCTTGTCTCGCGGTCTCGCGCGTGTCCGGCCGGCCGCCGGCGGCCGGTGGCCACGGGCGTCCCCCGGCACCTTCCGGGCCCGGCCGCCGGGCCAGCCTAACGGTCATGATCTTGGGCCCGGTGACCGGTTCCGGCCACGGCGGACGCCGGGTGCGGAGACGACCGGCCGTCCGGGGCCCGGTCCCGGCCCCGGCGGCGCCGGCCGCCGCGGGAGCGTTCCCGCCCGGCCTTCCGGCCGGCCACGCGGACCGCTCACGTCCGCGCCCGGCAGCCGGACGGGCCGGGCGGCGGGCCCGTCGGGGGCGGGCCGTCCGGCCGGTTCCCGCTTCCGGACGGAAGGCAGGCAAGATGGGGGCGTGACCCTCATCGATCAGCTCCCGCCGAACGCCGACCCCGACACCCTCTTCGAGACCTTCTCGTCCTGGGCCGAGGGACGGGGCATCTCGCTCTATCCGGCCCAGGAGGAAGCGCTGATCGAGGTGGTGTCGGGGGCGAATGTGATCCTTTCCACCCCCACCGGCTCCGGGAAGAGCCTGGTGGCGGCGGGCGCCCACTTCACCGCCCTCGCCAATGACCAGGTGACCTTCTACACCGCGCCGATCAAGGCACTGGTGTCGGAGAAGTTCTTCGACCTCTGCAAGATCTTCGGCACCGAGAACGTCGGCATGCTGACCGGCGACGCCTCGGTCAACGCCGACGCCCCGGTGATCTGCTGCACGGCCGAGGTGCTGGCCTCGATCGCGCTGCGGGACGGCGCCCAGGCCGACATCGGCCAGGTCGTGATGGACGAGTTCCACTTCTACGCCGAGCCGGACCGCGGCTGGGCCTGGCAGATCCCGCTGCTCGAACTCCCGCAGGCGCAGTTCGTCCTGATGTCGGCCACCCTCGGCGACGTGTCGATGTTCGAGAAGGACCTCACCCGGCGCACCGGCCGCCCCACCGCGGTGGTGCGTTCCGCGACCCGCCCGGTGCCGCTCTCGTACGAGTACGCGCTGACGCCCATCACCGAGACGCTCACCGAACTGCTCGACACCAAGCAGGCGCCGGTCTACATCGTGCACTTCACCCAGGCGCAGGCGGTGGAGCGGGCGCAGTCGCTGATGAGCATCAACATGTGCACCCGGGAGGAGAAGGACCGGATCGCGGAGCTGATCGGCAACTTCCGGTTCACCACCAAGTTCGGCAAGAACCTCTCCCGCTATGTGCGGCACGGCATCGGGGTGCACCACGCGGGAATGCTGCCCAAGTACCGGCGGCTGGTGGAGAAGCTGGCCCAGGCCGGTCTGCTGAAGGTGATCTGCGGGACCGACACCCTGGGCGTGGGCGTCAACGTGCCCATCCGTACGGTGCTGTTCACCGCGCTCACCAAGTACGACGGCAGCCGGGTGCGCACGCTGCGGGCACGGGAGTTCCACCAGATCGCCGGGCGGGCCGGGCGGGCGGGCTTCGACACGGCGGGGTTCGTGGTGGCACAGGCGCCGGAGCACGTCATCGAGAACGAGAAGGCGCTCGCCAAGGCGGGCGACGACCCCAAGAAGCGCCGCAAGGTGGTGCGGAAGAAGGCGCCGGAGGGGTTCGTCGCCTGGGGCCAGAACACCTTCGAGAAGCTGATCGCCTCCGAACCCGAGCCGCTCACCTCGCGGTTCCGGGTCACCCACACCATGCTGCTCTCGGTGATCGCCCGGCCGGGCGACGCCTTCGTGGCGATGCGGAAGCTGCTGGAGGACAACCACGAGCCGCGCAAGGCGCAGCTGCGGCACATCCGCCGGGCCATCGCCATCTACCGCTCGCTGCTGGACGGCGGGGTGGTGGAGCGGCTGGACGAGCCGGACGCCGAGGGCCGTACCGTACGGCTGACCGTCGATCTCCAGCAGGACTTCGCGCTCAACCAGCCGCTCTCCACCTTCGCGCTGGCCGCCTACGAGCTGCTGGACCCGGAGTCGCCGTCGTACGCCCTGGACATGGTGTCGGTGGTGGAGTCCACGCTCGACGACCCGCGCCAGATCCTCGCCGCCCAGCAGAACAAGGCGCGCGGGGAGGCGGTGGCCGCGATGAAGGCGGACGGCGTCGAGTACGAGGAGCGGATGGAGCGGCTCCAGGAGGTGTCGTACCCGAAGCCGCTGGAGGAGCTGCTGTGGCACGCGTACAACCTCTACCGCAAGTCCCACCCGTGGGTCGGTGACCACCCGGTCTCGCCCAAGTCGGTGATCCGGGACATGTACGAACGGGCGCTGTCCTTCACGGAGTTCACCTCCTTCTACGAGCTGGCCCGGACCGAGGGCATCGTGCTCCGCTATCTGGCGAGCGCCTACAAGGCGCTGGACCACACCATTCCGGACGACCTGAAGACCGAGGACCTGGAGGATCTGATCGCCTGGCTGGGCGAGATGGTGCGCCAGGTGGACTCCAGTCTGCTGGACGAGTGGGAGCAACTGGCCAACCCCGAGGTGGAGTCCGCCGAGGAGGCGCAGGAGAAGGCCGACCAGGTCAAGCCGGTCACCGCCAACGCCCGCGCCTTCCGGGTGCTGGTGCGCAACGCGCTGTTCCGCCGGGTGGAGCTGGCCGCGCTGGACGACGTGGCGGCGCTGGGCGAGCTGGACGCCGAGTCCGGCTGGGACGCGGACGCCTGGGGCGAGGCGCTGGACGGCTACTGGGCCGAGTACGACGAGCTGGGCACCGGCCCGGACGCGCGCGGCCCCCGGCTGCTCGCCATCGAGGAGGACCCGGACCACGGCCTGTGGCGGGTGCGCCAGACCTTCCACGATCCGAACGGCGACCACGACTGGGGCATCAGCGCCGAGGTGGACCTGGCGGCCTCCGACGAGGAGGGCCGCGCGGTGGTCCGGGTGACCTCCGTGGGCACGCTGTGACATCGTGGCACGGCACCGTCCGGGGATCGTGACGCGGCGCCACCGCCGTACCCGTGACACCGCGGCTCCCGCCACATCGCCGTACCGTGACACCGCGGGCCGCCCGGCACACCGTCGTACCGTGACACCGCCACGACCGCACCGGAACGGTGACACCGCGGCGCCCGTCACACCCCCATACCGTGACACTCCCACCCCCCGACACCGACATGAACGAGCGAGGACCGGAGCGATGAGCAGCAACCCCGCCGACAGACTTGTCGATCTGCTCGACCTGGAGCGGATCGAGGTGAACATCTTCCGTGGCGTCAGCCCCGAGGAGTCCTTCCAGCGGGTCTTCGGGGGGCAGGTCGCCGGGCAGGCGCTGGTGGCCGCCGGGCGGACCACGGAGAACGACCGCCCGGTGCACTCGCTGCACGCGTACTTCCTGCGTCCCGGGGTCCCCGGGGTACCGATCGTCTACCAGGTGGAGCGGGTGCGGGACGGCCGCTCCTTCACCACCCGCCGGGTCACCGCCGTCCAGCACGGCAAGACGATCTTCAATCTGACCGCTTCCTTCCACCACCCGGAGGAGACCGGGTTCGACCACCAGCTCCCGCCGCGGCTGGACTTCCCGGCTCCCGAGACCCTCCCCCGGGTCGCCGACGAGGTGCGGGAGCACCTGGGCGCGCTGCCGGAGGCGATGGAGCGGATGGCCCGGCGGATGCCGTTCGACATCCGCTACGCCGACCGGCTGCGCTGGACCCGGGAGGAGGTCGAGCGGGCCGATCCGCGCAGCGCCGTCTGGATGCGCGCGACCGGGCCGCTGGGCGACGACCCGCTGGTGCACACCTGCGCGCTCACCTACGCCTCCGACATGACCCTGCTGGACGCGGTGCGGATCCCGGTCGAACCGCTCTGGGGGCCGCGTGGTTTCGACATGGCCTCGCTGGACCACGCCATGTGGTTCCACCGGCCGTTCCGCGCCGACGAGTGGTTCCTGTACGACCAGGAGTCCCCGATCGCCACCGGCGGGCGCGGGCTGGCACGCGGCCGGATCTACGACCGCGAGGGCCGGCTGCTGGTCTCGGTGGTGCAGGAGGGCCTGTTCCGCCGCCACTGAGCCGTCCGGCCGGGGCGCGGCCGGGATCAGAGCTCAGAGTCCCGGCAGGGTGTCCTGCTCGACCTCGTGGCGGCGGGTCCTGATGTCCGGCCCGGTCGGGTGGAGTTTGGCGTCGCAGTCGGGGCCGAGGCCGGTACGCCGGGAGTCGGCGCCGGTCAGCGGCCGGTGACAGAGCCGGCAGCGCACCGGATTCCGGGTACCGGTGCCGGTACCGCCCCGGCCGTCCGGGCCCGCCGGTGCTTCGGGCTCGGTCCCGGGCAGCGGCTCGCGGGTGGGTTCCTGTTCGTACACCCTTGCTGTCTACCAGGCCCACCGTGCTTTGATCGACCCGCCCCAAGATCCGTACCGTCGTCCGTACCGCCGCCGGTACCACCGCAGAAGGAGCTCTCGATGAGCCTGTACGACATCCCGCTGCGCACCCTCGCCGGTGAGCCGACCAGCCTGGCCGGCCACCGCGGCGAGGCCGTGCTGATCGTCAATGTGGCGTCCCGGTGCGGACTGACGCCGCAGTACGCGGGCCTGGAGCGGCTCCAGCAGCGGTACGCCGACCGGGGCTTCACGGTGCTGGGCGTGCCCTGCAACCAGTTCGCCGGGCAGGAGCCGGGCACGGCCGAGGAGATCGGCACCTTCTGCTCGGCGACGTACGGGGTGACCTTCCCGCTCCTGGAGAAGACGGAGGTCAACGGGGACGGCCGCCACCCGCTCTACGCGGAGCTGACCCGGACGGCGGACGCGGCGGGCGAGGCCGGGGACGTGCAGTGGAACTTCGAGAAGTTCCTGCTCTCGCCGGAGGGCGAGGTCACCCGCTTCCGGCCGCGCACCGAGCCGGAGTCGGACGAGCTGGTCGCCGCCATCGAGTCCCGGCTCCCCGCCTGACCGCCCGCCGGGTTCGTCACCATGGAGTCACTCGGCACCCTGATCGCGCTGCTGGTCTTCGGCAGCCCGGTGGTGGCCCTGCTGGCCACCGTACTGGTCTGCTTCTGGGTCACCCGCTGGCGCAAGCGGATGATGTCGGAGCCGGAGCAGGATACGGAGTCGCTGCCCCGGTAGCCCCGGGCCGCCTCGGACCGGTACACGGACCGCCTGTTCCCCGCGCGGGAGCAGGCGGTCCGTTCGGCATGGACCGGACCACCGCGTCCGGCACCCCGGTCAGCGGATGGGTACGCCGCCGAGGGTGCGGGCGATGACCAGGCGCTGGATCTCGCTGGTGCCCTCGAAGATGGTGTAGATCGCCGCGTCCCGGTGCATCCGCTCCACCGGGTACTCGCGGGTGTAGCCGTTGCCGCCGAGGATCTGGACGGCGCGGGCGGTGACGTCCTTGGCGACCTCGCTGGCGTACAGCTTGGACATGGACCCCTCGGCGGAGGTGAACCGCTTGCCGGTGGTGGCCATCCAGGAGGCGCGCCACACCAGCAGCCGGGCGGCGTCGATCCGGGTACGCATGTCCGCGAGCTGGAAGGCGACGCCCTGGTTGTCGATGATCGGGCGGCCGAACTGCTGCCGGGTCTTCGCGTAGTCGAGCGCCACCTCGTACGCGGCCCGGGCGGTGCCCACCGCCATGGCGCCGACCGCCGGGCGGGACGCCTCGAAGGTGGCCATGGCGGCGTTCTTGATCTGCTCCCCGGCGCGGGAGCGCTCACGGGCGCGGGCGAGCCGCTCGTCCAGCTTCTCCTTGCCGCCGAGCAGGCAGCCGCCGGGCACCCGGACGTCCTCCAGGACCACTTCGGCGGTGTGCGAGGCGCGGATGCCGTGCTTCTTGAACTTCTGGCCCTGGGAGAGCCCGCGGGTGCCGGGCGGCACGATGAAGGAGGCGTGCCCCTTGGAACCCAGCTCGGGGTCGACCACGGCCACCACCACATGGACGTTGGCGATGCCGCCGTTGGTGGCCCAGGTCTTGGTGCCGTTCAGCACCCACTCGTCCCTGGCCTCGTCGTAGACGGCCCGGGTGCGCATGGCGGCCACGTCGGAGCCGGCGTCGGGCTCGGATGAGCAGAAGGCGGCGACCTTGACGTCGGCGGCGTCGCCGTACATCTGCGGGATCCAGGTGCCGATCTGCTCCTCGGTGCCGTTGGCGAGCACCCCGACGGCGGCCAGACCGGTGCCGACGATGGAGAGCGCGATCCCGGCGTCGCCCCAGAACAGCTCCTCCATGGTGAGCGGGATGCCGAGGCCGGTCGGGTCGAAGGCCTGCTGGGCGTAGAAGTCCAGCGAGTAGATGCCGACCTTGGCCGCCTCCTGGATGATCGGCCAGGGGGTCTCCTCGCGCTCGTCCCACTCCGCGGCGGCCGGCCGCATCACGTTCTCCGCGAAGCCGTGCAGCCAGTCACGGACCTGCTTCTGGTCGTCGTTGAGGTCGAGTGTGAAATCCGCCATGGTTCCCTCCCGGCACGCCCGGCGTGTTACTTGCGGTAACTGCAGTCTGTTACCGGCAAGTAGCCCCTGTCAACCGGCGGCCTGTCAGAGGTCGGTGCCGGTCGGTGTTACGTTGCGCAGGCCTTACGGACCAATCGCACGGGCGGGGAGACAACCACCATGGCCAGCACACACCGCGACGACCAGCAGCGCGCGGCCGACCGCAGACGGCGCGAACTCCTGGAGGCGGCCGACCGGGTGGTGCTCCGGGACGGACCGGGGGCGTCGATGAACGCCATCGCCGCCGAGGCGGGCATCACCAAGCCGATCCTCTACCGCCACTTCGGGGACAAGAGCGGGCTCTACCGGGCGCTGGCCACCCGGCACACGGACGCTCTGCTCGCGGCCCTGCGGGACGCCCTGGACGCTCCGGCCGACCGCCGGCGGCGGGTCGAGTCCACACTCGACACCTATCTGGCCGCGATCGAGGCCCGGCCGCAGGTGTACCGGTTCCTGATGCATCCCGCTGACGGTACTGCCGGTACTGCCGGCGCCGATGGCACCGACAGCACCGGCGGCACGGAAGGTACGGAGCGCGGCTTCGACATAGGCCGCCACTCGGCACCGGTACTGCGCCGGATGGGAGAGGAGCTGGGGCAGGTCATCGCGGAGCGGGTGGATCCGGGGTCCGGCGGAGAAGCGCTGGCCCGGGTCTGGGGCCATGGCATCGTCGGCATGATGCACGCGGCGGGCGACTGGTGGCTCGGTGAACGACCCTGCTCACGTGCGGAGTTGGTCCGGGCGCTGGCCGATCTGCTGTGGGGCCGGCTGGCGGTGGTGGACGACCGCGCGGCGGACGGCCCGGCATTCTGAGGCCGCCCGACGGTACGGGCCCGGGGCCGGGTCGTACGGACGGGTACGGGTACGAGTGCGGGGCCCGGGCGGCGCGTACGGGTACAGGTGCGGGGCCGGGTCGTACGGGCGCCGGCCCCGGGGGCGTACGGACAGGTACGGGCCCCGGCTCCCTCCGGTCCGGCCGCCCCCGCCCCGACCCCCGGGCGGTACGGACACGTACCGGACCGCCCCGGCCCCCGGGCCACCCGGCCGCCCGGCCAGGCGCGGGCCCGGACCCGCGCCGGTCCCGCGCCGTCCGGCTACCGCCCCCGCTCCGGCCGGGCGGGCGGCCGGTTCCCCGGGTCGGCCGCCAGGGCGCGGGCCCGGGTCCCGGAGCGGTACCAGGAGGTGCGGCGGGCCTGCCGGAGCGCCTTGGAGCGGCGCCGGCCGGCGAGGCGGTCGGTGTAGAGGATCCCGTCCAGATGGTCGCACTCGTGCTGGAGGCAGCGGGCGAAGAAGCCGGTGCCCTCCACCCGCACCGGGGCGCCCAGCCGGTCGACGCCCTCCACCACCGCGCGGTCGAAGCGCGGCGTGCCCGCCTCGATGCCGGGCAGCGAGAGGCACCCTTCGGGCCCCCGGACGACCACTCCGTCCGCCTCCACCAGCCGGGGGTTGACGACATGGCCCACATGACGGACGTCCTCGTCGTCGGGGCAGTCGTAGACGAAGACCCGGGCGTTCACGCCGATCTGGTTCGCCGCCAGACCGACGCCCCCGTTCGCGTACATCGTGGCGAAGAGGTCCTCGACGAACGCGGAGAGGCCCCCCGCCCAGCCCGGCGCGGCGGTGAAGTCGGTGACGGTCTCGCAGGGCTCGTGGAGCACCGGTTCGCCCAGCAGGGAGAGCTCCTGGAGCCGGCCGGAGGTGCCGGGGAGGGGTCGGTTTCGCATGGCCGAAGCGTACGTTCCGGGCGTCCGGCCGGGTTCCGGCAGGTGGCGCGGTTCGGGCGTCCGGCCGGATCTCGATAGGCTGAGCCCGGACCCACGCTAGGAGGAACAAGGACGATGGCAGGCAACTCGGAGCCGCTGTCGCCGCGCGCCAAGCTGGCCGTGACGGCGGGCAAGGCCGCGGCGGCGGTGTCTCGCGCGGCGGGACGCGGCAGCGGATCGGTGATCGGCGGCCGGGTGGCGCTCAAGCTCGACCCCGACCTGCTGGGGCGGCTCGCGCATCACCTGGACGTCGTTCTGGTGTCCGCGACCAACGGCAAGACGACCACCACCCGGCTCATCGCGGAGGCCCTGCGGGCCAGCGGCCCGGTGGTGTCGAACGCGCTCGGCGCCAATATGCCGGCGGGCATCACCTCGGCCCTCGCGGGCGGCTCGGACGCCAAGTTCGGCGTCATCGAGGTGGACGAGAAGTACCTGGCGGGCGTGGCCCGCGATGTGACGCCCAAGGCGATCGCGCTGCTCAACCTCTCCCGCGACCAGCTCGACCGGGCGGCCGAGACCCGGATGCTCGCGGAGAAGTGGCGCGAGGGTCTGTCCGGCACCAAGGCGGTCGTGGTGGCCAACGCCGACGACCCCCTGGTCGTGTGGGCCGCCTCCTCCTCGCAGAACGTGGTCTGGGTGGCCGCCGGGCAGGAGTGGAAGGACGACGCCTGGTCGTGCCCCGCCTGCGGCGGTGTGATGCAGCGTCCGGGCGACGACTGGTTCTGCGGCGAGTGCGGCTTCCGCCGCCCCGCGCCCAGCTGGGTGCTCCACGGCGACCATGTGCTGGACCCGCACGGCTCCGCCTGGCCGATCCACCTCCAGCTGCCGGGCCGCGCCAACAAGGCGAACGCCACCTCGTCGGCCGCCGTCGCCGCCGTGTTCGGGGTGCCGCCGCAGGTCGCCCTGGAGCGGATGTACCAGGTGCAGGCGGTGGCCGGCCGGTACGACACCGTGACCTGGCTGGAGCGCGAGCTGCGGCTGCTGCTGGCGAAGAACCCGGCGGGCTGGCTCGAAACGTTCTCCCTCATCGACCCGCCGCCGACGCCGGTGATCCTCTCGGTCAACGCCCGGGGCGCGGACGGCACGGACACCTCCTGGCTGTGGGACGTCGACTACACCCGGCTGGCCGGGCACCCGATCTTCGTGATCGGTGACCGCCGGCTCGACCTGGCGGTGCGGCTGGAGGTCGCGGGCCTGGACTTCCGGGTGTGCGACACCCTGGACGAGGCGGTGCGGCAGGCCCCGCCGGGACGGATCGAGCTGATCGCCAACTACACCGCGTTCCAGGACGTACGCCGCCGCGTCGGCAACTGACCCCCCGAAGGACATGAGCATGAGCGACAACAGTCTGCGGCTGGTGTGGGTCTACCCGGACCTGCTCAGCACGTACGGAGACCAGGGCAACGCCCTGGTGGTGGAGCGCCGGGCGCGGCAGCGCGGGCTGGACGTCCAGCGGGTCGACGTCCGCAGCGACCAGCCGATCCCGACCTCCGGTGACATCTACCTCATCGGCGGCGGCGAGGACCGGCCGCAGCGGCTGGCGGCCGAGCGGCTGCGCCGGGACGGCGGGCTGAACCGGGCCGCCGAGAACGGCGCGATCATCTTCTCGGTCTGCGCGGGTTACCAGATCCTGGGCCATGAGTTCATCAACGACCTGGGCGAGCGCGAGCCCGGCCTCGGCCTGATCGACGTGATCTCCACCCGCGGCGAGGGCGACCGGTGCGTGGGCGACGTGCTGGCCGACATCGACCCCCGGCTGGGCCTGCCCCAGCTGACCGGGTTCGAGAACCACCAGGGCGTCACCCATCTCGGCCCGACCGCCCGGCCGTTCGCCCGTACCGTCTTCGGCAACGGGAACGGCACCGGGGACGGCACCGAGGGCGCGTACAACGACACGGTCTTCGGCACGTACATGCACGGCCCGGTGATGGCCCGCAACCCGCAGATCGCGGACCTGCTGCTGAAGCTGGCCCTCGATGTGAACGCGCTGCCGCCCACCGACGACCGCTGGTACGAGGCGCTGCGCGCCGAGCGCATCGCCGCCGCCTCCCAGCCGGCCTGACGCGCCGGTCCGGGCCCCCCGGGAGGGCCGGCGGACGGACAGACGGGCGGGCGGAGAGTCCCGGGCGGCCGGGTCCCTCCGCCCGCCCTTCCGCTTCGTCTCTCTCGCCTGTCCCGTCTGTTCATCCGAAGTGCGTCCGGGGTCCGGACGCACGGTTCGGCCCCGTCGTCCGCGCCGGTAGGGTGGCGGAGATCCAGCCGGACGACGTGGTCCGGGAGTCGGCCCACGTTGAGAAGGTGTATTTCGGGCTATGCGCATTGGTGTGCTCACTTCCGGCGGCGACTGCCCCGGCCTGAACGCCGTCATCCGTTCCGTCGTGCACCGTGCCGTCGTGGATCACGGCGACGAGGTCATCGGCTTCCACGACGGCTGGAAGGGCCTGCTGGAGTGCGACTACCGCAAGCTCGATCTGGACGCGGTGGGCGGCATCCTGGCGACGGGCGGCACCATCCTCGGCTCCTCCCGGGTGCAGCCCGACCGTCTGCGGGACGGTGTGGAGCGGGCCCGGGGGTACGTGGCCGACCTGGGGCTCGACGTGATCATTCCGATCGGCGGTGAGGGCACCCTCAAGGCGGCGCACCTGATGTCGGAGGCGGGACTGCCGGTCGTCGGTGTGCCGAAGACCATCGACAACGACATCGCCGCGACCGATGTCACCTTCGGCTTCGACACGGCGGTGGGCGTCGCCACCGAGGCGCTCGACCGGCTGAAGACCACCGCCGAGTCGCATCAGCGGGTGCTGGTGGTGGAGGTCATGGGCCGTCACACCGGCTGGATCGCGCTGCACTCCGGAATGGCGGCCGGCGCCCACGCGGTCGTGGTGCCCGAGCGCCCCTTCGACATCGACGAGCTCACGGCCCGGGTCGGGGCGCGCTTCGAGGCGGGCAAGCGGTTCGCCATCGTGGTGGTGGCCGAGGGCGCCAAGCCGCGCCCCGGCTCCATGAAGTTCGACGAGGGCGGCACCGACGTCTACGGCCATGAGCGGTTCGCCGGGGTGGCCCGGCAGCTCTCGGTGGAACTGGAGCGGCGGCTCGGCAAGGAGGCGCGCCCGGTGATCCTCGGCCACGTCCAGCGGGGCGGCACTCCGACCGCGTACGACCGGGTGCTGGCCACCCGCTTCGGCTGGCACGCGGTGGAGGCGGCGCACCGGGGCGAGTTCGGGATGCTGACCGCGCTGCGCGGCACGGACATCGAGATGGTGCCGCTGGCCCGGGCCGTCGAGACGCTGAAGACGGTGCCGGCTCAGCGGTACGAGGAGGCCGAGACCGTCCTCTGAGCCCGGCACCGCGAGCCGGGCGGAGCCGCCCACTCCCCCGGGAGAGGTTCCGCCGCCGCCGGGACGGGCCCGCCCGCCCCGGCGGCGGCCCCGGGGATGGTTTCGTCGCTCCTACGAGGACCGTTCCGCCGTTCAACCATCCGCCCCCGGTCGCGAGCGCGTCCGGGGGCGGTTCTACTCTGGACCGGCAAGCGGACGATCCCGTACGAATCAGGAGCCGGCGGATGGATCACAGCGGCCACGGCATGACCATGGACCTGCCGCCGTTCACCCTGGGCCGGGGGCTGGAGTTCTCCCCCGACACCTTCTTCCTGGTCGGCAGTGTGCTGGCCCTGGTGCTCTACGGGTGGGGGGTCGTCCGGCTGCTCCGGCGCGGCGACGCCTGGCCGGCCGGCCGCACGGTCTTCTTCGCGGTCGGCGTGCTGAGCGTGGCGCTGGTGATGTGCACCAAGCTGAACGACTACGGCATGGTCATGTTCAGCGTGCACATGGTGCAGCACATGGTGATCAGCATGGTCTCGCCGATTCTGGTGCTGCTGGGCGCCCCGGTGACGCTGGCGCTGCGGGCGCTGCCGGTGGCCTCGCGGCGGGGGGCCAAGGGGCCGCGCGAACTGCTGCTCGCGCTGCTGCACAGCCGCTATATGCGGGTGATCACTCACCCGGCGTTCACCATCCCGATGTTCATCGCCAGCCTCTACGGGCTGTACTTCACCCCGCTCTTCGACACCCTGATGGGCTCGAAGGCGGGTCATATCGCGATGATGGTGCACTTCCTCGCCGTCGGCCTGGTCTTCTTCTGGCCGATCATGGGCGTGGACCCGGGCCCGCACCGGCCCGGTTATGTGATGCGGATGCTGGAGCTGTTCGCCGGCATGCCGTTCCACGCCTTCTTCGGTATCGCGCTGATGATGGCGAGCCAGCCGATGATCAAGGTGTACGACAGCCCGCCCGCCTCCCTCGGGATCGAGGCGCTGGCGGACCAGACGGCGGCCGGCGGCATCGCCTGGGGGTTCAGTGAGATCCCCTCGGTGCTGGTGCTGATCGCGCTGGTCTACCAGTGGTACCGGTCCGAGCAGCGGACGGCGAAGCGCGCCGACCGGGCGGCCGACCGGGACGGTGACAAGGAGCTGGCGGCGTACAACGCCTACCTCGCGTCCCTCCAGGCGCGCGGCCGGTAGGACCGGGCGCCGGGCCGGGCGTACCGGCCGGGTACATCGGCCGGGCGTACCGGACGGGCGCGTCGCACCGGGACGGCCACCGCCGGCAGGCTCGTACGGCGGCTCGTGCGCGACTGGTCTCACCGGCCGGTCGCGCACGGTCAGATCTCGCCGGGGCGGGCCCGGACAGTGGCGCGATGCCCTCCGTCCGGGTGACCATGGCCGTACGGTCCGGCCGGGAGGAGGGCGCGATGTCCGCTGCCACGAAGACCATGACCGCACTGACCTTCGGAGCCCTGGTGGTGACGAGCGCCTATACGGTGGCGCTCGGCAGCAACGGCTGGCTCTGGTTCGGCTGGGTGGTGCTCGGCATGCTCACCATCGGAACCGCCGCCGCCGACACCTGAGCGGCGGCGGCTCGCCGTCAGAACCGGAAGACGGGGCCGGTCGCCGCGTCGAGCAGGCACGCGTTGGGGTAGGTCTTGCGCCAGCCGACGGTACGGCCGTGCCAGCTGCCGGTGGCACCGACCTCGATCGGCTCGGACCGTTTGGTGCAGGCCTTGGAGCGCCCGGCCAGCCGGTCGAAGTCCCCGTCGGCGGCGTCCAGCGCGGCGCAGGCACCGGCGGCTTCCGGGTGGACGCCCTCGGGCTCGGGCATGCAGCGCAGTCGTACGCCCCGGATCCAGCTCTGGTCGGCCCCCGAGACAGTGAGGAAGAGCCCCCGGTCGGGCCCCTGCGCCCGGACGGGCCCGGCGGACACGGCGGCGGCGGGCGCGGTGGAGGCGACGAGGGCGAGCAGCGCGGCCGCGACAGCGGCGCGGCGGGTCGGCCGGGGCGGAAAGTTCATCCGGTACTCCTGTGCTTCTGTGCTTCTGTGCTTCGGAAAGGGCGCGGGAACGGCTCCTGGACGCTGGGAGGCACGGGCCAGGCCACCCCCGGCGAACCGGGTCCGGCAAGCCGACGCGCCGCTCCGTCCCGCGTACGCCGTCCGATTCCGCCCGGTCGGCGGGGTGGCGGCCGGCTCATGGGGGCGGCGGGGCGGCGAGCGGGCCGGGTCGGGGGCACCGGAACGGGCGAGCGGACCGCCTTTATCACGCGAGAGGCGTCGTAGTGGGCCATACGCAAAAATGACTCGACCGGATGATGGATATACCGAAGCGCAGTGGGCGCACTTTTGCAGGAGGGGCGCTCGTTCGAATGTGCTACGCGCCCCTGTCACCTCCCAAAAGCATGTTCTTCTCCGGAATGGCGGGGAAACCGCTTGGATGGCTTATGCGCACGCCCCCGGGCGTGCCGAGTCGGACGAGTGGGAGGGGAAACCGCATGACGAGGGTTCTCGTGCTGCACAGCGTCAGTCTGCTGAGGTCCGCGCTGGCCGCGCTGCTCACCAAGGAGGGGGCGTTCGACGTGTCCGCCTGCGGCTGGGGGACCGCCGCGCGTCTGTCGCAGACCTTACGGCCGGACGTGTGCGTCGTGGACCTGGACTGTCCGGGCGCGACCGCGCTGCTCGAAGGCGACACCGAGGGTGCTGTGAGCACCGGCACCACCGACATCACCGGCACCACTGGTCCCACGGGGCCCATTCTGACCCCGCGCATGGCTCTGCTCGTGCTCGCCTCGGCGGGCCGGCCCGGGGCGCTGCGCAGAGCCTTCGAGGCTCGGGCACTGGGCTATGTGGACAAGAACGGCTCCACACACCGCCTGGTACGGGCCATCCGAAAGGTCGCCGAAGGCGAGCGGTTCATCGACGAATCGCTCGCCTTCGGCTTTCTGGAGGCGGCCCGGATGCCGCTCACCCAGCGCGAGCTGAGCGTGCTGTCCCGGGCGGCCGAGGGTGAGTCCATCGCCGAGATAGCGCGTGGCCTGCATCTCTCCAATGGGACCGTGCGCAATTACATGGCCTCCGCGACGCGCAAGGTCGGCGCGCGCAACCGAATAGACGCCATCCGGATATCCCAGGGCGCCGGCTGGGTCTGAGGCACCCGGAGGCGCCCGAGCCGACCCGCGCCCGGGACCGCCGCACCGGCGGGCCCGGGCGCCTTTCCGTGCCGTCCGTCAGCCGGTCTCCCAGAGGCCGGCCAGATCGCGGTAGAGCGCCGACCGGGCCAGCAGCTCGTCGTGCGGGGCGCAGAGAGCGCGGTCACCGTCGAGGAGCAGCACCCGGTCGGCCCGCAGCGCGGACGAGATCCGGTGGGCGACCACCACCAGAGTGGTGCCGGGCCGGGCGGCGAGGGCCCGCTCGGCCCGCTCCTCGGTGTCCGGGTCCAGATGACAGGTGGCCTCGTCCAGCAGCAGCAGCGGCGCCCGCGAGAGGTGGGCACGGCCGAGGGCCAGGCGCTGCCGCTCCCCCGCCGACAGCCGCTCCGGGCCGACGGTCGCTTCCAGGCCACCGAGCCGGTCGATCAGCGGATCGAGCTCCAGTGCCGCTACGGCCCGCCGGAGGTCGGCGGCTGAGGCGTCCGGGGACAGATAGCGGAGGTTCTCGCGGACGGTTCCGGAGAAGACGTACGCCTGTTGGGGGAGGAGCGTCCGGCGCTGGAGCGGAGCCCGCCCGGACGGGTCCCGGGCGAGTGCGCCCCCCAGGGTGACCGTGCCCCGGTCCGGCGCGAGCAGGCCGGCGAGCAGCGCGGTGAGCGTGGACTTGCCGATGCCGCTCGGGCCGACCACCGCCAGCCACTCCCCCGGCCGGACGGTGAGGTCGAGCCGGTCCAGTACGGGGCGGGCGCCGGGGCCGTACGCGAAGGTGACCCCGCGCAGTTCGGCGGCGGGCGGGCCCGGGTCCTCCGGCGCGGCCGGCCCGGTCGGGGCGGGCGCGGCTCCCGGCGGGCCCGGGCGCGGGCACACGGGCACCGCCTCCGGCGCCGTTGGCTCAGGAACAGCGGGCGCGGACTCCGACAGGACCCGGGCGGGAAGCGGGGGCGCGGCCCCGAGGGCGACCCGGTCGGGCGCGGCGGACGCGGCCCCCGGCGGGCCCGGGTCCGGAAGCGCGGACGCGGCCCCCGGCGGCCCCG
Organism: Streptomyces pyxinae; assembly: GCF_024756275.1. Taxonomy (GTDB): domain Bacteria; phylum Actinomycetota; class Actinomycetes; order Streptomycetales; family Streptomycetaceae; genus Streptomyces; species Streptomyces pyxinae. The sequence continues at coordinate 114,033 of NZ_JANUGQ010000005.1, read as the reverse complement.
GGTCCGGAAACGCGGACGCGGCCTCCGGGGCGGCCGAGTCCGGGAGGGCGGGGTCGGCGCGGAACCGTTCGAGGACCACCAGCAGCCGGCTGCCGGCCGCCCCGAAGGCGGTCATCAGGGCGTGCAGCGCGGGCAGCAGCGCCTGGAGCAGATAGGTCAGCGCGCCGAGCAGCGCCCCGGCCGTGGCGCCGCCGCGCAGCAGCCAGGGGATGGCCAGCAGCAGCGCCACCACCGGCAGCCGGCCGGCCGCGCCCAGGGCCAGGGTGCGCACCCCGGCCCAGCGGGCGAGGCGGCGGGCGAGCCGGGCCTCGGCGGCGATCAGCCGGTCCAGTTCGGCGCCGATCACCCCTTGGCCGCCGCACGCCACCACGTCCCGGAATCCCGCGCCGACCGCGCCCACCCGGTCCGAGAGGGCCTCGTCGGCGTCGAGGAAGGCCCGCTGGGCGGCGGCCATCGGGGCGAGGGTGGAGAGGAACAGCGCCAGGCCGAGCAGCAGCGGGGGCAGCACCACCGGCAGCAGCGCCGGGTCCAGCGAGGCCAGGCCCACCAGGGCCCCGACGCCGGTGAAGACGAAGGAACGGGCGGTCAGCACCAGACCGGCGAAGCTGTCCCGGGCGATCTCGCTCTGGTGGGTGAGCCGGGAGACCGCCGAGTTGTCCGCCCGGGCCGGGTCCGCGATCGCCGCGGCCAGCGCGCCCGAGACGGCCCGGCGGACCAGTCCGTCGCGGAACGGCTCGACCAGTCCGGCGAGGGCGGTGAAGACCCCGCGCACCGCGAGCCCGCCGAGCAGGGTGCCGGCGGCGGCCACCGCGAGCCAGAGCAGTCCGGTGCCGGTGCGCCCGGCGAGGAAGCCGTCGTCCAGGGCCTTGGCCACCCCGTAGCCGCTGAGGAAGGTGTGCGCGGCCTCCAGCAGGGACCAGCCGCCCAGGGCCACCAGGACGCGCCGGCGCCGCCACAGGAACCGCCGGCCCTGGGCGGCCACCCCGGGGGCCTCCGGTCCGGCCGGCTCCGTCGCGGCCGGTGCGGCGGCCCGGGCCTCCACCGGCCCCGCCACGGTCTCCGTACCCGTACCCGTATGCGTATCCGTCTCTGTCTCCGCCGCCGTCACCGGTCCGCCTCCGGGGGTACCGGGGCGGCGGCCGGCGCCGGTTCGGTGTCCGGCTCCGGGACGGCGAAGAGGGCGCGGTAGCCGGGGTCCCGCCACAGCTCGTGGTGCGGCCCGGTGGCGCGTACCCGGCCCCGGTCCAGCCAGACCACCAGGTCCGCCCCGGCGGCGCGGGAGAGCCGGTGGGTGACGAGCAGCCGGGTGCCGGGCCGTACCTGCTGGGTGAGGGCCCGTTCGACCTCCCGCTGGGTGACGGTGTCCAGGCTGGACATGGCGTCGTCCAGCACCAGCAGCCGGCCGGCGTGGGCGAACGCCCGGGCGAGGCCGAGCCGTTGCCGTTCGCCGCCGGAGAGCGGGGCGTCCGCGACCGGGGTCCGGTAGCCGCCGGGCAGCCGCTGGACGAAGCCGTCGGCGCCCGCCGCCCGGCCGGCCGACCGTACGGCGCCGTCGTCCGGCGACGCGGCTCCGAAGGCGACGGCCGCGCCGACCGTGGCCCCGAAGAGCGCGGGACGGGCGAAGGCATGGCCCACCTCCCGGCGCAGTTCCGCCGGGTCGAGCGCGGCCAGGTCGACGCCGTCCAGCAGCACCCGTCCCCGGTCCGGGGCGAGCAGCCGGCCGGCCACGGCGGCCAGCAGTGACTTGCCGGCGCCGGACCGGCCGACGACCGCGACGGTGGCCCCGCCGGGCAGCGTCAGGTCCACATCGGCCAGCACCGCCGTCCCGGCCCGCTCCACGGTGACCCCGCGCAGCTCCAGGGCACCGGGACCGCCCGGGGGCAGCAGGGCGCGGCCGTGCGGCAGCGGCGGCAGGGCCGGCACCTCCGCCGTGCGGCGGGCGGCGGCGCGGCCGCGCACCACGGCGCCGAGCAGCCCGGAGACGGCGCCGACCCCGGCGGCCAGGGCGGCGTACCGGGAGGCGGCGACCAGTTCACCGACCCCGAGCGCGCCCTGCGCCAGCCGGATCCCCCCGACGGCCAGGACGACGCAGACCAGCACCGGCATCAGCACCCCGCTGTGGGCCACCGCCCGGCCGTAGACCAGCCACATCGCCCGTCCCTCGGCGGCCAGTTCGGGAAGCCCCGGGGGGCCGGTGAGGATCCGGTGGCGCTCCCGGGCGGCGGTGCCGGCGGCGGCGACGGTGTGGGCGCCGGCCAGGGTTTCCAGCAGCCGGCCGGCCATGGCGGACTGGACGCGCTGGTAGCGGGAGACGCTCTCGGTGGAGCTGCGGGCGAAGGCGCGCAGCAGCAGCAGGAGCAGCGGCACCCCGGCCAGGAAGGCGGCGGCCGTCCAGGCGTCGATGAGCAGCAGCGCCGCCACTCCGCCCAGCGGGGGCAGCAGGGCGGCGAGTCCGGCGGCGGCCGAGGCGGGTACGGTTCCGGCCTCGGTGGCGTTGGCGGTCAGCCGGGTGGCCAGGTCGCCGGGGGCGAAGCGGGCCGCGTGCTCGGGCGAGGCGGCGAGCAGCCGGGTGACGGCCCGGCCCCGGAGCCAGGCGGTGGACCGGGCGTTGGTGGTGCCGGTGAGCAGGGCCACCACGGCGTCCAGCACCACTTCGGCCACGATCAGCGCCGTGCAGAGGAGGACCAGACGGCCGGCGGCCGGGTCGTGGCCGAGGAGCAGATCCAGGGCGCGGCCGAGGACGGCCGGTTCGGCGAGCGCGGCCAGGGCGGAGGCGACCGAGCAGACCAGGATCGCCGCGCCACGCCCCCCGCTGTGCCGGGCGGCCCGCCACAGCAGCCGGTCGGCGGCGCTCCGGTCCTCCGGGTCCTTGCCCGGCCCGTCGCCGGGTTTCTCCGGAGCCGGCCCGGGCGGCCGGGCGACCGGAGTGGCCGTGGGGGGCGGGGAGGTCATGAGTGGGGTGCCTCCTCGGGGAACAGCTCGGGACACAGCCCGGTCCCGGACGGTGAGACGCCGTCCGGGACCGGGTGATCCTTTTACCGTCGGGCGCGCGGCATTCGGCACCGCGCGACCGACCCTGGATCAGTTACAGGTGGTGACGCTCAGGCTGCTGTCGCCGCAGAGCAGCAGGCTGGCGCGGCTGCCGGTGGCGACGTCGCCCGTGGCCTCGTCCTTCGGGGTCTCCATCGACTGCAGGTCGAGAAGGGTCATGATGGTTCCTCTCTCTCATGGGGACGGTGTGCGGTTACGACCCCTGGCTGGGGCCGGCTCATGGGCCGCCGGAGCGGCGGCAGGAACGGCAGCTGCGCGTGGCCGTCGGTGGCGGCGCTGCCGAGGGCGAGCAGACAGCCCGCGGTGCCCGTGGCGAGATCCATGGACAGCCGCATCATCTGTTCGCCGGGGAAGGCCAGATGGCCCTGGTACGGGACGGCGTGCCGGGCGAGCGCGTCGATCTGTCGGCGCACATCGGCCGGGGCGGTGCCGGGCCCCGGGGTGGTCGTCCGGCTGAGGTACAGGACCATGCCGGCGGCGCCCCGGAAGAGCCCGGGCTGGGCGTAGAAGGTGGCCTGGGCGGCCTGGACGATCTCCCGGCGCGCTTCCTCGAACTGCGCGTCGGTGCGGTGGGCCAGATAGTCGTCGAGGACCATTCCGATGCCGGCGCTGCCGGCGCCGAGGTAGGGCATGGTGCGCCAGCCCTCGTCCACCTGGAGGGTGCCGCCGGCACTGCGGACGCACCGCGCCAGATCCTGCCGGAGCGCCTCGGCGGCGCGGTCCAACAGGGCGCTGTCGCCCGTGCGTTCGTAGAGCCGCACCAGGAGCAGGGCGGCGCCGGAGGCACCGTACAGCAGCCCGGCCCGGGTCAGTCGCGGGGTGGCGGCGGCGACCAGTTCGGCGCAGCGCAGGGCGGCGTCGTGGAGTTTGGCCTCGCCGGTGGCGGTGGCCAGCGCGTCGAGCGCGAGGCCCACGCCGGCCAGTCCGCCGTGCAGATCGGGAGCGATGTCCTCCCACGGCCGGCGGAGGGTCAACTCCGCCAGTTCCACCGCGCGTTCGCTGTGGCCGAGCCGGTCCAGGGTCCAGGCGACCCCGGCGAGCCCGTCGTAGAAGCCGATCGGGGTGCCGGATTCCGGTTCCTTGGTCTGGCGGAGCAGCCACTCCTCGGCGGCCGGGCAGGGCGGCGCACCGGTCTCGGCGAGCGCGTAGAGGACTCCGGCGGTGCCGTAGCCGAAGGTCAGTCCCCCGCCGGCGGCGGCGAACTGGGCGATGTCGCCCGGGAAGTAGCGGTCCTCGCGGTCCGGGGTGGCCGAGGCGAGCACGGCCGCGGCCATCGAGTCCCGGCTGCGCGGCCAGTCGCCCGGGGCCACCGGGAGATAGGGCGCCGCACTCCTGCCCAGTCCGGTGCCGTCCAGGATCTCGTCCACCGCCTCGTCCAGGAACTCCCGGTCCACCGGGAACTGTTCGGCGGTGATCTCCGCGAGGTGCCGGGCCTTCTTCCGGTCCAGGGCGAAGAGGCTGGTCAGCGGGATGAACAGGGCGAGCCGCAGACAGGCGAGGGCATAGCGGTCGACGGCGAAGCCGCGCCGGTCGGCCGGGGCCACGAAGGCGGGGTTGGCGACGGTCTGCCGCCGGCCCTCGTCGATATGGGCCGCCGCCTCGAAGTCGAGCAGCGCCACGGCGGACTCGTCCTCGGAGACCATGATGTTGAAGAGATGGAGGTCGTTGAAGACCACGCCCCGGGAGTGCACCGCGGCGACGGCCTCCTCCACCAGCCGGTAGACGCGCAGCGCCCAGTGGGTGTACTCGGCCAGCCGTTCCGGGGTCGGGTCCGCCTCGATGAGCGGGTGGCGTCTGGCGAAGAAGGTGTTGAGGGGCTTGCCCTCCAGGAACTCCATGGCCAGGAAGTGATGGTCACCGAGGACGAAGGTGCCCCGGACCTCGGGGGTGCACGGCAGTCCGGAGAGCCGCTCCAGCGCGGTCTGTTCGCGCCGCAGCCTCGCCACCGCGTCGGCCCCGTCGGCGGCCAGTCCGGCGTGCGGACGGCCCTCCTTGAGGACCACCTTCTCGCCGGTGGCGCGGTCGCGGGCGATGTACACCCCGCCGCCGTTGGAGAAGTGCAGCGCCTGCTCGATGGTGTACGGGATCTCGGTGACCGTCACCGCCGAGCGGGCCTCCAGGTGCGGACGGAGGCAGTCGGGCGGCGTCACCCACTCCGGTATCCGGAAGGCCGGGCCGCGCGGGTCGGGCACCAGCCGCCCGTCGGCGTCCTCGATCGCCGGACAGAGCTCACCCTTGTCGTCGTAGCAGTGCCGGCGGGTGAAGCTGCCGTACCGGACGTAGACCGGGCCCTCGCCCCAGCGGAGGTCGCTGAGGATGTACGGGCCGGGCTCGCCGGCCAGCAGCTCCGCCAGGTCCTCGGCGATGACCCGGAACTGCTCGTCGTCGGCCGGGTAGACGGTGATGAACTTGCCGCTCGCCGCGCGGTCCGCGTACTTGGCGTTGCGGGTGTGCAGCAGATAGCGGCTCGGCACGAACTTGAAGGCGATGGAGCGGGTCAGGCAGTACTCCGAGACCCGGGCCAGCACCGACTCGGCGTTGCCGAGGGTGGCCGAGACGTGGATCTTCCAGCCCTGGGCGGGCAGGCGGTGGTCGACGGGGCGCAGCGCGAGCCAGTCGCCGCTGCGGTGGCGGTGCCAGCCCTCCGGCACCGGGGCCAGCGCCGCGTCGTACGGCGCTCCCCCACGGCCGGAGTCCGCGTCCTCGGACAGCCGGTACGGCGCGTCGTAGAAGTGGCGGTCCGCGTCGCAGTAGACGGCGTATCCCTTCATCACACCCCCACTCCCTTCCGTCCGGTAGTCCGGTACCGGTCTGCCCGGTTCTCCGATGTCCGCCGCGTCCGGTACCCCGGGTCTCCGGTGTCCGTTCGCCGCTGACGAGGAAGAGATTGCCAGCCGCCGGGAGGCGCCAACAGTCTCATCCGTCAGCAATCGGCCGTGCGGAACGCACGAGTAACCAGAGCGGTGATCGTGCCCCCATTGCCCCCATTTGCCAGCCGCTTCGCCCAACTACACCTCTGTATAGGGCAGTTGTGGAACAGCGAGCGGCCCGGTACGGCTCCGGTGCCGCGCCGGGACCTCACGTCGCCGGGCGGCACCGGCTCCGTGCCGGGCCGGTGGGGTGGGTACGGGCCTTCGCCGCCGCGCCGGTCAGGGCGCCGCGTCCCGGTCCTCCGCCGTCCTCCCCTCTCGGGCGGCCAGAGTGAAGGAGTGCCCGGCCGGGTCGGAGTAGGTGCGGACGTCCCGGGGGCCGGAGTTGTCACGGGTCTCGATCGGGCGGGCTCCGAGGCCGACCGCGTCGCGCTCCGCCTCGTCCATGTCCTCCTGGGCCACCAGAATGAAGAGATGGGCCTGCTGGGAGTCGTCCGGCCGGGGCCAGCTGGGCGGCGCGTAACCGTGGTCGCGGCGGACGGCGAGCCGTACGCCGGTGTCGTCCACCACCTCGATGAAGTCGGGGTCGTTGCCGCGGCGGGCCCGGGCGCCCAGAAGCTCCGCGTAGAAGCGCGCCAGATCCTCGGGTTCGGCGCAATCGAGCACGATCACACTGGTCTTGGGCACAGTCATGCCAGCCTTCTGCCCCCTGGGCGACCTTCCATGGCGCGGACGGCCGTGCGGGCGTCCCCGGCCGGGGCAGCCGTGCGGGCGTCCCCGGCCAGAACGGCCCGCAGCTTGGCGAGACCGCGCATCCGGTTGCGCTGGACCGTGCCCCGGTGCGCCCCGAGTCGCTCGCCCGCGCCGTCGTGGGTCAGGCCCTCGATGTCCACGAGGAACACCGCGGACGCCTCCTTGGGCGACAGCTTGCGCAGCAGCCCCAGCACCGTGACCTCCGCCTCCCGGGCGGCGAATCCGCCGTCCCAGCCCCGCTCGGGCAGCCGGTCGGTGCACTGCTCGCGCCGGGCCGGCCGGGCCCACTGGTCCCGCAGCAGGTTCAGCGCCGCCGCGCAGGTGTAGGCGTAGGCATGGCGCTGGTGGGCCAGGGTGCTGGCCCGGGCCCGGCGGGCGAGGCGCAGATAGGTCTCCTGCACCAGGTCGTCGGCGTCGTACGGGTCGCCGGTCATGGCCAGCAGCCGGCGGCGCAGCCTCGGCATCACGGCGGTGAACGCCGCGTCGAACTCGGCGGCCGTCATGGTGCCGTCGGGCTCACCCTCGGAGCCGGCACGGCCGGCCCGGTCGCTCCCGGGCGCCCGGGCCCCCGCGTTCCTCATCGTCCCGGCCGCCCCGGTCGGTTCGGTCGGTTCGGTCGGCTCGGCCGTCCCGGCCGGCGTCGGGGCCGGTGCCGGCCGGTTACGCATGGTCTCCACGGTGGTTCCCCCGGTGCGGTGATGGTGCGGCGTGCTGGTGTGCGCGGTGCCGGCGTGGCAGCCGGTGGGGCGGCGTACCGGAGCCGGACGCGGCGGATGGGCGGTGACGGGTGGACGGTGGGCGGGTGGACGGTGGGCGGGTGGACGGTGGGCGGGTGGACGGTGGGCGGGACGCTCCCGGTCAGGACGGCGGCGCGGACCGGTCGGCGGCCCGGGTGACGGGGCCGTAGAGGGCGCTCGGTGCGCCGGTGAGCAGGGCCCAGTACCGGTCGCCGTAGGACCAGTGCCACCACTCGGTCGGGTAGTTGACGAATCCGCCGGCGGTGAGCGCCCGGTCCATCAGCTCCCGGTTGGCCCGCGCCTCGGCGGTGATGCCGGGGGCGGCGGTCCGGCAGCGGCCCGCGCTCTCCTCGGGCGTGGCGTTCAGCTCGCTGCCGAGCGGCAGTTCGGTGCCGTCCTCGGTGCAGAGCGTCAGGTCCACCGCGCCACCGCTGACGTGCGGTGCCACCTCCGGCGGGGAGATGTACGCGCTCGCCAGCTCGCGTATCCGCTCCGGCGAGGCGTCCGGGTGCGCCGCGCGCAGGCCGGTGGCGTACCTGTCGAAGTACCGGCGCTGGAGGCCGGGCGGCCGGTACCCCTCCACCAGCAGGAAGCCGATGCCGTCCGGCAGTTGGCGCTGGGCCAGCAGCAACCGGCTCAGTACGTCCGTCCGGAGGTGGGCGTAGGAGCCATCGGCATCGGCCTTGCGTCCGTCGACCCGGAGCCAGGTGGCGTCCCGGGCATCGGCCAGCGGTTCTCCGTTGTCGGTGACGCGGACCCCGGAGACCCGTGGGTCCGAGAGCAGGATGACCTCCGTCATACGGACAGCGTGGCCGGACGTTCTGCAAAAGCTCTGCAGATTCTCTGCAGTCGTCTGCGGTCCCCCGCCGTTCCCCGCAGAGCACCGTCAGCAGGGCTGCCCGGCCCCGCCCGGTTCCTCGGCCCCGCCCGGCTCTCCGCTCCTAGCCGGTCGCCCGGCCCCGCCCGCCTCACTGGTCCCGTCCGGCTCTGCGGCCCCGTCCGGCTCACCGGCCTCGTCCAGCTCACCGGCCTCGCGGGCGCCCAGGGCGCGGAAGATCCCCAGCGCCTCGTCGCGCAGGACACGGGCGGCCCGCGGGTCACCCCGGCCCGCCGCGCCGGTGGCCAGGTCCCGGAGCGTACGGGCCCGCCACAGCGGCAGCCGCAGTTCGTCCCAGAGGGCGAGGGCACTCCGCAGCGGCTCCTCCGCCGCCCGCCACTCCCCGGCGGCGAGCCACCACTCTCCGAGCGTCCGCAGCACCAGGGCCTCCCCGAACCGGTCCTGGCGCTCCCGGGTGGTGGCCAGGCACCGGTCCAGCCGGGCGCGGGCCTCGGGCAGCCGGCCCTGCCGGAGCCGGACCTTGGCCAGCGACTGACCGGCGTACATCATGCCGAAGGTGTCACCGGTGCGCTCGAAGATCTCCAGCGCGGCCGTCAGCAGTTCCTCGGCCTCGGCCAGCTCCCCCAGGGCCCGGTGGCAGAGTCCCAGCGCCCGCAGCACCAGGGCCTCCCCGTGCCGGTCGCCGGCCGTTCCGTACAGGTGCCGGGCGGCGGAGAGCTCGTCCCCGGCCTCGGTGAAACGGCCCCGCTCGCGGTGCGTACAGCCGATGCCGTAGCGCACATGGGCCTGGCCCGCCCGGTCGTCCAGCACCCGGTAGGCCGTGAGCGCGGCGGTCAGCAGGGCCAGTGCCTCGTCGAAGCGGCCCTGTTCCCGGCGGGTGGTGCCGAGACCGGCCAGCGCGACCGCCCTGCCGCGCACCGATCCGGTCTCCCCGAACAGCCGCAGCGCGTCCTGGAAGAAGGCGTACGCGTCCTCGAATCTGTCCTGCTCCAAGCGGAGTTGGCCCAGGCCGCCGAGGAGCAGCGCCTCGCCCTCGACGTCTCCGCAGCGGCGCACCGCGTCCAGCGCCACGGTGTGGGAGTGCGACCAGGTGTCGAACTGGTTGTAGAGCGCCACCGAGCCGGCCATCAGCGCGGCTGCCAACTCCCGTGCCCGGTCGGCCAGACCGAGGGCGGCACAGTGCTTGACGGCGACCAGCAGGGAGGGGTGTTCCGCCGCGAACCAGGCGGCGGGGTCGGCCGCGGGCACCGCCGCCAGGCCGGGTGCGAGGGGCCCGGCCGGGTCGGGCCCCGGGAACAGCCGGGCCGCGCCGCCGGGTGCCCGGGCCGCGGCGACCCTGCTCAGCGCCAGCCAGCAGTCCACCAGCCGCCGGACGGCCGCCGCCCGTTCCACCGCCGGCTCCTCGGCCAGAGCGCGTTCCCGGGCGTGTTCCCTCGCCAGGTCGTGGATGCGGTAGCGCGTCCGGCCGGTGCCGTCCACGCCCACCACGTCCACGAAGTGGCAGTCCACCAACTGCTCCACCACCTCCTCCGCCTCGTCGGGGCCGAGGTCCAGCAGGGGCGCCGCGATCCAGGCGGCGAAGTCGGGCAGGTCCAGCAGGGCGAGCCGGCGCAGCGTCCGCCGCTCCGGCCCGGTGAGGTCGGCGTAGGCGAGGCCGAGGCTGCCGCGCACCTCCAGGTCCCCCACCTGGAGCTCGTCCAGCCGGCGGTGTTCGTCGCGCAGCCGGGCGGCCAGCCGGGTCGGGGACCAGTGCGGCCGGGCCGCCAGCCGGGCGCCGGCGATTCGTACGGCCAGCGGCAGCCGGCCACAGAGCGCCAGGATCTCCGCCACCGGGTCCGGTTCGGCGGCCGCCCGGTCGGCGCCGGCGACCCGGGCGAGCAGTTCCAGCGCCTCCGGCTCCGGCGGCGCCGTCAGGTCCAGGTGGGCGGCGCCCTCCAGGGCGACCAGCCGCCGTCTGCTGGTGATCAGCACGCCGGAACCGCCGCCGGGCGGCAGCAGGGGGCGCAGCGGGGTCTCTCCGACGGCGTTGTCCAGGACGAGCAGTATCCGGCGGTGGACGATATGGCCGCGGTAGAGGTCCACCAGCTCCGCCGGGTCGTGCCGGTGGCGGTGGAGGGTCCCGGGATCGGCGCCGAGCGCCCGCAGCAGCCGGAGCAGGGCGTCGGCGGTGTCCACCGGCTCGGAGCCGGCGGCGCGCAGATCGAGGAAGAGCTGCCCGTCCGGGAAGTGGGCCGCCACCCGGTGGGCGGCGTGCACCGCCAGTGCGGTCTTGCCGATGCCGGAGCGCCCCGAGATGACACCGATGAGCGGGGCGGTCCGCGGCGGGTCGCCCCCGGCGGCGGCGAAGAGACCGGCCGCCCAGGCGAGCTGCTCGGCGCGGCCCACGAAGTCCGCCATGTCAGGGGGGAGCTGGAAGGGCGGGGGCGGGACCGGGTGTTCGGCGGTCACCGGCCGGCGGACCGGCCGCTGCGGCAGGACAGCGGCCCCGGCCGGGCTCCCCGGCGCACCCGGGCCCGTCGTGGACCGGGCGCCGTCCGCGTTCCCCGGACCGGCCGGCGCGGGCGCGGAAGCCGGTCCGGCCTCCGGTGGCCCGGCCTCCGGTGGCCCCGGCGCCGCCCCGGGTACGGCCTCCATCCCCGGTACGGCCGCCGCCGGACGAGCGGGCGGTCCGGACCGGGGCCCGGGAAGGACGGGAGCGGGCGAGCCGGACCGGGGCCCCGGAAGCGCGGGCGCGGGCGGACCCGACCGGGATTCCGGAAGCGCGGGCGGACCCGACCGGGCCTCGGGGGCCCCGTGACCGGACGGCCCCGAACGGACCTCCGGAAGGCCGGCTCCCGGCGCGGCCGGCGGACCGGCGCCCGGCGCATCCGGCCGGGTGCCCGGCGGACGACCCGGGCGGAGCCCGCCGGAGAGCGGGGCCGGGTCCCCGGGGAGCGCCGGAGGCCCCAGCACCCCGGAGTCGCCACGCAGCACGGCCTGGTGCAGGGCCCGCAGCTCCCGCCCGGGATCGATGCCCAGTTCGGTGCGGAGCAGCCGGCTCCCCTCCTGGTAGACCCGCAGCGCGTCCGGCACCCGGCCGGTCCGGTGGAGCGCGATCATCAGCTGGCCGCGCGGCCGCTCCCGCAGCGGATTGGCGGCCACGTGCGCGAGCAGTTCCGCGACCAGTTCCGCCCGGCAGCCCAGGGCCAGTTCGGCGGCGAACCGCACCTCCTGGGCGACCAGCCGCAGCTCCGCCAGCCGCACCGCCTCCACCCGGGCGAAGGACTGGCCGAGCCCCTCCAGCGCGTCCCTGCCGCGCCAGAGCCGGACGGCCGCCCGCAGGGTGTCCACGGCTTCGGCGGCCCGGCCCGCGTCCGCCAGGAGCCGGCCCTCGGCCAGCGCCGCCTCGAATCTGCGGGCATCGACCCGGGCGGCCGGGAACTCCGCGAGGTAGCCGGGGGAACGGGTCCGGATGGCACCGTCCTCCCCGGTCGTCGCCAGCGCGCGCCGCAACCCGGAGACATGCGAGGCGACCAGGGCCCGGGCGGTGGCCGGCGGCCGCTCCTCCCAGACCATGTCCACCAGCCGGTCGACCGAGAGCACTTCACCCGGATGAATGACCAGCGCGGCGAGCAGCGCCGCCGGTTTGGGACCGTTCAGCGGAATTCGCCGTTCCCCGTGCCACAGCTCGACGGGTCCGAGAAGGCGCACTTCCATCGTCGTCCCCCGAAGAATCGCGGTGATCGCGTCGATCACGGTCGCGCAACAGGCAGGGACAACATACCGGTGGGCAGCGCCAGGGCATGCCTGGTCCCGGGCCGCCGTCGTGCCGCCGGGCGGTCCGTCCTCGCGCGCTTCCGCGCCGCTCACACCGGCCCTCCGGAGGCCCGCCCTCCTTCCTCACGCCTCCCCATGGGCTCGTGCACGAGAGGAGACGGCCGACGGGACCGTCCCGTATGACCGCCGGCCCGGCCGGTGCCGGCCGAGCCAAGGGACCCGGCCACGGTGATCGCCGGCGGAGGAACCCGGCCACGGTGGCCGCCGGCGGGGTCGACCGGCGCCGGACCGGCACCTACATTGCCCCTGTCGGTCCGGGCGCCCGGTGCTCCGCCCGCCGCCCGGCGGTCCCGCTGCCGGTCCGGGCGCCCCGGGCCGAACCGGAAGGCCGGGGCAACCACTGCCCGGTGTCCGCGTCGCCCACGTCCGAAGCACCCACGATCACCCATGACGCGCCGTCCGTGACCCGCCCCCCGCAACCCGTCATCCGCTCTTCGTCAGTCGTCATCCGTCCCCCGGTCGTCCGGTCGCCCGGTCCTCCGGTGAGAGGAGAGGGACCGTGTTCTACCGCCTGCTCAAGTACGTTCTCCTCGGCCCCCTGCTGCGTCTGCTGTTCCGCCCCCGCACGGAGGGCCTCGAGCATGTGCCCGAGTCGGGCGCGGCCATCGTCGCGGGCAACCATCTGTCGTTCTCGGACCACTTTCTGATGCCCGCGATGCTCAGCCGGCGCATCACCTTCCTCGCCAAGCGGGAGTACTTCACCGGTACCGGGGTCAAGGGCCGGCTGACGGCTGCCTTCTTCCGCGGCGCGGGGCAGATCCCGGTGGACCGGACGGGCCGGGAGGCGGGCCGGGCCGCGATCCGCGAGGGGCTGGCGGTGCTGGCCAGGGGCGAGCTCCTGGGCATCTACCCGGAGGGCACCCGGTCCCATGACGGCCGCCTCTACAAGGGCAAGGTGGGGGTGGCCGTGATGGCGCTGGAGGCGGGCGTTCCGGTGATCCCCTGCGCGATGGTGGGCACCTTCGAGGTCCAGCCGCCGGGCAAGCGGCTGCCGAAGCTCCGCCGGGTGACGATCCGCTTCGGCGCCCCGCTGGACTTCTCGCGGTATGCCGGGGCGGCGGGCGAGAAGGCCGTGCTGCGGGCCGTGACCGACGAGATCATCTATCGCGTACGGGAGTTGTCGGGACAGGAGTACGTGGACGAGTACGCCGCCGTGGTGAAGGCGGCCCGGGACGCGGAGCGGCCCGCCCGGCTGCCGGGCCTCGGCCGCTGAGCCGATACCGGCCACCGGGGTCGGCCGCCGAGCCGGATCGATCCCGGCCACCGGCCGGGGCGGCGGGCAGTCGCACGGGGCCGGTGTGCGCGGGAGGCATGCAATCGCCGGCCCGGGCAACACGGACTCCACAAGTTGCCCCAGAGCAGGGAGAGTTCTCATGGCCGGTTACGGCAGCAGCGGGACGCACGGGTACTCGGGATCGCGCGCGAACGGTCTGGCCATCGCCGGACTGGTCTGCGGCATCGTCGGCATCTTCTTCGCCAATGTGATCCTTGGCCCGCTCGCGATCATCTTCGGTGCGATCGGCCGGAAGCAGGCACCCGCGAAGGGCGGGGCGGGGATGGCGACGGCGGCGATCGTGCTCGGTGTCATCGACCTGCTGATCTTCTTCGTCCTGCTGGCGGTCGCCGCCTCCTCGGGCGGCTTCGCCTGGTACGTCGGCGGCTGACCCGGCCCTGTCACACCGGCCCGGGGTCCGGTGCCGGGCGGCGCCGACCGTCGCCGCCCGGCACCGGGCCCCGTCCTTCACCCGTGGTCCCCTCAGCCGGCCCCGAGCCGGGCCGCCGCCTCGTCCAGCGTCCGGCGCAGTTCCCGGGCATCGGCGGCGATCGCGGTGACCAGCGCGGCGGGGCCCGCGAGCGGCACGAGACACGCCGTCGGCCCCAGCGACTCCGGCTCCACCGGCTTCATGGCGAACTCCTGGCCCGCCACCAGAAGTTGCCCGACGGCCCGGTGCCCCGCCAGAACCGCGCCGCCGTCCCAGCCGCCGGGCACCCCCGGACCGAAGGAGAGTTCCTGGTCCAGCAGGGGGCGCCCGGCCCGGCGGACGGTGAGCCGGGTGGCGAGGGTGCCGGGTCCTTCCGCGTGCCGGCCGAGGATCTGCTCCTCGCGCAACACCAGCCGGGCGGTGGCGGCCAGTTCGACGACGGTACGCATCCGGAGGTCGGAGCCGCGCCCGGAGACCAACTGCTCCGGGAGCCAGCGTAGCTCGGCCTCCTCCCCCACCGTCAGCCGTACGTCGTAGTGGGCCCGCTCCCCCGTCCGCCCGGGCAGGGCGACGGTCGCCGCCGCCGCGTCGACGGTGAGCCGGGCCCCGTCCCGTACATCCGCCTCGATGGCCAGCCGGTCCCCGCCGAGCGGGGCGGTCATCGCTCCGACGACCGTCACCCGGGCCCCGGCCTCGGGCCGCCGGATTCCGGTGCGGCGCAGCGCGAGCGGTCCGTCGCTCTCCAGCACCGGCAGGGCGCCGCCCCGCTCGGCGACGATCCGCGCGGTGGCGCGGAGGCTCACGCGGTCCAGTCGGCGAGTCGCTCGCGCACCCAGCCGGCGACCGGGGCGACCCCGACCCCGCTGGTGAGCGAGGTGAAGAGCACGGGCAGGTCGCCGCGCTGCTCCTTGGCGTCCCGGGCCATCCGTTCCAGATCGGAACCGACGTAGGGGGCGAGGTCGGTCTTGTTGACCACGAGCAGGTCGGCGGTGGTGACGCCCGGGCCTCCCTTGCGCGGAATGTCGTCGCCGCCCGCGACGTCGATGACGAAGATCTGCGCGTCGACCAGCCCCCGGGAGAAGGTGGCGGTGAGGTTGTCGCCGCCGGACTCGACCAGGATGAGATCGAGCGGGCCCACCGCGTCCTCCAGGTCCTCCACGGCCTCCAGATTGGCGGAGATGTCGTCCCGGATCGCCGTGTGCGGGCAGGCGCCGGTCTCCACGGCCTGGATGCGCTCGGGCGGCAGTACCGCGTTGCGCAGCAGGAACTCGGCGTCCTCCCGGGTGTAGATGTCATTGGTGACGACCGCCAGGGAGAGCCGGTCGCGCAGTTCCCGGCAGAGCGCGGCGACGGTGGCGGTCTTGCCGGAGCCGACCGGCCCGCCGAGCCCGATGCGCAGGGCGCGGCGGCTTCCGTCGGGGCGGCGGGCATCGGCGCTCACGGCGGTGAGGTGGGTGTGGTCGTGGTCCAGGTGCATCGGGGTGGCTCCCTCGGTCATCGGGTCGGATCGGATCATCTCGGGGTGGTCACGTCGGCCGGGAGCGGCCGGGACGGCTCCACCGGAAGGAAGCGCCGGAAGGGCGGGGCAGAGGCCGGCGCGGCGCCGGCGGGCCGGGCGGCGGCCACCCGGCCCGTGCGGCCGGGACTTCACCGGCTCAGGAGGCGAAGAGCCGTACCGGCCAGGCCGCGTGCTGCTCGGCGGTGATGTCCAGCAGCGGCGCGGAATCGGCGGGCAGGGCGTCGACCCCCTCTCGCGCGGCGGTCGCGGCCCGCGCGGCCACCTGGTCCATCTCCGGGGCCAGCCGGGCCAGTACGCCGGTGGCCTCGAAGGGGTCGAGCCCCAGCAGCCGTACCGTCGCGGTGGCGGGCCCGCTGACGGTCTCGTACGCCACACAGTGCGCGGCCTCCTCGGGTCCGAGCCCCGCCGCCCGGGCCGCCACTCCGAGGACGACCGGCTGGTGCGTGCCGCGCGGGAAGGCGCGTACCAGTGCGTCGAGTTCGGGGCTCGGCCAGGTGGACCGGGCGGCCCGGGCCATTTGCCGGCCCAGCCTCCGGGCGGCGGCCCGGAGGGCGGGCGAGGGGGTACGGGCGTCGGCGGCGTCGTCCAGGGCACGGACGTCCAGGCCCAGCGCCGCCGCGGCGGCGAGGGCCGCCGAGGTGAGGCCGGTGGTGTGCAGCCGGCCCCGGCAGAAGGCGGCCAGTTCCGCCGCGTTCCGTATCCGGCCGGCCTTCACCGCCGCTTCGGCGCCCCCGGAGTGGGCGTGGCCGCCGGCCGGGAAGCGCCCGTCGGCGAGGACGAGCAGGGCGGCGCGGCTCATGGGGACTCCTTCTCGGACGGACATCGGGCCGGCGGCCGGCCCGCAGGTGGCACAGGCACCCCCTCAGAAGAGGAAGTACCGCTGCGCCATGGGAAGTTCGGCGGCCGGGGCGGGCTCCACCGGGACGCCGTCGATGGTCACGGTGAAGGTGTCGGCGTCCACCTCCACCCGGGGCAGGGCGTCGTTCTCCCGCATGTCCGCCTTGGTGATGCCCCGGGTGCTCCGGATCGGCACGAACCGCTTGCCGAGGCCCAGCCGTTCGGGCAGCCCGTCCGCCAGCGCCGTCGCCGTCACGAAGTTGAACGAGTTGGCCGCCGGGGCCGCGCCGACCGCGCCGAACATCGGTCGGGGCAGCACCGGTTGCGGGGTGGGGATGGAGGCGTTGGCGTCGCCCATCTGCGCATAGGCGATCTGCCCGCCCTTGAGCACGGTCTGGGGCTTCACCCCGAAGAAGGCGGGCTCCCAGACGACCAGGTCCGCCAGCTTGCCGGGTTCCACCGAGCCGATCTCCCGGTCGAGCCCCTGGGCGACGGCCGGGTTGATCGTGTACTTGGCGACATAGCGGCGGGCCCGGTGGTTGTCGGCGCCGCCGTCACCGGGCAGGGCGCCCCGGCGCCGCTTCATCACATGGGCGGTCTGCCAGGTCCGCAGGATCACCTCCCCCACTCTTCCCATGGCCTGGGAGTCCGAGGAGATGATCGAGATGGCACCGAGGTCGTGCAGGATGTCCTCGGCCGCGATGGTGGAGGGCCGGATACGGGATTCCGCGAAGGCCAGATCCTCCGGCACCGCCGGATTGAGGTGGTGGCAGACCATCAGCATGTCGAGGTGTTCCTCAAGCGTGTTGACGGTGTGCGGCCGGGTCGGATTGGTGGAGCTGGGCAGCACATGGGGCTCGGACACCACCGTGATGATGTCCGGGGCGTGCCCGCCGCCGGCGCCCTCGGTGTGGTACGCGTGGATGGTGCGGCCCGCGATGGCGGCCAGGGTGTCCCCGACGAAGCCCGCCTCGTTGAGTGTGTCCGTGTGAATGGCGAGCTGGGCCCCGCTCTCCTCGCAGACCCGGAGGCAGGCGTCGATGACGGCGGGGGTCGCTCCCCAGTCCTCATGGATCTTGAACCCCAGCGCCCCGCCCCGCAGTTGGGAGCGCATGGCCTCCTGGGACATGGTGTTGCCCTTGCCGAGCAGACCGATGTTGACCGGGTACGCCTCCAGCGCCGCGAACATCCGGGCCAGGTGCCAGGGGCCGGGGGTGACGGTGGTGGCCTTGGTGCCCTCGGCGGGTCCGGTGCCGCCGCCGACGAGTGTGGTGATCCCGGAGCCGAGGGCCTGGTCCACCACGGTCGGGGTGATGAAGTGGACATGCGCGTCGATCGCCCCGGCCGTGACGATCTTGCCGTTGCCGGCGATGATCTCGGTCTCCGGGCCGATGACCAGGGCGGGGTGGACGCCGTCCATGGTGTCGGGGTTGCCGGCCTTGCCGATGCCGGTGATCCGGCCGTCCCGGATGCCGATGTCGGCCTTGACGACGCCCCAGTGGTCCAGCACCACGGCGCCGGTGATCACGGTGTCGGGGGTGCCCTCGGCGCGGGTGGCGCGGGACTGGCCCATCGACTCGCGGATGACCTTGCCGCCGCCGAAGACCGCCTCGTCCCCGGAGCGGCCGGGGCCACCGCAGCGGTCCTCCTCGATCTCGATGAGCAGGTCGGTGTCGGCCAGCCGGATCCGGTCGCCCGTCGTGGGCCCGAAGAGGCCGGCGTAGTCGGCGCGGTGCAGCTCAGCCACGACGACCGTCCTTCGGCCCGTCCGCACCGGCCGGCCCGTCCGCACCGGCCGGCTCGCCCGGACCGGCCGGCCCGTCCGGACCGCTCGGCCCGTCCAGCGGTCCTGCGGTCTCGCCACGCAGCCCCGGGACGACCCGGAGCCCGCCGAGCGGAACGAGTTCGACATCGACCGGGACACCCGGTTCGAACCGCACCGCCGTGCCGGCCGCGACATGGAGCCGCAGTCCCCGGGCGGCGGAACGCTCGAAGCGGAGGCCCGGGTTGGCCTCGGCGAAGTGATAGTGGGAGCCGACCTGGACCGGGCGGTCGGCGGTGTTGAGCACGGTGAGACGGACGACGGGGCGCCCTTCGTTGAGGACGACCGGCTCGTCCGCGTACAGGATCTCTCCGGGGATCATCGGTGCCGCTCCCCGGTCAGATGATGGGCTCGTGGACGGTGACCAGCTTGGTCCCGTCGGGGAAGGTGGCCTCGACCTGCACGTCGTGGATCATCTCCGGGATGCCCGTCATCACCTCGTCGCGGGTGACCACCTTGCGCCCGGAGGCCATGAGTTCGGCGACGGTGTGGCCGTCCCGGGCCCCCTCCAGGATGTGCGCGGTGATGAGCGCGACGGCCTCGGGGTGGTTGAGCCTCACCCCGCGCGCCCGGCGCTTCTCGGCCACATCGGCGGCGACATGGATGAGCAGACGTTCCTGCTCGTGCGGAGTCAGTTGCACGGTCCACCTCACAGTCTTCCGCCCGACCGGTCCCGGGCTGGCAGCGGGACACTATCCGGCTTCAACACACTGTTGACCTTCGCCGACGAGTGTGACCGAGAGATATTTCAAACTCGGGCGCAACTTTTTCCGTGAGGTTAACTGCCGCTTTGCGCTTTCATGGCCATGACACTCATGACGCCGGGACCCGGCCCGCGCCGTATACGGCCCCGGTCGATCCCGGCCACCGACGCCGACGGTGGGCGTCACGCGCCGGAGGCCCGCTTCCGCGGTGCCGTTCGGGCCCGCGCGGGTGCCTGACCCGGGCCGGCGCGGTCACCTTCAGTGGTCGCGGCGAGAGCCGCCCTGCGGGGCGCCCGGGGAGCGATGCTCGGCCGCGATGCCGAACCGGCCCCGGTCGGCGGGCGCGGAGTAGGGGCGCGCCTCGGCGACCGTACTGATCACCCGCTCCTCGCCGCTCTCCGCCGGCTCCCCGGCGCCGGCGGCGTCCGCCTCCAGTCGTCGCAGATCCTCTGCGGAGACCAGGGCCACGAGGGGCTTTCCGTGCCGGGTGACGACCACGCGCTCGCCGCCGTACACGACACGGTTGATCAGCTCGGCGAGCTCGGCGCGTGCCTGTGTCACCGGAATTTCGTAGGCCATGGACCCATCATAACGCTCCGTACTTTCCTTACGATCTTTACGTCCTGTACATTTTTTACGGACGCTTCACCGCTGGAGGTACGTCATGAGCCCTGCCCTGCCCGAAGTTCCCCGCGCCACCGGTACCGCCGGCCCCCCGGACAGCCTCCGGGCCGGCCGGTCCCCGGCCGCCCGCCAGGTACTGCCCGAGTTCACCGAGCGCACCGGCGGCGGCTCCCGGACCCTCGATCCGTACGCCAAGCTGCTGGAGGAGCGGATCGTCGTCCTCAGCACCCCGCTGGACGACATCACCGCCACCGATGTGGTCGCCCAGCTCCTCTGCCTGGAGTACGCCGCGCCCGAGCGGGACATCTCGCTGTATCTCAACTCCCCGGGCGGCACGGTCACCGCCATGACGGCGGTCTACGACACCCTGACCGCGATCGGCTGCGACGTGGAGACGGTGTGCGTCGGCCAGGTGGCGTCCACCGCCGCCGTGCTGCTGGCGGCCGGCACCCCGGGCAAGCGGCTGGTGCTGCCCGCCGCGCGGGTGGTGCTGCGACAGCCCGCACTGGAGGAGACGTACCAGGGCCGGGCTGCGGATCTCGACATCCACGCGCGCGAGTTGCTCCGGCAGCGGGAGCAGCTGGCGGAGCTGCTCCGGCGCCACACCGGACAGTGCCGGGAGCGGATCGACGCGGACATCGAGCGGGACACCGTCCTCGACGCCACGGCGGCCCGGGCGTACGGCCTGGCGGACCATGTGGTCTCCGCGCGGGGCAGGTGACCCGGTGCTGCCACCCGAACCACCACCGCTCCCCGCGCTGACCCGTGCCGAGGGGGAGGTGATCGACGGCTATCTGGCGGCGGTCGACCTGCTGGGACGGATCAACCCGGCCCGCACCACCCACACCTATGGAGCCCTGCGCGCGGCCCAGGCGCTCGTCGGCCGGGCGGCCGCGCTGCGGGACGCGCTGGCACTGATGCACGACCGGGGCGAGACGGAACTGCACGCCCCGACCCTGGCGCGAGCACTCCGGATGCTGGACGGCGAACGGCGCACCGCCCGGACGACCCTCCCGGAGGCCGCGCCCCCGCACTGAGCCTCCGGGAAGACCCCACAGGACCCTCGACACCCCCCTCGACCCCTCGGCACCCCTCTCAAGGCCCGCCAAGGCCCTCTCAAGGCCCCTCCCAGTCCTCGCTCAAGGCTCTCTCATGGCTGAATCCGCTCCCTCGATGGCTGAAAATCCCCCACTTGTCGACCTCCGAGCCGGAGCCGTCCTGGAGGCGCGCCACCGCCTCGCCCATTCGGCGCAGGCAGACGGATGAAATTCACACGATCCAACTTGCGGTTTTCCCGTCCCAAGCTGCCGGAATCTCAGGTTCCGCCGCTGGTACGGGCGGTGCTGGAACTTCACATTCCGCGCTCTCCCGGGGCCCAAAACGGCCGTGTCCACCTGAACGGATCAGTCGTGAGGAGCCTCACAAAACATGGTTTCGGTTCGGAAAACCGCCCGGGCATGGGACAAGATCCGTGACGACGACAAGCCCCCGCCGCCGCGGCGGGGCGGTCCGGGCGGACGCCGAGTCCTGCCGCCGTCCGGATGACTGGTCGACAAGAAGTGGATCGGCAGGAGTGGAGGACCCAAGCAGTACGGAGTGACCGCCCACGGTCGCTCCTTGGGGTGAAGCCGCGCCAGCGGCCGGGCATCTTCGCCTGCCCGAACCCGACAGGTCATCCTTCTCAGGCGGACTGACGAAGGGTTGCGCATGACTGCGCAGATTCATGTCCCGTCTCTGCTGTCGCGAGCCGGTGCCGTCTCGGCACTGACCCTCGCCGCCGTCGGCGGCACACTGCTGGCGCCCGGCGCCACGCCGGAGGCTCAGGCCGCCCCGGCGCACGCGACCAAGGCGCTCAACATCGCCGCGTCCAAGAAGGGCGCACCCTACAAGTACGGAGCAGTGGGCCCGTCCCGGTTCGACTGCTCGGGACTGACGCTCTACGCGTACAAGAAGGCGGGCAAGGCACTGCCGCGCACCGCGCAGCAGCAGTACAACAAGACACGTCACATCTCGGCGTCCGGCCGCCAGAAGGGTGACCTGGTCTTCTTCCACAGTGGCAGCAGCGTCTACCACGTCGGTATCTACGCGGGTAACAACAAGATCTGGCACTCGCCCAAGACCGGCTCCGTGGTGAAGCTGGAGAAGATCTGGTCCAAGTCTGCCTGGTACGGCCGGGTGCGCTGACCCCGCACGTGTCCCACGGTGGTACAGGGGTGTTCGCGGCGCCGGCGCGCCCCTGTACCGCTCCCGGAGGTCCGTAGCGCGGAGCCGTACCGCGAGACGGCTCACTGAGACTCAGTGAGGCTCACTGAGGTACCGGGGTCGCCCAGGGAAGGGCGATCCACACCGTCTTGCCGCCCTCGTCGGTGGGGGTGACCGTGAGCCTGCCGCCGCACTCGGCGGCGAGCCAGCGAATGATGACCATGCCCCGGCCGTTGTCCTGCTGGACGGCCGCGGGGAGCCGGCGCGGCCGACGCGGGTGACTGTCGGTGACACCGATCCGGAGCCGCTCGTCCCGGTCCAGCCGCACGTCCACCGTGAAGGTCGGTGACTGACCGAGGGTGTGCTGGACCGCGTTGGTGGCCAGTTCCGAGACGATCAGCCGGACCGTATACGCGAGCTCCGCCGCGTCGGGGAGGCCCCACCCCACGAGAACGTCCGCCACATAGCGGCGAGCGGTGGCGACCGAGGCGGGATCGCTCGGCAGAGTGAGGGAGGCTTCCAGGTGGTCTGCCATGGCGATGGTGTCCCTTTCCCCCCGGGGCCGGGCCCCGGCACCAGGCGGATGCCGGACATGGGCGGCCTCGGATAGCGCTTCGCGCCAGAGTGCCACTTATGTCGCCCCGGCTGCGGGCGTTCCCTCAAGAACCGTCCGTATCCGGGTCATTCTGTCGCTCGATGCGGTGAGCCCTGCTACGGGAGACCGTATTCCACCAGAGGTCGCACCCCTGAGGTGATCACACAGCGTGACCAACCAGGGGCCCCTGTACGGCTGCGACTCCGGGGCTGCGACTCCCGGGCCGTGGCTCCGGCTCCGGCTCCGGCTGTGACTGCTGCCCCTGCCCCTGCTCCTGCTCCTGCTTCTGCTCATCACCGGTCGGCGGGCGTGGGCCGTCTCTGGCCGGCCGACACCTGACGCCCGGTATGACGGCCGGCTCGCCCGCGCCGTATGAGCGCCGGGACGGTGACGAGCGCGACCGCCCTCCCGATGAGAGCGATCGCCGGCCACCGGCCCGGGCGCCCGTGGCGGTACCGGCGCCTCTGCCGTACGGCCGGCCATATGGCCGAGAGGATGTCAGCGGGCCGGTGCGGTACGGAGGATGATGGCCACCGCCTCCGTGACCTCCCGCTCCGTCAGATCCGCCCGGGCGGTGAGCCGCAGCCGGGAGATCCCGTCCGGCACCGACGGCGGCCGGAAGCAGCCGACCGCGAGCCCCTCCGACCGGCAGTCGGCCGCCCACTGGAGCGCCTGCTCCGGGGAGGGGGCCCGGACGGAGACCACGGCCGCGTCGGGCCGCGCCGCCGTCAGTCCCGCGCCGGTCAGCCGGCCGTGCAGCTCCGCCGCCACCCGCCGGACCCGGCCCGGCAGTTCGGGCTCCCGGCGGAGCAGCCGCAGGCTCGCCAGGGCGGCGCCGGCGGCGGCCGGGGCGAGGCCGGTGTCGAAGATGAAGGTCCGTGCCGCGTTGACCAGGTGCTCGATGACCCGCGCCGGTCCGAGCACGGCCCCGCCCTGGCTGCCGAGCGCCTTGGAGAGGGTGACCGTGGCGACCACGTCGGGCGCGCCGGCCAGCCCGGCCCCGTACGGCGCACCCCGCCCGCCGGGTCCGAGCACACCGAGGCCGTGGGCGTCGTCCACCACCAGCGCCGCCCCACGCTCCCGGCAGACGGCGGCCAGAGCGGCGAGCGGCGCGGCGTCCCCGTCCACCGAGAACACCGAGTCGGTCACCACCAGCGCCGGGCGCCCCGGACCGGCCGCCAGCGCCCGGTCCACCGCGTCCGGATCGGCGTGCCCCACGACGGTGGTCCCGGCCCGGGCCAGCCGGCAGCCGTCCACCAGCGAGGCGTGGTTGCCCGCGTCCGAGACGATCAGCCCCGGGCGGTCCCGGTGCCCGCCGAGCGCGGTCAGCGCGGCCAGGTTGGCGGCGTAGCCCGAGGAGAAGACCAGCGCCGCCTCGAAGCCGCAGAACTCCGCCAGTTCCCGTTCCAGTTCGGTGTGCAGCTCGGTGGTGCCGGTGACCAGCCGCGACCCGGTGGCCCCGGCGCCCCAGCGGCGGGCCGCGCCGGCCGCGGCGGCGGTGACCTCGGGGTGCCGGGTGAGGCCCAGATAGTCGTTGCCCGCCAGATCGAGCGGCCCGGCCCCGGCGGGGCGCGGGCGCAGGGTGCGGACCAGGCCCGCGGCGGCGCGGCCGGCGGCCTCCGCGTCGAGCCAGTCGAAGGCGGCTGTGGCGGCGGCCCCGGGCGGAGCGGCCGCCGGCGGGTGCACGACGGCTCCGGGCGGAGCGGCCGCCGGCGCACGGGCGGCGGGACCGGGCACGGGGCCGGCCTCCGGCGGGCGAGCGGGGGCGCCGGGGGCGGACGGGGCAGGAGCGGGTGCCGGCGGCGCGGACCGAGGCAGCGGAGCCTGTGGCATGAGCGGGTCCCTGTTTGTAGGCAACGCACAGACCCTAACGGCGCGCAACCGGGGTGGGCGTGTGGTCATACACACACCTCGGGCCTGCTCTCTTGTCCGGTTCCTCCTTGGCCGGGAGGTGTCCGGTAGGACAGGATCGGCGCCATGGACCTGGACCTGTTGCTGGACACACTGGTGGACAAGGGCCTGCGGCGCGAGCTGCCGACCCGTGAGGAAGCGCTGGCCGTTCTGGCCACGTCCGACGACGACCTGCTCGATGTGGTGGCCGCCGCGGGCAGGGTGCGCCGCCAGTGGTTCGGCCGTCGTGTGAAGCTCAACTATCTGGTCAATCTCAAGTCGGGGCTGTGCCCCGAGGACTGCTCCTACTGTTCCCAGCGGCTGGGCTCCACGGCCGGGATCCTCAAGTACACCTGGCTGAAGCCGGACGAGGCGTCGAAGGCGGCGGCGGCCGGGGTGGCGGGCGGCGCCAAGCGGGTCTGCCTGGTGGCCAGCGGCCGGGGACCGACCGACCGGGACGTGGACCGGGTCTCCAGGACGATCGAGGCGATCAAGGAACAGAACGAGGGCGTCGAGGTCTGCGCCTGCCTGGGCCTGCTCTCGGACGGCCAGGCCGAACGGCTGCGGTCGGCGGGCGCCGACGCGTACAACCACAACCTGAACACGTCCGAGGAGACGTACGGGAAGATCACCAGCACCCATACCTACGCCGACCGGGTGGACACCGTCCAGAAGGCGCACGCCGCCGGGCTCTCCGCCTGTTCGGGGCTGATCGCGGGCATGGGCGAGAGCGACGCGGACCTGGTGGACGTGGTGTTCTCGCTGCGAGAGCTGGACCCGGACTCGGTGCCGGTCAACTTCCTCATCCCATTCGAGGGCACCCCGCTCGCCAAGGAGTGGAACCTCACCCCGCAGCGCGCGCTGCGCATCCTGGCGATGGTCCGCTTCGTCTGCCCGGATGTCGAGGTCCGGCTCGCCGGCGGCCGTGAGGTGCATCTGCGCACGCTCCAGCCGCTGGCCCTGCACCTGGCCAACTCGATCTTCCTGGGCGACTACCTGACCAGTGAGGGTCAGGCGGGCAAGGCGGATCTGGACATGATCGCGGACGCCGGCTTCACCGTGGAGGGCACCGACACCACCACCCTGCCCGCGCACCGGGCGGACGCGGCCACGGGCGGCTGCGGCGAAGGCGGTGGCGGTGGCGGTGGTTGCGGCTCCGGTTCGGTGTGCGGCCCGGCGGCGGAGACCGTGCCTTCGCCGGCGGAGCCGGCACCGGTGGGACAGCGGTCCGGACCGGAGGCCGATCCGGTCGCCGCGGGCGCGGGGGCCGCCGGGTCGCGCACCGATCTGGTGACGGTACGCCGCCGGGGCGCCGGTACGGATCTCGCGCCCAATGCCTGAGCCGCTTCCCGGCGCCGGGGGCGGGAACACCGCGGTGGCGCCGGCCGCCGGCGAGCGGGGCACACTGTCGCCCGCCGGGCTGGTGGCGCTGGACCGCGCGCACGTCTGGCATCCGTACGGTCCCATGCCCGGCCGCGAGGACCCACTGGTGGTGGAGTCGGCCTCCGGGGTACGGCTCCGGCTGGCCGAACCTGCCCATGGGCAGCGGGAGTTGGTCGACGGCATGTCCTCGTGGTGGTCGGCCGTGCACGGTTACAACCACCCGGTGCTCAACGCGGCGGCCCGCGACCAGCTGGACCGGATGAGCCATGTGATGTTCGGCGGGCTCACCCATGAGCCCGCCGTCCGGCTGGCCACCCGGCTGGTGGAGATCACCCCCGAGCCGCTGCGCCATGTCTTTCTCTCCGACTCGGGCTCGGTCGCCGTCGAGGTCGCGGTGAAGATGTGCCTCCAGTACTGGCGTTCGGTGGGCCGCCCCGGAAAACAACGACTGCTCACCTGGCGGGGCGGCTACCACGGGGACACCTGGCAGCCCATGTCGGTGTGCGACCCGGAGGGCGGGATGCACGGGCTGTGGGCCGGTGCGCTGCCGCGCCAGGTGTTCGCCGGTCCCCCGCCGGCGGCGTACGAGGAGGGGTACGCGGACGAGCTCCGCACCCTGATCGGGCGCCACGCGCACGAGTTGGCCGCGGTGATCGTGGAGCCGGTGGTGCAGGGCGCGGGCGGTATGCGCTTTCACGACCCGGCCTATCTGCGGGTGCTGCGGGAGGCGTGTGACGAGCACGAGGTGCTGCTCGTCTTCGACGAGATCGCCACCGGTTTCGGGCGGACGGGGACGCTGTTCGCGGCCGGGCACGCCGGGGTGGCCCCGGATGTGATGTGTCTGGGCAAGGCGCTGACCGGCGGCTATCTGTCGATGGCGGCCACCCTCTGCACGGCCGCGGTGGCCGAGGGCATCTCCTCCGGCGAGGTGCCGGTCCTGGCACACGGTCCGACGTTCATGGGCAATCCGCTGGCCGCGGCGGTGGCGTGTGCCTCGGTCGAGCTGCTGCTCGGCCAGGACTGGGCGGCCGAAGTGGCCCGGATCGGCGCCGGGTTGCGGACCGGTCTCGCACCGGCCGCCGGACTGCCCGGGGTGGCGGACGTACGGGTGCTGGGCGCCATCGGAGTCGTCCAGCTGGACCACCCGGTGGATGTGGCGGCGGCGACCGCGGCCGCGGTGCGCGAGGGAGTGTGGCTGCGGCCGTTCCGCGACCTGGTGTATGTGATGCCGCCCTATGTGACGGACGACGAGGACCTGGCGCGGATCTGCCGCGCGGTGTGCGCTGCGGCGCGGGAGGGCTGAGATGCCGGTACTGGTGGTCAGTGGTACGGGGACGGAGATCGGCAAGACGGTGGTCACCGCCGCCGTGGCCGCGCTGGCCCGGGCGGCGGGCCGGTCGGTGGCGGTGCTGAAGCCCGCCCAGACCGGGATGGCGCCCGGGGAGCCGGGTGACGCCGATGAGGTGGTCCGGCTGGCCGGGGAGGTGACCGCCGCCGAACTGGACCGGTTCCCCGAGCCGTTGGCACCGGTGACGGCCGCCCGCCGGGCCGGTATGGCACCGGTGCGGCCGGACCGGGTGGCCGAGGCGGCGGAGAAACTGGCCGCCGAGCACGATCTGGTGCTGGTCGAGGGCGCGGGCGGGCTGCTGGTGCGGTACGACGAGACGGGCGGCACGCTCGCGGACGCCGCCCGGCTGCTGGCGGCGCCGGTCCTGGTGGTGGCCACCGCCGGGCTCGGCACACTCAACCAGGTGGCCCTCACCGGCGAGGCACTGCGGGCGCGGGGCCTCGCCCAGCTCGGTGTGGTGGTCGGCGCCTGGCCCCGGGAGCCCGGCCTTGCCGAGCGGTGCAACCTGGGCGACCTGCCGGAGTCGGCGGGTGCCCCGCTGCTGGGCGCGGTCCCGGTGGGCGCCGGCCGGCTGGACCCGGCCCGTTTCCGGGCGGCGGCTCCCGGTTGGCTGGCCCCGCCGCTGGGCGGCACCTGGGACGCGGCGCGGTTCGCCGCCACCATCCACGAAAGTCCGTGAACACCGCTCCCGGCGCCTGATCCCTCTGCCTTCTTCCATCTCCTCCCCGTCTTCTTCCGCCTTCTTCGGCCGTCGCCTCCGGATCAGGCACGGATCGCGCGCGTACGCTCGGGGCCATGATCCGAGCACGTGTGGAAGAGATCGTCCTCGACTGCGCCGATCCGGCGGCGCTGGTCCGGTTCTGGGCCGCGCTGCTGGGCGGTGACCCGGTGGACCGCTCTCCGGACTGGTCCTATGTCGACCCGGAGGGCTTCGTACGGGTCGCCTTCCAGCGGGTGCGGGAGGAGAAGGCCGGCAAGAACCGGCTCCATCTGGACCTGTACGCGGGCGAGGTCGACCAGGCGGCGACGGCGGCGGTGGCGCTGGGCGCGACGCGGGTGGGCGGCATCGTGACCGACGAGTACGGCCACTTCCAGGTCCTGGAGGACCCGGAGGGCAACGAGTTCTGCTTCGTCCAGGGCTGATCCCCAGCGGCCCCGGCCGGCCCGGGCCGATCACGGCCGACCCGGGCCGATCACGGCCGACCCGGGCCGATCACGGTCGGGGCGGTGGGCCCGGTACCCATCCCACGTCGATGATGTAGTGCGACAGGGATTCGCGGAGGGCTTCGGCCGCCGGGTCGATCACGTCGCATCCGTGGGCCGAGGGGTGACCGGCATACAGGCCGCACACCTCGCCCTGGTCGGCGTTCACGTCCGGGCACCAGGCCAGCACTTCCTGACGTACGGTGTCGCCGGTCCAGAACAGCCACCTCTTTGTCGCGGTGCACTGTTTCGGGCGGAACCTCCCCGGCGGTGGTTGGCTGTCCGGCTCGGCCATGGCGCGCTCCTTGTTGTGGGCGAGGGCGCGGGCACGGTTGGCCTCGCCCCGGTCGCGGATCTCGACTCCGTCGTCCACGAGCCGTTCGCGCAGCCACTCGCACCTGACCGCGTACTGACGTGCCAGGACGGTCAGCGCGGTCCCGGACTCGTAGGCGCCCCGGATGTCGGAAAGGTGATTCAGTGCCTTGATCCTGTGTGCCTGGCGTTCGTGCGGCGACTGCGAAGGCATCGTGTCCCTTTCCCATGGGGTCCCTCCCCGCCCGGGGGATTCCAAGCCGTGGGGGACTCGGTTTCGGTACGTCCGGGCGGGGAGGGGCTTGTGGCGGCCTGGTGGTGGGAGTGCCCGCCCGGCTGCCGGCTGTCCCCTTGCGTGGCGGCAGCCGGGCGGATTCCCCGCCCCCTTCGTGCCGGATCCAGGGGCACATATAGCAAGGGGACGGGAGCCTTGAAGGGGGCGGGGTTTCAGCGCGTCAGCACGACGGCCAGCAGCCAGCCGAGCGCCGCGTAGGAAGCGAGAGCTGCCAGACAAATCAATGCGGTACGGGCCGCCGCCCATAAGCCCGTTCCGTGTCCACGCTTTCGATGACGGGCGGGCGGATCGCACTTCGCCCGACCAACACCATCCGCTGCGGGGGAGGTTGACCGGTTGGGGCGGGCCGAGAGCGTGACCCGGTGGTACGGGTCGGAGAACACGGTGGTCCACACCTGCCCCGCCTTGACGCGCTGGCGCGTGTCGCTCTGGCCGGCGGCGTCCTCGCACCAGGCCCGTAACTGCCCGGCACACGACACCACCACGCGTTCCCCACTGACCTCGGGCGCCCGGCCCAGCGGGTTGCGGTCCAGGGTCTCCGCCGCGCGCCAGGCCGCCGAGCGCAGCCAGCGAAGCACCAGCTTCGGCCCCAGCAGGGACGTGGGCGACGCGTACGCGTACGGCACCGTGACACCCTCGGCAATGAGTTCCTCCACCAGGACTTCGCACCGGTAGTAGCCGCTCTCCGCCGCGCTCACAGCGTCCGCCCCAGCCACCCGCGCTCCCGGCCCCGCCGAGCCTCCACAGCCCGCAGCCGCGCCGTGCCGGGCCTCTCCCGGCGCATCCCCTCCGGCGTCTGCGCCTTGTACGGGCAGTCGGGGTTGGGGCACCGGCACGGCGGCCAGGACAATACCGTCCGCGATGCCGGCTCCGGCGCGCTCACATCAACCGCCAGTCCGTGGAGCGCCGGTGCGGGTGCTGACGGATCACCGCGCCCCAGTCCAGCGCACCGGCCGAAGCCTGCTTCTCGCGCGCCGCCCGGCATACCAGGCACCGTTCGAAGACGACGGGCGCTGCTCGCTCCCCCGGCTGCGGATCAGTCCGCCGCCGCCCCCGGCTCAGCACCCAGGCGCGGGCACCGCCGAGGGCCCCTCCCGTCCTTGTCCGTGCGGACGTACTCTCGTTCACGTCGGCGCCCTTCCGCAGCGTCGTCCACGCCCCCGGGCCGGTCGCACGGTCGCGGGGGTCTTGCATGCATCCCCAACGTCCTCTTCACGCGAGTCGGGGCATAGCGGCCACGTGTCGGCCAACTGTCGGCCAGAATGGAGGCATGACCAGTGCCACTGGGGCCAACATCAAGCGCCTACGCAAAGAGAGAGGCTGGAGTCAGGCGCGTCTAGCACGAGAAACGTGCCGCGCCGCAGGCATCAGCGGGGATCCGATCGGCCGACAGGAGATCAGTCGGTACGAAGTGGGCAAGCGGACTCCCCGAGAGTGGTTGCCATTCATTGCGCAGGCATTGGGCGTCGCGGTACAGGCCCTCAGAGAGCCCGCGAAGCCTGCTGTGCCGCCTTTGCCGACACTGGCGGACTTCCTCCCCGATGGTGATCCACTGAGCCCCCTAAAGGCCCGCTCAGGGCGCCAAGTCGACGCCGCCAAAGTAGCTGATATACAAAAGCGCGTGCACGGACTACGACTGGCAGATGATTTCCTTGCTGGGGGTGACTTGATTCGCCCCGCACTTCGCGAACTCCGTGCCGTTGTAAAGCTTTACCGGGAGGGGAAGCACACCAGCGAGGTGGGGAGGGAACTGCTACGTCAAATTGGCGAGCTGGCACAAATTGCCGGATGGATTGCTAGCGATGCCGGCCAACATGAAGAAGCAGAGCGAATTTACCGACTGGGCATCAGCGCTGCGAAACAAGCAGAAGATAATACCCTTGCGGGAAATCTTGCCGGGTCTCTGGCCTATCAGATGGCCAACACCGGCCGTGAAGCCGAAGGGTTGATCCTCGCTCAGGCAGCGTTACATGGCGCGGGAGCGCAAGCCCCACCGAAAGCCCGCGCCCTGTATCTGGATCGCGTCGCATGGGCGCACACAAAAGCCGGAGGCGCAGAGAACGAACAACAGGCAATGCGCGCCCTGGGGGAAGCCTCTGAGGCGCTCGACACACACGATCAAGGAGAATCTCCCGCCTATCTGTACTGGGTTAATATTGGAGAACTAAGGGTGATGGAATCCCGCGTTTACACGGAGCTGCATCGACCGTTGCGTGCGGTCCCCCTACTCCGAGACGTGCTCACTGGATACGATGCAACACACACCCGAGAAATAGCTCTTTACCTCTCGTGGCTCGCGGTTGCCCTTCTCGATGCAAACGAGCCCGAGGAAGCGGCATCAGTAGCAGAGCGTGTAATTACATTGTCTTCTGAAATCACGTCCGAGAGGACAGCTCAGCGGGTCAACCTACTCCTTCACCGCTTGCAGAAATACGCAGACGTGCCAAAAGTTTCGGCTCTGCTCGCTGGGCATCAGGCGGCGTGAAAGCGGAAATCCCCGCACCTAGCTCACATAATTGAGGTAGGTGCGGGGTTTCTCTATTCACTCACGATTCCAGCGATACCATACATCCAGTTCCTTGTGATGCCTTCAGTCCCAGATATCCGAGTCGTCGTCATCAGGTTCCGGCACGGTGATCGCGGTGCGTGCGCTCGGGGAGAGTTCGCGGATTTAGCGGGCGAACTGGGCGCGGTACTGGCCGGCGATGGTGGTGGCGCCGTTCTTCTGCCACCCAGCGACCGCCGCGACTCCGGGAAGTGATCCGCCACCGTCGCCGGCGCGGAACACAGAACGCACCACGGGTTCGCGTACAGGTAGCGGCGGCGGATCCCCGGCCACCGAGGGCCGTACGCGCTCGTCCCCGCGTCACCCGCTGCGCCGTCGCTTCCCGCTGATGCGCCGGGCACCGACCGCCCCGGGCAGTCAGCTCCGGGCACCCGGGGACGGTGCACGGAGGGCGGGGTCGTCTGGGCATAGGGGTACCTCCTTCGGGAGTGGGGCGGCGTTGATCTTTGGCGCCTTTGGCGGCATTGGCCATTGACAGGTGTTGTGCGGGACACCCGGCTTCCGATCCCATAGAGACATGCCAATGGAAGCCCAGACCGACCACCGCCCCGCGCTCGAACTCCGCTGCGGCGGAATGCACTTGACCGTCCAGCGCATCCCCGGATGGCTCGTCGCCCTGGCCACCGCATTCGGCGGAGCCGCCGGGGCCTGGTGGACGCAGCGGTGAGCGGAGCCCGACCCGCGAGGCATCGTCAGGGCCGGGCACTGCCGAACTCGGTAGCGGTCTTCAACGCGTGGCACGAACGGCACAGCACCCGAACGTTGCTGTCCACGCCCTCACCCCCGAGGGCGAGCGGGCGCACGTGGTCGATCTCCACCTCGGCCGCCGGGAAGTCGTTCAGGCACCAGCCGCACCACGCGGTGCCCCGGTCGCCCACCCGGCAGCGAAGCCGTGCCGCAGCGCCCCGGCGGTCCGCCCTCCGCCGGCCACGGGACCGCCGACTCCGGATGGCCGGTCACCCCTCGTACGCCCCGTGGTGAACCTCGCAGCGGCCCCGATGGGTCGCGGGTTCCTGTCTCGCAGCGGCACCCCTGTCGTCAACCTGTGGCAGTCTCTGCGCCCGGGGCCGTGTCAGCCCATATGACCAGGACCGACGCCACCATGCCGACACTCCAGAACTGCTAGTTCTGAGTGTTGGGAGACCCGGAGGGCAACGAGTTCTGCTTCGTCCAGGGCTGAGACACCCGTACGGGGGGGGAGGGCCTGGGGGCACCGCCGCCGAGAGCGCGCCCCGAGGCGGCCAGGAGCGCGCCCAGGAGCCGCTCATGGCCGCGCTCAGGAGACGAGAGGCACGCTTCCGGCGCAGGGCGGCCCATATCCCGCAAAGCAGCTTGGACATGCCGTAAAGCGCATCTCTACGCATCCCTCACCCGACTCCGGAGGAGCCGTCGGCACCGGCAGACACTCCGTCAACTTTCGGCCGTCAACCTCTTGCGCCGTCACCCCGGTGTCTGCGAGATTCACCGCAGTCGAACCTGGCATGAACGCAACAGGGTCTACCCAGCCCGCGTTTATGCGCGCCTGCATGTTTATGCGGCGACTGTCCTCAAGAAGGACGCTCCAGCCCCCACACAATGGAGAAGACTGTGCGCATCACCCGTCTCGTTCCCGCCCTCGCGGCCACCGCGCTCTCGGTGCTCACGCTCGCCCCCACCGCGTCCGCCCAGGCACCGGCGCCCGCCGCCGTCCCGCAGGCCACCGCCGTCCAGCCGATCATCGGCGGCGGCTACGCCAACAACGCCCCGTGGGCGGCCCGGCTGTTCTCGAACGGTCAGCAGACCTGTAGCGCCTCGATCATCGCCCCGACCTGGATCCTCACCGCCAAGCACTGCGTCAGTGGCGGCGGGCTGTCCTTCCGCATCGGCAGCCTGGACCAGAGCAGCGGCGGTACGGTCGCCAACGGCGTCAGCGTCTACAACAACTCCTCCGCCGACCTCTCGCTGGTCAAGCTCGACCGCTCCGTCTCGGCCACCTACGCCCGCCTCGGCCAGCCCGGATCGGTGTCGGTGAACCAGACCGTGCAGGTGTACGGCTGGGGGGCCACCTCCCAGTGCGGCTCCGAGATCAACTGTCAGTCGCGGTACCTGAAGGTCGCGGACGTCATCGTGACCGGCGGCTGCCAGGACGCGTACAACGGCTCGGCCATCTGCGCCCGCCGGGGCAACGGCATCACCGCGGGCGGCGACTCGGGCGGTCCGATGGTGGCCAATGGCGCCCAGGTCGGTGTCGCCTCCACCAGCGACCGCCAGACCACCACGGCGTACACCAATGTGACCGCCTACCGCTCCTGGATCAAGAGCGTCGCCGGCGTCTGACCGGAGCGGCTCCGGAGGCCGAGCAGGGGTGGGACCCTTCCGCCAGGGCGGGGGGTCCCACCTCTTTCGTGTCCCCTCCCCCGGAGCCGGAGCCGCCGGCGATCCGGGGCGGGGCGGGAGCCGGGGACGAGGGTCCGCACCGCCCGGGAGCCGTACGTCCCGGAGCCGGGCGGGAGCCGCGACCGGGCCGGGGCCGCCCGGCGGTCGCCGGGTCGCGGGCCGCCCGTGCACACGGCCGGTGCCGCACGGGATCGCACGCGCGCGGAATCGTACGGCTCAGGCGGTCGCCGGGTCCTGGGGCAGGCGGGCCTCCCAGCCACTGCTGCCGAGCGGATAGTCGAACCCGGGCCGGGAGTTGTTGGCGCTGGTCCGGAACGGCTGCCCGTGGTCGTCGATCCGCAGGACCCCTCGCCGGTTCCCGCTCGACCAGTGCAGCTCCAGGTACCAGCTGACGTCATGGGCCCGGGTACGGGCCCGGACGTAGAACACCTCCGGGTCGCTGTGGCTGGTCTTGAAGGCGAACTCCGGCTGCCCGGCCTCCGGCGTGGTACGGGGCCGTGGCGAGTCCAGGTCGACCGCGTAGGAGGCCGTCTCCACCCCGCCGCCGCAACCGACGGCGCTGGAGAAATCGTTCCAGGCCAGCGGCGGCGCGGACCGGACGGTCCGGACGGCCAGTTGCTCCAGGACGACGGTCTCCGACCCGGTGCCCTGAACGGTGAGTCTGACGAGCTGCTCGTCCGAGGCCACGGCGCCCAGGGCCGACGTCCAGCCCGGGGCGTCCTGTTCGGTGGGCGGCGGCGGCACCTGGGTGGCCTGCCGGTCGACCAGGAAGTTGGGGCCGCAGGGGTTCTCCCAGACGTGCGACGTGACGCCGACGGTCACCGGGGTCCCGTCCGTCCCGCCCCCGGGCGCCGCCCCCTGCGGGCCCGCCTCGCCGTGGCCGCCGGACGACGCGGAGGCGGAGGCGCGCGAGGACGGGGATGGCGAGCCGCTCGTCCCCGGCCCGGCCGACCGGGACGGGGACGGGGACGCCGACGGCGTTCCGGCCGACCGGGGGGCCCGGGGCAGCGGAGACTGGGCGGCCCGGGCACCGGCCGTCGCCGCCACCTCGGCGCGCGCGCCTTCCTCCTTCTTCTCCCCCCAGGGGCTCAGCAGCGCGACGAGCGACCCGGCGCAGAGGGCCGTGGCGACGGCGACACCGATCAGCACGGTGGTACGACGGCGGGGCCCACGCCCGCGCACCGGAACGGCCACCACCCCGGCGGCCGCGCCCGGGGCAGGCGCACCGGCCGCGCCGGTCTCCCCCGCTTCCCCTGTCTCCCCGGCATCACCGGAGTCCGGCGTGCCCCGCGGGTCCGGTGCCGCGCCGGCCGTCCCGGAGGCGCCCGCACCGGAACCGTCCGGCGCCGGGTCACCACCGACCGGGTCACCACCGACCGGGTCACCACCGACCGGGTCACCGGACACCGGCGGCGCGCTCCGGTCCGTACCACCGGACGCCGGTCCCGACCCGGCCCGCGGGGCGGAAGCCGAGGGGACGGAAGCCGACGGGGCGGCGGCGCTCGGGGCGGCGCCCGCGGCCCCGGCCGCCTGTTCGGCGCGGCGAGCGGCCTGCCGGGTGGCGGTGGCGACCACCCAGAGCCGGTGCAGTTCGACCAGCTCGTCCGGCCTGGCCCGGCAGGCCCTGGCGAGCCGTTCCACCGGCGCGTAGTCCACCGGAACCGCGTCCCCGTTGCAGTAGCGGTGCAGCGTGGACGTGCTCAGGTGCAGCCTCTTGGCGAGCGTGCCGTAGCTCAGCCCGGCCCGCTCCTTCAACAGCCTCAGCAGTGCCGCGAACTCGTCCGTCGGCCCCGTGCCAGCCATCGTGTTCTCTCCCCCGAGCATGTCGTCCGTCCCGTTCCAGCGTCCCAGGGGAGGGTCGTTTCCCCAGGTCAGCGGCTGCGTGGCCGTTCCACCGTCCCATTCCCCCGGCATCGCTGGCCGATGGGACGGATCACCCCGCAAGCTGTGGCCATCCAAGCACGCCGCTCGCTGCGAACGACCGTGCACCCCGGTCACGTTGCCCGCCCGAGCGGCTTCCGGCGCCCCCGCGCGCCGGGCCCGGAGGCTCCGGCCGCCACCGGATACGTACACGATCACGTCTCAGCAGCGGTTCCCGCATCCGTATCAGTTCAGTTCAGTAAGGAACAGAGCCCATGCGTCTTCGCACCCGTCAGCTCCTCGCCGTCACCGGCACCGCCCTCGCCACCGCCGTCGCCCTGGGCGCGCCCTCGCAGGCGGTGGCGGCCGGCCGCGGCGAGCCCGCCCGGGTGACCTGCGCCGCCGCCACCACCAAGGTGACCGTCACCCCGGTGAAGAGCCCGGTCAACCACCTGCTGATCACCGTCAAGAACACCGGCAAGACGCTCTGTGACGCGTACTACGCCCCCGCGCTGCGCTTCGACGACGCTCAGGCCGCCACGACCGTCAACCGGGACAGCCAGCCGCAGGCCGTCGTCTCCCTCATGCCGGGCGAGAGCGCGTACGCGGGGGTGACCACCTCGGCGGCCGACGGCTCCGGTACGCACGGCTACACCGCCCACCGCCTGGAGGTCCACTTCGTGAACAGGACCGACACGGGCTCCGTCGGCGCGCCCGCCAAGCCCGCGCTGCCCAAGGCCGGTGTCTGGGTGGACAGCTCCGCCCAGGTGACCTACTGGCAGTACACCGCCGCCGACGCCCTCATGTGGTGACGACCGCACCGCCGGTCCACACACCCCGGGCCGTCCCGCCGCACCCTGCCCCCGGGTACGCGGCGGGGCGGCCCGGTCCCATGCCGTCCCCCTGCGGTGCGCGGCCGGGTCTCCCCCGCTCGGGCGGGAACTGGTCGGCGCCGAACCGGGTAGGGACGCTCCATGCAGACCTTCCTGCCGTACCCGGACTTCCTGGCCTCCGCCGCCGCGCTCGACACCCGCCGCCTGGGCAAGCAGCGAGTGGAGGCGCTCCAGGTGTTCCGGGGGCTGACCGTGCCGGGGTACGGCTGGGCCAGGCACCCGGCGGTGAGGATGTGGGCCGGGTACGAGGAGGCGCTGGTCCGCTACGGCCTGGACGTGTGCGGGCACTGGACGGCGCAGGGCCGGGCCGACACCTGCGCCGGCACCCTGCTGGCCGGGTTCGGCGACCACCGCCCCGGGACGGTCGTACGGGATCAGGGCCTGCTGGCCGGGGCGGGCGAGCTGCCGCCCTGGCTGGGTGACCCGGACTTCCACCGCAGCCACCAGTCGGCGCTGGTCCGCAAGGACCCGGACTTCTACGGGACGCGGTTCCCCGGCGTACCGGACGACCTGCCGTACGTCTGGCCCGGTTCCGACCGGGGCGAAGCCGGGAAGGCGGGCCGATGAGCGCCCGGCTCCGGACCGGGCCGGGCACCGTGCGGGCCCCCGGACCACCGGGTCCCGTCCCGTTCTGTCCCGTGTTCTGTCCCGTCCTGTCGTCATGCCCGCGCCCGGTGGCGGATCATGGAATGGAGGTGATCCGATGACCGAAGTGCTTCTGCTGTTCGTCGCGCTGCTGCTCTCCGTGCTGTGCGGCGCCTTCGTGGCAGCCGAGTTCTCCCTGACCACGGTGGAACGGAGCGAGCTGGAGCGGGCCGTCGAGCGCGGTGACCGGGGCGCGGCGGGCGCGCTCGGCGCCGTACGCTCGCTCACCTTCCAGCTCTCCGGCGCCCAGCTCGGCATCACGGTGACCAATCTGATCGTGGGCATGCTCTCCGAGCCGTCGATCACCGCCCTGATCCGGGGGCCGCTGCGGGATCTGGGTCTCGCCGACTCGATGGCCTCCTCGGTGGCGCTGGTCCTCGGCACGGGTCTGTCCACGGTGGTGCTGATGGTGGTGGGCGAGCTGGTGCCCAAGAACTGGGCCATCTCCTCGCCGCTGGCGGTGGCCCGGGTGGTGGCGACCCCGCAGCGGGTGTTCACGGCCGCCTTCAAGCCGCTGATCGGCCATCTCAACAACACGGCCAACCGGATCGTGCGCAAGCTGGGTCTGGAGCCCGCCGACGAGCTGGCCTCGGCGCGCGGACCGCAGGAGCTGGTGGCGCTGGCCCGGCACTCGGCCAAGGAGGGTGCCCTGGAGGCGGACACGGCCGAGCTGTTCGTCCGGACCCTGAATCTGGCCGAGCTGACCGCGGAGAACGTGATGACCCCCCGGGTGCAGGTGGTGGCGCTGGACGCGCAGGCCACGGCCGAGGACGTCGCCAACGCCACCCGGGCGACCGGGCTCTCCCGCTTCCCGGTCTACCGGGGCGGTCTGGACTCGGTGGTGGGCACCGCCCACATCAAGGACGTGCTGACGGTTCCGGCGGCGGACCGGAGCCGGAAACCGGTCGCGGACATCCTGCGGGAGCCGCTCTTCGTACCGGAGACGCTGACGGTGGACCGGCTGCTGGACCGGCTCTCCGGGAAGGCCACCATGGCCGTGGTCATCGACGAGTACGGGGGCACGGCCGGGGTGGTGACGCTGGAGGACATCGTCGAGGAGGTCGTGGGCGAGGTGCGCGACGAGCACGACCCGCACGAGACGCCGGATCTGGCCCGGGCGGGCGAGGACGCCGGGGGCCGGGCGCTGTGGTCGGCGGACGGCGCCGCCCGGACCGATCAGCTGGAGCGGATCGGGCTGCGGGTGCCGGACGGCCCGTACGAGACCCTCGCCGGTCTGGTCGCGACCGAGCTGGGCCGGATACCGGCGGTCGGTGACCGGGTGGAGCTGGCCGGCTGGTGTCTGGACGTGGTGGACTCCTCCGGCCGGCGGGCGGCCCGGGTACTGATGCACGCCCCCGACCGCCCGGAGCCCCCGGCCGGACCCGGCGGGCGCGGCGGCGCCGGCCCGGACACGCCCGGCCGCCGGGGCGGCGACGGCACCCCGGACGGCTCAGGACCGAACGGCCGCCGCTCCCGGCGCCGCTCAGGACCGGACGGCCGCGGGTCGGACACCGGCCCACGCGACGGCTCAGGACCCGGCACCGGCCCCGGCACCGGCTCGGATCCCGCGTCCGCCCCGGGCAGCGGCGCCGGCGACGGCGCCGGCCACGGCTCGGGCCCCGGACCCGCTTCCGGGAGCGGCCCGGACGGCCGCGCCTCCGGGAGCGGCCCGGCCACCGGGGAGGCGGGCCGATGACCGGGATCCAGTTGCTGATCGGCCTGCTCACCCTGGTCGCCAACGCGTTCTTCGTCGGCGCCGAGTTCTCCCTGATCTCGGTGCGCCGCAGCCAGGTCGAGCCGGCCGCCGAGCAGGGCGACCGCCGGGCACGCAGTGTCATCTGGGGCCTGGAGCACGTCTCGGCGCTGCTGGCGGCGGCCCAGCTGGGCATCACGCTCTGCACCCTGGTGCTCGGCATCGTGGCCGAACCGGCCATCGCCCATCTGCTGGAGCCGGTCTTCGACGCGGTCGGGGTGCCGCACGGCGTGGTGCACCCGATCTCGTTCGTGATCGCCCTCTCCGTGGCCACCTATCTGCACATGCTGCTGGGCGAGATGGTGCCGAAGAACATCGCGCTGGCCGAACCCTCCCGGCTGGCGCTGCTGCTCGGGCCCCCGCTGGTGGCCATGGCGCGGGCGCTGCGCCCGGTGATCTTCACGGTGAACGCCGTCGCCAACGGTCTGCTCAAGCTGTTGCGGGTGGAGACCCGGGACGAGGTGGCGGCGACCTTCTCGGACGACGAGCTGGCCCGGATGGTGACCGACGCCAGTGACGCCGGGCTGCTCGACGACCGGGCCACCGAGCGGCTGCACGACGCCCTGGAGCTGGGGCGGCGGCCGGTGCGGGACGTGGTGATGCCGCTGGAGCGGGTCGTCCGCACCCGGGTCGGCACCACGCCGGAGGAGCTGGAGGCGCTGGCCGCCGAGTCCGGGTTCTCGCGGTTCCCGGTGGTCGACGCCAACCGCCGGATCCTGGGCTATCTCCATGTGAAGGACGCGCTGGACGCCGCCCCGCGCGATGTGCCGTTCCCGGTCTCCGCGATGCGGCCGATCGCCCGGGTGCGGGCCGCCTCCCCGCTGGACGACGTGCTGACCGCGATGCGCCGCAGCCGCACCCATCTGGCCGCCGTGCTGGACGAGGACGGCCGGCTGGCCGGGCTGGTCACCATGGAGGACGTCCTGCGCGAACTGGTCGGCCGCCCGGCGTCCTGACACCGCCGGTCACCCGGGCGGTCCGCCGGCCGGCACGCGGGGCCGGCCCGGACCCCGCGCCCCGGCGTGCGGGGACGCCGCCCGGGACGCGGCCTCGGCATGGGGGTGCGCCGCCCGGGACGCGGACCCACCGGGCAGGGACACCGCCCGGGACGCGGACCCACCGGGCAGGGACACCGCCCGGATCGCGGACCCCTCGCACGGGGTGGCGCCGCTCCGTCTACCATGGGCTCGCCATGGAGACGGATGCTAGATACACCAGTTTTGTCGCGGTGGGCGACAGCTTCACCGAGGGCATGTCCGACCTGCTGCCGGACGGCACCTACCGGGGCTGGGCCGATCTGCTGGCGGCCCGGCTCGCGGCCCGGACGCCCGGCTTCCGGTACGCCAATCTGGCGGTGCGGGGCAAGCTCATCGCCCAGATCGTGGCCGAGCAGGTGGACCTCGCGACGGCGATGCGGCCGGATGTGATCTCGTTGGTCGGCGGGCTCAACGACACCCTCCGTCCGGGGTGCGACCTCGGGCGGATCCGCGCCTCGCTGGAGGAGGCGGTGGAGCGGCTGGCGCCCGCCTGCCGGACGCTGGTCCTGATGCGCAGCCCGGGCCGGCGGGGCCCTGTGATGGAGCGGTTCCGGCCGCGCATGGAGGGGCTCTTCTCGTACGTGGACGAGCTGGCCGCCCGGCACGGCGCCCTGGTGGTGGATCTGTACGGGGCCGAGGTGCTCGGGGACCAGCGGCTCTGGGACGTGGACCGGCTGCACCTGACGGCCGAGGGGCACCGGCGCGTCGCGGAGGCGGTCTGGCAGGCGCTCGGGCTGCCCGCCGAGGAGGACTGGCGGGCCCCGCTGCCGTCGCATGTGCCGCCGGGCTGGATGGCCCGGCGGATCGGGGACGCCCGGTTCGCCCGGGAGCACCTGGGCCCCTGGATCGGGCGGCGGCTGACCGGCCGCTCCTCCGGCGACGGCCGCCCCGCCAAGCGCCCCGAGCTGCTGCCGTACGGCGAGCCGGCGGACCGGGCCGTCCCCGACCCCGGGCACTTGTAGCAAGCCACAACCGGGACCGTGGCCCTGGCCTGCGTAAACCGACAGTACAATCTGGTCACGTGACTGCTGCGTCTGAGAAGCCCCGCATCCCCAATGTCCTCGCCGGCCGCTACGCCTCCACCGAGCTGGCCGTCCTCTGGTCGCCGGAGGAGAAGGTGAGGCTGGAGCGCCGGCTCTGGCTCGCCGTGCTGCGCGCCCAGAAGGACCTGGGGATCGACGTCCCGGACGCCGCGCTCACCGACTACGAGCGGGTGCTCGACCAGGTGGACCTGGCCTCCATCGCCGAGCGCGAGCGCGTCACCCGGCACGATGTGAAGGCCCGGATCGAGGAGTTCAACGCGCTCGCCGGCCATGAGCAGGTCCACAAGGGCATGACCTCCCGCGACCTCACCGAGAATGTCGAGCAGCTCCAGATCCGGCTCTCCCTGGAGCTGGTGCGCGACCGTACGGTGGCGGTGCTGGTCCGGCTGGGCCGGCTGGCCGCCGACCACGCCGAGCTGGTGATGGCCGGCCGCTCGCACAATGTCGCCGCCCAGGCCACCACCCTCGGCAAGCGGTTCGCCACCGCGGCCGACGAGCTGCTGGTCGCCTTCGCCCGGGTCGAGGAGCTGCT
This sequence comes from Streptomyces pyxinae, assembly GCF_024756275.1. Classification (GTDB taxonomy): domain Bacteria; phylum Actinomycetota; class Actinomycetes; order Streptomycetales; family Streptomycetaceae; genus Streptomyces; species Streptomyces pyxinae. The sequence continues at coordinate 72,826 of NZ_JANUGQ010000005.1, read as the reverse complement.
CGGCCGGTATCCGCTGCGCGGCATCAAGGGCCCGGTCGGCACCGCCCAGGACATGCTGGACCTGCTCGGCGGGGACGCGGCCAAGCTGGCGGAGCTGGAGCGCCGGATCGCCGCCCATCTGGGCTTCGCGCACGCCTTCACCTCGGTCGGCCAGGTCTATCCGCGCTCGCTCGACTACGAGGTGGTCACCGCCCTGGTCCAGCTGGCCGCCGCGCCCTCCTCGCTCGCCAAGACGATCCGGCTGATGGCCGGCAACGAGTTGGTCACCGAGGGCTTCAAGCCGGGCCAGGTCGGCTCGTCCGCGATGCCGCACAAGATGAACACGCGCTCCTGCGAGCGGGTCAACGGTCTGATGGTCGTCCTGCGCGGCTACGCCTCCATGACCGGTGAGCTGGCCGGCGACCAGTGGAACGAGGGCGACGTCTCCTGCTCGGTGGTCCGCCGGGTGGCGCTGCCGGACGCCTTCTTCGCGCTGGACGGCCTGCTGGAGACCTTCCTGACCGTGCTGGACGAGTTCGGTGCCTTCCCGGCGGTCGTCGCCCGCGAGCTCGACCGCTATCTGCCCTTCCTGGCCACCACCAAGGTGCTGATGGCCTCGGTGCGGGCGGGGGTCGGCCGCGAGGTGGCGCACGAGGCCATCAAGGAGAACGCGGTGGCCTCGGCGCTGGCCATGCGCGAGGGCGGCGCCGAGCGGAACGAACTGCTGGACAAGCTCGCCGCCGACGAGCGCATCCCGCTGGACCGGGCCGGGCTGGACGCGGCGATGGCGGACCGGCTGTCGTTCACCGGTGCCGCCGCCGCCCAGGTCGGCGTGGTGGTCACCCGGATCGAGGAGCTGGCGAAGCGCCACCCGGCGGCGGCCGGTTACGCCCCCGGGGCGATCCTCTGAGCCGGATCACCCGCGAGGAGCTGGAGGCCGCTCGCGATCGCACCGTGCCGGATGTGATCGCGAGCGGCCTGTCCGTGCTGTTCTGCGGGATCAACCCCGGTCTGCTCTCCGCCGTCAAGGGCGAGCACTTCGCCCGGCCCGGCAACCGCTTCTGGCCGGTGCTGCACCTCTCCGGCTTCACCCCGCACCGGCTGAAGCCCTCGGAGCAGGGGGAGTTGCTGTCGTACGGGCTCGGCGTCACCAACGTGGCGGCGCGTGCCACCGCCCGGGCGGACGAGCTGTCCGAGGAGGAACTGCGCGAGGGCGGACGGCTGCTGGCGGCGAAGGTCGAGACCCTGCGCCCGCGCTGGCTGGCGGTGGCCGGGGTGACCGCGTACCGTACCGCCTTCGGTGACCGGGCGGCCCGCATAGGCCCGCAGGAGCGGACCATCGGCGACACCCGGATCTGGGCGCTGCCCAACCCGAGCGGGCTCAACGCGCACTGGTCGCTCACCACCATGGCCGAGGAGTTCGGCCGGCTGCGGGCCGCCGCCGGCGAGCCGCCCAGGTCCTGAGCCGGAGACAGCGGCGCGCCCGGAGCCGGGGCCGGTGCCCCGGCTCCGGACGGTACCGGTCGGCGGGCGGGTGCCCCCGGGCGACCCCGGCAGAATGGCGCCCCGGCCGACGGCTCCCCCGGCTCGCCCCGGGCCGACTCGGGACCCCGTACGGGGCGGGCCGGCTCAGGGGGCGGGGCGGGCCGGCTCAGGGCGGGTCGGTCGTGGTGACGGCGGCGAGCAGCTGGAACGCCAGCTCCGGACCCCACTGCGCCACGCCCAGCGCCAGCCACCGCTCCCCCACCCGCCAGAGGTACAGGTCCGGCACGGTGTGCGCGAGCCCGGCCCAGGGCTCCGGTATCTCCTCGCCGGCCAGGGCGCGCCGCCGCAGCGACCAGAGGCCGAACCGCTGCGGCGGCCCCCAGCGGCCGGCGAGCAGCAGGGCGAGGGCCTCGCGCTCGGCGTCGTACTGCTCCTCGGCCGCCGCCCGGCCGGCGCCGCCGTCCTCGTGGAACGCCTCACCGGCGGCCAGCTCGGCCAGATGGAAACCCGGACCGCTCTCGACCGCGCCGGACCTGCCGCGCCGCCCGGGGAAGGGGCGGGAGCGCAGCTGATCGATGGTCAGCAGATGCCGGGCCGTGGTCATGGCTCCAGTAAAGCCCGCCCCACCGACAATTGGCGTTCCGTCACCGGGGGCCAGCGGTGCCGTCCGCCGGCGACCGGTCGTCCGGGCGGGTCCCGGCCCGGCGGAGGTACGGGCGGGGGCGCCGGCCGGAGCGAGGAGCGGCCGGACGGCGGCCGTCACGAGCGCGGGCCGTGGCTCGTGTGGGCGGCCACAGGTACGGACCGTCGCGGGCGCGAGCCGTCGCGGGCGCGAGCCGTCGCGGGCGCGGCCACGGGCCGTCACGGGCACGGGCCGTCACGGGCACGGGCCGTCACGGGCACGGGCCGTGGCTGGCGCGGGCCGCCACAGGTACGGGCCATCACGGGCGCGGGCCACCGCGGGTACGGACCGACGCGGGCGCGGGCCACCGCGGGTACGGACCGACGCGGGCACGGACCGACGCGGGCACGGCCGGAGGAGGGCGCGGGCCGACGCGGGCACGGCCGGAGGAGGGCGCGGGCCGTCGCGGGCACGGCCGGAGGAGGGGCCGGGTGCCGGCGGGGCGGGGCGGCGGGTGGCCGGGGGGCGCTCGCCGCCCCGGCGGCCATTGAGTACCATCCGGCAGACACGCGCTCGACCTGGGAGGACACACCGTGGGGCGGCTGACCGGCGGCGATCCGTCGCTGTTGCGGCGGATCAATTCCGCGGTGGTACTCCATGCGCTGCGCGGCGCCGATCTGCTCACGCTCACCGATCTGACCCGGATCACCGGGCTCTCACGGCCGACCGTCGAAGGGGTCACCGAGGGTCTGATCGAGAGCGGCCTGGTGGTGGAGGCGGCGCCCGAGGGGGGTGAGGCGCGGCGCCAGGGGCGTCCGGCCCGGCGGTTCCGCTTCCGCGCGGAGGCCGGGCATCTGCTGGGCATCGAGATCGGCCCGCACCGGGTGGCCGCGCTGATCTCCGGTCTCGACGGGCGGATCATCGGCGCCGGGTCCCGGGAGGTACGGGAGGACGCCCCGGCGGACGAACGGCTCGACCGGGTCCGGTCGGTGGTCGCGGATCTGCTGCGCCGGTCCGGGGTGGCCCGGGACAGCCTGCGGGCGGTCGGGGTCGGCACTCCCGGCATCGTCGAGGCGGACGGGAGGGTACGGCTGGGCACGGCGCTGCCCGGGTGGACCGGGCTGCCGCTGGGCGAGCGGCTGCGGCGGTCGTTCCGCTGCCCGGTGCTGGTGGAGAACGACGCCAACGCGGCGGCGGTGGCCGAGCAGTGGAAGGGCGCCGCCAGCGACTCGGACGACATCGTCTTCGTCCTGGCCGGGCTGAGCCCCGGGGCCGGTTCACTGATCGGCGGGCGGCTGCACCGGGGGTACGGCGGAGCCGCCGGGGAGATCGGCGCGCTGCATCTGCTGGGCCGGGAGGCGACCCCGGAGGCGCTGCTCTCGACGACGGACGAGCCGCTGCACCCGCTGGACGAACAGGCGGTGGCAAAGGTGTTCGCGCTGGCCCGGCAGGGGGACGCGCGGGCCGGGGCGGCGATGGACCGGTTCATCCAGCGGCTGGTGCACGATGTGGCCGCGCTGGTGCTGGCGCTCGATCCGGAGCTGGTGGTGGTCGGCGGCTGGGCGGCCGGTCTGGACGGGGTGCTCCAGCCGCTCCGGGACGAGCTGGCGCGGTTCTGTCTGCGCCCGCCCCGGGTGGCGCTGTCCCTGCTGGGCGAGGCGGTGGTGGCCACCGGGGCGCTGCGGCTGGCGCTCGACCATGTCGAGGAGCAGTTGTTCGCGGTGGAGGGCACGGTGACGGCCCGCCGCTGAGGCGGGGACCCGGGACGGCGGACCCGGACGGGGAGCCGGGAATTCCCCGGCCGGGCCGGCCGGGGCGCGGGCCGGCCGGGTGAGACCCCGGCGGTGGCTCAGGAGGCGATGCGGAAGTCGCCCGCGTCGCCGAAGGTGAGCCGGCAGGTGTCGGCGCGGTAGGTCGCCACCGAGACGGCGGCGGTCCGGCCGGCCGAGAGATAGCGGGTGGTGACGACCAGCACCGGGGCGCCCGGCAGCCGGTCCAGCTCGCGGGCGTCGTCCGCCCGGGCCGAGCCGAGCTCCACCGACCGGTCCTGGCCGGCCAGGCTGAGGCGCTGGAGCTCGCGCAGCACCGCCCGGGCGCGGTCCTGACCGGCCGGGGCGTCGGCGGCCGGGAGCCCGGGCACGGAGGCGGCCGGGACGTACAGCTGCTCGGCGGCGAGGGCCTGGCCGTGGCTCAAGCGCAGCCGGCGCACGGTGTGTACGGCCTCGTCCCCGGCCAGCTCCAGCAGCCGGGCCACCGCGGCGGGCGGCACGGCCGAGGCGCAGTCCACCGGGTCCCAGCCCTCGTCGGAGGCGTCCGGCCAGGCGTGCTGGGAGGTGGAGACGTCCACCCCCATCCGGGGCGGGGCGACGGTGGTGCCGACACCGCGCCGGCGCTGGAGGCGGCCTTCGAGCTCCAACTGCTCCAGGGCCTGGCGGAGCGTGGCCCGGGCGACGCCGAAGCGGGCGGCGAGTTCACGCTCGTTGGGCAGGATCTCCCCCACCGCGAACTCCGAGTCGAGTGCTTCCGCGAGAACGGTCCGAAGGTGCCAGTACTTGGGCTCCGGCACCGTCTCCAGCTGCGTGGTCCCCACCCTGATCCTCCGCCATCGCCGCGCCGCCGACCGGCTTTCCGTGGCCTTGTTTATTAAAGGTTCCTGCACTAACCGCTCGACCATAGGACGGCACACCCCCTTGGTCAAGACCAATGCCGGACGGCTCGCTCTCCGTGCCCGGCCGGCAGCCGACCGTGCGGGCGCGGCGGCGGTACGGGCTCCGGCGACGCGTGGCGGATTCCCGGCGGTCGGGGACCGGGGCCGCGACCGCCGCCGGGAGACGGGACCGGGCGCGGCTCCGCCGGGAGTCGGGGACCCGTTCCGTCCGGGGACCGGGGGCGAAAGTCCGATCGACCGGCCGGCGGTGGCCCGGCCAGGATGAGGGCGTGTTCCTCGACTCCCCCGAACCCCTCGGACCTCCCGGAAGGCAGGACCGTCATGCCCCTCGGTGCTTCCTCGCACATCCGCGTCGCCCGCCCGTGCCGCGATCTCGCCGCGGCCGAGCGGTTCTGGTCCGGAGGGCTGGGGCTGCGGGTGGTGCACCGCGACCCCGGCGGGCGGCGCCCGGGCGAGCACGCGCTGCTGATGCTGGGGTGGCCGGAGGCCGGCTGGCACCTGGAGCTGGTGCACGAGGCGGCCCACCCCGTCGAACCGCGCCCCACCGAGGAGGACCTGCTCGTCGTCTGTCTGGCGGAGCCCGTGCCGGCGGGGCTGGTGGCCCGGCTGGAGGAGTACGGCGGCAGGCAGGTCGCCTCGCCCAACCCGTACTGGAACGAGTGGGGCGTCACCATCGAGGACCCGGACGGCTACCGGCTGGTCCTCTGCGCCCGCGCATGGGCCAACACCCCGGTCGAGTGAGGAACACCGGCCCCCTTCTCACGGCACCCCCCACCCCAGCCCCGCCACCACCGCCGCCGTCCCGGCCCCCGGTCCGTCCGGTGATCCGCCTCCCGGTCCGTCCGGGTGATCCGCCAGGTGGCCTGGGTCCGCCATGCGGGTGATCCACCAGGTGGCCGGGGCCGCCGTCCGGGTGACCGAAGGAGGGAGAAAACCGGACACCGGAGGACCAGAGCGGCGCTTAACCCATCAGTCACAAAGCGTTTGTGATCACGCAACACCACTCCGCCAGAGTGCCGGTATGACCCCTGCGACATCCGCGAAGAGCACCCGCGAGCACACCCGCCACCACCGCTCTCACCGCCACCACTGGCGCCGGGACCTGGTCGAGCTGGCCGCCCTGTTCACGGCGGTGGCCGTGGCGGACGCCGTCGCCAACACCGTGGCCCACGGCCCGGACGGGCCCTATCTGCTGGTGGTCTCCGCGATCGCGCTGCTCGCCACGGCCGGCTTCCACATCTGGTGGTCCCGCCGCCCCGGCCATGCCCCACCCGCCCCGCCGGGCACCGATACCGGCGGCGTCCCGGCACCGGAGACCTCGGCGGCACCGTCCGCCGGGGCCTCCGCCGCCGGGGCGCCGGCCGGCGGTGGGCGGGCGGCGGCCGGTACCGCGCTGTGGCGGATGCGTACCACCGTGCGCGACGAGCCCGGCAGTCTGGCCGCGCTGTGCACGGCCCTGGCCGGGCTCGGTGTCGACATCCTCACCCTCCAGACCCATCCGCTGGCCGACGGTACGGTGGACGAGTTCCTGCTGCGCGCCCCCGCCGCGCTCCGGCCCGCCGAGCTGAACCGCGCGGTCGCGACAGCGGGCGGCCGGGACACCTGGGCCGAGCGGGCGGACGCCCACGATCTGGTGGACACCCCGACCCGGGTGCTCGGGCTGGCCACTCGCACCGCGCTGGACGCCGCCGAACTTCCGCTGGCTCTGCGTCAGTTGCTGGGCCGCTGCACCATCCACTCGGTGCCCGCGGTGTCGCTGAGCGGCCGGCCGACCGGGGCCACCGCCCCGGTGGAGGGCGCGCTGGAACGGGGCGAGACGGTGATGCGGCTGCGGGACCCGAACGGCGGTGTGCTCACCGTCGAGCGGCCCTATCTGCCGTTCACCCCGACCGAGTTCGCCCGCGCCCGGGCGCTGGTGGAGCTGGACGCGCGGCTCGGGCCCCGGATGCCGCACGACCGGGACGTGGCCCTGCTGCCGGAGGGCGACCGGATCACGGTCCGCCGGGCCGGGCCGGACGATCTGCCGGCCGCGCGGGCGATGCACGACCGCTGCTCGGACCGGACCCTGGGGCTGCGGTACCACGGGCCGGTCGCGGACGCCGACCGCTATCTCGGCCATCTGCTGAGCCCGCGCTTCGGGCGGACCCTCGCGGCGGAGACCGCCGGGGGCCGTCTCGTCGCCCTGGGCCATCTGCTGTGGGACGGCGACGAGACGGAGGTCGCCCTGCTGGTGGAGGACGACTGGCAGCGCCGGGGCGTCGGCGCCGCGCTGCTCGAACGGCTGGTGGCGCTGGCCACCGAGGCGCGGTGCGAGAGCGTCTACGCGGTCACCCAGGCGTCCAACACCGGCATGGTGACGGCGATGCGGGCGCTCCGCCTCCCCCTGGACTTCCAGATCGAGGAGGGCACCCTGGTCATCACCGCGCGGCTGGACCCGTCCGGTGCGCCCCGGCTGCGGCCGGCCGGCCGGGCCGAGCGCTGAGCCGGCCGGCCCCGCCGGTCCGGTCGCCGAGCGCCTCGGCGAGATCGCGCCAGAGGTCCTCGACGTCCTCCAGGCCGACCGAGAGGCGGAGCAGCCGGTCGCTGACGCCGGCCGCCCGCCGGTCGCCCTCGTCCACCACCCGGTGGCTGATGGAGGCCGGGTGCTGGATGAGGCTGTCCACGCTGCCGAGGCTCACGGCGGGGGGGATCAGCCGCACTCCGGCGATCACGTCGTGCGGGTCGCCGTACACCTCGAAGGCGACCATGGCCCCGCCGATCCCCGGGTAGCGCACCCGGGCGACGCGCGGGTCCACGGCGAGCCGCCGGGCCAGCTCGGCGGCGGAGCCGGAGGCGGCCCGTACCCGTACCGGCAGCGTGGCCAGACCGCGCAGCAGCAGATAGCCGGCCATCGGGTGGAGCACTCCCCCGGTGGCGAACCGGATCCGCCGGAGCTGGGCGGCGAACTCCTCGTCGCAGGCGACCACCCCGCCGAGTACGTCGCCGTGGCCGCCCAGGTACTTGGTGGCGCTGTGCAGGACGATCCGCGCCCCGTCGCCGGCCGGCCGCTGGAGGACCGGGGTGGCGAAGGTCGAGTCGACCAGGAGCGGCACCGAGCCGCAGGAGTGCGCCACGGCCCGTACGTCCACCTCGGCGAGGGTCGGGTTGGCGGGGGTCTCCACCATCACCAGGCCGGTGTCCGGCCGGATCGCCGCCGCGATGCCCGCCGGATCGGTCCAGGTGACCTCGGTGCCGAGCAGCCCGCCGGTGAGCAGATGGTCGCTGCACCCGTAGAGCGGGCGGACGGCGACGACATGGCGCAGACCGGCACTCGACCGGGCCAGCAGTACGGCGGTGAGCGCGGCCATGCCGCTGGCGAAGGCGACCGCGCTCTCCGTTCCCTCCAGCCGGGCGAGCGCGGTCTCGAACCGGGCGGTGGTCGGGTTGTCGAGCCGGGCGTAGACGGGCGGGCCCGCGGGCCGGGCGCCGGTCGCGGCGAAGGCGTCGACCCGGGCCGCTTCGGCCCGGGCGTCGGCGGAGGGGTAGGTGGTGGAGAAGTCCAGCGGCACCGCGTGCAGCCCCTGGGCCGCCAGGTCCTCGCGCCCGGCGTGCACCGCCTCGGTGGCGAACGCCCGGTCGCCCCGGGGGGCCGTACCGCAGGCCGGGGAGAAGGCGGTCGCGGGAGAACCCATGGAGGGGGCCGGGGAAGGTGCCGTGGAAGCCTGCGGGCGGGAGCGGGGGAACGTTCCGGAGGCGTCCGGGGTGCCGGTGGCACCCGCGCCTCCCTCCTTGAACATGTCCATGGCGGCACTGTGAACACCGGACGGGGCACGGCGGGGAAACCCCGTGCTACGTTCGCCGCATGGCTGATTCCGTCGTACTGGATCCGGTCGATCTGCACATTCTGCGCCTTCTGCAGAACGACGCCCGGACCACCTACCGGGATCTGGCCGCCGAGGTGGGTGTCGCCCCCTCCACGTGTCTGGACCGGGTGGCGCGGCTGCGGCGGACCGGGGTGATCCTGGGCCACCAGCTACGACTGGATCCGGCCAAACTCGGACGCGGACTCGAAGCACTGCTCTCGGTCCAGGTACGCCCGCACCGCCGGGAGCTGATCGGCCCGTTCGTGGAGCGGATTCGCGCCCTGCCGGAGTCCCGGGCGCTGTTCCATCTGGCGGGACCGGACGACTATCTGGTGCACGTCGCCGTGGCGGACACCGCTGACCTGCAACGACTCGTGATCGACGAGTTCACCTCACAGCGGGAGGTGGCCCGGGTGGAGACCCGGCTGATTTTCCAGCAGTGGCACTGCGGCCCGCTGCTGCCGCCCCTCCCCCCGCCTGCGCGCATGTCGGCCGACCGGCCTCCGGACGCCGCCGGGCACGGATGACGGCGGCCCCGGCGGCATAGAAGGATGGCCGCATGCCAGACACCGCCAGCAGCGCTCTCCCCCGCCAGGTCGCCGACGCCCATGTGGACGACCTTGTCGAGCTCGACCCGATCACCGGCACCTATCTCGGCGTGCGGACGAGCGCCGGGCTCCTGCCCGATCTCTCCCCGGCCGGTCAGGAGCAACTCGCCGCGCTCGCCCGGGAGACCCTCCGCCGGCTCGACGCGGCGGAGCGGCTGCCCGGGGCCGCCGGCGACGCGGAACGGCGCTGCGCCCGGCTGCTCCGCGAGCGGCTGACCGCCGAACTCGCCGTGCACGAGGCCGAGGAGGGGCTCCGCGCGGTCGGCAATCTGCGCTCCCCCGCGCACAGTGTCCGGATGGCGTTCACGGTGATGCCGACCGCGACGGAGGACGACTGGGCGGCGGTGGCCGAGCGGCTGCGGGCGGTGCCCGCCGCCCTGGAGGGCTACCGCTCCTCCCTCGAACTGGGCCTGAAACGCGGCCTGCTGGGCGGCCCCCGGGCCACCGCCACCTTCATCGGCCAGCTCACCGAGTGGTCCGGCGGGATCCACGGCGGGCGTGGCTGGTTCGAGGCGTTCGCGGCCGACGGCCCGGCGGTGCTCGGCGCGGAGCTGGAGACGGCGGCGCACGGGGCCACCGAGGCGGTACGGGCGCTGCGCGACTGGATGCGCGAGGTGTACGCGCCGGGCGTCGAGGGCGCGCCGGACACGGTGGGCCGGGAGCGGTACGCCCGCTGGTCCCGCTACTTCAACGGCACCGACTTCGACCTGGACGAGGCGTACGCCTACGGCTGGGACGAGTACCACCGGCTGCTCGGCGAGATGCGGACCGAGGCGGACAAGATCCTGCCCGACTCCGACCCGTGGGAGGCGCTGGCCCATCTGGACGTCCACGGCACCCATATCGAGGGCGTGGAGGAGGTACGGCTCTACCTCCAGGGCCTGATGGACGAGGCGATCGACGCGCTGGACGGCACCCACTTCGAACTGGCCGAGCGGGTACGGCGGGTGGAGTCCCGGATCGCCCCGCCGGGCGGCGCGGCGGCGCCGTACTACACCGGCCCCTCGGAGGACTTCTCGCGTCCCGGCCGCACCTGGCTGCCGGTCGACGGCGAGACCCGCTGGCCGGTGTACGACCTGGTCTCCACCTGGTACCACGAGGGCGTGCCGGGCCACCATCTCCAGCTCGCCCAGTGGGTGCACGTGGCCGACCAGCTCTCCCGCTACCAGGCCACCGTGGGCGGGGTGAGCGCCAACGCCGAGGGCTGGGCGCTCTACGCCGAGCGGCTCATGGACGAACTGGGCTTCCTGCCCGACCCGGAACGCCGGCTGGGCTATCTGGACGCCCAGATGATGCGTGCCTGCCGGGTGATCGTGGACATCGGCATGCACCTGGAGCTGGAGATCCCGGCGCACTCGCCGTTCCGGCCGGGCGAGCGCTGGACGCCGGAGCTGGGCCAGGAGTTCTTCCGGCGCCACACCGGCCGGCCGGACACCTTCGTGGAGAGCGAGCTGACCCGCTATCTCTCCACCCCGGCCCAGGCGATCGGCTACAAACTGGGCGAACGCGCCTGGCTGCTGGGCCGGGAGAACGCCCGCAAGGCGCGCGGCGCCGCGTTCGACGCCAAGAAGTGGCACATGGCCGCGCTGTCCCAGGGCCCGCTGGGCCTGGACGACCTGGTGGACGAGCTGTCCCGGCTCTGAGCCCGCGCCGACCGGCGGGCGGTGCCGACGAGTCGACGGAACCGTCCGGGTTCCCGGCCGGTACCGGCTGCGGGCGCCGGCCCGGCAGCCGTACGGGCACCCGTGCCGTACCGGGTGCGGAACGGCACGGGTGCCGGTGCCGCACCGGTGCGGAGCCGTACGGGCTCCGGCCCCGCGACCGTCGCGGAGTCGGGCCGGTGACCGGAACCGTACCGGCCGCACAGCCGTACCGGGGCCGGAGCCGTGGTGGTGGTGAGCCGCTTCCCGCGCCGGGCCCGCACCGGCGTCACGCCGGGCACACCGGCTCGGAGCGGTACGGATCCGAGTCGTGCGGCTTCGCGTCGTACGGCTCCGGCGCCGTGCCCGCGCCCCGGCCGCCGGACAGGGCCCACGGCTCCGGCCCCGGCGGCCCACGAGGGCCCCGGCACCCGCCGCCCGGGAGAAGCAGCGCCCGCCGGGCGGCCCCGGACCGGCGTACCCGGCCGGGGGCAGCCGAGTGGGAGGCGGCCGGCGCGTACCCGGCGCATCGCCCCGCGCCGGGGCGGCCCGCGGTCACGGCCTTCCTCCGGCCCGAAGGGGCACTCGGCCCCGGGAAGCCCGGGCCCGGGCCCCTCAGCCCGCGTACGTACGGAGCCGGACCGCCGAGCCGCCACGCTCCTTGACGACCTCCAGCTGGGCCGGGACCCGGCGGCGCAGGTCCGCGACATGGCTGACGATGCCGACGCAGCGGTCCCGCTCCCGGAGCGAGTCCAGCACGTCCAGCACCTCGTCCAGGGTCTGGTCGTCCAGGCTGCCGAAGCCCTCGTCGATGAAGAGGGTGTCCAGCCGTACGCCCCCGGCCTCCTCGGTCACCACGTCCGCGAGGCCCAGCGCCAGGGCGAGCGAGGCGAAGAAGGTCTCCCCGCCGGAGAGGGTGGCGGTGTCCCGCTCCCGGCCGGTCCAGGCGTCCACCACATGGAGTCCGAGTCCGGATCTGCGGGTGCCGGACCGGGCGTCGGAGTGGACCAGGGTGTACCGCCCGCCCGACATCCGGCTCAGCCGGGCCGTCGCCGCGGCGGCCACCTGCTCCAGGCGGGCGGCGAGGACGTACGACTCCAGCCGCATCTTCCGCTCGTTCGCGGCGGAGGTGCCGGCGGTCAGCCCGGCGAGCCCGGCCACCCGGTCGTACTCCGCGCGCAGCGGTCCGAGTCCGCGCGCCTCGCGGGCCGCCTCCCGGGAGAGCCGGTCGAGTTCGGCACACCGGTCCCGGTGGGCGGCGAGCGCGGTGTGGGCGGCCCGCAGCGCCTCCTCGGCGGCGGTGTGGGCGGCCTCGGCGGCGGCCGGGTCGGCGGGCGGACGCCCGGCGGCGGCCCGGGTCTCCGGTTCCGCGAGCCGGTCCGCGACCGCCGCCTCCTCGGCCGCCCGGGCGTCCAGCCGGTGCTGGAGCTCCCGCCGGGCGTCGTCGCCGAGCAGCGCGGCGGCGGCCTCGTCGGAGGTGTCGAACCCGGCCCGGAAGGCCGCCTGGGAGAGCGCGCCCTCGGCCTCCTTGAGCCGCCGTGCGGTGTCCTCGACCGCCCGGGCCGCCTCGGTGGCCCCGGTGAGCCGCTCGATCCGGGCCTCCAGCCGGGCGGCGTGCTCCGCGACGGTGCCGGTGCCGCCGCCCCGGATCCGCGCCAACTCGGCTTCCAGCGCGGCGATCTGCTCGTCCAGGGCCTCCCGCCGGGAGGTGCGGGCGGCGATCCGGCGCTCGGCCTCCTGGCGGACGGCGAGGCGTTCGGTGTGCTCCCGCTCGGCGCGGTCCAGCGCCTCCCGGGCGGCGTGGGTGCCGGCGGCGAGGGCGTGCGCCCCGGCGTGCTCGTCCGCCAGACCGGCCACCAGCTCCGCGAGTGCCGCGACCGGCGGCTGCGGGTCGCCCGGGGCGTCCACCGCCTCGGCCCGGGCCGCCGTCAGGGCCTCCCGGACGACGGCGAGGGCACGCTCGGCCTCGCCCCGGGCCGTGTCGGCGCGGGTGTGCTCCGCGTACGCCGTCTCCTCGGCCGCCCGGTCCACATGGCCGTCCCCGGCGCGGGCGGGCGCCGGGTGGTCCGGGGAGCCGCAGACCGCGCAGGGCTCCCCGTCGGCCAGCCGTCCCGCCAGCTCGGCGGCGATCCCGCGCAGCCGGCGTTCGCGCAGGTCGAGCCAGCTCTCATGGGCCGTGTTGGCGCGCTCCCGGGTGGCGCTCAGCTCCCGCTCGGCCGCCGTGACCCGGCCGGCCAGCTCGTCCCGGCGGCGGGCGGCGGCGAGCCGGCGGCGGGCGGGCTCGATCCGGCCGGCCAGCCGCTCGGCGCGGGTCCCGGCCTCCAGGGCGGTGTCGATCCGCTCCTGGAGCTCCCGGCGGCGGGACGCCCAGCCGTCGAGCCAGCCGGCCGCCTCCTGGCGGGTCTCCTCGTCGGCGCCCGCCTCCCGGTCGGAGTCGGCGCGCTCCCGGGCGAGTTCGTCCCGGCGCCGCTCGGCCCCCCGGGCGGCGTCCAGTTCGGCCAGCTCCCGGCGCGCCCGCCGGGCCCGGTCGTCGAGCTGCTCGGGCCCGGCCCCGGCGAGCTCCGGTTCCAGCGCGGCCCGGGCCCGGTCGTGGCCGGCCACCGCCGCCCGGTGCCGTGCCTCGGCGTCGTCCCGCAGCGCCAGCGGCCCGGCCACCCGGTCGGCCCGCCGGGCCCGGTCCAGCGCGGCCCGCCACTCCTCGTACTCGCCCCGCCGCCCGGCCAGTTCGGCCCGGCGCAGCTCGGCGTCCGCGTACCGCCGCTGCCGGGCGGCCAGTTCGCGCGCGTCCTCCAGCAGCCGTGCGGCGGCGGCCCGGCGGCTCCCGGCGGCGTCCAGCGCGCAGCCGGCGGCGGCCAGCCGCTCCCGGGCGCCCGAGCGGGCGACGGCGGCCCAGGCCAGCACCTCGGCGGCGAGCCCGGGCTCGCCCGGCCGGGCGGCGGGCGCCGGCCACTCCCCGGCGGCCCCGGCGGCCTCCTGGCCCATCCGGTGGGCGAGCGCCAGCAGCCGCTCGTCGCCCGATTTGACCCGCTGCTCGGAGGCGCGGCGCAGCTCCGCGAGGCGTTCCTCGACGGCGGCGAACCTGCGGGTGTCGAAGAGCCGGCCGAGCAGTTTGCCCCGGGCCTCGGCGTCGGCCCGCAGAAAGCGGGCGAAGTCGCCCTGCGGCAACAGCACCACCTGGCAGAACTGCTCCCGGCTCATCCCGAGCAGCTCGGTGATCTCGTCGCCGATCTCCTGGTGGGAGCGGCTGAGCGCCTGCCAGGCGCCGGTGACCGGGTCGTACTCGCGCAGCCCGGACGAGGCGCGCTCGGTGGTGTACCCGCTGCGGCCGCCCCGCTTGGGGCGCTGCTGGGCGGGGCGCCGGGTGATCTCCAGCCGCCGCCCGGCGACCGTGAGGTCGAGTACCACCTCGGTGGGTGTCCCGGCCGGGGCGTGGTCGCTGCGCAGTGTGGTGCCGGGGCTCTGCCGGGCGCCGGGCACCGCCCCGTACAGCGCGAAGCAGACCGCGTCGAGCACCGAGGTCTTGCCGGCGCCGGTGGGTCCGTGCAGCAGGAAGAGCCCGGCCTCGCCCAGCGCGTCGAAGTCGATGTGCTGGGCGGTGGCGAACGGCCCGAAGGCGGTGACGGTCAGCCGGTGGAGCCTCATCCGGCCGCCTCCCGCTCCGCCGCCGCGATCCGTACGGTCTCGAACGCCTCGGCCAGGGTGGCCCGTTCGGGGGCGTCGGGTCCGGCGCCGCGCACATGGGCCACGAAGTCCTCCGCGATCTGGCGGTCGTCGCGGTCGCGCAGCCGCTGGGCGTAGGAGCGGGCCGGGTCGTCGGCGGCCCGCTCCGGCGCGAAGAGCAGGCTGAGGGTGTGCGGGAAGCGGCGGGCCAGCCGGGCCATCGGTTCGGCGGGGCGCACCGGGTCGGTCAGGGTCGCCTCCACCCAGGCGTCCTCGTGGCGGGCGAGGGCCGGGTCGGCGAGCAGCTCGTCCAGGCGCCCGCTGATCCGGGCGAGCGGCCGGGGCACCGGGCAGTCGATCCGCTCGGCGGCGATCTCCCCGGCGGGTCCCAGATCGACCAGCCACATGGTCTTGCGGTGGTGGACCTCGGAGAAGGAGTACGCCAGCGGGGAGCCGGAGTAGCGCACCCGCTCACCGACCGTCTGGCAGCCGTGCAGATGGCCCAGGGCCGCGTAGTCGACGCCGTCGAAGACCCCGGCGGGCACCGACTGCACCCCGCCGACGGTGATGTCCCGCTCGCTCTCGCTCGGCAGGCCGCCGGCCACGAAGGCGTGCGCCAGGACGACCGAGCGGGTGCCGTGCGGCCGGGTGGCGAGATCGGCGCGGACCCGGTCCATGGCGGCGCCGAGCACCGCCGCGTGGCTCGCCTTCCGGACGCCGAACGACTCCCGCACCAGGGCCGGTTCGAGGTAGGGCAGGCCGTAGAGTGCGACCGGGCCGTGGGCGTCGGCCAGCAGCACCGGCGTCCCGGCGCCGGCCGGGTCGGTACGGAGATGGACGCCGGCCCGCTCGATGAGCCCGGCGCCCACGCCGAGGCGGCGGGCCGAGTCGTGGTTGCCGGAGATCATGACGGTGGGTACCCCGGCCGCCGCCAGCCGGTGCAGGGCCGCGTCGAACAGCTCGACCGCCCGCAGCGGCGGGATGGCCCGGTCGTAGATGTCCCCGGCGACCAGGACGGCGTCCACCTCGCGCTCCCGGGCCACGGCCACCAGATGGTCGAGGAAGGCCGCCTGGGCGTCGAGCAGGCTCACCCGGTGGAACGAGCGCCCCAGGTGCCAGTCCGAGGTGTGCAGCAGCCTCATACGACCTCTCCGACCCGCATGTCTCCCCTGTCTCCCCTTGCTCCGCTGCTTCGCACCGCTCGTTCCGCATCGCTCGTCACGCATCGCCCGGCGGCCCGCGCTCGCCGCCATGGCTCCCGCACCCGCGCCCGCGCCGGCCCGAGGGCCCCGGGCATCCGACCGAACCGGCCATCCGGCCGGGCCCGCCGGTCGGTCGGTTCGGTCGGTTCGGTCGGTCGGTCGGTCGGTCGGTCGGTCGGTCCACGCTAACGTCCCGCCGGGCCGTCCCCGCACCCGCCTCCGCGCACGCCTCCCGGCCGGTGACCGCCCACGACCGGGCCGTCGCCCGGCGCCGGGCGACCCGCCGAGCGCCCACGGTACGGGGCCCGGGCCCGGCGCCGCAGCCGATTCCCGGCACTCCCGCCCGGCCCGGGCGGCACGGATGGCCCGGGCGGCACGGACGGCCGCCGTCCTCGGCGCCGCAGCTCTCCTGGCCGCCACCGACGGCGACCGCCAGGTGCGCACGCAGAACGGCAACCCGCGCGGGCGTCGCCCCGGTGCCGTCGCGGGGCGCCGGGGGTGATGGCGCGTGCTCAGGCGTCGCCGTACGCCTCGCCGCCGAGCTCCAGCCGGGCGGACCCGGCGGTGGCGTCGGCCAGCCAGGACCGGAACTCCGCCACCTCGGCGTCGGGCAGCCCCAGTTCCAGGGTGACCGCCTCGGCGTACCGCACGTCCCGCACCGCCCTGCCGCCCGCCCGGAGATCGTTCTCCAGCTTTCCGGCCCGCTGGTGGTCCACCGTGACGGTGACCAGCCGGAACCGCCGCCGGGTCCGGGTGCCGAGCGTGTCCAGCGCCTCGCCGACCGCCCCGCCGTAGGCCCGGATCAGCCCGCCGGCGCCGAGCTTGACCCCGCCGTAGTACCGGGTGACCACGGCGGCGGTGTACCGCACGTCCCGGCGCAGCAGCATCTGGAGCATCGGCACCCCGGCGGTGCCGCCGGGCTCGCCGTCGTCGCTCGCCTTCTGCACGCCCGCGTCCGCGCCGATGACGTACGCGTAGCAGTTGTGGGTGGCGGTGGGGTGCTCCCGGCGGACGCGAGCCACGAACTCCTGGGCCTCCGCCTCGGTGGCGGCGGGGGCCAGCGCGCAGATGAAGCGCGACCGGCTGATCTCGGTCTCATGGGTGCCCGCGCGGGCGACGGTCCGGTACTCCTCCTGCATCCCGCCAGCCTATGCCCTCCGACCTGGCCGTCTCTCCGCCCGGCCGGACCGGCCCAGGGCCGGCGGACGGCTCCCGGCGGACGCGGGTACGGGAATCAGCCGGGCGGCCGGCCGGTTGGCCCGGTGGAGAAGCGCGTACGACGAGGAAAGGTACGGAGCGGTGGCGGAGCGGAACGAGCGAACCGGGGACGAAGGACAGCGGCAGAGCGGGGAGAACGGGCAAAGCGGGGAGAACGGCGAGGCCGGGTACGAGGCGGCGGCCGTCCGGCGGATCCTGCGGGAGAGCGGCGACACCTGGGCGGTGGTGGGGCTCTCCAACAACACCGCCCGCGCCGCCCATGGGGTGGCCGCCGTGCTCCAGCGGTTCGGCAAGCGGATCGTGCCGGTGCACCCCAAGGCCGAGACGGTGCACGGGGAGCGGGGGTACGCCTCACTGGCGGACGTCCCGTTCCCGGTGGACGTGGTGGACGTCTTCGTCAACAGCGAGCTGGCCGGGGCCGTGGCCGACGAGGCGGTGGCCAAGGGCGCCCGGGCGGTCTGGTTCCAGCTCGGGGTGATCGACCGGGCGGCGTACGAGCGCACCCGGGCGGCCGGCCTGGACATGGTGATGGACCGCTGCCCCGCCATCGAGATCCCCCGCCTGGGCTGAGCCGCCGGGACCGGCCGCCCGCCCGCGCCGAGCGCCCCTGCCGCCGGCCACCGGGCCCGTGGGCGGCTGCCCGTCCGGGAGGCGGCCGGGTACGGCTCAGGCGTCGCCCAACTCCGCGAGCGCCAGCAGCTGTTCGGGGCTGAGCCCGTCCGGTACGGGGACGGGCGGGGGCGTACGGAGCGGGGGCTGCCAGCCGTTCTCGGCGTCCCAGCGGCGTACCACCCGGGCGGGCGCGCCGGCCACCACCGCGTGGTCCGGCACCTCGCCCCGGACGACCGCCCCGGCGGCCACCACCACATTGCGGCCGAGCCGGGCGCCGGGCAGGATCACCGCCCCGGTGCCCAGCCAGCAGCCCGGGCCTATCCGGACGGGCTCGGCGCGCGGCCACTGCCGGCCGACCGGCTGGTGCGGATCGTCGTAGCTGTGGTTGGTCGAGGTGATGTAGACGTACGGGCCGCAGAAGGTGTTGGCGCCAATGCTGACCGGGGCCTCGGCCACCACATGGCTGCCCCGGCCGAGCACCACCCCGTCGGCCAGGGTGACCACCGGCTCGGGGCCGAGGTCCAGGCCCGGCAGCATGCCCGCGGAGAGGGTCACCTGCTCCGCGATGATGCAGTGGTCCCCCAGCTCGATCCACTCCTCGCCGAACACCGTGCCCTGCGGAAAGGCGAGCCGGGTGCCCGGGCCGAGCCTGCGGAAGCGCAGCCGTCCGGGGTGCTCGGCGGTGACCGCGCCGGCCTCGCGTACCCAGTGCCAGCCGCGGTGGACGGCGCGGGAGAGCATCCGGCGCCGCCAGGCGGTCAGAGACGAGAACGTGTTTCTGTTCTTGGGCACTCGCTCACGGTAGTGCGCCCCGCCGGGCCCGGCCCCCCGGCCGTACTGTGACGTTCACCATCACCCGGGCGCCCGGGCCGAACGGCCGGTCAGCCCGTGCCCGGGGCCGGCGGCCGGACCGGGCCGGGAGCGAGCGACCCGGCCGACGGCCAGTCCGTGCCCCGGCCCGCGATCAGTCCGCGTCCGGGCGCACGATCAGTCCGTGCCCCGGCCCGCGATCAGTGCGTGTCCGGTCCCGCCGGGCCGGACTCATGGGCCTCGCGGTGGGCGCGGGCGAGTTCCAGATAGGCGGCGGCGTTGAGCCGGATGCCCTCGCGCTCCTCCTCGGTCAGCTCGCGGCGGACCTTGGCCGGCACCCCGGCGACCAGCGAGCCCGGCGGCACCCGCATGCCCTGCGGCACCAGGGCCTGCGCGGCGATCAGCGAACCGGCGCCGATGTGCGCGCCGTTGAGCACCGTGGCGCCCATGCCGACCAGCACGTCGTCCTCGATCACACAGCCGTGGAGCACCGCGTTGTGACCGACCGAGACCCGCTCCCCCACCGTCACCGGGAAGCCCAGGTCCACATGGACCGAGCAATTGTCCTGCACATTGCTGTCGGCACCGATGACGATGGGGCCGCCGTCGGCGCGGAGCACGGCGTGGTACCAGACGCTCGCCCCGGCCGCCAGCGTGACATCGCCCAGCACCACGGAGGTGGGGGCGGTGAAGGCGTCCGGATCGATCTTCGGCTCCGCCCCGGCCACGCCCATCCGCAACGCCCGGTCGGTCATCGTGTCTCTCCTGTCGTCTGGGAGGTGTCGCCCCGTACGCCGCCCCGTGCCTCGTGCGCCGTGCTCCGCACGCTGTACGGCCCTGCCCCGTACGCCGTCCGCGCCCCGGTCAGTCGGCGGTGGTGGCCCGGGCCGTACCGGAGGCGGAAGTGGCCTGGCCCGTACCGGAGGCGGTGGGCTCGGCGGCGGTTCGGGCGGCGGCCTTCTTGGCGCGGTTCTTGAGCACCAGCATGGAGACGAGCCCGATCAGCACCGCAGCCACCAGACCCAGCCAGGAGAAGCGCTTGAGCCAGGCCTCCGCGACCACGCCCACCGAGTAGATGACGGCCGTGGTGCCGCCGGCCCAGACGATGCCGCCGAGGACATTGGCGATGAGGAACTTCCAGTACGGCATGCGCAGGACGCCGGCCAGCGGCCCGGCGAAGATCCGCAGCAGCGCCACGAACCGGCCGAAGAAGACGGCCCACATGCCCCACTTCTGGAAGGACCGCTCGGCCGTCGCGATATTGGCCTCGCCGAAGTGCTTGGGGAACTTCCCGCCGAGCCAGGCGAGCATCGGGCGACCGCCCTTGCGGCCGATGGCATAGCCGATGGAGTCACCGACGATGGCGCCGGCCGTGGCACAGGCGCCGAGTACATAGGGGTTGATCTGTCCGTGCTGGGAGGCGAGCAGCGCGGAGCTGACGAGGACGATCTCGCCCGGCAGCGGTATACCGAGGCTCTCCAGACCGATGACCACGCCCACCAGCACATAGATGCTGACCGCCGGCACGGTCTCGAGCCATTCCTGAACGTGCACCGCCGGTTCCTCCGTACTGGTCCGCTGCTGCCCGGTGCCCGCGACACGGCGCACTCGCCGGGCAGCCTACCCGGTGGGACAGACGGCCCGGCGGGCGGCGGAGTTCCCGGACCGCCGGCCGGGCGGGACCGGAGACTCCGGGCGCGGGACTCAGGAGTGGGGGCGCAGGGTCCAGACGATGGTCATCTCACCGGTGACGCCGCCGTCCTCGCGAGTGATCTCGATGTTCACCGGGAACTCCGGACGCTCCCCGGCGTCCAGCTCCGCGACGACCTCCGCCTTGGTGCGGCCGAGCGTCGCGGTGGCGGTCACCACTCCCATGGCGAGCTTCTTGTAGCCGATCTCGGCCCGGACGGCGAGCGGCACGGCGCGGTTCATCTGGTCGCCGAAGGCTCCGATGACGATGGCGCCGCTGGCCGACTCGGCCAGGGTGAACATCGCGCCCGCGTGCGGGCCGCCGACGTGGTTGTGGAACGCGCCCTGGTCGGGCAGACGCAGCACCGCCCGCTCGGCGGTGGCCTCCACGACCTCCAGGTTCAGGGTCTTGGCCATGGGCACGGTGGCCAGCAGCATGTCGCCGATGTTCGGCGGGGTCTCGGACATGCCCCGAAGTTACCAGGCAGTAGCAAGCACGGGAACCCTGGTGAGAGAGGAGGGGAACCCCGCTCGGGGGGGGGAGGACGGGGATCCCGGCCGGGAAGGGCGCGAACCGGTCCGGAACGGGACGGCACCACCGCACAGGGGCGTTTCCGGCCATCGGAGCGGACGTGGCGGAGACCTTTCGCTCCCCTCTATGGTTACTCGCCATGTGGCCAGGACAGCAGCCGCCCGGGGGCGAGCAGGACCCGCAGGATCCGCGGGCCCAGGGGAACCAGCAGCAGCATCAGAACCCGTACCGGCAGCCGGGGTACCAGCAGCCGAACCCCTATCAGCAGCCGGGGCCGCCGCAACCGCCCACCCAGCCGGGCCACCTGCCGCCCGGCCCGCCGCCGGCCGGCCACGGTGCTCCCAACCCGTACCAGCAGCCCACCGTCGGGGCGTACGCCGTGCCCGGACAGCAGCCGGGCGCCCCGGTACCGCCGGACGGCGGAAACCGGAAGAAGACGACCGTCACCGCGATCGTCGCGGCCCTCGCGGTGCTGGCGGCCGCCGGAGTGACCGGTTTCCTGGTCCTGGGGAACAAGGACGACACGGGCGACAAGGACCCCAGCCAGGTGACGGCCGGCCGGAGCGCCGGCTCCTCGGCCGCCGCTCCCGGTCCGGCCGGCTCGGCGCCGGCGGCGGACACCGCGAGTTCCCCGCCGGCCGCCAACCCCCGGAGCGGCGCCGGCGCCGCCAAGCCGACCGTCCCCGGCTGGAAGGTCGTCTTCAACCCCAAGTACGGCACCCTGTTCGACGTGCCGCCCACCTGGGAGGTGCGGTCGCCGGGCTCCTACATCGGCTTCGACGACCTGAAGGCCGGCGACGGCAGGCCGGTCGTCACCATGAGCAGCCCGGCCGAGTACAAGTCCGCCTGGTGCTCGGAGGACGCCGACCACGACGGAAGCCAGGAGAAGACCGGGCTCGCCACGGCCGGCTCCAAGGGCGCCCAGGGCGCCAGGAACACCGCGGAGGTGGCCACGGTCGCGGCCGCCAACTGGGTCTGGGCGGCCTATGCGCAGCAGGAGCCCAAGGGAGTGGTGAAGGTCTCCAAGGCCCAGCCGTTCACCGCCAGGTCCGGGCTGACCGGCCATGTCGCCACCGCCACCGCCGTGGGCACCAAGAAGTCCGGCCGGTGCGACTCGGACGGCAAGTCCATCGCCTTCGGCTTCAAGAACAGCGCGGGCGACTTCGTCAGCTGGATCCTGTACGGCGCCAAGGGCGTGCCGGACGAGCTGCCCGAAGCCACCGTCCAGCAGATCCTGGGCACGGTACGCCTGGCCCCGGCGGGCTCCTGACGGGCGGAGCCCCGGCGGGCTTCCGGCAGCCGGCTCCGCCGGTACGTACCGGCCGGGCGTGCCGGCAGGCCACGGTGCCACGGACCGGGCGGGCGCGCCGAAGGCCACGGCGCCGCGGACCGGTCGGATCCACCGGTGGGCGATGCCGGTACGGGACCGGCCGGGCCCACCGGCAAGAGGACGGCGGCGAAACGGTTTGGCGGACGGGCACGCCGGCGGCGATAGTCTCGGCGTGAGTTCTCCCGCCGCCGCACACCAGCCCGAGCCCGGTCCACCGTCAGGACCGGCGACACCCCCGGCCGACCCGGCCCGGCCCCGCTGGGCGGACCGGAATTACCTGCTGCTCACCTCCGCCGCCGTGGTGACCAATCTGGGTACCCATGGCGCGCTGATCGCGGCGGCCTTCGCCGTGCTGGAGACCGGCGGCGACGGCGGGGACGTGGGCCTGGTCACCGCCGCCCGCACCCTGCCGCTGGTGCTCTTCCTGCTGGTCGGCGGGGCGCTCGCGGACCGGCTGCCGCGCCACCGGGTGATGGTCGCCGCCAACGCGCTCAACTGCGTCTCGCAGGGGCTCTTCGCGCTGCTGGTGCTGGCCGGCGAGCCGAGGCTCTGGCAGATGATGGTGCTGACCGCGCTCTGCGGCACCGGCCAGGCGTTCTTCAACCCGGCCGCCGAGGGCATGCTGCTCTCCAGCGTCAGCGGCGAGCACACCAACCGCGCCTTCGCCCTCTTCCGGCTGGCCATGAACGGCGCGGGCATCGGCGGCGCCGCGCTGGGCGGTGCCCTCATCGCCGTGGTCGGCCCCGGCTGGGTGCTGGCCATCGACGCGGCGGCCTTCGCGGTGGCGGGGACGCTGCGGGCGTTCCTGGACGTGAGCCATGTCGCCGAGCGGACGCCCGGCGGCGGTCTGCTCGCCGATCTCCGGGACGGCTGGACGGAGTTCGTGAGCCGGCCCTGGCTCTGGTCGATCGTGGCCCAGTTCGCGGTGGTGGTGGCGGTGATCGGGGCCGCCGAGGCGGTGTACGGGCCACTGGTCGCCCGGGATCACCTGGGTGGGGCCCGGCCCTGGGGGCTGGCGCTGGCCGCGTTCGGCGTCGGCACGCTCTGCGGCGCGGTGCTGATGATGCGCTGGAAGCCGCGCCGGCTGCTGCTCGTCGGCACCCTCTGCGTCTTCCCGCTCGCCCTGCCATCGGCGGCGCTGGCGGTACCGCTGCCGGTGGAGGCGCTGGCGGCGGTGATGTTCGTCAGCGGGGTCACCCTGGAGGGGTTCGGGGTGGCCTGGATGACCGCCCTGCACCAGGAGATCCCGGAGGAGAAGCTCTCCCGGGTCTCGGCGTACGACTGGTTCGGCTCGACGGCGATGCTGCCGCTGGCGACCGGTCTCGCCGGACCGGTGGAGAACCTGGTCGGCCGGGGCACCGCGCTCTGGGGCTGCGCGGCGCTGGTCGTGCTGGTGACCGGACTGGTGCTGCTGGTGCCCGACGTCCGCAACCTCACCCGGCGCACCGGGCCGGCCGCCGGCGGAGCCGTACCCACCGGGCCGGCGGGCACCGAGTCGACGGCCGCGACCGACGGGAGCGTTCCCTCAGCCGATGCCGAAAGCCCCGCCGGGCGGCTCGGGTGAGGGCACCGCGTCCTCGTCCCGTACCGGAACGGCGTCCCCGGTGAACGCGGCCAGCGCCGCCCCGTCCGTCACCCGCGCCGGAAAGGCGTCGGCGGCCACCCGCCGGGCCAGCCGGGCGGTGTCGAACGGCCGGTGGGAGGCGACCAGCACCACATTGCCGTACCGCCGGCCGCGCA
Source organism: Streptomyces pyxinae (assembly GCF_024756275.1). Classification (GTDB taxonomy): domain Bacteria; phylum Actinomycetota; class Actinomycetes; order Streptomycetales; family Streptomycetaceae; genus Streptomyces; species Streptomyces pyxinae. The sequence goes on along the minus strand of NZ_JANUGQ010000005.1, from coordinate 49,189 downwards.
GCACCCCGGGCTCGGCGACGAGCGCCAGCTCCGTGAAGACCGAGGCGAAGGTGGCGAGCTGGGAGCGGAGGAAGCCGAACGGTGCCCCGTCCGCCAGGTTGGCCAGGTACACCCCGTCGGGGCGCAGCACCCGCTCGGCCACGCGGGCGTAGTCGACGGAGGTGAGATGCGCGGGCACCCGGGAGCCGCCGAAGACGTCCGCGATCAGCAGGTCCGCCGACCGCGCGGGCGCCCCGGCCAGCCAGGCACGGGCGTCGGCCGGGTGCACGGTGACCCCGGAGCCGGCCGGCAGCGGCAGCACCTCTTCCACCAGCTCCACCAGCCCCCGGTCGGCCTCCACCACCCGCTGCCGGGCCCCGGGCCGGGTGGCGGCGACGTACCGGGGCAGGGTGAGCGCCCCGCCGCCGAGGTGCAGCACATCGAGCGGCTCGCCCTCGGGCGCCGCGCAGTCCACGGCATGGGCGAGCCGGCGGGCGTACTCGAACTCCAGATGGGTGGGGTCGTCCAGATCGACGTACGACTGGGGCGCCCCGTCCACGGTCAGCAGCCAGGCACGGGCACGGTCCACATCGGGCAGCAGTTTCGCGGTGCCGTGATCGACCTGACGGAGTACGGGAAGGGGCTCGTCCACCGTCCCATTGTGCGGGGCCCCGCGGGGTCCCCCCGGGGCGGGGCCGCACGGGGCACCCGGGGCGGGACCCTGCGGGGATCCCCGGGCGGGGGCCGGGCAAACGCCTTCTGGGGCACGAGGCCGCACGGCCCCGGGCCGAGAGAGCCGCACGGGCCCCCGGGGGCGGGAGCCGTGCGGGACCCGGGGCCGGCCGGGCGGGAACCTCGGGGTCGGGATCGCGCGGGGGCCTGGGGCAGGGGTGCTCCGCCGGGACCTGACGCTCCGGCAGTTTCCGTACGCGCCCGGGGGATGCGCCCGGCGACGTGACGGTTCTCTCCCCCGTCCTGGGAGCCGGGTTACGGCGATCATCGGAGTGCGTCGGTTAGTCTCCCCGGATGCTCGACCCCGTCGTCCGGCCCTCGGCCGGACTCGCCGTCCGCTGCTCCCGGGCCCTGCTGTCGCCCCGGTCGCGGCTGTCCCTGCTCGTCGTGGTCCTCGCCGCCGCCGGTGTCTCGGTGGCGCTGTTCGAGCCGCAGAGACTGCTGTCGGCCGGCTGGCCGCCCCAGGTCAACGGCGCGGCGGCCGTGGTGCTGTTCGCCCTGGCGTACGGCCTCTGCACCGCCGCCTTCGTGCCGCGCCCGATTCTCAATCTGGCGGCCGGCGCGCTGTTCGGCTCGTGGGCCGGGGTGGTGGCGGCGGTGGCCGGGACGGTGCTCGGGGCGGGGATCGCCTTCACGCTGGGCCGGCTGCTCGGCCGGGAGGCGCTGCGGCCGCTGGTGCGCGGGCGCTGGCTGACGGCGGCGGACGGACAGCTGAGCCGGCACGGGTTCCGCTCGGTGCTGGCGCTCCGGCTCTTCCCCGGCGTCCCGTTCGCCGCCGCCAACTACTGCGCGGCGCTCTCCCGGACTGGTTACGCGCCCTTTCTGCTCGCCACCGGTATCGGCTCGGTGCCCAACACCGCCGCGTATGTCGTCGCCGGCAGCGCGGCGGGCTCACCGGCCTCGCCCGCGTTCCTGCTGGCGCTGGGCTTCATCGCGGTGACCGGCTGCGCCGGCGCCCTGGTCGCCTGGCGCAAACGACACCGGCTGCGCGCCCGGTGACGGCCCCTCGGGCGGCCCGGCGCGCGGCCCCGGCCGGTCGTTCATCTGGGGGCGGTACCCTGCGCACCGGCCGGCCGCCGATCTTGTGCGGGCCGCGCCGCACTGCCCCACCCGCTGCACCGCACGGCCCCTTTCCACGACCGCACGAGCACTTCCGGGACGGCCTGGCCCCATGAGTTGGTTCGAATCGTTCATCCTCGGACTCGTCCAGGGGCTGACGGAGTTCCTGCCCGTCTCCTCCAGCGCGCATCTGCGGCTGACCGCCGCCTTCGCCGGCTGGCACGATCCGGGGGCCGCCTTCACCGCGATCACCCAGATCGGCACGGAGACCGCCGTGCTCATCTACTTCCGCCGGGACATCGCGCGGATCATCTCGGCCTGGGCCCGCTCGCTCACCAACAGGGAGATGCGCTCCGACCACGACGCCCAGATGGGCTGGCTGGTCATTGTGGGCTCGATCCCCATCGGGGTGCTCGGGGTGACGCTCAAGGACCAGATCGAGGGCCCGTTCCGCGACCTCCGGCTCACCGCGACGACGCTGATCGTGATGGGTCTGGTGCTCGGCTTCGCGGACCGGCTGGCCGCCCGCGACGAGACCGGCGGACGGCACCGGGTGGTCCGGCGCCGCAAGTCGCTCCAGGAGCTGGGCATCCGGGACGGACTGATCTTCGGCGTCTGCCAGGCGATGGCCCTGGTGCCGGGCGTCTCCCGGTCGGGCGCCACGATCAGCGGCGGCCTGCTGATGGGGTACACCCGCGAGGCGGCGGCCCGCTACTCGTTCCTGCTGGCCATCCCGGCGGTGCTGGCGTCGGGGGCGTACGAGCTGAAGGACGCCGGCGAGGGGCATGTCTCCTGGGGGCCGACGATTTTCGCCACGGTGATCGCCTTCGTGGTGGGATACGCCGTCATCGCATGGTTCATGAAGTTCATCACCACCAGGAGCTTCATGCCGTTCGTGATCTACCGGATCCTGCTCGGCATCCTGCTCTTCGCCCTGGTCGGCGCGGGCGCGCTCAGCCCGCACGCGGGTGAGTCGGCGGGCTGAGCCGAGGTTCCCGCGAGGTATCCGCCTTCCGCTCGGCTGACGCTTGGCGTCCGCTCGGCTTCCGCTCGGCTTCCGCTCGCCTTCCGCTTGGCGTCCGCTCGGTGGGGTCGCCCCGGTGCCCTGTCCGCGGGTGGCCGCGTTCCCGCACACTGGAGGCGGAGATCGTTTCCGCCGGCGCGAGGAGGCGCGGTATGCGGAGCCCGGCCGTTCGACGGCGGGAGACGGACGGAGCGGCACGGCCCGGGGAGCCGGCGGGCGCCGGACCGTGGTGGTTGCGCCGGTGGCCCCGGGCTGCGGCGGCGGTGGCCGCGGGGGCGCTGCCCGCGCTCGCCTTCCCGGCCCCCGGGCTCTGGTGGTTCGCCTGGGTGGCGCTGGTGCCCTGGCTGCTGCTGATCCGTACGGCGGTGAGCGGCCGGCGCGCGGCGCTGGACGGCTGGCTGGGCGGAGCCGGCTTCATGCTGGCGGCGCACCACTGGCTGATGCCGAGCCTGCACGTCTTCATCCTGGTCCTGGCCGCGCTGCTGGGGACGCTCTGGGCGCCCTGGGGGTGGCTGGTGCGCTCGGTGTTCACCGGGGCGGCCTCTCCGGCGCGGGCCCTCGGGGCGCTGGTGGTGGTCCCGGCCGGGTGGCTGATGGTGGAGCTCGTCCGGTCCTGGCAGGGGCTGGGCGGCCCATGGGGACTGCTGGGCGCCAGTCAGTGGGAGGTCACGCCCGCGCTGCGGCTGGCCTCGGTGGGCGGGGTGTGGCTGGTGTCGCTGCTGGTGGTGGCGGCCAATACGGCGGTGGCCCTGGTGCTGGCGGTGGAGCGGGCCCGCGCGGTCGGGGCGGTGGCGCTGCTGGCGGGTGCGGTGGCGGTGGGCGCGGTGGCGTTCTGGGTGCGCCCGCCGCAGCCGGACGGGCGGTTCCGGGTGGCGGTGGTGCAGCCCGGGGTCGTCGAGGGTGCCGGGAGCCCGGTGCGGCGGTTCGCCCGGGAGGAGCAGCTCACCCGGGAGCTGGCGGGGCGGCACCCGGACCTGGTGGTGTGGGGCGAGAGCAGCGTCGGCGCCGATCTGGCGACCCGCCCCGACCTGTCCGCCCGGCTGGCGGCGCTGTCGGGGGAGGTGGGTGCTCCGGTGCTGGTCAACGTCGATGCGCGGAGCGCATCGACAAGAGGAGGCGCGCGGAGCGCATCGACGGAACGAGGCGCGCGGAGCGCGTCGGCAGAAGGGTCCACACGCCCCCGCCCCGGCATCTACAAGAGCAGTGTGCTGGTGGGCCCGGACGGCCCGACCGGTGACCGGTACGACAAGATGCGGCTGGTGCCGTTCGGTGAATACGTGCCGGCCCGCTCCCTGCTGGGCTGGGCCACCTCGGTCGGCAAGGCGGCCGGTGAGGACCGGATGCGCGGCACTCGGCCGGTGGTGATGACCCTGCCCGGCGCCCGGGGCACCCGGATCGGCCCGCTGGTCTGCTTCGAGACGGCCTTCCCGGACATGAGCCGTCAGTTGGCGGCCCGCGGCGCCCGGGTGCTGGTGGCTCAGTCGTCCACTTCGACCTTCCAGCACAGCTGGGCGCCGGCCCAGCACGCCTCGCTCGGGGCGCTGCGGGCGGCCGAGACCGGGCGGCCCATGGTGCACGCGACGCTCACCGGGATCAGCGCGGCGTACGGCCCGGACGGCGCCCGGGTGGGGCGGTGGCTGGGCACCGACCGGAGCGCGGCGGCGGTGTACGACCTGCCGATGGCGTCCGGCACCACTCTCTACACCCGGCTGGGCGACTGGCCGGTGTACGGCTCCGTCGCCGCCCTGGCGGTCTGGGCGGGCGCCGGCGCGGCCCGGCGGCTCGTCGCCCGCCGCCGGGGCCCGCGGAGGACTTCGTTCAGGACCGGGCGGCCCGCACGGTCCGCTCGGCCTGCTCGGTGATCTCCCGTACCACCCGCTCGCACAGCTCATGGGTCTCCAGGGCATCCCGGGCGCTGAGCGTCCGCCCCTCCGCGACCGCCGTGAGGAAGGCGTCCACGATCTGTTCGATGCCCCGCTGCCGGGCGACCGGCTCCCAGTCGCCGCGCCGCCGTACGGTCGGCTGCCCCTTGTGGTCGACGACCTCGGCGAGGTTGACCACCTGGCGCTTGGTGTCCTGGCCGGAGACTTCGAGGATCTCCTCGGTGGAGCCGTTCCGCCGGTTCATGGTGCCGATGGCGGTGAAGCCGTCGCCGGAGAGCTGGAGCACCACATGGTGGAGCAGGCCGTCACGGACCCGGGCCCGGACATCGGTGTGCTCGACCGGGCCGGGCAGCAGGAAGCGCAGGGTGTCCACGACATGGATGAAGTCGTCCAGGACCAGGGTGCGCGGGTCCTCGGGCAGCCCGGTCCGGTTCTTCTGCATCAGGATCAGTTCGCGCGGGTGGTCCAGGCACTGGGCGTAGCCGGGCGCGTAACGGCGGTTGAACCCTACGGCCAGGCTGACGCCCCGCCGTTCGGCCAGCTCCACCAGCCGGCGGGAGTCGGCCGGCTCATAGGCGAGCGGCTTGTCGACATAGGTGGGCACCCCCGCCTCCAGCAGCCGGGCGACGATCTCCGGGTGGGCGGCGGTCGGGGCGTGCACGAACGCCGCGTCGGGCCGGGCGGCGAGCAGTGCGTCCAGGTCGGTGTGGCAGTGCTCGGCCGGGACGCGGAAGGTCTCGGCGACGGCCGCCAGGGTGGCGGGGGTGCGGGTCTGGAGGTGCGGCTCGACTCCGGGGCGGGTGGTGAGCACCGGCAAGTACGCCTTGCGGGCGATGTCGCCGAGTCCGATGCAGCCGACCTTCACGGAGTGACCCCTCTCACCAACCTGCCCGATCATCCGATCGGGCGCCCGGCCAGGATACGGGGAGGCCCCCACCGCCGACGGCCCCCGGCCGACCGGGGCCCCGTACAGACAACCGGACGCCCGGACACGTACGGACGCCCGGACGCGCCGAGGACGGCGTCCGGCGGCCCCGCCGGCGCCGGCCCGCCTCCGGTTCCGGTCCCGCCTCCGCCTCCGGCTCCGGATAACCGCTGGCGTCCGGGTGTCCGGTGCAAGAAGATCCCGGACATGAGCACTCCGGAGAAGACCGAGCCTCCCGTCCCCGGCGGCCCCACCGGCACCCGCACCGACCGGGCCGAGCCGTCCGGCCTCGCCGGGGAGCGGGAGATGCTGGAAGGATGGCTGGACTACCACCGGCAGACCCTCGCCATGAAGTGCGAGGGGCTGGACGAGGAGCGGCTGCGGCACCGCTCGGCGCCGCCCTCGGACCTCTCCCTGCTGGGGCTCGTCCGGCACATGGCCGATGTGGAACGCGGCTGGTTCCGCCGGGTCCTGGCGGGAGAGGTGGCGGACCCGCTCTTCTACTCGGAGGACGACCTCGACCGCGACTTCCACCCCGGCGAGGAGGACAGCTGGGAGCAGGCGTACGACGCCTGGCAGGAAGAGATCGCGCACGCCAGGGAGCTGGCCGCGCCGCGCGGCCTGGACGACGTGGCCGAGGGCACCCATCGCAGCGGGCGCACCTTCAATCTCCGCTGGATCTACACCCATATGATCGAGGAGTACGCCCGGCACAACGGCCACGCCGATCTGCTGCGGGAGCGGATCGACGGCGCCACCGGCGACTGACGACGGCTCCGGGCGCGCCCCCGGCCCGGTCCGGGCGCCCTTCAGCCCCGTCCGGGCTCCCGGCCCACGGGCCGGCCCCGGCCCGGCCGCGTCACTCCGCCGCCAGCCGGCGCCCCAGCCGGTCCAGGGCGGCCCGTACGCCGCGGCCGTACCCGTCGTCGGCGAGGGCCGGGGCGGCTGCCCGGGCCCGGGACAGATGGACCCGGGCGTCCGCCGGGCGCCGCAGCTCCAGATAGTCGGTGGCCAGGTTGAGATGGAGCGACGGGAGCAGCGCCCGCAGCGCGGCGGCCGGTCCTCCGCCGGGGCCCCGCTCCTCCCCCCGGGGCGCCCGGGGCGGCCGCACCGCCACCGGCTCCCCGGTGGCCCCGGTCGCCGCGGTGAGCGCCCGCAGATGCCAGGCGAGCCGGTCCTCCGGGTCCTCCTGGGCGTCGGCCATGCAGTGGGCGAGGGTGCACCGGTGGAGCGGGGCCCCGTCGGCGCCGAGCCGGGCCCAGAGCTCGGCGAACCGGTTGCGCGCCTCCTCCCGGTCCCCGGCGTGGAGCAGCATCGCCGCCTGCCCGATCCTGGTCATGACGGCGTCCTCGGACACGTCCGCGCGCTGCTGCTCCGTCATCCGGCCCTCCGCTCCTCCGCCCGTCCGACGGGCATCTCGCCGAGCATGTGTGCCGACGCTAACCGGCGGGGCCGGGGAAGGCGGTCAGGCACGGAGCGAGCGCCCCTACCGCCCCCGGAACAGCCGCACACCGCGCGTCCGGGCAACCGGGGGGGGGCCGGACGGCTCAGCCGAGGTTCGGGATGCGCCAGTCCACGGGCGCGTGGCCCTGCGCGGCGATGGCCTCGTTCATCTTGGTGAACGGGCGGGAGCCGAAGAACTTCTTCGCCGAGAGCGGCGAGGGATGGGCCCCTTTCACCACCACGTGCCGGGTCTCGTCGATCAGCGGCAGCTTCTTCTGGGCGTAGTTGCCCCAGAGGACGAAGACCGCCGGGTCGGGACGGGACGCCACCGCGCTGATCACCGCGTCGGTGAACTTCTCCCAGCCCTTGCCCTTGTGCGAGTTGGCCTCTCCCGCCCGGACGGTCAGCACCGCGTTGAGCAGCAGGACCCCCTGCCGGGCCCAGGGCATCAGATAGCCGTTGTCCGGCACCGGGTGCCCCAGCTCCTCGTGCATCTCCTTGTAGATGTTCCGCAGCGACGGCGGAGTCCTGACCCCCGGCCGCACCGAGAAGCAGAGCCCGTGCCCCTGGCCCTCGCCGTGGTACGGGTCCTGGCCGAGCACGAGGACCTTCACCTGGTCGTACGGGGTGGCGTCGAGCGCGGCGAGCACCTCCTCGCGGGGCGGATAGACCGGCCCGCGGGCCCGCTCCTCCTCGACGAACTCGGTGAGCAGCTTGAAGTAGGGCTTCTGCAGCTCGTCCCCGAGGACGCCGCGCCAGGACTCGGGCAGCATGTCGGTGTCGGTCACGTCAACAACCTCCGGTGTGGAATCGCCTTTCGCCCACAGAACTTACCGGCGACCACCGACAACCGGTCCTGCCTCCGTGTTCCCCGGCCGACCGGCCGACCGGGGAGGCGTACTCCCGCCCGCGGCCCCGGAGTACGGACACCGGCCCGGAGTACGGACACCGGCCCGGAGTACGTCCACCGGGCCGGAGTACCGTCCACCCGGCCCGGAGTACCGCCCGGAACTCAGGACCGGAACACCACCCACCCGACCGGAGTTCCGCCGGCCACGCCCCTCCCCCGGCGGCTACCAGCTGGCCTTGCGGTGCAGCTCCCACATCTGCATGACGGTCTGCGGGTCCAGCGCCCGCTCACTGCCCGCGATGTCCTCGCTCGCCGCGATGTAGAGCTTGCCCTGCCAGAGCGGCAGCAGCCGCACGTCCTCGACCAGGATCTCCTGGGCCTCCGCGAACTTCTCGGAGACCTGGGAGGTGCCCCGGTCGCTCTCCCGCCGCGTCTCGGGCAGCAGGGAAGCGGTGATCTCGGGCTTGTCGTACGGCGTGGAGAGGACGTTCTCCTTGCCGACGAACGGGGCGATGAAGTTGTCCGGGTCCGGGAAGTCGGGGAACCAGCCACGGCCGAAGACCGGGTACTGGCCGTTCTGGTAGCCGACCTGGAAGTCCTTCCACGGCCGGCTCCGCAGCGTGACCCGGAACAGCCCGGAGCTGTCCAGCTGGCGCTTGAGCTCCGCGAACTCCGCCGCGGTGCCGGAGCCGTAGCGGTCGGTGGTGTACCAGAACGTCAGGGCCACCGGCTTGTCGATGCCGGCCGCCCGCAGCAGCTTCTTCGCCTTGGTGGCGCTGGGGTCCCCGTAGTGGTCGTAGAAGCCGGTGGTGTGCCCGGCGATACCCTTCGGGACCATCGAGTACAGCGGCTCGGCCGTGCCCTTGTACGCCCGCTTCACCAGTTCCTCGCGGTCGACGAGCTGGGCGACGGCCTGGCGGACGGCGAGCTCGGAGACCGACGGGTCCTTGGGGTTGAAGACCAGGTAGCGGATGTCGGCGCCGGTCGACTCGACCACCTGAAGGGGATCGCCCGCGAGCTTGCTGTCCTGGAGGTCCAGCACCTCCTGCGCGGTGAGCCCGCGGTAGGTGGCGTCGATCTCCTTCTTCCGCAGGGCCGCGACCATCGCCTCGGACTCCTTGAAGTACCGGATGGTGACGGCGTCGTTCTTGATGTCGGCGAAGCCCTTGTAGCCCGGGTTCCTGACCAGTTCGGCCCGGTCGTTCTCGGCGTACGAGGCGAGGGTGTACGGGCCGGAGCCGGTGACCCCGCCGTCCTGGCGGAGCTTGTCGGCGGGGTACTTGGCCGGGTCCACGATGGACATGGCGGGCGTGGCGAGGATGAACGGGAAGGTGGCGTCGGACTCCTTGAGGTGGAAGACCACCTCCTGGCCGCCGAGCGTCTCCACCCGGTCGAGCGAGCCCAGCAGTCCGCTGGGGCCGCCCGGCACATCGATGGTGCGGATGCGGTCGATGGAGTACTTGACGGCCTTGGCGTCGAGGGCGGCGCCGTCCGAGAACGTGAGCCCGTCCCGGAGCTTGCAGCGGAGCACGGTGCTGGTCGTGTCGGTGAACTTGCAGTCGGCGGCGTCCGACCGGGGAGACGTGGAACCGGTCGGGAAACTCAGCAGCGTCTGGAAGACATTCCGGTACAGCTCCCAGGAATTGTCCCAGGCCGCGGCGGGATCGAGCGTGGTGGGCGCGCTCGTGGTGCCGACAGTGATCTTGTTCTGCCCCTCGGCGACATCATCGGAGAACAGACCGCATCCCGCCAGGAGGGACATGGACACAAGGGCTGCAGCGGCCTGCAGGCTGGTCCGGTTGAACACGTGCACGCTCCTCGTTCAGCCATGGGTCGGCCGACCATACCGCAGTGCCCCACCAGGTCAATGGGAAAGACTGGTGGGGCACTTGAGGCGATCGATGCCAATCCGGAAGAATCCGGATCAGCCGACACCGGCGTTGAGGAAGATCCCTCCGTCGATCACCAGGGTCTGTCCGGTGATCCAGTCGGACTGCCCGGAGGTGAGGAATGCGGCGGCCCCGCCGATGTCCTCCGGAACGCCCAGCCGGCCCAGCGGATAGGCGGCCGCCGCCTCCGCCTCCCGGCCCTCGTAAAGTGCTTCCGCGAATTTCGTCTTCACCACGGCCGGGGCGATGGCATTGACCCGGACCGCCGGCGCGAATTCATGCGCGAGCTGCAAGGTCAGATTGACCATGGCCGCTTTGCTCATGCCGTACGCGCCGACGAACGGCGAGGCGGCGACGCCGGCGACGGAGGCGATGTTCACGATCGCACCGCCGTGGTCCCGCTGCCACGCCTGCCAGGTCCGCTGGGCGAAGCCGAGCGCGGAGATCACATTGGTCTCGTAGACCTTGCGGGCGACCGCGAGGTCGAGGTCGGCGAGCGGTCCGAAGACCGGGTTGGTACCGGCGTTGTTGATCAGATTGTCGAGGCGGCCGAAGGCCTCCATGGTGCGTTCCACGGCGGCCGCCTGATGGGCCTCGTCGTGCGCCTTGCCGGGGACGCCGATCACCCGGTCGGCACCGAGCCGGTCGACGGCCTCCGCCAGGGCCTCCTCGCCCCGGCCCGTGACGCAGACCCGGTCGCCGCGGGCCACCAGCGCCTCGGCGATGGCGTACCCGATGCCCCGGCTGGCCCCGGTGACCAGGGAGACCCGGCCGGAGAGCTCGGGCAGTCGCTGTGCCGTCATCGGACCTCCCCTCAGTTGAGCGGGCCGCCGGCCACGTACAGCACCTGGCCGGAGACGAAGCCCGCGTCGTCGCCGGTGAAGAAGGCGATGGCGTTGGCCACATCCTCCGGGTGGCCGACCCGCTGGACCGGGATCTGGGTCGCGGCGGCGGCCTGGAACTCCTCGAAGTCCATGCCCACCCGGGCGGCGGTCGCCGCGGTCATCTCGGTGGCGATGAAGCCGGGGGCGACCGCGTTGGCGGTGATCCCGAACTTGCCGAGTTCCTTGGCGAGCGTCTTGGTGAATCCCTGGAGGCCGGCCTTGACGGCGGCGTAGTTGGCCTGGCCCCGGTTGCCGAGCGCGGAGGACGAGGAGAGGCTGACGATCCGGCCGAAGCCCGCGTCCACCATGTGCTTCTGGCATGCCTTCGCCATCAGGAAGGCGCCCTTGAGGTGGACGTTCACCACGGTGTCCCAGTCGGACTCGCTCATCTTGAAGAGCAGGTTGTCGCGGAGCACGCCCGCGTTGTTGACCAAGACGGTCGGCGCGCCGAGTTCGGCGGCGACCCGGGCGACGGCCGCCTCCACCTGCCCGGCGTCGGAGACGTCGCAGCCGACGGCGAGGGCGGTGCCGCCGGCCTCGGTGATCTTCCCGACGGTGTCCGCGCCGGCGGCCTCGTCGAGATCGAGTACGGCGACCTTGCGGCCCTCGGCCGCCAGCCGGACGGCGGTGGCGGCGCCGATGCCCCGCGCCGCCCCGGTCACGACCGCGACGCGCTGCTCGGTGGTGGACATGCTGGATCTCCTCGCCCTCGGTTGCGGCTCCGGGCGCGGCTGCGGCCCGCGCCCGTGAACCCCGTGATTCCCGTGCCTCCGGTGAGCGGTGCCCCGTCCCGTACACCTCCACCGGGATGAGCGACCGCTTAGTACCTTCGGTGGACGAGACGCTAGAGATCCCGGCACCCGGTGTCAACGGCCCACCGGGTGCCGCGCCTCGCCGGGCGCCGGGATCCCGGACCCGTCGGGTCAGCGCACCAGCAGATCGAGCAGCCGCTCCGTCTCGGCGCCGGGGTCGGCGGTGAGGCCGGTGTGCACGGGGCCGGGCTGGAGCACGGTGGAGCGCGGTGCGATCAGCCAGCGGAACCGCCGCCCGGCGTCGTCGCGCGCCGCCTGCCCGGCCTCGGGGCCGCCCGCGCAGACCCCCTCCACGGCCCGCAGCGCGGCCCGTACCCCGGTCACATCGGCCGCCGGGTCCAGCGCCCGCAGCTTGGCCTCGTCCAGATGGGTGCGGGCGGCCACGAACGACCGGGCGCGGCAGTAGACGACCACGCCCGCGTTGAAGCACTCGCCGCGCTCGACCCGCGGCACCACGCGCAGCAGCGCGTACTCGAAGACGTCCCGGTCGCTCACTTCTCGCCGTCCTTCACACCGTCGACGCCGTCACCACTGCCGTCGCCCGCCCCCGGTTCCTTCTTCGCGGTGTGCGGCCAGGGCCGGGCCTGCTCGGTGAGCCAGCCGGGAGCCCTGGACGAGGGGCGAGTGGTACGCGCCCCGAGGGTGATCCGCTCATGGATGTCCACCGCGCGGGAGAGCAGGGTCTCCACATGGGCGCGGCGGAGCGCGTCGGTGGTGTCGAAGCCCGGCTCGTCCACCAGCCACTCGTCCGGCACCTCGGCGGCGATCTCGGTCAGCAGTTCCTCGGTGACCCGGGGCGCCAGCTCGGCGGCAGCGGCGGCCACATCGGGACCGAAGGAGGCCAGTACGTGGTCGGAGGCGTCGTACGGCTTGGCCGCCGACGCCCGCGCCCCGGGCCAGTTGTGGTGCCAGATCATGGTGGCGCCGTGGTCGATGAGCCACGGGTCGCCGTGCCAGACCAGCAGGTTGGGGTTGCGCCAGGAGCGGTCGACATTGTTGATCAGGGCGTCGAACCACACCACCCGGCCCGCCTCGGCGGCGTCCATCTCATAGGCGAGCGGATCGAAGCCGATCGAGCCCGGCAGATAGTCCATCCCCAGGTTGAGGCCGCCGCTCGCCTTGAGCAGCTCCTGCACCTCCTGGTCCGGTTCGCCCAGACCGATGACCGGGTCGAGCTGGATGGTGACCAGCTCGGGGACGCGCAGCCCCAGCCGCCGGCCGAGACCGCCGCAGATGACCTCGGCGACCAGGGTCTTGCGCCCCTGCCCGGCTCCGGTGAACTTCATGACGTACGTACCGAGATCGTCGGCCTCGACGATCCCCGGCAGTGAGCCGCCCTCGCGCAACGGCGTGACATAGCGGGTCGCTACGACCTCTTGCAACACTTTCCCAGGCCACCCATCTCTTCAACCTCGCAGACCACAGACGTCCACCAAGGAGCACGGCAGCGGAAGCCCGCAGTCGACGGCGCTGGGGAGAATGCGGGGAGTTTCCGTCGGCATGCCAGGCTCCTCGCTCCCCACGCAATCCGTCGATGACGCCGCGTCCCTTGCTGCCGGCATCCGGCATGAAGTGAGCATAGTAACTGAGGGTGATCGCAGTGTTCACCGAGATGGCGTCGCGAGATGGGTGGCGAGCAGCAAGGAGAGCTTCCTCCTCTTCCCCTTCCGGCCCTTCGGGAGGGCAAAGTGCGACTTTTCGCGAATGGCCTGAACCTGGCGCCGGACAGCGCGGTGCCGGCCCGGGCTTCGCGGGCGCCGGAGTCCTCGCCCGCGCGCGTACCGACCGGACGGTGCCGGCCGTGGCTGCCTGGCACCGTCCGGAGTCCATAAGGGCAGCGGTCTCTGCCCGGGATCGCGCACTGCGGTCCCTTGTGCGGCTGCGGCACGCGCGCTTGGATGACCGGGACATGATCCCCCACACACGCGGAGGCGAACCAGATGCGGTCGCGGTCGGAGCTGTCGGACGGGGACGCGCTCGGCGCTCGGCGGAAGGCCTCCGCCCCGGCCTCGCCCGCACCCCGTCCGCTCACCTCCGCGGAAGTGACCTCGCTCCAACGCCTGGCGGATCCCGGCGTCGTCGCCCGTGACGCCGGGCCGGACCAGCATGTCCACGGCTCCGGCTGTGGTCACGACGGTGGTGGGGGCGTCGACCCGGCCACCCAGAGCGCGCTGCTGGCGTCCGCCATCTCCTCGCCGAGCCGGCCGCTGTCCGGTGCGCTGCGCGCCGAGGCGGACGCCTTCTACCGGAACGACTTCTCCAGCGCCCGTATCCACGACAATCACGTGGCGCAGCGGGCGACCGAGGCTCTGGGCGCACAGGCGATGACGGTAGGGGCGCATGTCTTCCTGGGGCCGGGCATGGCCGGCAACAAGGAGGTCATGGGTCACGAACTGGGTCACGTCGACAAAAACCTGAGGGGCATCCGGGAGACCGGCAACGACAACGGCGCCGGCCTCAGCGTGACCGACCCCGGGCAGGACTCCGAGCGGACGGCCGCGGCCGACGGCGCGGCGTTCGCGGCGGGTGCCCGCACGGCCCCGTCGGCCGGCGCGGGTCACCACGGGACCGCGTCGGCCAGGGCGGTCCAGCGATCGGCCGGCGGGGCCGCCATGGCCCGCATGCGCTTCCTGCAGGGCGCGGCGGGCAACAACGCCGTCGCACGCCTCCTCGCTCCGGGTACGGCTCCCGTGCAGCGCGCGGGCAAGGACAAGAAGACGCCCCGGCAGAAGGCGAAGGAGATCGACGAGGCCGTCAAGGACGAGTGGAAGAAGGCCTACGGCGGCGGACGGCACGGTCAGGGCCCCGAGCAGGTCCGGCGACGGTACGCGCGTTCCATGAAGGATGACGCGACCTCCCAGACCCTGTCTCACCAGGCCTTCTTGGTGTACGACGCCGTCGCGGGGGTGCAGGAGCAGCAAGGCGCCAGGGACAACCGGGAGCGCGAGGTCCAGGGCATGCTGATCAACAACCGGCTGCTCTTCGCCTCGAATTACAACGAGTCGATGGACGCCCTCAAGAAGTTCACGACCCGCGACACCGAAGACGGCTACGCGGACATGGTCTCGACGCACCAGAGCACGGCCGGCCGGGAGCGCGGGATGGCGGGACCGGACGCCCGGGAGTATTCGGACCGGGTGGACCGGGCCGCCCTCAAGACCCAGGCGGTCATGACGGGCCAGCGCGGTGGAGAGGACGACGCCACGGCCGAGGCGCTGCGCAAACGCCACGGCAAGCCCGTGGCCCTCGTGGATGTGAGCGATCCGCAGCTGCACAAGCTGCTCACCAGCGAGAAGTTCGAGGGCTCGATCTTCCTGCTCACCTTCAAGGAGGAGAAGGGGCTGCTGCACGCCGAGCAGAAGCTGCTGCTGGCCCTGCGCCGGTCCGGGGTCAAGCCCAAGGAAGTCCGCGGCGAGCATGCCATCATGGGCCGGTACCGTGGCTGCCTCTGCTGCACCGCGGCCCTGGCGTACTACCGGAACAAGGCGGGGTTCGGAAACCTCGTCTTCGACCCGAACCCCGGCTTCTACTACTGGGAATCGCTCCAGAACCTCTACCAGCACCAGGCGCACGTCGTCAACGATCCCGATTTCAAGAACTACATGCTGGGCCTGGCGTCACAGCTGCCGGCCACGCCCGCCCTGTCGCGCATGCAGCCGCCCGAGGACGCCCACGAGAAAAACGGCCCGGAGAGCATCGTGGACGCCGGGCTAGCCGCACGGCGGAACTACCGGACCCCGTCCCTCAGCGACATCGAGACGGACTACGACGCGAACGGGCAGCCGGTCTTCTCCTCCTACACCCGCGCTCAGGACATCGCGGGCACCGAGGCGGGCGCCGCCCGAGTCGGCCAGGGGGCGGACACGATCAAGTCGAGGCTGCGCGCCGACCGCATCATCACCGACCCCGAACACCGGCGGCAGATCCAGGACACCTGGCTCAACGGATCGCCGGAAGCTAAGAAGACCCTCTTCAAGTACTGGGAAGAGACGGCGAGGGCGAGCCGTCCAGAGCTCGCCGAGATCATCAGCGAGGTGGACGGCAGGCGGACCATTGACGCCATCAAGTCCGCCATCTACCGGTGCGTGAACGACCGGACCGGCCACGAGGCCCGCGACGGCCGTGAGGCCGGGGCGCCCGTCACCCGCAGGCCGGACAAAGGCAAGTACGCCGAGAAGAAGTCGGACTCGGGCAAGAAGAAGTCGTCCAAGCCCAGCCGCAAGTCGATGAACAAGGAGTCCTCCGGCTGGGCCACGATCAAGTCGGTGATGGCGGCCGACACGGACTTCTACGCCAAGTGGCGCGAGAGGGAGAAAGGCAAGGGCAAGGGCAAGTCCATCGAGCCCAAGAGCATGCCATATGCCCTGGCCCAGACCGTGGCCGAACTCAGCAACAGGTACACCGTGTCGTCGATGGCGCGGATGCTGCACATGGCGGAACGGTCCCTCACCCGTCGCGTCAACGAGGTGGAGGCGGCCAACGTGCCGGGCGGCTGGGAGTCCGGGCCGGTGTATGACGAGGACGTGCCGATGTCCGGAATGGGCGGCGACGCTCCGGAAGCCGGCTACTCCGGGAACCAGTCCGCCGCAGGCGGTGCCTACGCCTACGTGATCGCGGACGTGGGAACGTCCACCGGAACCATCCAGTACCGCGACTTCCCGGGCTACACCCGACAGGTCGACTCCACCGGGCAGGTGACCTACCTCGACGACGAAACCGGCTCCGTCAGCATCTGGCACGAGGAGACCCAGCGCATGGTCGTGATCGCTGGACCGGTCCAGTACAGCGCCATGGACTTGAGTTACTCCTAGTGCTGCGCCGCGGCAGTTCCCACGATGGCTAGTGGGCGGTAAGGAGTTCGCCGATGTCCTCGATGTCCTCGATGTCGAGGTGGTCGGGATCGAAGGCGCGCCGAGCGTGGACGGTGCGCGTACTGCGATGAGGGCCCGGTCCACTGCCCCGTGCCGCGTCGTCGATGTTGTACACGCCCGCGCATACCGCGGCGAGCAGGGATATCACTTCGGCGGCCGGGTTGGCGCCGGCACTCCCACGTCGGCGATCAGGTTCGATTCAGCTGTAGACCGAGGTGTTCTCGGCCGGCGGAGTCCAGGCGCCGCGACCGGGCGCCCGACGGGCAGTCCAACTGTCCTGCCGCACAGCAGAGTTCAGGACGGCGTCCCACCCGCCGTATGGGGGCGCGACGGTACGGCGCCAGAAACGGAGTCGGGGGCAGGCCGCGCCGTCGCGGTCCACTCCACGCGCGCCCATTCCACGAAGGAGCTGCCATGCGTGTGCGCGCGTGGATCACTGCCCTGGCCGTCGCACTGGAGACCGTTGCCGAGTTCGGCCTCACGACCGGGCGGGCGGTGGCGGCGAGGTTGGGGACGACTCCGCTGATCACTTACGACATGCAGGTGCAGAACGGTAGCGGGGAGAGCATGCGTGTTGCTCCCGGGCCGGAGCGCCGTCACGCGGCCAGCGCCGTACCGGCCGGGTCCGGGACCGCCGCGGCGGCGAGCAGTGTCTCCGCGACGGTGAGCGCCTCACCGATGTGCCGCGTTCCGGTCAGGACGCACAGGGTATAGCTGACGTCCTCCAGCGACGGCTCGCCCGCCGCCTCGCCGCGGCCGGCTCGCAGCTCGGTGTAGCGGGTGAGCTGGGAACGCAGATAGTGGGGATCGGGTATCAGCATGGCGCAACCCTCCGTCAGCGACCGGTGTCGCCCTTCGCTTTCCCCGGTCGCGGCGGTACATGCCCGCTACATGAAAGGTCAACAGCACGGGTGCCGCGCGGGACCGCGGTCGGGCGCCGGACGCGGACCACCCCTGTGCAGGGCGGTGAAGTCCCCGATGAGGGCGGAGAGCGCGCCCGGGGCGCTGTAGTGCGCGGCGTGCGCGGCGCCCTCGATCACGGCGGTGTGCCCGTCGCCCACTGTCCGGGCCACCCGCCGGACCCACGGAGCGGGGGCGAGGGTGTCGCCCGCTCCGCGCACGACGAGCGTCGGCACCCGGACCCGGGCCAGGTGCGCCTCGAACAGGGTGGTGGCATCGCGCAGGGCGTGGCGGAAGGACGCGGTGAACCGCAGGGGGCCGGTCGTGAGGTAGTCGCTCGCCGCCACCGCGAGCAGGGACAGCGGCTCCCGGGGTATGTCGGCCAGCAGCCGTCCGGCCTGGCCGCCCGTGGACACCCGGGGGTCGAGCGCCGGGCCGACGAGGACCATATGGCGAGCGGTGTCCGGGTGGTGGGCGACGAGCGCGGCGGCCACCTGGCAGCCCACCGAGTTGGCGACCAGCAGGCTCGGCCCCAGGGCCAGGGCTTGGTACCAGCGCGCCAGGGCGTCGGCGGCCTGGCCGATGTCGGGCATCCGGCGCGCGGCGCTCCGCGAGCGGGCGTTGCCCGGCAGATCCGGTACGAACACGGTCGCACCCCGCGCCGCGAGCCGCCGGGCGAGCGGGGCGAAGTAGCGCCCCGACAGTCCAAGGCCGTGCACCAGCACCGCCGTTGGGCCGCCCGGCCGCACCGGCGGACCGAATCGGCGGGTGAAGAGCCCGGCACATGTCGTCTGCTGCATCCCCCTACCTTCTCCCCCGGGCGGTGGCCCCGGACGGCCGGGCCGGTGCTTCGGCCCGTGTGGTGGCGGGTAGGGACGGGTGCATGCCAGAGATCCCGGAGATCATCGAGGCCGGCCTGTGGGGTCTGGTCGCCGGCTCGGCGCTGCTGGTCGGGGCGGTGATCGGCTACGGGGTGCGAGTGCCCCGGTGGCTGACCGCCTCGGTCATGGCGTTCGGGGCCGGAGTGCTGCTGTCCGCCGTGTCGTTCGAGCTGGTGGCGGAGGCGTACGAGGAAGCGGGCCTCGCCCCGGCGGCGATCGGGACGATCGGCGGCGCGCTGGCCTACACCGGCGGCAACGCCTGGCTCGCCCGGCGCGGTGCGCGCCACCGCAAGCGGAGCGGTGGCGCGCAGCCCTCGGAGGAGCAGCAGGAGGGCTCGGGGTTGGCGCTGGCCCTGGGAGCGCTGCTGGACGGGGTGCCCGAGTCCGCCGTCATCGGCGTGAGCCTCCTCAAAGGGGGCGCGGTCAGCCTGGTCACCGTGATCGCCGTCTTCATCAGCAACGTCCCCGAGGGCCTGTCGAGCGCGGCCGGCATGCGGCAGGCCCGCCGCTCCAAGGTGTATGTGTTCACGGTGTGGGGCGCGATCGCGCTGGCCAGCACCGTCGCGGCGGTACTTGGCTACGCCGTGGTCGGCCCGCTGTCGGCCACGGTGGTGGCGGCGGTCACCGCCGTGGCGGCCGGCGCCATCCTGGCGATGATCGCCGACACCATGATCCCGGAGGCGTTCGAAGACGCCCATCTGGCCATAGGACTGATCACGGTGGCCGGATTCCTGGTCTCCTTCGCCCTGTCCCACGCCTGACCCCGCGCCCCGGGCCGGGGCCGCCGGTGGTCGCCGGCCCCGGCGCACCGCCGCCGGGGCCGGTAGGGGTCACCGGGGCCGGCCGATGGTCACCGGGGCTGGTAGGCGGTGGCCAGCACGGAGACGGTGACCCGGCCCGGGAGGGGGCCGTGGGCGTCCAGGGCCGCGCGGTCCAGGTGGCGTGCGCTCGGCGTCATCCCCACGAGGTCCAGGGCCTGTTGCCGGGCCAGGGGCATGACGTACTCGACCCGCTGGGTGCGGGCGGCCTCGAAGTAGGGGCCCAGCGTCTGCCTCAGGCGCTCTTCCTTGGCCGGATCGACCGTGACCATCCCGGGCAACCTCCCGCACAGTTCGGCCAGGTGCCGGCCGGTAGGACGGACCACCATCAACCGGCCGGCCGGGCGGAGCACCCGGTGGAACTCGTACGGGTTGCGGGGGGCGAACACGTCCAGCACGACATCGGCCGCCCGGTCGGCCAGGGGCAGGGGACGGAAGACGTCCCAGCTCGCCGCGGCGGCCCGCCGGTGGGCCCGGGCCGCCGAGCGCAGTGCGCGTACCGAGGAGTCCAGGCCCAGGCCGCGGGCGGCGGGCGACCGGTCGAGCACACCGGCCAGGTAGTAACCGGTGCCGCAGCCGACGTCCACCACCGTGCCCCGGCCGGGCAGGGCGCCGGCCGTCAGAGCGGCCACGGTCCGGCGGATCGGGTCGTACCCGCCGGTGGACAGGAACCGGTCCCGGGCCCGCGCCATGGCCGCGTCGTCCCCGCTGGTGGCGCGGGCGCCGGTCAGCAGGCCGACGTAGCCCTGGCGGGCGAGGTCGAAGGCGTGGCCGGCCGGGCAGCGCAGCGCACCGCGCCCGGGGTGGAGGCGGGCGCGGCACAACGGGCAGTGCAGCGGGCCGAGGAACGGTTCGAGAGCAGGGGGAAGCGATACGGGCACCAGACACTCCGGGCAGCGGTGAGGAAGAGGGACCATGCCCGCGTGCGTGGGGGGCGAGAAGCGCCGCTTCAGGAGCGGCGAGGCCCGGCGTCCGGCCGCCCCGGTACCGGGGAACCGGGCTACCGGTGGCGCGAGTGGACGTGTCCCACACAGCGGGCGCACCGAGGAGGGCGACGCCCTGCGGCATCGCCCTCAAAGCCTCGTGATCACACGAACTCGAAGTGCGGGGTCCTCACACCGGCATCCTCATTCGTTCCGCCGGAAGCCCCCTCCGGCCCCCGGCGGTGGGAAGACATGGTCCGGCCGGGGCACTTGGGCCCACGGGCCGGGGCGGGTCCGGCCCATTCCGCGCCTCTCTCGCACAGAGATTCGCACGACCACTCGAAGGGCTTGACACCGGCATCTCCGCCACCGGGGCGGGATACGCTCCGCCCATGTGGTCCCACGACGGGGAACCCGCCTCCCCGAGACACCACGTTCCGACGGATCTGGCACCCGTCGCCCGGACAGCCCTGTGGGCGCTTCACCACCGGGCGTCGGCCGCCCGCCGTTCTCCACCGCTTCTGTCGGACCCCGCCGCGGTGGAACTCGTCGACCGGTGCGCCTGGCCCCTGACGGCCTGGTTCGGCGCCCCGAACACACTCGTCGAGCAGTACCTCGCCCGGCGGGCCCGCATGTACGACGCCGCGACGGCGCACTTCCTGGCCCGGCACCCCGGGGCGACGGTCATCGCCCTCGGGGAAGGACTGGAGACACAGTTCTGGCGCGCGGACAACGGCACCGCGCAGTGGCTCTCGGTCGACCGGCCCGAAGTGATCGCCCTGCGCCGCGCGGTTCTCCCGCACGGACCTCGGCAACACACCCTCACCTGCTCGGCGACCGACCCCCGGTGGACCGACCACGCCGTCGCCCGCCCCCCGGTGCTCATCACGGCCCAGGGCCTGTTCATGCACCTGCCGCCGCCCCAGGGTGCCGCCCTCGTCCGCCTCTGTGTCCGGCGCTTCCCGCACAGCGTGCTGCTCTTCGATGTCCTTCCTCCGGCTCTCACTCATCTGGCTCCGTACATCCTGCTTCGCGGCGGAACGTTCCGCTTCCCGTCCCTGCGCCGCACCCCCGGGCCGTCCGCCTGGCGCCGTGCCCGCGCCGGGACGGGGTGCGTGTCGACGGTGCGGAGCATCGGCCCGTACGCGGTCGGGCCGTACGCCGTCGCCCGAACCATGCTCGCCGCCCAGCGTTCACCACTGGTGCGCGACGCACTGCTCCCGGCCCTCGTCCGGATGGAGATCCCCTGAGGCCGCCGCTCCACTCGGGCCGGCCGCCGTCACCGCCGACGGCGACACCGTCAGGCCGGCCTCGCCGGCATGGCCGGTCCCCTCACCCCGCCACCCGCCAGTCCGCTCACTCCGCCGCCCGCCGGCCCGCCTCCCGCAGCGCGTCCACCACCGCGCGGATCGACGGGCGCCGGTCGGCGTCGGCGCGCCAGGTGGCGTGGATGTGCCGCCGCAGCCGGTGTCGTACGGGGACCAGCGCCACGCCCTCCGGCAGCGGGTCGCGCCCGAGGCGGGGGGCCACGCACACCCCGAGCCCGGCCCGGACGAAGGCGAGCTGGGTGTGGTGCTCCTGCGCGAAGTGGGTGATGCGCGGCTCGATCCCGGCGGACCGCAGGGTGAACATCAGCCAGTCGTGGCAGGCCTCTCCCTCGGGCCAGGACACCCACTCGTCGTCGGCGAAGTCCCGCAGGTCCACCTCGCCCCGGCCCGCGAGCGGATGGCCGGCGGGCATGGCGACATCGGCGGTGTCGTCCAAGAGGTGGGCGCGGTTGAGTCCGACTGGTGTCGGGAACCGCTTGTTGCTCCAGTCCAGCACCACGGCGAGATCCGTGTCCCCGCGCGCCACCTGGCGCATCCCGTCCTCGGGCTCCAGCTCGGCGGTCCGGACCAGCAGGTCGGGATGGTCGCGGCGGAGCGCCGAGACGGCGAGCGGGAAGAGGCCCCTGGCCACCGTGGGAAAGCCGGCCAGCCGCACCTCCCCCACCACTTGGCCGCGCTGCGCCTCGATGTCCGCCTGGGCCAGCTTCACCTGGGAGAGGATGCGGGCCGCGTGGTCCGCGAGCAGCAGTCCGGCGTCGGTGAGCCGCACCCCGCGCCCGTGCTTGGCGAGCAGTTGCTGCCCCACTTCCCGCTCCAGCTTGGCGAGCTGCTGGGAGACGGCCGACGTGGTGACATGCAGACCGTCGGCGGCGGCGCTCACCGAGCCGTGCCGGGCGAGGGCGTCCAGGGTGCGCAGGCGCTCCAGATTCAACATGTAAGCAATGCTAAGCGATGGGGTTCAAGAAATATCGCTTGTTCTAATATGAAGCCGGAGGTCAAGGTGGTCAGCATGAGCCTCGCGTCCCCCTCCCGTCCGCCCTCCGATCCTTCGCGCCCGGCGCCACCGTCCTCCGCCGGCACTCCGGCGCAACGGCCCGCCGCTGATGTTCCGGCGCCGCCGCACTCCACCCCTGCCACGGTGCCGCCGGCCGACTCCCGGGCGGCATCCCGGCCCGCCGTGGACTGGCGGATCCGGTTCGCGGCGCTCTGTGCCATCTGGGGGTTCAGCTTTCTGCTGATCAAGCTGGGAACGGGGGCCTACGCACCACTCCAGGTGACCTTCGGGCGGCTGCTGTTCGGTACGGCGGTGCTGGCCGTGGCGATGGCGGTGAAGCGGGCCCGGCTGCCCCGCGGGGCCGGCACCTGGGCCCGGCTCTTCGTGGCCGGCTTTCTGCTGAACGCCCTGCCGTTCTCGCTCTTCGCCTATGCCGAGCTGACCATCCCCTCCACGCTGGCCGGCATCTGCAACGCGACTTCGCCGCTCTGGGGCATGGTGCTGTCGCTGGTGGCCCTCTCCGAGGACCGGCCGACCCGCCGCCGGGTCGCCGGCCTGGGGCTCGGCTTTCTCGGGGTACTGACCGTGCTCGGCGCCTGGCAGGGCTTCTCGGGGGTCGACACCACCGGTACGGTCCTGGCGCTGTTCGCCTCGCTGAGCTACCCGGTCGGCTGGATCTGGGTGCGCCGGACGCTGGCCGGGCGACCCGAGTCGCACTTGTCGCTCACCGGGGCGCAGCTGGGCCTGGCCACCCTGCAACTGGCGCTGGTGACACCGCTGTTCACCACCTGGCCGGGCAGCCTCCAGGTCGGTCCGCTGCTGGCGGTGGCGGCGCTCGGCGCGCTGGGGACGGGCTTCGCGGTACTGCTCCAGTACGGGTTGGTGGCCGAGGTCGGGCCGACGACCGGGCAGATGGTCACCTACTTCGTCCCGGTCATCGCGACGGCGGCCGGAGTGACGCTGCTGGGCGAGCCGCTGAGCTGGAACACCCCGGTCGGCGCGGTGATCGTGCTGGCGGGCGCCGCGCTCACCCAGAGCCGCCCGCGCGCCGGCCGGACGCCCCGCCGTGCCCGGATCCGCACCGGCCGGCCGGGCGCGTAGCGCGCGGCGCCCGGACCCGCACTGACCCGGAGCCCGCCGGACATCGCGCCGGGCCGGGACCCGCACCGGCCGCCCCGGCTGGCAGCACGTATCACCCGGGAACGGTGGCGCCCCGAGGCGCCAGGGCCCCCCGCACTCGTCCGTCGTGGCACGGGCGGCGCGCACGGCTCGGCCGTGACCGGGCGGCCTCCGGCCCCGGCCGGCCGGCTCAGCCGTGGCTGCGCGGGGCCACCGGGGCGGTCGCCGCCGCCACCGCGTCGGCCAGCGGGGCGATGTCGGGGAGCGCCAGGTCCGAGACGGTCAGCCGCATCCCGGGCCCGGCGGCCTGCCGGAACCGGGCGCCCGGGGCCACCGCCCAGCCCGCCTGCGCCAGCCGGGCGACCGCCCCGGTCTCGTCCGCCACCGGCACCCAGACGTTCATCCCGCAGCGCCCGTGTGCCCGCACACCCCGCTCGGCCAGCGCGGCGATCAGCCCCTCCCGGCGCTCCCCGTACGACGCGGCGACCGCCCGCGCGTCCAGGGCCTCCGTCTCCCAGAGCCGTACCACCGTGCGCTGGAGCAGCCGGCTCACCCACCCGGGCCCGAGCCGCTGCCGCCCCAGCAACCGGTCCACGGTCACCGGGTCGCCGGCCAGCGCCGCCACCCGCAGGTCCGGTCCGTACGCCTTGGCCAGCGACCGGACGAACGCCCAGTGCGTGGTGGCCCCGGCCAGCGGGTGCGGCGCCAGGTCCACGAACCCGTGCCCGTTGTCGTCCTCCACCACCAGGGTGTCCGGGTACCGGGCGAGCAGTCGCCGCAGCTCCGCCGCCCGGGCCCGGCTCACCGCCGCCCCGGTCGGGTTCTGCGCCCGGCAGGTCACCAGCAGCGCCCGCGCCCCGCCCCGGAGCGCCCGCGCCACCGCGTCGGGCAGCGGCCCCTCGTCGTCCAGCGCGACGGGCACCGGGCGCAGCCCGAGGGCCGGCACCAGATCGAGGAGCCGGTCCCAGCCGGGGTCCTCCAGCGCGACCGCGTCGCCCGGGCGGAGGTGCGCCATGAGCACCCGCTCGGTGGCGTCGAGCGCCCCCGAGGTGACGGCCGGCGGCCCGTCCGGCACTCCGTCGGCGGTCAGCGAGGCCCGGGCCAGCCGTCCGAACTCCGGGTCCACCGGTTCCTCGCCGTACAGCCCCGGGCGCTCGTCGCTCCACCGCGCCGTCTCCGCCAGCGCCCCGGCCAGCGGGGGCAGCAGTGCGGGGTCCGGATTGCCCCGCCCCAGATCCCGTACGCCCTCGGGGGCATCGATCAGCAGAGCACCCCGGGCGGTGGTGGCGGGGGCGGGCCGCACCCGAGTGCCCCGGCGACCGGCCGTCTCCACGACCCCCCGGTCCCGCAGGGCGCGGTAGGCGGCCGCGACGGTATTCGGATTCACCCCCAGCTCCTGCGCCAACTCCCTCATGGGGGGCAGGGGTTGCCCCGGCGCCAGGGCACCTTCACCGACTCCCCGCTCGACGCTGGCGACGATCTCCACAGCACGACGGCCCGCAATCCGATAATGTCCTAGCACGAAGATAATTATGCACTAGTTCAAAGGAGCTGTCATGCCGGACACGACCAGGAGCGGGAAAACGGCGGACGAACGGTCCACGCCCGGCACCTACGCGCCGACCGACCGCACGGTGCCCACCCGGGCCCGGGAGCGGGCCGCGTACGACCGGGAACTGGTGCACGCGATCCTGGACGAGGGGTACGTCTGCCACCTCGGGTTCGTCCGGGACGGCGCGCCGGTGGTGCTCCCCACGCTCTACGGGCGGATCGGCGAACGGCTCTACATCCACGGCTCCACCGGTTCCCGGCCGCTGCGGGCGGCGGGCCGGACCGATCCGGGGCTGGCCGTCTGCCTCACGGTGACCCTGCTGGACGGTCTGGTGCTGGCCCGTTCGGCCTTCCACCACTCGATCAACTACCGCTCGGTCGTGGTGCACGGCACGGCCCGGACGGTGACCGACCCGGAGGAGAAGCGGGTGGCGCTGGACGCCCTGGTCGACCAGGTGGTGCCCGGCCGGTCCCGGGACTCCCGGCCCGCCGACACCAAGGAGCTGGCCGCCACCGCCGTACTCCGCCTGGAGCTGGCCGAGGTGTCCGCGAAGCTGCGCACCGGCGGCCCGAACGACGACCCCGAGGACCTGGCGCTGCCCCACTGGGCCGGTGTGGTCCCGGTCGCGCCCCGGTACGCCGCCGCCGTCCCCGCGGCGGACCTGGATCCGTCGATCGGCACCCCCGCCTATCTGCCCGGCGGCTGATCCCACCGGGAGGCGGCCCCCCCTCTCCTGGCCGGGTGCCACCCGCGCGGACGGCGCCCGGCCCGCAGCCGGGCGCCCAGCCCACCGCGCTCGGCACTCCCCGGCGCTCAGCCCACCGCGCTCGGGATCCCCGGGGGCGTGGCGCCGGCCGGCTCCCCGGCCGCCGTCCCGTCGCCCCCGGGCCCCGGCGGCGGGGGCGGGGCGCCGGGGGTGGCGGCCTGGGCGACCAGAGCGCCGGCGAGGACCACCGCCCCGCCCACCAACTGCGGCGCCGACAGGTGCTCCTTCAGCAGCACCCACGCCAGCACGGTGGCGACGACCGCCTCCAGGCAGGCGACCACGCCCGCGACCTGCGGGGAGAGCCGGCGCACCGAGATCACTCCGGTGAGGTACGCCAGTACGGTCGCCACCAGCACGATCCAGCCGAGCAGCAGCCAGACCGGCAGGCGGGTGCCGCCCATCGAGGCGGTACCGGCCAGCACCTGCCAGTCCAGCGTCCACGGCCGCGCCACCGCCGTCAGAAGGCCGGCGCCCACCAGCAGGCCGTACGCGATCACGCCGAACGGATCGACCGGCTCCGCCTCGTTACCGCGGTGGTCGGACAGGACGAAGTAGCCGACCTGGCAGCCGGCCGCGCCGAGCGCGAGCAGCAGCCCCAGGGCGTCGAAGCGCAGCCCCGACCACACCTCCACCACACAGGCGAGCCCGCCGACCGCCAGCACCGCCCCGGCCACCGCCGCCCGGCCGACCGGTCGGCGCCGCACGAAGCGCACCCAGCCGAGCACCAGCGCCGGGGCGAGGTACTCGACCAGCAGCGCCACCCCGACCGGGATACGGGAGAGCGCGGCGAAGTAACAGGCCTGCACCCCGGCCACGGCGAGCAGCCCGTAACCGACCAGCAGAGCCGGCCGGCGGCGCACCAGCTCCCGGTGCCGCCAGGCGACCGGGAGCATCACCAGCGCGGCCCCCGCGACGCGCAGCCACACCATATGCAGACTGTCGAGCCCCGCCCCGATCAGCGGCTTGGCCGCCACCCCGGACCCGCCGAACGCGAAGGCGGAGGCCAGGGCGAGCCCGAGACCGGTGTTCTTCCCCGTGGACGTGCGCATCGGGCCATCATGGCAGTGGGCCGTCAGGAGCGTAAGGCCCATGACACCTGTTGAGACGCCCGCCGCCCGGGCACCCGACCGGGCCGGCGGGCACCCGGCACGGGCCCGCACGCCGATCGCCGGCCGTCGGCCCTCCGGAAGCCCGGCGACCGACGACCGGCGATCAGCCCTCGCCCGTCAGCCCCCGTCGATCAGCACTCGTCCATCAGTGCTCGTCGGCGAGGATCAGATACAGCTTCTTACGGGCCTCGTTGACGACCGCCAGGGCCTTCTGCCGCTGCTCCGGGCTGCCGGTCTTCCAGACCTGTCCGAAAGCCTCGAACAACCCCATCCCCGCCTGCCGGACCTCGTGCAGGGACTCCCAGTCGATGCCGCGCCCGGCCTCCTCCCAGGGGGTGGCCGACCCCGCCTCGGCCTCCGCGCGCCCGGCCTCGGTCAGCGTGAACAGCTTCTTGCCGCCCTCGCTCTCGCTGGTGATCAGCCCCTCGTCCTCCAGCATCTGGAGGGTCGGGTAGACGGAACCGGGACTGGGCCGCCAGGCCCCGCCGCTGCGCTCGCCGATCTCCTGGATCATCTCGTACCCGTGCATCGGACGGTCCTTGAGCAGCGCCAGGATCGAGGCGCGCACATCACCGCGCCGCGCCCGCCCCCGGCCACCGCCACGACCCCGGCCGCCGAAGGGCCCACCACCGAACGGCCCGCCGCCACCGAATCCGGGCCCGAACGGACCGAAGGCGGCCCGCCGCCCCTCGAAGTCCCCGTGACCGCCCCGACCGTGATGGCCGGGCCCACAGCGCCCGGGGCCGTGCTCATATCCGTGTCCTTGAGGATGCATCGCAACGCTCCTTTCATCGTTGATCTGTCGCGATGCCTCAACGATATATCGGAACACGTCGCCAAGCAATCGTCTGCGTCCTAGTAGCGTTCCGGCCATGTCCTCCCCGAACGACGACACCGACAGCACCGACAGCACCGACAGCACCGACAGCACACCCAGCGTGACCATTCGCTGCCGGGACAACGCGTCCGTCAGCGTGACGTTCTGCGATCGCTTCAGCTTCGACTCGGACTCCGTGCACTACGCCGTCGAGCTATGCGCCCCAGGTCTGACCGCTCGCGTCAACGAGGTCGTCGCCTGGGTCCGGGACAGCGATCTCACGCCGTTCCTGGAAGGGCTCGCCGGCGACTATCAGGGGTGGAACGGCGAACGGAACTGGCAGGCCCAGGACCGAGACGTGGCGGTGTCGGCCGCCTTCCGGTCCGGCGGCCACGTCGGGCTGACCTGGACCCTGCGACCATGGACGCAGGCCGCCGGCGGCTGGGGCGCATCGGTGACCACCTGGCTGGAGGCCGGCGAGCAGATGGCTGCGCTGGCGACCGACATCCGGCACTTCCTCGCCCAGGAGAGACGGTGACGTCCGGCATCCGCATCACCTGGACGCCGGGGCACACGGATGGGCCGACCGCACCCTGGAGGATCATTACGCGAGACCCGAACTCACCGACACCGGCCGGCCCCGGGCTCCGCCTTCGGACGCGGGCCCTGGCACACTCCCCGGGTCCCGACCGGCGAGCGGCGGAAGCGTTCGGGTGAAGTGAGACGGCTCCAGCGGGCGGGCCCAGGACGGTTCGCCGCGGGGGGCCGGTCGCCGGGGGCACCCCACCAACAGGTGTGACGGACGGGTCCGCCACCCGGTGCCCACACGCTCACCCCGGCCCGGCCCCTCGGCACACGGTCCGGTCCCGAGGGCGACCGGCCGGCCCGCCTCGCACCCGGCCACCCGGCCACCCGGCACCGACTCCCGGCACGACACCGGGTTCCACCGGCGCGGAACATCAGGCCACCCACCCCGAATTGGCCTTGGCCGACGAGGTCACCACGCCCTTAACGTCACGGCATGCGGATACGAATCGTGGATGCCTTCACCGACCGGCCCTTCTCGGGCAACCCGGCCGGGGTGCTGTTGCTGGACGCCTTTCCCGACGACGACTGGCTGCAGCGGGTGGCCACGGAGGTGAACCTCTCCGAGACCGCCTTCGCCCACCCGCTGCCGCCGGGCGGCGAGGCCGACTGGGCGCTGCGGTGGTTCACCCCACTGACCGAGGTCGACATGTGCGGGCACGCCACCCTGGCCACGGCCCATGTGCTGGCCGGCACCGGCCGGGTGAGCGGCACCGTCCGGTTCGCCGCCCGCTGCGGTGTCCTGACGGCCACCGCGGGCGAGGACGGCACACTGACCCTGGACTTCCCCACCTCCTCCCTCACCCCCGCCCCGGCCCCCGACGGGCTGGCGGAGGCGCTGGGCGCCCGCGTGCTCTCCACGCACGACACCGCGGAGCACGTCGGCTACCTGCTGGTGGAGCTGGCCGACGAGCGGACCGTACGGGAACTGGCCCCGGACCCCTCCGCCATCAGGAAGCTGCCGGTACGGGGGATCGTGGTCACCGCGCCGGCCGAGGACCCCGGGCGCGGCTACGACTTCGTCTCGCGCGGCTTCTTCCCGGCGGTCGGCATCGACGAGGACCCGGTGACCGGCAGCGCCCACACCGCCCTCGCCCCCTTCTGGTCGGCCCGCACCGGACGCACCGAGCTGACCGGTCTCCAGGGCGGGGCGCGCACCGGCATCGTGCGCACCGCGCTGCGCGGTGAGCGCACCCTGCTCACCGGGTCCGCCGTCACGGTCATCGAGGGCGACCTGCTCGGCTGACGGAGCGCCGGGGGCGCGCCACGGAGCACGCGGGTCTCCGGCCGAAATGATTCCGGGGGTACGGGCGGAACGCACCGGAGGGGCCGTACGGAGTGATCCGTACGGCCCCTCCCCCACCCGGGATCACCGGGTGGGCAGCCAGTCCACCTGCCCCTTCAGCAGCGCGTAGCCCACGAAGGCCACGATGTCGAGCAGCGCGTGGGCGGCGACCAGCGGCCCCACCCGGCCCCACCGCCGGTACAGCAGCACGAAGACCGCGCCCATCACCACGTTGCCGATGAACCCGCCGATCCCCTGGTAGAGGTGGTACGAGCCCCGCAGCACCGCGCTCGCCGCCAGCGCCGCCCTCGGGGTCCATCCCAGCTGGCCGAGCCGGCGCAGCAGATAGCCGACGACGACGACCTCCTCCAGTACGGAGTTCTGCACCGCCGAGAGGACGAGGACCGGGTACTTCCACCACACACCGGGCAGCGACTCGGGCACCACCGTGAGGTTGAATCCGGATGCCTGCGCCACCAGGTAGAAGGCGAGCCCGGCGCTGCCGATGGCCGCCGCGACCAGGGCGCCCCGCCCCAGGTCGGACCAGGGCCGGTCCCGGTCGAGGCCGATGACCCGGGGCCCGGTTCCCTCCCGCAGCAGGAGGTGGACCACCAGGGCCACCGGCACGAGCGCGGTCGTGATCCCGAAGAGCTGCCAGGCCAGGTCGAGCCAGGGACGGCCGGGCGCGGACGAGGCGTTGAGCCGGGCGGCCTGGTCGCTGAGGCCCCCGGGCCGAGTGAGCGCCCCCACGAAGCTGATGGCCGAGGACACCCCGCTGGCCCCCAGCGAGAGCGCGAGCACCAGCAGCAGTTCGGCCCGGAGCATGCGACGGGACGGCCCCGCCGGGCCGCCCGGCGCCGGAACGCTTCCCGGTTCCGGTCCGGCGGGCGGCTCCGGGGCAGCGGGGGAAGCCGGCGAACGAGAGGAATCGACCACACCTGTCTCCACATCACGGGTCACAGGCGTCTCAGCTTGCCCGACCCCTCCCGGCCCGGCTACAGCGGGGCCGGGGCCCTCCCGGCCGACGGCCCGGTCGACGTCCCTGTCGACGGCGCGAGACCCGTCCACCCCGGCCCCACCGGCCCGGCCGCGGGGCGCGGCCCCGCCACTCCCCGTCGGCACCGCCCACCGGCGTACGGCCACCACCGCCCAAACGCCCACCGCCCGGCCCGGCGGCACGGCCCCACCGCCGCCCACCGCTCACGGTCCACCGGCGCCGCCCGGTTCAGGAAGGACCGGGGAACCCCACCGGCCAGGTGTGCACGGGCTCGCCCTCACGCATGAGCTCGCAGTACCTCCGGGTGGTGGCCGCCAGTGCCGCGTCCCGCCCCAGCCCGGCGTCGAGCGCCCGGTGGAAGGTCTCCACCTGCCAGGAGGCGCCGTTCACCCGGCGCCGGCAGCGCGCCTCGATGATGCCGAGCAACCGGTCCCGGTCGGCCGGCTCCACGCCCCAGGCGTCGAGCCCGGCGGCGGCGAGCGGCAGCAGCTCGTCCCGGACCAGCTTCACGGCCGGCACCGTGGTCACCCCGCCGCTCCGGCCGGGTCGCGGCCAGCGCAGCTCGGCGTCGATGCCGTACCGGCAGGCGGTCTCGAAGTTGTCCGCCGCGTCCTCGAACGGCAGCCGCCGCCACACCGGCCGGTTCTCCTCGGCCAGCGCCCGTACCAGCCCGTAGTAGAAGGCGGCGTTGGCCACCACGTCGTCGACGGTGGGCCCCGCCGGCAGCACCCGGTTCTCCACCCGCAGATGGGGCACCCCGTCGACCACGCCGTAGACCGGGCGGTTCCAGCGGTAGACGGTGCCGTTGTGCAGGACCAGCTCCTGGAGTTTGGGTACCCCGCCGGCGTCCAGTACCTCCAGCGGCTCTTCCTCGTCGCAGATCGGCAGCAGGGCCGGGAAGTAGCGCAGGTTCTCCTCGAAGAGTTCGTACGCCGAGTCCACCCACCGCTCCCCGAACCAGGTACGGGGCCGGACGCCCTGCGCCTGGAGTTCCGGCGGACGGGTGTCGGTGGCCTGCTGGAACAGCGGCGGCCGGGACTCGCGCCACACCTCGCGCCCGAACAGGAACGGGGCGTTGGCGCCCACCGCGATCTGGACCGCCGCCACCGCCTGGGCGGCGTTCCACACGTCCGCGAAGCGGGCGGGGGTCACCTGGAGGTGGAGCTGCACCGAGGTACAGGCGGCCTCGGGCGCGATCGAGGAGGCGGTGCAGCTCAGCCGCTCCACCCCGTCGATGTCGAGCGCGAACTCCTCGCCCCGGGCGGCCACGATCTGGTCGTTGAGCAGCATGTACCGGTCGACGTCGGAGAGGTTCGAGGAGACCAGGTCGCCCTCGGCGAGCGTCGGCAGAATACCGATCATGACAATGCCCGCATCGACTTCCCGGGCCTTGCGGTGGGCATATCCCAGCCCGGTTCGCAACTCCTCGGCGAGTTGGTCGAAAACCCGCCCTCCGATGCGGTGCGGTGCGATGTTCACTTCCAGGTTGAACATGCCGAGTTCGGTCTGGAAATCCCCGCTGGCGATGCGCTCGAGTACTTCGGCATTCACCATTCGGGGCATGCCGTCCGCGCCGGCGAGATTGAGCTCGATCTCCAGACCGATCAGGTTCTTCGGCCGGTCGAAGCGCTTCTCGTCCAGCAGCCGCCCCAGGCCCGTCAGACACCGCTGGAGCTTCTGGCGGTACCGCTGCCGATCGGACAGATCGAAGCCGCCTGCCGCGATCTTCTCCCCCATCGAAGGGTCCCTCCTCGCATGGGCGGTGGGCGGCACGGGCCGCTGTGTCACGGACGATGATGCCCAGCCCGCCTGATCTGTAACGCCCTCACGCGGTCCGGATGAACGGTAGGCTGGACAGGTAAGTCGCCGGGCACATTCCGGTGACATGCCGCGGTCGGCAGTTACCGGCGGCGCGGGGGCGGCGATTAATGCCGACGACCGGCGGCGACATCCGGCCGACCGTTTCGGCGGAAAATTTCCAGGTCGACGGCACCCCGGCGGGGCTAAATCCCCCGAAAGGCCACAGAAGAAGGACCGGATGCGGCCTTGTATGCAATACGACCGACGGCTAGCGGAAACATCGCGTGAACACGCGTCGTATAAACTCCGCAGGTGAGGCGCTGACGAGGCAGAGGGCCGGTGGCCGGCCACCGGCGTCCTCCGGCCCGCCGCTGACAGTGCCGTCCGCACCGTGCCCTCGCATCATCCTTCACTTGAGTGAGAGGCGACCCGCCATGCCGCTCCACGTCTCCCCGGCCCCCGCGCCCGCCCTCCGCAGCGTCCTCGCGGCGCTCGGCTCCTCCGCCGTCCGCGACGTCCACACTCCCGCCCTGCGCTCGGTCCAGGGGCCGCTCAGTCCGGAGCTCCCGCTCGCCGTCCACGTCCTCGACATCCGCCGCGTACCGGCCGTCTCGGGAGTACCGGGAGTACCGGGAATGGCCGGGGTACCCGGGGTTCCGGCGGTCTCGCGCCGGGTCATACCGGCGTCCGGACGCCCGGTGGTAACGGCTCCGGCCGCCCCGAACACCAGGCTCGCCGGCTGGCGTTTCCTGATCCGCAGCGGCGACCGCTCAGTGGCGGCGGCCGACACCGTGATCAGGCCGGACGGCTTCGCCTTCTCGCACTTCTTCGAGGGGCCGTACCTCTCGTCCACCGAGCGCGCGCTGCTCCAGGCGGAAGCCCTGCCGGCGCGCTACCAGCCGCGGCTGCTGTCGGTGCCGGAGCTCTACATGCTGACCCTGTGGCTGCACGGCGACACCGAGGCCGACCCGGCCACCGGCTCCCCGGTACCGGCGGATCTGCTGGTGCCGCTGGCCCCGGCGCCGCCCGGCATCGCCGCCCACCGGCCGCACCGGGTGGCCGACCTGCTGCCGCTGCTCACCCTGCGGCTGGCACCGCCGCTGCTGGAGCCGACGGCCTGACGGGCGCGCGCCGGGGGCGTACCGCACCCGGCGCCGCAGGAGACACGGAGGCGGCCCCGGGGACACCTGAGGCGCACGGGCCCCCGGGCATCCCCGGAAGACACCCGGGGCAGCCGGGGCGCCGCCCCGTCAGGTGCCCCGGACACGCGCCTCCGGGGCACCGAAGAGGCCCGCATCAGGAGCCCTGGCCCGTACGGACTAGCCCGGACCGGCCATCGCGAACCACCCGAAGGGACAGGGGGGTTGGGTTGAACCATCCGGCCGGGTGATACGTCCTTCACCAGTAGGAAGCGCTGCCGCGAAATGCCTGCGGATCGGGGCGGGGGCGGCGACACTGAGAAGGACCGACCGACACCACGGGGGCGGCCGTGAACATCGCGCACACCGCATCGAGCCGCGGGACAGAGACCACATCGCAGCGAAAGAACCCACTCATGTGCCAGCACCAGCCAGCCTGCCCGACCGCCGACTCCGCCGACCGGGAGGCGGCGCGCCTGGTGGCTCACCACCCCGAGCAGGGCTGGAGCCTGCTGTGCAACGGTGTCCTCGTGTTCGAGGACACCGGTGAGCTGCTGCCCGACGGAAAGATCATCGCACCGCACCGCCCCCTGGGGGCCTCGCGGGTGATGACCGCCGCCTGACCAGCGGCCGGGCGCCGGACCGACCCCCCGGGGCGGCGGGCGACCCATCGGCGCGGCTGTCCGGGCACCTCGCCCGGGGCGGCCCGCCCGTACGAACGACCGGAGCGACCAGTAGCGACCGACAGAGGCCGGGAAACACCCGGGAGACCCGAAGGCACAGCGCGGAACACCTCGCGCCGGAACGGCATCCGGAGTCCGGCGCACGACGAGGGGCCGGGTGCGGAGAAGAACTCCGCACCCGGCCCCTTCCGTCGTTCCGGCGCGTCCGGCCGGCCTCAGCCGTCGTACTCGTCCAGCGGCGGGCAGGAGCAGACCAGATTGCGGTCGCCGAAGGCGCCGTCGATCCGGCGCACCGGCGGCCAGTACTTGTCCGCGGCCGAGACCCCGGCCGGGAAGACCGCCTCCGCGCGGGTGTAGGCGTGCGCCCACTCGTCGCCCAGGGCCGCCGCGGTGTGCGGGGCGTTGCGCAGCGGGTTGTCCTCGGCCGGCCACTCACCGGTGGCCACCTTCTCGATCTCGGCACGGATCGCGATCATCGTGTCACAGAACCGGTCGAGCTCGGCCAGGTCCTCGCTCTCGGTGGGCTCGATCATCAGCGTGCCGGCGACCGGGAAGGACATGGTCGGCGCGTGGAAGCCGTAGTCGATCAGGCGCTTGGCGATGTCGTCCACGCTGACCCCGGTGGCCTTGGAGAGCGGGCGCAGGTCCACGATGCACTCGTGGGCCACCAGCCCGGCC
Organism: Streptomyces pyxinae; assembly: GCF_024756275.1. Lineage (GTDB taxonomy): Bacteria > Actinomycetota > Actinomycetes > Streptomycetales > Streptomycetaceae > Streptomyces > Streptomyces pyxinae. Next base: position 14,464 of record NZ_JANUGQ010000005.1, on the reverse strand, counting down.
GGGCCGGTGTAGAGGACCGGGTAGTGCGGCTCCAGGCGCTTGGCGATGTAGTTGGCGGCCAGCACCGCGACCTGGGTGGCCCGCTTCAGCCCCTCGCCGCCCATCAGCCGGACGTACGCCCAGGAGATCGGCAGGATGCCCGCCGAGCCCCACGGGGCCGCCGAGATCGGGCCGACACCGGTCTCCGGGCCGGCGGTCGGCTGGAGCGGGTGGTTGGGCAGATACGGCGCGAGGTGCTCCCGGACGCCGACCGGTCCGACGCCGGGGCCGCCGCCGCCGTGCGGGATGCAGAAGGTCTTGTGCAGGTTCAGGTGCGAGACGTCGCCGCCGAACTTGCCCGGCTTGGCGAGGCCGACCAGCGCGTTGAGGTTGGCGCCGTCGACGTACACCTGGCCGCCGGCGTCGTGCACCTGCGCGCAGATGTCCGCGACATGCTCCTCGAAGACGCCGTGGGTGGACGGGTAGGTGATCATCAGCACCGACAGCTCGTCCCGGTACTGCTCGATCTTGGCCCGCAGGTCCGCCACATCGATCTCGCCGTCGTCGGCGGTCTTGACCACGACCACCTTCATCCCGGCCATCACGGCGCTGGCCGCGTTGGTGCCGTGCGCCGAGGACGGGATCAGACAGACGGTACGGCCGGTGTCGCCGTTGGCCCGGTGGTACGCGCGGACCGCGAGCAGACCGGCCAGCTCGCCCTGGGAGCCGGCGTTGGGCTGGATGGACACCTTGTCGTAGCCGGTGACCTCGGCCAGCCGCTCCTCCAGCTCCCGGATGAGGGTCAGATACCCCTGGACCTGGTCCACCGGCGCGAACGGGTGGATCTGGCCGAACTCCGGCCAGGTGACCGGCTCCATCTCCGTGGTCGCGTTGAGCTTCATGGTGCAGGAGCCCAGCGGGATCATGCCCCGGTCCAGGGCGTAGTCGCGGTCGGCGAGCCGGCGCAGATACCGCAGCATCGCGGTCTCCGAGCGGTGCGCGTGGAAGACCGGGTGGGTCAGATACGCGTCGGAGCGCAGCAGCTCCCCGGGGAGCGCGTCCACGGTGGCGGTGTCCAGCGCCTCGATGTCGCCGGACACCCCGAAGGCGTCCCAGACGGCGGCGAGCTGGGCCCGGCCGGTGGTCTCGTCGCAGGCGGCGGAGACCTGGTCGGCGTCGATCAGGCGGAGGTTCACGCCGTTCTCCCGGGCGGCGGCGACCACCTCGGCGGCCCGGCCCGGCACCCGGACGGTGACCGTGTCGAAGAACGCGCCGTGCACCACCTCGGCACCCCCGGCGCGCAGCCCCTCGGCGAGGATCGCGGCGTAGCGGTGGGTGCGCCGGGCGATGGTCCGCAGTCCCTCGGGGCCGTGGTAGACCGCGTACATGCCGGCCATCACGGCCAGCAGCACCTGGGCGGTGCAGATGTTGCTGGTGGCCTTCTCCCGGCGGATGTGCTGCTCGCGGGTCTGGAGGGCGAGGCGGTACGCCTTGTTGCCGTCCGCGTCCACCGAGACGCCGACGAGCCGGCCGGGCAGGCTGCGGGCGTGCTTGGCCTGGACCGCCATGTAGCCGGCGTGCGGGCCGCCGAAGCCCATGGGCACGCCGAACCGCTGGGTGGTGCCGACGGCGATGTCGGCGCCCAGCTCGCCGGGCGAGGTGAGCAGGGTGAGCGCGAGCAGGTCGGCGGCGACGGTGACGATCGCGCCCAGCTCATGGGCCCGGTCGACGAGCGGCTTCAGCTCCCGGACGGCACCGGAGGCACCGGGGTACTGGAGCAGTACGCCGAAGACACCGCGCTCGGCGATCTCCTCGGGGATGCCGTCGCTCAGGTCCGCCACGACGACCTCGACCCCGGTCGGCTCGGCGCGGGTCTCGATGACGGCGATGGTCTGCGGCAGGGTGTCGGCGTCGATCAGGAAGACACCGTTCTTGACCTTGCCGACCCGCCGCGAGAGCGCCATGGCCTCGGCGGCGGCGGTGCCCTCGTCCAGCAGCGAGGCGCCGGAGGTGGGCAGTCCGGTCAGCTCGGCCACCATGGTCTGGAAGTTCAGCAGCGCCTCCAGCCGGCCCTGTGATATCTCCGGCTGGTAGGGCGTGTACGCGGTGTACCAGGCCGGGTTCTCCATGACATTGCGCAGGATGACCGGCGGGGTGAAGGTGCCGTGGTAACCGAGGCCGATCATCGGCGCGACCACCTGGTTGCGCTGGGCGAGCGAACGCAGCTCGGCCAGCACCTCCGCCTCGGTGCGCGCGTCGGGCAGCCCGAGGGCCTCCGCGGTCTTGATCACATCCGGCACGGCGGCGGCGGTGAGCTCGTCCAGCGACCCGTAGCCGACCTGCGCGAGCATCTTGGCCCGGGCCTCGTCATCGGGACCGATGTGGCGCTGCTCGAAGGGGATGCCTCGCTCCAGCTGGGAGAGCGGAATGCGGTTGGCGGTCATGTACGGGGGCCTCCTGGTCGACGCGACCTGCGAGGGGCACCTCGGCGCGGGTGCCCGGACGGCCTCCCCCTCTGTCATCTCAACCTGAGAGCTTCACCGGGCCCCGCTGCGCTGGCGGCCCGGTTTTCACCGTCGGTGAGGGCGGATGCCGTCCGACGCCCGCCCTGCTTTCCAGAGTGACCTCGTCCGTGCGGTACGGGTGCCTGAGAGATTCCGGGGAGGATTTGCTCCTTCGGCGCCCCCGGTTGGTCTCCGGAGGACTCTCCCGCGCGGGTTCAGCGGCCGCTGTCAGCGTACCAGCGGCGCCCCTGACCGGTCCCTCGAGTGGCCGACGTCACCGTTCTGCCCTTTCGTAGAACTGAGCACTCCGGTGCCACGGTGCCACGGAACCCGCCCCGCGGTGCGAAGCCGGGGGCCGGGCAGCGGGGTCGGGCCCTGCTGGCGGGACACCGGTCGGACGGAAGAAGTACTGGTGGGAGGGACGAAGCACCGGTCGGAGCGAAGGAGTACCGGGCGGAAGCGACGAAGGACGGGGGACGAGGCGGCGGGTCCGGGGGCCGGGGGCGGGGGGCGGTATTCCCGGCGCTCGGGCCCGACGAGTGGAGCGACCGACTGGAGGGACCGTGCAGACCGACACCGATCCGCGCAGCCTGATTGGCCGCAGGGTCTTCGACAGCGAGGGCCACCGACTCGGCACCATCGACGAGGTCTATCTGGACGACGCGACCGGAGTGCCCGAGTGGGCTGCGGTGCGCACCGGCCTCTTCAGCCGGGACGCCTTCGTCCCGCTCGGGCCGAGCCGGCTGGACGACGACGGCCTCCAGGTGCCGTACGAGCGCGCCCTGATCAAGGACGCCCCGGACTTCGGGGTGGGCCGGCACCTCTCGCCGGAGCAGGAGCTCCAGCTCTACCACCACTACGGCATCGCCCTGCCCCCGCCCGGAGGCTCGGCCCCGCCCGCCGACCGCGACTTCGGCCGCCTGGCCGGCCGGGACGAGTAGCTCGGGCCACCTGACCCGTCGGGCGGCCTTCGGGAACGGCGCCTCCGGGCGATGACACGGGGAACCCCGTCCCCGGAGGGTCCCCGGCCGTGCCACGCCCCGGGGCACCGGGCGGCCGCCGACAGTGCCCGGGCCACGCTCCCGGGGCGCTGTCGGCATCGGCGGCAACCGGGTGGGGCGGGGCCCGTACGAAGATTCAGTAACCCGGACGCCCGGGCCCGGATCGACACCCCGGCCTAGCTCCCGGTCACCGCCCGGCCCGGCCCGGGCACCAGGGGCAGCGGCTCGGAGGGGGTCAGCTCGGGGTCGTCCACCCGGAAGGTACGCACCCGTCCGGGGGGCGAGCCAGGCTGCTCGAAACGCACCGTCACCAGGCCGATCCCGCTCCCCTGCACCCAGCCCGGCCCGTACGCCGAGTGCCGCACATCGTGGCCGGCCGGCCAGCGCCGCTCGGCGGGTTCCTCGGCGCGGGCGCCCCGGGGCCCGACCGGTCCGGCGCCGCCCGGGGCGTCCGTACCCGGCACATCCGCGCCCGCCGGTTCCGGCGCGCCGGGCCCCGGGACCGGGGCCGCCCCGGCGGCCGACCGTTCCGCGGCGGCCTGGGCGAACAGGTCCTCCTGGGTGAAGTCGGCCAGCCCCGAGACACCGACGCCCAGCAGCCGTACCCCGCCCGTGGTGTCCACCGTGTCCAGCAACCGCGCCGCCGCCTCCCGCACCACTCCCGGATCGTCGGTCGGCCCGCGCAGGGTCTCGGACCTGGTGAGCGTGGAGAAGTCGTACCGCCGCACCTTGAGCACCACCGTCCGCCCGGACCGGCCCGCCGCCCGCAGCCGCTGGACGCACCGGTCGGCCAGCCGCTCCACCTCGAGCCGGACCCGGACCCGGTCGTGCAGGTCCACGTCGAAGGTGTCCTCGACCGACACCGACTTGGCGTCCCGCTCGGCCACCACCGGCCGGTCGTCATGGCCCAGCGCCATTCTGTACAGCGCCGCCCCGTGGGCTCTGCCCAGCAGCCGTACGAGTTCGTCCTCGCCCGCCTCGGCCAGCTCCGCCACGGTGGTCATGCCGGCCCGCCGCAGATGCTCCCCGGTGGCCGGGCCGACCCCGGGCAGCGTCCGCACTGGCAGCGGGCCGAGCAGCTCCCGCTCGGTGCCCGGCACGATGAGGGTCAGTCCGTCCGGCTTGGCCTGCTCCGAGGCGATCTTGGCCAGCATCTTGGAGCCCGCGAGCCCGACCGAGCCGGGCAGCCCGGTGGTGGTGTAGATGTCCCGCCGCAGCCGCTCACCGGCGGCCCGGGCGGTCGCCGCGTCATGGGCCGCGCCGCCCGCCTCCAGGTCCACGAACGCCTCGTCCAGGCTGAGCGGCTCCACCAGCGGCGACAGCCGGCCGAGCAGCTCCATGACCTGCTCGCTGATCGACCGGTAGAGCAGAAAGCGCGGGACCAGATAGGCGGCGTTCGGTGCCAGCCGCCGGGCCTGCGCCGTCGGCATCGCGGAGTGCACGCCGAAGCGTCTGGCCTCGTAGGAGGCGGTGGCGACGACCCCGCGCGGCCCCAGCCCGCCGACCACCACCGGCTTCCCGCGCAGACTGGGCTTCGCCGCCTGCTCGACAGCGGCGTAGAAGGCATCCATGTCCAGATGCAGGATGGTCGGGGCGGCTCTCACGGTTCCGATGCTCCCGCACACCACTGACAATCGCCCGCACACCCGTACGGACACGCACACCGCGCGGCTCGGACCCATCGGTACCGGCCACCCGCCGCGCCCCGTACGGCACACGGATCCGTACCGGACGGCCGGCGCGCGTACGAACGGCACACGGATCCATACCGGACAGCCGGCGCGCGTACGAACGGCATGCGCACCCGTACCAAACAGCCGACAGGGACACGGCCGGCCCGGGGCCGACGGGGACGGCCGGCCCGGAGGAGCCGGGGCCGGACCGACCGATCAGCCGGCCGGCTCAGACGGCCTTGTCGCGGCGGCGCCGGGCCAGCTCGTCGGTCGGGTTGTTGCCGATCAGGGTCTCGCCGGTGTCCACCCGCTCGCCGTGGAGCTGCGACAGCGCCGTCTCCACGTCCCGCCAGACGACACCCACGGCGATCCCGAAGACCCCCTGGCCGCCCTGCAGCAGATCGACCACCTCGTCCGGCGACGAGCACTCGTAGACCGTGGCGCCGTCGCTCATCAGCGTCATCCGCTCCAGGTCGCAGAAGCCCCGGGCCCGCAGGTGCTGGACGGCGGCACGGATGTTCTGGAGCGAGACCCCGGTGTCCAGAAAGCGCTTGACAATCTTGAGGACGACCACATCGCGAAAGCTGTAGAGCCGCTGGGTGCCGGAGCCGTACGCCGCCCGCACACTCGGCTCGACCAGCCCGGTGCGGGCCCAGTAGTCCAGCTGGCGGTAGGTGATCCCGGCCGCCGCGCAGGCGGTGGGGCCCCGGTAGCCCACGGGATCGGCGTCGTCACCCGCCTCCGTCGCCGCTCCGGTCGCGCCCGTGCGCGGGACGACCGTGCCGTGCAGCGGGTACGGACCACTGCCCCCCGGACCGACCGCGGGAGGACCCCCTGCTGTACCGCCGCCGCTGCTGATCACGCCGACCCTCCGTCCTTGACCTGCCATCACGACGGTAGGCAGTCGCCTGGGGTGCGTCAACGATCGCCACACTCGGCACGCCGAGTGATAAGCACCCTGAGAGTGGTTTCTCGTGTCCCTCTTCGGGGAAAGGCTACTCGAATGGTTCGAATGGCCTGATGACGACGGCCGAGGGCGGGCCGGACGAGGGCGGCCCGGACGGCGGCGGGCCGGTGGTCACCGGAGGGCGGCCGCGCGTGTCACTGGCTGCTGGTGCCGAAGTCCTCGGGCGAGATCTGGTCGAGGAACTCGCGGAACTTCTCCACCTCGTCCTCCTGCTCGTCCGGAATGGCGATGCCGGCGTCGTCGAGCACCCCGTCACTGCCGAAGATGGGCGTACCGGTGCGCAGCGCCAGCGCTATGGCGTCGGACGGCCGGGCGCTGACCTCCACCCCGCTGGCGAAGACCAGCTCGGCGTAGAAGACACCCTCCCGCAGGTCCGTGATCCTGACCTCGGTCAGCTCCTGTCCCACGGCCTCCAGCACGTCCTTGAAGAGGTCGTGCGTGAGCGGCCTGGCGGGCGCCATGCCCTGCTGGGCGAAGGCGATCGCCGTGGCCTCCCCCGGGCCGATCCAAATGGGGAGGTACCGGTCGCCTCCCACTTCACGTAGGAGCACGATCGGCTGGTTGGACGGCATTTCCACCCGGACACCGACGACATCGAGCTCGTTCACATGGCAACCCTAGGCCGTGTCGGACCGGTTTGGGTAGTCGGGGGGCCACCAAGATCAGGACGGCCGGACCCCGAGGGCCGTACGGACCAGGGCGGCGTGCAGCCGCACGGAGAGGTTCGCCAGCTCCCGGGCGGTGGCCTCGGCATGGGCCCTGGTCTGCGGATTGCGGTGCCGGCGCAATGGCGCGACCACCTGTTCGACCAGCCCGGCCTCGCGATCGGCGGCGGCCTTCACGGCTCGCAGATGGCGCGGTTCCAGACCGAACCTGCCCAGATCCGCGACCAGTTTCGCCACCGTCACCGCCCCGGCGTCATAGCCGCCGTCCGGCAGCGGGGCGATCAGCCCGTACGACTCCCACTCGGCCAGCCGCGCCTCGTCCACCTCGGCGGCGGCCAGCAGCTCGTCCCGCCCGATCCGGGCGGCGGCGGGCCGGTGGTCCGCCGCCGGCGGCTCCCACGGCTCCTCGTCGGCGGCCTCGCGCGGCGCGGCCTGGGCCGGCAGCTGGATCTGCTCCCCGCGCTCGTACGCCTCAAGGTGCTCCCGGATGACCCGGAGCGGCAGGTAGTGGTCCCGCTGCAGGCGCAGGATCAGCGCCAGCCGCTCCAGATCCCCGCGGGTGAACTTCCGGTACCCGGAGGCCGTGCGCTGGGGTTCGACGAGCCCCTCGGCCTCCAGGAACCGGATCTTGGAGATGGTGATCTCGGGGAATTCCTCGCGCAGTCTGTTGAGCACCGCGCCGATGCTCATCAGCCGGCCGGCCGCGGTACCGCGCTCTCCGGCACCGCTCATCGGTGTGTGCGCCATGGATCTCCCCCGCCGGTCACACGCCCCGCTGGCTCGCGTAGAACACCAGCCGGTACTTGCCGATCTGCACCTCGTCACCGTTGGCCAGCGGTACCGCGTCGATGCGCTCCCGGTTGACATAGGTGCCGTTCAGGCTGCCGACGTCGGAGACCGTGAAGGCCCCGTCGGCGGCCCGGCGGAACTCGACATGGCGCCGCGAGACGGTGACGTCGTCGAGGAAGATGTCGCTCTGCGGGTGCCGGCCGGCCGTCGTCAGGTCGCTGTCCAGCAGGAAGCGGCTGCCCGAGTTCGGCCCCCGGCGCACCACCAGCAGCGCCGAACCGAGCGGCAGGGCCTCCACGGCCGCCTGCGCCTCGGGCGAGAGCGACGGCAGCTGGGTCTGGCCGGTGACCTCGGAGTCGTACGCCTCCAGACCCGAGATCGAGATGGTCGACGTCGTCTCGGAGGCCCGCTCGGCGGGAACCCCGGCGCGCAGCGGGGCGCCGCAGTTGGAACAGAACCTGCTGGCCGCTGCGTTGCGGTGGCCGCACCGCGTACAAACCGGCATGGACGAATCCTCCTGGCGCGGCTGGCCCGCGTGGGCACGGGTCGCATAGGGGTCGGGCGCGTGGCCGCCACCCGCGGGAGAGGGAGAGGTCGACGGGCTCCCGAAACCTATGCGGCCGGAACCGGCAGGGTCAACAGACGCGCCCTGGCCCCCCGGAATGTCACCGCCCGCGCCGCCGACCTCGTCCCGGAAGAGGGGACGCTCAGCGGCCTGCTCCTCACCACTCTGGCCATGGCGCGGGGCGCGGTGCCGGGCGGCGTTGCCGCCGTCCTCGCGTGCGCTCTTGCCGAACAACTTCGCAAACAACTTCACGGGCGATTCCCCTTGAACGAAACAGACCCGCCCGTGGGGCAGGACGAACCCTCGATGATCAGACCTGCGGACCCGGACACCATCACAACGTCCGTACCCTCCGGACAGTTTCCACCACGCGTCACCTCGATGACGCGCCGACCTCCGGCATCCTCCTGTGCCGGACCGTCTACCCCGACCCCCATGCACCCCTGCCTCACTGCGATGACGACCGAGCGTAGTCAGGCCGCTCCGCAGGTCGCAAGGCATCCACGACGATCTTCTCCGAGCGGTCCACCGTAACGGTGGCCTGCTCCTTCTCCAGGGTCTGCACGACGCCTCCCGGGATGTTCAGTGCCGGTTCCAGATCCTGCGGCCGGCCGATCACCGTGAAACGGTACGGCGCGCCGATCTTGCGACCGTCCACCTCGATGGCGCCCGCCTCCCCGGAGAAGTAGGTGCCGGCCACCACCCGGACGCCATTGACCTGAATCGCCTCGGCGCCGGCCGCGCGCAGCTCCTGGATGGCGTCCAGCAGCATGTCCGGCTCCACCGCCCCGGCGCTGTCGGTCACGGTCACCGTGATGCCGGGCCCCTGGGCCGCCACCGTACCCGCCAGGATGCCGAGCTGACGCTCCTTCTCCTGCGTCTGCTTGCGCGCCTCTTCCGCCTGGTCGGAGCTGTTCTCCAGCTCGGCGCGCTGCGCCCCCAGCCGGGTCTTCTCCTCCTCCAGCCGCTGCGTCCGGTCGTCCAGCTCGTCCAGAATGCGCACCAGGTCCTCCTGGCGGGCGCCCCGCAGGGCGCTGTTGTCGCTGGTCGAGCGGACCTGGATGGCGAGCCCCAGCCCGAGGCCGAACAGCAGCACGGCGACGATGAGTTGGGCCCGGGTGATCCGGGGCGGCCACAGCCCGGCCCGGAGCCGCTGACGGCCGGACGGCTCCGGCGGTTCCGACGGCGCCTCGGCCCCGGTCCACCCGCTCGGCCCGTCCTGCGGCGGCTGCGCACCCGCACCCGCGGTACCGCCGGCGGTGCTTTCCGCCGGGCGGCCCGGGGCGACCTGGCCGCCGGCCGATACAGGGGACGGGCCGGGCTCCGGGCGCGGTGCCGGCTCGGGTACGGGCTCCGGGTTCGCCAGCGGCATCGGTCCGGGCAGTGGACCCGGCACCGGCCGTCCGGCGCCCGGCGGCCGCGGCTCCGGGGACGGCGGCGAGGTCCGGGGATGTCCCGGATCCCCCGGCGTCCGACCGTTCTCCGGCCCGGGCGCCCCGGGGCTCTCAGGGTTCTCGGGGTCTCCGGGGGTCCCGTGGCCCCCGGCGCTCTCGGGGTGCTCGCTCATCGGCCTCACGCCCGGAACACATGCCGCCGGATGGCGGCGGCGTTGGAGAAGATCCGGATGCCCAGGACGACCACCACACCGGTGGACAGCTGGGCGCCGACGCCCAGCTTGTCGCCCAGGAACACGATCAGCGCGGCCACGACCACATTGGACAGGAAGGAGACGACGAACACCTTGTCCACGAAGATGCCGTCGAGCATGGCCCGCAGCCCGCCGAAGACCGCGTCCAGCGCGGCGACGACGGCGATGGGCAGATAGGGCTCCACCACGGCGGGCACCTCGGGCCGGACCAAGAGCCCGGCCACGACTCCCACGACGAGGCCCAGTACGGCGATCACGATGTGCCCTTCCCTGTGTCGGCCGTGCCCTGCCCGTCGCCCTTTCCGGGGCCGGCGGTGGTCGGCTCTGCTGTACGTACGATCAGACTGGGCGCGGCCGGAAGGCGCAGCGCGTTCTGATCCGAAATCCCGGTGCGGATGCCGAAGTTCTCCTGCAACGCGTGCAGGTACTGGCCGTCGGCGCTGTCCTGGAACGCGGTGCTGAGCTTCTTGCCGTCACCGACCGCCAGCACCGTGTACGGGGGCACCAGCGGCTTGTTGTCGACCAGTATGGCGTCTCCCGCCGCCCGGATGGCGGACAGGGCCGTCAGCCGCTGGCCGTTGATCGCGATCGCCTCCGCGCCCGACTCCCACAGTCCGTTGACGACCCGCTGCATGTCCCGGTCGCGGACCCGGCCGGTGTCGGCGAACCCGTCGCTGTCACGCGGCCCGTCGCCACCCTGGTTGGTCTCCTTGGCGTCGTCGACCACCAGCTTCACGCCGGGCCCGGTCACCTCGGTCGCACCGGACAGCAGTTCCACCAGGTCCCCCTGGTCGCCCCCGTGATCGCGGAGCGCCTCGCGCTGCCGCTCCCCCACCTCGGTACGGAGCCTCTCGACGTCCGTGGCCAGACCGTCGGCGGTACGGGTCTCCGCGTCGATGCGGCCGATCAGTTCCTCGCGCTCCTTCGCCACCACCGGAGCCGACATCCGCGCCTGCGCCGCCCCCAGAGTGACCACGAAGGCCGCCAGTACGAGCCCGGCGGCCAGCCCCAGCTTGGCCCGGAGCGGACGGGGCAGGCCGGCCCCCTTCTCCGCCCGGCGGGCGGTGGCCTCGGCGTAGCCGTCGTCCAGCGCGTGGTCCATCACATTGGTCAGCAGCGACATGGACGCGTCGGGACGCGGAGGCAGGGAGCCAGTGCTCCGAACGGGGGGCTGCTGCGGCATGCCGCACATCGTCGCACGTCGGAGGGGCTACCGCCGAATGGCCCCACCGGTGCGCCGGAACCCGCTCACGGGCGGGCCCGGCACACCGGTCGCCGGAGCCGTCAGTGACCTGCGCTGTCCACCACGGCCGCCCACTCGTCGAGCAGCGCCTCGGCGGAGGCGTCGTCCGGGCCCTCGGCCCACAGATGGGTGACGGCCTCGGCGGGGTCGGGCAGCACCATCACCCACCGGCCGTCGGCCTCCACGACCCGCACGCCGTCGGTGGTGTCGACATGCCGGTCGCCGGCGGCCTCCACGACCCGCCGCATCACCAGGCCCTTGACGGCCCACGGCGTCGCCAGGTCCCGCTTGAGCACATGGGCACGCGGAATCCGGGCATCGATCTGGCTGAGCGTCAGCTGGGTCCGCGCCACCAGGCCGATCAGTCGTACGAACGCCGCCGTACCGTCGAAGACACTGCTGAACTCCGGCACGATGAAGCCGCCGCGCCCGTCACCGCCGAAGATCGTGGAGTCCTCCCGGCCGACCCGGGTCAGATCGTCGGGCGACGTCGTCGTCCAGTCGACCTGGGTGCCGTGGTACGCGGCGACCTGCTCGGCGATCCGGGTCGTCGTGACCGGCAGGGCCACCCGCCCGCTCCGCCGCTCGGCCGCCACCAGGTCCAGCAGGACCAGCAGCGCCCGGTCGTCCTCGATGATCCGGCCCCGCTCGTCCACCAGCGAGAGCCGCTCACCGACCGGATCGAAGCGGACGCCGAAGGCCGCCTGGGCGGAAGCCACCATCTCCCCGAGCCGCACCAGTCCTGCCCGCCGCGACTCGGCGGTCTCGGTGGGCCGCGACTCGTCGAGCCCCGGGTTGATCGTGAGCGAGTCCACGCCGAGCCGGCCGAGCAGGCTCGGCAGAACGAGACCGGCGCTGCCGTTGGAGGCGTCCACCACGACCTTGAGCCCGGCGTCCGCGATCCCGCTGGTGTCGACGTTCCGCAGCAGCGAGCCGGTGTACGAGTCGAAGACGCTGGACGGGAAGCTCAGGTCACCGATCTCGCCGGGGAACGCCCGCCGGTACTCCTGGCGCGCGTAGACCCGGTCCAGCTTCCGCTGGCCGGCCTGCGACAGGTCCGCGCCCCGCTCGTCGAAGAACATGATGTCGACCGAGTCCGGAACCCCCGGCGTGGTCCGGATCATGATGCCGCCGGCGCTGCCCCGCGCCGTCTGCTCACGGGCGACCGGCAGCGGTACGTTCTCCAGGTCCCGGACGTCGATGGCGCTGGCCTGGAGCGCCGAGATCACCGCCCGCTTCAGGGCGCGCGCGCCTCGGGAGTGGTCCCGGGCGGTGGTGACCGTGGCGCCCTTCTTGAGCGTGGTCGCGTAGGCGCCGGCCAGCCGGACGGCCAATTCCGGGGTGATCTCCACGTTGAGGATGCCGGAGACGCCCCGCGCCCCGAAGAGGTGCGCCTGCCCCCGGGACTCCCAGATCACCGAGGTGTTGACGAACGCGCCGGCCTCGATGGTCTTGAACGGATAGACCCGCACATTGCCCTGGACGATCGATTCCTCACCGACCAGGCACTCGTCACCGATGACCGCGCCGTCCTCGATCCGGGCCGCCCGCATGATGTCGGTGTTCTTGCCGATCACACAGCCCCGGAGGTTGCTGTGCTGGCCGATGTAGACGTTGTCGTGAACAACCGCCCTGTGCAGGAAGGCGCCGCTCTTCACGACCACGTTGGAGCCGACGACGGTGTGCTCCCGGATTTCGACGTCCGCCTCGACCTTGGCGTAGTCACCGATGTACAGCGGCCCGCGGAGCACCGCGTCCGGGTGCACCTCGGCGCCCTCGGCGACCCAGACGCCCGGCGAGATCTCGAAACCGTCCAGCTCGACGTCGACCTTGCCCTCCAGGACGTCGGCCTGCGCCTTCACATAGCTCTCGTGGGTGCCCACGTCCTCCCAGTAGCCCTCGGCGACATAGCCGTAGATCGGCTTGCCTTCCTTCATGAGCTGCGGGAACACGTCTCCCGACCAGTCGACCGGCACATCCGCCTCGACGTAGTCGAAGACCTCGGGCTCCATCACATAGATGCCGGTGTTGACCGTGTCCGAGAAGACCTGGCCCCAGGTCGGCTTCTCCAAGAAGCGCTCGACCTTGCCCTCCTCGTCCACGATCGTGATGCCGAATTCCAGTGGATTGGGCACCCGTGTCAGACACACGGTGACCATCGCACCCTTTTCCTTGTGGAAGCGGATGAGATCGGTCAGGTCGAAATCGGTGAGGGCGTCGCCGGAGATGACCAGGAAGGCGTCGTCCTTGAGCGCCTCCTCGGCGTTCTTGACACTCCCCGCGGTGCCGAGTGGCTTCTCCTCGTTGGCATAGGTGAGCTCCATACCGAGCTCTTCGCCGTCACCGAAGTAGTTCTTGACGAGTGAGGCGAGAAATTGCACCGTTACCACGGTTTCATTGAGCCCATGCCGCTTGAGCAGCCGCAGCACATGCTCCATGATCGGCCGGTTCGCGACCGGCAGGAGCGGCTTGGGCATACTCGAAGTCATGGGGCGAAGGCGTGTGCCTTCGCCGCCGGCCATCACGACGGCCTTCATGTCGGAAGCGTCCTCCTTGCACAGATGACGGTCCAGCCGGCTGCGCCCGTCCGGGGCTCACGTCCAGCTCACCTGAGACGGCGCCGCGATGGCTGGACCGGTGGTGAGGAGACGAACTCAATCGGCTGCGGTATCCGCCTTGACGAGTCGGCGGACCTGGACCACATACAGGATCCCTGCCCACCAATACAGACTTGTACCCCATCCGGCGAAGGCCCACCCGAAAACTTCAGCGAGCGATGCCAGCCATCCTTCCCGGTCGCTGAGCAGCAGCAACGGGAAGGCGTACATCAGGTTGAAGGTGGCCGCCTTGCCGAGGAAGTTGACCTGCGGCGGCGGGTAGCCGTGCCGGCGGAGGATGCCGACCATCACCAGGAGCATCAGCTCCCGGGCCAGCAGCGCGAGCGTCAGCCACAGTGGGAGAATCTCCCGCCAGGTCAGCCCGACCAGGGTCGACAGGATGTAGAGCCGGTCGGCGGCCGGATCCAGCAGGCGCCCCAGGCTGCTGATCTGGTTCCAGCGGCGGGCCAGCTTGCCGTCCAGATAGTCGCTGACCCCGCTCAGCATCAGCACGAGGAGAGCCCAGCCGTCGCTGTTGGGCCCGTGGAAGACGGGGCGAAGAATCAGCCACAGGAAGAGCGGCACTCCGACCAGGCGCGCCATGCTGAGGATATTGGGGATGGTGAGGACCCGGTCCGTCTGAACGCGAGTCTCCTGGACCTCCACCCGGGGGCCTCCTGTGAGGAATGTGCCGACAATGCCCCCCGACCTTACCGTCACCCCCGGCCGGCCGGGCACACGGGTTCTCGGGGACCCGGGTGAAAAAGGTCCGGAAATGCGTGAAAGCCCCGCACCAGGAATCAATCCCGGTACGGGGCTCTCACTCAACAATA
>NZ_JANUGQ010000049.1 GCF_024756275.1 Streptomyces pyxinae | reverse complement strand
CCGGAGGGGTGTGGGGGGTGTTCGTGGGGGCGGGGGGGGGGGGGAGGGGGAGGGGGGGGGGGGGGAGGGGGGGGGGGGGGGGGGGGGGGGGGGGGGGGGGGGGGGGGGGGGGGGGGGGGGGGGGGAGGAAGGGGGGGGGGGGGGGGGGGGGGGAGGGGGGGAGGTGGTCCCGCCGGGGGTGAGAGCCCGGTGGATCGGCCCCCGGGCCGCCAGGGTCACCAGCAGTGCGAGGGCGGTGAAGGCGGCGGGCAGCGCCAGGGCGGCCGAGGGTCCCAGGCCGTCCGCGACCAGCCCGGCGACCGCCGAACCCGCCGCTCCGCCCAGGGCGATGAAACTGCCCACACCGGCGAACGCCTGGGTCATGTTCCGCCGCGCGGTCATCTCACCGATGAGCTGGAACTCCTCGGCCCCGGCAGGAGCGATGGGCAGCCCGCTGAGCACGAGCAGGCACCCCAGCAGCACCAGGGACCAGGACGGCGGCAGTCCGGCCGAGTGCGCCCGCTGGACCACCGGCAGGGTCGCCAGGGCCAGGGCGAGGACCACCAGCAGCCGTACATACCGCCGGAAGGTGGTTCCGCGCGGAGTGCGGGCACCGTAGAGCAGTCCGCCGGCCACACTGCCGGCGGACTGGAGGGCGACCAGCGTGCCGGCCAGTTCGGCCGCCGAGCCCTGGGCGCGGAGCGCGGCGGTCACGGCCACGGCGAGGGCGCTGGACAGGGCCGCCGTCAGGGCGATGGCCAGGAGTACGGCCGGTGCGGCGATGCCGCGCCCGGACGCCGGGATACGCCCCGCCCGGGGCCCACCGCTTCCGGACGTCGGCGCCCCACTCGTACCGACGGTGTCACTCTCACCGCCGGTCTTACCGCCGGTGTCACTCGTACCGACGCCGCTCATGTCGCCGGTGCCGTGCGGGGCGGAGCGCCGGCGCACCGCACCGGCCCGCCCGTACCCGACCGCGCCCCCGCCCAGCAGCACCCCCGTGACCAGCAGCGCGTTCCGGGGCCCGGTGAACGCGCCGAGCACAGTGACCGCCGAAGGGCCGAGGATGAAGAGCAGTTCACTGAGGGTCGCCTCAAAGGCGTAGGCCCGCTTCCGGAGCGCGTCGTCCTCGGTGAGGTCGGCCCACAGGGCCCGTACGGAGGCCCCGACCGGCGCGGTGGTGAGCCCGGCCGCGCCCGCCGCCGCGAGGAGCATCCCCACCGGGGCCCGGTCCGCCCCGAGCGCGGCCGCCACCAGGAGCAGTCCGGCGAGCGGACCGGTGATCCGGAGGACCGGCGCCGGACCGGTCCGGTCCATCAGCCGGCCGATCGCCGGACCGCCCACCGCACCGCCCACCGCGTACGCGGCACCGGCCCCGCCGGCGGCGGCCAGCGAGTGCCCGGAGCGCACCAGGGTGAGCAGCAGGGCGAGCGGCACCATGGTCCCGGCCAGCCGCGCGAGCGCGGCGGGCAGGACCGCCGCGCTCGCGCCCGGGAGCCCGAGCAGCTCCCCGTACCTCTTGATCACGGCAATGGCCCCACAGCGGCGGCCACGGCGGGACCCGTGCCGGCCCCGGGCGCGGAGACGGCCCCCGGCCCGGAACCGGCGCCGGCCCCGGCGTCGGCCCCGGCGTCGGCCCCGGGCGCGTACTCCGGTTCCGGGTCGGGATCGGCGAGGCGGAAGACGTCCGCACCGGTCTCGGCCCGCCAGACCAGCCGCTCCCGACCCTCCTCCAGAGCGACCACGGCAGCCCGGGTCCGGATGAAGTTGTTGCTGCGGCCGAGCGAGTAGGCGCCGGTGTCGTGCAGACAGAGCGGGTCGCCGGCGCGCAGATCGGCCGGCAGCTCCACCGCCAGCGTGTGGATGTCGTTCTCGTAGCAGAGCGGCCCGGCGACCGACCACACCGCCCGCTCCGCCCCGTACGTCCGCCCGAGCGGGACCAGGCGGTGCGCCTCACCGCTGCCGGTCCACGGGGCCACGTTGTTGCCGCCGTCCAGGATCAGCCAGCGGGCCTCCGGCAATTCCTTGCGCGACATCACCCGGGTGACCATGGCCATGGCGTCGGAGACCAGCCAGCGCCCCGGCTCACAGCCGAGCGCCACCCCGTCCAGGCCCTGGTCCCGCATCAGCCCGTCCACCTCGGCGAGGAGCAGGGCCAGATCCAGGACCGGTTCCTCCTCCGCCGCCGGCTCGCCGCCCTGCTGGCTCCACAGGGCGGAGAGCGGACCGGAACGGGGGCGGCGGATGCCCGGCACCCCGAAGCCGCCGCCGATGTTGACCTCACGGAGGCCGAACCGCCGGTGCAGCGCCGCCGCCTCGTCGAGTACGGCCTCCAGCGCCCGGACCATCAGCTCGTGGTGCACGATCTGGCTGCTGAGGTGGGCGTGGACGGCGGTGAGCGACAGGTGTGGCGAGGCGGCGATCCGCTCCACGAGCCGGCCGAGCCGGGGCGAGCCCACCGGCCAGCCGAACCGGTTGCGCCGGGCGGCCCGCTCGGCCTGCTGCCGGTACGAGGGGTCGGAGGAGGTCGAGAGCGGCAGCCCAGGGGAGACCCGGATGCCCACCTCGACCGTGTCGCATCCGGCCTCGGCGGCGATCCGCTCCAGCGTCTCGATCTCGTCCTCGCCGTCGATGTGCACCCGCACGCCGTGCCGGAGCGCCGCCGCGAGTTCGGCCTCGGTCTTCACCGGGCCGTTGAACACCGTTTCGGCGGCCCGGAACCCCGCCGCCAGGGCGGCTTCCAGCTCATACCCGGACACCACGTCCGCGCCCAGACCCCGGCGGGCCAGCCGGCGGCAGAGGTAGGGGAGGTAATTGGTCTTCACCGAGTAGTAGACGCGAGCCGGCCGGCCCAGCCCGTCGAGCAGGCCCAGCAGCCGGTCCGTCGCCCGGTCCAGCCGCGCGGTGTCCAGGACCTGGACGGGGGTGCCGTACCGGGCCGCCACCGCCAGCAACCGGTCGTAGTCCCAGGCCGGTTCGCCGGCCGGCGGGGCAGTGGCCGTCCGGGCCCGCTCATCGCCCGGCCGGGCCGTCCCCAGGCCCGCCGGGGCCGCCGGCCGGCTCGTCGGGGCCGCCCGGTCGGCCGGGTCCGCCCGGGTCGCCGGGTCCGCCTGGGCCCTCCGCACCCCGCTCATCGGACCGCCTCGCCCACGACGGCCGGCACGGCTCCGGCGGCCGGCAGGGCTCCGGCGGCCACCGGGGAGACGCCGGTGAGCAGCCGGAAGCCCGCGTCGATGTGGTCCCGCTCCAGCAGTTCCCCGTACCTGCGTTGCCAGGCGCCGGAGTCGAGATCCGCGCGGAGCCGTGCCACCCCGCGCTCGACGGCCGCCGGATCGGTGAGCGCGAAGGCCGAGCAGGCGCGTCGCATCAGGGGATCGAGATAGGTCTCCGGGCGGCGCCAGAACGCCGTCATGAAACCGTCGGTGAAGTCGTGCCACACCGGCAGTTCGGTGATCTCACAGGGTCCCAGCAGTTCGGTCAGCCGGGTGAGCGAGGGCACCCGGGAGCGTTCCGCCTCGGCGATCTCGGGGACGTAGTCGCGGGTGAACCAGAAGTCGGCCTGCACGTCCATGTCGTACGTGACGACCGCGAACCGGTCCGCCACCCGCAGGAGTTCGGACACCCCGGCTGCCAGGTCCGTCCAGTGATGGACGGTGAGTACGGCCTGTACGGCGTCGAAGGACCGATCGTCGAAGGGGAGTTGCTCTGCCCTGCCGTTGACGCAGGGCGCGGCCTCCGGACGACGCTGGGCACGCATCTCGGCCGACGGCTCGACGGCGACCACCGGCAGGTCGGTGGGCTCGTAGGCGCCCGACCCGGCACCGACGTTGAGGACGGTACGGGCGTCCCCCAGCGCGGCCCGGATGAGGCGCGCCCACCGGGGGTCGGGGCGGCGCACGGCCGAGTAGCCGACACCGATGCGGTCGTAGACCGGGTTCCCCGGGGCGGCCTCCAGAACGGCCGCGCCCTTCACCACGGCGGTCACGACGCCTCACCGGCGGCGCTCGCCAGCACCTCGGCCTCATACTCCTCGCCGTACCGCCGCTGCTCCCAGGGGTTGACCGCCACCAGCCACACGTCCCGGTGGCCGCCTTCGGCGGTGAGGTGCTGGATGTCGGTCACGTGGTGGAACATCAGGCGGTCGTCGAAGGCCACCGCCTGCCCGTCCTGAAGGGTCGTGCGGAAGAATGGCTCACCCCCGCCGAGCGGCATCAACTGGGTCTCGCCGCCCGTTATGTTGTGGCGCCGGGTGACCGCGACGATGCCGAAGTGGTGGCCGTCCCGGTGCGGACCCTCCGGTGCGGCGACGCCCTTGACGTCCGGGGTGGAGACCACCCGGCACTGGTGGATGTTGAGCTGCCAGTCGCTGTCCCTGTCCAGGTCCAGCGCCTCCGCCCCGGCCGCGATGAGCGGCGTGGGGTCGACGGTCAGCGGCTCCAGGGTGCGCAGCTGCCCGCCCACCAGGTCGTTGTACTGACGCGGCTGGGCGAAGTGCCGGTGCGGCAGCAGCTCGAGCCGCCACTCCCCGTCATGGTGAAGCCTGAACTGCGAGAAGCGGCGGTAGCGCTGTTCCGACCCGGTGTACGGATCGAGCGGCAGGTTCTCGAACTGGGAGAGCGTGTAATCGTCGAGCGGTGGTGTGTCGATGATCGTGAAACCTTGTGCGTTCAAGCCCATCAGAACTCTCCTGACACCCCGGGCCGAAGGGGCACCCCCGTAGCCCGCCAACACGTTGACCAGGCGAGGCTAGGTAGGTGAACGATGCATGAACAAGAAGCTAATCACCCGATCGGTAGACGACGGAATCCGCGATTCACCCACGCCGGAGCCTCTGCCTCCACCGCCAACCCTGCCTGCCACAAGCCCACTTGACCGAGGCGATCGAGCGTGGCCGGGGTACCACGTGCGAGGGACCCCCTGGCCGAAAACCGTCGCCGCGCCCATCCGGGCCGCCGGGCCCGCGCCCGCTCGGGCTGCCACGCGGCCGGTCCCGGGGCCCCCGGCCGGTCCCGAGCCCGGGCCCGCCCGGGGCCATGCGGGCGGGCCACCGGGGGAACTCGCCACCGCCCGGGGCCCATCAGCACCCGGGCCCACAGCGCCCCGGAGCCCGCCACCGCCCGGGTCGTGGCGCCCCGCCCGCCGGACCACGCCTCGGCCGCCCGGGCGGCCGCCGCGTCCGGCCCCGAGCCCGCGTCCCGCCGGGGCTCACCGTCCAAGGAGCCCGCGCGCGATCGCCACCCGTACGCCCTCCAGCGCGTGCGCCCCGTCCTCGACGTCCCACAGCGAGTCCTGGAGCACCCGGCCCAGCGTCCAGGCCCGCGCCCGGTCCCGGTCCAGGCCCAGGACCTCGGTCATCAGGTCGAACCGCCACCGCAGCCCGGCCGGTTCGAACCGGTCGCACAGCCCCGGCAGCAGCTCGAAGCCCGGGTCGCCGGCGAGCGGCCTGGGGTCGATGGCCAGCCAGGGTTCCCGGTCGGCCGCGAGGACGTTCTCCAGGTGCAGGTCCCAGTGGAGCAGCCGGTCCCCGGGCTCGCCGGCCACCTCCCGTACCGCCGCCGCGCACTCCCGCAGCAGCCGCCGGTCGTCCTCGCCGGCCAGCGCCGCCAGCGCCTCCGGCACGGCCGCCAGCATGTCCGCGGCGATGTCCCCCAGTCGCCGCAGCCCCTCGGGCGCGGGGCCCGCCGTCAGCCGGGCCAGCAGCTCGGCCAGTACCCGGGTCGGCTCCCGGGTGCCGGGCACCGACGACAGCTGCCGCCGTTCGTCCAGCCGCTCCAGCAGCAGGGTGCCGGTCGCCGGGTCGTCCCGGAGCAGCCGTACCGCGCCCGCCCCGTCCCAGGTGCGCAGCGCCACCGCCTCGCCCGCGCTCTCCTCGTCCAGCAGCTGGAGCTTGAGCGCGGCGGGAGTGCCGTCCCCGGCCGTCACCGGCACCACCAGCGCGGCCATGCCGTGCATCACGGGCCCGGTGGGCCGCAGCCCCCACTCCGCCAGGAAGCGTTCGGTCCGCGCCGGCAGTTCGGCGACGAACTCCCGCCCGGCGTCCCCGTTGCACTCGATCTGCGTCCTGGCCAGCGCGGCCGGCACCTCGATCACACCGCTCCCCTCGCTCCCGGAAGGCCTCCCGGGGAAGTCCCGTCAACAAGTCCCCCGGGGAAGTCCCGGCCAGGAAGTCCCCCGGGGAGCCCTGCGGGGAGCCCCAGGACGTCCACAGGGACGTCCCCAGGGAGTCCCCGGGGAGTCCCCGGGGACTCCCCATGAAGTAACGTCCCGCCAACCACGGCGACGACAGCGCCGCCCGGCCCGAGCACAGCACCATGGCTCCCCCGGCACAACCGCATTTCCCCCACGACCACCCCACCGAGCACCAGGCACCAGGCGTCAAGCACCGAGCACGAGCACCGAGGCAGGCCCATGAACACCGTCAACGGCGGCATCTCCTTCTGGCACGCCCGGCAGGGCACCCCCGCGCTCCGGGAGCCGCTGCCCGGCGACGCCCCGGCCGATGTGTGCGTGGTGGGCGGCGGGTACACCGGGCTGTGGACGGCGTACTACCTCAAGAAGGCCGCCCCCTACCTCAACATCACCGTCCTGGAGGCGAAGTTCTGCGGCTACGGCGCCTCCGGACGGAACGGCGGCTGGCTCTACAACGGCATCGCCGGCCGCGACCGGTACGCCAGGCTGCACGGCCATGACGCCGCCGTACGGCTCCAGAAGGCGATGAACGACACCGTCGCCGAGGTGATCCGGGTCACCGGCGAGGAGCGGATCGAGGCCGACATCCACCGGGGCGGGGTGCTGGAGGTCGCCACCACGCCCGCCCAGCTGGCCCGGCTGCGGGCCTTCCACTCCGTCGAGCTGGCCTTCGACGAGACCGACCGGCAGTGGCTGGGGGCCCGGGAGACCGCCGGGCGGATCCGGGTGAGCGGCGCGGTCGGCGGGAGCTGGACCCCGCACGGCGCCCGGCTGCACCCGGTGAAGCTGGTCCAGGGGCTGGCGGCGGCGGTGGAGGCGCTGGGCGTGACCATCCACGAGTGGACACCGGTCAGCGAGATCCGGCCCAAGCACGCGGTCACGCCGTACGGCACCGTCCGGGCGCCCTATGTGCTGCGCTGCACCGAGGGGTTCACCGCCTCGCTCAAGGGCCGGCGGCGCCTCTGGCTGCCGATGAACTCCTCCATGATCGTCACCGAGCCGCTGGCGCCGGAGGTGTGGGACGAGCTCGGCTGGGCCGGCCGGGAGACGCTCGGGGACATGGCGCACGCCTATATGTACGCCCAGCGCACCGCCGACGACCGGATCGCGCTGGGCGGCCGGGGCGTCCCGTACCGCTACGGCTCCCGCACCGACGATGACGGCCGCACCCAGCCGGCCACCGTCACCGCCCTCCGCGAGCTCCTGGTCCGGTTCTTCCCGCGCCTCGCCGGGACCCGCGTCGAGCACGCCTGGTCCGGGGTGCTGGGCGTGCCGCGCGACTGGTGCGCCACCGTCACCCTGGACCGCTCCACCGGGCTCGGCTGGGCGGGCGGATACGTCGGCTCGGGCGTCGCGACGGCCAACCTCGCCGCCCGTACCCTGCGCGACCTGATCCAGCGGGACGCGGGGCAGGCGGGCGCCACCGAGCTGACCGCCCTGCCGTGGGTGGACCACCGGGTACGCCGCTGGGAGCCCGAGCCGCTGCGCTGGCTGGGCGTCCAGGCGCTGTACGCCGCCTACCGGGCCGCCGACCGCCGGGAGGCCGCCGGGCGCAGCGCCCGTACCGACCGGCTGGCCGTGCTGGCCGACCGGATCGCGGGGCGGTGACCCGCTTTCCTCCTCACGACTCCCATGGGGCTCAGGCCGCCGCCCGGTACCGCCCCGGGGTGGTGCCGAACTCCCGGCTGAAGGCGTGCGACAGGGCGTACGGGGTGCCGTACCCGACCCGGCGGGCGACGGCCGCCAGCGGTTCGGCGGTGTCCCGGAGCAGCCGGGCGGCCAGCGTCAGCCGCCACCAGGTCAGGTACGCCATGGGCGGCCGGCCCACCAGGGCGGTGAACCGCCGGGCCAGGGTCGGCCGGGAGACCCCGGCCGCCGCGGCCAGCCGGTCGTTGCTCCAGGGGGCGGCCGGGTCGTCATGCAGCGCCCGGAGCGCGGCGGCGGCCACCGGGTCGCCCAGCGCGGCCGGCCAGGCCCCGGACCCGGGCCCGGGCCCGGCCCCGTGCCCCGATCCGGCGCCGCCCCCGGCGACGGATCCGCCCCCGGCGCCGGCCATCCAGGACCGGACCATGTAGACCAGGAGCAGATCCAGCAGCCCCGGCAGCACGATCGCCGTCCCGGGGCGCGGCTCGGCCAGCTCACCGCCCAACAGCTCGATGGCCGACCGCAGTTCGGGGTGGTGGCCGACCCGGTGCGGCAAGTGCACCACCTGGGGCAGCTCCGCCATCAGCGGGTGCGTCCGGCTGCGGTCCAGCCGGTACTTCCCGCAGAGCAACTCCACGCCCGGCCCCGGAGGTTGGGCCGGCAGCCGGCGCTCCCACTCCTCGAACGGCACCGCCCGGGCCACCGCCTCCGCCCCGGCGGGCGCGTCGGCCATGACGTGACCGATGCCGTGCGGCAGCAGCACCGCGTCCCCGACGCCCAGCGAGACCGGTGAGCCGCCGCCGTCCGGCAGCAGCCAGCAGGAGCCCTCCAGCACGACATGGAAGCCGGCCCCCTCGTATGGGGGGAACCGCGCGCACCACTCCCCGCCGGCCCGCAGCCGGTTCGAGGACGGCCGCCCGACCCGTACCGCCGCGATCGCGTCACTCACCACATCCACCCCGCCAGCGTATCCCCGACCGCCCTCCCATGAGACGCTCACGTATTCATGGGAGCCATCCGGGCATTGAGTGACTCACCCGTCCCTCCCTAGGCTCGACCTCATGACAACCACCGAACACCTGACGCTGGGCGATGTCGACGTGATCCGGGTCGTGGAGTGGCAGCAGCCGCTGCTGCCCGCCCGGTCCCTGGTGCCGGACTCCACCGGGGAGCTGTGGCAGGAGCACCGGGAGTGGCTGGCCCCCGACCACTGGGACCCGGCGGCCGACCGGGCGGTGGTGGCCCTCCAGAGCTGGGTGCTGCGCAGCGGCGGCCGGACGATCCTGGTCGACACCGGGGTCGGCGACGGCCGCGACCGCCCGGAGACGCCCTACTTCCACCACCGGAAGGACGGCTTCCTCGATCGCCTGGCCGAGGCCGGCATCCGCCCGGAGGACGTGGACATCGTCGTCAATACCCACATCCACGGTGACCACGTCGGCTGGAACACCCGGGACGCCGGCGGCGAATGGGTCCCGGCCTTCCCCCGCGCCCAGTATCTGATCCCGGCCGCCGACGACCACCACTTCGGCCCGGCGGGCGGCTACGGCGGTGCCGGCCGGGCGGACGACCGGCTGATGTACGAGGACAGCGTCGCGCCCGTCCACCGCGCGGGCCAGGCCGTGCTCTGGGAGGGCGGCCACCGCATCGACGAGCACCTCACCCTGGAGCCCGCGCCCGGCCACACCCCCGGCTCCTCGGTCCTGCGCCTCGCCTCCGGCAGCGACCGCGCGGTCTTCGTCGGGGACCTGATCCACAGCCCGGTGCAGTTGCTCGCCCCGTCCCACAACAGCTGCTTCTGCGTGGACGCCCGGGAGTCGGCCGCCACCCGCCGCCGGGTCCTGGGCCGCGCCGAGGCCGAGCGGGAACTCGTCTTCCCGGCCCACTTCGGCGGCCCCGGCGCCCTGGAGATCCGCCGCCACGGCCAGGACTTCGCCCCCGCCCGCTGGGCCGAGTGGCACCACTGACCAACCCGGGAGCCCGGCGCCCGAAGGGCCCTGGGCCCGAGGGCCCGGAAAGCCCAGGGGCCCGGCACCCGAAGGGCCCTGGACCCGGGGGCCCGGCGCCCGGAGGCCCTGGACCCGTTCAGCGCCCCAAGGCCATGCGCCCGAGGGCCCGGAGAGCCCGAGGCCCGGCGTCCGGAGGCCCTGCACCCGCAGGCCCCTGGGCCCGGCGACCGCTGGCCCCGAGGGCCGGGAAAGCCCGGGGCCCGGCGCCCCAAGGCCATGCGCCCGAGGGCCCGGAAAGCCCGGGGGCCCGGCGCCCGGAGAATCTGGGCCCGCAGGCCCCTGGCCCGTAGGCCGGGAGGCCCGGCGCCCGGAGGCCCTGCACCCGCAGCCCGGAGGCCCGGCCTCAGTGGCCCGAAGCCTGGCCCCGGAGGACCGCAGGCCCCTGGCCCGTAGGCCCGGTGGACCCGCCTCCGAGAACGCCGGGCAGCCGGCCGGCCCGCCGCCAACGCGTGCCCGCGCACGTCCGAACGGCCCGCCACCCATGCGTGCCCGCGTACGCGCGAGCGGCTCGGCTCGGTGACGGCCCTTCCGGGTGCGGGGCATGCGAGCCGCGTTCGCGCGAATGGCGCGCTACGCCACCTCGATCCCGAAGTCCCCCACCAGCTCGGCCAGTCCGCCCCGGTAGCCCCGGCCACCGAGCAGGAACTCCCAGTCGCCACCGCGCCGCCGGAACGAGCCCAGCACCAGCGCCGTCTCGCCCGCCCGGCCTTCCGAGACGGCCAGCCGCTCCAGCTCCCGGCCGGCCGGGTCCCGGAGCCGGATGGCGGCGTCGGTGAAGCCGGCCAGATCGGCGCCCGGGTCGGCCTCCGGGTCCACCGCCGCCACCAGCACCAGCCGGTCGGCGGCGGCCGGCAGGGCGTCGAACGCCACCCGGACGGCGGCCCGGTCGCCGCCGTGCCGGCGCAACATACGCACCGAACCGCCGGGCGAGGACGGGTTGTTGTAGAAGACGAAGTGCTCCTCGCTCAACACCCGGGGCCCCGCGCACACCAGCGCGCAGACGTCCACCGCCACCGCGCCCGCCCAGTCCATCCCGAGCACATTGAAGTCCCCGGAACCGGAGCTTTCGCCCCCGGAACTCACGCCCTCTCCCCCAGCCCCAGCCCCAGCGCCGGGTTCATCCTCCTCCGGGCCCAACCGCCCCCGCAGCCCGTGCCGGTGGAGCAGGTCCACCAGCTCGGTGCCGGACACCAGGGTGAGCGGCTTGCCCTCCGCGAAGGCGTACGAGCCCGGTCCGAACCCCGAGGTGGTCACCAGCACGCCCTTGTTGGCGCCGGCGCCCTGCACCGTGCCGTACAAATCCCGCACCGCGCTGGGCGGCACCGTGTTCCGGTACCGCTTCACCTGCACCAGGATCGAGCCGCCGCTGATCGGGTCCGGGTCGACCGCCTCCACGTCCACCCCGCCGTCGTTGGAGCGCCGGGTGGTCAGCGCCTGGAGGCCACGCGCCCGGAACAGTTCGGCCACCAGCCCCTCGAAGGCGATCGGGTCCATGGTCAGCAGGTCGGGTTCGGCGCCGTCGCCGTGCGAGACCACCCCGGAGCCGACCTGCTCGGGCACCCGCACGGGGCGTACCGCCGTCCGGCCGTCGGGCCGGGTCGACAACCGGCCGCCCAGCGCCCCGGTCAGACACTCCACGGCGCTGACCAGCTCCACATTGATCCCGTGGAACACCGCCCGCTCGGCCTGCACCGCCGCCAGCACGATCCGGCTGGGCCGCCCGGTCGCCGGATCCGGTCCGGCCACGAAGCCGTTGAGCGCCACCGAGTCCAGCACCCGGGCCTCGTCGGCCGCGAACAGCTCCCGCAGCGCCAGCAGCACGCTCTGCGCCAGCACGTCCCGGTAGAGCGCCCGGCGCTGGGTCACCGGCCGGGCGGCCTCCTTCAGCTGGTCCGCGCCGGCCAGATACCGCACCGCCTTGTGCTCCGGCACCACCTCGAACCCGGGCAGTTCCCAGTCGAGCACCAGTTGCCGGGCGGCCCGGTCGTACGCCGCCGAGACCTGGCGCGGAAATCCCTCGGGCCAGCGATCGCAGGCGTACAGGGCGGCCGAGAAGTACTCCACCACCGTCTCCGGCTCGCCCGCCCGCAGGGCCCGCTCCATGTCGGCGATGCCCGCGTTGTGCTCCCGTATCGCCGCCAGCCGGCCCGCCGCCCAGCTGTCGTACTGCGCCCGGTACGCGTCCAGTTGGCGTCGCCGCTGCGCCTCGGCCGCGCTGGCCGCCGCCCAGTCCCGCTGGTGCCGGGCCCGCGCCTCGGCCTGCTCGCGGGGCCACCGGCCCGCCCGGGCCAGATAGGCCGCGAGGTCCGGCTCCGGCACCGGCCGGCCCAGCGCGCCCGGTGCGAACGGCTCCACCGCCTCCGGCTCCCGCAGCGCCGCCGCCCGGAACGCCTGCCCCGCGCACCCGGCCGCCAGCAACCCCTCCAGCTCCCGCGCCCGGGCCTCCAGCTCCCCGGTGAGGCGCAGCGCCTCCGCCTCCCGCTGCCGCCGGTACGCCTCCTTCTGCTCCCGCTGCGTCCGGCTCAGGTCCCGCTCGTAGGCCCGCCGCTGCCGCTCGACCTCCCGGTGCTGCCGCAGCACCTCCCGCTGCTCAGCCTCCCGCTGCCGCTGTGCCTGCCGCTGCTCCTCGGCCCACGCACCGATCAGCCCACTGGAACGACGCCCCATCGCCGCACCCCTCCCCGAAACCGCCCATACCCGTTGAAGCCTCAAGTGTCCCGGAAAACCCCCTCCCCCGGGTCCCCTTCGCCCCGAAAACCCCAACCCCCCACCCGTCCCCTCCCGGAGACGGCCGGCGGCCTCCTGGGTGTCCGCCGACTCACCCAGCTACGGGAGTTGCGTTTTCTCGACGTAGTAGCCGTAGGCGTAACCGCCGCTCTCGGGACCGGTGAGGGTGACCGAGAATCCGAGAGAACCGGGCTTGGAGGTGTCGATGCCGCGCCGGAAGACAGTGCTGTCGCATACGTGGGTCCCCGCGGCCGACGGCACATCCTTGTCCGCAACGGTGAACGTCAGCCTCACCGTGCCGCCACCTGTGCAGGTGAACGCGAACGACACGCTCAGCACGTCGTCCGGTGTGGTGGGATGAGTGTTGCCGAACTGCCGTTGAAGTCCACCGGAACCGCCGCCGACGAAGTCCATGGCGACAATGCCCTTATCCAGCGCGGACTTCGCCGCCTCGACGGTTGACGTTGCAGGGCGGAGCGATCCGGGTCTTCACGGCCGTGCGTCCCCAGCCCACCTGCCCCAGCACCGCACGGTACGCCTTCGAGGTGCTGTTCGTGTCGGTCCGGAGAGCCCAGCCGCGTCGCAGGAGAGACCAGATCCCTTCGACGGGGTTGAGGTCGGGTACGCAAGGTGGCAGGTAGCAGACAGTCGGCCAGTCCCGGGCCTCTGCCCATCTCCGCGGGTCGGCGGCTCGGTAAGCGTCAAGGACCCTCCGGCCACCCACCTTCGTGGACCACGGACTCACACCGGGGGCTGTCCGCTCATCTCTCAGCGGGCGACCACCGGGTCGCCCACCGCTCCGCACGCTCGCCGCACGCGTGTCCACCGTTTGCCCACAGGGGACGATCGTGGGGCTCGACAAGGTGCCGCCCAGCGCCCCGAATCGATCCTGAAAAGCGCTGAGGCCCAGGTCAGGAGCCACCTGACCTGGGCCTTTCCAGAGCCCCCTGTCGGGTTCGAACCGACGACCCCCGCTTTACAAGAGCGGTCGGCGGATCGGACCGCCGACCTGGGCCAACTCTGCCCGCAGGTAGCCGCCTCCGCCTGCCTGTCGCTGACTGCTAGTCCCCGTGGTTCCCCGGCCGTTCTGGCACGCCCGTGGCACGGCGTGCGTCTCTCGGTGCGGACTACGGGCAGGGTGGCCGTTGGGGGTTGCTGGGCTGGCCGGACGGCTGCTGTTGGTCTATGCAGGGGCGGACTCGTCCCAGCAGCCCCTGCCTGCCGCGTTGGTTATGGCAAGAGACTGCCACTGACAGCATGTGGCGTGAGTTAATTCCCGTGCTGCTCCGTTGCACCCCTGGCTCGAAGGTAACAGCACCGACCGCCAGCGACCCCCGGGAGGCATGTGTTGACAGACTTGCTGGTAGCGGCCTTGTCTGCTGGGTCTATCGTCGCGGCGGCCGTGGCAACCCCACTCGTGAGCGGCATCATGCAAGCGCGGAGCGGTGATCGCCTGCGCGCTTCGATAGGCGCGAACTTCGATCTCGTCGACAGGCTGCGCGATCGTGGCCCCGAGTGGCAACAAGAAGTCAACGAGGTCGACGTGCTGTTGCGGCGACAGATCAACCGCGTCAAGGCTCGCGATGAAGCCGATCTTGACAGGAGGATTGAGTGGAGCGCCCTTGGCGCGCTCATCTTTCTGTATGTGATCGGAATTCCTCTGCTCTACCTTCTCTACCAACCGGACCGGTGGTGGTCATGGACTCTGTACTGGGTCCTCCTGATCTTCCTTCTTGTTATGACAGTCGCTGGATTCGAGAGAGCGCTTAATTCGCCCGTGCCGTCGGCCCATAGATCTCCAACCGCTGAGCCGCCACGGTCCTCCTGATCGTCGCCCACCACTGGCCTCGCTTCCATCCCGTACGCCGTCGACCCAACACGTACGTGGAGCGGGCGCGGTGCCGGGCGTCAAGGTGGAGCGCCCCACTGGACGAACGACCTTGACGCCCGGTGCCGTGTTTGCTCGCCTTGGCTGGGTCGGCGGTGTACGGGATGGAAGCACCCCAGCCCTCCACGGGCCCGCAGGCGGCAATGGTGCCCCCGCCATCCCGGTGCCGGCCGATCCCCCGCCGGAGGCATCATCCTTCCCTCACCCTCACTACGACCACCCTCCTCTGCCCCTTTGCTTCCGCCGTCGTCCTCCGGCGTCCCGGCCGACGACAGCACCCCGGTCCATGGACTGCGCCCGGCCTGCTCCCGTCCGCTGAACCCGGGACTTCGGGTGCGGCGGGGCCTGGACGGCTTACCGCGGAGTGGTTGTC
>NZ_JANUGQ010000048.1 GCF_024756275.1 Streptomyces pyxinae | reverse complement strand
TGGGATCTTCCGTGCTGCGGGGGGGCGGGTGGGGGTGCCGTTCGGGGGCGGGGCCTCACGGCCGGGCGGGACCTCGCGGCGGGGCTGGGCCTCGTGGCCGTGCGGGGTCGGTGGGGCTCCGGGACTGTGGGAGACCGGTGGGGCCTCGTGGCGGGGCTGGGCCTCGTGGCGGGGCTGGGCCGGCGGGGCTCCGGGGTCGGGCGGGGCCAGTGGGTCTCCGGGATCGTGAGAGGCCGGTGGGGCTCCGGGGGTGTGGGAGGTCGGTGTAACTCCGGGGCCGTGGGAGGTCGGTGGGGCTCCGGGGCCGGAGACCGGTGGGGCCTCGTGGCCGTGGGAGACCATGGTGCGCTCGCCCTCGTACGCCATGGAGACGGTGACCGGCGAGTGCCAGCCGGGGACCGTGCGGGAGCGGGAGAGGTCGATGCCCTCGCCCCGGGACAGGGCGTCCCAGCAGTACTCGCCGTAGTGGTCGTCACCGAAGGCGGCGGCGAGCGAGGTGCGCAGTCCCAGGCGGGCGAGGGCGGTGGCCATGTTGGCGACGCCGCCGGGGCTGGAGCCCATGCCGCGCGCCCAGGTCTCGGTGCCGCGCACGGGGGCGGTGTCCAGGCCGGTGAAGATGATGTCCAGGAAGACCGTACCGGTGAGGAAGACGTCGCAGTCGGGGTCCCCGGGGACGCGCAATCGCCGCAACGGGTCGATTCCGGCGGTGTGTTCCCGTGGATCCGTCGGCTCGGCCGGCGGCTGCTCGGGGTACTGCTCTCCTCCGGGTGCGGTCACGGCGAACTCCCAGGTCGCGATCGGATCTGGACAGTCTGCCCGATGACGGCCGAGGGTGGGTCATGCCGTGGTCACTACGCGATGTGCGTACCTCCGTCGACCGTGAGGGTGGTTCCGGTGATGTAGGAAGCCGCGTCGGAGACGAGGAAGACCAGGGCCGCGGCGAGCTCTTCGGGCCGTCCGACGCGGCCGCAGAGCACCCGGGGCATGATCGCGTCGAGGTAGCCCTCGGCGTAGCCGTCGGTCATCGGGGAGTCGAAGAGGCCGGGCGCGAGGGCGTTGACGCGGATGCCCTTCTCCGGGGTCCACTGCTGGGCGAGATCGCGGGTGAGCCCGAGGAGTCCGGCCTTGGACGCCGTGTAGGCGGCCTGCGGCAGACCGCCCGTGACCAGCGCGAGGATGCTGGAGACGTTGACGATGGCGCCGCCGGGCGGCATCACCGCGCCGGCGGCCTGGGCCATCCAGTAGGAGCCGTTGAGGTTGATGTCGACGACCTCGCGGAACTGCTCCGGGGTCTCCTCCGCCGCGGGTCGTTCGCCGCTGATCCCGGCGTTGTTGACCAGGATGTCCAGCCGCCCGAAGGCGCGCGTGGCCGCGTCGACCAGGGCACGGCACTCCTCCGGCCTGGCGATGTCGGTCCGCACGGCGACGGCCCGGCGGCCGAGCTTCTCGACGGCCGTGCGGACCGCCTCCAGCTTCTCGGCGCGCCGCGCCCCGAGCACGACATCGGCGCCGGCCTCGGCCAGCGCGGTGGCGAAGGCGACCCCGAGCCCGGAGGAGGCGCCGGTGACCACGGCGACGCGGCCATCGAGCCGGAAGCGGTCGAGGACGCTCACGGCCGGTGGCCGTCGATGTAGCTCACCGCGTTCCCGACGGTGCGCAGTTCCGCGATCTGGTCGTCGGGGATCTTCACCCCGAACGTGTCCTCGATCTGCAGGGTGATCTCCACCATGATCAGGGAGTCGAGGTCGAGATCGTCGATGAAGGACTTCTCGGGGGTCACCTCGGCGGATTCGACGCCGGCGATCTCTTCGACGATGTGGGCAAGGGTGTGGAGGGTGTCGGTGTCGTTCACCACGGGGGGTCTCCTTGGTGGGTCGGGGGACTTGAGGGCCGGGGGGGCTTGGGGGGTTTGGGGAGCCTGGGGGCCGCGGTGGAGCGGGCCTTGGGAGGCCGCCTTGGGGCCTTGGAGGGCGGGCCTCGGGGGGCGTCAGACGCCGAGGCGCCGGCGGTAGGTGAGGAGGGTGCTCAGGAAGCCGTCCAGCTGCTCCTCGGTGTGGCCCGCGTGCGGGAACAGACGCAGGAGTGCCTGGTTGCGCGAGACGGCCGGATAGGAGAAGACGGGGACGAGATAGCCGTCCTCGACGAACCACTCCCGCATCTGGAGGGCGGCGGCGTCGTTCCCGATCGGCACCGAGAGCATGTACGACTCGGTCGGCGTCGTCGGCGTGTCGGCCTCGTGCATCTGCCGGCGGAGGCGGGCGGCGTGCGCCAGGTAGTCGTCCACGATCGCCGGATTGTCCGCGAGGGTCTCGATCGTGCGGGTGGCGACGTAGGCGGTGGGCGGCTGGATGGCGGCCGTGAACATCGAGGTGCCGGAGAGCAGTTCGAAGGCGTCGATGGCCGCGGCCGGCCCGGCGATCGCGCCGCCTTCCAGACCGATGGCCTTCGACAGGGACACCATGACGAAGTCGGCTCGTTCCCGGATCGCGGCCGCCTCCCGGGCGTACGGACGGTTCTCGGGCCCGTAGACCATGAAGCCGTTCGCGTCGTCGATCATGCTGATGGCGCCGTGCCGGTCGCACTCGTCCAGGATCTCCACGATCGGCCCCATGGTGCCGTCGGCCGAGTAGATGCTCTCCGCGATCACCACGGTCTTGCGGTCCCGGGCCCGGACGCGGTCCAGGACACGGGCCAGGCCGGAGACGTCGTTGTGCCGGAACGCGTGGACGTTGCGGCCGTAGCCGAGTCCTTCGAGGCCCTTCCAGATGCTCCAGTGGACATCGCGGTCCACCACGAAGAAGGTGTCGTGGTTGCGCACCTCGATCCCGGTGTCGAAGTGCGCGGAGCTGCTCATGGCGTTCACGAACCCGATGTTGGCCAGCAGCCCGGTGGCGAAGCTGATGGCCCGCTCCTTGCCGGTGTGGCGGGCGATCGTCTCCTCCAGCACCTGGTGCGGGCGGCAGATCCCCTGGGTCATCCGGGAGCCGCTGGTGCTCAGGCCGTGGGCGCGCGCTCCCTCGGCGAAGAGGCGCCGGACCGGGACGTGGCGCTCCAGATCGAGAAAGCTGATGCTGGCGAAGTTCACCAGCTCGTGGCCGTTGCGGATGATGGTCGGCCCGACGGGACCGTCCACCACCGGCGGGCGGTACGCCGTGTCGTGGGTGTTCGCCTCGACGAAGGCCTCGAAGGCCCACGGGGCCAGGCGGTCCACGGACGGAGCGGGGGTGCGGGACGTGGTCATGGTGAGGTTTCTCCTCCACGGGATTCACGAGAGGCACGGGAGTCACGAGGGGCGCGGGGGGCGCGGCGGGGTCGTACGGGCTCCAAGGCCGTGGCGAGGTGGCCGAGCGAGGCCGTCCCGGCCAGCTCGTCCGACGCGATCCCGGTGAAGCCGGAGCGGTGCAGCAGCGCCAGCAGAGGGGGGACGGCGACCAGGGTGACTCCGTGGTCGGCGAGGGAGCGGTTCATGTCCACGGTGTCGGGGGCGGCATAGCTGTCGGGGCTGTCGGGGCTGTCGGGGCCGCCGGATGAGCCGCTCGGCGGGCCGCCGGGGTCTTCGGCCGCCGTGACGACGGCCATGACGGCGGCGGCCAGGGCCCGTTCGGCGTCCGTCGCGGGCGGGCGGGACGGGATCCGTGGGATTTCCGGGCCGCCGGTGGGGGTGCGGGCCGGGCCGGGGGGACGGTCGGTTCCGGGGCCGGACGGGGACAGGTGGTAGCGGCCGGGAGCGAGGAGGCCGGGCACCTCACCGAGGTGGTCCAGGACATGGCGGTGCACGTCCTCGGGGGTGACATCGGGGGCGGTGCGGGCGCGTACGACCAGGTGCGGTTCCTCGCCCATGACTTCTTCGTCGCCTGCGCCACCCGCTTCCGTGGCGTACACGCTGGGCGTCACCGTCACGTCGAGCACTCCGGGATGGCCGCGCAGCACGTCTTCGACCGTGGGCAGATGCACCCAGCCCTGCGGGGCGCGCCACCATCCGGGGGCGGCCGGGGTGAGCGGGCGAGCCGGGACCGGGCACTCGGCGCCCTCGGCCAGCGCGCGCAGGAAGCCGCACAGGCGGACGGGCAGCGCCGCCGCCTCCCCGGCGTCGAGCAGGTGGTCCCCGACGGTGACATCGAGGGTGACCACTCCCCCGTCGCGGCTGAAGTCGACGTAGAGCGTCTCGCAGGGCTCGTCGGGCGCGCTGCTGATCCAGGTGGCGGCCCCGTCCGGTGGGGTGCTGGGCGCGGGGACCAGGAACTCGCGTGGCCAGGAGTAGCAGTTGTACTCGATGGTGGGCACGGTCACGACACCCCGGCGACGGTCCATCCGGGCCTGGGCGGCGACCAGTTCGGCGGGGCGGTACCGACCGTGCCGGTAGGCCGTGGCGGAGGCGGCGGCGACCGAGGCGACGACCTCACCGAACGGCGCGCCCGGGCGGAGGTCGATCTGCACCGGGACCGTCAGGGCCAGGACGCCGATGCTGTTCCGCAGCGCGGCCCGGGCCCGGTTGGAGACCACCACCGAGGCGAGGAACCGGTGTTCGCCGGTACGGGTGGCGACCTCGTGGGCCAGCGCGGCGAGCACGACGGTCTCCGGGCTGACCCGGTGGCGCCGGGCGACGCGGTCGAGGTCCTCGTACGCCTCCACCGAGCGGTACTGGAGGCGGTGGCGCCCCTCGCCGTCGGCGGTCCCGCCGAACGGGGCCAGCACACCGGTCGGGTTGGCCGCGAGCCGCGTGAGCCACTCCCGTTCCGCCGCGCGGGCGCGTTCCGGGTGCTGGGCGGCGGCCGCGTCCAGCGGATGCGCCGTACCGGGTGGGTGCGCCGTGTCGAGCGGTTGCGCCGTACCGGGTGGGTGCGGCGTTCCGGGTGGGTGCGCCGTGCCCGGTGGGTACGTGGACGCCGCCGCCGGTACGCCGTCGCCGCGCGGGGGCGCCGTACCGGGTGACTGCGCGGACGCCTTCGCCGGTACGCCGTCGCCGCGCGGGTGACCGGCGCCGCGCAGGTGATCGTGGAGCTGGTCGAGCAGGACCGCCAGTCCCCAGCCGTCGATCACGACATGGTGGGCGGCCAGCACGACCGCGCGCGGCCTGCCCGCCTCCAGCAGCACCCGGGCGAGCCAGGGCGGATTGCGCTCGGGATCGATGGGCCGGGCGGCCAGCGCCGCCGTGGCGGCCTCCAGGGTATCGGCGTCGGCGGCGGGGACCTCGACGTGGTCGATCGGCAGCGGGGCCCAGTCCGCGCGGTGGACGTACTGCACCGGGCGGAGCGGGTCGACCGTGGTGCGCAGCGCCTCGTGGCGGGCGGTGAGGGCGGCGAGCGCCGCGTGGACATCCGCGACCGTCGCCGGGGGCGGGACGTGGCAGTGGTCCGCGAGCGGAGTCGGGTTCACCCGCCGTGGTGCGGGGATGGTGTGCTCGTACCAGTGCCACTGCTGGACCCAGTTCAGCGGACCGCTGCGAAGGACGGTGGCGGGGGTGAGGCTCGGGGCCGGGGCCGGTTCCGGCGCCAGGGCCGGTGTCGGGTTCGGTGCCGGGGCCGGTGTCGGGGGCCGGCTCGGGGTCGGTGTCGGTGTCGGTGTCGGTTCCTGGGGGTGGTCCACCTGCCGGGGCCTCATACGGCCCGGACCACGAGAGCGGCGTTGTGGCCGCCGAAGCCGAACGAGTTGCTGAGCGCGATCCGCATCCCCTCGTGGTGCTGCGCCCGGTGCGGCACGAAGTTGATGTCCGGGTCGATCGGCTCGTCGCAGTTGACGGTCGGCGGGACATCGCCCGTGCGCAGGACCTGGATCGAGGCCACCAGCTCGACCGCTCCGGCGGCACCGATCATGTGCCCGGTCATCGACTTGGTGGAGCTGACCGGGATGCGGGTGACACGATCGCCCAGCACCTTGCGCAGGACGGCCGTCTCGGTGGCGTCGTTGAGCAGCGTCCCGGTGCCGTGCGCGTTGACGTAGTCCACGTCCTCCCCCGTGATCCCCGCGTCGCGCAGCGCCGCTTCGACGGCGAGGCAGGCGCCCCGGCCCTCCGGGTGCGGGGCCGTCCAGTGGTGCGCGTCGGAACTCGCTCCGTAGCCCGTGAGTTCGGCCAGGGCCGTCGCCCCGCGCCGGTCGGCCACCTCGGCGGCCTCCAGCACCAGGACGGCGGCTCCCTCGCTCATCACGAACCCGTCGCGGTGCGTGTCGAACGGCCGGCACGCCGCCGTCGGATCGTCGTTGCGGGTGGACAGCGCGCGGGCGTTGCCGCTGCCCGCGAGGTCCACGGTGGTGACGCAGGCGTCGGCGCCGCCGGCGAGGACGATGTCGGCCTCGCCGTGGCTGATCATGCGCATCGCCGCGCCCACCGCGTCGGCGCCGCTGGCGCACGCCGTGCTCTGGGCACGGCTGGGCCCCTGGGTGCCGAGCCGCATGCTGATCTCACCGGCGGCGCTGTCCATGGCGGTCGTGACCTGGGTGAACGGACCGATGGCCCGGGGCCCCTTGTCGCGCAGCCGGTTGGCGGCGCGGTAGATCGACCCCACCGGGCCGTAGCCGCTGCCGATGATCACGGCGACCCGGGGGGCCAGGTGGTCGTCGACGACGAGTCCAGCGTGCTCGCACGCCTCCAGCGCCGCGGCGAGGGCGTACTGCGCGTACGGGTCGGCGCGCCGACTGACCATCGGGGGCATGTAGCGGCCGGGAGTGAAGCCCCGGACCTGGCCGCCGATCCGGACTCCGAGGTCGGTCACGTCGATCGCTTCCACGGTGTCGATGCCGCTGCGCCCGGCCAGCATCGCCGCCCAGGTCTCACCGACGCTGTGGCCCAGCGGTGTCACCGCCCCGTATCCGGTGACCATCACCCGGCGCCGGGCCCGGTCGCGCCCGGTGTCGCCTCGCTCGCCCGTGTCCGTCACCGTCACCGTCGCCGTCACTGGGGAACCACCTCGGCGTCGTGGATGGGCGGGGCGATGTCGTCGGGGGCGACCGGCACCATGAGCACGGCCGTGCCGCCCTGGGCGCAGAACCGGCGCGCGGCGCGGATCTCCTCGGTCAGCGCGGCCTTCTCCCGCAGCACCCGGTAGTGGATGTCCGGTCCGTCCACCACGGGCGGCGGCGCGCCAGGGCGGGTGAAGGGGTAGCGGTCGGCGTCGAGCCCGAGCCGGGCACGCTGGGCGTCCAGCCAGCCGTAGCCGCCGTTGCAGAGCACCACGTACAGCACGCCGCCGTGGGCCGGAGCGGTGACGGCGATGTCCGCGCGGGCCGCGAAAAAGGCCCCGTCCCCGATGAACGCGGTGACCTCGTGGTCCGGGGCGGCCCGCTTGACCCCGATGGCCGCCGCCGCGCCGAAGCCCAGCGGGGTCTGCTCCGACGGCACGACGGAGCCGCCGCCCGTGTGGAAGGGGAAGCAGTAGGACCACATGTCCTGGAGCCCGTTCTCCTGGACCAGTACACGGGGCTCGCGGGCGGTGTCGTCGAGCGCGGCGAGCAGTTCGGGGACGCGGATGCCGGGGAGGGTCGCCGCGCGGGCCAGTTCCGCCTCCGCGTCGAGCGTCATGGCCTTGCGGGCGGCGGCGATCCGGTCCACCCACGCATCGGGCGCGTCGGTGGGACCGGGCGCGTCGGTCGGGCCGGGCGCGTCCGCATTACCGGCATGCCCGGCGTGCTTCGCGTACTCGGCCTGCCCGGCCTGTTCGGCCTGCCCGGCCTGTTCGGCCTGCCCGGCCTGTTCGGCCTGGTCGGCCTGTCCGGTTCGCTCGGCCTGCTCGGCCTGGTCGGTCTGTCCGGTCCGCCCGGCCTCGGGGACTTCCGCCAGCGCCCGGGACCAGCCGAGCACGGCGTGCCGGGCGTCCCCGAGCACGCGCGGGCCCGCGAACTCGGCCGAGAGCCCGGCCGGATCGATGTTGACCTGCACCACCGTGACCGGGGGCCACGGCGTGCCGCCCTCGACGGCGGTCTCCTCCAGTCGCCCGGCGAGTGACACCACCAGGTCGCAGGAGGACCACAGCTCACGGGCGGGGGCGGCGGCGTAGAGGCCCGCCAGGCCGCAGAACAGCGGGTGGCGCTCGTCCACGGCGCCCCGGCCGGACGCGGTGGTGAAGAGCGCCGCGCCGAGGCGTTCGGTGAAGCGCTCGACCACGCCGTCGTGGTTGCGGTGCCGCATTCCGCCGCCCACCAGCACCACCGGGCGCCGGCTCGCGCGGATCGCCGCCAGCGCCGGCCCCGGCGTCACGGGAACGGAGTCGGGCACCAGTCGTTCGGGCGGCGTCGGCAGCGGTCCGGTGACGACGACCTCCGCCGTGCGGACGTCGTCGGGCACCTCCAGGTACACCGGTCCGGGCGGCGGCCCCCCGGCCCGGGTCAGCGCCGTCACCGTCGCGGGGACGACCCGGTCGGGATGGCCGATCCGGTGCGCCCACCGCACCAGGGGCGCCGCCACGGCGACCTGGTCGAGTTCCTGGAATCCGCCGCTGCCCCGGCGCTGTTCGGGCGCGCCCGCGGCGAGCACCAGGACCGGCGCGCCGGACTCCCGCGCCTCCAGCAGCCCGGTGGCCGCGTGCGTCACGGCCGGGCCCTTGCCCAGGGCGCATACGGCGAGCCGGCCCGACTGGAGCGCGTAGCCGGTCGCCATGTACATCGCGTTGCGCTGGTCCCGGCAGGGCACGAGGTCCAGTCCGGCCGTGTCGAGGGCGCGGAGCAGCTCCAGATCGTCGCCGGGCAGTCCGAAGCAGGTGTCCACCCCGTTCGCCACCAGTACGCGGACGATCGCGGACCACGCGTCGGCGTACCGTTCGGTCACCCCGGTCACTCCCCACCCACCGCGACAGGGGCGGCCGCCGGGAGATTGCGCGCCACGGCCTGCGACATGAGCAGGGGTTCGGCGTGCCGCTCGCCGCCGTAGGAGACGTAGTTCGCCATCATCCCGAATCCGCCGAACGGCCGGTTGCCGTCCTCGGCGTCGAGCAGCGTGTGGTTGACACAGGTCTGGTGGCGCTTGGACAGGACCCGCACCGTCTCCGGATCGTTTCCGTAGACCATCGCCCCCAGCGCGCGTTCGCTGAAGAAGGGGCTTGCCAGGCGCTCCCGCAGCCGCCTCGCACTGGGGTAGGCGACGACGTTGAACACCGGGGCGAACATCTCGTCGAGGGGGATCTTGTCGTCGTAGCCCCACAGCAGCACGGTCGGCTCGATCCTGCGGGACGGCAGATCGATGCGCCCGCCGTGCCGGATGTGACTCGCATGGCGCACCAGATAGTCCGAGCAATTCACCAGTGCCGAGTCGTAGTAGATGGGGCCGTAGCCCGCGCCCGGGTCGTCGTTCTGCCCGAAACGGAGCGAGACGAGTTCGGCGGACAGCAGGCCGAGGAATTCCTCGGTGCGGCCCTGCGGGGCGAACACGACATCGGGGCCGAAGCAGTCCTGACCGGAATTGTGGAGCCGGATCCTCGTGACGTCGTGCGCGGCGCGTGCGAGGTCGGCGTCGGGTGCGATCACGAAGGGGTTGACGCCGTGGCCGAAGAAGAGGAAGAGCTGGTCCTCCGCCAGCCCTTCGCGGATGGTCTCGGCATTGGCGTAATTGCCGGTGAAGACGATGAGATCGGCCTCGCGCACCGGTCCCGTCACGAATTTGCGCTGGCTGAGCTCGAAAAGCTCTACGGGTAAGCCGTGGATCGGCGCCAGGAGATCGTGCAGGCGTCGCAACTGGCCGGCGATCTGAGAGGACGGCCGAAAGGCGATTCGATCGGTGTACAAGGAAGCCACGAGCAGGTGAAGCGCGTAGGAATAGAGCGGAATGTTGGAGGGCATGAAGACCGCGGCCAGCGGCACCCGGCCGGGCCGGGTGCGGCGGATCTCCTCCTCCGCTCCGTCCAGGGTGGCGAGGAAGGATTGGATCTCCGCGACGGCGGTGTGGTGCGGCGAGATGTCGGTGAGGATGTCCACCACCGCGTTCTCGTTGTCGGCCACGAACCGGCGCACCGCGCGCAGCGCGTCGATGCGGTCGGGGAAGGGGACGCGGTAGTCGGTCGTGCTGACAGTCGCGCCGACGACCGAGCCGGAGGCGGTGGTCGGGTCGGTGGCGCCGGTCGGGTGGTGCGATGCGGGTAGCGAGGTCATGGCGATCTTCTCCAGAGCGGCCAGGTTGGGCTTTCCCGTGCTGGTGAGCGGCAGCGCGGGAAGCACGACGATGTGGTCGGGCTGCTCGTAGCGGGCGAGCACGGTGCGCAGCTCCCGTTTCCAGTGCGCGGGCTCGTGAGCGTCCGGGTCCGCGATCACGAACACCAGACGACAGCCCAGACGCTCGTCGGGGAGGGCGACCACCTGGGCCTGCGCGCCGGCCGACTCGGCCCGCTCGGCGAGGTGGTCGGGGTAGAGGGTGTGGCCGTCCCGGTGCACGGCGTGCTTGCGCCCGACCGGGAAGACGCGCCCGGCGTCGTCCAGCAGGCCGATGTCACCGGTGCGGTGGACGGGACCCGGAACCGGGACGATCTCGCCGTCCTCGCCCAGGTGGCCGGTCATCAGGCCCTCGCTGCGTACGACGAGTTCACCGAGCCGGCCGGCGGGAAGCGGCTCGCCGTGCTCGTCGTGGACCTCGACGGCCACGCCGGGCAGCGGTGTGCCGCACCCGACCGGATCGGCGAGGGGCGCCAGCGCGATGTTCCCCACCTCGGTCGCCCCGTAGCCGTCGAGCAGGTGCCGGCCCGTGCGGGCGTGGAACCGGGCCGCCAGGGTGCGCCCCAGCGGCGCGCCGCCCACGCACCAGGCCCGCACCATCTCCAGCGCGTTCGCGAGCGCGGGACGGCGGTCGAGCAGGTTGAGCAGGCTGTGATAGGTCGACGGGGCCGCGTCCACGACGGTGAGGCCGTGGTCCACGCCGAGCGCGAGCGCGCGGTCCAGGCGGGTGGTCGGCCCGTAGACCACGAGCGTGCCGCCGCCCAGCCACCAGCAGAGGACCAGCGACAGACCGTACTGGTGGGAGTACGGCAGGACGGGCAGGAAGACGTCGTCGGGCCGGTACTCCATGCGTTCCGCGCTGAGCGCGAGATTGTCCAGGATCGAGCGGCCGGAGCGGACGATGCCCTTGGGGGTGCCCGTCGTACCCGACGACCACGAGATCGCGGCGTCCTGCCGCCGCGCCCAGGCCGCGACATCGGGCAGGGCCACCGTCGCGCTCGATGCCGGCCGGGGTGTCGTGGAGCCGACCGTCGGCGCCGCGATGGCGCCCGTGAGCGTCGTGGAGCCGCCCGTGGGCGCCGCGGTCGTGCCCGGGCCGTCGCCGATGTCGAGCAGCACGCGCGCCCGAGCGTGCATCTGCGCTCGCTGTGCCGGGGAGGCCCGGTGATCGGCCAGGACCACCGAGGCGTCGAGATGGATGAGCGCGAGCAAATCGACGACCCACTGCGGGGAATTGGCTCCGCTCACCATCACCCGTGAGCCGGGTTCGATTCCGCGTCGGGCCAGGATTCCGGTGGCACCCGATACACGGGCCACGATTTCGTCTGTTTCCCAGATACGTCCCTCGGGCGAGATCAAGCGCCTGGAAACGGGCAACTCGTGCTCCTTAATGCCAGGACCGCGTCCAGCATCCCTGGCGTACACACGTTCGTAAACCCATAACCCCCGAGATAACGTCTGCTTCTGTTCAAGTTTTGTTCAAGAAGCTCCGTCTAAAACGACTATCCCATACCCGAAGGATGGTTGTCCAGTGTGCAACGAAAATCCGCTGCTTGGTGCACATGGAGCCATTGGGTGAGTCGTGACGGAAGAGGCGCATGAGAATTCGGAAAGCAAATGCGGTGAATGATCGTTTCTGGTAGGTGATTTCGTGGCGCGGTTCGCGGGTCGGACCGGGCGGGAGGAACCGGGGCGGCGGACGGTGCCCCACCTGCGGGGACTTCCCCGGGAGTCAGGGGCGCGAGAACGGCTGGACCTGGGCGGACGCTGCCGGTGGCACGGGCCCACGGGGCATGCGGCGGTTGCCGTCCCGCCGCGGGTGGGACGCGCAGGCGGTGCGTCAGAAGGTCCGTGATGCGGTGGGGGAACAAGTCGGTGATCCCGCGCAAAGAATTCCTATTCCCGGTGGACCGGAATTCCTGAAGAAGGGGACATGGCCGAAGGGTGTAGCCCACCAGTATTCCGGGACGGCCGGCCGGAGCGAGAAGTCCCGGGTGGTGGTTCCGCTCCTGCCCTAGGCCCGGCCCGGGGCATGCCGGGGCGGGCCGGTGACCCGCAGGGCGAGCAGGGCGACGTCGTCGCCGGGCGCGTCTCCGGCGACGACGTCCGCGATCTCCGCCAGGAGTTCGTCCAGCGGGACCCCGGCGCCCTCGCCGAGAAGGACGCAGGTCTGCCGGGTGCCGGCCTCGATGTCATTGCCGGGGCGTTCGACGAGTCCGTCGGTGTAGAGCAGGAGGGTGGCGCCGGGCGGCAGCCGCAGGCTGTGCTGGGTGCGCCGGCCGGCCAGGCCCGGGTAGAGCAGCAGGTCGTGGGCGTCGAGACGTCGGCAGGGGCCGCCGGGGCGGGCGAGCAGCGGGGGCGGGTGACCGGCATTGGTCCAGGTGAACTCCCAGCCCTCTTCGGCAGGGGTGAGATGGGCGTGGACAAGGGTGCCGGAGAGATTGACGCCCAGGGCGGTGTTCGCGTTCTCCAGAGCGGTGACGGCGGTGACGGGCCCGCCGCGGGGGTGGTCGTGGTCGGCCTGGCGGAGCATGCTGCGGGCCTGTCCCATCAAGGTGGCGGCGTGCGTGTCGTGGCCGGTGATGTCGCCGATCGTCA
The DNA here is from genome assembly GCF_024756275.1 of Streptomyces pyxinae. Lineage (GTDB taxonomy): Bacteria > Actinomycetota > Actinomycetes > Streptomycetales > Streptomycetaceae > Streptomyces > Streptomyces pyxinae. The sequence continues at coordinate 4,081 of NZ_JANUGQ010000048.1, read as the reverse complement.
TCGCCAGGCTCGGGGCTCCGGCGACGATTCCGGGGGCGTCGGCGCGGTGGAGGGCGTAGGCGTCGTACCAGTCGCCGCCCACCATGTCGAGCTGCGCGGCCGGGCGGTACAGGGCGGCCAGCTCCAGGCCCCCGACCACGGGCAGTTCGGTGAGCATGGCCCGCTGCAGCTGTCTGGCCACGTCGATGCGCTCGTCGACGAAGAGGGCACGTTCCACCGCCTGCGCGGCGTAACCGCTGACTGCCGCGAGGACCGCGCGCTCACCCAGGTCGGGTTCGTGCGGGGTGTCCCAGGCGACGGACAGCGCGCCGAGGACCTGCCGGGTGCCGGACAGCGGCAGGCACACCATCGAGCCGAAGCCCGACTCCGCCCAGCGGGCGGCCGCTTCGTCACCGTAGTCCGCCCGCACCTCGTCGACGCCGGTCACCGTCACCAGACGCTTCTCCCGCACCGCGCGAGCCGTGGGCCAGGGCTCCTCGGCGGGAGCCGCCTCCCAGGGCCGCGCGGGGCGGGCCGGCCGGGTCCCCGCGACCTCTTCGAGGGAGAGACCGACATGGACGGGCTTGAGGTCGCTGGTGATCAGCTCACCGAGCTGACGGCGCACCTCGTCCACACCGGTCGTGTCGGCCAGCACCTCCGAGGCGCGCAGGACCAGTTCGGAGCGGGCCAGCAGGGCGGCGGTCTCCGCGCGGGCCTCCTCCGCCTGCCGGGAGACGATCCGCAGCCGCAACTCCGTGCTGCACGCGGCGGCCAGGTCGGACAGCGCCTCCACCTCGCGCTCGGTCCACCGGCGGGGCCGGGAGTCGACCGCGCACAGCGCACCCAGCACCACGCCCTCGACGTCGGTCAGCGGCATGCCCGCGTAACCGGCCACTTCCAGTTGGGCGACCACCGGCCCGTGCCGGGTGCGCTCGTCGACACGGGCGTCGGTCACCACCAGCGGCCCGCCCGAGTCCACCACATACGCGCACAGGGAGTGCGCCAGGCCGGTCTGGCGGCGCACCGACCACGGTGCGCCCAGCCCCGCCATCCCCGGGAACACCTGCCGCACGTCCTCGGCCAGAGCCACCAGCGCCACCGGCACGTCCAGCACGTTCGCCACCAGACGGGCGAACCGGTCCATCCCGGTGTCCGCCACAGCCGAGAGGCCCGTACGGCCCAGCGCCGCCAGCCGCGCCCGCGCCGGAGCCGACGGGCCGGCGCCGGAAGCCGCGTCGTCCTTCCGCATGGTCCGAGCGTCCCCTTCTCACCGTCGCGGTACCGGCAGAACCTCTCCGGCGCCACGAAAACCTCTGACAGCGTAGAGCAGCCCCCGCGCCCGCCCGGGCCGCGTCCGCGTAGGTGAACCCCACGGTCTTGCTCAGGTGCAGCTCCCGCGCCCGCCCGGGCCGCGTTCCCGTCGCGAGACGGGACCCGGCCGGCGAAGGCCCCGCGCGCCCGGTCAGCGGGCGGGGACGCCCAGGAGGGCGAGGGCCTCGCGCAGGCCGGCGGGACGGTGGGCGCCCTCGGGGAGGCGGACCCGGGCCCAGCCGGGGCCGGCGATCAGCAGGGTGGGGGCGACCCGGGCGCCCCGAATGCCCCAGACGGAGGCCCGGACCAGGGCGGCCACCGTCCGGTCCGCGGTGGGCCGGGTCTGGGACCAGAGCACCACCGCGCGCGGTCCGGTCCGGCGTACCGCGGAGGCCAGGGTCCCGGCCGGTACGGCGGCCCCGAACATCCGGAGCGGCATCCCGTGCGCGGTCAGCGCCGCCGCCAGCGCCTCCAGCGGCAGGGTGTGCTGCTCGCCCGGGGCGCAGCCGAGCAGGACCGGGCGGCCCTCCGCGACCGGGCGGGCCGGGGCGCGGCGCAGGGCGGTGGAGACATGCCAGGAGAGCAGGTGCTCGGCCTCGATGTAGCGGTCGGAGGTCAGGTCGTCGGCGGCGGCCCAGCGGCGGCCGATGGCGCGGAGGGCCGGGACCATCAGCTGCTCCCAGGTGTCGGCGGGGCCGTACCGGGCGACCGCCCCGGCCAGTAACGCCTCCACCCGGGGCGCGTCCAGCCGGACCGCCGCCCGCGCCAGGCCCCGTACCCCGTGGCGGAGCCGGCCCGGGTCGGCGGGGCGGGCGTCCTCCCCGGGCGGCGGGGCGGCGGGGGCAGGGAGGGCGGGGAGGAGGACCGGGGCCGGGACCGGGGCCCGCGGGGTCGTGGCGGCGGCGGCACGGGCCGCGCGGGCCGCCTCGGCGGGGGCGACGCCCTCGGCGGTGAGGCGGCACATGTGTTCCAGCACGGCCACGTCGGCGGGGCCCCAGCGGCGGTGCCTGCCGGGGTCCCGGTCGCGGGGGCCCAGCCCGTACCGCCGCTCCCAGGTGCGCAGGGTGGTCGGGGCGACCCCGAGCCGGAGGGCCACGGCGCCGGTGGTGAGTCCCGTCGTCGTCCCCGGTGGCGCCATGCGGGCCAACATACCGGCGGGGGAAGGGCCGTACCGGTGGATCCGCGCATGTGGACGTCCGGCCTCGGCCGGGCAGGCCGGGGTGGCCGCGCGCGCCGCACCGGACACCCGGCGTAACGACGCAAGAACGATGCCGATTGCCCGGGGCGGCCGGCCCGCGCGACAGTTGCCCCACGGCAGGCGTCGTCCGGTGCCCGGGCGGCCTTCTGCCTGTCGGTGGCCAGAGGGAAGCCATCGGCCCGGCCGACGTCTGTCACCCGCGGCTCCGGGCACGTCATGGCCACCCGGGGCCGCGTCCTCGCCCCGGGCCGCCGCCCCTCACGCGAAGCGGTGCGCCGCGACCTCGGCCAGATACCGGGTCCGGCGCTCCTCGTCGTCCTCCAGGAACGCGGCCCGGAAGGAGTTGGCGGCCAGCTCCCGCAGCTGCTCCGGCGCCAGGCGCAGGGCCTCCCGTACCGCGTCGTAGTTGTCGCCCGCGTAACCGCCGAAGTAGGCCGGGTCGTCGGAGTTGACGGTGACCAGCAGCCCGGCGGCCAGCATCGCGGGCAGCGGGTGGTCCGCCAGCTCCGCCACCGCGCGCAGCCGCACATTGGAGAGGGGACAGAGCGTCAGCGGCACCCGGTCCCGGACGAGCCGGTCCACCAGCGCCGGGTCCTCCATGGCGCGCAGCCCGTGGTCGATCCGCTCCACGCCCAGCACGTCCAGCGCCTCGGTGATGTAGGCCGGCGGGCCCTCCTCACCGGCGTGGGCGACCTTGCGCAGCCCCAGCGCGCCGGCCGCCGCGTACACCTCGGCGAACTTGGCCGGCGGGTGGCCGACCTCCGCCGAGTCCAGTCCCACGCCGGTGAGCCGGTGCAGATACGGCGTGGCCGCCTCCAGCGTGGCCAGGGCCGATTCGGCCGACTCGTCCCGCAGGAAGCACATGATCAGCCTGGTGGAGACGCCGTGCCGCTCCTCGCTCCGGTCCAACGCCCGGCCGAGCCCCTCGATCACGGTGCCGATCGGGACGCCCCGGGCGGTGTGGGCCTGCGGGTCGAAGAAGATCTCGGCGTGCCGGACGCCCTGGGCGGCGGCGCGCGCCAGGTAGGCGTCGGCCAGGTCCTCGAAGTCCTGCACCGTGTGCAGCACGCCCATCAGCTCGTAGTACAGGTCCAGAAAGGACTGGAGGTCCTCGAAGCGGTACGCCCGGCGCAGCGCCTCGGTGTCGGCGTACGGCAGCCGTACCCCGTTGCGCGCGGCGAGCGCGAAGGCGAGCTCGGGCTCCAGGGTGCCCTCGATGTGCAGATGCAGTTCGGCGGTGGGGAGGGGGGTCTCGGCGGTGGGGAGGGGGGTGGGGGTGACAGGCATGGGGGTCTTTCGCGTACGGGAGTGGTGGTACGGACGGTGCGTCTCTCCGCCGGGCCCGGCGCGGGCCTCGGCATCGGGAGGCTGTCCGCCGGGCTCGGCGCGAACGTCGCCGTCCGGGCCCGGCGCGGGCCTCGGCGTCGAGGCACCGGGGCCCGGCTCGGGCCCCGGTGTTCGGGCCGGGGGGCCGGTGGGGGCCTCGGCGGTTGGGCCAGGGGGCCGGTGGGGGCCCGGGGCCCGGTGCGGGCCTCGGCGGTTGGGCCGGGGGGGGGCGGGGGGGGGCCCCGGGTTTGGGGGTTCCGGGGTCGG
>NZ_JANUGQ010000047.1 GCF_024756275.1 Streptomyces pyxinae | reverse complement strand
GCGCCACGCCCACACCAACCCTCTCCCCCCTACCCACCCCCTTCTCCCCCCCCACCGCCTTTCCCCCCGGGGCGGGCGGTGCCTCCCCGGCCCGGGGAGGGGCCAGACCGGGGCGGCGGGGGCGGCGGAGGTTTCGTGACCCCGGCGGCCACCGCCGCTTCCGTGTGCCCTTGGCGCCTTGCGACGCACCCCTGACGCACCCGCTCTGACCTGGGTAAGTAAAGCCTGCCTTCCTGGCGCGACCCTTACATCGCGAGTACGTTCGAGATCGTCAAGGGGGGAGCGGGACCGGCCCGGACCCGCTGTGCACGCAAGGGAGAGACGTGTCCATCATCGAGACCGAGGCGACGCTGCACGAGGCGCATCGCGACAACCACACCCACCGCGATGTCAACGGTGGCTGGCTGCGGCCCGCCGTGTTCGGCGCGATGGACGGCCTGGTCTCCAACCTCGCGCTGATGACCGGAGTGGCCGGCGGCGCGGTCTCGCAGCAGACCATCGTCATCACCGGCCTCGCCGGGCTGGCGGCCGGCGCCTTCTCGATGGCGGCGGGGGAGTACACCTCGGTCGCCTCCCAGCGGGAGCTGGTCGAGGCCGAGCTGGACGTGGAGCGCCGGGAGCTGCGCAAGCACCCGGTGGACGAGATGGAGGAGCTGGCCGCGCTCTATGTGGCCCGGGGCGTGGAACCGGCGCTGGCCCGGGAGGTGGCGATGCAGCTCTCCCGCGACCCGGAGCAGGCGCTGGAGATCCACGCCCGGGAGGAGCTGGGCATCGACCCGGACGACCTGCCGTCCCCGACGGTGGCCGCCGTCTCGTCCTTCGGCTCCTTCGCGCTGGGCGCGCTGCTCCCGCTGCTGCCCTATCTGCTCGGCGCCACCGCGCTCTGGCCGGCCGTGCTGCTGGCCCTGCTCGGGCTGTTCGCCTGCGGCGCGGTGGTGGCCCGGGTGACGGCGCGCGGCTGGTGGTACAGCGGGCTGCGGCAGCTGGTGCTCGGCGGCGCGGCGGCGGCCGTGACCTACGGGCTGGGCGCGCTGTTCGGCGCGGCGGTGTAGGCGCTGCGGCGGAGCCGTACCGAAGGAGAGGTCGAAGGAACGGCCGAAGGGGAGTCCGAGGGAAAAGCGGTGCGGGACGGCGCCCGGCGAAGTCCTCCCGGCGGGTGGCCGGGGGGACTTCGCCGTACCGTGGTCTGTGTGAGGAACGTCCAGTAGCAGAACCGGCCAGGCTGGTGTCACACTATGCGGCGCGAGGCATGGACATACGCGCCGCGAGATGCGCGATCTTGTAACACGACGGTTTCGGACCCTCCGTGCGGGGGCATGAGCCGTTAGCCCGTGGGCAATGAGGCCCGCGCCCCCGGACCCCGGAGACCCCGGACGACTCCGGAGGATCCGCCCCGAATCCGGCGGGTCCCGGTCCGCCCCCTGAAGAGTCAGTACGCCCGGTACGTATCGACCGACCGCCATGATCGCCATGTGTGTGTCCGCATGTTGGGATGCATCTTCCACTTTTCGAGAAGATGTCCATCATGTAACCTGCACCAAATTTTCTGCGGAGGGCCAGAGTCGTCCCTTCGGACTGCCGCCCCGGACAGCATCCGGGGCCCCAGCCACGACGACGACTGGAGAGCCGATGCGTTCCGACGCCTGGTCGCCCATGGACGGTCGCCCCGCCCCGCAGGGTATGTACGACCCGCGCAACGAGCACGACGCCTGCGGTGTCGGCTTCGTCGCCACCCTCACCGGAGTGCCCAGCCACGAGCTGGCGCAGCAGGCGCTGACCGTACTGCGCAACCTGGAGCACCGGGGCGCCACCGGCTCCGAGCCCGACTCGGGCGACGGCGCCGGCATTCTGCTCCAGGTGCCGGACGCCTTTCTGCGCGAGACGGCCGGCTTCGAGCTGCCGGAGCCCGGCGCGTATGCCGTCGGCATCGCCTTCCTTCCCGAGGAGGGCACGGACGACGCCGTCTCACGCATCGGGACGATCGCCGGTGAGGAGGGGCTGACCGTCCTCGGCTGGCGCGAGGTCCCGGTCGCCCCCGGACTGCTCGGCGCCACCGCCCGCTCCACCATGCCGGTCTTCCGCCAGCTCTTCGTCGCGGACGGCACCAGCACCGGTATCGCGCTGGACCGCAAGGCGTTCGTGCTGCGCAAGCGCGCCGAGCGCGAGGCCGGGGTCTACTTCCCGTCGCTCTCCGCCCGGACGATCGTCTACAAGGGCATGCTCACCACCGGGCAGCTGGAGCCGTTCTTCCCGGACCTCTCCGACCGCCGGCTGGCCACCGCCGTGGCGCTGGTGCACTCCCGGTTCTCCACCAACACCTTCCCGAGCTGGCCGCTGGCCCACCCGTACCGGTTCGTCGCGCACAACGGCGAGATCAACACCGTCAAGGGCAACCGCAACTGGATGCGGGCCCGCGAGTCCCAGCTCGCCTCCGACGTCTTCGGCGGCGGCGCGACCGCCGGGAAGGCCGGGGCCGCCGGAACCACCGAGGCCGCCGCGACCGCCTCGAACACTGCGAACGCTGCGAACACCGACGACACCGGAAGCACCGGGAATCTGGACCGGATCTTCCCGGTCTGCACCCCGGACGCCTCCGACTCCGCCTCCTTCGACGAGGTGCTGGAGCTGCTCCACCTCGGCGGCCGCTCGCTGCCGCACAGCGTGCTGATGATGGTCCCGGAGGCCTGGGAGAACCACGCCTCCATGGACCCGGCCCGGCGCGCCTTCTACCAGTACCACTCCACGATGATGGAGCCCTGGGACGGCCCCGCCTGCGTCACCTTCACCGACGGCGTCCAGGTCGGCGCCGTGCTCGACCGCAACGGGCTGCGCCCCGGCCGCTACTGGGTCACCGACGAGGGTCTGGTGGTGCTCTCCTCCGAGGTCGGCGTGCTGGACATCGACCCGGCGAGGGTGGTCCGCAAGGGCCGGCTCCAGCCCGGCCGGATGTTCCTGGTGGACACCGCCGAGCACCGGATCGTCGAGGACGACGAGATCAAGGCCGGCCTCGCCGCCGAGCAGCCGTACCAGGAGTGGCTGGACTCCGGGATCATCGAGCTGGAGGACCTGCCCGAGCGCGAGCACATCGTGCACACCCACGCCTCGGTCACCCGCCGCCAGCAGACCTTCGGCTACACCGAGGAGGAGCTGCGGATCATCCTGGCGCCGATGGCCCGCACCGGCGGCGAGCCGCTGGGCTCCATGGGCACCGACTCGCCCATCGCGGCCATCTCCGAGCGGCCCCGGCTGCTCTTCGACTACTTCACCCAGCTGTTCGCGCAGGTCACCAACCCGCCGCTGGACGCCATCCGCGAGGAGCTGGTCACCTCGCTGCGCTCCTCGCTGGGCCCCCAGGGCAACATCCTGGAGCCGACCGCGGCCACCTGCCGCAGTGTCACCCTGCCCTTCCCGGTGATCGACAACGACGAGCTGGCCAAGCTCATCCACATCAACGCCGACGGCGACATGCCCGGGATGAAGGCCGTCACCCTCTCCGGGCTCTACCGGGTCTCCGGCGGCGGGGACGCGCTCGCCGCCCGGATCGACAAGATCTGCGCCGAGGCCGACACCGCGATCGAGGGCGGCGCCCGGCTGATCGTCCTCTCCGACCGGCACTCCGACGCCGAGCACGCCCCGATCCCCTCGCTGCTGCTCACCGCCGCCGTCCACCACCACCTCATCCGCACCAAGCAGCGCACCCAGGTCGGGCTGCTGGTCGAGGCCGGGGACGTGCGCGAGGTGCACCATGTGGCGCTGCTCATCGGCTACGGCGCCGCCGCCGTCAACCCGTACCTCGCCATGGAGTCCGTGGAGGACCTGACCCGGGCCGGCACCTTCATCGACGGCCTGGACACCGACACAGCCATCCGCAACCTGATCCACGCGCTCGGCAAGGGCGTCCTCAAGGTCATGTCCAAGATGGGCATCTCGACCGTCGCCTCCTACCGGGGCGCCCAGGTCTTCGAGGCGGTCGGCCTGGACCAGGAGTTCGTCGACACCTACTTCAACGGCACCGCCACCAAGATCGGCGGCGCCGGTCTTGACGTCGTCGCCCGGGAGGTCGCGGCCCGGCACGCCAAGGCGTACCCGGCCACCGGCATCCCCTCCGCGCACCGCGCGCTGGAGATCGGCGGCGAGTACCAGTGGCGGCGCGAGGGCGAGCCGCACCTCTTCGACCCGGAGACCGTCTTCCGGCTCCAGCACGCCACCCGGTCCAAGCGGTACGACATCTTCAAGAAGTACACCGACCGGGTCAACGAGCAGTCCGAGCGGCTGATGACGCTCCGCGGCCTGTTCACCTTCGCCTCCGGCCGGGAGCCCATCCCGCTGGACGAGGTCGAGCCGGTCTCCGAGATCGTCAGGCGGTTCTCCACCGGCGCCATGTCGTACGGCTCCATCTCGCAGGAGGCGCACGAGACCCTGGCCGTCGCCATGAACCAGCTCGGCGGCAAGTCCAACACCGGCGAGGGCGGCGAGGACCCGGAGCGGCTGTACGACCCCGCCCGGCGCTCCAGCATCAAGCAGGTGGCCTCCGGCCGGTTCGGCGTCACCAGCGAGTACCTGGTCAACGCGGACGACATCCAGATCAAGATGGCCCAGGGCGCCAAGCCCGGCGAGGGCGGCCAGCTGCCCGGCCACAAGGTGTACCCCTGGGTCGCGAAGACCCGGCACTCCACGCCGGGCGTCGGCCTGATCTCCCCGCCGCCGCACCACGACATCTACTCCATCGAGGACCTGGCCCAGCTGATCCACGACCTCAAGAACGCCAACCCGAGGGCCCGCGTCCATGTGAAGCTGGTCTCCGAGGTCGGCGTCGGCACGGTCGCGGCGGGCGTCTCCAAGGCCCATGCCGACGTGGTGCTCATCTCCGGCCACGACGGCGGCACCGGCGCCTCCCCGCTCACCTCGCTGAAGCACGCGGGCGGCCCCTGGGAGCTGGGCCTCGCGGAGACCCAGCAGACCCTGCTGCTCAACGGGCTGCGCGACCGGATCGTGGTGCAGACCGACGGCCAGCTCAAGACCGGCCGGGATGTGGTGATCGCCGCGCTGCTCGGCGCCGAGGAGTTCGGCTTCGCCACCGCCCCGCTGGTGGTCTCCGGCTGCGTGATGATGCGCGTCTGCCACCTGGACACCTGCCCGGTCGGCATCGCCACCCAGAACCCGGTGCTGCGCGAGCGGTACTCGGGCAAGGCGGAGTACGTCGTCAACTTCTTCCAGTACATCGCGGAGGAGGTGCGCGAACTCCTGGCCGAACTCGGCTTCCGTACGCTCCAGGAGGCCGTCGGCCACGCCGAACTGCTGGACACCGGACGCGCGGTGCGCCACTGGAAGGCCCAAGGACTCGACCTGGCACCGCTGTTCCATGTGCCCGAGCTGCCGGACGGCGCCGTCCGCCACCAGCTGGTCGAGCAGGACCACGGGCTGGAGAAGGCGCTCGACAACGAGCTGATCCGGCTCGCCGCCGACGCGCTGGGCGCCGCCACCGCCGAGGAGGCCCAGCCGGTCCGCGCCCAGGTCGCCATCCGCAACATCAACCGCACCGTCGGCACCATGCTCGGCCACGAGGTGACCAGGAAGTTCGGCGGCGCCGGGCTGCCGGACGACACCGTCGACATCACCTTCACCGGCTCGGCCGGCCAGTCCTTCGGCGCCTTCGTGCCGCGCGGCGTCACCCTCCGGCTGGAGGGCGACGCCAACGACTACGTGGGCAAGGGCCTCTCCGGCGGCCGGATCGTGGTCCGCCCGGACCGGGGCGCCGACCACCTGGCCGAGTACTCCACCATCGCGGGCAACACCATCGCGTACGGGGCGACGGGCGGTGAACTGTTCCTGCGCGGCCGTACCGGAGAACGGTTCTGCGTCCGCAACTCCGGTGCCCTGGTGGTCTCCGAGGGCGTCGGTGACCACGGCTGCGAGTACATGACCGGCGGCCGGGCGGTGGTCCTCGGCGAGACCGGCCGCAACTTCGCGGCCGGCATGTCCGGCGGCATCGCGTACGTCGTCGACCTGGACCGCGACCAGGTCAACCCCGGCAACCTCGGCTCCGTCGAAGAGCTGGACGAGGCCGACACCACCTGGCTGCACGACGTGGTGCGCCGCCACCAGGAGGAGACCGGCTCCACCGTCGCGGCGAAGCTGCTGGCCGACTGGCCGGCCGCCGCCGCCCGGTTCAGCAAGATCATCCCCACCACGTACAAGGCCGTGCTCGCCGCCAAGGACGCCGCTGAGCTCGCCGGTCTCTCCGAGCGGGAGACCACCGAGAAGATGATGGAGGCGGCGACCAATGGCTGACCCCAAGGGCTTCCTGACCACCGGCCGCGAGGTCGCGCGGACCCGCCCCGTCGAGGAGCGGGTCAAGGACTGGAACGAGGTCTACGTCCGCGGCTCGCTGCTGCCGATCATCAGCAAGCAGGCCGGCCGCTGCATGGACTGCGGCATCCCGTTCTGCCACAACGGCTGCCCGCTCGGAAACCTCATCCCCGAGTGGAACGACTACGCCTACCGGGAGGACTGGGCCGCCGCCGCCGAGCGGCTGCACGCCACCAACAACTTCCCGGAGTTCACCGGCCGGCTCTGCCCCGCGCCCTGCGAGTCGGCGTGTGTGCTGGGCATCAACCAGCCGCCGGTGACCATCAAGAACGTCGAGGTCTCGATCATCGACAAGGCGTGGGACTCCGGGGACGTCACCCCGCAGCCGCCCGAGCGGCTCTCCGGCAAGACCGTCGCCGTCATCGGCTCCGGCCCCGCCGGGCTCGCCGCCGCCCAGCAGCTCACCCGGGCCGGGCACACCGTGGCGGTCTTCGAGCGGGCCGACCGGATCGGCGGGCTGCTGCGGTACGGCATCCCCGAGTTCAAGATGGAGAAGGTGCACATCAACCGGCGCATCGAGCAGATGCGCGCGGAGGGCACCAAGTTCCGCACCGAGGTGGAGATCGGCCGGGACATCGACGCGGCGACGCTGCGCCGCCGGTACGACGCCGTGGTCGTCGCCGCCGGCGCCACCGTCTCCCGCGACCTGCCGGCCCCGGGCCGGGAGCTGAACGGCATCCACTTCGCCATGGAGTACCTGCCGCTCTCCAACAAGGTCCAGGAGGGCGACTTCGTGGCCCCGCCGATCACCGCCGAGGGCAAGCACGTGGTGGTCATCGGCGGCGGTGACACCGGCGCGGACTGCGTGGGCACCGCCCACCGGCAGGGCGCCGCCTCGGTCACCCAGCTGGAGATCATGCCCCGGCCGGGCGAGGAGCGGAACGCGGGCCAGCCCTGGCCGACCTTCCCGATGCTCTACAAGGTCACCTCCGCCCACGAGGAGGGCGGCGAGCGGGTCTACTCGGTGTCCACCACCCACTTCGAGGGCGACGAGGACGGCAACGTCCAGGCGCTGCACCTGGTGGAGGTGGAGTTCAAGGACGGCAAGCTGGAGCAGAAGCCGGGCACCGAGCGCCGGATCCCGGCCCAACTGGTCACCCTGGCCATGGGCTTCACCGGCACCGACCAGTCCAACGGCCTGGTCGGGCAGTTCGGGCTGGAGCTGGACGAGCGCGGCAACATCGCCCGGGACGCCGACTTCGCCACCAATGTGGACGGGGTCTTCGTCGCCGGTGACGCCGGGCGCGGCCAGTCGCTGATCGTCTGGGCCATCGCCGAGGGCCGCTCGGCCGCCCGGGGCGTGGACCGCTACCTCACCGGCGCCAGCGACCTCCCCGCCCCGATCCGCCCCACCGACCGGGCGCTGGCGGTCTGAGCCCGCGTCTCCGGCCGGGGCCGGGCGGGGGCCGGGCGGAAGGGTCCCCGCCGGGGCCGGCGGGCCTGTTCGCACCCGTCCCTCCCGGGCCGGTGACGGTGGTCCGCTCACCCATGGGCCCGGCTCCGTTCGCGCCTGTCCGCGCCCGGGCCGGCGGGCCTGTTGCCGTAGGGCCGGCCGGGCCGGTGGGGCCGCCCGCGCCCACCCCGGCACGCGGTCACCGGGCGGGGGACGGGCCCCCGCCCGGTCCGAGCGCCCGTTCCCGTCCGGGTGACGGGCCCGTCTTCGCCGGGTCGGCGGAGGCGTTGGGACGGCCCGATGGGGGATGGGTGCCCGACCCGGTGTAGTGTCCGGTTCCGGCCGTCTTGTACGGTCGGGCCCCGGCCGGTTCGTCCGGCCCGCCCGGCCGCGCGTGGCCCGGGGCCCGACGGCCCCGCACGCCCGGCGACCCCGGCCGTCCCGCACGGCCGGCCACAGCTGTCCCGTACAACGGCGTACGGAACTGAGCGCGGCGCCTGCCCTGTCCCCGACCGGACGGCAGGCGCCGCGGTATCTTCGGCGCCGCGCTCCGGACGTGCTACGGTGTGGGGGTTGCAGTTTTGGTACCCATGAACTTTATGCGCGCCTGCCGGGATGCTCCGCAGGCGCTTTTATTGTTTTACCGGCATCTCCGGATGGGGCCTCGACACCATTCAGGAGAGACACATGGCTACTGGCACCGTGAAGTGGTTCAACTCGGAAAAGGGCTTCGGCTTCATTGAGCAGGACGGCGGCGGCGCCGACGTCTTCGCCCACTACTCCAACATCGCCACCTCGGGCTTCCGTGAGCTCCAGGAGGGCCAGAAGGTGACCTTCGACGTCACCCAGGGCCAGAAGGGCCCGCAGGCGGAGAACATCCTCCCGGCCTGACCCACGGACGCGTTCTCGCGCAGCCGGGACCCGCACCGCACCGGTGCGGGTCCCGGCTCGCGCTGTGCTCAGGCCAGGAAGGCATCACATGACGACCCGCCCCGACCGTTCCACCACCCGCCGGCGCCCCGCCGCGTCGGGCGGCGGAGGTGCCAGGAAGCCCGCCGGCGGCCGTAACGCCGGGCGGCGCGGCCCCACCGCGCCCCCGCCGCCCCGCGAGTTCACCATGCCGGAGACCGGCACCCCGGCGCTGCCCGCGGTCGCCGCCTTCGACGAGCTGGAGCTGCCCGCCGACCTGCTCCGCACCCTCACCGAACAGGGCGTCACCGAGCCGTTCCCGATCCAGGCGGCCACCCTGCCCAACTCGCTGGCCGGCCGGGACGTGCTGGGACGCGGACGGACCGGCTCCGGCAAGACCCTGGCCTTCGGCCTCGCCCTGCTGGGCCGCACCGCCGGCCGCAGGGCCGAGCCGGGCGCCCCGCTCGCCCTGGTGCTGGTGCCCACCCGTGAGCTGGCCCAGCAGGTGACGGACGCCCTCACCCCGTACGCGGGTGCGGTCCGGCTGCGGATCGCCACCGTGGTCGGCGGCATGTCGATCGGCCGGCAGGCGGCTTCGCTGCGCCGCGGCGCCGAGGTGCTGGTGGCCACCCCCGGGCGGCTGAAGGACCTGATCGAGCGCGGCGACTGCCGGCTGGACCAGGTGGCGGTCACCGTGCTGGACGAGGCCGACCAGATGGCCGACATGGGCTTCCTGCCCCAGGTCACCGGGCTGCTCCGGCAGGTCCAGCCGGGCGGCCAGCGGCTGCTGTTCTCGGCCACCCTGGACAAGAACATCGACCGGCTGGTCCGGGACTTCCTGACCGACCCGGTGGTGCACTCGGTGGACCCCTCGGCGGGTGCCGTCGTCACCATGGAGCACCACCTGCTGCACGTGGCCGACGAGACCGACAAGAAGGCCGTCGCCCTGCGGATCGCGGCCCGCGACGGGCGGGTGATCCTCTTCCTGGACACCAAGCGCTCGGTGGACCGGATGGTCAAGCGGCTGCTGGCCAACGGCGTCCCGGCGGCCGGACTGCACGGCGGGCGCTCCCAGCCGCAGCGGAACCGGACCCTGGACCAGTTCAAGACCGGGGTGGTCACCGCGCTGGTCGCCACCAACGTGGCGGCGCGCGGCATCCACGTGGACGATCTCGACCTGGTGGTGAACGTCGATCCGCCGATGGACCACAAGGACTATCTGCACCGGGGCGGCCGCACCGCCCGGGCGGGGGAGTCCGGCAGCGTGGTCACCCTGGTGCTGCCCGAGCAGAAGCGGGACATGGACCGGCTGATGTCGCACGCGGGCATCTCCCCGCGCACCGCCCGGGTGCGCTCCTCCGACGAGGAGCTGTCCCGGATCACCGGCGCCCGGGAGCCCTCCGGTGTGCCGGTGGTGCTGCCGGCCCCGCAGCCGACCCCGGCCACCCCGTCGAGCGGCCGGTCCACCCGGCGGCGCGGCAGCCGGGGCGGAGGCCGCGGCACCGGCGAGGGCGCTGCCGCCCGGAGCGGCGGCCGGGGCAGCGGCACGCCCGGCGGATCGGCCGGTTCGGCGTCCGGCGCGAGCGGTTCGGCCTCCGGTTCGGTGGCCGGCGGGCGCGGCCGGGGCGCCGGTTCGGGTTCGTCCGGCGGCGGCCGGGGCCGTGGCCGGGGCGCCGGGACCGGCCGCTCGGGCGGCGGGCGTTCGGGCGCCGGCCGCCAGCCGGCCGGCGAGCGTTAGTTCCCGCCCGAGTCACCGGGCCGCCGGGTGCCCGGGCCCCGGTGATCCTCCGGCGTCCGGTGGGCCGGGCCCGCTGGTGACGGGTGACGTGCGCGACCGCCGCATCGCGGGCGCGCGTGTCCGGTGGGGCCGGGCCCCGGTGACCCGGTGGCTGGCCCGCCGCCGGAAGGCTGCCCGGTGGCCCGGGCCCTGGAGGCGGCCGCCGGTGGCCCGGTGCCCGGGCCCCGGTGGTCCTCCGGTGTCCGGTGGGCCGGGCCCGCTGGTGACGGGTGACGGGTGACGTGCGCGACCGCCGCATCGCGGGCGCGCGTGTCCGGTGGGGCCGGGGCCCGGTGGCCCGGTGGCTGGCCCGCCGCAGGGAGGCTCAACCTGGTGGCCGGTGCCCGTCCCGCCGCCGGAAGGCTGGCCGATGGCCGGTGGCCCGGGCCTTGAAGACGGCCCGCCGGTGGCCCGGTGGCCGGCCGCCGGGAGCCTGAGTCCCGCCGCCGGTGACCGGCGGTGGACGGCCTCCGGTCCGCCCGCACCGGGGTTCGGTGGAGGCGGACCGGGCCCCGCCGCCCCTGTCGTACGGAACCCCCGTTCCCGTACGCCACGGACGGCGGCGTCTGATGGGCGCGCGGCCCCGGCCGTCAGCCGGAGTGCCGGGCCGCGTCCGGAGCGGCGGCGGCCAGCAGCGCGACGATCTCGGCGTGATCCGTCCCCCGGGAGTTCCCGGCGGCCGGCACCCCGTCCCGCAGCAGCGTCACCACCACCGTGCCGCCGTCCTCCTCGGGCACCCGCTCGGTGACGGTTTCGGCGCCCGGCCCGTATGCCTCCACCAGCTCGTCCCGCAGCATTCGCGCCACGTCCTTCCCCAGCCACTCCCGGGCCTCGGCCAGCGCCTCCGCCCGGCCGGGCGCGCCGTGCGCCAGCAGCGCCCGCACCACCGGCAGCGAGCCCTCCCGGGCGGCGGTGACCAGCGGCAGGTCGTCCTGCGGGCCGCGCACCGCCGGGTCGGCGCCGCCCGCGAGCAGGGCCCGTACGGTCGCGGGGCCGCCCCGCCGTACCGCCCAGGCCAGCGGGGTGTACCCGAACGCCTCCCGCTGGTCGGGATCGGCGCCGGCCGCCAGCAGGGCCAGGACCGTCTCGGTGTGGCCGTTGCAGGCCGCGCCGCAGAGCGGCAGGTCGCCGTGGACCCCGCTGAGCCGGCCCGGGTCGGCCCCGGCGGCCAGCAGCGGCCCCAGGATCTCGACCCGGCCGCTCACCGCCGCCAGATAGAGGGCGGTCTGCCCCTCCTCGTCGGTGGCCTCGGCGGGCCCGCCGGCGCCGGCCGCGAGCAGGCGCTCCACGGTCGCGGCGTCGTCCTCGTACACCGCCTCGATCAGCGCGCGCTCCGGCGGCGCCGGCCCGGGGCCGGCACCGCCGCTGTCGCCGTCGTTCGGGGCCGGTGGCGGCTGGTTCCTCATGGGCAGACCCTGACCCGTACGGCCGTTCGGCCGCAAAGTCTTTTCCGTCCCGCCGCCCGGCCGCGGTGGAATCCGGACAGCGGACGGGCGACAGGTCGGCCGCCCGCCCGCCGCCGGGAGCGGGTCAGGTGTCGCACTCCAGCACCGCCCGGCAGAGCCCGCACCGGACCCGGACCCGGCCGCGCACCGGCACCCGGACCCGCTGGTGGCAGACCGGGCAGGGGAAGCAGACCCGCAGCTCGTCGCCGCCGCCCTCGAAGGCGTACGCCTCCCGGCTCACCGGCCGCTGCTCGCGGGCGTGCCGGCGGTCCCGGGCGTACCCGTGCCGGCCGGTCCACCCGGCGGCGGTCAGCGGCGGCCGGCGGGCGTCGGCCAGGGACCGGTCCCGGCCCCGGCGGTAGGCCTCGTATGCCTGCGGACTGGTGAACCAGGGCGACGGGTCCTCGTCGAAGACCCGGGAGCGCCCGGCGAGGACATAGCCGAACTCCTCCGGCGTCAGATAGCCCAGCTTCTGGCTCGACACGCCGTCCTCGCGGTAGGCGTCCAGCAGAAGCCACCCCGCCCCGAGATACGTTGTCGCCGTGTCCGTGAGGATCTCATTGTCCCGGTTGCCGGGAAAGCTCAGTCCGAGCCGGTGCAGCAGTACATGGGTGATCTCATGGGCGAGCGCCGCCCCGATGTCCCGGCGGTGTGTCCGGAAACGATCGTTGAGCTCGATGAAGTACTCCGGACCCGCCGTCAGCTCCACCCCGGCGGCGTGCTCCATCTCCCGGAAGCTCACGATCATCCGGGCGTCCGGCAGCCGGAGCTGGCGGACGAGCGCGGTGGCCACCCGCTGGGCGCCCAGGTGGAGGTCGTCGGCGTCCGCGAAGGCCACGTCGGCCGGGGCCACACTCGTGGCGTACGCGCCGAGTCCGCCCGGCGCGAGCCGCCGGTACAGCGCCGTGACGGCCCGTCGCACCGTGTCGAGGTGCGGGAAGCCGTGGACGACCGCGCTGTCGCTGGACATGTTCCGTACCCCCGGGGCTCGCGGGAACGATTCCGGCCGTTCCCCACTCTACGAGCGCGGCGGGTCCGCTGCCGCCGCCCGGGGCTCCCGGGGCGGATGGCTGAAACGTGCCCCTTGTGGCGGTCGTGACGGTCTCCGGATAATCCCGTTCACGCCTTGACGGGCCCATGTCACTGAGCTGCCGTGGCAGGGACTCCGTCGTGTGCGAGAAAGCTCAACCCCCCACGAAAGGCAGAGTCTTGAACATCATTCGTACGCTCAAGAGATGTGCCGCTGCCGGTGCCGTGGTGCTCGCCGCGGTCAGCCTCCAGCCCACCTCCGCCTCCGCCGCCCCGCCGCCCGTCGTCGGCGGGACCCTCGCCTCCCAGGGCGAGTTCCCGTGGATGGTCCGGCTCTCCATGGGCTGTGGCGGCGCGCTCTACACCCAGCAGATCGTGCTGACCGCCGCGCACTGTGTGGACGGCTCCGGCAACAACACCAGCATCACCGCCACCGCCGGGGTGGTGGACCTCCAGAGCTCCGGCGCCGTCAAGGTCAAGTCCACCAAGGTCCTCCAGGCCCCGGGCTACAACGGCCAGGGCAAGGACTGGGCGCTGATCAAGCTCGCCAAGCCGATCAACCAGCCCACCCTGCCGATCGCCACCTCCACCGCGTACAACAGCGGCACGTTCACCGTCGCCGGCTGGGGCGCGGCCAGCGAGGGCGGCGGCCAGCAGCGGTACCTGCGCAAGGCCCAGGTGCCGTTCGTCTCGGACGCCGTCTGCAAGCAGGCGTACGGCAGCAGCCTGGTGCCCGCCGAGGAGATCTGCGCCGGCTACACCCAGGGCGGCGTCGACACCTGCCAGGGCGACTCCGGCGGCCCGATGTTCCGCAAGGACAACAACGGCGCCTGGATCCAGGTCGGCATCGTCAGCTGGGGCGAGGGCTGCGCGCGGCCCAACTACCCCGGTGTTTACACCGAGGTGTCCACCTTCGCCTCCGCGATCGCGTCCGCGGCGGCCAAGCTGTAGCACCGCCCGGCGGTGAACAGCGGCGATGAGTGAAGGGGAGGGGCGGGCCGTCGCGGCCCGCCCCTCCTGCTCCTCCCCGCCCCGGTCTGCCCCGGCCTGTCCCGGTCTGTACATGGGGTGTACGGGCTGCGCCCGGCCCGGGGTCAGGGCAGCAGCACCACCCGGGGCCCGTCCGCCGCGTCCGGGGCGCCCTCCAGCTCCAGCACCCACGCCTCGTTGGCGCCCTCCCGCAGCACCGGGCCGGGCACGTACAGCGAGCGCTGCGGCCCGGCCGACCAGTACCGGCCGAGGCACCAGCCGTTCACCCAGACGAAGCCCCGGGTCCAGCCGGGCAGCTCCAGCGCCGCGTCCCCGGCCCCGGCCACCGGCACCACCGCCCGGTAGAGCCCGGGAGGCCGCCCGCCGGGACCGGCGCTCGTACCGGCGCCAGGGCCGCCCGGATCCCCGCCCGTACCGGTGCCATGGCTCCCCGGCCCGTCGCCGGCCCCGTCGCCGGCCCCGTCGCCGGTTCCGGCACCGACCGGCGTGAACGGCACCTTCGCCACCGCCTCCGCCTCGAAGGCGTCCAGCCGCAGTCCGCGCGCCCGGACCCCGTGCAGATACTGCCGCTCATGGCGCACCCCGCCGGTCAGGCCCTTGGGCTCGCCCAGCCGGGGACCGTAGTTGACCCGGCCCAGCGACTCCACCCACAGCTCCACCACGGCCGGCCCCGGCACCGGCTCCGGCAGCACCGGGTGGTCGCCGTCCAGCACCCCGGCCCGGGCCCCGTCCACGTACACCACCGCCCGGTCCCGCAGCCCGGGCGCCGAGAGCGGGTACGGCCGCCGGGGCCCGGGCACCGCCAGCCGGTACCACACCAGCCCCCGGTCCACGCCCAGCTCCTCGAAGGACGGCGGCACCGGGCCGGTCCGCTCCTCGTCGCCCAGCGCCGCCAGCACCGCGTCCAGCGGCGCCCACTCCCGGGCGGCGGCCCCGGCGGGCGCGGCCAGCCGGGCGGGCGGCTCGGGCACCCCGGGCAGCGGCCCGTCGGCGTACCGCTCCAGCACCGCCCGGAACGCCCAGAACTTGGCGGTCGGCCGCCCGGTCTCGTCCACCGGGGCGTCGTAGTCGTAGGAGGTCACGGTCGGCTGGAGCGCCCCGTCGTGCAGCTCGCCCGCCCGGTTGGCCCCCGCCCAGCCGGCGACGTTCGTGCCGCCGTGCGCCAGATAGACATTGACCGAGGCCCCGCACTCCAGGATCTCGGCCAGCGCCTCCGCCGCCTCCGCCGGATCGCGCCGCACCGGCTCCTCGCCCCAGTGCGCGAACCAGCCGCACCAGAACTCCATGCACATCAGCGGGCCGGACGGCCGGTGGCGGCGGAGCGCCGCGAACGCCTCCCGGGCGCCGGAGCCGAAGTTGACGGTGGCGAGCACCCCCGGGACGGAGCCGCCGGTGAGCATGTGGTCCTCGGGGCCGTCCGAGGTGAAGAGCGGTACGGTCACCCCGAGGCCCGTCAGCAGATCCGCCAGGTGCCGCGGATAGCCGGTGTCGGAGCCGTAACTGCCGTACTCGTTCTCCACCTGCACCAGCACCACCGGGCCGCCCCGGTCCACCTGGCGGCTCACCACCTGGGGCAGCAACTCCCCGAACCAGCGCTCCACCTGGGCCAGGAACTCCGGGTCGCCGGTGCGCACCCGGGAGCCGAGCGGGCCGGTCAGCCAGTGCGGCAGCCCGCCGTTCTCCCACTCGGCGCAGATGTACGGCCCCGGGCGCACGATCGCCCACAGCCCGGCCGCCCGGGCCGCGTCCAGGAACCGGCCCAGCCGGCCGGCGTCCCGGTAGTGACCGGGTTCCGGCTCGTGGAGGTTCCAGGGGACGTACGTCTCCACGCAGTTGAGGCCCATCGCCCGGAGCGTCGCCAGCCGGTGGCCCCACTGCTCCTCGTGCACCCGGAAGTAGTGCAGCGCCCCGGAGAGCAGCCGCAACGGCCGCCCGTCCAGCAGGAAGTCCCGCTCGCCCACGGTGAATCGCGCCCCGCCGCCACCCGTTCCCGTGTGCCGCCCCGCCGTGTGACCGGCCACTTGGCCACCACCCCTTCCGTGCTTCCCGGTGTGTTCCCCGTCGCCGTACCGGCCGCCCACCCTCACCCTCTGGCGGACGGGCGGTCCATGGACAAAGATCGGCGCTGATTGGACGCCCCGGGGCGGCCGTTCCCGCCCGTGGACCGGCCCCGCCGGGTGCCGGAGCGGAGGACGGGCGATGTACCACACCTGGATGCGCTACTTCACACCCGGCCCTCAGCATCTCCGGCTCGGTCTGGTGTGTCTGGGTGTCGGCCTCCAGCACGGCACCCTGCCGACCGTCGGCCCGCGCACCCTGGACCACCATGTGGCCGTGGTGATCAGCGCGGGCGGCGGCTGGTACCGGTCCGCCGACGGGCGCCGGACCACGGTCACCGCGCCCGCCGTGATCTGGCTGACCCCGGGGGTGCCGCACCACTACGGGCCGGATCCGGCCACCGGCTGGGACGAGAGCTTCGTCGACTTCACCGGGCCGGCCACCGCCGCCTACACCGAACTCGGCTACATCGACCCGGAGCGCCCGGTGGTGCCGCTGGCCGACGCCTCCGGGGCCCGGGGCGCCGTGGGCCGGATCACCCGGGCCGCCCGGCGCGGCAACCCGCTGCTGGTGGTGGAGACCGCCGCCGCCGTCCACGAACTGCTGGTCGCCCTGCGCCGGGCCCGGGCCGACATCACCCCGGAGGGGGACCCGGTGCTGGCCGCGCTGACCCGGGACGCCTGCGGACCCCTCTCGGTGGCCGAGCACGCCGCCCGGCACGGGCTGACCCCGGCGGAGCTGCGTACCGTGGTACGGCGCGGCGCCGGATGCGGCCCCAAGGAGTATCTGCTCGCCATCCGGCTGGGCCGGGCCAAGGAACTGCTGGCCGGCACCGATCTGCCGGTGGCGGCGGTGGCGCGCCGGGTCGGCTACGAGGACCCGGCCTACTTCTCCCGGCTCTTCACCCGCCGGGTCGGCGTCCCGCCGGTCCGCTTCCGCGCCCGGCAGAGCCGTACCGTCCCCGGCGGCTGGAGCACCTCGGTCCCCGACCCGGCCCACCCGCCGACCATCCCCACCGGGCCCGGCCTCTAAGCTCGCTCCCCATGAGCACCAGCGAGACCCCCGGCCCCACCCCCCTCACCCCTGACGACCCGGCCGACGCGACCGGTACGGCCGGTGCCGCCTCCGCCGCCGGTGCCGGGGCGCCGGCCGGTGGCGAGGACGCGCGGGCGGAGCTGAACCGGCTCCGCGAGTCCATCGACAACATCGACGCGGCCGTGGTGCACATGCTGGCCGAGCGCTTCAAGTGCACCCAGCAGGTCGGGCTGCTCAAGGCCCGCCATCAACTGCCGCCCGCCGACCCGGACCGGGAGGCCCGGCAGATCGCCCGGCTCCGCCGGCTCGCGGAGAGCGCCCGGCTGGACCCGGCGTTCGCGGAGAAGCTGCTGAACTTCGTCATCGCCGAGGTCATCCGCCACCACGAGACCCTGGCCGGCGGCGCCCACGAGACCCTGGCCGGCGGCGCCCACGAGACCCTGGCCGGCGGCGGCCACGAGACCCTGGCCGGCGGCGGCCCCGGGTCCGGACCCGAGGACCCCCGGGAGCCCTGAGCCGCCGGGACCAGCGGGACCCGCCGGGGAGCCGCCGGGACGACTGGTACGACCGGGACCGACGGGCCGACCGGGACGACCGGGACCGACGGGATCCGGGTCCGACGGGATCGGCCGGGACCACTGGGATCCGCCGGGGGGCCGCCGGGACGACCGGTACAACCGGGA
Source organism: Streptomyces pyxinae (assembly GCF_024756275.1). Classification (GTDB taxonomy): domain Bacteria; phylum Actinomycetota; class Actinomycetes; order Streptomycetales; family Streptomycetaceae; genus Streptomyces; species Streptomyces pyxinae. The sequence continues at coordinate 4,685 of NZ_JANUGQ010000047.1, read as the reverse complement.
TCGACAGGATCCGGGACCGACGGGACCACCGGCATCCGGGACGGGCGGGATCCGGGGCCGCCGGGGCGACCGGGACGACCGGGACGGCTGGGACGACCGGGACCGCCCCGTGCCCCGGTCCGCGAGCCGCCCGCGCCGCCGTGGTGCGGCCTGAGCCCCCGGCGAACACCCCTGCCCAGGCGGCGGGCGATCGGGCAGCATGTGCGCATGCCCGTACTGACACGTGACGAAGCGGTGGCCCGAGCGGCGCTGCTCCAGGCCGACCGCTACCAGGTCGAGCTGGACCTGACGACCGGCCACGAGACCTTCGGCTCCACCACCCTCATCCACTTCACCGCCCGGGCCGCCGGGGACACCTTCGTCGAGCTGAAGCCCGCCGAGCTGCGCGCCGTCACACTGGACGGGGAGCCCCTGGACCCCGGGCTGCTGGTGGACAACCGGCTCGCCCTCCGCCTCACCGAGGGCGCCCATGAGCTGCGGGTGGAGGCGGTCATGCGCTACTCCCGCACCGGCGAGGGCATGCACCGCTTCACCGACCCCACCGACGGCGAGACCTACGTCTACTCCCAGCTGTTCATGGAGGACGTCCAGCGGCTCTTCGCCGCCTTCGACCAGCCGGACCTCAAGTCGGTCTTCGAGCTGACCGTGACCGCGCCCGAGGGCTGGACGGTGCTGGCCAACGGCATCACCGAGCGGGGCGCGGACGGCCGCTGGACGGCGGCCCCCACCCCGCCCATCTCCACCTATCTGGTCGCCGTCGCCGCCGGTCCCTGGCACTCGGTGCGCACCGAGCACGCCGGGCTGCCGTTCGGCATCCACTGCCGCCGCTCCCTCGCCCCGTACCTGGACGCGGACGCCGAGGAGATCCTCGACGTCACCCGGCGCTGTTTCGACCGCTACCACGAGAAGTTCAGCGAGCCGTACCCCTTCGACTCCTACGACCAGGCGTTCGTACCGGAGTTCAACGCGGGCGCGATGGAGAACCCCGGACTGGTCACCTTCCGCGACGAGTTCGTCTACCGCTCGGCCGTCACCGTCACCGAGCGCCAGACCCGGGCCATGGTGATCGCCCACGAGATGGCCCACATGTGGTTCGGGGACCTGGTCACCCTGAAGTGGTGGGACGACATCTGGCTCAACGAGTCGTTCGCGGAGTACATGGGCTACCAGACCATCAACGAGTGCACCGACCGCTACCCGGACACCTGGGTGGACTTCGGGGTGGTCCGCAAGGCGTGGGGGTACGACGCCGACCAGCGGCCCTCCACCCACCCGGTCGCCCCCGACCCGGAGGCGGTGCCCGACACCGCCGCCGCGCTGCTCAACTTCGACGGCATCTCCTACGCCAAGGGCGCCTCCGCCCTCCGCCAACTGGTCGCCTGGATGGGCGAGAAGGAGTTCCTGGCGGGCATCAACACCCACTTCGCCCGCCACAAGTTCGGCAACGCCACCCTCGCGGACTTCCTGGACAGCCTCGCCTCCGCCACCGAGCGCGATGTGCACGGCTGGGCCGCCGCCTGGCTGCGCACCACCGGCGTGGACACCCTCGCCCCGGCGTACGACCCCGCCGCCGGGACGCTCACCGTGGAGCGGACCGGCACCCGGCCGCACCGGATCGCCGTCGGCGTCTACGACCGCGACCTGGCCGACCCCGAGCAGCTGACGCTGCGGACGCGGATCACCACCGATGTGCCGGGCGGTCCGGGAGAGTCCGGCGGGGTGCCGCTGCCCGGGCCCCGGCCCGCGCTGGTCGTCCTCAACGACGGCGACTACTCCTACGCCAAGGTCCGGCTGGACGCCGAGTCCTGGGAGACCGCCGTACGGTCCCTCTCCGGCATCCCGGAGCCGATCACCCGGGCCGTCGTCTGGAACGCCGCCCGGGACATGGTCCGGGACGGCGAACTCGCCCCCACCGCCTATCTGGACGCCGCCCGCGCCCAGCTGCCGCACGAGCGGGACCTGGCGCTGGTCCAGGGGGTGCTGGGCTTCGCCGCCGGCCAGATCGCCGACCGCTGTCTGGCCCCGGCGGACCGGCCCGCCGCCCTGGCGCTCCTCACCGACCTCACCCGGGACCTGATCCGCCGCACCGAGGACGGCAGCGATCCGGGCCTCCGGCTCACCGCCGTACGCCACTTCATCGACGCCGCCGACCGGCCCGGCACCCTCCAGGGCTGGCTGGCCGAGGGCGAGGTGCCGGGCGGGCCCGAGCTGGACCCGGAGCTGCGCTGGCGGGTGCTGGCCCGGCTGGCGGTGCTGGGCGCGGTGGACGAGGACACCATCGCCGCCGAGCTGGCCCGGGACCCGAGCGCCACCGGCGAGCAGGGCGCCGCCCGCTGCCGGGCCGCGCTGCCGGACCCGGCCGCCAAGAAGGCCGCCTGGGAGCGGCTGTTCGGCGGCGGCGAGGACCTCTCCAACTACCTGTTCACCGCCACCGCCCAGGGCTTCTGGCAGCCCGAACAGGCCGAGCTGGTACGGGAGTACGTGCCCCGCTTCTACCCGGACGCCACCGAGCTGGCCGCCCGGCGCGGGGCGGCCATCGCGGACGCGGCCGGGCGGTACGCCTTCCCGGTGCACGCGGTCGACACCGATGCGCTGGCGCTGGGCGAACGGCACCTGGCGGAGGCGGAGCTGCTGCCCGCGCTGCGCCGCAAGCTGATCGACCAGCTCGACGACCTCCGCCGGGCGCTGCGGGTGCGGTCGGGCGGCCGCTGAAGGACGCCGGACCTGGCCGCGGCCCGCTGAGGTCCGCCGGGGCCCGCTGAGGTCCGCGCCCGGGGGTTTGCCGAGTACGTGCCCGGAGGGTTCGGCGAGGTACGCGCCGGGGCCCGGGGCTCCCGTACGGTCCGTCGGGCCCGGGGCTCCGGGAGGCGCGGGTCCGGGTGCCGCGGCCCGGCCCGGCCCGGGCGGCGCCTCCGCCGGGCTCCGGGGATCGGGTCCGCGCGGGCCGGTGGCCCGGCGGGCGCCGGGCCCCGGGGCCGTGCGGGCGGCGGGGACCGGGTGGCTGATGGCGCTCCGCCGACGGGACCAGGGCCGACCCTCCCGTCGGCGGACGCCGCCGCGAGTCTGCCCCGGTCCCGGCCGGGGCACTCCCGGTGTCCCCCGATCGAGTGCTGCTGGGCGCGGATGGGAACCAATTGCGCTCCTGCCCGTACACGCTGTCACCGGCAGGCCATCCCGCGACCGGCGCGGAGGCACTTCACGGAAGGCAGCACCCTCCGATGACCGGGACGACCGGCAGCAGCACCCCCCAGGATTCGCCCGACCGCCCGCTGGACCTCGTGGGCATCGGCATCGGTCCGTTCAACCTCTCGCTCGCCGCCCTCGCCCGGGGCGTCCCCGGCGGGGCGCCGGCGGTCGCCTTCTACGAGCAGCGGCCCGCCTTCGCCTGGCACTCCGGACTGCTGATCGAGGGCGCCACCCTGCAAGTGCCGTTCCTCGCTGACCTGGTGACCCTCGCCGACCCGGCCAGTCCGTGGACGTTCCTCAACTACCTCCGCGACCGGGAGCGGCTCTACCCCTTCTACTTCGCGGAGCGGTTCCACATCCACCGCGCCGAGTACGACGCCTACTGCCGCTGGGTCAGCCACCGGGTGCCCGGGCTGCACTTCGGCCACCAGGTGGACGCGGTCCGCTGGAACCCGGAGCGGGATCTCTTCGAGGTCGACTACACCCGGCTGGACGAGGCGGGCGAGGCCCTGGCGCTGGGCCGCGTCCACACCCGGAACGTGGTGCTGGGCGTCGGCACCGAGCCGTTCGTCCCCGAGCCGCTGCGCCCGCTGACGGAGGCGCCCGGGGTGCCGGTGCTGCACTCCTCCGACTACCTGGCCTACCGGGACCGGCTGCTCGCCGCAGCGCATGTCACCGTCGTGGGCTCGGGCCAGTCCGGCGCCGAGGTCTTCCTCGATCTGCTGCGCGCCCGCCCGGAGGGCGCGGAGGGGCTGCGCTGGGTGACCCGGACCGAGGCGTTCTCGCCCATGGAGTACTCCAAGCTGGGCCTGGAGCACTTCACCCCCGACTACACCCGCTACTTCCACGCCCTGCCCGAGCGAACCCGGGACGAACTGGTGCCCCGGCAGTGGCAGTTGCACAAGGGCATCGATGCCGGCACCATCGCCGCCATCCACGACGAGCTGTACCGCCGCAGCCTGCACGGCGGCTGGCCGGACGCGGTGCTCACCCCGGGCGTCCACGTCCGGACCGCCGGCCGGCTGGCCACCACCCGGATCGAACTGCACCTGGAGCACCGGCGGCAGGGCACCCGGGAGCGGGTGACCACCGACGGGGTCGTCCTGGCCACCGGCTACCGGGAGAGCCCGCTGGAGCGGATGCTCGCCGGGATCGACCCCTATCTGCGCCGGGACGCCGCCGGGCGGCCCCGGGTGGACGCCGCCTTCCGGCTGGTGCTCGACCCGTCCGTCACCGGCTCGGTCTTCGTGCAGAACGCCGAGACCCACACCCATGGCGTGGGCGCGCCCGATCTGGGCCTCGCCGCCTGGCGGAGCGCCACCATCCTCAACGCGCTCACCGGCACGGAGCCGTATCCCCTGCCGGGCCGGACCGCCTTCACCAGCTTCGGTCTCGACCGGCGGGAGGCGCCCCCCCGCCCCCCCCCGGCGCCCCCCCCCCCAAGGCGGGGCGCCCGCGGGGACCGGCCCCCCCCATGAACGGGCGCCGCGGGGAACGGC
>NZ_JANUGQ010000046.1 GCF_024756275.1 Streptomyces pyxinae | reverse complement strand
CAGGGACGGCCGCCCCCCCGCCGGCCCCCCCCCCCCCACCCCCGGCGCCCCGCCCCCCCCCGGGGCCCCCCCCCCCCCCCCCCACACGCCCCCCCCCCCCCCCCCCCCCCCGCCCCCCCCCCCCCCCCGCCCCCCCCCCCCCCTCCCCCCCCCCCCTCACCCCCCCCGCCCCCGCCCCATCCGAGCCCCGCCCCCGGCAGCGCCCGGCGGCGGGGCTCGGGCCGGAACCGCCCGGCCCTGAAACTCTCCGACGGAAGGCAGTTCGACCTCATGATGCGTGATCCTGCTCAGGCGACCGTGGAAACGCCCGCCGAACGCGACGAGCCGATCGCCGTCGTCGGGATGGGCTGCCGGCTCCCCGGGGCGGACGGCCCCGCGGCCTTCTGGAGCCTGCTCAGCGAGGGCCGGAGCGCCATCGGCGAGGTCCCCGCCGACCGCTGGCCCGCCGACTCCCCGGCGGCTGTGGAACGGGGCGGCTTCCTCGACGGGGTCGGGGACTTCGACGCCGCCTTCTTCCAGGTGTCGCCCCGCGAGGCCGCCGCCATGGACCCGCAGCAGCGGCTCGTCCTGGAGCTCGCCTGGGAGGCGCTGGAGGACGCCGGGATCGTGCCCGGCTCGCTCCGCGACACCAGCACCGCCGTCTTCGTCGGCACCCTGCGCGACGACTACACCAACCTGGTCTACCAGCACGGCACCGAGGCGCTCTCCCAGCACACCATGACCGGGGTGAACCGGAGCATCATCGCCAACCGGGTCTCGTACCACCTCGGGCTGCGCGGACCCAGCATGACGGTGGACTCCGCCCAGTCCTCCTCGCTGGTCGCCGTCCATCTGGCCTGCGAGAGCCTGCGCGCCGGGGAGTCCACCGCCGCCCTCGCGGCCGGTGTCAACCTCAATCTGCTGGCCGAGAACACCGTCACCGAGCAGCGGTTCGGCGCGCTCTCCCCGGACGGCACCACCTACACCTTCGACGCCCGGGCCAACGGCTTCACCCCGGGCGAGGGCAGCGGGGTCGTCGTCCTCAAGCCGCTGCGCGCCGCCCTGGCCGACGGCGACCGGGTCTACGGAGTGATCCGGGGCAGCGCGGTCAACAACGACGGTGCCACCGACGGCCTCACCGTGCCCGGCGGCCGGGCGCAGGAGGAGGTCGTACGCGGCGCCCTGGAACGGGCCGGGACCCGGCCCGACGAGGTGCAGTACGTCGAACTGCACGGCACCGGCACCCCGGTGGGCGACCCCATCGAGGCGCGGGCGCTCGGCGCGGTGCTGGGCACCGGCCGGACGGGCGACCGGGCCCTGCGGGTGGGCTCGGTGAAGACCAACATCGGCCATCTGGAGGGCGCGGCGGGCATCGCCGGGCTCATCAAGGCGCTGCTCGGCATCCACCACCGCGCCCTGCCGGCCAGCCTCAACTTCGAGACGCCCAACCCCGCCATCCCGCTCACCGAGCTGGGACTCGCCGTGCAGCGGGAGCACACCGCCTGGCCGCACCCGGACCGGCCACTGGTCGCGGGTGTCAGCTCGTTCGGCATGGGCGGCACCAACTGCCATGTGGTGGTGGCCGAACCGCCCCGCGCCGCCGGTGAACCGGCCCAGAACGCCGGCGAGTCGGCCCCGTCTGCCGCCGCCGGCGCGGAGACCGCCGCCGCGCCCGGCACGTCCGGGACCGAGGGGTCGGCCGCTGCCGTACTGCCGTGGGTGATCTCCGGCGCCAATGAGGCGGCGCTGCGGGCGCAGGCCGGCCGGCTGCTGGAGCACGCGGGCGCGGAGGACGCGCCCGGGCCGCTGGACACCGGCTGGAGCCTCGCCACCACCCGTACCGCCTTCCGCCACCGGGCCGTGGTGCTCGCCCCCGACGCGCCCGGCCTGCTCGCCGGCACGGCCGCCCTGGCCGAGGGGCGCACCGCCACCGGAGTGGTGACCGGCACCGCCCGACCGGGCGCGCTGGCCGTCCTCTTCACGGGCCAGGGGGCTCAGCGGATCGGCATGGGGCAGGAGTTGTACGCGGCCTTCCCCGCCTACGCCGCCGCCTTCGACGAGGTGGCCGCCGCGCTCGACCCGCAGCTGGACCGGCCGCTGGCCGAACTCATCGCGGACGGCGAGGGACTGGACGAGACCCGCAACGCGCAGCCCGCCCTGTTCGCCGTCGAGACCGCGCTCTACCGGCTGCTGGAGTCCTGGGGGGTGCGCCCGGACTATCTGCTCGGCCACTCGGTGGGCGAGGTCACCGCCGCCCATGTCGCCGGGGTGCTCGACCTGCCCGACGCCGCCCGGCTGGTCGCCGCCCGGGCCCGGCTGATGCAGTCCGCCCCGCGCGGCGGCGCCATGATCGCCCTGGAGGCCACCGAGGAGGAGGTGCTCCCGCTGCTCGCCGGCGAGGAGCACCGGATGTCGGTCGCCGCCGTCAACGGCCCCCGGTCCACGGTGGTCTCCGGTGACGAGGACGCCGTCACCGCGCTCGCGGAGCGGCTGCGCTCCGAGGGCCGGCGCACCCGCCGGCTCACGGTGAGCCATGCCTTCCACTCGCCGCACATGGCGGGTGTTTTGGCGGAGTTCACGGCGGCGGTGTCGGGTCTGGAGTTCCGGGTGCCGCGGATTCCGGTGGTGTCGAATGTGACCGGGGTGCTGGCGTCGGCGGAGGAGTTGGGTTCGCCGGAGTACTGGGCGCGGCACATCAGGTCGGCCGTACGGTTCCACGACGGCGTCCGCCACCTGGAGGAGCGCGGCGTCACCACCCTGGTCGAGGCCGGACCCGACGGGGTGCTGGCCGCACTGGCCCGCGACTGCCTCGGCCGGCCCGAGGAGACCGGGATCGTCGCCGTACTGCGCCGGGACCGGCCCGAGCCGGCCACCGCCCTCGCCGCCCTGGCCACCCTCTTCGTCCGGGGCACCGAGGTCGACTGGTCGGCGCTGTACGGGGGTTCGGGCGCCCGCCGGGTCGCCCTGCCCACCTACGCCTTCCAGCGCAAGCGGTACTGGATCGGCGGCACCGCCCGTACCGTGCCGCTCGCCACCACCCCCGGGGACACCCCGCAGGAGACGGAGACCGAGGCCGGGACCGAGTCCCCGGCCGACCCGCGCGGCGCGCTCGGCGCCCGGCTCGCCGGGCTCGGCGAGCGGGAACGCCGGGAGGAGGTGACCCGGCTGGTCACCGAACACACCGTCGCGGTCCTGGAGTACGACCAGGACGACCGGCTCGACCAGCGCGCCCCGTTCAAGGAGCTGGGCTTCTCCTCGCTGATGACCACCGAGCTGCGCGCCCGGCTGGAGCGGGCCACCGGCCTCTCGCTCCCCACCGGCCTGCTCTTCGACCACCCCACCCCCGAGGCACTGGCCGTCTTCGTCGAGGCCCGGCTGCTGGGCACCGACGGACTCGCGGCGGGCGCCGCGCCCGCCGCCGTCCACGAGCACGAGCCCATCGCCGTCGTCTCGATGGCCTGCCGCTTCCCCGGCGGGGTGGACTCGCCCGAGGGCCTCTGGCAGCTCGTCGCGGACGGCCGGGACGCCGTCTCCACCTTCCCGGAGAACCGGGGCTGGCCCGCCGGGCTGTACGACCCCGACCCCGAGCGGCAGGGCACCAGCTCCGTCCGGCACGGCGGATTCCTGCACACCGCGGGCGAGTTCGACGCCGCCTTCTTCGGCATCTCGCCGCGCGAGGCGCTCGCCATGGACCCCCAGCAGCGGCTGCTCCTGGAGACCTCCTGGGAGGCCGTCGAGCGCGCCGGGCTGCTGCCCGAGACCCTGCGCGGCTCCCGCACCGGCGTCTTCGTCGGCGCCACCGCCCTGGAGTACGGGCCGCGCATGCAGGACGCGCCGGAGAGCGTGCAGGGCCATGTGCTCACCGGCTCCACCACCAGCGTCATGTCCGGCCGGATCGCCTACCAGCTAGGCCTGGTCGGCCCGGCCATGACCGTGGACACCGCCTGCTCCTCCTCGCTGGTCGCCCTCCACCTGGCCGTACGGTCGCTCCGCTCCGGCGAGACCACCGTCGCGCTGGCCGGCGGCGCCGCCGTGATGTCCTCGCCCGGCATGCTGGTGGAGTTCTCCCGGCAGCGCGGGCTCGCCCCCGACGGACGCTGCAAGTCCTTCGCCGCCGGCGCCGACGGCACCGGCTGGTCCGAGGGCGTCGGCGTACTGGTGCTGGAGCGGCTCTCGGACGCCCGCCGCAACGGCCATCCGGTGCTCGCCGTCATCCGTGGCTCGGCCATCAACCAGGACGGGGCCAGCAACGGCCTCACCGCCCCCTCCGGCCTCGCCCAGCAGCGGGTGATCCGCGACGCGCTGGCCGACTCCGGGCTCACCCCGGCGGACGTGGACGCCGTGGAGGCGCACGGCACCGGCACCGTCCTCGGCGACCCGATCGAGGCCGAGGCCCTGATGGCCACCTACGGCAGCGGCCGGGACACCGGCGCCGAGCCGGCCTATCTGGGCTCGCTCAAGTCGAACCTCGGCCACACCCAGGCCGCCGCCGGCGTCGCGGGCGTCATCAAGATGGTGGAGGCGATGCGCCACGGCGTGCTGCCGAAGACCCTGCACGTGGACGAGCCGACCCCACGCGTCGACTGGTCGGCCGGACGGCTGGAGCTGCTCACCGAGGCCCGCCCCTGGCACGCGGACGGCCGCCCCCGGCGCGCCGCCGTCTCCTCCTTCGGCATCAGCGGCACCAACGCCCACCTGGTCCTGGAGGCCGCTCCCGCCGAGACCCCGGAGGCGACTGCCGAAGCCGCTCCGGCGGACGACGCCCCCGCCGAGGCGCCCGAGGCCACCGGGACCACCCCGGCCGCCCCCGCCGAGGCGCCTCGGGCAACCGCAGAAGCCGCCCCCGCCGCTCCGGCGAAGGACACCCCCGCCCTGCCGCTGCCCTGGGTGCTGTCGGCCCGGGACCCCGAGGCGCTGCGCGGCCAGGCCGAGCGGCTCCGCGCCCAGCTCGGCGGCGCCGTGCCCGACCCGGCGGCGGTCGGCCGTTCGCTGGCCACCACCCGTACCGCCTTCGAGGAGCGGGCCGTCGTCCTCGGCACCACGGCCGGGGAGTTCCTGGCCGGCCTGGACGCCCTCGCCGGGGACGTACAGGGCACCCCGGAAACTCCGGACGTGGTGCGGGGCACCGCCGTCGCGGGCGGCCGTACCGCCTTCCTCTTCACCGGCCAGGGCGCCCAGCGCCTGGGCATGGGCCGGGAACTGCACGCCGCCCACCCGGTCTTCGCCGCCGCGCTCGACGAGGTGCTGGACGCCTTCGACGGGCTGCTGGACCGCCCGCTGCGCGCGGTGCTCCTCGCGGAGCCGGACGGCCCGGACGCCGGACTGCTGGACCTCACCGGCTACACCCAGCCCGCGCTGTTCGCCGTGGAGGTGGCGCTGTTCCGGCTGCTCGCCCACCACGGCGTCGTCCCCGACCTGCTGGCCGGCCACTCCATCGGGGAGCTCGCCGCCGCCCACGCGGCCGGGGTCCTCCCGCTGCGGGACGCCGCCGTGCTGGTCGCGGCCCGGGCCCGGCTGATGGGCTCGGCCCGCTCCGGCGGCGCGATGATCGCCGTGGAGGGCGAGGAGGACGAGGTCCTGCGCTCGCTCGCCGGACACGAGGACACCCTGGCGCTCGCCGCCGTCAACGGCCCGCGCTCCGTGGTCGTCTCGGGCGACGCGGACGCCGCCGAGGAGGTCGCGGCCCACTGGCGGGCCCAGGGGAGGCGCACCCGCCGGCTCACCGTCAGCCATGCCTTCCACTCGCCCCACATGGACGCCGTGCTGGACGAGTTCCGCGAGGTCGCGGCCGGGCTGCGGTTCTCCCGGCCGGAGGTGCCGATCGTCTCCACCGTCACCGGCCGGCCGGCCACCGAGGCCGAGCTGACCTCGCCCGACTACTGGGCCGGGCAGATCCGCGCCACCGTACGGTTCCACGACGCGGCACGCGAACTGGCCCGCCAGGGCGCCACCGTGCTGGTGGAGATCGGCCCCGACGCCGTGCTCACCGCGCTCGCCCAGGGCGCCCTGGAGGACGTCACCGCCGTGGCGCTGCTGCGCGCCGGTCGGCCCGAGCCGGAGACCCTCGCCCAGGGCCTGGCCCGCGCCCACGCGGCCGGCGCCCCGCTGGACGCGGCGAGCTTCTTCCCCGGCGCCGGCACCGTGCCGCTGCCCACCTACGCCTTCCGCCACCAGCACTACTGGCTGGCCCCGCAGGCGCCCACCGACGCCCGCAGCCTCGGCCTGGACGCCGCCGGCCACCCGCTGCTCGCCACCTCGCTGGAGCTGGCCGACCGGGCGGACACGGTGCTCACCAGCCGTATCTCCCTGGCCGACCACCCCTGGCTGGCCGACCACGCGATCGCCGGCACCGTCCTGCTGCCCGGCACCGCCTTCCTCGAACTGGCCCTCGCCGCCGGTGAGCGGCTGCGCGTGCCGCACGTGGACGACCTCACCCTGGAGGCCCCGCTGGTGCTGCCGGCCGGCGAGGCGGTACGCGTCCAGGTCTCGGTCGCCGCCCCCGGTGCCGACGGCGCCCGGGCGTTCGCCGTGCACGCGGGCCCGGACACCGACGAGCCGGGCGCCCGCCGCTGGACGCGGCACGCCTCCGGCACCCTCACCGCCACCACCCCGGCCGCGTCCGCCGAGGCCTGGGCGCCGGCCGCCTGGCCGCCCGCCGGTGCCGAGCCGCTGCCGCTGGACGGCGCCTACGACCGGCTGGCCGCGCTGGGCTACGGCTACGGCCCGGCCTTCCGGGGCCTGACCGGGGTCTGGGCCGCCGGCGACGAGCTGTACGCCGAGGTCCGGCTGGACGACGCCCACCGGGAGGGCGCCGACCGCTTCGGCGTCCACCCGGCGCTGCTGGACGCGGTGCTGCACCCGCTGGTCCTCTCGCTGGGCTCCGCCGGCTCTGGCGCCCCGGCCGCCGACGGCACCATCCGGCTGCCGTTCACCTGGGCCGGGGTGACCCTGCACGCCACCGGCGCCGCCGCGCTCCGGATCCGGATCAGCCCGCGCGGCGCCGACACCTACGGCCTGGACCTCGCGGACCCGGCCGGCTCCCCGGTCGCCGCCGTGGAGGCCCTCACCCTGCGGGCCGCCGAGACCGGCCGGCTCGCCCGCGCCGCCCGCGAGAGCGCCGGGGGCCTGTACGAGCTGCGCTGGCCGGTGGTGGCTCCGGCCGCCGGCGCGCCCGCCGTCACCCTGGCGCGGGCCGGCGACGACCTGGCCGCCACCGAACCGGCCGATGTCGTCCTGGTGCGCGCGCACGCCACCGCCGACCCCGCGCCGGGGGAGCACCCGGTGGTGGAGCGGGTGCTGCGGCTGGCCCAGGAGTTCCTGGCCGACGAGCGGTTCGCCGACTCCCGGATGGCCGTGGTCACCTCCGGCGCGGTCGCCGTCCTGCCGGACGAGGACGTCACCGATCTGGACGCCGCGCCCGTCTGGGGCCTGGTCCGCACCCTGCAGTCCGAGCACCCGGACCGCTTCGTCCTCATCGACGTCACGGCAGACACGGCCACTGACGCGACGGCCGACGGGGCCACCGACGCGGACCACGCCGTCACCGCCGCGCTCGCCACCGGTGAGCCGCAGACGGCCGTGCGGGACGGCGAGGTCCGGGCCGCCCGGCTCGCCGCCGCCCCGGCCCCGGCCGACGGCACCGCGCCGCCCGCGCTCGACCCGGACGGCACCGTGCTGATCACCGGCGGCACCGGCGGGCTCGGCGCCTTCTTCGCCCGGCATCTGATCGAGGCGTACGGCGTCCGCCGGCTGGTCCTCACCAGCCGGCGCGGTGCGGCGGCCCCCGGAGCCGCCGAGCTGGCGGACGAACTGGCCGCGCTCGGCGCCGAGGTGCGGATCGAGGCCGTCGACGCGGGCGACCGGGAGGCCGTCGCCGCCCTGCTCGCGAGCGTCCCGGCCGACCACCCGCTGACCGCCGTGGTGCACACCGCCGGGGTCCTGGCGGACGCCACCGTCACCTCGCTCACCCCGGAGGGCCTGCGCACCGTGCTGCGGCCCAAGGCCGACGCGGCCCGGCACCTGCACGAGCTGACCGCCGGTCTGAATCTGGGCGCCTTCGTGCTCTTCTCGTCCGTCTCCGGTCTCCTCGGCACCGCCGGACAGGCCAACTACGCCGCCGCCAACGCCGTCCTGGACGCGCTGGCCCACCACCGCCGGGCCAACGGCCTCGCGGCCACCTCCATCGCCTGGGGCCTGTGGGACGGCGCCCGGGGCATGGGCAGCACCCTGACCGACACCGAGCTGGCCCGCTGGGAACGGGCCGGTCTGCCGCCGCTCACGGGGGAGCAGGGCCTCGCCCTCTTCGACGCCGCGCTCACCGGCGCCTCCCCGCTGCCGGTCGCGGTACGGCTCCGGCCCGACCGCGCCGGGACGGCCGACGTCCATCCGCTGCTGCGCGACCTGTTCCCGGCCCCGGCCCGCCGCGCCGCGCGCTCGGGCGGCGGCTCCGCCGACTCCGGCTGGGTCCGCCGCATCGCCGGACTCCCGGCCGACCAGCGCGAGGAGGCCGTGCTCGATCTCGTACGCACCGAGGTCGCGGCCGTCCTCGGCCACAGCGGCGCCGCCGCCGTGGCACCGGACCGGGCCTTCAAGGAGATCGGCTTCGACTCCATGGGCGGGGTGGAGCTGCGCAACCGGCTCGGCCGGGCCACCGGCCTGCGGCTGCCCACCACCCTGGTCTTCGACCACCCGGCGCCCGCCGCCGTCGCCGCCCATCTGCTCTCCCGGGTGACGGCCGACACCGCGCCCGCCGCCCCGGCCGCGCCGCGCGCCCGGGTCCGGGCGGACGAGCCGATCGCCATCGTCGGCATGGCCTGCCGCTACCCCGGCGGTGTCGGCTCGCCCGACGACCTCTGGCGGCTGGTCGCGGAGGGCACCGACGCCATCGGCACCTTCCCGGACAACCGGGGCTGGGATCTGGAGGGCCTCTACGACCCCGACCCGGCGGCCGCCGGCACCAGCTACACCCGGCACGGCGGCTTCCTCTACGACGCCGACCTCTTCGACTCGGAGTTCTTCGGCATGGCGCCGCGCGAGGCCACCGCCGTCGATCCGCAGCAGCGGCTGCTGCTGGAGACCGCCTGGGAGACCTTCGAGAGCGCCGGCATCGACCCGGCCACCCTGCGCGGCAGCTCCACCGGAGTCTTCGCGGGCGCCATGTACGACGACTACGCGGTCCGGGCCAGCGCCGCCGCCGGGGAGTTCGAGGGCTTCCTGCTCGCGGGCAACCTCTCCAGCGTGCTGTCCGGCCGGGTCGCCTACACCTACGGCCTGGAGGGCCCGGCGGTCACCGTCGACACCGCCTGCTCCTCCTCGCTGGTCGCCCTGCACCTGGCGGCCAACGCGCTGCGCTCCGGCGAGTGCGACCTCGCGCTGGCCGGCGGGGTGACGGTGATGGCCCAGCCCACCACCTTCGTGGAGTTCTCCCGGCAGCGCGGGCTCTCGGCGGACGGCCGGTGCAAGGCGTTCGGCGCCGGTGCCGACGGCACCGGCTGGTCGGAGGGCGTCGGCCTGCTCCTGGTGGAGCGGCTGTCGGACGCCCGCCGCAACGGGCACACCGTGCTCGCGGTGGTCCGGGGCACGGCCGTCAACCAGGACGGCGCCAGCAACGGCCTGACCGCCCCCAACGGCCCCTCCCAGGAGCGGGTCATCCGGCAGGCGCTGGCCGGCGCCGGGCTCACCGCCGCCGAGGTGGACGCCGTCGAGGCGCACGGCACCGGCACCGTCCTGGGCGACCCGATCGAGGCCCAGGCGCTGATGAACACCTACGGCCAGGAGCGCGCGGACGGACAGGACCCGCTCTGGCTCGGCTCGCTGAAGTCCAACATCGGCCACGCCCAGGCGGCGGCCGGGGTCGGCGGCATCATCAAGATGATCAAGGCCATGGACCACGGCACACTGCCCCGCACCCTGCACGCCGACGAGCCCTCGCCGCACGTCGACTGGTCGGACGGCGCGGTCGCGCTGCTCACCGGCGAGCGCCCCTGGCCGTCCGCCGGCCGGCCGCGCCGGGCCGGGGTCTCGTCCTTCGGCATCAGCGGCACCAACGCCCATGTGATCATCGAGGAGGCCGCACCCACCGTCGTCCCGGCCGCGCGGAACACCGCCACCCCGGCCACCGGGGAGGCCGCCCCGGCCACGGGGGAGACCCCGCAGACCACCGGGGACGCCGGAGGGAACCGGCCGGAGACCGCCACCGCGTGGATCCTCTCCGCCCGGACCGAGGACGCGGTGCGCGACCAGGCGGCCCGGCTGCACGCCCACGCACTCGCCCACCCCGCCCTCACCGCCGCCGACATCGGTCACTCGCTGGTCACCGGCCGGACCGTCATGGCCCACGGTGCGGCGGTGGTCGGCGCCGGCCGCGAGGCGCTCCTCGCCGGGCTGCGGACCCTCGCCGACGGCGGCGCCGCCTCCTCGGTGGTGCGCGGCCGCTCCGGACGGCAGGGGAAGACCGCCTTCCTCCTCACCGGCCAGGGCAGCCAGCGCCTCGGCATGGGACGCGAACTGTACGGCTCCGAACCGGTCTTCGCCCGCGCGCTGGACGCGACCGCCGCCCAGCTCGACACCGCCCTGCCGCGCCCGCTGCGGGAGGTGCTCTTCGCCCCGGAGGGCTCGGCCGACTCGGCCCTGCTCGACCAGACCGTCTTCACCCAGGCCGCGCTGTTCGCCGTCGAGGTGGCGCTGTTCCGGTGGTACGAACACCACGGCGTCACCCCGGACTTCCTGCTCGGGCACTCCGTCGGGGAGGTGGCCGCCGCCCATGTCGCGGGCGTCCTCGACCTGCCCGGCGCCTGCCGGCTGGTGGCCGAGCGCGGCCGGCTGATGCAGTCCGCCCCGGAGGGCGGCGCCATGCTCGCCGTGGAGGCCACCGAGGACGAGGTGCGGGCGGCGCTCGACGCGCTCCCCACCGGCCGCGAGCTGGTCGACGTGGCCGCCGTCAACGGCCCGCGTGCCGTGGTGGTCTCCGGCGACGCCGGGGTCGTCGCGGAACTGGCCGCCGCCTGGCGCGAGTCGGACGTGCGGGTCAAGGCCCTCACGGTGAGCCATGCCTTCCACTCGCCGCACATGGCGGGCATCCTGGCGGAGTTCACGGCGGCGGTGTCGGGTCTGGAGTTCCGGGCGCCGCGGATTCCGGTGGTGTCGAATGTGACCGGTGTGCTGGCGACGGCGGAGGAGTTGGGTTCGCCGGAGTACTGGGCGCGGCACATCAGGTCGGCCGTACGGTTCCACGACGGCGTCCGCCACCTGGAGGAGCGCGGCGTCGTCCGGTGGCTGGAGCTCGGCCCGCACGGCGTCCTCACCTCGCTGGCGCAGCAGTCGCTGGCCGAGGAGGCCGCCGTGCTCACCCCGGCCCTGCGCGCCGGCCGCCCGGAGGCCGAGACCCTCTGGGGCGCGCTGGCCCAGCTGCGGATGAGCGGCGCCCCGGCCGACTGGGCCGCCGTCCACCCGGACGGCCGCAGGGTCCAGCTGCCGGGGTACGCCTTCCAGCGCCGCCGCTACTGGCTGGACGCCCCGGCGCCCGCCGCCGACGCGAGCGGCCTCGGCCTCCAGGCGCTGGAGCACCCGCTGCTCGGCGCCGGCGTCCGGCTCGCCGACCGGGACGGCCATCTGTTCACCGGCCGCCTCTCGCTGCGCACCCACCCCTGGCTGGCCGACCACGCCGTCGCCGGTACGATGCTGCTCCCCGCCACCGGTGTGCTGGAGCTGGCCGCCCGGGCGGGCGAGCACACCGGCACCCCGGGCGTGGCGGACCTCACCCTCGCCGCCCCGCTGGTCGTCCCGGCCCACGGCGCCGTGGACATCCAGGTGACGGTGGGTGCCCCGGACGACCGGGGTGACCGGCCGGTGGAGGTGCACTCCCGGGCCGGGGACGCCGAATGGGTGGCCAACGCCCACGGCACCCTCACCGCCGGGGAACCCCCGCTGCCCGACGGCGACCTGACGGCCTGGCCGCCGCCCGGCGCCACCGAGCTCCCGCTCGACGGGGCGTACGAGGCGGTGGCCGCGCACGGCTTCGGCTACGGCCCGGCCTTCCGGGGGCTGCGCCGCCTCTGGCAGCACGACGGCGACCTGTTCGCCGAGGTGGTGCCGGCCGAGGCGGTCACGGCCGGAGCGGGCGGCTTCCTGCTCCACCCGGCCGCGCTGGACGCCGCGCTGCACCCGCTGCTCCCGGGCTTCGGGCACCAGGACGGCGTGGCCCGGCTGCCCTTCGCCTGGTCCGGTGTGCACCTGTACGCCACCGGGGCCGCCGCGCTCCGGGTCCGGCTGAGCCTCTCCGGCGGCGGCGCCGACCCGGACGCCTCGCTGGAGGCGTCCCTGCTGGTAGCCGACGCCACCGGGGCGCCCGTCGCCTCGGTCGACTCGCTGCTGCTCCGGCCGCTCTCGGCGGAGGCGGTCCGCGCCGCCGCCCGGGCGGGCCGGGACGGACTCTTCCCGCTGGAGTGGAGCGAGCTCCCGGTCACCCCGGCCGGGAGCGGCACCGGAACCGGCGACTGGGCGGCGCTGGGCGCCTCCCCGGTGCCGGGCGTGGCCTCCCACCCGGACCTCGGGGCGGTGGCCGCCACCGGCGCCCGCACCGTGCTCTGGTCGCTGGTCTCCGAGAGCGCCGATGCGGAGGTGCGCGGCGCCGGCATCGCCGGACTGGCCAGGGTCGAGGCCAGCCGGGCGCTCCAGCGGGTGCGCGACTTCCTCGCCGACGAGCGGCTGGCCGACGCCCGCCTGGTGGTGGTCACCCGCTCCGCCGTCGCCACCGGGGACGAGGGCGTGACCGACCTGGTGCACGCCGCCGTCTGGGGCCTGCTGCGCACCGCGCAGACCGAACAGCCCGGCCGGATCGTCCTGGTGGACACCGACGCCGACGGAGCCGCCCGGCTCCCGGCCGCGCTGGCCACCGGGGAGCCGCAGCTCGCCGTCCGGGAGGGCCGGGTCCTCGTGCCGCGCCTGGAGCGGGCGGTGACCGCCGACGGGGCCGAGGCCCCCCGCTGGGACCGGGGCACCGTCGTCATCACCGGCGCCACCGGCACGCTCGGCGCGATCCTCGCCCGGCACCTGGTGACCGAGCACGGCGCCCGTGATCTGCTGCTGCTCAGCCGCCGGGGCGCCGAGGCGCCGGGCGCCGCCGAACTCACCGCCGAGCTGGCCGGACTCGGCGCGACCGCCCGGGCCGTCGCCTGCGACGCGGCCGACCGGGAGGACCTGGCCCGGGCGCTGGACGGCGTCCCGGTCCGGGCGGTGGTCCACACCGCGGGCGTCCTGGACGACGCGGTCTTCGGGGACCTCACCACCGAGCGGCTGGACGCGGTGCTGCGGCCCAAGGTGGACGCGGCCTGGCACCTGCACGAGCTGACCCGGGACCTGCCGCTCGACGCGTTCGTGCTGTACTCGTCGATCGCCGGTCTGATCGGCAACGCCGGACAGGCCAACTACGCGGCGGGCAACACCTTCCTGGACGCCCTGGCCCAGCACCGCCGGGCGCTCGGACTGCCCGCCGTCTCCCTCGCCTGGGGACTGTGGGAGCAGTCCAGCACCATCAGCGGCGGACTCGGCGAGACCGACCTGCGCCGGCTCGCCCGGCTCGGCCTGGTGGCGCTGCCTGCCGGGGAGGCGATGGAGCTGTTCGACGCCGCCTTCACCACCGGCCGCCCGGTCCTGGCGGTGACCCGCCTCGACACCGGGGCGCTGCGCCGGCAGGGCGAGCGGGTGCTGCCGGTGCTGCGGAACCTGGCCCCGGCCGCGCCGCGCCGCAGGTCCGCGGCGGCCGGAGCGGCCGACGCGGGCGGCGCCGAGGCCACGGCCCGGCGGCTGGCCGCGCTGGCCGGCCCGCAGCGCCGGGAGGCCCTGGTGGAGCTGGTCCGGGCCCAGGTCGCCGGGGTCCTCGGACACGCGGACGCCGGTGCGGTGGACGCCGAACGCTCCTTCCAGGAGGCCGGGTTCGACTCGCTGACCGCCGTTGAGCTGCGCAACCAGCTCAACGCCGCCACCGGTCTGCGGCTGCCCACCACGCTGGTCTTCGACCACCCGAACCCGACGGCCCTCGCCGCCTATCTCGACGGCCAGTTCGCCGACCGGGCCGGTTCGCCGGCCGATCCGGTGCTGGCCGAGCTGGACCGGACGGCGGCGGCCATCCGGGAGTTCGGCGCGGACGACGGGGCGCGCGCCCAGGTGGCCGCCCGGCTCCGGGAGCTGCTGGCCCTGGCCGGCGCCCCGGCCGCCACCGCCCCGGCCGCCGTGGCGGAGGTGACGGACACCGAGCTGGAGGCGGCGAGCGACGAGGAGCTGTTCGCGCTCTTCGACGAGCTGGACTAGCCGGACCGACCGGCTGATCGGCCGACCGGGCCGACCGGGCCGACCGGGCCCCCGCGCACCGCCGTACCGGCGGCGCGCGGGGGCCGCTCCGTTTCCGTGCCCGGGGGCGCCGGCCCCCGTCCGTCAAGGGGTCCAACGGCCCGGATGCGGGCCGGAGTTACTCCTTGATGGGTGTACGGAGAATCCACAACCCTATGTTCGTGGCATGAGTTCTGTTTCGGCCCAGGAAATCGCCGCCCCCTCAATGACCCCCGCCGCCCTGCGCGAGTCGATGTCGCGATTCGCGACCGGCGTCATCGTGCTCAGTGTCGGCGGCGAGCACATTCACGGAATGACGGCCAACGCCTTCAGCTCCGTCTCCCTCGACCCGCCCACCGTCCTGTGCTGCGTGGCGCACAGCGCCGTCATGCACAAGGCCCTGCTCTCCACCCGCACCTTCGGCGTCTCGGTGCTCGGCGCCGAACAGGAGCAGACCGCACGGTACTTCGCGGACAAGCGCCGGCCGCTCGGGCCGGAGCAGTTCGACGGCGTGGCCTGGCGGCCGGGGGAGGTCACCGGCGCCCCGCTGCTGGACGGCGCGGTCGCGTGGCTGGAATGCGAACTCGCGGACATTCATGACTCCGGCGACCACGCGATATTCATCGGAAAGGTGGTCCATTCCGCCGTCGCGGCGCCGGAGAACTCCGGACTGCTTTTCTACGAGGGCGGCTTCCGGCAGATTCCGGTCCGGGGCGAAAAGGGAGCCGAGTCATGACCGCGGCCGTCGATCTGCCGGTGCCGGGCGTGATCGAGGAATCGCTGTTCGGCCCGTCGTTCGTGGAGGCACTGAACGACGGGCTCGCCCGGGCCCGGGCGTCCGCGCTCCGGGCCCGCGCGGCGGCGGACCGGACGCGGGGCGCGCAGGAGCTGCCCGATCCGTTCGCCGCCGCCGTCATGGCCGCGTACGGCGCCGCCCTGCCGGACGCGCTGGCCCCGCACGAGGTGCGGAACGTCCCGCTGCGCTCGGTGCTGCTGCGGCGCGGCCGGCGGATCCTGGCCGAGGCGCTGGCCGGGGACGACCTCCCGGACGACGGCCCGGGCGGTGAACTGCCGCCCCGGTACGAGGCGGTGGCGCGCACCCTGCTCATGGAGTGCGCCGTGCTGATGGTGCTGGAGCGCCGCGAGTTCCGCGGCGGTACGGCGCGCCCCGCCGACCTGGTGCGTGCACTGGGCCGGCGGGCGCGCGGGCCCCGGGCGGAGACCGGGGCCGGAGGGCCGGGTCAGCCGGCCGCCGGGCGGTAACCGCCGATCAACTCGGCGAGATGCCGGCCCGCGATGTCGAGCGGCTGGTCGCTGCGACCGACCTGGGCGGCCAGCTCGGCCCCCTCCAGCATGCTGATGACGGTGTGCGCCAGCTCCGCCGCCTCGGTCTCCGCGATGCCGCTGCCGACCAGCTTCACCCGCACCAGCTCCCGCCACCGCGCGAAGGCGGTGGCCGCGGCCTCCTGGATGTCGGGAAGGCGCCCAGCGGTGCCGAGCGCCGGTGTGGTGATCGGGCAGCCGTCCACCCAGTCCGAGGCGCGCAGACCCTCGGCCAGATGCCGGGTGAACTCCGCGACGGCGACGCCGGGATCGGCGTGCGCGTCGAGCGCGGCCCGCAGGTCGGCGGCGAACTCCTCGTCCCCGAGCCGGATGGCGGCCACGGCGATCTCCTGCTTGCCGCCGGGGAAGAAGTGGTAGACGGAGCCCAGCGTCGCCTCGGCCTCCTCCGAGATCTGCTTGATCCCGGTGCCGTCATACCCTTGGCGCTGCATCAGGCGCGAGGCCGCCCGCACGATCCGGTCCCGGGTGGGGACGGCGGGCGCCGGCCGTTCCGTGTCGTTCCTGGGCGTCTTCTTCACGTGATTGACCCTACCAGTAGAGCGTTCTTTATATTAGGCTCAGGGCGTGCTCAGACGCCGATCCGTGGACCTGGAACCACTGCGGCCGACCAGCCGTTGGGCGCCTTGCGGGGGCGCCCACCGAGCGGTCGGCCGCGGTGCACGGGTGGGTGGTGCGTCACGTGAGCATGGTCGTGACCTGCTGGGCGGCGCGCAGACCGGTCTCCACGGCACCTTCGATGAAGGCGCCGTTCCAGCCGGAGGCGATGTCGCCGCCGGCGAAGGTCACGCGGCCGGAGGGCTGCTGGATCCCGGGGAGCTGCTTGAGGAGCTGCCCGGGCCGGCGCAGACCCCAGCCGCCCTGGGCCCACGGGTCACGGCCCCACTCCTGGGCGCGGTGGTTCACCACGGTGGCACCCGGGATGAACTGCCGTACGGCGTTCTGCACGGCCGTCTTGTCGCTCACATTGAGCGAGGGGCCGGCGAAGCCGACCATCATCCGTCCGCCGCCCGGCATGGCCTGCTGCGGGATCATCAGCGGCATGGGGGAGGAGGCGGTGCCCATGCCGTACACGGCGTCCACATTGCCGCTGAGGTGGATCCAGAGCTTGGTGGCGAGCCCGACCGCCACGCCCTCGCTCGCCGCGGTCGCCTGGACCGCGGGCAGACCGGGGTCGAAACGTATCTTCTTCCACATGCTGACCGGCACCGCCACGACGGCCGCCCGGCCGATGAAGGGACGGCCGTTCTCCGCCCGCACCTCGACCCCGGTGGCGGTGCTGGTGACCGAGGTGACCGGCGACTTGAGGTAGAGCTTGGCCTTCGGTGAGGCCTCCAGCATCTTCTGGAGCAGCGCGGTCATGCCGGCGGTCGGCTTGAAGGCGGTCTGTCTCTCCCAGCCCTCGTAGGTGTAGCCGCCGAGCGCCCACCACTGGGCCATCGAGGTCATGGAGCGGCTGGCGTTGTCGCCGCCGGTGTACGGCGCGAAGTACCCGTGCAACCAGGACGCGTCCACGTCCGAGAGCTTGAGCTGGGCTATCCGGTCGGTGAAGGAGAGCGGGTCCACCTTGGCGACCAGCTCCCGCTTGAACAGCGGGTCCTCGGGGCGGGGGAAGTACTCCTGGGAGCCCGCGAAGAACTTGCCGAACAGCTCGGACAGCTTGGCGCCGGCCGCTTCCGGGGTGAGCGCCTGGAAGCCGTTGGCCCCCGGCATCACCGACTGGGTCGGCACCACGTCCGCCACGTTCGCCAGGCCGTACCGCTGGAACTCCGCCATGACCAGCTTGTGGTCCGGGCTCACCCAGCCGCCGCCCAGCTCGACCCGCTGGCCGGCGAAGGTGTCGGTCCAGATGCGGCCGCCGACGCGGTCCCGCGCCTCCACGATGGCGACGCTGTACCCCTTGGCGCTCAGCTCGCGCGCCGCCGTGACACCCGCGTACCCGGCGCCGATGACGACGACGTCCACCTTGACATCGGTGGCGTACGCCTTTCCGGCGCCGCCCAGCACGGTCGCGCCGGCCGCTCCGGCGAGCGCGGCGGCACCGGATGCCTTGAGCAGCGAGCGGCGTCCCACAACCTGGCCGGCGAACCGGCGGGCGGCCGGCGGCCGAGAATCGTTCGGCATTCCTTCTCCGTTGGTCGCTGAGGACCACTTGCGTGGTCGTTTCGATGGCTTGATTTGTTCAGGTGCAAGGTAGCCCCCGACCCGCCAAAACGCGCCCACTGCAAGGTAATTGGAAGGTTTGCCTCTGTCCCTGACAGGGAAGTCCGGGCTCTTCTCCGGGTCTCGGCCGACCGCCCGGGAGTGCCCGCAAGCGCTTTCCCGCCGTTTCCCCGGACCCCCCCGCCGGAGCCGCAGGTCTGGCTCGTACTGACCGTTCGGTGGGCGGGCGGCCGGGGCCTGCGGGAGCCACGCGTTCCTGCCGGAGCCCCGGTGTTCACACGCGGAGCCGCCGGTGGCGCCGGGCCCGTACGACCACCGGGGGCCGGTACGCCGACGGCCCCTACGCCTCCGGCCCGTACGCCGCCTCCGGTCCGCCCGGCCCGGGAACGGCGCCCCGGCTCCGGCGGCGGCCCCCGAGGGCCCGGTACGGCTCCGTGGTCCGGTACGGCTCCGCCGCCGGGCCCGTACGGCCCGGCCCGACCGGTGTCCGGGCCCGGAACCCACCGCGGCCCCGGCGGGTCCGGACGGGACGACCCCGGGGGATCGTTCGCCGTCCGGGCCCTTCCGGGGCCGGGGAGCAGACGGCCGGGCACACCGGCGGACCGGAGCGCCCCGGGGCGGGCCCGGCGCCTCGGGGCCGGAGCGTGCCGGACCGGGCCCGGCCGGCGGTGTCAGCGGTGCCGGCCGGCCCGGTCCTCCTGCGGTGTCAGTGCCGGTCCGCCGGGGCGGGGAAGTGTCCGGTGCGCTCGAAGTACCGTACGTACCGCGCGAAGAGCTCCTCCGTCACCTCCGGGCAGACGACGCCGCTGTCCGCGAGCGCCTCCTCGGTCTGCGAGGTGTCCATCGGCGGGTAGAAGGCGTCGGTGTCCCCGGCCATCATCTCGAAGGCGTGCAGCAGCGGGACCAGCGCGTTGCCGGGGTCGCCCTGCACCCGCTCCCGCCAGACCTCCGGGGCGACCTCGTCCAGCGCGTAGCCGTACTCCCGCAGCCGGCGCACGCACTCGGCCAGGCTCAGCGCGCTCGGGTTGAAGAGGTGGAAGGTGCCGCCCGCCGACGCCTCCCGCCGGGAGATCCGGGTGATCGCGGCGCTCACATAGTCCACCGGCAGCAGATGGAACCGTCCGCCGGTGGCGGCCGGCACCGCGCCCGCCTGGAGCATGCCCTTGAGGCTCAGCCAGACGAAGTCATTGGTCTGGCAGGCCCCGTTGACCTGGTCGCCGGAGATGACGTCCACCCGGTAGACGGAGACCGGCAGGCCGCGCTCCCGGGCCGCCCCGATGAGCTGCTCGGCCACCCACTTGCTCTGCAGATAGCCGCTGGGCAGCTCCTCGGCCGGACCGGTCGGATCGGTCACCCGCAGCGGTACGCCGTCGGGCGCCCCGCCGGCGAACACCCCCACCGTCGACACATAGTGGACCGGCACGGTGCGGTGGCGGGCCGCCAGCCGCAGCACCTCCTCGGTGCCCCGCACATTGGCGTCCCGCAGCGCGGTGTACGGGTGCAGCCAGTGCACCCGGGCACCGTTGTGGTAGACCACGTCCACCGTCCGGGCCAGCCGGTCGAACTCCTCCTCGGAGAGGCCGAGCCGGGGCTCCGCCAGGTCGCCCAGCACGACGTCGATCCGGTCCGCGTACGCCTCGTCCCAGACCTGGTACCGCCGCATGTTCGCGCGCAGCCGCCCGGTCGCGCCGGCCACGTCCTCGCCGCGCACCAGGCAGCGCACGGTCGCGGTGGTGGTCTCCAGCAGATCCCGCAGCAGGAAGGCGCCGAGGAAGCCGCTGGCCCCGGTGAGCAGCACCTCCCGCGGCCTCACCGCCACCGGTACCACCTCGGCGGCCGGCCGGATGTCCTCCGCCAGCACGGTGTCGGCGGCGAAGTCCGGGCCGTCGCCCGCCGGGCCGCCGGACCCTTCTCCGGTGGTCAGCACCTCGTGCAGGTAGTCGGTGAGGGAGGCCGGGGTCGGGTGGTCGAAGACCAGGGTGGCGGGCAGCCGGAAGCCGGCCAGCGCACCGAGCCGGTTGCGCAGCTCCACGCCGGTCAGCGAGTCGAAGCCCAGCGCGGCGAGCGGTCGTTCGGGCACGATCGCCGAGGGGTCGGGAAGCCCGAGCACCCCGCCGATCTCCGCGAGCACCGCCGCGGCCACCAGCGCGTGCCGCTCCTCCTCCGGGATCGCCGCCAGCCGGTCGGCCAGCGGCTCGGCGCCCGCGCCGGGCGTACCGGCCGCCCGGCGGTGCGGGACACGCACCAGGTCCCGGAAGAACACCGGCACCTCGGCCCCGGCGCGCAGCGCGGCCGTGTCGACCGGTGTGGTGACCAGCTCGGGCCGGCCGAGTCCCAGCGCCAGGTCGAGCAGGGCGGGACCGGTCTCCGGGGTCACCGGCTGGAAGCCGCTCCGGGCGATGCGCCGCAGGTCGGTCTCGTCCAGCTCGCTGGACATGCCGCCCGCCCCGGCCCAGACACCCCAGGCGAGCGAGGTGGCGGCCAGCCCCTCGGCGGCCCGCAGCCGCGCCAGTCCGTCCAGGAACGAGTTGGCCGCGGCGTACGTCGACTGGCCGGGGCCGCCGACCACACCGGCGATCGAGGAGAAGAGGACGAAGGCGGTGAGTCCGGCGTCCCGGGTGAGCTCGTGGAGGTGCCAGGCGGCGTCCACCTTGGGCCGCAGCACGGCGGCCAGCCGCTCCGGGGTCTGCGCCCCGACCAGCCCGTCGTCCAGCACACCGGCGAGGTGCACCACCCCGCCCAGCGGGTGCGCGGCGGGTATCTCCGTGAGCAGCGCGGCCAGTTCGGCCCGGTCCGCCACGTCACAGGCGGCGATGGTCACCTCGGCGCCCAGCTCCTTGAGCCCGGCCGCCAGCTCCGGCGCACCCTCGGCGGCCTCGCCCCGGCGGCTGGTCAGCAGCAGGTGGCGCACCCCGTGCTCGCGCACCAGGTGCCGGGCGAACAGGCCGCCCAGGGCGCCGGTGCCACCGGTGATCAGCACCGTGCCGGTGCCGCTCCAGCGGACCGGCGCCACCGCGTCGGCCGCGTCGGCCCGCAGCAGGCGGGGCACCAGCACCCGCCCGGCGCGCAGCGCGAGGTGCGGCTCATCGCCGCTCAGCAGCGCGTCCGGCACCGGTCCCGCGCCGAGCCCTCCGGTGCCTCCGGCGGTGTCCCCGGCCGGCCGGCCGTCCGTGTCGACCAGCAGAATCCGGCCGGGCGCCTCGGACTGGGCCGACCTCAGCAGGCCCTGGACGGCGCTCGCCACCGGATCGACCCGGTCCCCGTCGCGTACGGCCATGGCGTCCCGGGTGACGACCACCAGCGGGGTGTCGGCCAGTCGGCTGTCGGCCAGCCACCGCCGCGCCACGTCGAGCATCTCGCGGGTGGCGCGGTGCGCGGCCCCGGCCAGGTCCTCCCCCGGGGGTGTCGTCGCCCACAGGGCCACCGCGTCCACGGGGTCCCCGGCGGCCACCGCCGCGCCCGCCGCCTCCACGGTGGCGAACCTCGGGGCGTCCGCGCCCAGTTCGCCGTGTTCGGCGTCCCCGGCCGGCTCGGTCAGTCCGGCCCACCGGACCGGCTTCCCGGCCGGGACGGCGGGCAGCGGGGTCCAGCCGAGCCGGAACACACTGTCGCCGGTCCGGGCGGTGGCCTCGGTCACCGCCTCGGCCGCGACCCGGCCCAGCGCCACGGAGTCCGCGACGGCCACCGTGCCGCCCGTCCGGTCGGCCAGCACCACCGAGTGCGCCCCGTCCCCGGACCGGGTGAGCCGCACCCGCAGCGCCGTGGCGCCGTGCGCGTACAGCCGCACCCCGCGCCAGACGGTGACGGCGGGCGCGCCCGGTCCCGCCCCGGCGGCGGCCAGCAGCGGGTGCAGGGCCGCGTCGAGGAGCGCCGGGTGCAGCAGATGGCCCGCCGTCTCCAGCCCCTCCGGCTCGACCTCGGCGAACAGCTCGTCACCCCGCCGCCAGACCGAGGTCAGCCCCCGGAAGGCCGGGCCGTACCCGGCGCCGGAGCCGGCCAGCGCCGCGTACGCCTCCGCCGGGTCGACCGGCTCCGCGTCGGCCGGCGGCCACGCACCGACCACCGGCTCCGGGCCGGCGGCACCCCGGCTCAGGGTGCCGTGCGCGTGCAGGGTCCAGGGCGCATCGGTCCCGGCCGGCCGCGCGTGCACCGTGACCGGGCGGCGCGACTCCGCGTCGGGCGCGCCCACCCGCACCTGGAGCTGCGCCCCGGTGGTGCCCGGCAGCGCCAGCGGCACGTCCGTCACCAGCTCGTCCAGGACCGCGCAGCCGACCTCGTCACCGGCCCGTACCGCCAGCTCGACCAGGGCCGCGCCGGAGACCACCGGGGTGCCGTGCGGGGCGTGGTCGGCCAGCCAGGGGTGCGTACGGGGGGAGATCCGCCCGCTCAGCAGCACCTCGTCCGAGCCCGCCACCGCGACCGCCGCGCCCAGCAGCGGGTGGCCGCCGGTGCCCAGGCCCAGGGCGGCCGGGTCGGAACCGCCCGCCGGGGCCGCCGTCACCCAGTAGCGCTCGTGCTGGAAGGGGTAGGTGGGCAGGGTGACCGTGCCGGCGCCGGTGCCCTCGAAGTAGGCGGCCCAGTCCACCGGGGCGCCGTGGTTGTGCAGCTGTCCCAGCGCCGCCGCGAAGGTCTCGTGCTCGGAGACGCCGCGTCGCATCAGCGGCACCATCAGGCCGTCGTCCACCGTGGCGCGGGCCAGCGCGGTGAGCACGCTGTCCGGCCCCACCTCGACATAGGTGGTGGTGCCCAGCCCGGCCAGGGTGGTGATGGCGTCGGCGAAGCGGACGGTGTGGCGTACTTGGTCGACCCAGTAGTCGGGGGTGCGGAGGTCGTCGCCGGTGGCGAGTCGTCCGGTGAGGGTGGAGACGACGGGGATGCGGGGTTCGTGGTAGGTGAGGCCGGCGGCGACGGCGCGGAACTCCGCCAGCATCGGGTCCATGTGGCCGGAGTGGAAGGCGTGCGAGACCGAGAGCCGCTTGGTCTTGCGCCCGGCCCGGGAGAGCGCGGCGGCGACCTGCTCGACGGCCTCCTCGTCGCCGGAGATCACGGTGGAGCCGGGGGAGTTGACCGCGGCGATGCTCACCCGGTGCTCCTGGCCGGCCAGCGCGGCGGCCACCTCGTCCTCGGGTGCCTGGATCGCCAC
>NZ_JANUGQ010000045.1 GCF_024756275.1 Streptomyces pyxinae | reverse complement strand
AGGTCTCCTCGTGCAGGTCCACGGAGCGCAGCGCGGCCAGGACCGACTCCCGCGACGGGTCTCCCGGCGCGACCGCGACGCCGGTGGTCGCGCTCATCGCGCAGTCGGTGAACCACATGATCCAGGGCCTGCGAGCCTTGCCGTCGACATTGACCAGCACCGGCGCCTGCAGGTGGTCCGTCTCCCACACCCGGTTACGCCAGCCACGCGGCCTGGCCAGGAACACATCATGCGTGCGTGCCGCCCGCTCCCCGCCCCGCGAGCCCCGCCCCCTCCCCCGGTGTCAGATCCCGCTGAATCACCCGGTGCAGCCTCTGAGCGCGGTCCCCCACATCGCGCCCGCGGTCACCCTCGCCGACGCCGACCTGGACCGGCCGCCGATTGCACTGACCGGGCATGATGGCCACTATGGCTCACAGCGCCGTCTTCCATTCCGTACTCGGCCTGCGCCCACCTGGGCTGCTTCTGAGCGACCGACTACGGCGGGCAGGACACGTCGTCGTCGCCCCCGACCTCTTCGGCGGCGAGGCGGCGCCCGATCTGGATCACGGGTTCCGGTTGCTGGAGCGGGTCGGCCGGCCGACCGTGATGCAGCGCGCCCAGCGGGCAATGGACGGCATGCCCGCCGACACGGCCCTGATCGGCGTCTCCATGGGCACCGGGGTCGTCGCCGGCGTATGGTCCGAGCGACCTGCCACGGCGAAGGTCCTCCTCGTCCACGCCGCGGCCGACGTCCCAGGAGACGCCCGTCCTGGTGTACGTATCCAGCTCCACGCCGCCGACCCCGACCTCTTCACGCCACCGAAGCGAGTGGCTTCCCTGACCAGGACAGCTCAGGAGGTCGGCGCCGGCCTGCAGGCCTTTCGCTATCCCGGCGTAGGGCACTTCTACACCGATCCCGCAGTCCCGGACCACGACCTCACCGCGGCCGAGCTGACCTGGCGTCGGACACGGAAATTTCTCGACGAGGAGCAGCCCGGGTCACCGCTCAACCATCGCTGAAACTGCTCAACCTTCGCTGAGACAGGACAGCGAACACCCTGGTGGAGAAGGAATGCCGCATCCGGGCCGCCCCGGAGGGGCAGCCGATCACCATCGTCCTGGAAGACGGACCCGCCCACCCCGACACCAGCGACCAGAACCCGGACCAGGACGGGGTGCCCGGGACCGGCCCCGGGCACCCCGCCACCGGTCTGACCCCACCCCGGGCCCCGGACCGTCTGATGTCCCGGGGGCCCCGGTCCCGTCGCTCCTGATCGTGCCGGCCACTCCTCGGCGGACCGGCGGGACCCCACCCGAGCAAGCGCCGGTCGGGCCCGGCGGACCGAGCCGCTCCCGGGCGGAACGACCGGGAGCCGGTCCGGGTCGTCGACGGTCGTCCAGGACGTCGCCGTGGTGGCGGTGCGGGCGGCGGGCGCCCCGACGTGCGCGGCCGGCTTACCCCGGGCACCGAGTTGTCGGCGGCCGCCATGAGCTTCGGCGCACACCAGCGGGCCTTCGTTCGCGGGCGGCGAGGAGGCCCTGGCGGGCGAGGTCGACGCCGGACGGCTCCGGTACGGCGCTCCGCCTGGGCACCTGAGCTATCGACAAGTGTCACTCGCTGGAAGGCGAAAACTCCAGGTGGAGTGAGAGTCCGATACGGGAATCATCAGGTGTGCAAGAGCATGTCGAGGACGGGGGCGTCCGCGAAACGGGCCGCGCGCCGAGACCCAGCGGCAGGCGGGCCACGCCGACATCGTCCGGGAGCTCATCGACGGAGCGGTCGGCCTGCGCGACGGCAGCGACAACATGCCGGAGGGCGACCGCACCCGGTGGGAGGAGTACCGGAACCGCCTGGAGCGGACCGAGGGCCGCGAGCCCCATCAGCCCCGCGCTGTCCCGGACCACGAGCGCGGTGGTGGCCCGGTCCGCGTCCGACGCCCGCACGGCGAGCAGCACGGCGCCGGTGACCGCACCGCCGAGCAGCACATGCGCGGCCCGGCGGGGTATCCAGCGGATCGCGGCCGTCCGGTCGAGTGCGGGATCCTGGCCGCCGAGGCCGGCCGAGAGGACCGTCACCCCGGCGGTGAGGGCGAGCACAGTCGGCCGGGAGTCTCCGGGTCCCTCGCCGAGCCCGGCCGACGCCCACACCGCCAGAGCGGTCGCCAGGAGGGCGGCGAGTGACGCGGGCACCTGCCGGGAGCGCGCGTACAGCGTCAGCCATCTCGCCGGGAGTCGCCCCCGGCCAGTTCGAAGAGCGGGTCGGACGCGCAGGAGAGCGCGGCGGCGCGCATCGCGCGGATCCGGCCCAGCTGTTGGATCCGGGGCAGCGCCGTCAGTTCCCTCCAAACCGGGCCGGCCAGCGCGAGCTGGTCCGCCGGGGCGTGCTGGGTGCCACCGAGCGGTCGGAGGTCGTGCTCCCCGAGGACCCAGCTCGCCGCGATGGCCTGCGCGGCGGTCTCGCCGGGCATGCCGCTCGTCCGGTCGCTGCGGAAGGTCAGCTCCGTGCCCGACCCGGTGAACGCCCCGTCGTCGAAGTCGACGAGGACAGCCCGGCGGGACCGCTCGGGTGTGCCGTCCTGAGCCCGCAGCGCGGTGCTCTCGCGGACGGAGACCGGCGCCTGGCCGCCCAGCGCGCCGTGCAGGAGTTCCAGCGCCTTTCCGGCGGGGGCCGTCAGACCCGCGAGCCGGGCCCGGTGCAGCCTGGTCACACACCGGTCCGTCGCACACCTGGGCCGCCGCCGCCCGGTCCACCACATAGGTCCGGGCCGGGTCGGCGGGGAGGAGGAGCAACGCTGTCGCCGCGCCCGCCAGGACCGGCGCCGGCGCGAGCGACCGGGCGCGCGGGGTCGCCGCGACCAGCAGCGCGAAGCCGGTGGCGGCCAGGCCGAGCAGCCACACCGTCTGCCTGAGATGCACGGCGGCGGAGAGCGTGAGCAGCACCTCGCGCGCCTGTGCCGCCGCCGGGGAGAGCAGCGAGAGGCGGTTCGGCACCAGGGCCTTCGGCACCGCCGGTTCCGAGACCGTACGCAGCAGGGTGGTGAAGGCCAGGGCGGCCACGGCCAGTACGGGCGGGGTGAGCACGGACGGCAGGAGCCGGCCGACCCCATGCCCAGCACCACCCCGGCCACCAGGGAGAACGCGCCCAGCAGCGGGATCGGCAGCCATCCGAGGTGGACGTACGCGCCACCGGCCGCGACCTGGACCGCGCCGCTGAGGACGAGCGACGCGTAGGCAGTGACCAGGGCGAACGCCGTCACGCTCGCCGTCGTGGCCGCGCGGTGCCACGCGGGCCGTGGGGTGCTCGTCAGCAGCTCGGACGTCCCCGAGCGGTGATCGCGCAGTGCCTGGAGCGCGCCGAGCCCGACGGCGAGCGGCCACAGGAAGACCAGCGGGACGCGGGTCCACAGCGCCAGAGAGGTCCACTGGGCCGTCCAGGCGGCGGTGCCGTACCACCACTGCCCGGGCAGCAGGAACAGGAACATGACCGCGGTCGCCAGCGTCACCACGCCCGCCCAGGGAGCGACGGAGCGCCTCGACTCGACGCGCAGCACATGGAAGTTCGCCAGGAGCCCCTTTCCGACTCGGAGCCGAGCAGCAGTGCCGAGTAGCCGCGCTCCAGCGGGCTGTCGCCCGCGTGCTCGGGGCCGCCCGCCGAGGCCAGTTCGTCCGGGGTGCCCTGGAAGGCCAGCCGACCCCCGACGAAGAGCACCACATCGGTGCAGGCGGCGGCGACGTCTTCCACCAGGTGGGTCGAGACGGCCACACAGGTGTCGGTGCCCAGCTCCTGGAGCAGTTCGCGGAATCGCAGCCGTTGTGCCGGGTCCAGACCGGCCGTCGGCTCGTCCAGCAGCAGGATCGCCGGGTCGTTGACGATGGCCTGGGCGATGCCGACCCGCCGGACCATGCCGCCGGACAGGCCCTTCATCCTCTCGTCGGCGCGGTCCGCCAGGCCCACCCGCTCCACGGCGCGCTGCACGGCCGCCGGGATGTCCGACTTCGGCACTTCCTTGAGCCAGGCCAGGTACTCCACGAACTCGCGCACCGTGAAACGCTTGTAGTAGCCGAATTCCTGGGGCAGGTAACCGATCCGGCGGCGCAGCGCCCGGTGCTCGCCCAGGCCGCCGACGGACTCGCCGAACAGTTCCAGGGTGCCCCCGGCGGGGCGCAGCACGGTGGCGAGCGCTCGGATCAGAGTGGTCTTGCCGGCTCCGTTGGGGCCGAGGAGGCCGTGCACACCGGTGCCCAACGAGAGGTCGAGCCCGTCGACGGCCATGCGTTTCCGGCCGGCTCTGACCTGGAGACCGGTGGCCCGGATCTGCCAGGCACTGGTCGTCGTCGCGATCTCGGCCGCGCTCACCGCGCGCGTCATGGAAGGTTCCTTTCCGAAGGTGCGGAGATCCTGTAACTACCGGATTTCCGAGATGACTTGTGGGCGGCCGGGGAGCCGGTGGCGCCGTGGCCCGGCGGGCGCTTCGTGCGGCAGGCCAAGATTTCGGCGCTTCGGCGGCCCGGGAATTCGCCGGTCCGGTGGGGAGGCACTCCGGTGCGCCGGACGGTCCGGTGGGTCGGCCGCCCGGGAGCGGGGTCGGCCACCCGGGAGAGGGCGAGCCGGTGGCTCGGCGGTCCGGCGGTCAGCGGTGGGTTCCCAGAACGAAGTAGGCGCCCCGGCGGGCGATGACGACTCCGGTGGCGAGCGCGAGGAGCAGGCCCCAGACCGGCAGGCTGCCGTCCCGCAGGGTGAAGACCGTACCGCTGGTGGTGGCCAGGCCCGGTGCCACGATCACGGCGGCCCAGACGGCCACCAGCGCGACGGCAGCCCGAGTCACCCCGACGAGGCCGCCGAGCGCCAGGGTCGCCGAGGTGAAGGTCAGACAGGGCAGCAGCCACTGCGCGACCATCACACCGGTCACCCAGCCGCCCACCAGCAGCGCCGGGACCAGCACGGCCAGCACCGACGCGGTGCGCCGCAGCACCAGGGGGAGGCCGGCTCCGGGCACCGAGGCGGTCAGTTCGTACGCCGGGTCGAGGCCGCGCGACCAGGATGCCGCCACCCCCAGCACCGGCAGGACCGGGGCGAGCAGCAGCACCAGCGGCACCCGGCCGGTTCCGCCACCGGTGCCGAACAGGTCCAGCAGCAGCGCGATCACCGTCACGCTCGCGGCCATCGCCAGCCACGGCACCATGACCGGTGTCAGCCACCCCGACAGCCGTACCGGCAGCCGTACGCCGAGGCGCCGCCGGCGCGGAGCCTGCGAGGTCGCGGTGAGCCGGGGTTCCAGCCCGGACCAGACCGTGCCGACCAGCGTCGCCACGGCGGGCGCCCGCGCCGGGACGACGACCGACAACCGGTCCCGGCACACCCGGCACGCCTCCAGATGGGCCTCCAGGGCCCACAACTCATCGGCGGGGGCGTCCGGTTCACCGACGGCCACGACGGCCGGTGAACTGGCGGCCGCAATGGCCGGCGAACCGGCCACGTACCTCTCGATCAGCCGCTCCGACGGGTGTTCCCCGCTCACGACAGCGCCCTCCGCATGGCGATTCGGGCCCGGCGGGCACGGGTCTTGACCGTGCCCTCGGGCAGTCCCAGCAGGACGGCGGCCTCCCGGACGGACAGCCCGTCGAGCACCATGGCCTGCAACACCTGTCTCAGCTCGGGCGCGAGGCACCGCAGCGCGTCCCCGACGTCACCGCCGACGGTCGCCGCGAGCGCCTCCTCCTCGGCGGCGGGCACCACGGCGTCCGGGACGGCGGCGGGCGGAGGCTCGGCATGGTGGGCCCGGCGCCGGAAGGCGTCGACGAGACGGCGCACCGCGATCGTCCACAGCCAGCCGACGGCCGTCCCCCCGGCCACGGACCCGGCGAACGCGCCCGCCGCGCGCCACACCGCCAGATAGGTCTCCTACATGACCTCGGCGACGATCTGCTCGTCCGCGCAGCGGCGGCGCAGCCGCACCGCCAGCCACGGCGACGTACGCCGGTACAGTTCCTCGAACGCGGCGCGGTCGCCCCTGACCACGAGCCTGACGAGTCGCCCCTCGTCCAGCTCGTGGAGTGCTGCCCTCACTGATCTCACGCCTGCTAGGCGCCCGGCCCGCGCGACAGGATTTCCATCCGGAGTGACCTCCGTCACGCCATCGAAAAGGTCCTCCGCCGGCGAAGTCCGGGCAGTCGCCCGGACTCCCGCCGGCGGGGGGTCCGTATCCGGAAGGGGTCAGCCGCGCGGCCGGCGCGGAAGGAGCAGGGCGACCAGGACGGAGCCCGCGCCCAGGACGATCGCGCCGACCAGGCTGGTGTGGGCGACCGCGTCGGAGAAGGCCGAGCCCACGGCTTCCTGCTCGACAGCGACGCGCTCTTCGAACGCATCATCCACCGCGCCGCCCGCGGCACCCGGGCCTCCCGGCCCGCCGAGGAGCCGCCCACCCGGCCGGGCCCGGCCGGGGAAGCACCAGCGCCGTCGGGTCACCCGGGAGAAGCTGCCCGCCTGCGGGGAGGCCGCCCTCCGGCTGAGGGCTCTGTCTGCGAAGATCGTCTCCACCCCTGGCGCGGTCGCGGCGATGAACACGGCAGGAGACCACCGGCTTGCCCGGCACCGAGATCACCGTTCTCACCGACGACGTGGCCGACCGGGCGGACCTGAAGCGCGAACTGGACGCAGCACTGACCGGGGCAGGTGACGACCGCCCCGGCGCCACGGCCGACGAATTCCTGCCCTTCGCCCACGCCCTCCCCACCCTCGCTGACCCACGACTTCGCCACCAGCGCCGAAGCCCTTACCTCGGTCCGGCCCAGCGCTCCACCGCCAATCGCCGCCGCCTCCCCGAGCGGGCGGACCGGCTGCCCGGCAATCTCCTACCAGCGCCGCGGGCCCGCGCCCGGGCGGCGCCCGGCAGCCGACCGGCGCCCGGGCCGGCCCGGGCGGGAGGGTGCGCCGCGGCGGTGGGGCGGGCTGCTATGCCGGCGCCTTTCGGGGCGGCGTGCCGTGCGGCGGGCTCGGGCCTGCCGCATGGCTCAACGCCGGCCGCGGGCCCAGCGGTCCAGACCGCTGGGCCGGAGCGCGGCCGGGTGCGACTCGGCCGGGATGCGGACAGCGCGACGGCGCGAAGCGGGTTCGATGACGAGGCCGCCGAGGCGGCCGGTCGACCCCCCGCCCGCGCGGAGACCAGGCCTCAGGCTGTCGGGTCCCAGAGCCCGCCGGCTTCGCCGCCGGCGAGGTGCTCAGCGTAGACGCCGACCTTCCAGGTGATGACGGATCGGCACTCCTCCAGTGCCTGAATCCGTGCGTCGACGCGCTGTCGATGAGCATCGAGCAGGCGCAGGCGTTCCTCTTCGTTGCCCGGTCCGCGACGTACCAGTTCGGCGAAGTGTTTGAGGTCGGCGAGCGGCATACCGGATTCGCGGAGCTTGACACAGATCAGCAGCCAGTCGACATCGAGGGATGTGTAGCGCCGTCGGCCGCCCGACGTGCGCTGGACCGGGTCGACCAGCAGGCCCTCGCGCTCGTAGAAGCGCAGGGCGTGCACGCTCAGCCCGGTCCGCTCGGCCACCTCGCCGATGCTCAGCGACTGCGCGGCCGCCTCGGTGGTCGTCATGTCGCTCACTCCTGGACTTGATCTAGACCTTACTCTAGATCGTAGCGTCCACGGCATGACCGCTATTGATCAGCAGCCGCTCGGCTCGCCCTTCTCCGCTGCCACCACCGCCGAGGACATCGTGGCCGGTCATGACCTTTCCGGCACGACCGCTGTGGTGACCGGGGGCTACTCCGGGCTCGGCCTGGAAACCACCCGGGCTTTGACGGCCGCCGGGGCCCGGGTCATCGTTCCCGCTCGCCGTCCCCACGTCGCCCGTGCCGCTCTGAAGGAGGTGAAGGGCAGCGAGGTCATCCCCATGGACCTGGCCGACCTCGGCAGCGTCCACTCAGCCGCCGTGCACATCAGCGACCGTATCGACCGGCTCGACCTCCTGATGGCCGTCGCCGGTGTCATGGCCATCCCGGAGCGGCGCGTCGGGCCCGGCTGGGAAGGCCAGCTCAGCGCCAATCACTTCGGACACTTCACCCTCGTCTGCGAGCTCTACCCGCTCCTGGCCGCCGCAGGCGGGGCGCGCGTCGTGGTGAACAGCTCCGCCGGACACACCCTGAGCGGCATACGCTGGCACGATCCGCACTTCCGCACCGGGTACGACCAGTGGCTGGCCTACGGCCAGGCCAAGACCGCCAACGCCCTGTTCGTCGTGCACCTCGATGCCCTCGGGCAAGGCGACGGGGTCAGGGCGTTCAGCCTCCACCCCGGCAAGATCATCACCGGTCTTCAGCGGGAGATGACACTCCAGGAGCAAATCGACCGCGGGTGGGTGGACGAGCACGGTGTTGTGGTCGGCGCGGACTTCAAGCCCCCCTCTCAGGGGGCGGCCACCGGTCTGTGGGCCGCTACGTCCCCGCTCCTTGACGGCCGCGGCGGGCTCTACCTGGAGGACTGCGACGTCACCCGCGTTTCCGCCCCCGGCACCCCCATGGATGACGGCGGCGTGCGCGCGTACGCCATCGATCCCGAGGAGGCCGCCCGGCTCTGGGACCTGTCCATCGCCGTGACCGGCGCCCCGCCGATCAGCCGATGAACCCGCACTCTGCAGATGCCGCGCTGCCTGCCGCTGCGGCACGCGGCGCGGTACGAGCCGCCAGTGCTGCGGTTGGCCGCTCCACCGCCTCCGCGATGTCCGTGCCCGCCCGGGACGGCCGGGCCGCCTCCCGGTGCGCGGCGAGCGCGCGATACCAGCCGGGGCGAGGCATCTCTCGGATACGCTCCCGGTCGGCGTCGGCGTCGGCATCGGCCGGCCGCGGACCGGGACGAAGACGGCAGCAGGGCAAGGAGGAGGCCCCCCGGGCGTACACCGGACCGGCGTCAGTCGGCTCGGACACCGCGACCGCGCCGAGCCTCAGGATCCGCAGGGCACGGACAACCCCCCGGTACGGCTCCAGGCCGGGACATCGTCCTCCAGCTGCGCGGCCGCGACTTCGGCACCGGGCGCCCCGGGACGGGCGGAACGCCCGGAGCCGTACCGGCCAGCCGAGGAAGGCTGTATCCGCGCCGCCCTCTCCGGACACTTGTCCGGCCACTTGGTCGGCCCCTCGCCGACGGAGGTGGACCGCGAGTCGCACCGTTCTCGGTCAGCTCAACTCGCCGGTCTCCACGCAGGCGGGGGTGCTCCACAGCTCGGGGCCGGCGGCGACCCCGCCGTGGATCACGACCAGCGCGCGACATTCAGGAGCCGGTACGCCTGCGCGCGGTTGATGCCGAACTCCGCCCGGCGGTACGGTTCCCAGCTCGGGTGTCCGAGGGGCACCCTGACGCGGGCGGCGTGCGCGTCTGCGGACCCGGGCGGCGAGCACTGCCACGGAGCGCCGGACGTCGTCCACCGCCTCGCGCAGCCCGGCCGTCATCTCCCGGGCGCGGGCCTCGCTCAGCGGCAACCGCGACGGTTCGGCGCCGTGCTCCTGGTCCTGGTTGTCCGCGTGGCCCATCTCGCCCGTGGAGACCATCGTCCTCCGGAGCTGCGTCCACGATCAGGGCGTGCGGGACGACCTCGGACAAGCGATTTGACTCATTTGCTAGTAAGTACCGCTGGAGACATCACCGTTGAAGTCATCACCGCTGGTGGTCCGCGCCACCCTTCGGCGCCGGCGCTTCTCGGAGCGACGCACCAGCTCGCCCACGGCGAGCGTCACGGTCGCCACGCGGCGGGCCCAGCGGGGCCCGCCGCGCTCCGCCCACACCACACACGCACACCCGCCGACGGCAAGCGATAAGACGCCGAGCAGCACCAGACCGACCACGTTCTCCACCCCCGCGTTCAGTCGTACGATCCTGCCGATCGTCTCAGACCAGGAAGAGTCCGACGCGGTGTCCGACGAAACGGGAGCGCGGCCGGGAATGGAGGCGTCCGAAGGGCGCGTGATGGCGGCGGAGCTGTTGCGAGAGACGGCGAAACGCATCCGGCACCGCGCGGCTGCGGCAGCCGGGTCCGCAGCCGGCACCGTCGGTGCAGGTCATGGACTCTCACTTGCCGCCTTCTCCCCCGCCCAAGCCCTGCGCGGTTCCTCGGCCAGTTATGCGGGAGCCTCCTCGGCGATGTGGTGACCGCTTTCGATGCCCTTGGCGGTCAGTTCGCGTTCGCCCGCGACCCAGTTCTGCCAGATGCCCGTGCTGTCCTCGTACGGCAGAGGGAGATCGCTCTTCGTGCCCCCACAGCACGAGGGTGGGGCACTGCACGCGTCGTCCGGCCGCTCCGCCCTCGGCGGTGTGCCGGCGGCCGATGCCGAGTCCGGCCCGGTGGTCCTCGGCTGGGACGGACGAGCAGGGAGTTTCCGGCTCCGGGCGGCGGCTCCACGCCGCGAGGCCGGAACGGCAGGAGGGCCTGACGCAGGGCCGCTCTGAGTGCAGGCCCGGCAGCACTTCGAGGAGACCAGCCCCGCCGCCCCGGACCTCCGCGGGCCATCGCGCAGGACCCGCAAGCGCGGTTGCGCGCGACCACCGCCTGCGAGATCACCGAGCGAACGGCCCAGGCCATCGTCACCGACCTCGAGCAGAGCCGATTACCTGCGCCGACGGCGGAACGGACGGCGCAACCAGGACATCCCACATGCCCTATGCCCTATGCCTCCGAATTTGCGTGAGAGCGCACTCCAACTCCTAGGTTCGGAGGCATGCGATACATCAAACTCGGAACGACCGGGCTGGAAGTCTCCGCCATCACTCTCGGCTGTATGAGCTTCGGCGAGCCGGACCGGGGCGGTGAGCCCTGGTCGCTGGGCGCGGACGCCGGCCGGGACATCATCAAGCAGGCCCTCGAGGCCGGCGTCAACTTCCTCGACACGGCCAATGGGTACAGCGCCGGAAGCAGCGAGGAGATCATCGGTCAGGCGGTCAAGGACTTCACCCGGCGCGAGGAGGTCGTTCTCTCCACCAAGGTCTGGATGCGGATGCGCCCCGGCCCGAACGGCGCCGGGCTGTCCCGCAAGGCGATCTTCGCCGAGCTCGACGCCTCCCTGAAGCGACTGGGGACCGACTACATCGACCTGTACCAGATCCACCGCTGGGACTACGACACCCCGATCGAGGAAACCCTCGAGGCGCTGCACGACGCGGTCAAGTCGGGGAAGGTCCGCTACATCGGCGCCTCTTCCATGTACGCCTGGCAGTTCGCCAAGGCCCTGTACCTGGCCGACCTGAACGGCTGGACCCGGTTCGTGTCGATGCAGGA
Organism: Streptomyces pyxinae; assembly: GCF_024756275.1. Classification (GTDB taxonomy): domain Bacteria; phylum Actinomycetota; class Actinomycetes; order Streptomycetales; family Streptomycetaceae; genus Streptomyces; species Streptomyces pyxinae. The sequence continues at coordinate 18,830 of NZ_JANUGQ010000045.1, read as the reverse complement.
CCACTACAACCTCATCCACCGGGAAGCAGAGCGGGAGATGCTCCCGCTCTGCGCCGACCAGGGCATCGGCGTGATCCCGTGGAGCCCGCTGGCGCGGGGCAGGCTGACGCGGGTCCGGGACACCGCCACGGCGCGTTCCGCGACAGACCCGGGGGGCAAGATCCTCTACCGCGACGAGGACCGGGCAGTGGCCGAGCGCGTCCACGAGGTCGCGGGCAAGCGGGGTCTGTCCCCGGCCCAGGTCGCCCTGGCCTGGGTCATGCGCAACCCGGCGGTGACCTCGCCCATCGTCGGGGTCACCAAGCCGGCCCAACTGGCCGACGCGGTCGCCGCGGTGGACGTCGAACTCGACGAGGACGAGGCCACCTACCTGGAGGAGCCCTACCAGCCGCACGAGGCCGCCTACTTGGAGGAGTCCTTCTACAAGCGGCAGCCTGTGGCGGGCTCCCAGTAGTCCGGGCTACCGCCGGGCCTTCGACGAGTCCTTGGCCCCGGACTTCACAGCCCTGTGGTCGGCCGAGCGGTGCTTGCGGGCGGTCGCGCGCAACCGCGTGATCTGAGCGCTGCCCGCCAGCGCGGTGAGCACGGCGGAACACCGGGTCGGTCACGCAATCCGTCTCGCCGCCGACCCTCGCCACCAGACAGCGGCCGGAGGTAATCGCCTGAACCGACGGACCAGCCACGATGCTCTCCCAGCCAGCCCCGGCACACCGCGCGGAGTCACGGCGAGAGCCTGACAGTCCCCGTCCCGCCCAGGGCGATCCACTCAGCCCGCCACCCCATGGGAGACACGCTCGCGTCCACGATCAGCTTGCGGCGTCAGTCCTGGCGGGCTGACGCCGCGACCAAATGCCGTGATCGGATCAGGAACAGACCCTCACCCCGGAGGGCCCTCGTCGGACCGGGCGGTCTCGGGCACGCGGCCGGGCGGAAGGTGTGAACACCTGCTTGAGGCAGTCGATGGCGCCGTCGGCGGTGAGGTTCCGTACGGCTCTCAGGCGCCGGTAGGCGCCGGCTCTTCGAGTTCAGCCACTCCCTCGCACCTCCATCCGGGCAGTCTGCCGGCGTGGGACAGGGCCGCGTCCGGGGTGAAACGGACTTCGGCCCGGTTCCGGTAGGGGCTGAGCACCGCGAACAGCGGGTGCCCCCGGACCGAGGGGCCGCGGCCCAGGCCCAGGTAGCCGGTCACTTCCAGGCCGGCGGGGAGGGGTGTGGGCCGCCGGCGGAGGGGAGCCGGCGACGGCGCGGCCGAAGCCCGGCGTCATGAGGACGGGAGTCATGGCCCGTGCCAGCGAGGTGGGCAGGAGCGTGAAGCTGGTGAGACAGTCGGCCGCGTCGAAGGACCGTGTGGCGTTGCCCTACGCGGCGATGGCACCGAGTCGGGCGGCGATGACGTCGGCGTACGCCCGGCTGGAGGCGATGATCAGGCACAGCGGTACGCCTCGGGTCACTGCCGAAGAGTCGGTAGCGGACCAGGTCCCCTGCTCCTGCCCTGCCCTGCCCTGCCCTGCCCTGCCAGGGAGCCGACCCGCATCTGCGGCTGGCCAAGGTCACCGGAGCATTTCGGAGATGTGCACGGTGCCGCCGGGACGCGCGTACGTGAGCAGCTCGGCGAACTTCGGCCGTTCCAGAGGGTGGAAGCGGCTGGAGGTGCCGGCCTGTTCCTCGCAAGACAATCGGGTCCTCGATCCCGGGCCTCGGTGAGGACGAGATGCTGACGGTCGGTCGACTGCTGGTCGGTCGACACCCGCTTGCAGAACAGGTTGGCCATGCCGCGCTCCCCGTTGTGCTCGTCGCATTCGACCCTGGCTGTCAGCAAACCCTGTCTTCATCCGCCATCGGATCCGATGGGATTCGCGGCGCCTCGAGGCCCCGGAAAGTCCGGGTTCATTGGACGCCCGCCATTCCTGTCTTCATTCGGACTTTTGCCGAGACTCCGGCCGGGCGCACCCTGCCTGCCACTGGCGCCGAGCCGGGCAGGCCGAGCTGCACCCCGTGCCCCGCGGACCAGTCACCACCATTCTTGCGTCAAGGCTAAAAGAGCGAACCTTTACCAGGGACCGCATAAATCATTATAAAATACTAGAAATGAGCTCTCTCGTGGAAGGTATCAAGCCGCAGGAATCTACAATTCCACTTCGTGCTATTGATTCAACATCAAGCCACGCGTAGCTTCTCTGTGGGCTGAAATCCCGGTTTTCTTCATTGAGGGAATGGGGTGATTTGTACTCCCATCACCATCAAGCCGGTCGAGATGGGCGGGATGTTACCGGCGGGTGGGCGGCCGCATGCCGGTCCTGTGGGCGCCGGCCGACCCGAAGCTCGGCAAGCCCGCGAGGCGCTGGCCGCGATGCCCGAGGCCGACACCGAGCTGATGCGCGAGCGGCCGGGCCTGTTGCTGATCAGCGACGAGGGCTTCGCCTCGAAGACCTTCGAGCGGTCACTGTCCGCACGGGGCACCACGCTGCTGCGTCCGTCGAGGAAGAAGAAGATCCTGCGGCCCGGCGAGCCGCTGCTCAAGAAGGTCCGACAGCTGATCGAGCCGGCAACGACACCCTTGAGGGCCGGCTCGACCTGGAACGACACGGCAGGCGTACCGTCGAGGGCGTCGCTGTCCGCGTCGCTCAGCGCATGCCGGCCCTGGACGCCGCGATCCGGCACAACTTCCGGACCGGCCAGGCGATCAGCCGCTCACTGACCGCTATGACCACTGACCGTATTCGGAAAGAATCTTCTTTAACCCGAACCCTTCACCTGGACCGCAACCACCGGCGAAATCCTCGCGAAGGTCCGGCTCGTCTCGACGGCGCGTGGACGTTTGTCAATAACAACTTGACCCGACGTCAACCGGATCACGAGACACTGGTGTGTTTCGTGCCAAGACGGCCGCATGAAGGCGCGAGAACACCGCCGATTCACGGCAGGGAAATCCCGATTGCGGCCATTGACTAGCTCCAGAGAATTTACCGATAAAGATGGGGGATCGGGAGGCGAGCCGGTATCCCACGTTTTTCACGCACCGTCCCGCCGATTCCGCAGACCGCGACTTCCTGGCCACCCGCCCCGCTTCGCCCATCGAGAGGAAGCCATCGTGACCACCACGCCGCCCGACGTCGTCCGGTCCGCGACCAGCAAGATCGCCGACGAGCTCACCACCGAGACCCTGCTGCAGCTCGCCAACCGCGAGATCGGCGCGATCCACGTGCGAGGCTACTACTCGGTCGAGGTCGCGGCCGAGGTCGCCACCAAGGCGATCAACCACCAGGCGCTCGGCCACTACCACAAGCAGCACACCAGCAGCGTCGGCCGCGTCTACATGCCCCACATCGACACCAGGTGGGACAAGGAGCTGACGGACAAGTACCACGAGCAGGCGCTCCCGGCGATCGAGGACGTCCGCTCGATGTTCCGCCCCTACTTGTCGCCGGTGGACCGCATCCGGTTGGAGCTGCAGGAGCTGTGGCCGGCCGGCGCCAACCTGCTGCGCCTGCGCGGCCGGGCCTGCTTCGTCGGCGCATTCCGCGTCTTCCAGCCGAACACTTCAGAGTTCTACCCGCACAACGACGCCATCGACCAGGAGACCGACGCCCCCGAGATCGAGGGCGTGCTCAACCAGCTTGTTGCCAACATCTACTTGCAGGTCCCGGACGAGGGCGGCAACCTCCAGCTCTGGCTGCGCGAGCCGACCGCCGAGGAGAAGAAGCAGATCCTCGACGTCGAGGGCCTGGAGCCGGACTCGGTCGAGGAGCCGGCTGTTCAGATCCACCCGGAGGCCGGGGACCTCATCATCTTCAGCCCCCGACAGCTGCACGCGGTGACCCCCGCCAAGGATACCCACCGGGTCGGCGCCGCCGCCTTCATCGCCACCAAGGGGCCGCAGGAACCGCTCCTCTTCTGGAGCTGACGCCGCACCACCGTCCGCCTCCCGGTCACGAGTCGACACACAGAGGACGACAGCAGATGCTCCCGGCTCTGGTCCAAACGCACGCGAAGGCTCACCCGAACCACCCGGCCGTCGTCGTGGGCCAGGACTGTCTGACCTACGCACAGCTCGACGTCTCGGTCTCCCGGCTGGCCCGCCGTCTGCGGTGGCGGGGCATCGGCCGCGGACACCTGGTCGGCATCCACCTCGACCGTACTCCCGCCGCCGTCGCCGCTTTGCTGGCCGCGCTCGCCACCGGCGCCGCGTACACCGTGATCGACCCGACCGACCCGGTCTCCGAGGGTGCGGGCCGCCTCGGCGCGGCCCGCACCGACCTCGTGCTCGGCGCGCCGCCCTACCTCGACGAGCTGCGCCGGCACGGGCTCGAGGTCCTCGACGTGAACGAGAACGTCCCGGAGGACGTTCCCGGGGGCGCCCTGGAGGACGCCGGGCCCGGAGAGGCGGACACCGCCTACGTCCTGCACACTTCCGGCTCCACCGGGGTGCCCAAGGGTGTCATGGTCACCCACGCCAACATCCGGCACTACACCGAGGCCCTGCTCAACCGGCTCGGCATCACCGAGCCACTGCGCTACGCCCACGTCACCACGCTCGCCGCCGACCTCGGCAACACCTGCGTCTTCCTCGCCTTGTGGACCGGCGGCACCCTGCACCTGGTGGACGACGCCACCCGGCGCGACCCGGCGGGCCTGCTGCGCTACTTGGAGGCCGAGCGGATCGACGTCCTCAAGACCACGCCCTCGCACTGGAGCGTGCTGTTCCAGGCCCACGGGCTCGACGATGCCACCCGGCCGAGGCTGCGCCACCTGCTGCTCGGTGGCGAACTGCTGCCGGTGCCGCTGGCCCGCAGGGTCCTCGCCTCCGGCGTCACCGCGACCCTGGTCAACCACTACGGCCCGACCGAGGCGACGGTCGGCGTCGCCACCCACCTCCTGCGCACCGAGGCCGACCTCGACGCCCTGGGCAACGCGGCCTCGGTGCCGATCGGCGGCCCCCTCGGTGCGAATCGGCTCTTCGTCCGTACCCCGGACGGCGTCTTCCATGAGCGCGGGGCGATCGGCGACCTGTACATCGCCGGCCCGTCCGTCGCGCTCGGCTACCGCGGCAACCCGGAGGCCACCGCGGCCGCGTTCACCGAGGAGCTGGCCGCGCTCCACCCCGGTCTCGGCCGGGCCTACCGCACCGGTGACCGGGTCCGGGCCGATGCCCACGGCGTGCTGGAGTTCCTCGGCCGCGGCGACCGGCAGGTCAAGGTGCGCGGCCACCGGGTCGAACTCGACCATGTCGAGGTGGGGTTGCGCCGACTGCCGGGCGTCACGGGTGCCGTCGCGATGGTGCTGCCCGGAGAACAGGCCCGGCTGGTCGCGGTGGTCAGCGCCCCCGGCGCCGGCGACCGGTCGGCCGCTTTCCGGACTCAGGTCCGGGAGGTGCTGCCCCCCTACATGGTCCCGGACCGGATCGAGGTGCTCGACGTCTTCCCCCGGACCAGCAACGGCAAGACTGACCAGGTCGAGCTGCGCCGGCTGGTCGAGGCACGCCCAGCCGCGCGCGGCCGCGGCGCCCGGGCCGACGACGACCCGCTGCTCGCCGAGGTCCTGGCGGCGTGGCGGCGCCAGCTCGGTCACGACGACTTCGGCCTCGACGACGACTTCACCACCATTGGCGGCAACTCCATCGACGCCATCCAGGTCATCGCGGACCTGCAGTCCCGCGGCCACCAGGTGTCCGCCGCCGCCTTCCTCGCCGAGCCCACCGCCGCGGCCCTTGCCACCCGACTGAGGGCGGGCGCCGCGGGAGAGGTGCCCGGTGCCGCGGACCGCCCGACCGGCCCGTTCCCGGCCGAGGACACCGCGCTGTCCCCCGCCCAGGAGTGGTTCTTCCGGCAGCGGTTCGCCCAACCCGACCAGTGGAACCAGGCGCTGCTGCTGGACGCCGACCGGTCCGTGCGACAGGAGGTGCTGGCCGCCGCGGTGGCCGACGTGGTATGCCTGCACCCGCTGCTGCGCACCGCCTTCCGCCCCGGACCGGACGGTGTCCGCCGGGTCCTCACCGAGGCCGCCACGCGCTTCAGCTGCTCCGCCCTGCCCGCCGACGCGGCCGAGAAGGGCCGGCACATCGAGGAGACCGCCGCCGCCTGCCAGCGGCGCATCCGGATCGAGGACGGCACCCTGTTCCAGGCCCACCTGTTCCGCGGCACCGAACGGGCCCACCTGCTGCTGGTCGCCCACCACCTGTGCGTGGACGCCGTCTCCTGGCGCATCCTGACCGGCGACCTCGCCCGCTGCTACGGCGAGCGGCTGCACGGCGGCACCCCGGCACTCGCGCCCGCGCCGACCGACTTCGGCGCCTGGGCGACCCACCTGCGCACCCAGGCGCCCGCCCTGGCCGGAGACCTCAGCCACTGGGAGGGCACAGGCACGCCGGCCCCCCTCCCCGCCGGGGGCGCCAACCGCGAGGACGACGCCGAGACGGTCTGGTTCCGGCTCTCCCGCGCCCAGACCGACACGCTGACCCGTACCGCCCCGGCCCGTACCGGACTTCCCCCGCACGCCACCCTGCTCGGTGCCTTCGCCCAGGCGCTGGCCGGGGCACGCGACACGGACGAGGTCATGGTGGACGTCGAGAGCCACGGCCGGCTCCCGCTCGACGACGCTCTCGACGTCTCCCGGGTGGTGGGGTGGTTCACCTCGACCTTTCCCGTCCGGGTCGCCACCGTTGCCGACGACCCGGCGGCCACCGGCAAGGCCGCCGCAGCCGCCTTGGCCGACGTGCCCCGGCTCGGCGTCGCCTACGGGTTGCACGGCCTGCCGCAGCGTACCGACTTGTGCTTCAACTACCTGGGCACGCTACCCCTCCCGCAGGACGACGAGCTGCGGCTCACGCCCTCGCGGCACCGGCCGGGCCCGGTCCGCGGGCCGGAGAACGACCGCAGGTACGCCCTCAAGCTCACCGCGCGCCTCCACGACGGCCAGCTCGTCGCCGACCTGTCCTACCCCGCGCTCACACACGATCCCGGACAACTGCTCGACCTGGCCCGCGCCACCCGGGCGTACCTGCTGGAGGCCGCCGGAATCCCGCCGGAGAACGGGCAGTTCGTGGTGGAGCCGGGCTCCACCACCGGCCTGCTCGTCCAGGTCCCGCGTGCGCTGCGCTGCGAGCAGCCGGCCCATGGCAGCGGCAGGCGGAGCAGCGTCCGCGAGTACGGCACCGTGCTGCTCACCGGCGCCACCGGCTTCCTCGGCCCGCACCTGCTGCACCTGCTGCTCACCCGCACCAGCGGCCGGGTGCTCTGCCTGGTCCGTGACCGCGACGGCTGCCCTGCCGCCGAGCGGCTGCGCGAGGTGCTCGGCTGGTACCTGCCGGACGCCCACCCCGATGTGTACGCCGACCGGCTCACCGTGCTGACCGGTGACCTTGCCGAGCCCGGCTTCGGCTTGCCCGGTGGAGAGTACCGGCGGCTGGCCGGCGAGGTCGACGCGATCTACCACCTGGCCGCCGACACCCGGCTGTTCGGCGACCTGGAGACCTTCAGCCGGCTCAACACCGAACCGGTGCGGGCCGTCGTCGGACTCGCCACCACCGGTCGGCCCAAAGACCTGCACCATGTGTCCACCCTCGCGGTCTGCGGCACCGGGCCGGAGGGCGAGCCGGCGGTCTTCTCCGAGGAGAGCCTCAACATCGGCCAGCAGTTCCTCAACGGGTACGAGCGCAGCAAGTACGACGCGGAGCGGATCGTCCACGAATTCGCCGCAGCCGGTGGTGCGGGCTTCGTCTACCGCTCCGGCAACGTCAGCGGCCACTCCGTCACCGGGCGCTTTCAGCGCAATGGCGGCGACAGCCGACTGGTCCAGCTCCTTCGCGCCGCAGTGCGGATCGGCCGGGTGCCCCGGGTCGACGCCCGGACGGTCGCGCTCAGCCCGGTGGACGTGGTGGCCGAGGGAATCCTGGCGATCTCCCGCAGCGAGCGGGTGTCCGGCGGCACATTCCACGTGGACACCCACCACGAGCTGCGCTACGCGGACCTGTTCGCCGCCCTGCGGGAGTTGGGCTTCGTCCTGGAGCCGGACGAGGCCGCCGACTTCGCGCCGCTGTTCGCGGGCCACTTGGCCGACGGCGACGAGCAGATCGCCCTGGCGCACTTCTGGGCGAGCCGACCCGAACGCAACGTCCGCTACGACCACGGTCGAACTCGCCGCCTGCTCGCCCACCTGGACGTGGAGTTCCCGGCCCTGGACCGCGCGTGGCTGCGCGACTGGTTGACCGGCCTGATCGACCAGGGCGAACTCCGCTTCACCCGTACGCACCACCAGCCGACCGCTCAAACATAAGGGTTCGACATGACAGAAGCACGCATCGCCGTCGTAACCGGGGCCTCCTCGGGGATCGGGCGGGCCACCGCCCGCGAGCTCGCCGGCCGGGGCCTGCACGTAGTGGCCGCCGGCCGGCGCGGCGAACGCCTGGCCGAACTGGTCGAGGAGTCACGCACCGAGCCCGGCCGGACCATTCCGGTGACCGGAGACATCACGCGGCCCGGCCACACCGAGGAACTGCTGGCCGTGGCTGAGCGGGAGTGGGGTCCGGCCAGCGTGTTCGTAGCCTCCGCCGGGCAGGGGCTGGCGGGCACCGTGCTGGGCTCCGACCCGGAGCGCTGGGCCGAGCTGGTGGACGCCAACTATCTCGCAGTCCTGCGCCAGATGCGGTCGGTGGCTGCCGAGTTCCGCAAGCAGGCGGAGGCCGACGGCGGTGCGCAGGTGCGCGACCTCGTGGTCATCGGCTCGACCGTCGGCCGACAGGTGTCGGCCGCCAACCCGGTGTACGGTTCGACCAAATTCGCGGTCCATTCGCTGGTGGAGGCGCTGCGGCAGGAAGTGTGCACGCACAACATCCGAGTCACGTTGATCGAACCGGGCTTCGTCCGCTCCGGATTCCAGGAGTCGGCTGGGTACGATGCGGCGTGGTTCGAGGCCGTCGCCGAGGAGAACGGGCCGCTGCTGGTGCCCGAGGACGTCGCCGACGTCATCGGGTACGTGATCGGGCGCCCGGCACACGTCCACCTCGACGACATCCGTCTCCGCCCCACGCGCCAGCGGGCCTGAGCCCGGACGGCGGGTGCGCGAAGCGGCCTCGGCCTGGCCGGCCGGACGGGCTGGTCGCCGCGAGTCCCATCACCTCGAAGGAGCCATTGTGGACGCGTACCTCGACCAGCTGTTCTCGCTCAAGGGCCGCAAGGCCCTGGTCACCGGCGGAAGTTCGGGGATCGGGCTGGCGATCGCCGGCGTGCTGGCCCGGGCCGGCGCGGAGGTGGTGCTGACCGCACGTCGCCGCGAGCCGCTGGCCGGGGCGGCTCGAGAACTGCGGGGCGAGGGCGCCACGGCGGACTGGGTCGCTGCCGACCTGGGAGACCGCGCGGAGATCCACCGGCTTGCCGACACCGTGCTGGAGCGGCACGGCGTCCCGGACGTCCTGGTCAACTCGGCAGGCGTCAACCTGCGGCCGCCGCTGAGCCAGTTGAGCGAGGGCGACTGGGACCGCACGATGCGCACCAACCTGGACGCGCCGTTCCTGCTCGGCCAGCGCTTCGGACCGCAGATGGCGGAGCGCGGCTGGGGGCGGATCATCAACATCTCATCCCAGCAGGCGATCCGGGCATTCGGCAACAGCGGCGCGTACGGGGTGTCCAAGGCGGCGCTGAGCGCGCTGACCCGCTCGCAGGCGGAGGCCTGGTCGGCCCGGGGGGTCTGTGTCAACGCGATCGCACCTGGCTTCGTGAAGACGCCGCTGACCGAGCCCGTCTTCAGCGACCCGGCGCGCGTCGAGGCGATGGCCCTGCGCACGATGGCCGGCCGGAACGGCGAACTGGGCGACTTCGCTGGGGTGGCGGTCTTCCTGGCGAGCGACGCCTGCTCGTACGTCACCGGCCAGACCCTCTTCGTGGACGGGGGTTTCTCGTCCCACTGACCTCCGGCCGCCGGGTCGGCCGCACGAGTGCACAAGTCCACGACGCGCACGAGGAGTTCCCTTGCAAGGCAACAAACCGGTCGTGGTGCTGGTCGACGCCTACACCTCGGGGAAGTACCTGTTACCGGAGTTCACCGCCCTGGGCGCCGAGACGGTGCACGTTCAGAGCACGCCCGACTTCATGCCCTCGATGCCCGCCCCCGATCTGAGCGGCTACCGGGCGACCATCGTTCACGAGCACCTCGACCGGACCGTGGAGCAGCTCGCGGCGTACGCGCCGGTCGCCGTCCTCGCCGGCCAGGAGCCCGGTGTGGAGCTGGCCGACCTGCTGTCGGAGCCGCTGGGTGTGCCGAGCAACAGAACGACGCTGTCGGCGGCCCGCCGGGACAAGTACCGAATGATCGAGACGCTGCGGGCGGCCGGACTGCACTGCGCCGACCAGTTCGTCGGCGACGACGCGGCGCAGCTGCGCGACTGGGCGGAGCAGGTCGCGGGCTACCCAGTGGTGGTCAAGCCGCTGAAGTCCGCAGCCGGCGATGGCGTCTACGTCTGTGCCGACTCCGCCGCGGTGCTGGCCGCCGCCAGGGCTGTGCTGGGCTCCGACACGATCTACGGCGAGACCAACCGCGAGGCCCTTGCGCAGTCCTACTTGCGGGGCGAGGAGTACGTGATCGACATGGTCTCCTACTCCGGGCGGCGCTACGTGTGCGGGGTCTGGCAGTACCACAAGCGGCTGCTGCGCAACGGCCGCAACATCTACGACTGGGAGCACCTGCTCGGGCCGGACGAGGGTCCGGTGCCCGAGCTGATCGCCTACGTGGACCGGGCGCTGGCCGCCCTGGGCATCGACTACGGGCCCACCCACGCCGAGGCGATCCTCACCCCCGAGGGCCCGGCCCTGGTCGAGGTCGGCTCGCGGATCGCCGGGAACATGCACCCCCGGTTCCACGACCGCTGTACCGGCGGCAACCAGGCCACCCTGACCGCGCTCGCGCACCTGGAGCCTGAGCGCTTCCTCGCCGAGTACGCGGGGCGGCGCTACACCAAGCGGGAGGAGGCGGTCTGCTGCACCACCTCGACCGGGCTGTCGGGGGTGGTGACCGGCGTGGACGAGCAGGTGGTGGCCGAACTCACGGGCTTGGAAACGGTGTTCGGCCTCAATGTGAAGATCGAGCCAGGCGGGCGGATTCGCCCGACCGTGGACCTCTACTCCAGCACCATGCGGATCTTCCTGTCCGGTCCGTCGGCGGACGCGATACGACGCGACCGCCGGTGTATCGAGGAGCTCAAGGACCGCGTGTACCAGATCCGCCCCGACGAGTGTGAGTGAGAGATATGACGAGCGTGGTAGTGGCCGTCGTCCCGGGCGCGGCCGTCCGGCCGCCCGAGATCGCCGCAGCTGCGGACAAGTACGGGCTGAAGCCGGCCTTCGTGCCGCTGGCCGGCGCGCTGTCCGAGGCCGAGTTCGCCGAGTACGCCGACTTCGGTTCGGTCGTCCCGCACGATCCGGAACGGCCTGACGATACAGTCGAGTTGCTGCGCAAGCACGCGCCCGAGGGGGTTACCACGTTCAGCGAGGCGATGGTTCCGCTGACCTCGCGGATCGGCGACGGCCTCGGCCTTCCGTTCCACTCCCCCGAGACGATGACCCTACTCACCGACAAGTGGGCGCAGCGCCGGCGGCTCGCCGAGGCCGGGGTGGACGCCGTCCGCTCGGTCGTGGTGACCGACCGGGCACAGGCGCTCGCAGAGATCGCGGCCGCGGACGAGCCGGTGATCGTCAAGCCGGTGCGGAGCCAGAGCAGCCGGGACACCTTCCTGGTGACACAGCCGGGCGCGCTGCCGGCCGATCTCGCGCCGAGCGCCGAACGCCCGTTCGTGGTGGAGGAGTTCCTGCGCGGCCGGGAGTCCGGTGACCTGGCCGACTACGTCTCGGTGGAGGCGGTGGTCGAGGCCGGCCGGGTGCGAACGATCGGTATCAGCGGCAAGTTCCCGCAGATTCCGCCGTTCCGCGAGCAGGGCGCGTTCACACCCGCGTTCCTGCCGCCGGGCGAGGCGGAGGAGGTCACCCGGTTGGCGGCCGAGGCAGTGCTCGCGCTGGGGGTCCGGCGCGGACACACCCACACCGAGATCAAGCTGACGGCGGACGGCCCGCGGATCATCGAGGTGAACGGCCGGATCGGCGGGTACGTGGCCGAGCTGTACGGTCGTGCGAACGGCGCGGACCTGCTGGCGATGGGGATCGCCGCGGCCTGCGGCCGACCGGTCGGGCCGATCCCGCAGGTGCTCGCGGACCGGGTGGAGTTCCACTGGTTCAACAATCCGCCGTTGGCGGGCGGGGTGCTGCACCGGGTGGACGGCGTGGACGCGGTCCGCACGGAAGAGGGCGTCTCCGGGTACCTGTCCCGAGTCGCGCCCGGTACCCGGCTTCCGCCGGAGACCGGTTCGCACTGGCTCGATATGCTGTCCGGCCGGGCCGCCGACCACGCGGCGATGGTGACGACCGTCGACCGCTGCCTGGCCCGGCTGCGCTTCCACTTCGAGGACCACGAAGGCACGACGCGGATCTGGCAGGCCGGTCGGAGCGGGCTGTGCGCGACCGACTGACTGCCCTGGCGTCTGCCCGGCCGCCGCAGGGCACCGGCGGGCTGATGGCGGCGACGCTGGTGCTGTCCATCGGCAAGGGCACCTTCCTTTCCACCGTGATGATCTACCTGCTGCAGACCGCGCAGCTGGGCACCCTGGTCGCCTCCGCCGCGCTGTCGCTGTGGGGCGCCGCCTCGGTCGCGGTGGCGTTCCCGGTCGGGGTGCTGATCGACCGGGGGCGGGGCCGCGAGGCCGGGGCGCTGTCGGCGGTCGTCGCGGCGGTCCTGATCCCGCTGACGGCCCAGGTGCACACCCCCTGGCTGCTGATGGTGGTGCTCTGCGCGGCCGGCGGCTTCGACAGCACCGGGAACGTGGTGCGCCGGGCGCTCATCGCCGGCGCGGCGGGCAGCGGGGTGCAGGGCCTGGCCTGGGCCCGGACCGTCACCAACATCGGGTTCGCCCTCGGCGCGCTGGTGTCGGTGCGGCTGCTCGCGGCGGGCTCGGCGTCCGGATACCGGTGGACGTACGGGGTGATCGGCGGGGTGTACCTGCTGATGGCGATGTGCTTCTTGCTCACGTCGCTCGGTCGGCGCCGCCCGGCGAAGGCCGCAACGGCGGCGGCTGACCCGTCGAACCGGGCGGATCAGGCGGCGGCGAACAAGGCGGACGCGGCGCGGCCGGACGGCCGGCGGGGACGCAGCGGGGCGCTGCTGGCGCTGTCCACGGCAGTCCTGACGGTGCACACCACGCTGCTCACCACCGTGCTGCCGCTGTGGATCACCGAGCACACCGACGTGCCGGTGTCCGCGATGGGCTGGCTGTTCATGACCAACACGGTGATCACCATCAGCGGCCAGATCGCGGTAAGCCGGCGCGCCGCGACCAGCGAGGGGGCGCTGCGCTGCTTCCGCGGCTCGGCGTTCTGGACCGGCGGCTGCTGCGTGCTGCTCGCCGCGGTGAGCCACGTGCCGACGGCCGTGCAGGCGGTGCTCCTGGTGGCGGCGACGATCGCGCTGACGGTGGGTGAGCTGCTGGAGGCCGCGGGTGAGTGGGGGCTCTCCGCGACCCTGGCCGCCGAGGGCGAGCACGGCTTCTACCAGAGCGCCTGCGTGGTCGGCGAGGCCACCCAGAGCGCGATCGGCCCGCTGCTGGTGGGCGCGTTGCTCACCGCGCTGCCGGTGGCCGGCTGGGTGCTGCTGATGGGCGCGATCGGCACCGGGCGGTGCGTGGCCGGCCAGGTTCTGCCGGGCGGGCGGCGCGCCCCGGCACGCGAACCGACGCCCATCTGACCAGCGAGCGCGACGCGAGCCGAAGCGCGGGCACGACCGAACGACGAGGACCACCACCGAACGACGACCGCGACACACGACCGACGGGAGCAACTCATGCCGAAGGGTTCGCCCAGCACCAACAACGCGCGGATACGGGAACTCGCCAACAAGGTCTTCCTCCGAACGGCGGGCGGCCCGAACCGCCCGCGCGTCATCGCCTCGCCCACCGTCTTCCCCGCGGTCCGCAGGCTGGAGGCGGCGTTCCCGACCCTGCAGGCCGAGGTCGACACGCTGCTCAGGAACCGGGACATCCCGAAGTACGGCACCTTCGACCCGGTCCGGGCCGCGCAGGTTTCCGAGGACTGGAAGCTGTACTACGCCTACATGTTCGGTCGCCCGAACGAGCTTGCCCGCGCTGAGCTGCCCTCGCTGCTGTCCTTCGCCGAGTCCACGCCGAACGTGGTCAACGCGTTCGTCTCGATCCTGGACCCGGGCGTCCCGCTGCCGCCGCACAAGGACCCGTACGCGGGCATCCTCCGATACCACCTCGGGCTGCGGATTCCCAAGGACAACCCGCCGACGATCCGCCTCGACCGGGACTACTACACCTGGAAGGAGGGCGAGGGCGTCGTTCTGGATGTCTCGCTCGAACACGAGGTGATCAACGAGAGCGAGGAGCCGCGGGTCATCGTGATCATCGACTTCCGACGCCCGATGGGCATGTTCGCCGGTCTGCTGAACCGGTATTTCCTCTGGCAGAAGAAGAAGTGGGCGCCGCAGTTCGTCGATGCTTCCAAGTACGACGTGATGCATGCGGCCTGACGGCCAAGTCCATGTGGCCCCGAAACGCGGCTCTGCTGCCTCATTCCCTCAAGCGGTGAGGTGGTAGCTGAGGCGTTCGAGACGGCTGGTTCGCTGCCCTCGCGGGGGCGGGTCGGCCCACCAGGCAGCGAGGCGGACGATGTTGACCGCGGTGGCGGAGAAGGCGTGCTGGAGGCGGACTTTCGGCAGGCCGCGGTAGCGGGCCCGGCGGATGCCGGTGAAGTCCAGAGCTTGGTTGATGACGCTCTCGATCCCGGAGCGCAGGGCGTACTTCGCCTTCCAGGTGCCGGTCCTCTGCTCGGTGCGGGCCCGGACCAGGGCCTGGTGGGGCTCTTCGGGCCGGGGGGTGAGCATGCGCCGGCCGGGCTCGGAGGCGGTCCACTGCTGTACGCCGAGCAGATCGCCGGTGACCGCACCTCGATCACGCACGCGTGGGCGCGCGGCACCAGCGACGGCGTCCGGCACTTCGACGGGCCGGCCGATCCGGCCGGGCAGCCGTTCACCGATACGCCGCCGTTCCCGCTCGGGCTGCCGGCGATCAAGGCCCCGGAACTCGCTCCGGGGACCGCGTACGGCTCACGGGCGCATCTGACCGCGCGCGGTGGCGACGACGTCCTGGACGCCGTGCCGAGCATGGTCACCGACCAGTACCGGGCAGGCAGGCGTCCGGAGGCGTGTCGCCGGACTGTCGCGCTCGCCCGCGCCCGGCGCTCGGCGGACCATCCGCTGCTGCGTCAGGCAGCCCGTACCCAGGCCACCAGCCACCCGCGGCCCCTCACCGTGCCGGCGGAAGTCCTGAACGGGCCGACCGGCCTGTCTCATCCGGAGGGACCGCGTCCACCGAGATGCCGGCCTGGTGCGGCACGACCGCGTCCGCGCCGTGGCTGACTGATGCCGGGCGGGCGGTCGTTGCCGAGCTGGTGGGGGCCCGTGCCGAGTGGCCGACCCGCACGCCGGCCCCGGGCAGGTGCACGAACGCCTTGCCCTGGAGCTGATGCGCGACGGGCACGCCACCTACGACGCCACCGCCCGCCACCTGTGGGGCCTTCCCGTCCGTACCCCGCTCCGGGACACGGCCGCCATCGTCGCCTGCCACGCGATCCCCGGCCGGCAGCGGATGCGGCCGGGCGACTTCAAGCCCCTGGCCCGCGCCGCGTTCACCGGTGTTGTCCCCGCCGTCCTGCCGGACCGGCCCGACGAAGACCGCGTTCACCGGCAGCGTCTACGCCGGTCCGCGGGCCAACGCCCCCCGCCTGGCGCCGTCTGCTGGCCAGTTCGGTCCTCGCCCAGGCCGGACTGCTCGACGCCGGGGAGGCGCGGGCGGCCCCGGATCGTGCGGTACGGGGCGAGCCCGCGCCGCCGGCGGGTCTGCGCGCACTGATCGTCAGCGAACTGTGGCTCGCCACCTCGCCCCTGACGCGCGAGACGTGGTGGGAGACCGCGACGGTGAAGGAGACCGCTCGATGACCCGCACCGGTCTGTACGCCGCCTTCGGCCCCGCAGGGCGTCTCCCAACCGGACACCCGCCATGGACGGAGCCGGTGGCGATTCCTCGATCCGGTCGGTGCCCAGCTCTGGCTGGAGTTCGCACGGGGCGGCATGCCCGCTGACGCCGTCGACACGCTCACCGCCCGCTGGGAGGCGACGGGCCCCGACGCTGGACAGGTCCGTGCCGACCTCACCGCGCTCACCGCCGACCTGGACGCGGCCGGCCTCCTGCTGCCCGCCCACCAGCCCGATCAGCGGGAGACACCCGGCGCACGGTTGGCTGCTGCGGCCCCGGCCGGTGTCCTTGTCCTCAGCCTCGCCCGCACCGGTGACGGGCCGTCCCGGGTGGTGAAGACCTGGACACGCCGGCACGGCGAACACATCGAGCCGGGGTCTGCACTCACGGGCTCGTAGGGCCCGGATCGCCCGGGCGATGCAGTTCGGCGCCTCGGCGACCTTGGGCACCGACGATCCCGACGCGGGCTTCCTGGCCTGCCTGGAAGGGGTCGCCCACCACGTCCTCCACTGCTCGACCCCAGCCGGCAACGGCCGGGGAGTCGGCGTGACGGGGCGGCCCTCGCACGACGAAGCGGATACCGGCCCGGGCGGACCAGCCGCTGGTGCCACTGCTCGTTCCCATGCGGGTTGACGGGAACGTGACTGCTGTATGCGGTCTTCCGTTTCTACGATCGGGTCTTCGTCCCGCCCGTGCCCCGCTCCGAAGGAGCCGTACATGCGCGTCAGGACCGTGACCGCCGTGTGGTTGGCGTCGCTCGCACTGTTCATCGCCGCCGTGCCGGCGGCGCAGGCCGAACCACCGGAGAACCCGGGGCCGCCCGAGGTCTCCCTGCGCGTGGAGGAGTCGCCGGAGGGTGCGCCCGCCGGCGTCGTCACCCGTGAGCCGTACGCCTCGAAGCCCCTCCACAGCGGTTCCAGGATCACCGGAGCCGGGGGCATCCGTTCCTGCTCGTCCACTCCCGCCGCCTGCAACAGCGAGGTCGGTGTCGAGTTCTGCAACAACCTTTCCCGCATGTGGATGACCGGAGGGGCGAGTCCTCGCCGGTACCGGTGCCCGCCGCCGCTGAGGTCGGCGACGGCCTCCACGACCCGCCAGGGCCATGCCGGGGATCCCGACACCGCCTGGCGCACCGTCACGGTCGGGAGCATCACCTCGACCTCCTGCGACACCGCTTCCGGTACGGCCTACAGCCCGGTTCTCTCCAAACCCTGCGCCTAGAGAAGCAGAAGACGAGGACGGCGGCCGGCATGCCACCGGATCACGACAGTGTCTGGCGCTGCTGTGTCTGCCTGGGGCATGCAGCCCTGCCACTCATGGACCAGGAGCCGTGGCGCCGGGCCGGACGCCACGAGGGCCTGCGCGGCCTCGGGATCGACGTCGAGCCGGGCGAGCAGCTGTTCGCCACCCTGACCGCCCTGACCCTGCACGCCGCGACGCTCGACGCCGTCGCGGCCGGCCGGCCCCTGACCACCGACACGCTCCGGGCCATCCCCCTGAGCACGGTGGCGGAGGCAGCCACAGCGAAGCGGGACTACGAGTTCCTCGCCGGCCTGCCCGCCCAAACCATCGACGCGGCGGACGCGGCCGCCGTCAACAGGTTCCGTCTGGCCACTTACTCGACCGGACGGACCAGCCGCTGGCTGTTCTCCCTGACACGGGAACTCCACCACACCATGATCACCCTCGCCCGCCGGTCACCACACCCCAGCCCCGACTGCGGACAGCTCACCGACTGGGTCAGGGACCTGAGAAAGGCGCCCTGAATCAGCTGGGTGCCGACCGTGCGCTGCCCCCCACCGTCCAACCGCACGGGAATGCTCCCGCGGCGGGCCCGGCCCGGGGGCGCCTGTTCGTCGGAGCGGGGGACCGCCCCCGGCTCCGGCGCGAAAGGGACCGCATCTGCAGTGTTCCGCCTCGGCCGGGCCCGGGTCGGCCACAAGTGTGGCCATGAGCCCGTGCTCGGCGCCATGGTGGATAACCGTTCCCCGCCCGGGCGATAGCCCTCCGGCGGGGCCGCTCGTGGCCCGGGCCTGGCAGGCGAGGCCGACGGTGGGGCGGTCGGCGGCCGCCGTGGCGGAGCCGGCCGTCAGGGGCGCGGGCGCCAGGGCGCGGACGGGCGCACCCCGCACCCGCTCGTGGGCCGCCGCGATCGGCTTCGGCGCACTGCAGCGCCGCTTCGTGCCGACGGCCGGGGTGTCGGGGACGATGTCCAGGCGGACGGTGTCCGCGTCGAACGCCACGGCCTGCACGGAGCCGGTGAGTTGGGGCGCGGCTGCGGTGAGGATGGCGTCGATGTCGGCGAGGACGTTGCCGCCGGCGGACGGGGCGGCCAGAACACGCTCCGTCATCATCAGGCCGATCACCGCTCCGCGCCCGAGCGGCTCGCGTCCGTCGCGCCGGACGGCCGTCCCTGTACACCGCTTCAGCTTCTTCGTCCGGACGGCGTCGTTGTCCTTCGCCGCTCCGCAAGCGGTGAGGAGGGCGTGCTGGCGGGCGAGGTCGATGCCGGACGGCTCCGGTACGGCGTCATGTGATTACCTCCGGGGTTGCGCCGTCCAGCGGGGCGGGCGGCGCGCTCGGGCAGGCGCTGCGACCACAGGGTGGGCCGGACCGGCTCGAAACGGACCCGGGTGCCCAGACCCGCCCACCCGCACGGCCAGGAGATGTCCGGCTGGGTGGGTCTGGGCTTTCGCGGCGGCCTCGGTCGCGGCACGCAGGGCGCCGTCGCCCCCGGGCAAGGCCC
>NZ_JANUGQ010000044.1 GCF_024756275.1 Streptomyces pyxinae | reverse complement strand
GGGGGGGGCCGCGGCCCCGGGGCCGGCGGGGAGACGTGGGCCCCCCCGCGGGACCCGTCCCCCCGCCCGGCCCCTGGGGACACCCCGCCCGGCGGCCGCGCCCCGCTCCGTTCCTCGCGGTCGCTCGCGGCCGCCGACGCCTCGTCGGCCCCGCCGTGACACTCCGCCGGGCTCCCGCCGCCGGCCTGGACGAGGCCCCGCCACCGGGCCGGGACGCCGGGCCCGGGCGGCTGCCGGGCGCCGCCCGCGCACATCCTGCCCGCCCCGGCCGCCCGTCACACTCGCCCCCGCCCCGCGGGCCCTGCGCGTGAGGCCCGGGCGAGATGACCGGGGGCACGCCCGGGCAGCGCCGGGCCAGCACCGGCGGGCGGCCGGAAAACCCGCTCCGGCCAGCGGGTTGAGCGTTCCTCGTGTCCGGTCTCGACAGCCGCCTGTGAAGCTGGCCCGGCGATGGCGAGGACCGCCGGACGCGATGCGCCCCGGGTGACACCGCTCCGGCGGTGTGTGCCGGAAGGCGCGTCGGCGGCCGTACCCGCCGGACCGGCGCGAGGCGCGCCACGCGCACCACGAACTCCTCAGCGCGGATTGACCCGATCCTCGTGGATGAACGGAAGTGAAGGCAGCGCATGACCGTCATCACCGCGGCGCACGAACTCCTCGACAGCGATGTCTACATCAACCTGCGGACCAGCCTGGGCCTTCCGCTGCACCTCAAGTGCGAGGGCTTCAACTTCGCGGGCTCCATCAAGATCCAGCCCGCCGCGCGGATGGTCGAGGCGGCCCAGCGCGACGGCCTCGTCACCTCCGGCTCCGTCCTGGTCGAGTCCTCGTCCGGCAACCTCGGCGTGGCCCTCGCGGTGATCGCCGCTTCCAAGGGCCTGAGGTTCGTCTGCGTCACCGACCCCAACTGCAACCCCGCGACCGTCGCCCTGATCCGCGCCCTGGGCGCCGAGGTCGTGGTCGTCGACGAACCCGACGCCACCGGCGGCTACCTCGCCGCCCGCAAGGCGTACGTCCGCCGGAAGTGCGAGGAGGATCCCGCCTGTGTCTGGCTCAACCAGTACGAGAACCCGGCCAACTGGATCGCCCACTACGAGGGCACCGCGGCGCTCATCGCCAAGGACTTCCCCGCGCTCGACACCCTGTTCATCGGCGCCGGCACCGGCGGCACCCTCATGGGCTGCGCCCGCTACTTCCGCGAACACCGGCCCCAGGTACGGATCATCGCGGTGGACAGCGTCGGCTCGGTGAGCTTCGCCGGGACCCCCGGGCCCCGGTACATCCCGGGGCTGGGCGCCAGCGCCCCCATGCCGCTGATCGACCCGGAACTGGTGGACGAGGTCATCCGCGTCCATGAGGTCGACACCATCCACACCTGCCGGAAGCTCGCCGCGCGGGGGATCCTCCTCGGCGGCTCCTCCGGAACGGTGATCAGCGCCGCCTCCCAGTGGTTCGCGCAGCACCCGGGCGACCCGCACTCCGCGGTGGCCATCGCACCGGACCTGGGGGAGCGCTACATCAGCACGATCTACAACGACACCTGGGTCACCGACCACTACGGCGCGGACGACCTGCACACGATCCTGGAGACGTTTTGAGCAGTCAGGCGGACACCCCGGAATTCAGTGTCATCCCCGGCAGCACGGTGCACGCCGTGCTCGAAGGGCGGCGGCGGGAGACCGTCGAACTGGTCGAGAGCGCCTATCGGTTGCACGGCGAGGGACACACGGTCAACCCGCCCTCGTACTTTCTGCGCTTCCCGGACCGGCCCACCGCCCGCATCATCGCCCTGCCCGCCTCGGTGGGCGGCGACCACCCGGTCGACGGACTGAAGTGGATCTCCAGCTTCCCCGCCAACCTGGAGCGCGGCATCCCGCGCGCCTCCGCCGTCCTGATCCTCAACGACCCCGCCACCGGCTACCCGTACGCCTGCCTGGAGAGCTCGATCATCAGCGCCGTACGCACCGCAGCCTCCGCCGCGGTCGCCGCCCGGGCGCTCGGCGCGGGGCGCCCGGCACCCCGGCGCATCGGCTATCTCGGCACCGGACTCATCGCCCGCTATCTGCACGACTACCTCTCGGCGGTCCTCCCCACGCCCGCCGGGTACGCGGTGCACGACCTCTCTGAGGAGTACGCGCGCGGCTTCGCCGGCCATCTGACCGGCACCGGTGCCGGCACCGGCCAGGACACACCCGTGCACATCGCGGACACCGCCGAGGAACTGATCCGCGGCTGCGACCTGGTCGTCTGCGCCACCACGGCGGGCACCCCGCACCTCCTCGAACCGTCCTGGTTCGCCCACCACCCGCTGGTGCTCCATGTCTCGCTGCGCGACCTGGGCACGGACGTGATCCTGGACTCCTGCAACATCGTCGACGACGTGGACCATGTGCTCAAGGCGGACACCTCCGTGCACCTGGCCGAACAGCGCACTGGTGGAAGGGAGTTCATCGACGGCACGCTGTACGACGTGCTCACCGGCGCGACTGCCGCGCCGGCCGACCGCACCGTCGTCTTCTCGCCGTTCGGCCTCGGTGTGCTCGACCTGACCGTCGGCGGGTACGTCCACGCGCGGGCCCGGGAGACCGGCGGACTCCAGCCGGTGCCCGGCTTCTTCCACGACCTGCGGCGGCACACCGCCCCGGCCGCCGAGGCGGTGTCCCGGTGACGACCATTCCCCGGCACACCCCGGCACCGGACCGGATACGCGCCGAACTCCCGCTGGCCGAAGGGGCCGTGGCCCGCGCCCAGGCGCTGGCGCTGCGCCAGGTCCGCGACTGGGACACCGCCACCGCGCTGCTGGACCAGGTGATCCGGCACGCCGAGCGCGAACCGGAGCGCCCCGCCGTGGTCGACGGTGCGCGGACCCTGAGCTACCGGGCGCTGCTGGGCCGGGTGGCCTCGGTACGGGACGGCCTGAGGGCCGCCGGAGTGGGCGCGGGCGACGTGGTGGCCGCCGTGGGCCACCGGAGCGCCGACACCCCGGTGGTGTTCCTCGCCCTGGAGAGCCTGGGCGCCTCCTATCTGCCCGTCGACCCGAGCTGGCCGGAGGTCAGGGTCCGGGACGTGCTGGACCGCAGCGGGGCCGTACTGCTGCTGGACTACTCCGGTGACGACGCCGCTCACGCGGCCCGCGCGGCCGCCGGTGCCGGGCGGCTCACCGTGCTGCCCCTTCCCCGGGGCGGGGAGGGCACCGCGCTGCCGCGTCCCGACGGGGCCGACCGCTCAGCCGAGGCCCGGTACACCATCTTCACCTCGGGCACCACCGGCCGGCCGAAGGGTGCCACCGTCGAGCACCGGGGCATGATGAACCACCTGCGGGCCAAGGTGGCCGATCTGGGGCTCGGCCCGGACGACGCGGTCGCCTTCACGGCCCCGCTGGTCTTCGACATCTCGCTCTGGCAGATGCTCTGTCCGCTGCTGGCCGGCGGCCGGATCGTGGTGGTGGGCGACACCGCCATGCGCCTGCCGCACTGGCTCATCGGCGCCCTCGACACCGCCGGGGTCACCGTGGTGGAGCTCGTCCCCACCGTCGTCGGCTGGCTCGTGGACGAGGTGGCGCGGCGGGGCGGCGAGCGGCTGCGCTCGCTGCGCCGGCTGCTCTCCACCGGCGAGGAGCTGTATCCGGCGGTGGCCGAGCGGGTGTTCACCCACCTTCCGTGGGTGACGGTGGTCAACGCCTACGGACCCACCGAGTGCTCGGACGACGTGACCCACCATGTGCTCACCGCCACCGACCTCGGCAGGCCCCGGCTGCCCATCGGCTCACCGGTCGCCAACACCGCGCTGTATCTGCTCGCCGGGGCGGCGGACGGCACCTGGCGGGCGGCCGAACCGGGGGAGTCCGGCGAGCTGTTCGTCGGCGGCGCCGGTGTGGGGCTCGGCTACCTGAACGACCCCGGGACCACCGACCGGGCCTTCTTCCGCGACCCCTTCGACCCGCGCTCACCGACCGGCCGGCTCTACCGCACCGGCGACCTGGCCCGCTTCGACGACGGGCTCGTCCACTACCTGGGCCGGGCCGACCGGCAGGTCAAGGTCGCCGGCGTCCGGATGGAGCTGGACGAGATCGAGGTGGTGCTCAGTCGCCACCCGGCCGTGGAGCAGTGCGCCGTGATCGTCGCCGGGGAGGGCGAGCACGCCGAACTGGTCGCCCACTACAGCGTCCGCCGCCCGGCCGGGCCGGAGGAGCTGCGCCGCGCCCTGCTCGATGTGCTGCCGCAGGCGATGGTGCCCCGCCGCTGGCGGGAGTGGGACGCGCTGCCGCTGACTCACAACGGCAAGACCGACCACCGGGCGCTCCAGACGGCCGGCGCCACCCCGGAGGACGGTACCGAACCGGCCGCGGCCACCGGTGCGCCCCCCGGAACGAACGGCACCAGCAGGGGAGATGAGACCCGATGAGCACCGCGGCACCGAAGACACCGGACCTGGACGCCCCCGGGCGCGGCCGGGCGGCCGGCCCGCCCCGGGCCGGGTCCCGGCCGGGCGGTCCGGCGCCCGGGATCGCGGAGCGGACCGCCGCCGTGGCCCGGGTCGCGGAGGAACACCTCGAACGGACCGAGCGCGACGCCGTGTTCCCCGTCGAGGCGCTGGCCGAGATGCGCCGGACGGGGCTGCTCGGTCTGCTGGTCCCGGCCGAGTACGGCGGACTGGGCGGCACCCTCACCGACCTGGTGGACGTCAGCATGGAACTCGGACGCACCGACATGTCGGTGGCGATGATCCTGGCGATGCACCTCCAGCAGTCGGAGGCGGTCGTCCGCCATGCCGCCCCACCCCTGCGCGAGGAACTGCTTCCGCTGCTCGCCGCCGGCGACCTCTACCTGGCCTCGGTGACCACCGAGGTGGGCAAGGGCGGCCATCTGCTCCGCTCGTACGCACCGCTCACCGAGACCGGTGACACCCTGCGCATCGACCGGACGGCGCCGATCGTCACCGGCGGCACCGAGGCCGACGGCTTCCTCATCACCATGCGGAGCCCGCACGCCACGGCGGACCACCAGGTCTCCCTCGTCTATGCCCATCGCCGGCAACTGGAGGTGGTGGCCGACGGGGTGTGGTGCCCCATGGGCATGCGCGCCAGCCACAGCCTTCCGCTGACCCTCACCGGCACCGTCCCCGCCCATCAACTCGTCGGCGAGCACGGCGCCTTCCACCGGATCGCGGGCTCGGTCTTCGGGCCGCTCGCCCATCTCGGCTGGTCGGCGGTGTGGCTGGGCACCGCGGCGGGGGCGCTCTCCCGGGTGCTGCGGCTGCTCCGCGACCCGGTCACCCGCAAACGCTTCGACACCACCTCGGAGCTGCTGCTGACCCGGCTCTCCCGGGCCCGCCAGCGGCTGGACACCGTCCATGCCCTGCTGCGCCGCACCGAGGCACTGGTGGCGAGCGGCGACGACCTGTCCGCGCCCGCCGCCCAACTCCTCCTCAACGGCCTGAAGATCACCGCCGCCGAGGAGTGTCACGGGGCCGTCGAGGACCTGGTCGACGCGGTGGGACTGCGCCACGGCTATCTCCAGGACTCACCGACCCGGCTGGAGAAGGCGCTGCGCGACCTGCGCTCCGCCGCCCTCAACTACAGCAACGACCGTCTGCACCTCGCGGACGGCCCCCTGTCCCTGCTCGACCCCGGCGTGCGGTTCGCCTGACCCTTTCCGGCGGCCGGTCCGGGCATCGTTGTCCGGGAAATTCTCCAACGAGCCGCCGCAAAAGCAGAATTGACCCCGCTGAAGCCATTCCAGGGTCTTGCGGGGCCGATGGCCGACTGTTAGGGTCAGAAAAAGCGAATCAGCTCGCATTCTCTCCGATGCGCGTACCGCCGATTTCGCCGCTTCCGCCGAGAAAACCGTTCGACCCGCGTGATCCGTGCGATCCGCGTGATCCATGAGGTCGAAGCAGCCGGTGCGAAGAAGCCGGTGAAGGCCGCGAAGCCGACGGAACGGCCAAGGCGTCGAGATCGCATGTCTCCGCACCCCGCTCACTCCCTTCCCAAGGATGTCTCATGCCTGGAAACAGCCCGGGAAACTCCGAGAACTGGAACACCGCACTGCGCTACATCGCCGGGCGCAAGGCCGCCGAGGAGAACCTCGGGTTCCTCGTGCACATCAGCGCCACCGTCCGGCAGACCCCCGCGCCGGAGGACGTGCTCCCGGCGGTGGCCAAGGCGTGCGTGCCCTTCCTCGCCACCGCCGTCTCGCTGGACGCCCCCGCCACCCCCGGCCGGCCGGCGGTGCAGTCGCCGCCCGAGCTGACCCGGGCGCTGGACGGCGTGCGGAAGCTGGCCGAGGCCGGGAGCGGCCGGCGCCTCGTCATCAGCGGCCACGAGAGCCTGGTCAAGGAGACCGACCCGGACCAGCTGGAGCTGCTGCGCCAGTGGGAGGCCGACTCGGCGGCGGCCCTTCCGCTCGACTACCGGGGCGTCCGCACCGGCCATCTGGTCCTGCTGCGCGCCGGAGGCCACCGCCGGGGCCCGATCGGCCCGGGCGACCTGGCGCTGGCCGGTGAGGTCGCCGACCGGGTGGCGGCGTTCCACGCCTTCGCCGGGCGCCCGGCGGGCGCCCGGGGCCTGTGACGGTGCCGGGCGGAGACGAGGACATCCGATGACAGCGACCTGGCAGGATGTGCGCTCCTGGATTCTCCAGCGCAATCCCGACCTGACCGAAGTGGATCCGGAGACCGATCTGATCGAGACCCGGATCGTCGATTCCCTGCAATTCGTGGAGCTGGTGCTCCACATCGAGGAACTACGCGGCAAGGCGATGGATTTCGACGACATCGATCTCGACGCCTTCCGTACCCTCAAAGACATCGAGCGAAATTTCTTTCTCTCATGAACGGGAATCCGGGACCGGTCGGGTCGGAAATGACATCCGGCGGAACGGGCGGCGAGACGAACCGCGCGAAAGGCCGGAGGCCGGCCGGATCCCTCGTGGTGCTGGGCGATCCGGCGGCCGCCGCCGACGTGGTGGTCTTCCTCCCGCCGGCCGGCAGTGTCACCGCGCCGTTCCTCGCCCTGGCGGAGCTGCTCCCGGACACCGTGGCCAGCGTGCACTGCGAGGTCCCGGGCCGCGGCCGGCTGGCGGACGAGACCGCGCCCGGTTCCGTCACCGAGGTGGTCGACCGCTGGGCGGCCGATCTCCTGGCGGTGCGGACCGGCGGCCGGCTCCACCTCTTCGGCCACAGCCTGGGCGCGCTCTTCGCCCATGAACTCGCCGTCCGCCTCGCGCGGCCCCCCGGGCACGCGGTCGGCAGCCTCTCCGTCTCGGGCGCCCGCGACCCCGGCAGCCCCCCGCGCTCGCTGGTGGCCGCCACCTTCGCGGCGCTGCGCCGGGAGCGGCCCGGCACCGACCGGGCGGACGACACCGACGGGGCCTGGCTCACCCTGGACCTCCGGCTGCGGCGGGAGCACCGGACCGCCGCCCCGGGCCGGGCGCCGGTCCGGGTGCCGCTCGCCCTCTTCGGCGGCGCCTCCGACCCCTTCGCCCGGCCCGCCGATATGGCCGGGTGGCGGGACTTCACCACCGGCCCGCTGCTGGGGACGTTCACCCTCCCCGGCGGCCACGACTACTACCGCACCGGCCCGGCGGCCACGGCGACGGCCATCGCCCGTGTCGTCCGGGCGAGCCGGGACCCGTCCCCATCCCACTGACCCGGACCGACGCGTCCGCGCCCCGGGCCCATCGATTCCCGCTCCCGACCACACCGACCCCTGGCCCCCCGATCACACCGATCCCCGGCCCGGCTCACGACCAGGCCGGCCCCGGGCATCACCGGTCTTCCCGACCGAGCGAAACCGAAATCGCAAACGAAGCGATCCATCCGATGCCGGAACACCTCCGGCAGGAAAGCGAGTGGACATGGCGACTGACAAGCAGGGCGCGCCCTCCGTCGAGCAGCTGATCGACGTCATCGGCAACAGCTCGGTCGGCATCGCGGTCACCGACCGCACCGGAGCGGTGCTGCTCCACAACAAGGCGCTGTCCGTCCTGATGAACGGCGAGGGCGACCGGCTGGGCGGCCGGCTCCTGGTCGACGGTGCCGACGCGGTGCCCGGGCTGCTCAAGCGGCTGGAGAAGGAGGGCCGGTTCGAGAACGTCCGGGTCACCTACCGCAGCGCCGACGGCACCCGGGAGCGGTCGGCCGCGGTCAACGCCGTGGTCGCGGGCAGCGGCGACCGTGCCCGTGTCCACTGGGTGAGCCGTCCGGAGCTGGGCGAGCGGCTGCCCGTCTCCAGCGCCACCACCGAGGACGCCGCCTCCGACGCCGCCTCCTGGATCCGTGCCGTGGACGAGCGGGAGCAGCCCGCCCTGGCGCCCACCGCCAAGGACGAGGAGATCCTGCGCGAGTTCTACGAGGTCGCGCCGGTCGCCATCCACCTGATCGGCGTCAACGGCCAGGTGATGCACGCCAACCCGGCCGATGTGGCGCTGGTCGAGTACAGCTCCGCGCCGACCGAGTACGTGGGCGGCCACATCCGCAAGATCTACGAGGACCAGGGCCTGCTGGACGACTTCCTCTCCCGCTGGGACGAGGACTCCCCGATCATCAACTTCCGCGCCAACTTCGTCACCCGGGACGGCGCCCCCAAGCCGGTGCTGATCTTCTCGACCGCCCAGGCGGCGGGCGGCAACGTCAACAACACCCGGTGCTTCGTCTTCAACGACCCCGAGCCGCAGCGTGACCGGGACGTGGTCAGCGCCTTCGGCTGGCCGGCCTGAGAACGGGGCGGGCGGGGCCCGGGAGACACCCCCCCGGGCCCCGCCCGCCCCGCGGCACCCAGCGCGGGAGGGCCGCCCCGCTTCCCGGGCGATCCGCCTCGCCCCGTACCGACCGCTCCTGCTCCATACCGGTCCGCCCCGCACCGTGCCGCCCGTCCGGTCCCGTGGCGCCGGGCCCGCCCGCCGCGCCCTGCCCCGTCCCGTACCACCCCGTCCCGTACCGCCCGGCCCGCCCGTACCGCCCGCATCTGCTCCGCACCGGCCCGTTCCGATCCGCCCTGGGGGCGACCGTGTCCAACGTTCTGGTCATATCCGGCAGTCCGTCACCGACCTCCAAGACCGAGCTGCTCGCCGGCCATGTGGCACGGCGGCTGGCCGAGTACGAGTGGCGGGCCGGCCACCTCCGGGTGCGTACCCTCCCGGCCGCACCGCTGCTCCGCGCGGACCCGGCCGAGCCGGCGATCGCGGCGGCGGTGGAGCGGGTCGCCCGGGCCGATGGCATCGTGCTGGCCACCCCGGCCTACAAGGCGAGCTTCTCCGGCCTGCTGAAGACCTTCCTGGACGTCCTGCCGCAGTACGGATTCACCGGAAAGGCCGTCCTGCCGCTGGCCACCGGCGGCAGCCCGGCCCATGTGCTGATGCTGGACTACGCGCTCCGCCCGGTGGTCCACTCCCTGGGCGCCCGCCATGTGGTGCAGGGCTTCTTCCTGCTCGATACTCATCTTGAGCCCGATGTCCATCGCGGCACGCACCCCGACACACCGACGGTGGCCGAGGGTGGTCCACTCCGCGTCCGGCCGGAGAGCGCCCGGATGCTCGACGAGGTGATCGAGCAGTTCCGCAAGGCGCTCATCGCCGCGCCCTGAACGACTCCCGACCCGGGCCCTCACCCGTCCGGGCTCCCGGCACCCGCCCGGCCCGCACCCGGCCGTGCCGGCCCCGGGCCACCGCGCGCCGGGCCTCCCGCGCCCCGCCGGACACGCACCGTTCACCCGACCGCCCCGCCCCCCCCGAAGCAGTTGGAGCGCACCATGGCTGAGAAGGCCGCCAGACGCAGTTGGCTCACCGGCTGGGATCCCGAGGACGAGGACGCCTGGCACCGGGGCGGCCACCGGATCGCCCGGCGCAACCTCGTCCTCTCCGTCCTCTCCGAGCACATCGGCTTCTCGGTGTGGACCCTCTGGTCCGTGCTCGTCCTCTTCATGTCCCCGGAGATCGGTTTCGCCTTCAATCCCGGTGAGAAATTCCTGCTGGTGGCCACGCCCACCGTCGTCGGCGCCCTGCTGCGGCTGCCCTACAGCTACGCGGTGACCCGCTTCGGCGGACGCGACTGGACCGTGTTCGCCACCGCCATCCTGCTCGTACCGGCTTCGCTGGCGCTCTACTTCGTGCAGCGTCCCGGCACCCCGCTCTGGGTGTTCCTGCTGATCGGAGCCGTGGCCGGGGTGGGCGGCGGCAACTTCGCCTCCTCGATGACCAACATCACCGCCTTCTATCCGCAGCGCCACCAGGGCTGGGCGCTCGGACTCAACGCCGGCGGCGGCAATCTGGGCGTCGCCACCGTGCAGCTCGTCGGGCTCGCCGTCATCTCCCTGGCCGGCCGGACCCACCCCTCGTACGTCGCCGCCGTCTATCTGCCGCTCATCGTGCTCACGGCGCTGCTGGCGGCCTGGCGGATGGACAACGTGGACACCGTACGGGCCGCCCCCGGCGCCCAGCGCGAGGCCGTCCGGGACGCCGACACCTGGTGGATATCGCTGCTCTACATCGGCACCTTCGGCTCCTTCATCGGCTACGGCTTCGCCTTCGGCCTGGTGCTCCAGAACGAGTTCGACGCCACCCCCGTGGAGGCCGTCGGCTACACCTTCCTCGGTCCGCTGCTCGGCTCCTTCTCCCGGCCGCTCGGCGGACTGCTCGCCGACCGGCTGGGCGGCGCGCGGGTGTCGTTCTGGAACTTCCTCGCCATGGGCGCCGGCACGGTGGTGCTGGTCCTCGCCTCACGGGCCGGCTCCTTCGGCCTCTTCGTCGCCGGGTTCACCGCGCTCTTCGTGCTCAGTGGCCTCGGCAACGGCTCGACGTACAAGATGATCCCGGCCGTCTACGCGCGCAAGGCGGAGCGCGAGGTCACCGAAGGGGCGGACGCCGCCGGGGCCTTCGCCCGCGCCCGCCGGCTCTCCGGCGCGGTCATCGCCGTCGCGGGCGCGGTGGGCGCGCTGGGCGGCGCCGCCATCAACCTCGCCTTCCGGCTCTCGTACGCCGACGGCTCCGGCTCCGGCACCCCCGCCTTCCTGGTCTTCCTCGGCTACTACCTGCTCTGCCTGGTGGTGATCCGGTCCGTCTATCTGCGCGCCCGGCCGGCCGGTGCCGCCCCCGCCGCCGACCCGGAACCGGAGCGCAGCCGTGTCTGAACCGCGCCGGCCGGGACCGGAGGAGGCGCGCACCCACTGCCCGTACTGCGCCCTCCAGTGCGCCACCCGGCTGAGCGGCGACCGGGAGGCCGGGGTGACGGTGGAACCCGCCGACTTCCCGGTCAACCGGGGAAAGTTGTGCCAGAAGGGCTGGACCGCGCCGGAACTCCTCGGTGTGCCGGACCGGTTGACCTCGCCCCTGGTACGCGGCTCCGACGGCCGGCTCGCGCCCGCCTCCTGGGAGACCGCGCTGGACACCGTGGCCGGCCGGCTGCGCCGGATCCGGGAGCGCCACGGCCCGGACGCGGTCGGTGTGTTCGGCGGCGGTGGCCTGACCAACGAGAAGGCGTATCTGCTGGGCAAGTTCGCCCGGCTCGCGCTGGGCACCAGCCAGATCGACTACAACGGCCGCTTCTGCATGTCGTCGGCCGCCGCCGCGGGCAATGACGCCTTCGGGCTCGACCGGGGCCTGCCCTTCCCGGTCACCGACCTGGGCGACGCCGGTACGGTGCTGCTGGCCGGCGCCAATGTCGCGGAGACCATGCCGCCGCTGATGCAGCATCTGGACCGGCCCCGGCTGATCGTGGTGGACCCGCGCCGCTCGGCCACCGCCCGGCGCGCCGCCCTCCATCTGCGGCCCGCCCCCGGCACCGATCTCGCCCTGGCCCTCGGGCTGTTGCACATCGCCGTCACCGAGGGGCTGGCCGACACCGGCTACATCGAACGCCGCACCCGGGGGTACGAGGAGGCGGTGGGACGCGCCATGGGCTGGTGGCCCGAGCGGGTGGAGGCCGTCACCGGGGTGCCCGCGAGCGACCAGCGGACGGCCGTCCGGATGCTGGCCGAGCACCCCCGTACGTACGTCCTCACCGGCCGGGGCGCCGAACAGCACAGCCAGGGCACCGCCACCGCGGCCGCCTTCATCAACCTGGCGCTCGCCCTCGGCCTGCCCGGCACGACCGGCGCCGGCTACGGCTGCCTCACCGGACAGGGCAACGGCCAGGGCGGACGCGAACACGGCCAGAAGTCCGACCAGTTGCCCGGCTACCGCTCGATCACCGACCCCGCCGCACGCGCCCAGGTGGCCGGGGTCTGGGGCGTCCGCCCCGAGACGCTGCCCGGCCCCGGCCGCACCGCCTGGGAACTGCTCGACGCGCTCGGCGGCGACCGGGGGATCCGGGCGCTGCTGGTGTTCGCCTCCAACCCGGTGGTCTCGGCGCCGCACTCCGCCCGGGTGGCCGACCGGCTGGCCGCGCTGGACCTGCTGGTGGTGGCCGACTTCGTCCCCTCCGACACCGCCCGGACGGCCGATGTGGTGCTGCCGGTCGCCCAGTGGGCCGAGGAGGAGGGCACCATGACCAGCCTGGAGGGCCGGGTGCTGCGCCGCCGCGCCCTGCTCACCCCGCCACCCGGAGTCCGCGACGACCTCCGGGTCCTGCGCGACCTCGCGGTCCGGCTCGGCGAGCCGGCCAGCCGCTACCCCACCGAGCCCCGCGCGGTCTTCGAGGAACTGCGCGCCGCCTCCCGGGGCGGCCGGGCCGACTACTCCGGCATCAGCTACGAACGGCTGGACGCCGGGGAGGCCCTGCACTGGCCCTGCCCGGACACCGCCCCGGACCACCCCGGCACGCCCCGCCTCTTCCTGGACCGGTTCGCCCACCCCGACGGCCGGGCCCGGTTCGCCGCCGTGGACCACCGGGGCCCGGCCGAGACCACCAGCGAGGAGTACCCGGTGTACGCCACCACCGGCCGGGTGCTCGCCCACTACCAGTCCGGGGCGCAGACCCGCCGGGTGGCGGAGCTGGCCGAGGCGGCGCCGGAGGCGTACGTGGAGGTCCACCCCGACACGGCGGCCCGCTGCCGGCTGACCGACCGGGGTCTCGCCCGGGTCAGCTCGGCGCGCGGCGCCATGACGGCCCGGGTGCGGCTGGACCCGACACTGCGCCCGGACACCGTCTTCGTCCCCTTCCACTTCGCCCGCGACGGCCGCGCCAATCTGTTCACCCACCCCGCCCTGGACCCGCGCAGCGGCATGCCCGAGTTCAAGGTCAGCGCGGTCCGCCTCGACCCGCTGGCGGAGTGACCGTGAGCAGCGGCCCGCACCCGGGTACGCGGGCCCCCCGCCGGATCCTGGTCGCCGGCGGGGGCCCCGCCGCCCACCGCCTCGCCGAGTGCCTGCACGCGTACGGCCACCCCGGCCCCGTCACCCTGCTGGACGCGGCACCCGAGCCCGTCCACCACCGGCCGCTGCTGACCTCGCTGCTGACGGGCGAACTGCCCCCGGCCGCACTCCGGTTGCCGCCCCCGCCCGGCGCCGAGGTGCACCGGGCCACCGAGGTGACCGGGATCGACCGCGCCCGGCGCGAGGTGCGCGCGGTGCGGAACGGCACGGTGTCCCGCCACCCGTACGACGTGCTGGTCCTCGCCACCGGGGCGCGGCCGGTGATCCCCCCGCTGCCCGGGACCACCGGTCCGGACGGCCGGCTCGCCCCCGGGGTCACCGCCCTGCGCACCCCGGCCGACCTCCGGCGGATCACCGGCGCCACGGCGGTGGTGCTGGGCGGCGGACCGCTCGGGGTGGAGACGGCCGTCGCGCTGGCCCGCCGGTCCACCGCCACCACCCTGCTCTGCGCGGGCCCCCACCCGCTCCACCGGCGGCTCGACGACCTCGGCGGCGCCCTGCTCACCGCCAGGCTGGAACGGGCCGGCGTCACCGTCCGCGCCGGCCGGACCGCCGTCCGCCGCACCCCGGGCCGGGTGCTGCTGGACGACGGCTCCGCGCTCCCCGCCGCCACCCTGGTGCTCTGCACCGGGGCCGAGCCCGAGGTCCGGACGGCCCGCGCCGCCGGTCTCCCGGTGCGCACCGGGATCGTGGTGGACGACGCGCTGCGCACCGGGGACCCGCGGGTGTACGCCATCGGGGACTGCGCCGAACACGCCGGCCGCGCGGTGGCCGGGTACGAGTCGGCCCGGGCGCAGGCGGAGAGCCTGGCGGCGATCCTCACCGGCCGGGCCACCGTCCACCGCCCGCCGCCGTACGTGTTCCGGCCGCGCACTCCGGCCGTGGATCTCTGCTGCGTCGGCCCGCCCGCCGCCTTCGCGGACCCGGGCGTCCGGACCGTGACCCTGCACGACCGGGCCGGCGAGCGGTACGGCCGGCTCGCGGTGCGGGAGGACCGGATCGCCGCCGCCGTCCTGCTCGGGCTGCCGGAGGCGATCGCCGCCGTCACCCAGCTGCACCGGTACGGCCGCCCGGTGCCGTCCGACCGGCTCGCCCTGCTCCTCGGGGTGGCGTCCGCGCCCCCCTCCACCGCCGCCGGTCCCGACGAGAACGCCGTGATCTGCCTCTGCAACAGCGTGCCGCTGCGGAAGCTGGCCGGGGCCTGGCGGGACGGCGCCCGTACGGTGGACGCCCTGGCCGACGCGACCCGGGCCACCACCGGCTGCGGCGACTGCGCGGCGCGGATCGCGGGGCTGTGCGCCGACTGGGCGCGGGAGGCCGCCGCCCCGGGGACCTCTCCGGGCCCCGGCGCGGGCGGGGCTGCGCCGTCCGGCACGGGCGAGGCCGCGGGTTCCGGGGCCGTGCCGTCCGGAGACGCGGAGCCCGGGGCAGCGTCACCCGCACCGAACCGGGAGCCGGTCCGATGAGCCGCACCCTGGTCCTCGTCGGCCACGGCATGGTCGGCCACCGGCTGGCCGACGCCCTGCGCGGGCTGGACCCCGGCGGTGAGTGGCGGATCGTCGTCCTGGCAGAGGAGCGCCGCCCCGCCTACGACCGCCTCCGGCTCTCCGCCCATCTCGGCGGCCAGGAACGGCCCGAACTCGGTCTCGCGGGCCCGGAGTTCCTGGCCGACCCACGGGTCGACCTCCGTACCGGCTGCCCGGTCGCCGCCGTGGACCGGGCGGCCCGGGAGGTCCGTACCGCCGGCGGCGACCGCGTACGCTACGACGCCCTGGTGCTGGCCACCGGCGCCCGGCCGTTCGTCCCGCCGGTGCCCGGCCGGGACCTGGCACGCTGCTTCGTCTACCGCACCCTCGACGACCTGGCGGCCCTGCGCGCCGCCGCCCGGCCCGGCCGGTCCGCCGTGGTGGTCGGCGGCGGCCTGCTGGGACTGGAGGCGGCCGACGCCCTGCGGCTGCTGGGAATGCGCCCGTATGTCGTGGAGACCGCCCCGCACCTGATGCCCGCCCAGCTCGACGCGGGCGCGGCCCGGGTGCTGCACGAGGCGGTCACCGCCCTGGGGCTGCGCCCGTACTGCGGCACCGGGGTGGCCTCGGTCGACCCCGCGCCGGACGGCGGAGTGGGCTCGGTGACCCTCGCCGACGGCACCGTCCTCGACGCGGAACTGGTGGTCTTCGCCGCGGGCGTCCGGCCCCGCGACGACCTCGCGGCCGGGGCGGGGCTGGCTCGCGGCGAGCGCGGCGGCTTCCTGGTGGACGCGTACTGCCGCACGGCCGACGAGCGGGTCTGGGCCGTCGGGGACTGCGCCGCCGTGGAGGGGCGCTGCTACGGCCTGCTCGGCCCCGGGAACCGGATGGCGGAGAGCGTGGCCCGCCGGCTCACGGGCCGGGCCACCGAACCCTTCGACGCCGCCGACGGCAACGACACGGCGACCGCGCTGAAGGTGCTGGGCGTCCGGGTGGCGACCTTCGGCACCCGCCCGGCCGGGGAAGAACCGGCCGTGGAGGTCGCCTTCGCCGAGGCGGCCACGCGGTACGCCGAGGTGTTCCTGCACCCGGGGACCGGCGCCCTGCTGGGCGGCATCCTGGCCGGTGGTACGGGGGACCGGGCGCTGCTCGTCCCCCATCTCGGCCGCCGCCCGCCGGCCGATCTGGAACGGCTGCTGCTGCCCTGATCCGGCGGGCCCCACCCGGACGAGGGTCCCCCGTACGGCGGTTCAGGGGGACGGCGGTCCGCCGGGCACGCCTCCGCCGGGCGGGAGGGCGCCCGCCGGGTCGTCCGGCGGACAGGTGAAGGAGGCGAGTTCGCCCCGGTGGAGGACGACCAGCGCGGCGCAGCTGCACCGGCAGTACTCCACCTCTCCCTCCGAGGTCCGGTGCGAGGAGAGCAGCTGCCAGGAGGGTCGGCGCACCCCGGAGACGCAGCCCCAGTCGCGCAGCGGGCAGGAGTCCTGGGACGGCCCCTCCGGGCCCCCGCCGGCCACCCCGGGCCGGGCGAGGCCGGCCCGGGGGAGACCGGCCGGGGGGAGCCCGGTCCGGAGAGTCAGCGGCTGGTCAGCGGTGATCGCTCCGTGAGGTGATGAGTTCGGCATCGGGGTCCTCTCGCGTCTCCGGCGCCGCCGCACCGGGCCGCGGCACCTCGGGTTCGGGCAGGGTGCGGAAGAACAGCCAGCACAGCGCCGGCATCAGGATGAGAGGCATCAGGGCGGTGCGCAGCGAGGCGGCGTCGGCCACGGCGCCGATCAGCGGGCTGACCAGGCCGCCGACGCTCACCGTCAGACCGAGGGTGATCCCGCTCGCCGTACCGACCCGGCTGGGCAGGTAGTCCTGGCCCAGGGTGACCTGGAGGGAGAACGGGATGTAGAGGCCCGCCGAGGTCAGGGCCACGAAGAGATACAGCGCGGGGCCGGGCACGAAGACCACGCCCGCGACGGCGCCGGCCGTCAGCAGATACGACCACCGGGAGACGGTCACCCGGTCCCAGCGATTGGCCAGATTGCCGCCGAGCACCGACCCCACCGCGCCGCCCGCGTAGAGCACGAAGAGCGCCGCCGTGCCGGCCGCCGAGCTGCCGTGCATCCGCTGGGTGGCGTAGAGCGAGATGAACGTCGAGAGCCCGATGAAGACGATCGACCGGCAGACCACGGCCAGTGACAGCTTGACGAACGACGCCCGGTCGTCGGCTCCGACGGGCGCCCGGCCGGCCGCACCGGCCGCCTTGCCCCGCTCCAGCGCCCGCAGCACCGGCAGACAGAGCACCGTGCCGGCGAGGGCCGGCAGCACCAGCAGCGGAGTGAATCGCAGCCCCCCGGTGGCGACCACGGCGGCGATCATCAGGGGAGCGAGGGCGAAGCCCACATTGCCGCCGAGCGAGAACCAGGCCATGGAGCTGTGGCTGCCCCGGCTGACCAGCCGGGCGACGCGCGCCGACTCCGGGTGGTAGGCGGCGACGCCGACCCCGGAGATGGCCACGAACACCAGCGTCAGCGCGTAGGAACCGCTGATCCCGCTCAGCGCGATCCCGACGCCGCCGATCAGGGTGCTCACCGGCAGCAGCCAGGGCACCGCCCAGCGGTCGGTGATCGCGCCGAACACCGGCTGGGTCACCGAGGAGAGCAGGGAGGCGGCGAGCACGATCCCGGAGACCGCGGCGTAGCTGTAGGCGCGCTCGGCGACGAAGAACGGGACGAGGGACGCCACGGCGCCCTGATAGACGTCGACGCAGGCGTGTCCGACGGACAGCAGGGTGATCGATGATTTTCTTGGCACCCCGCCATGGTGATCTCCCCACCCGGTGACGGGCTTCCGATAAACTGCCAAGAAATGCAGCAGATCCGCCATGAGCCCGTCGCCCCCACGCGCACCCAGCGGCTGGCGGCCGGAGCCGCGATCGACGCCCACCGCCACGACGACCACCAGATCGTCTACGCGGGGCGCGGAGTGCTGTCCGTGACCACCGGCGCGGGCTCCTGGGTGGCCCCCGGGACCCGCGCCATCTGGGTGCCGGCCGGGGTGGTCCACGCCCACCAGGCCCACGGCGAACTCGCCCTGCACCTGGTGGGTCTGCCCGCCGGCGAGAACCCGCTGGGACTCGACGAACCGACCGTGCTGGCGGTGGGGCCCCTGCTGCGCGAGCTGATCGTCGCCTACACCCGCGCCCCCGGTGACGAGAGCCCCGAGCGGGCCCGGATGCGGGCCGTCCTCCTGGACCAGCTGCGGGCCTCCCCGCAGCAGCCGCTGCATCTGCCCACCCCGGGCGCGCCGCTGCTCCAGCGGGTGTGCGCGCTGCTGCGGGACGACCCGGCCGACGGGCGGACCCTGGCGGAGCTGGGCCGCGCGGTGGGGGCGAGCGACCGCACCCTCTCCCGGCTCTTCCGGAGCGATCTCGGCATGACCTTCCCGCAGTGGCGCAGCCAGCTGCGGCTGCACCACGCGCTGGTGCTGCTGGCCGAGAACACCCCGGTGACCGCCGTGGCACACCGCTGCGGCTGGTCCTCCGCCAGTGCGTTCATCGATGTCTTCCGCCGTACCTTCGGGCACACCCCGGGCGCCCACCCCACCCGCGAACGGGCCGGCTGAGGCGCCGGCCGGCCCCCGCCCGGGAGCACCGGCCGGCCCGCCGGCCGCCGGGCCGGCGGAGGGATCCGGCTCCGGTGGACTCTGGCCGGATCGGCGTGGTGCGACGGTTCCCCGGCACCTACGGTGATCACCATGACCGATGAAGTCACCCGTTCCGCCCGGCTGCTGGAGGCCAGGGCCAAGGCCGTCGAGCTGTTCGCGCAGATCGAGGCGCGCGGCCTGATCGCCCCGGGGGAGAGCGAACGAGCCGTCAGCGACCGGGTGCGGGATCTGGCCAACCAGCTGTTCGGCACCACCCGCCACTGGCACAAGCGCATCGTCCGCTGCGGGCCGAACACCCTTCAGCCGTACCAGGAGAACCCACCGGACCGGATCATCGGCGCCGACGACATCGTCTTCGCGGACTTCGGCCCGATCTTCGAGGAGTACGAGGCCGACTTCGGGCGCACCTTCGTGCTCGGCGACGACCCCGCCAAGCTCCGGCTGCGGGACGCCCTGCCCGAGGTCTTCGCGGCGGGCCGGCGCTTCTTCGGGAGCGAGCCGGAGCTGACCGCCAAGGCGCTGTACACGGAGGTGGAGCGGATCGCGGCCGACGCGGGCTGGGAGCTGGGCGGCTGGCACGCCGGGCACCTGGTGGGGGAGTTCCCGCACGAGCGTATCCAGGAGGCGCCGGTGCGCTCGTACATCGCCCCGGGCAATGACACCCCGCTGCGGCGCACCGACCGCTCCGGCCGCGCCTGCCACTGGATCCTGGAGATCCATCTTGTCGACCGGGCGCGCGGCTACGGCGGGTTCTACGAGGACTTCCTCGACCTCGGCTGAACCGCGCCCCCGGGGCGCCCGCCCGGGACCGCGCGGCGGAGGCGGCGGAGACACCGGCTACCGCCCCGCCGCCGGCCGGGCCGCGAAGATCCAGCGGTTGGTCGCCAGGGCGTCGTCCGGCTCGGGCAGCGGACCGCGGCCGTGGGCGCGGGCGAACTCGTACGGGGTGCGCACCGAGACCGACCAGCCGCGGCCGCTCAGGCCGGCGGCGGAGTCGGGGCGGGGCCCGGCGTCGAAGAGCCGGAGCAGATCGACGCCGATCTGCTCCCGCGCCGCCGTGTAGACCGGACCGGACCGCACCGCGCGCGACTCCGGGGCCGTCTTCACCTCGTACGCCAGCGTGCTGCCGGCCGCGCTCAGGTGGTCCACCGCCGCCATCAGCCGCCGCTCGGCCGCCGCCGGGAGGTAGAACAACAGCCCCTCGGCCAGCCAGGCGGCCGGCGCGGACGGGTCGAAACCGGCACCGGTCAGGGCGGCCGTCCAGTCGCCGCGCAGATCGGCCGGGAGCGGACGGTGCTCCGCCCGGGGAACGGCGCCGAGGCCGCCGAGCACCCTGTGCTTGAACGCCAGTACCTCCTCGGTGTCGATCTCGTACGCCACGCACCCGGCCGGCCAGTCGAGCCGGTAGGCCCGGGTGTCGAGCCCCGCCCCCAGCAGCACCAGCTGGCGGACGCCCGCCCCGGTCGCGCGGAGCAGGAAGTCGTCCAGCACCCGGGTGCGCAGCCCGAAGTACCGGCCCAGGCGCTCCCAGAGCGGGTTGGCCGCCCCGCCCGGCACCTGCTCCGGCCGGACCGGCCAGCCGGCCGACTCCGGAACGGCCCGGACGAAGTGCTCGGCGTACGCGTCGTGCGCCAGGGCGTCGGCGCGGTGGGTCTCGACGGCCCGGGCCGCCGCCACCAGCAGGGCGGTCCGGCCCACGCCGCGCGCCACCCCGGCGGTCAGCTCCGCGCCGGACACCCGGCCTCCTCCCGGTCGGGATGGACCCAGGCGGCCGGGTCCTCACGGGTGGTCACCCGGGCCCCGTAGACCAGCCGCATGAAGCGGAGGACCTCCCGCTCCGGCAGGTGCAGCGGGGTGGTGCAGTCGGCCAGCACCGTCACATGGAGGCCCTGCTGGAAAGCGGTACGCGCCGTGGAGTCCACGCACACATCGGCGTACAGCCCGGCCAGCACCAGATGGCCGACGCCCCGCCCGGCCAGGTGCTCGGCGAAGCCGTCGCTCAGGAACGCGTCGAAGCAGGCCCGCTTGGTGAAGACCCGCTCACCGGCCACCGGTGCCACCCGGTGGAACTCCGCGCCCCAGGACCCGGCCAGGCACTTGGGCCGCTTGCCCAGCTCACGGTCCCGCCGCCGCCAGCTCGGCCCCTGGTGACCGGGGTCGCCGTGGAACCGTACGAACACCACCTCCACGCCCCGGTCGCGGGCGGCCGTCACCGCCTCCGCCGCGCCGGCCGCCGCGGTCTCCAGGGCGGCCGGGTCGCCGCCGTACCGGGCGGTGGCGACCGGACCGACGCAGAAGTCGTTCTGCAGGTCCACCACGACCAGGGCCGTCCCGGACCGGGCGCCGTCCGGTGGGGCGTTCCCGGCCGGGGAGCGGGGGCGGTCCGGGGCGTTCCCGGCAGGGACGGCTGCCGCCCGGGACGCGGCCGGGTCCCGGTGCTGCTCCGGGGCGGTCATGAGGCGATGACCGGATCGGAGGCCGGCGGCGGTACGGCGGCCCCGGCCGGGCGGCCCAGGGTGTCCAGCAGGGCGTCCACCACTCCGGTGGTGGTGTGCCGGCCGCCCGTGTCCGGGGTGCCGACACCCCGCTCGTCCAGCCGGCGCAGCGCCGCCTCGGTGTCCGCGACCGCGCCGGCCCGGCCCGCGTGCCGCTCGGCGGCCAGCGCCGCCGCCCGGATCGTCGCCACGGGGTTGACCAGGTCCCGGCCCGCCAGGTCGTCGGCCGAGCCGTGCACGGTCTGGTACTCCGTCAGCTCCTTCAGCTCGGGATGGAGGTAGACGTTCTCCGTGCACCGGTTCTCCTGCCGGTGGGAGCCGAACCGGTCCAGCAGCATCACATGCATGATGTCGGCCCACTCGTTACCGGCGATGAGCACGGTGCGGTCCGACGGCCCGTGCGCGATGAGGTTCCGGTTGACGGTGTCGGGCTGGAACAACTCGATCTCCACCCCGAAGCGGTCCGACAGCTCCGCCACCCAACCGCCGAGCGCGCCGTCCAGCAGATGGAACTTGTAGGCCATGACGATCCGGCCGGCGCCCCGCTCCGGCCACTCCTCCCGGGCGCGCCGCAGGGCGTAGCGGACGACGCTCTCGGTGATCCGCCGGCTGAACGTCATGGTGCGGGTGACCACACCCGGTTCATGCCGGTTCTCGCCGGTGTAGAACCCCTGCGCCTGGTCCCGCACCAGCAGCAGCGAGGCGTCGCCGGCGGTGAGCCGGTCCACCTTGACGGCGCCCAGCCGCTCCCGGACCAGATAGAGGGACTGGGCGTTGATCGCGGTGCGGAACACCGCGGTGGTACCCCGCTCGGCCCGGGTCCGGCAGAACCGCTCGTAGTGCCGGGCGTCCTCCTCGGTGAGCCGCCGGACGTGCTCGGCGTCGCCCTCGGCCCGCAGGGAGACATACGAGTGGTAGAGGCGCGGGGAGCGGTCGATCTCGATCCCGGTGGGGCCCGTTCCGGCGAACCGGCGCAGGACCCGTTCGAAGACGTTCGCGAGTTCGGGGCCGGTGCCCTGGCCGACGGCCAGTCCGATGACGGGTTTCTCCATGCGTGTTCGTCGTCCTTGTCGTCCTCGTCGACGGCGTCGGCCTTGCTGACCCTGGTGACCCTGTTGACACGGCGGCGGGCCCCGCGGGGTCAGGGCGCCCCGGGCGTGACCAGGCGGTCGCCGGCGATGCCGGTCTTCTGCGGGTCGTAGTAGTCGCGGATGCTGTCGGCCCAGGCGGTCACCGGGACCCGGTCCTCGGGGGAGGGGGAGAGGGCGTCGAAGAGGGCGTCGATATTGGCCCGCTCGAAGCCGATGGCCGTCATCAGCGCGGTGAACACGGTCCGGTCGACGGAGCCGCGGCCGTCCGGGTCACCGAGCGCCGCGAGTGCCTCGGCGAACTCGCCGAGGGTCGCCTCGAACCGCTCCGGGGAGAGCACGCAGGAGGTGAACTCGTCCAGGTCGACCCGCCCGTCCCCGTCGGCGTCGAGCTCGGTGGCGAGGGTCGTCCAGTACCGGCGGAAGGCGTGCAGCAGCGCGCTCTTCGCCGCGTCGTCGGAGGCGGGTGCCGCCGCGATCACCCGGCCGGCCATCAGCTCGAAGTCGTCGGCCTCGATGACACCGTTCCCGTTGGCGTCGAGCAGGGAGAAGACAAGCCCGACCCGGTCGGTGGCCGCAGTGCTCATGGAGACTCCTTCTTCTGCGTTCTGAAGTTCCGGTTGTGAGGTTTTCCTGGAGCTCGGCCGGCAGGGCCTGCAAGCCCGGCCGTAGGCCCCGCCGGGGTCTCCCCGGGGACCTTCCGGCGCGGTCGGTACCGCCCGTGTTCCCGGGCGCCACGGCGCGCGGGAGCGGATACGCGGTGATGCGCGGGTGGTGCGGTGCGCGGTGGTGCGGTGTGACCGGAGACGGGTGCCGGGAGACCCGGGCCGGTGAAGGGCAGGGTGAGACGGAGGGACGGAGGGACGGGACATGCGAAGCCGTACGGGCCGCGGCCGCGTCGTGGACCCCGCAGCGGCCGTGCCCGGCGACCGCTTCACTATCCGGCCGGAGCGCGCGACGGAGGGCGGAAAGCCGGCTTCGTACACTCGAACGAGGGAAAAAACCTGGCCGGGTGAATAGATCGGAACGACTCCCCGGAAGGGTGAACGGGGCCTCGCCCGGCGGCGGAGACAGGCCCGCGCCGGGCGGTGGAGGCGGGTCCGGCGCCCGGGGGTCCCCGGCCGACGAGCGGCCCGGTGCCCCCTCCGCCCGGCGGCACGGGCGCCTTCCGTCCTCCCCGCCGGGCGGCCGGCCCGGGCCGCCGGTCAGGCGGTGAGCGGCGCCGGCTCCTGGTCCGGCTCGGCGCCCGGCCCGGTCTCGTCCCCGGGCGCACGGGGCGCGGGCACGGCCGCCCGGCGGCGGGTCAGCAGGATCACCCCGCGCGCGGCCACCGCCGCCGAGGCGAGCGCGACGGCCCAGCCCGCCGCGCCGGCCCGGAAGGTCTCCCCGAGCAGGGCGATCCCGATGACGGCGGCGATCGCCGGGTTGGCCAGGTTCACCACGGCCAGCGGTGCGGCCAGCCCGCCCCGGAACGCGGCCTGCGACAGCAGCAGCCCGCCGGTGGCGAACGCCGCCACCAGCAGCGCCAGCAGCCCCGGCTGCCACCAGCCGGCGTTCCCGCCCGCCGCGGGCGGCCGGGCCAGTGCGGCGACCAGCGCCTGGGTGAGGGCCGACGCCACCCCGGAGGCCATTCCGGAGGCGGTGGCATGGCGCAGCCCCCGGCCGTGCGGGGCGCCGCCGCTCCCGCGCACCAGCGCCGCGATCAGCAGCGCGGTGGCCGCCACGACCGCCAGCGCCTCGGGCAGCGACAGCGCGTCCCCCGGGGTGGCCGGACCGACCACCGCGACCAGACCGAGCAGACCGCCCACCGTCCACAGCGCGCCCCGCCACTCGGTACGGGTCACCCGGCGGCGCTCGTAGGCCGCCCCCACCGGCAGCGCGGCGACCAGCGTCAGCGCGCCCAGCGGCTGCACCAGGGTGAGCGGGCCGTAGTGCAGCGCCGCCACATGGGTGAGGGCGGCGGCACCGTTCAGCCCGACCGCCCACCACCAGAGCGGCCGGCCGAGCAGGGCCCGCAGACCGCCCCGGCCGGAGGCGGCGGAACCGTACGCGGCGAGCCGCGACTGGGCCACCGCGGCGAGCGCGTATCCGGCGGCCGACGCCAGCGAGAGCAGTACGGCGAAGAGCGTGCCCCTCATCGCGGCACCTCCGGGGCGGCCGCGGCGGTGACCGGGGACGCCGTACGCGGCCGGGGCACCCGGTCGCCCCGGGGCGCGGTCGCCGGCCGCCGGTACGCGGGCTCCCGCGCCCAGGGCCGTCCGCCGCCCGGCCACCGCAGCGGAGCCCGTCCCGGCGCCGGTACGACGATCAGCGCGGCGCCCAGCAGCGCACCGGCCACCACGGCGTCCAGCCAGTAGTGGTTGGCGGTGCCGACGATCACCAGCAGGGTGAGCAGGGGGTGCAGCAGCCAGAGCCACCGCCACCGGCCACGGGTGGCGGCGATCAGCCCGACGGCCACCATCACCGCCCAGCCGAAGTGCAGCGACGGCATGGCGGCGAACTGGTTGGCCAGGGTGTCGGTCTCCGGCTTCGCGGCGTAGACCGAGGGACCGTAGACCCGGGCGGTGTCGATCAGCCGCGAGGCCGCGAGCAGCCGGGGCGGGGCGAGCGGCATCAGCAGATGGAGGGCGAGCGCGGCGGCGGTGAGCAGCGCCAGCACCCGGCGCGACCAGAGGTAGTGCGCGGGCCGGCGCCAGTAGAGCCAGACCAGGAAGGCCACCGTGGCGGGGAAGTGGACGCCCGCGTAGTACACATTGGCCACGTGGACCGCCGTCCCGTCGCGCAGCAGCAGGCTCTGGACGAGCCCCTCGCCGGGCAGGTGGGCGGTGCGCTCCAGCCGCCAGACGTCACCGGCGTTGCGGAACGCCGCCGCGGTCTCCCCGCCGGCGAGGAGCCGGCCGGCCTTGTAGACGAGAAAGAGCGCGGTCACCAGCAGCAACTCGCGCACCAGGGGCGGCCGTCGGTCGGCGGTCGTCTCCGGTCCGGTGGGACGTATCCCGGCAGCCATTTCCGGCCCCTTTGTTCGGACGCAAACGGAGGAAGCCTAGATCCGTTTTTAACGAGACGCAAACGTATCGATACGGTTGCGTCTCGATTGAGCGCGCCCTACTCTCGTCTGTGCGGTGGGGTGAGGTGAAGAGCGGGTAGGCGCACGGTGGGTCACGCGCCGGACACCCGGCGCACGCCCGCGTACGAGTGCGCACGGACGCCGGGCGCGCGCGGACGCGGAGGGTCCCGGACCGTCGTGGGATCCCGCCGCGGGACCCCGCCGCAAGGAGGAGACATATGTCCACGCGGGCCGCCACGGCCGCCGCGCGCCGCAGCCGGATCACCCCGGAGCGCGAGCTGGAGCTGTACCGCGCCGTGCTCGACCTGCTCCGGGAGGGCGGCTACGAGGCCGTCACCATGGAGGGTGTCGCCGCGCGCACCAAGTGCGGCAAGGCGACCCTGTACCGCCAGTGGAAGACCAAGCCCCGGCTGGTCACGGCCGCCCTCGCCAAGAGCCGCCGCCCGCTCTTCGGCGACATCGACACCGGCACCCTCCCGGGCGACCTGCGGGCGGCCGCCGAGGCCGTGGCGGGCCGCAGGGGGCGGGACACCGAGCTGATGGAGGCGGTCGGTCAGGCGTACCTCCACCATCCCGACCTCCGCGAGGCGCTCCGCGAGACGGTGATCGCCCCCGAGGTGGCCGCCGTCGACGAGATGCTCCACCGGGCCGTCGAGCGCGGTGAGGTGGACGCCGCCAACCCGGCGCTCGGCTGGGTGGCCCCCTGCCTCCTCGGCGTCCTGCGGGTCGAGCGGCTCTTCGAGGACCGCTTCG
Source organism: Streptomyces pyxinae (assembly GCF_024756275.1). GTDB lineage: Bacteria > Actinomycetota > Actinomycetes > Streptomycetales > Streptomycetaceae > Streptomyces > Streptomyces pyxinae. The sequence continues at coordinate 4,500 of NZ_JANUGQ010000044.1, read as the reverse complement.
CCGGCCGTGACCCACTGCCCGAGCTCCTGGACGCCGTCCTCCTCCCGGCCCTCGGCCTGCCGCCCGCCTCCTGACTCCGCCGGGCGTACGACCCTCCCGGGCGTACGGGGGCGCGCCCCGGCGTACGGGCCCGGCGCCCAGGGGTGCCGGGGCTCGCGGGTCCGTCCGGACGGCCGGCGGCCCCGGGTGCCGGTCCGCCGGCCGTGGCCCGGCGTACGGCCGTGCCGGGCCGGCCGGTCCCGTCCGGGGCTCGCGGTCCCGTCGGTCGCCGGTCCTGCCGGTCGCCGGTTCTGCCGGACGGGTTGTCCCGCCGGACGGGCTGTTCCGCCGGTCGCCGTCCTGTCGGTACCTGCCCCCCCCGCCCGGCCCCGGGCTCAGCGGCTCAGCCGGGGCGCCTCCGCCGCCGGGTCCACCGGGCCGCCGGGCGCCCGGGCGGCCAGCTCCCGCGCCCATGTCACCAGCCCGGTCACATCGATCCCGTACGGGTCGGAGTACCCGGCGATCCGTTCGGCGCCGCGCAGCAGCAGCCGGGCGCCGCCCGTCCCATTGCCGCGAGCCGCGTGGGTGAGACCCACCGCCAGCTGGGCCAGCCCCCGCCAGAGCTCGCGCTCGCCCGCCCGGTCCCCGGGACAGGTCTTCCAGGCGTCCTCGAACACCTCATGGGCGTGGAACGGCTTCCCGGCCGCCAGCAGTTCCTGCGCCTCCCTGAGCGTTTCGGCCGGAGTGCGCTCCACCCCCTCCGGCTGCCGTGCCACCCCGGGCGCCCCGTACGGCAGCGGGCGGCCCAGCCCGTCCCTCGGGCGCGCGCTGCGGGCCCGCCCCTCCGCGTCCCGGTCCCGCCGGTCCTTCGCTGCGCTGTCCACGCCCCGATTCTCCTCCGCCCGCCCGGCCCCCGCGCCGAACCGGTCGCGGAGTGCGGTAATGTTCTCTTGCGCGCACAGCACGGCGGAAGCCGGGCCGACGCGCATCGGGACGTGGCGCAGCTTGGTAGCGCACTTGACTGGGGGTCAAGGGGTCGCAGGTTCAAATCCTGTCGTCCCGACTGGAGAGAGTCGCGGATCAGGACCGGTTTCGGAGGTATCCGAAACCGGTCCTTGATCATTCTTGGGGACCATTTGGGGACCAGCACCCTTAACCGGCGTCAGCGGGTCATCACGATCGGGCTCGGCAGCGAGTGTGGTGCGCGGAGCACGCTGAGGTGTGCGGAGAGCGCGGCCCCGGCGGCGGTGATCTTGTGTACGTCGGGGTGCAGGTAGCGCTGGGTGGTGGTCAGGGATCCGTGGCCGGCGATGCGTCGCAGGACGTGCACCTGGACTCCGGCGTCGGCGAACCAGGTCAGTCCGGTGTGCCGGAGGTCGTGGCGGCGCAGTTGCTCGTAGCCGAGCTTGGTGACCACATCGTCCCAGGATGTCGGCCCGTCGTTCCCAGCGGATGCGGAGTCGTTTGAAGCCGTGGAGCCAGGCGAAGGTGCGCTTGACCACCCATCGGTAGGCGCCCAGGCCGCTGCCGTGGGCTGTGCCGCGTCGGGCGATGACGGGCAGGATCCGGCGGGCCCGGAGCTGGTCGCGGTAGACGTCGTGGTCGTAGCCGCGGTCGGCGAAGACCGACTGGGTGTGCGGCGGGGGCGTCCGGGCCTGCCTCGGACTGGTGGGACGGCGTCGAGCAGGGGCAGGAGCTGGGTGACGTCGTTGCGGTTGCCGCTGGTGAGGATGACTGCGAGCGAGGTGCCGTTGCCGTCGGTGATCAGGTGGTGCTTGGAGCCGGCCCGTCCCCGGTCGACTGGGGACGGGCCCGTGTGGAGCCCCCTTTTAACGCCCTGACGTGGCTGGAGTCGACGACCGCTCTTGACCAGTCGAGGCGGGCGGCGGCATTCAGCTCGGCCAGCAGCACCTCGTGCAGCCGCTGCCAGACCCCGGCCTCGTTCCAGTCCCGCAGCCGTCGCCAGCACGTCATACCGGACCCGAAGCCGAGCTCCTGGGGCAGGTGTTCCCACTGGATCCCGGTGTGCAGCACGAACAGAATCCCGCACAGCACCTGCCGGTTGGGGACCGGCTTGCGGCCCGGGTACCTGAACCGCCTCTCCCGCTTCGGCAGAAGCGGCTCGATCCGCTCCCACAGGTCATCCGACATGATCCACGGCGAAGCCCCCATGACCGGGACAACGCCGAACCCGCCGACCGGACACGGCCATCAGGGCCGATCCACCTCATTGTGTTAGGCACTCTAAGAGAACGGCATCCGACCTGCGAAAAGCATGGTCGAGATGGCAGGAATTGAACCTGCGCCCCCTGATCCCCAACGGGCCCTCTCGGCCCTGAGGCGGTCACGCATCACGTCTGCCCGCCCCGATCGTGGGTCGGCGGCTGCTCCACCGCGCATAGAAGATCGGGGCTCACGACGCATCGCGGCCTTGCAGCTCAACACACAAGGACCCCGCACTACGAAGTAGTGCAGGGTCCCACTCCTGCTCCTCGTCACTCACGGTGATCTCTGTAGGAATTTTACGGAGGAGTCGGCAAGTCAAAGACAGTCCAAGGGAACTTGGCGTCCAGCGGAGCAGGCGCTGCTGTGGCATGTTGTTCACGACCAAGTGGACCGCCGAGGAGCTCCCGCAACCACTCAGCCGCTCCTCAGGCTGACCCGTCCGTGGACCCGTCCGGCCCGCAGGCGTTCCGCGTGGCGCGTTGACGGTGTATCGGCCGGAACCTGATCGGAACTGAAGGGCAGGCAGCAGTGGCACGAGGTGACGGAGAGCGGGCCTCGCGGCAAAATGCCAGTAGGAACGTCGTCCAAGCAATTCAAGTTGTCGGCATCAACAATCATGTTATGTTCGGTGGCCCGCCTTCCTGGCGAACCATGGTCGCCTGGCCTCTGTGGATCGGGACGGTTCCCCCGCTCGCCGCAGCCTTCCAGCCCCGCTCATCAGCAGCTGCCATGATCAATGAGGAACCTGACACTCCCCGTGTCCCTGTTTACGCCATCTCCGGGCCAGCCGGCGCCGGGAAAACTCAGCTTGCCGCGTATTTGGCGCGCTCTCTTCGCGATCAGGAAATTTCTGCTGGGGGTCTGGATCTCCTCATCTGGGTCGACGCATCTGACTCTGAGCAGATCGTCACCGCCTACGCCCAGGCTGCGGAACGACTCGACCTCATCGAAGCCAGGGCAGAGGATCGAAATACTGCTGCTGAAGCATTCCGGAACTGGCTTTCCTCCACGGACAGACGATGGCTTGTAGTCCTCGACGACATACGCGACCCCGCAGTCGCCCCGGAGTGGTGGCCGGAGGGGACCACTCCGGGCAGAGGGCGAGTCATCGTCACGACCCGCCACAGTACTGCCGACTTCTCAGCCACTGGACGCAACCTCCTCAGCCTCGAACTCGGCGTCTATGAAGTCGATGAAGCCCTCAGCTACCTGCGCCGACGTCTGGCAGACGCTGGTCAGCCCCAGCTCTACCGTTCTTCTTCTGTGCCGGAGCTTATCGAAGCACTTGGCCGTCAGCCCCTCGCGCTGGGACTCGCTGCCGCCCACATGCTCAACCAAGAAGTCGACACAGACGTCTACCTAGAGCGCCTTCGCGACTACAGGAACCAGCTGTCCGATCTGCTGCCTCTGGACCTCGACGGAGCAGATGTAAGTCAGCATGTGAGACCAGCGCTGGCCGCTTCTCTCAACGCTGCCGAAACCGCGGACGACACCGGGATTGTCCGCGATCTGGTGCGGCTCATCGCCCTGATGGATCCGATGGGGCACCCGTCGGAACTGTGGCTCACGCCTCCGGTGCTCGCTTACTTCCGTATGAGTTGGGTGAGGCGGCATAGCCTTAGCTGGCTTAAGCGTCGCCGTCCAGTGACTGACTCCGACATTCTTCGGGCACTCCGGCATCTACGTACATACGCACTTATCAGCCAAGACAGCCCCGCGACCCCGGTTCGCATGCACGTCCTCACAAGCCGTGCCATCTGCGAGGGAACCCCCACCGAGGCCCTCGCCGCTCTCGCCAACACAGCAGCGGATGCTTTGGTAAGCCTGTGGCCAGAGCGGGACGAGTGGGACCAGGACTTGGCTGCACTGCTGCGCACGAACACCGTGACGTTGAACCAGCTAGTGGATGGGTGCTTGTGGAACTCAGGAATGCACCCATGCCTCATCCGGACCAGTGACAGCTTCCATGAGACGGGACTGCACCAGCAGGCTGTGGAGTTCGACGAGTCCTTGCTCTACCAAGCCCAGCGTTACCTCGGTGGCGAACATGTAGACACCGTCGAAGCGCGCGTCAGGCTGGCGATCTCTTATCGCGACGCAGGCCGCCACCAAGACGCCGCACGCCTCATGACCGAGGCTCTCCACATTTCAGAGCGACTCCTCGGCCCAGATCACCAGCACAGCATGGCGGCGCGGAGCGCTCTGGCGATTCTGCGGATGGACGCCGGGCAGGTGGAGGAGGCAGTGCTGCTCAGTGAGCAGGTCCTCTCTGACAGTGAGAGAGTCTTGGGTCCT
>NZ_JANUGQ010000043.1 GCF_024756275.1 Streptomyces pyxinae | reverse complement strand
CAAGGCGGAGCCGGTGGGCCTGTTCGTGGAGACCTTCGGGACCGCCACGGTGGAGGTGGACCGGATCGAGCACGCCATCGCCCAGGTCTTCGACCTGCGCCCGGCCGCGATCATCCGTGATCTGGACCTGTTGCGGCCGATCTACGCCCAGACCGCGGCCTACGGCCACTTCGGCCGCGAGCTGGCCGACTTCACCTGGGAGCGCACCGACCGTACCGAGGCCCTCCGCACCGCCGCCGGCCTCTGAACCCAGGCGCACCGAAGCGACGACCGCCGGAGTCCGGCACCCGGAGAAGGGTGCCGGACTCCGGCGTTTCCACGATCGTCCACGGGCGCCCGTGACCCGGCACCCGGCGCCAGGCATCCGGGGCCCGGCGCCGGGCCCGGCCGACAGCGCGGGAGCGCGGGCCGGGGCGGTGGCGAGGGCCGGTGGGGGTGTCGGTGGGGTCTGGTAGGAATTCGGGTGTGAGCAGCGAGAACGAGAACCCCGAGCACCGGGAGGTCCGGGCGGGCGAGGCTCCCGAGCAGCTCGCGCTCATCCGGGAGACCGTCCGCCGGGCCAAGGTGCCGCGCGCCAAGCCGCGCACCTGGCGGGGAGCGGCGCTCGCCAAGGAGCTGCCGGTCGCCCGGGTGGTGGTCAACAAGGGCGTGCTCCACCTGGACCAGTTCTTCGACTACGCGGTGCCGGAGGAGCTGGACGCGGAGGCGCGGCCGGGCGTGCGGGTCCGGGTGCGGTTCGGCGCCGGGGCGCACCAGGTGCAGGGCGGGCGCCGGGAGGGCGGCCGGCTGATCGACGGCTTCCTGGTCGAGCGGCGGGCCACCTCCGACTACTCCGGGCCGCTCGCCGCGCTCGCCGGGGTGGTCTCGCCCGAGCCGGTGCTCGGCCCCGAGCTGCTGCGGCTGGCCCGGGCGGTGGCCGACCGGTACGCGGGCAGCCTCGCGGACGTCCTCCAGCTCGCCGTGCCGCCGCGCAGCGCCCGTGCCGAGTCCCGGCCCTCGCCCGAGCCGCTGCCGCCGCCCCCGCCGCCCGACCCCAGGACCTGGCGGCGGTACGAGCAGGGCGAGGCGTTCCTGACCGCGCTGGCGGGCGGCGGCGCGCCCCGGGCGGTGTGGAACGCGCTGCCCGGGCCGCACTGGGCCGACGAGCTGGCCCGGGCGGTCGGTGCCGCCCTCGCCTCCGGGCGCGGCGCCCTGGTGGTGGTCCCGGACGGCCGGGCCGCCGCCCGGGTGGACGCGGCGCTCACCGCCCTGCTGGGCGAGGGCCGGCACGCCCTGCTCACCGCCGAGGCGGGCCCCGAGAAGCGGTACCGCCAGTGGCTCGCCGTCCGGCGCGGCTCGGTCCGGGCGGTCGTCGGCACCCGGGCCGCCATGTTCGCCCCGGTCCGGGACCTCGGTCTGGTCGCCATCTGGGACGACGGCGACGCCAGCCACAGCGAGCCGCACGCCCCGCTGCCGCACGCCCGGGAGGTGCTGCTGCTGCGTGCCGCCCATGACCACTGCGCCTTTCTGCTCGGCGCCACCGGCTGCACCGTCGAGGCGGCCCAGCTGGTGGAGACCGGCTGGGCCCGGCCGCTGCTCGCCCCCCGGGACCAGGTGCGCGCCGCCGCCCCGCTGGTCCGGACGGTCGGCGACACCGAGCTGGCCCGGGACGAGGCCGCCCGGGCCGCCCGGCTGCCCACGCTCGCCTGGCAGGCGGTACGGGACGGCCTGCGCGCGGGCCCGGTGCTGGTCCAGGTGCCCCGGCGGGGGTACGTCCCCCGGCTGGCCTGCGAGCGGTGCCGTACCCCCGCCCGGTGCGGGCACTGCTCGGGCCCGCTGGAGGCCGCCGACCAGCACGCGCTGCGGTGCGGCTGGTGCGGCCGGGACGCTCCCGGCTGGCACTGCCCCGCCTGCGGGGGCGCCCGGCTGCGGGCCAGCGTGGTGGGCGCCCGGCGGACGGCGGAGGAGCTGGGCCGGGCGTTTCCCGCCGTACCGGTCCGCACCTCGGGCCGGGACCATGTGCTGGACACCGTGCCGGGGCGGCCCGCGCTGGTGGTGAGCACGCCGGGCGCCGAGCCGGTCGCCGAGGGCGGGTACGCCGCCGCGCTGCTGCTGGACGGCTGGGCCATGCTCGGCCGCCCCGACCTGCGGGCCGGCGAGGAGGCGCTGCGCCGCTGGCTGGACGCGGCCTCGCTGGTGCGCGGCCAGGACGAGGGCGGCACCGTGGTGGTGGTGGCCGAGCCCACGCTCCGGCCGGTGCAGGCGCTGGTGCGCTGGGACCCGGTCGGCCACGCCCAGCGGGAGCTGGCCGAGCGCGCCGAGCTGGGCTTCCCGCCGGTCTCCCGGATGGCCGCCGTCACCGGCCGGCCGGAGGCGGTGGCCGCCTTCCTGGCCGGGGCCGAGCTGCCCCCGGAGACCGAGACCCTGGGCCCGGTGCCGCTGCCGGCCCCGCCCCCGGGCGGTGCCCGCCGCCCCGGCGACCCGCCGCCGGGCGAGAGCTGGGACCGGGCGCTGCTGCGGGTGCCACCGGGCAGCGGGTCGGCCCTGGCGGCGGCGCTGAAGGCGGCCCGGGCGGGCCGGACGGCCCGGGGCGACGACTCGGTGCGGGTGCGGATCGACCCGCCGGACATCGGCTGACCGGTCCCGGGCCTCGTGGGACCGGCGGGCGGGGCGGAAGCCGGCCGGCCCACGCGCCCGGCGGCCGGGCCCGGTGGTCAGCCGTTGCGCGGGCCGGGGAAGGCGCCCGGCCGGACCTCGCCGCCCGGGGCGCCGGCCCCGGCTCTCGGCTGCGGGGGCACCGAGCGGGCGGCGGGCACGGCGGGGGCGCCGGGACCTCCGGAGACGCCATGGCCCCCGGAAACCCCGGCAGTACCGGGCATGCCGGAGACGCCGGGCAGCGGCTGGACGGCCGGCAGCACCCGGGCGCCGCCCGGGCCGTCGGCACGCTCGGGCTCCCCGCCCTGGGCGGGCGTCCGCCGGGTGCCGTAGCGGCGGTGCACCGCCTGCTTGGTGACCCCGAGGGCCGAGCCCACCGCGTCCCACGAGAAGCCCAGTGAGCGGTCGAAGTCCACCGCCGCGGTGACCAGCGTCTCCACGCTGTCCCGCAGCTCCTGGGCGAGCCGGACGGTGGGGGCCGGGGCCCGGCCGTAGACGACGAAGCCCGCGGTGGGGCTGGATCGCCGGGGGCGGTACACATTGCCCAGCTGGGCGGTGAGGGTGCGGAGTGCGTCCACCTGCCGGCGGACCCGCTCGATGTCCCGCACCAGCAGATGCAGGCTGGCCCGTGCCTGGGCGTCATGGGTGGCGTGGTCGGCCATTGACAAGCCTCTCGAACCGGCGTTGAAAAGGAGCGGGCCGCGCCGGGGCGGCGGCCCGTGAAGGTCAATCTCCCTTGACAACGCTTCATCTGCGGCCGGGTCACGCCCTGGGGCGTATCCGCGGGGGCACGAGGCGAGTGAGCCCCCGTACGCCCCCTGAGCCGCCGCCGCCGGAGCCCGCGCCGGTCACGGCCGCCGGAGCCGCCCCCGGTCACGGCCGGCGGAGCCCGCCCCGGCCCGGTCGCGGCTGCGCGCCCGCGGAACCGCGTGACCACCGGACCGCGTCACCCCGGGGCCACGACCTAGACTGGTGCGCCGCTCCCGTAGCCCCGAACAGACAGGCAGTCAGCCACCGATGAAGCTCGTCTTCGCAGGCACCCCCGAGGTCGCCGTACCCGCCCTGGACGCCCTGATCGCCTCGGACCGCCACGAGGTGGCCGCCGTCGTCACCCGGCCGGACGCGCCCGCCGGGCGGGGCCGCCGGCTGGTCGCCAGCCCGGTGGCGCAGCGCGCCGAGGAGGCCGGGATCGAGGTGCTCAAGCCGGCCCGGCCCCGGGACGAGGACTTCCTCGCCCGGCTCCGGGAGATCGGGCCCGACTGCTGTCCGGTCGTGGCGTACGGCGCGCTGCTGCCCCGGGTCGCGCTCGACGTGCCCGTCCACGGCTGGGTCAATCTGCACTTCTCGCTGCTGCCCGCCTGGCGCGGCGCCGCCCCGGTGCAGCACTCGATCATGGCGGGGGACGAGCTGACCGGCGCCTCCACCTTCCTGATCGAGGAGGGGCTGGACTCCGGCCCGGTCTACGGGGTGCTCACGGAGCAGATCCGGGCCACCGACACCAGCGGCGACCTGCTCACCCGGCTGGCCTTCGCCGGCGCCGGACTGCTCGCCGCCACCATGGACGGCATCGCGGACGGCACCCTCAAGGCGGTGCCCCAGCCCGCCGATGGCGTCACCCTGGCGCCGAAGATCACCGTGGAGGACGCCGGGATCGACTGGACCGCGCCGGCGCTCCGGGTCGACCGGGTGGTGCGCGGCTGCACCCCGGCCCCCGGCGCCTGGACCGTCTTCCGGGGCGAGCGGCTGAAGCTGGTCCAGACGGCGCCGGTGCCGGGCCGGGACGAACTGGCCCCGGGCGAGCTGGCGGCGGGCAAGAACAGCGTCCACGCGGGCACCGGTTCGTACGCCGTGGAGCTGCTCTGGGTGCAGCCGCAGGGCAAGAAGCCGATGCGCGGCGCCGACTGGGCGCGCGGGGTGCGGATCGCCCCGGGCGAGCGGCTCGGCGCCTCCGAGGCGGGCTGAGGCGCACCCCGGAGCGAGCCGGGCGGGCGCCCGGGCCCCTGGGCCGGGGAGGGGCCGGGCCGGAGCCGGCCGGGGCCCCGGCCAGGTGCCGGGCCCTGGCCGGGCGGAGGGCGGCGCGGACGTAGGCTGAGGGAGCACCACCCCTCTATCAGCGGAGCACCTTGTGAGCGAGCAGTCCCGTCGCCGTCCCCCCAGGCCCCACCGCCGTCCCCAGAAGGACCCGGTGCGGCTGCTCGCCTTCGAGGCGCTGCGGGCCGTGGACGAGCGGGACGCCTACGCCAACCTGGTGCTGCCCCCGCTGCTGCGCAAGGCCCGGGAGCGGGACGGCTTCGACAGCCGGGACGCCGCCTTCGCGACCGAGCTGGTCTACGGCACCCTGCGCCGCCAGGGCACCTATGACGCGATCATCGCCGCCTGTGTGGACCGCCCGCTGCGCGAGGTGGACCCGCCGGTGCTGGACGTGCTCTCGCTCGGCGCCCACCAGCTGCTCGGCACCCGCGTGCCCGGGCACGCGGCGGTCTCGTCCACCGTGGAGCTGGCCCGGGTGGTGCTCGGCGACGGGCGCGCCAAGTTCGTCAACGCCGTGCTGCGGAAGGTGTCCCAGCACGATCTGGACGGCTGGCTGGAGCGGGTCGCCCCGCCCTACGACGACGACCCCGAGGACCATCTCGCCGTGGTGCACTCCCACCCCCGCTGGGTGGTCTCCGCCCTGTGGGACGCGCTGGGCGGCGGGCGCGCGGGCATCGAGGACCTGCTGGCCGCCGACAACGAGCGGCCCGAGGTGACCCTGGTGGCCCGCCCCGGCCGGGCCACCACCGAGGAGCTGCTGGCGGCGGTGGGGGAGGGGGCCGGGCTGCCCGGCCGCTGGTCCCCGTACGCGGTACGGCTGCCCGAGGGCGGCGAGCCGGGCGCCCTGGAGGCCGTACGGGAGGGCCGGGCCGGCGTCCAGGACGAGGGCAGCCAGCTGGTCGCCGCGGCCCTGGCCGCCGCCCCGCTGGACGGCCCGGACACCCGCTGGCTCGACGGCTGCGCGGGACCCGGCGGCAAGGCGGCCCTGCTCGGCGCCCTGGCGGCGGAGCGCGGCGCGGCCCTGGTCGCCGCCGAGAAGCAGCCGCACCGCGCCCGGCTGGTCGCCCGGGCGCTGGCCGGCAACCCCGGCCCGTACCAGGTGGTCACCGCCGACGGCACCCGCCCGCCGTGGCCGGCCGGCAGCTTCGACCGGGTGCTGGTCGACGTCCCCTGCTCCGGCCTGGGCGCGCTCCGCCGCCGGCCCGAGGCCCGCTGGCGCCGCCGCCCCGAGGACCTGGACGGCTTCGCCCCGCTCCAGCGCGACCTGCTGGCCCAGGCGCTCAAGTCGGTCCGGGTCGGCGGAGTGGTCGGCTACGCGACCTGCTCGCCCCATCAGGCCGAGACCCGCGCCGTCGTGGACGACGTGCTCAAGGGCCGGGGCGGCCGGGAGGCGCCCGCCGCCGAGTGGATCGACGCCCGCCCGCTGCTCCCCGGCGTCCCGGCCCTGGGCGAGGGCCCGGACCTCCAGCTCTGGCCCCACCTCCACGGCACCGACGCCATGTACCTCGCCCTCCTCCGCCGCACCGGCTGACGGAGCGGCGGAAGAGGGCGAGGGACGCCGGGATCCGGCCGCATGGCGAGGCCGGGCCCGGGACGGAGGCGGATCCGGGCGGGCGCCGGCCGGAAAGTTCAGTTCCGGTGGGGTAATGCGGGGGTTATGTCCGGTACGTCATGGTGTGCCGGCGCCCGGTGTGCGGAGGGCGGCGAACCGGGCGGCCGGGACGTGGCAGGCTTGGCCCATGGCCCAGATCAACCCCAGCATTCTCTCCGCCGACTTCGCCCGTCTCGCCGAGGAGGCGAAGGCCGTCGAAGGCGCCGACTGGCTCCATGTCGACGTCATGGACAACCACTTCGTGCCCAACCTCACGCTGGGCGTGCCGGTGGTGGAGTCGCTCAGCCGGGCGACGGACATTCCGCTGGACTGCCATCTGATGATCGAGGAGCCGGACCGCTGGGCCCCGCAGTACGTGGAGGCGGGCGCCGGCTCGGTCACCTTCCACGCCGAGGCCGCCGCCGCGCCGGTCCGGCTGGCCCGTGAGATCCGGGCCAAGGGGGCCAGGGCCGCGATGGCGCTGAAGCCCGCGACGCCGATCGAGCCGTACGAGGATCTGCTGCCCGAGCTGGACATGCTGCTGGTGATGACGGTGGAGCCGGGCTTCGGCGGCCAGGCGTTCCTGGACATCATGCTGCCGAAGATCCGGCGCACCCGGGAGCTGATCGCCAGGCACGGGCTCGAACTGTGGCTCCAGGTCGACGGCGGGGTCTCGGCCGAGACCATCGAGCGCTGCGCGGAGGCCGGGGCCGATGTCTTCGTGGCCGGCTCCGCGGTCTACGGCACCGACGACCCGGCCGCCGCCGTGCGGATGCTGCGCCACCAGGCCGACGAGGCGACCGCCGCGGCGTCCTGGGCCTGCCGCCACTGAGGCGGACGCAGGCCGGCGGCGCCGGGGCGGGCCGGGCGGCCGGCGGGCCACGCGCGGATGAACGCGGGCCGACAGGACTGATCAGGACTCGCCGGATCTGACAGGATGAGCGGCGAGCACAGAGTGTGAACAGCAGTGAGGAGAGCGCGGTGTCTGCGATGTCGGCGGGACGTCCAGCCCTGCGGATGGGACCCGCGGAGCTCGTACAGGCGGCGGCCATGGCCCGCCGCTTCTACCTGGAGGGCAAGTCCAAGATCCAGATCGCCGAGGAGTTCGGCGTCAGCCGCTTCAAGGTGGCCCGGGTCCTGGAGACCGCCCTCGAACGGGACCTGGTCCGGATCGAGATCCGGGTGCCGGCCGAGCTGGACGCGGAGCGCTCCGACGCGCTGCGCGCCCGCTACGGGCTGCGGCACGCCGTCGTGGTCGAGTCCCCGCCGGAGGGCGAGGACGAGTCGCCCGACCCGGAGAACCTGGGCGAGGTCGCCGCCGATCTGCTCGGGGAGCTGGTGACCGAGGGCGATGTCCTCGGCCTGGCCTGGGGCCGCTCCACCATCCACATGGCGGCCGCGCTGGACCGGCTGCCGCCCTGCACGGTCGTCCAGCTCACCGGGGTGTACGACGCCGGGACCGCCGAGCGCGGTTCGGTGGAGGCCGTCCGGCGGGCCGCCCAGGTCTCCGGCGGCGAGGCGCACCCGATCTACGCGCCCATGCTGCTGCCCGACCCGGCCACCGCGGCGGCGCTGCGCAGCCAGACCGGCATCGCCCGCGCCTTCGACTACTTCGACAAGGTGACCGTCGCCGCGGTCTCCATCGGCTCCTGGGAGCCGGGCATCTCCACCGTGCACGACATGCTCACCGACGAGGAGCGGGCGCACTACGCCTCGCTGGGCGTCGCCGCCGAGATGTCGGCGCATCTCTTCGACGCGGCCGGCCGCCGGGTCGGGCGCGATCTGGGCGAGCGGTGCATCACGGTCGAGGCCGACCGGCTGCGCCGGATCCCCGAAGTGGTGGCCATCGCGGGCGGCCAGCGAAAGGCGGCGGCCATCGGAGCCGTACTCCGCTCGGGCCTGGTCACCAGCCTGGTGACGGACACCTCGGCGGCCGACTACCTGCTCACCGAGTTCTCTCCGGGCCCGCGCCCGGCCCTGGAGCGCGCTGACCCGGACAACTGACCCGCGCCGGGCCCGTGCCCGCGCGCCGGGTCGCGACGGCCTGCGCCCCGGGCCCCGGCCCGCAACCCACGCGCCGGGTCGCGGGCCGTGCGGAACCGTCCGGGGGCCGCGCCGGAGCCGTTTTCCGCACCCGCACCCGCACCCGGAACCGTTTTCCGGACCCGGAGCCGGCTTCGGGGCCCGGGCCGGCCCGGAAACCCGGACCCGCCGCACAGCCCGGGTCCGGTCTCGGAGTACGGAACCCGGTTCCCGCCTCGGGCTCCCGGGCCCGGGACGCCTTGGAGCTTCGCACCAGGGTGTCGCGGACGCCCTGGAGCTTTCGCCCGGGGACCCGGCGCCCGGCCGCATGGGAGACTGAAGTACGTGCGTTTTCCCCCCGGCTGAGATGCCCGGGGGCCAACTCCGAACGACTGGATGTTCAGCACGTGCGTTTCCTCAATGACCTGAAGCCGCCGTACGACCTCACGTACGACGATGTGTTCATGGTGCCCAGCCGCTCGGCCGTGGGCTCCCGGCAGGCCGTCGACCTCTCCGCCCCCGACGGCAGCGGTACCACCATCCCGCTGGTCGTCGCCAATATGACCGCGATCGCCGGCCGCCGGATGGCCGAGACCGTCGCCCGGCGCGGCGGTCTCGTCGTCATCCCGCAGGACATCCCGATCGAGGTCGTCACCGACGTCGTCTCCTGGGTCAAGGGCCGGCACCACGTCCTGGACACGCCGATCGTCCTGCACCCCCACCAGACCGTCGCCGACGCGCTCTCGCTGCTGCCCAAGCGCGCCCACAACGCCGGTGTCGTGGTGGACGAGGAGCGCCGTCCGGTCGGTGTCGTCACCGACCGGGACCTCGCCGGGGTGGACCGCTTCACCCAGCTCTCCGAGGTCATGTCCCGTGACCTGCTGCTGATCGACGCCGGGATCGACCCGCGCGAGGCGTTCAACACCCTGGACCAGCGCAACCGCCGCTACGCGCCCGCCGTGGACAAGGAGGGCCGCCTCGCCGGCATCCTCACCCGGAAGGGCGCGCTGCGCGCCACCCTCTACACCCCCGCCGTCGACGACAGGGGCCGGCTGCGGATCGCCGCCGCCGTCGGGATCAACGGCGATGTGGCGGGCAAGGCCAAGCAGCTGCTCGACGCCGGGGTGGACACCCTGGTCATCGACACCGCCCACGGGCACCAGGAGTCGATGATCAGCGCCATCCGCACCGTCCGGGGGCTCGACCCGCAGGTGCCGATCGTCGCCGGCAACATCGTCGCCGCCGAGGGCGTCCGGGATCTCATCGAGGCCGGCGCGGACATCATCAAGGTCGGCGTCGGACCCGGCGCCATGTGCACCACCCGGATGATGACGGGGGTGGGCCGCCCGCAGTTCTCCGCCGTGCTCGAGTGCGCGGCCGAGGCGAAGAAGTACGGCAAGCACGTCTGGGCCGACGGCGGGGTGCGGCACCCCCGGGACGTGGCCATGGCGCTGGCCGCCGGTGCCTCCAACGTCATGATCGGCTCCTGGTTCGCCGGTACGTACGAGTCGCCCGGCGACCTCCAGCAGGCCGCCGACGGCCGGCTCTACAAGGAGTCCTTCGGCATGGCGTCGGCCCGCGCGGTGCGCAACCGGACCAGCGAGGAGTCGGCGTACGACCGCGCCCGCAAGGGGCTGTTCGAGGAGGGCATCTCGACCTCCCGGATGTTCCTGGACCCGGCCCGGCCGGGCGTCGAGGACCTGATCGACTCGATCATCGCGGGCGTCCGCTCCTCCTGCACCTACGCCGGTGCCGGCTCCCTGGAGGAGTTCGCCGAGAAGGCCGTGGTCGGCGTCCAGAGCGCCGCCGGCTACGCCGAGGGCAAGCCGCTGCACGCCAGCTGGAGCTGAGCCCGAGCCGCCGGCCGGGCGCCGGGCGAGCCGCGGCACCACTGGTGACCCGGGCCGCCCGGCTCCCCGCCCCGCGCCGGTTCCGGGGCCGTTCACGCCGCCCGGCGGGGGCGTCCCCGGAGCCGTACCGCGGGGCCCGGAGGCCTTACGCGAGCGGCCCGCAGCCGTACAGGCCGCCCGGGGCCCGAGGCGCGGGCGCCGGGGGCGCAGGAACGGCCGCCGATGCGGTACGGGCGGGCGCCGGGAGCGGCATCCCCGGGACCCGCCGCCGTACTGTCCCGGGGCCGTACGGATTCCGTCCCGAATTGATGCGCATGGCTTCGGCGAGACCGGGTAGACGCGCCGTGCGACCGTGCGGAACCGACACCGCACGGAGACGACAGGAGGGCCCCGTGTCCATGGCGACCACCATTCCGACCGGTACCGAGGCGGAGATCACCGGACTGCCGGAGGTGTCCGACCCGGCCGGGGTGGCCCCGAGGGACGCCAAGGAGCTCTCCCGGCGGTTCTTCGACCGGCTCGCGGAGCTGGAGGAGGGCTCCGAGGAGTACCAGTACGTCCGCAACACCCTCATTGAGCTGAATCTCTCCCTGGTCAGGTACGCGGCCGGGCGCTTCCGGAACCGGTCCGACCAGATGGAGGACATCGTCCAGGTCGGCACCATCGGCCTGATCAAGGCGATCGACCGGTTCGACCTGAGCCGCGAGGTGGAGTTCGCCACCTTCGCCATGCCCTGCGTGGTGGGCGAGATCAAGCGGTTCTTCCGCGACACGAGCTGGTCGGTGCATGTGCCCCGCCGGCTCCAGGAGCTGCGCATCGACCTCGCCCGGGCGACCGACGAGCTCTACCAGCGCCTCGACCGCTCACCGACCGCCGCCGAACTCGCCGCCCATCTGGGCCTTGACGAGGACGAGGTCATAGAGGGCCTGGTCGCCGCCAACGGCTACTCGGCCGGCTCGCTGGACCTGCCGCTCGACGACGGCGGCGACAGCGGCTCGGCGACCATCGGCGACCGGCTGGGCGCCCCCGACCGGGGACTGGACCTGGTGGAGAACGTCCAGGCGCTCAAGCCGCTGATCGAGCGGTGCGACGAGCGGGACCGGCTGATCCTGCGGATGCGGTACGTGGACGAGATGACCCAGGCCCAGATCGGGGCCGAGCTGGGCGTCTCCCAGATGCATGTGTCGCGGCTGCTCACCCGAATCACCAACCGGCTGCGCGAGGGACTGCTCGCCGTCGAGTGAGGCCTGTCGGACCGGCGTGTGGGGCGGGCGGGCGTGCGGTGGTTGCGTACGAGACCCCACGGGGCCGCCGCGGCGCGGGCCGCGAAGGTGACCGCAGCCCTGCCTCCGTGTCCGCTCGCTCGGGGCGGCCCGGGCGCCCGCCCCGGCCTCGTACTCCTCCACACCTCCGTATCCGGTACTCCCGCGTACCTCCGTTCCGTACCTTCGTGTCCGCCGGTTCCGCGTCCCCGGGGGTATGGGCCCGTGAACTCCTGAGCCCGACGGGCGCCGTCAGCCGGCGCCGGGCAGCGGGCGGGGCCACATCGCGCACACCGTCTTGCCCGCCGGGCGCGGCCGGACCTCGACCCGGCCGGCCAGCCGCTGGATCATCGGCCAGCCGAAGCCGCCGCCGCCCGCGAAATCGGGGGCGCGCTCCGTCGGCAGCTTCGTGCTGGAGTCGTCCAGCTCCACCATCAGCCCCTCGGGCTCGGCCCGCAGCCGCAACCGCCACCAGCCCTGGGTGTGCCGCAGCGCATTGGCGGTCAGCTCGGTCACGACCAGCTGCACGGCGGCGAGATCCGCCCAGGGGCAGTGGTCCGCCAGAAACCGGGCGGTCACATCGCGGGCCGAGGCGCTGTCACACGAGGGGGAATCCACGACAACCATGGGCAGCTCCTCTGTCATCACCGCTCGCTTACCCCGGCCCCCGGCGTTAACCACGCTCTTGCCCGGGTTCGGGTGCGATCCGCCGGACGGTGAGGGCGACCGTGTCGTCCGAGTGGAGCACCACACTGCGCACCTCCTCGGCGATGGCCGCCGGAATGCCCTCTATCGGCCGGTGCCGCACCCGCTGGGCGGCGCGGGCCAGCCGTACCTCGCCCTCGCGCGGGTCGCGTCTGCTCTCGGTGAGGCCGTCGGTGTAGAGGACCAGCAGATCGCCGCTGTCCAGACGGTCCCGCAGCAGGGCCTCGCTGCCGGGCAGCGGAAAGCCGACGCCCCGGCCACGCGCCTCCAGCAGCGAGGTGGCGCCGTCCTCCCGTACCAGCATGGCCGGCGGGTGGCTGCCGTTGGCCAGCACCAGCTCCCCGCTTCCCGGGTCGATGCGGACCAGCTGGACGGTGGCCATCAGCTCGTGGTCGAAGGTGGCCAGCACCTCGTCGGTGCGGGCCACGATCGACTCCAGGGCGTGTCCCTCCAGGGCCAGGGTCCGGACGGCGTGGGTGACGTTGAGGGCGCTGCGTGTGCTGGTCAGCCCATGACCCAGGGCGTCCACCACGGTGATGTGCACGGTGCCGTCGGGCAGCACGAACCAGTCGTAGAGATCGCCGCCGGTCGGGGCGTCCTTCTCGGCCGGCTCGTAGTGCACGGCCATCTCCAGTCCGGCCACCCGCACCGGCGGCGGGCGCAGCGCGTCCTCCAGCTGGCGCAGCATCCGCCCGTGCGCCTGGCGCAGCTGTTCGTCCCGCTCCTCCAGCTGGATGTAGAGGGCCAGCACCCCGCTGTTGGTCTCGGACAGCTCATGGGTGAGCCGCTGGTGGTCCTCGGCCAGCGCGTCGGCCCGGGCGAGCGCCTCGGCCAGCTCGGCCTCCAGCAGCTCCAGCGCGCCCGGCTCTTCGGTGCCGGTCCCGTCCGCCGGTGCCGGCAGTTGCCAGACGACGGCCGGGCCCGGCTTCCGCTGGGCGGGGAGGGGCAGACCCTCCAGGCCCTCCGCCGAGGGCTGGGCCGGTGCCTCGGGCAGCACCAGCCGTACGGTGAGGGCCGCCGCTCCGGCCTCCGCCCCGCTCTGGTGCGGGGGGTCGGCCTCCAGCAGCACCGGACGGCCCGCGGTCAGCTCGTCGGCGGCCACCCGGCTCGCGGAGAGCGTCAGCCGGTACCGCTCCTCGGCGGACACCCCCGAACGCTGGGCGAGCCGGTGCAGGGCGGTGCGCAGCCCGGTCAGGGAGCGGTGGGTGGTGGTGATCTCGGTCGTCATGTCTCTCTCCCGGCGCGGCGGCCGGCTGCGCCGGAGGCGGTGGGGGCGGTGAGGGCGGTGAGGGCGTGGAATGGGGCGCGGGCGTGCGGGCAGTGGTGGTGCCGTCCGTCAGGCCATGGGCATCAGCGCTCGTTCCAGTGGATCACGGTCACCGCGGTGCCCTCACCCGCGGTGCTGCGTACCTGGAACTCGTGCATGAGGCGGCGGGCGCCGCCCAGTCCGTGCCCGAGCCCGCCGCCGGTGGTGAAGCCGTCGGTGAGCGCCCGGTCCAGATCCGTGATGCCCGGGCCCCGGTCCCGGAAGGTGAGGCGCAGCCCCCGCTGTCCGGACCGGTGCAGTATCTCCATCTCCAGGGTGCCGCCGCCCCCGTACACATAGGCGTTGCGGGCCAGCTCACTGGCGGCGGTGACGATCCTGGTCTGGTCGATCAGGCCGAACCCCGCCTCGACCGTAGCGGCCCGTACCGCGTGGCGTACCGCGAGCAGGTCCTCCTCGGCGCCGACCGGGTGGTACGAGCCGGCCGCGGGGGCCGTCGCGGCGTCCGCCGTGGAGTCCGGACCGCCGCCGAGGGAGGTCTTCGGGCCGGAGGTGGCCTCCTGGCCGCCGGCCGGCTCTTCCCGCGGCTCATGACCGGCCGGCCCGGCGGGGCGGGCTCCCGTCCGCTGCCGTCCGCTGCCCCCGCCGCCTTCCGGAAGCCCGCTCGGCTCGTCCGGCTCGTGCGGCTCGTCCGGTCCGCCGGGGAGCGCGGCCCTCGGTGCGTCCCCGGGCCGGCGGACCGGCGCACCGGTGGGACCCGGGGCCGTCATACGGGCCCCGGCCGGGCGGTCGCCCCGTTCGCGATCACATCGCCGGTGGCCATCGCCGGCGTGGTCAGCTCGCCGGTGTTCACGGGCACCTCTCGCGGTCACGGCAGCGGATGGAAGGACTTCGCTCGTCAACTCACCTTTTTTATAGTCGAGTTGACCCGTCCATCCGCTGCTTTCGTTCAACGGCCGTTGGATCGTAGTGGCCGGGGGCGGCCGGAGGGAATCCGCCCCCGGTGGGCGGCGGAGGGCGATGGCCGGGGTGCCGGTCATCGCCCTCCGCCGCTCCCTCACCGTCCGGAGCGCGCCGTCGGGACGGACGTCCGCTCCGCCAGTACCCGCTTGGCGACCCGCAGCGCGTCGGATACGTCACGTGTGCCGGTTGTCACACACAAGGTGTAGGCGGTGTCGTCAAGTTGACGAGCGAGTTCCGGGGAGAGGGCCTTCGGGCCGCCGGATGCGGCGGTGGCGGTAGGGGCTGAGACCGCACCGACCGGGGCTTTCGCCGACAACTCCTCGTATCTGGCGATGAGTTTGCGCAGAACTGTCGGATGTGCCATCAGCACCGGGGGCCTCCAGAGAACGTTGTCACCGACCGATGGCGCCCCTACCCGGGAGCGGGCGTCTCATTCCGGGGGAGCCCCGACGGGTTCCGGACGGCCTCCCTCGCTACGGGCCGTCCGGGGCGCCCTGCGTGTCCGGTGCGTCCGGGCCGTCCGGCGCGCCCGGGCCGCCCGGCGTCCGTACCGCGCTCCGGCCGGCCAGTGCGGGGAGGCCCAGGTCCCGTACCGCCTCCGCGACCGCCGCCGCCAGCCGGGCGTGCCCCGCGTCGTCCGGATGCAGCCCGTCGGCCAGCCGCTCCGGGCCCAGTACCTCCCGGCCGGGCAGCAGCGCCAGCCGCCGGTCCCCGCCTCGGACCAGCTCCCGGACCGCCGCCTCCATCGCCTCCCGCAGCTCGGCCAGGGTGGCGCCCAGGGCGTTCGGCGTCGTCTCGGCCGCCGGGCGCAGCAGGGGCGACACCAGGAGCAGCGGGGTCTCCGGGTGCCCGCGCCGCACCAGCGCGACGAACGCCCGGACCGTCTCGTGGAGCAGCGGGGCGGAGAGCGGGACCGAGCCCCAGCAGTTGGTGCCGAACGCCAGGGTGATCAGCTCGCCGTCGAGTGCGGCCAGTTGCTGGGCGGTCGCGAGCTCGCCCCGGGCGCCGCCCGCGTACCCCAGGTTGACCGGGTCGAGGCCCAGCGCCCGCCCGGCGACGGCCGGCCAGGCATGGGCGGGCCGGGTCGACCACCAGCCCTCGGTGATCGAGTCGCCGTGCACCAGCCAGCGGGGCAGCGGCGGGGCCGGCTCCACGTCACCGCCGACCGCCCGCACCCCGAGGATCACCGGCGCCAGGTGCTCCGGGGGATGGACGGCGTACGGGCCGGGGCCGGGCGGCAGCGCGATGGTGACGACCGACTCCCCGGCCGGGCCGCCCAGCACCTCCCGTACGCACCGGTCGCCCTGCCACAGGGCGAAGCAGTGCGCCAGCTCCCGCAGCGGCTCGGCCCGGTCGGGCAGCCCGGCGCGGTAGCGGATCTCCACGGCACGGGTGCCGGGCGAGGCGGTGA
Source organism: Streptomyces pyxinae (assembly GCF_024756275.1). Taxonomy (GTDB): domain Bacteria; phylum Actinomycetota; class Actinomycetes; order Streptomycetales; family Streptomycetaceae; genus Streptomyces; species Streptomyces pyxinae. Next base: position 17,068 of record NZ_JANUGQ010000043.1, on the reverse strand, counting down.
ACTCCAGCCTGACCCCCACGGGCAGCTGGGCCCGCTCGGTGGTGTCCCACGGCAGCCGGGCCGAGTCGAGCGGGTCCGCGCGCAGCGCGGCGCCCTTGTCCAGCCACGCGACACCGCGCAGGAACGGCACCGGATCCAGCCAGCCCATACGGGGCCTCCCTCCATCGAGTCCAGCGGTCCGGCGAGTCCGTCAAGATCCGCCCGGTGGGTCGCCCGGTATCTGCCCGGGATCCCGCCGGGCAAGCCCGGGACCGGCCGACGCCTCTCCGGGGCCCTCCGGCCGACCGCGGTGTCCGCCGCGGGGTCCCGGCACGCCCCGTCGGCCACCTGTGGGAAACGCCGTCCGAGGTCATCGGAATAAGGGCTGCCGAGCGGGGCAGCAGCCCCGGGTGCGGAATCTTCCGGCCGGAAGATCCTCCGCCCGGAGCGGAGATCGCACGCGTACCCCCTCCGGGGCTCGGCATCACCCTCGATGTCTCATTTCGTGCGATGGAGCGCAATATTTCCCCGCGTGGGGCCCGCACGCGCAATGATCATCCGTTGATGCGCAACAATGATGCATTACGAGCGCGAACCATGCCCCTTAGGCTCCTCCCCATACCAGGAGTGGCGGCGACCGCCGGCTCGGCGGTTCCCCTTCCTTCGCGGGATGTGTCTGCAGGCCCGCGCGCCGCCGCGGGTCGCCTCCGTCCGACCCCGCAGTGATGAAGGAGCCACCCCAGTGCTGGACCACGGCGCAGCCCCGCCCGCCACCGAGCCGCCATCCGCGCCCAAGACGTCGGTGCTCTCCGCCCTCGTCCGCCGCAAGCCGGTGGAAGCCCTGGTCGCGGAGGGTGGGCACGGCGAGGGCGGCACCCTCCGCCGCTCGCTCTCCATGTGGCAGCTGACCATGATCAGCATCGGCGCCACCCTCGGTACCGGCATCTTCGTCGTCCTCGGCGACGCCGTTCCGCAGGCCGGTCCCGCCGTCACGCTCGCCTTTGTGATCGCGGGTCTCACCGCCCTGTTCTCCGCCCTCTCCTACGCCGAGCTGGCGGGCAGCATCCCGGTCGCCGGCTCCTCGTACTCGTACGCGTACGCAACGATGGGCGAATTCGTCGCCTGGGTCTGCGGCTGGTGCCTGGTGCTGGAGTACGGCGTGTCGGTCGCCGCGGTCGCCGTCGGCTGGGGCGAGTACCTCAATGAGCTGCTCGACGGGACCATCGGCGTCACCATCCCGGACGTGCTCTCCTCCGCCCCGGGCGAGGGCGGGCTGTTCAATCTGCCCGCGCTGATCGTCGTCCTGCTCGCCATGGTGTTCCTGCTCGGCGGGGCCAAGGAGTCCGCCCGCGCCAACACGATCATGGTGATCGTGAAGATCGCCGCGCTCGTCCTCTTCTGCGCCATCGGCTTCATGGGCTTCAAGTCCGGCAACTACTCCGACTTCATGCCGCTGGGCACCGCGGGCGTCAGCGCTGCCGCCGCCAGCCTCTTCTTCTCGTACATCGGCTTCGACGCCGCCTCCACCGCCGGCGAGGAGGCCAAGAACCCGCAGCGCGACCTGCCCCGGGCGATCATGCTCTCGCTGGTCATCGTCACCGGGCTGTACGTCCTGGTCGCGGCGGTCGCCGTCGGCGCCTGGAACTGGAAGGACTTCGAGGGCTCCGAGGCCACCCTCGCCGCGATCATGAACTCGGTCACCGGCCAGTCCTTCTGGGGCACCCTGCTCGCCGCCGGTGCGGTGATCTCCATCGCCAGCGTCGTGCTGACCGTGCTCTACGGCCAGACCCGGGTGCTCTTCGCCATGTCGCGCGACGGGCTGGTCCCCAAGGTGTTCGGCAAGGTCCACCGGAAGAGCGGCGCCCCGCGCGTCAACACGATCATCGTCTCGCTGTTCTGCGGCATCCTCGCCGCCGCCTTCCCGCTCGGCGAGCTGGTCAACGCCACCAGCATCGGTACGCTCTTCGCCTTCGCCCTGGTCAACGTCGCGGTGATCGTGCTGCGCCGGACCCGTCCGGACATGCCGCGCACCTTCCGGGTGCCGGTGGGCTGGCTCTTCCCGATCCTGGGCTTCGCCTTCTGCGTCTACAACATGTTCAGCCTGGGGCCCATCACCTGGGTGGTCTTCGGTGGCTGGATGGCCGTGGGTCTCGTGTTCTACTTCAGCTACGGCATGCGCCGCTCCCGATTGGCCACCGCAGAGAAGTGATCCACCCCCTGTGCGACTGAACGACCTCGACGAACGCATTGTCCACGCCCTTGCCGAGGACGCCCGGCGCAGCTACGCCGACATCGGCTCCCTGGTGGGGCTCTCCGCCCCGGCCGTGAAACGGCGCGTGGACCGGCTGCGGGCCGAGGGCGCGATCACCGGGTTCACCGTACGGGTGGACCCGGCCGCCCTCGGCTGGGAGACCGAGGGGTTCATCGAGATCTACTGCCGTCGCAACACCTCCCCGGAGGCCATCCACCGGGGTCTGGAGCGCTATCCGGAAGTCGTGTCCGCGTCCACCGTCACCGGGGACGCGGACGCGCTCGTCCAGATCTTCGCCGCCGACATGCGCCACTTCGAGCGGGTGCTGGAGCGGATCGCGGGGGAGCCCTTCGTGGAGCGCACCAAGTCCGTGCTGGTGCTCTCCCCCCTTCTCCGCCGCTTCTCCTCCGGCCCGCCCGCCTGACCCACCGGGGCGCCGGTACGGCGGTACGGCGGCGGCACGGCACCCGCCGGTACCGGGCGGGGCCCCGTCGTCACCGGCCGGTACCGGGCGGGGTGGCGTGGCCCGTCTGCGCTCGCGCGGCGGGAGGCCCAGGGCCGAGCGGAGGGTCACGCCGTACCGGGTGCGGAGGTGACGGATCTCCCACGGCGACAGCGCCGTCACCGACAGTGGGCCGCCGAGCGAGAACGCCCAGAGCACGGCGGGCGGGGCCGCCAGGTCGGCGTCGTCGAAGAGCTGGACGCCGAACAGGGTCCACACGAGCAGCGGCGAGACCAGCGCGGGCGGCAGCCGGTGGACGTCGCCGAGACGGAAGCAGCCGTTCAGGCCGACGACCGCCGTGATGAGGGCGAAGCACACCACGGCGACCAGCACGAGCACGCAGGGCGCCGATGAAGAACAACACCATGATCAGCAGCCCGAGCAGTACGCCGTGATCGCCCACGTCCGCGGTGGAGACGATGTCCCCGTCCAGGGCGCGCAGCATCAGCCAGGCCACGCCCACGCCGAACGGCGGGACGGCCAGCGAGAGCGCGGGACCACCGAGCCGGCGGGCCGTACTCGGCCACCCGAGTCGTGCTCGGCCCCCGGGGCGCATCCGGTATCCGGGGCTCCGGCGCCCGGGACGCATCCAGTCACCCGGTTGGTGCTCGCCCCCGGGACGCGTCCGGCCACGCCGCCACACCGACGGCGGTTGACGGCGCAACGAATCGCCGCTGAACAGGTCAGGTGCGCAACGAAGCGACGGTCGGTCCGCAACGGTCGTGCCTTGTCGGGAGGGAAGGCCGGACCGTACCGTTTTGGTCGGCTTCCCACTCCTTCGGAAGCGCCTCGCCGGCCCCTCCGGCACTAGAGGTCACCCCCCGCCCCAGCCCACTCCCCGACGAGGTACGCCCATGCCGCCGCTGCGCACCGCCCTGCTCCAGAGCTCCGGTCGTCCCGGTGACGTGGCGGCCAACCTCGCGGCCCTGGACGAGGCGGCCGGGCGGGCCGCCGCCACCGGGGCCGGGCTGCTGGTGGTGCCCGAGATGTTCCTCACCGGGTACGCCATCGGGGACGGCGTCGCCCGGCTGGCCGAGCCCGCCGACGGGCCCTCCGCCGAGGCGGTCGCGGCGCTCGCCGTCCGGCACGGTCTGGGCATCGCCTACGGCTACCCGGAGCGCGACGGCGACCGGGTGTACAACTCAGCCCAGCTGATCGGCCCGGACGGCACCCGGCTCGCCAACTACCGCAAGACCCACCTCTTCGGCGGCTTCGAGCTCGGCGCCTTCACCCCCGGCGACCAGCCGGTCGTGCAGGCGGAGCTCGGCGGGCTGCGGGTCGGCCTGATCATCTGCTACGACGTGGAGTTCCCGGAGAACGTCCGCGCCCACGCCCTCGCCGGCACCGACCTGCTCCTGGTGCCCACCGCCCTGATGCACCCGGCCGAGATCGTCGCGGAGTCCGTGGTGCCGGTGCGCGCCTTCGAGAGCCAGCTCTACATCGCGTACGCCAACCGGATCGGCCAGGAGGGCGAGTTCGAGTTCGTCGGCCGCTCGGTGCTGGCCGGGCCCGACGGGGCCGCCCGCGCCCGGGCCGGCCGCGGCGAGGAGCTGATCACCGGTGACGCCGACCCCGAGCTGCTGACCGGGTCGCGCCGGGAGAACCCCTACCTGGCCGACCGCCGGCCGGGCCTCTACGCCACGCTCGGCTGAGCCCGGTCCCGAGCCGGACCACCGGCCGCCCGGCCCCGCCGCCTTCCCTGCCCCACCTCACCCCCCGTGCAAGGAGTCCGTACCCCATGACGTCCACGGTGCCCAACGCCGTCCAGCACACCGACGCGCAGCCGCCGATCACCATGTTCGGTCCGGACTTCCCGTACGCCTACGACGACTTCCTCGCCCACCCGGCCGGCCTCGGCCAGATACCGGCGACCGCGCACGGCACCGAGGTCGCCGTGATCGGCGGCGGGCTCTCCGGCATCGTCGCGGCGTACGAGCTGATGAAGATGGGCCTCAAGCCGGTCGTCTACGAGGCCGACCAGATCGGCGGCCGGCTGCGCACCGTCGGCTTCGACGGCTGCGACCCGTCGCTGACCGCCGAGATGGGCGCGATGCGCTTTCCGCCGTCCTCCACGGCGCTCCAGCACTACATCGACCTGGTGGGTCTGGAGACCAGGCCGTTCCCCAACCCGCTGGCCGAGTCCACCCCCTCCACCGTGGTGGACCTCAAGGGCGAGTCCCACTACGCCGAGACCATCGACGACCTGCCCCAGGTCTACCGGGACGTGGCCGACGCCTGGGGCGCCTGTCTGGAGGAGGGCGCGGACTTCTCCGACATGAACCGCGCCATGCGGGAGCGCGATGTCCCGCGCATCCGGGAGATCTGGGCCCAGCTGGTCGAGAAGCTGGACAACCAGACCTTCTACGGCTTCCTCTGCGACTCCGAGGCGTTCAAATCCTTCCGGCACCGGGAGATCTTCGGCCAGGTCGGCTTCGGCACCGGCGGCTGGGACACCGACTTCCCCAACTCCATCCTGGAGATCCTGCGGGTCGTCTACACCGAGGCCGACGACTTCCACCGGGGCATCGTCGGCGGCTCGCAGCAGCTGCCGCTGCGCCTCTGGGAGCGCGAGCCGCGGAAGCTGGTCCACTGGCCGGTCGGCACCTCGCTGCGGTCGCTCCACGAGGGCGAGCCCCGGCCCGCCGTCACCCGGCTGCACCGGGTGGCCGACAACCGGATCGTGGTCACCGACGCGGCCGGCGACATCCGTACGTACCAGGCGGCGATCTTCACCGCCCAGTCCTGGATGCTGCTCTCGAAGATCGCCTGCGACGACTCGCTCTTCCCCATCGACCACTGGACGGCGATGGAGCGCACCCACTACATGGAGTCGTCCAAGCTGTTCGTGCCGGTGGACCGGCCGTTCTGGCTGGACAAGGACGAGCAGACCGGGCGGGACGTCATGTCGATGACGCTCACCGACCGGATGACCCGGGGCACCTATCTGCTGGACGACGGCCCGGACAAGCCGGCCGTGATCTGCCTCTCGTACACCTGGTGCGACGACAGCCTCAAGTGGCTGCCGCTCTCCGCCAACGAGCGGATGGAGGTCATGCTGAAGTCGCTCGGCGAGATCTACCCGAAGGTCGACATCCGGAAGCACATCATCGGCAACCCGGTGACGGTCTCCTGGGAGAACGAGCCCTACTTCATGGGCGCCTTCAAGGCCAACCTGCCGGGCCACTACCGCTACCAGCGGCGGCTGTTCACCCACTTCATGCAGGACCGGCTGCCCGAGGACAAGCGGGGCATCTTCCTCGCGGGCGACGACATCTCCTGGACCGCCGGCTGGGCGGAGGGCGCCGTGCAGACCGCGCTCAACGCGGTGTGGGGCGTGATGCACCACCTCGGCGGCGCCACCGACCCGACCAACCCCGGTCCCGGGGACGTCTACGACGAGATCGCCCCGGTGGAACTTCCGGAGGACTGACGGACGTTGGGGAGTGGGGCGGACACACTCGTGTGCGAGCGGTCGCGAGCGATCAGCCGCACGGTGTGAGCGGCGTGAGCAGCATCCGCCCCACCAGACCCACGGAGCGGTCGAGGCGTTCGGTGAACTCCTCGGCCAGCTCCGGCAGCCGGCGCAGCTGCCACAGCGACCGGGCCGCCAGCCAGGCGCCCTCCCGGGCCCGGTCCAGGCTCCAGCAGCCCAGCAGATGAGTGAGCGGGTCCGCGACCTCCAGCAGGTCGGGGCCCGGCATCAGTTCCTCCCTGACTCCCTCCTCCAGCAGCATCAGTACGTCTCCGACCCGGTCGAACGCGCCCTCCAGATCGGCTGGTGCACAGCCGAGCGCCAGGCAGGTGTCCACCACCGCCAGCGCCAGATCGTGCCCGATGTGCGCGTTGATCCCGGCCAGCGCGCACTGCAGCGGGCGTACGCCGGGATGGCGCCGGTACTGGAAGAGCGGACCCCAGCAGGCCGGAGGCCGCCCGCCCGCCGCCACCGTGTCCACCGCCGCCAGATAGCGCGCCGCGAACCGCACGTCCAGGGCCGCGGCGGTCCGCCGGTCCGGGAAATCGCCCCCGTCGATCCGCCGGCCGAGCTCCTCGGTGACCGTGAGATAGACCCGGTTGAAGACCGCCACCCCGTCGCCGGCCGGCCACTCCGCGCCCAGCTCCCGCATGCGCGCCACCATCGCGCCGACCGACTCGACGCCGGCCGGCTCCGCGCCGACCGACTCGGCGTTCACCGACCCCGCGCCGACCGACTCCCCGCCGAGCGCGCCGGGTGTGCCGGGCTCCGTCACCGGGTCAAACCCGATCAAGCTGCCTCGCTGTGTCATGGAGGCAGCGTCCCAGCCGGTCCGCCCGCCACGCGGTCATCGCGCCGGGCTTCCCCGGAACGAGGGAACGGCGGAAAATGGCCGAAACGGGAAGCGCCCCGGCCGCGCGGTGCCATCCGCCCGGGCGGGGCGCCCGGTGCTCAGCCCAGCTCGTAGGCGAACCGGATCCGGTGGGTGCCGTCCTCCTCGACCACCAGCTCGCCGGAGCCGGAGATCCCGGCGAGCTCCCCGGTGCCGCTGCCGGGGACCAGGACGAAGAACTCGTCACTGACCCGGGGGCCGAGGCTCGACTTGGAGTGGGCGAAGTTGAACGTGCCCGACCGGCCGTTCAGGGTGCCCTCGAAGGACTCCATCGCGACATAGGTGCCGGACTGGGTGGCCGGGTCGTAGGCGCCGGTGAGCAGAGTGGTGGAGCGGCCGGTCACCTCGCCCTCGTACCGCTTCTCCATGGTGGAGACGCCCACCGGCAAGGCGGTGTCGACCGGGGGCGGGGGCGGTACCGGGGCGGGGTCGGCCGGGACGAACGCATGCACGGTGAAGATGCCGGAAGCTCTCATGGCACCGCATCGTAGGCGGCGCCACTGACAATGCCCGCCGACCACGACCGGCGGCACTCACCGGCCACCGGCGATCACCGGCCACCGGCAATCACCGATTACGCCCGACGGCGGCCGGCAACAGCGACGGCGGCCGGCGGCTACAGCGACGGCGACGGCCCGGTCCGCGCGGATCGCGCGGACCGGGCCGTCGCCGGGGCCGAGACCGGGGGCAGGGGGTCAGGGACGGTCGTCGGTCCGGTGCTCGGCGCCGTGGTCGCCCTCGTAGGAGCTGGTGCCGGAGTCGAGCAGGGGCTCCTGCTCCTTCATATGGGCCGGGGCGAAGGCACGCAGCACGTGGTAGCCGGTGATGACGACGATCGTGCCGAGCGCGATGCCGCCGAGCTGGAAGTTGTCGGTGAACTTCAGGCTCACCCCGCCCACCCCGATGATGACGCCCGCGGCCGCCGGCACCAGGTTGAGCGGGTTGCGCAGGTCCACTCCGGCGTTGGTCCAGATCTGGGCGCCGAGCAGACCGATCATGCCGTACAGGATGACGGTGATCCCGCCGAGCACCCCGCCCGGTACGGCGGCGACGACCGCGCCGAACTTGGGGCAGAGCCCGAAGAGCAGCGCGAAGCCGGCGGCGGCCCAGTAGGCGGCGGTGGAGTAGACCCGGGTGGCGGCCATGACGCCGATGTTCTCGGAGTACGTGGTGTTGGGCGGGCCGCCCACGGCGGTGGAGAGGATCGAACCGGCGCCGTCGGCGGCGATGGCGGTGCCCAGCTTGTCGTCCAGCGAGTCCCCGGTCATCTCGCCGACCGCCTTGACATGCCCGGCGTTCTCCGCGATGAGCGCGATCACCACGGGCAGCGCGACCAGGATGGCGGACCACTCGAAGCTGGGCGCGTGGAAGGACGGCAGCCCGATCCAGTCGGCCCGGCCGACGCCGGAGAGGTCCAGCCGCCAGTGGTCGACCGCCTCGGCGCCGCCGGCCGGGGAGTGGATCCGGCCGAAGACCAGGTCGAAGACCCAGGAGATGCCGTAGCCGAAGACCAGCCCCAGGAAGATCGCGATCCGGGACCAGAAGCCGCGCAGACACACCACCGCCAGCCCGGTGAAGAGCATCACGAGCAGCGCGGTCCACTGGTCCTGCGGCCAGTAGGTGGAGGCCGTCACCGGGGCCAGATTGAAGCCGATCAGCATCACCACGGCGCCGGTGACCACCGGGGGCATCGCCGCGTGAATGATCCTGGCCCCGAACCGCTGGACCGCCAGCCCGGCCAGGAACAGCACCACGCCGACGGCCAGTACGGCTCCGGTGACGGTCGCACTGGTGCCGCCGGTCGCCCGGATGGTGGCGGCCACGCCGACGAACGACAGCGAGCAGCCCAGATAGCTGGGCACCCGGCCACGGGTGGCGAGCAGGAAGATCACGGTGCTGATGCCGGACATCATGATCGCGAGGTTCGGATCGAGCCCCATGAGTACCGGAGCGACGAAGGACGCGCCGAACATCGCGACCACGTGCTGGGCGCCGAGCCCCACCGTGCGCGGCCAGGAGAGCCGCTCGTCCGGCCGGACGACGGCGCCGGGAGCGGGTGTTCGTCCGTCGCCGTGCAGGGTCCAGCGCACGCCGAGGTTCATGGGGGTCGCTCCAGTTCTCCGGGGTTCGGCCGGGCATCGATTTCCGGCCGTAAACAGATCAGCGACATGGTAATGCGACTTCTGTACGGGTTCCGTCCCCCGGCCGTCCGACCACCCCGGTTCAGGGAGCCCCTGTTCGGGGCGCGAAAGCTCTGAGGGTCGCGTCGACGAGGGAGTCGGCGTACGCGGCGGTCAGCGGAGCGCCGCGGTGCAGCCATCGCTGGAAGAGCGGAGCGTAGAGCACGTCGAGGACCAGGTCGAGATCGGCGCCGGCGTCGAGCTGGCCGGCTTCCTGGGCGCTGCGCAGGCGTGCTTTCTTCGCCTTCTCCAGCGGCTGGGCCAGCCTTTCGCGGTACTCGGCCGCCAGTGCGGCGTCGTGAGCGATCTCGGTGGTGAGGGCGCGGATGAGCCTGTCGAAGGCCGGGTCGGCGAACTCCTCGGCCGTGGCACGCATGACGAGCTTGAGGTCTGCCCCGAGGTCGCCGGTGTCCGGCAGCGCGACCGACTGATCGTCCGCGTCCTCGCTCAGGGCCAGCAGGGCGGCGAAGACGACCGCGCTCTTCGACGGCCACCGCCGGTAGATCGTCTGCTTGCCGACGCCGGCCCGGGCGGCGATGGCCTCGACCGTGACCTTGTCGTACGCCTCCTCCGCGACCAGGGCACGGGTGGCCGCGAGGATCGCCTGCCGGGACCGTTCCTTGCGCCGGGAGTGGTCCGGCCCCTTCTCGTTCTCGTGGGACATGCGAGCAGCCTATCCCAGAAAGGAAACAAGACGGTCCGTATTGCTTGGAGTCGGAAGGTGCTCTAGGGTGCGAGTAATCGAGACGGCTCGTCTCCTTTACTGAGAGTGAGAATCCATGACGAAACCGAGAGTCTGGTTCATCACCGGTGCGTCCCGGGGCCTGGGCAGGGCTTTCACCGAGGCCGCCCTCGCGGGCGGCGATCGGGTGGTGGCCGCCGCCCGCGACGTCGAGCCCCTGGAGGAGCTGGCCGGGAGGCATCCCGGCCGCCTGGTCCCGCTCTCACTGGACGTGGCCGACCGCCGGGCCGTGTTCGACGGGGTGGAGCGGGCGGCAGCCGCGTTCGGCCGGCTGGACGTCGTCGTCAGCAACGCCGGCGGAATGCTCTACGGCATGGTGGAGGAAGCCACCGAGGAGCAGATCCGAGCGCATATGGAGGTGAACTTCTTCGGCGCCGTGTGGGTGGCCCAGGCGGTCCTTCCTCACTTGCGCGCCCAAGGCGGGGGACGGCTCCTACAGGTCACGTCGATGGGCAGCGGCGGCGGCATGGCCACCGTCGGCTTCTACGGCGCGGGCAAGGCCGCGCTGGATTCGGTCAGCGAGGCACTGGCGATGGAGGCCGCGGGGTTCGGCGTCAAGGTCACCGTCGTGCAGATGGGCGGCTACCACACCGGTCTGTTCACCACCGGTACGACGGCCACCGAACCCCTGCCGCAGTATCAGCCCCTGCGTGCCGAGATGGAGGCGATGTGGGGCGACGCCGTCGGCCCGGAGCCGGAAACCGCCGCCCCGGTCATCATGGAGCTGGCCGCACTGCCGGACCCGCCCCGACGGCTGATCGTCGGCAGCCAGTCCTTCGACCACGTCCAGGAGATGGGCCGGGACCGAGCGGAGCTGTACCGGTCCTGGGAGCACCTCAGCCGTATGGCCCCCGGCTGATCGTGTCCCGCGCCACCCGCGTTCCCGTTCCCGTCCTTCCCTTCGGAGAAGCGGACGGTGTCAGCCGCGGCGCTCCGGGGCGGTGGCCGGGGCGGCGCGGGCGGCGGACCGGGGGCGGGCGCGCAGCACGGCGGCACCGGCCACCAGGCCGAGGGAGAGCAGGGTGACCAGGCCGAAGGAGACGGTCAGCGAGGTCAGGCCGGCCACCCCACCGATGGCCGAGGGGGCGATCAGGCCCGAGGTGTACGTGATGGTGGCGACGCCGGCGATGGCCTGGCTCGGGTTCGGCCCGCTGCGCCCGGCGGCGGCGAAGGCGAGCGGCACGACCACCGCCACGCCCAGGCCCATCAGTCCGAATCCGGCCAGCGCGACGACCGGGTGCGCGGCCGCCACCACCAGGGCGCCGCCCGCCGTGGCCGCGAGGCCCCCGGCGCGTACCGTCCGTACGGCCCCGAACCGGTCCACCGCCCGGTCGCCCATCAGCCGGGCGACGGCCATGGTGAGGGCGAAGGCGGTGGTGGAGCCGGCCGCCAGACCGGGCGAGGTGTCCAGTACGTCCCGCAGATACACCGCCGACCAGTCGAGCCCGGCGCCCTCCGCGAAGACGGCGCAGAAGCCGACCGCGCCGATCAGCAGCGCCGACCGGGGCGGCAGCGCGAACCGGGGCGGCGGCTCCTCGTCCGGGGCGCTGCGCAGATCCAGTACGCCTCCGCAGCAGGCCAGCCCCAGGGCGGTGAGCACCAGTGCGGCGAGCAGATGGTGCAGCCGGGCGTCGCTGCCCAGATGGGCGGCGAGAGTGCCGGCCGCCGAACCGATCAGGGCGCCGACGCTCCACATCCCGTGCAGCCCGGACATGATCGATTTACGCAGCCGGTTCTCCACCTCCACGCCCAGCGCGTTCATCGCCACATCGGACATGCCGGAGGTGGCCCCGTAGACGAAGAGCGCCGCACAGAGGAGAAGGATGTCCGGCGCCAGGGCGGGGAGGGCCAGCGACAGGGTCCACAGGGCGAGCAGTCCGCGCAGCGCGGTCCTGGCGCCGAAGCGATGGCTGATCGCGCCCGCCAGCGGCATCGCGAGCGAGGCGCCGAGCGCCGGGAAGGCCAGCGCCAGGCCGAGCTGACCGGGGCTGGCCCCGGTGTGGTCCTGGATCCAGGGGATCCGGGTGGCGAAGCTGCCGGTCACCGCCCCGTGGACGCAGAACACCCCGGCGACGGCGAGCCGTGCCCGCCGCAGCTCTGCCGGTCCGGACTCCGCCGTGCCCGTCACATGCCCTCCCGGCCTGTTGTGTGTCCGCCGTGCCGCCCGTCACCCGGAGCCGCGCCGCCCCACCGCTCCGTCGTCCGCCAACTGCCGCCCGGACGCTGCCGTTTGCTGTACGCCGGCCTCACCCCGATTATCGCGGGACCGGCCGCCGGACCGGTATGGCGCCCGGCCACCGGGCGACCCCGCCGAGCGGTGACGGGTGTACGGGGAGGCTGCCGGGCGGGCCCCGCCGGCCGGCGGCCTCCCCGGGAAGGGGCGGCCCGCCGGGTGCCGCACGGACCGGCCGGCCCGCTACGCCCGGCCGAACCGCTTCCGCAGGTACTCCTCGAAGGTGACCGTGCCGACCGCCCGGTCCGGGGCCAGATGACCGCCGCTCCGGAAGGCCCGGTAGGTCCGGCCGGCCAGCGGCAGGGAGAGCAGCTTGCGGCTCCGGCCGGTGGCCCGGAGATAGGCGCGGGCCAGCTCGGGGAGGGCGAGCACCTGGGGGCCGGCCATGTCGGGCACCCGGCCGGCCGGGGCGCCCGCCGCCAGCTCGGCCAGCCGGCCGGCCACCTCGCGCACCTCCACCGGCTGATCGCTCAGCCCGGCCGGCAGCACCATCACCGCCGGGGTCTTCGCCAGCACTCCGAGCACGCTCACCACCAGCTCGTGGAACTGGGTGGCGCGCAGGGTCGTCCAGCCGAGCCCGGACTCCTCGACCAGCCGCTCCACGGCCAGCTTGGACCGGTAGTAGGAGTACGGCACCCGGTCGACGCCGACGATCGAGATGTAGACCAGGTGCCCGACCCCGGCCCGCCGCGCCCCCGCGATCAGGTTGCGGGCCGCCTCCTCGTCCCCGCCGGCCGGGGAACTGGCGCAGTGCACCACGGTGTCCACACCGGCCAGCGCCCGGTCGAGACCGGCGCCGGTGCGCAGATCGACCGCGTACGGCCGGCTCTTCCGGCTCAGCACCCGCACCTCGTGTCCCTCCGCGCGCAACCGCTCGGTGACATGGCTGCCGAGGGTTCCGGTTCCTCCGGTCACCAGAATCGTGCTCATGGTCGGCTCCTTCCGTCGCGATCCGGGCCGGTTCTCCGGTGGTACGGGCCCGTCACGGCGGAGAACCGGTGGGCCGGCCGGAATGTGACAGCTGGCGGGCGGCGAAGGCCAGCTTCGCCGGATTCACCACCGCGTGCATCCCGGTGATCGTCCACGGGCCGGCCTCGGCGGAGGTCTCGAAGGTGATCGTCCCGACGAGCGTGCCGCCGTCCAGGGCCAGCAGCGCGGCGGCGCCGTTGACCTCGGCCGGGACCAGCTCCAGACGCGCGGCGAAGCCGTCGAGCCCGCCCGCGAGGAAGCGCAGCACCTTCTCCCGGCCCAGGATCGGCCGGCGCGCCGCCGAGACCACGCCGCCGCCGTCACTGGTGTAGGTCACCCCGGCGGCCAGCAGCTTCTCCAGACCGGCCAGATCGCCCTCCCGGGCGGCGGTGAGGAACGACTCGACCAGCCCCCGGTGCTGCTCCACCCCGGCCACCGGCCGGCCCCCCGATACGGCCGCCCGGCGACCGTGCGGCCCGCCGCCCGATACGGCCGCCGCTCGGCCACCACCCGGACCGTCACCCGATACGGCAGCCCGGCCACCGTCCGGCCCGTCGCCCGGTACGGCGGCCACCCGCTCACCACCCGGCCCGTCGCCCGGTACGGCGGCCACCCGGGCGGCGGCCCGCCGGTACAGCTGGCGGGAGTTGGCCTCGCTGACCTCCAGTACGGCGGCGATCTCGCGGTGGCTGTACGCGAACGCCTCGCGCAGCACGTACACCGCCCGCTCCACCGGGGTCAGCCGCTCCAGCAGAAGCAGCAGCGCCAGCGAGACGGCCTCCCGCCGCTCGGCGGACTCCAGCGGCCCGGGTGCCCCGAACGGCCCGAGCGGTCCCGCCGTGCCGTCGCCGGTGAGCACCGGTTCGGGGAGCCAGGGACCGGGATACTCCTCCCGGGTGGCGCGGGCCGAAGTGAGCCGGTTGAGGCAGAGGTTGGTGACGACCTTGGCGAGCCAGGCGGCCGGGTGGGCGATGGCCGCCCGCTCCGCGCCGTTCCAGCGCAGATAGGCGTCCTGCACGGCGTCCTCGGCCTCCTGGGCGGAGCCCAGCATCCGGTAGGCCAGCCCGAACAGCCGTGGGCGGTGGGTCTCGAACTCGACGGCGAGCGCTTCGGTCACCGCGCCAGCCTGCCACGACGGCCGGACCCCACGGGGTGCGGGGCCCGGCCGTCGTCGCGGAAGGGGCGAAGGGGGCCCGGCGGCGGCAAGGGCCGCTCGTTCGCCGCCGGGCCCCTCGGCGGCCCCTGCCGGGTCAGCAGACGCCGAGGTCCTGCCAGACACCCCACTGGCCGGTGGCGCCGGGCGTCTCGCCCTTCGTCCACCACTTCGCCTTCCAGGTACGGGACGCGTGGGAGACCGTGGTGCCGGCGCCGTACTCGGCGGTGGCGCTCCAGGCGGGCGCGGCGCAGGCACCCGGCGCCGGCACGGTCGGGTCGGGCGACGGGCCGGGACCCGGGCCCGGCCCCGGGCCGGTTCCGGTGCCGGGCTCGACCACCTTGGTGCCCCGGGCCAGGTCCCCGGCGAGCGCGTAGGTCTTCCCGCCGAAGGTGACGGTCCAGTTGGACGGCGTGGAGACCGGCAGGTAGTAGACGAAGTCCAGCTCCACCGAGGCGCCCGGGGCCAGCGTCTGCCAGGCCGGCAGCTTCAGCGACACCCGGTGGTAATCGCCCTTCAGCCCACCGGCGTTGGGGCCGGTGTGGTCGCTGCGCAGCACCGTGGTGCCGAAGCCGGACTGGTCCTTGGCGTTGCCGGGCGCGGAGGTTCCGTGGTCGAACTGGAACTCCGTGCCGCCGGGCAGCGGCGTCCTGGTGTTGTTGGTGATCCGAAGCTTGGGACTGATCGGGTAGTTGGAGTCCCCGAGCGGGAACTGCCCGAAGTCCACGGCCACGTCGACGGCCTCGGCGGGCAGCGCGGTGGTGGCGCGCCGGGCGCCGTACGGGGCGGCAGACTTGAACTTCTCGTACATCGCGGTGGTCAGGGTGTCGCCCGTCTCGTACTGCCCCTTGGCCGCGTTCCAGCCGTAGTCGCCGGCCAGTTCCCAGACCATGGTGCCGCCGATGCCCCGGTCGACCACATAGTCGGCCTTGGCCCCGACCGACTGCTCGTCCTCGGTGGAGAGGAAGACCTTCTTCTCGGCGTTCCACAGCCAGGGCGCGGCCAGGGTGGCGTCGTACTTGCGGACGTAGCTGCCGGTCAGCTTGGTGCCGGCGGCGAAGCCGTACCGGGCGAGATAGTCGCCGGTGACGCCCTTCTCCAGGTTCTTGGCGTGCCACATCGGGTTGGAGCCGGCCGGGGACTCCTTGCCGGCGGTGTCCTTGTCGTGCCAGAGGTTGTCGATGCCGGTGGCGCCGTCCCCGCACTTGGTCAGCCCCGCGCCCGCCGGGCAGTCGCTCGCGGGCGCCCTGCCCCACAGCCCGTCGGTGCCGCCCTGCACGTTCTTGAAGCCGCGGGTGTAGTACGGCAGGCCGATGTTGATCCGGCCGGCCGGCATCGAGCCCCGGAAGTAGTGGTACGCCCAGTCGGTGTTGAGGTAGCCGATGCCTCCGTACTGGGAGGTGGAGTAGACGCCGGCGGCGGCCAGTTCGGAGTCCTTGCCGTCGTCGAAGAGCGAGGCGTTGGGGCCGACGTACTCGTTCCAGGCGCCGTGCAGGTCGTAGGACATGATGTTGACGTAGTCCAGGTACTTCTGGACCTGGAAGGTCTCCATCCCGCGCAGCAGATAGCCGGAGGAGGGTGCGGCGACGGTCAGCAGATAGTGCCTGCCGTCGGCGGCACCGGCCCGGTCCAGCTTCTCCCGCAGGGTCTTCATCAGGGCGGCGTACCCCTTGACCAGGCCGGCGCGGCGGGCGTTGGCGAGCCCCCAGTCCAGCGGGTTGCCGGCGTCCTTCATGGTGGTCGGGTACTCGTAGTCGACGTCCACGCCGTTGAAGCCGTACTTCTTGACGAACGCCACCGCCGAGTCGGCGAAGGTGTCGATCCCGGCCTGGTTGACCGAGCCGTCGGCGTTGGTGGCCGTCGAGTAGAAGCCGCCGGAGTTCACCCGGGTGCCCGTATCGTCGAAGTGGCCGCCGGTCTCGGCCCAACCGCCCACCGAGATCAATGTCTTGACGTTCGGGTGCTGCTTCTTGAACTTGCTCAGCAGATTGAAGTGGCCTTTGTAGGGAAACGCCGGGTCCATCTCCGCGCCCGCGACGCCCGGCCAGGTCATCCCGGTCGCGGCGTTTCCCGGGCCGTCCGTTCCGACGGAGAGCTTGTTGCCGGAATCGATGTGCCCGAAGGCGTAGTTGACGTGGGTGACCTTGTCCCAGGGGATGTCGGAGGCGAGGTAGGCCGGGGTGCCGTCCTTGCCGGTGCGCCAGCCGGTGAAGTAGCCGATGACCCGGCGCTGGTGGTCGGCGCCCATCTTCTCGCGCCCGGCGGTGTCGTACACCGAGCAGTACGGGACGTCGACGCCGGGCGTCCGGTAGAGGCCGTCGGGACGACAGGTCTCGTGGTCGGTGGCGGCGTACGAGACGCCGCCGGAGAGCGAGCCGAACAGCAGCGCGGCGACTGCGGCGCCGGAGGCGAGCAGGGCGGCTCTGCCGCGGACGAGGGAGGGCACGGTTCCTCCTGGCAGGGGTGGGGGAAGCGCCGCGGCGGGCGGCGGCGGGGACCGGGGCGGGACGGGCTGAGCGGTGGGGCGCTGCGGGCCCCGGTGTGCGCACACCGGCGGGGCCGCACTCCGGGGAGGTGACGCAGAGATTAAAAGGACTAGACCAAAGCGTCAATAGGTCTGTACCAATCGGCTGCCCCGGGCAACCGGTCCGGCCCCGGGCAACCGGTCCGGCCCCGGGCAACCGGTCCGGCCCCG
>NZ_JANUGQ010000042.1 GCF_024756275.1 Streptomyces pyxinae | reverse complement strand
GGCCATCTGCCCGCCCCGGCCTGGGCGCGGGGCTTCCTGGCCGAGTTCACCTGGGTCCTGCCGGTCCTGCACATCGGGGTCATCGGCATGCTCGTCCTGACCCGCTGGTGGGACTTCTGGACCAGCTGACCGACCGGCCGGCCCCGGGGTGACGCCGGCCGGGGCCGTTTCCCGGCCCGGATCCGGCGGGGCCGGGTTCCCGTGAGGTCCCCGGTGGGGCCGGGTCCACGAGGCGCTGGGCCCGGGCCGCAGCCCCCGGTCTCCTGGTCCTGCCCGGGCCGCCGGCCCCTCGGTCCGGCCCCGGCCCCCGGCCGCGGGCCCCATGTCCGCCCCCGGCCACCCGGCCCCGCCCGGCTGTCAGTGCCCTGGCATACGCTTCTGGGCGTGGAGCCCGACCTGTTTACCGCCGCAGCCGAAGACCGCCAGGAGAAGGAGCCGGCCAGCAGCCCGCTGGCCGTACGGATGCGTCCGCGCACCCTCGACGAGGTCGTGGGCCAGCGCCATCTGCTCAAGCCGGGCTCCCCGATGCGCCGGCTGGTCGCCGAGGGCGGTCCCGGCGGCGCGGGCGGCCGGGCCGGGGCCTCCTCGGTGATCCTCTGGGGTCCGCCCGGCACCGGCAAGACAACCCTGGCGTACGTGGTCTCCAAGGCCACCGACAAGCGGTTCGTGGAGCTCTCCGCGATCACCGCCGGGGTCAAGGAGGTCCGCGCGGTCATCGACGGCGCCCGCCGCGCCTCCGGGGGGTACGGCAAGGAGACCGTCCTCTTCCTGGACGAGATCCACCGCTTCAGCAAGGCCCAGCAGGACTCGCTGCTGCCCGCCGTGGAGAACCGCTGGGTCACCCTGATCGCGGCCACCACCGAGAATCCGTACTTCTCCGTGATCTCCCCGCTGCTCTCCCGCTCCCTGCTGCTCACCCTGGAGCCGCTCACCGAGGAGGACGTGCGCGGGCTGCTGCGCCGGGCGCTCACCGAGGAGCGCGGGCTCGGGGGAGCGGTGGAGCTGCCCGAGGACGCCGAGGCCCATCTGCTCCGGGTCGCCGGCGGGGACGCCCGGCGGGCGCTGACCGCGCTGGAGGCGGCGGCCGGGGCGGCCATCGCCAAGGGTGAGCCGGAGATCACCCTGGCCACGGTCGAGGAGACGGTGGACCGGGCGGCGGTGAAGTACGACCGCGAGGGCGACCAGCACTACGACGTGGCGAGCGCCCTGATCAAGTCGATCCGCGGCTCCGACGTGGACGCCGCGCTGCACTATCTGGCCCGGATGATCGAGGCGGGGGAGGACCCCCGGTTCATCGCGCGCCGGCTGATGATCTCGGCGAGCGAGGACATCGGGCTCGCCGACCCGACCGCCCTGCCGACCGCCGTCGCCGCCGCCCAGGCGGTGGCCATGATCGGATTTCCCGAGGCGGCGCTCACCCTCAGCCACGCCACCATCGCGCTCGCCCTGGCGCCCAAGTCCAATGCCGCGACCACCGCCATCTCGGCCGCCCGGGCGGATGTGCGCGCGGGACTCGCCGGACCGGTCCCGGCCCATCTGCGGGACGGGCACTACCAGGGCGCCAAGAAGCTGGGCCACGCCCAGGGGTACGTCTATCCGCACGACGTCCCGGGCGGTATCGCCGCCCAGCAGTACGCGCCGGACGCGATCCACGGCAAGCACTACTACGAGCCCACCCGCTACGGCGCCGAGGCGCGGTACGCGGACGTGGTCGAGAAGGTCCGGGAGCGGCTGCGCGGCGAGAACGGCGGCTAGCCACCGCCGGCGGCCGGACCCCGGTGCTCCCGGACCGGCGCCCTCCCGGGGCTCGCCCGCTCCGGGCCCGGCTGGTCGCGCGCCTCTCCGGCCGGTCCAGTGCCTCCGGTGAGTGGCCGGGCGCGGTGGTTCCCCGGTGTCTCCGGCCGGTTCCGCGGCCCCCGGGCTCACTCCTCGGCGGCCGCCTCGAAGAGCCGGTGCATGGCGCGCCGCAGGCCGTGCACCTCCCGCACCGGCTCGGGGAAGTCGAATCGCGCGTCGAAGGCGATCCCCGCCTCGTCCCGGCAGCGCACCCGCAGCCCGAACCGGTCGAGCGCCAGCGGCACCACGTGTGTGACCGCCGGGTGTCCGCTGCCCGGGCGTTCCCCGAGCAGGGTGCGCAGCCCCCGCACCTGGTCGTGGTGGGCGGCGGCCAGGTGCTGGAGCAGCTCGGTCTCGTACGGGGACAGCGGGTCGGGCTCGGCGCGGGCGAACTCGTCCGGGTCGACGGCGGCGTCCCCCCAGAGGTCGTCCACGTACAGCTCGCCCACCTCCAGCCGCAGCATCATCCGGCCGGGCTCCTCCGCGACGCCGGGGGCGCAGGTCACCCAGCCGGAGACCCAGGCCCGGCCCCGGATACGGTTGGGCACCGCGACCGGGGCCACATCGGTGAGCTCCAGCACGGCCGGCAGCTCGTCGTCCTGGGCGTGCGTCGCGGCCCGGACCACCGGGGCGTCGGCGGGGAAGAGCAGGAAGATCTCACCCTCCGTGCCGACCGTCCGCGCGTCGGGCATCAGCTGCTCGTGCCGGGCCCGGTCGGCCCCCGGGACGATGAGCACCGCCGAGCATGTACCCTGTACGAGAGTTCGTGTGCGCTCGGCTGCTGACGGCATCCGGGCGGTTTCAAGCCCGCTGGGACGCGGCTGACCATGAGCTGATCGGACCTCCGTCACATCGATGCCCTCCTGAGAGGCATCATTCTTTGTGCTGTCTGTGATGCGCGTGGTGTTCCCAGGGCGAGACATGCGATCTCCTTGAGTAAGGTGAGCCTAACCTAACCTATATCGGAGGTCTGGAGAACGTGCCTAACCAGTCGCGTCCCAAGGTCAAGAAGTCCCGTGCCCTCGGCATCGCCCTGACGCCGAAGGCCGTCAAGTACTTCGAGGCCCGCCCCTACCCGCCGGGCGAGCACGGCCGTGGCCGCAAGCAGAACTCGGACTACAAGGTCCGTCTGCTGGAGAAGCAGCGCCTGCGCGCGCAGTACGACATCAGCGAGCGCCAGATGGCCCGCGCCTACGACCGCGCCAAGAAGGCCGAGGGCAAGACGGGCGAGGCGCTGGTCGTCGAGCTCGAGCGCCGTCTCGACGCCCTGGTCCTGCGTTCGGGCATCGCCCGCACCATCTACCAGGCCCGTCAGATGGTCGTCCACGGCCACATCGAGGTCAACGGCGGCAAGGTCGACAAGCCGTCCTTCCGCGTCCGTCCGGACGACGTGGTGATGGTCCGCGAGCGCTCGCGTGAGAAGGCGCTGTTCCAGGTCGCCCGCGAGGGTGGTTTCGCCGCCGACGGCGAGACCCCGCGCTACCTCCAGGTCAACCTGAAGGCCCTCGCCTTCCGCCTGGACCGCGACCCGAACCGCAAGGAGATCCCGGTCATCTGCGACGAGCAGCTGGTCGTCGAGTACTACGCCCGCTGACCCCGGCGTACCTCACGCGGTTTCCGGCCCGCCGTCCCCCGCCACTCCGGCGGTGGCGGCGGGCCTCCGCGTTTCCGGGGGCTTCCGACCGGCCGGCGGCCTTCGGGTCCCCGGCGACCGGTGGCGTCATGGACCGGCGGACCGGCCGGGGCCGCGCGGCTCCGGGCCCCCGGCGGCCGGGCGCGGGGCCGTCTGTACCCATACGGCCCATGTGCGCCCCCGCCCCGCCCGGGACCGGCCCGGCCCGCGCGGCTCGGGGCCTTCCGTGTCCGGGGCGTACGCGACTGTCCCCTGGCCACACCCGTCCGCAGGGCCCACATGTCCCACCAGCGCGCGTGTCCGCGTGTCCCGCAGGGGGCCTGTTCCTGCGTGCCCCTGGCGCCGCGCCCCGGCACGGGCGCGCGGTTTCCGGCGGTGTGCCTGCCACTGTCCCGCTGGTCGGCGGTACGGCCAGGCCTGCGGCCCCGCTCCCGGGCGCGCGCCCTCCTCCCGGGGCGTATACGGTGACGACCGACGGCGACGGCTGTGGCTGCGGGGGCGCGGACGGTTTCCGGCGGCACGGCGCCCCGGCCCGTACGCGCCCGCCCACGGCGCCACGCGCCTCCGGCCCGTACGCGCCCCCGGCTCGCCGGGCGCGGGTTCCGCCCGGGCGCGCGGCTCACGGTGCCGCCCGCCGCCGGTCACTCGCGGGTGGTCTCCCCGGCGGTACGGAGCCGGCCGGGACGGGCCGGGACGCCCGGGGCCGTACCGGCCGGACGGTCCGCCGCGCCGGGGGACGGGCCGGCCGGAGCCGCCCAGGTGGCCGCCAGGGCCCGGGCCACCGCCGCGTCCAGCGAGAGCTGGGCGCCCTCCGCCGTACGCGCCCGGAAGGCCTCCGCGCCCAGTGCCGCCCGGGCCCGGGCCACGCCCAGCTCGCGGGGCACCCCGAAGTGCGCCGAGCCGAACAGCGGCAGCCCGACCGCCGCCCACATCGGTCCGGCCGCGCCGTGGAGCACCGCCGCCCCGTCCGGGTCGCCCGCGTCCACCGCGACCAGCGCCAGCAGCTCCACAACCAGCACCAGGCCGACCCGGTCCCGCAGGGTGTGGGCCACCGTGACGCACTCCCGCAGCAGCGTCCTGGCCTCTCCGAACTCCCCGCGTGTCCAGGCCGCGTAGGCCAGGACATAGAGCGCGTACGCCCGGGTCCACCGCTCGCCCCGCTCCTCGCAGGCCGCCCGCACCTCCCGGCAGATCGCCTCGGCCGCCGGCAGGTCGCCCAGGAACGCCTTGGCCATCGCCAGCTCCACCCGGGCCATCAGTACGGCGGTGTTCAGCTCCCCGGCCGTGTGATAGGCGTCCAGCGCCCGCCCGAGCAGTTCCTCGGCCCGCGCCATGTCGTCCGAGACCAGCGCCAGACAGCCCAGCCGGTGGGCGGCGTACGCGGCGGCGGAGGCGTTCCCGGTGCGCTCGGCCGCCGAGGCGCAGCTGTCCAGCGCCGCCCGGGCCGCCGGGGTGTCGCCCTGGAGCACCGCCACATAGCCCAGCACCCAGAGCGCCTTCAGCCGGGCCGGCTCCAGGCGCGGCCCGCGGGCCACCGCCCGGTCCAGCCAGTGCCGCCCCTCGGCCAGCCGGCCGCACCCGGCCCAGTAGAACCAGAGCGTGCCCGCCAGGTGCTGGGCCAGCCGCTCGTCGCCGGGCCGGGAGAGGCACAGTTCCAGGGCGGTCCGCAGATGTGGCAGCGCGGCGTCCAGCCGGGCCGCCACCTCGGCCTGGCGCGGCCCGAACCACTCCAGCTCACAGGCGGCGGCCAGCCCGACGTACCAGTCCCGGTGGCGCCGCCGCATCCGTTCCTCGTCGCCCAGCCGGGCCAGCCACTCGGCGCCGTACGCCCGTACCGTCTCCAGCATCCGGTAGCAGGGGCCGGCCCCGCCGTCACCGCCGCCGTCCCCCGGTGCCCCGGCGGGCACCACCACCGACTGCGCCACCAGACCGGCCAGCACCTCGTCCATCCGGTCGGCCGGCAGCTCGGGACCGGCGCAGACATAGCCGACCGCCTCCGGGTCGAAGGGCCCGGCGAAGACCGAGAGCCGCGCCCAGAGCAGCCGCTCGGCCGGCGTGCACAGCTCATGGCTCCAGCCGATGGCGGTGCGCAGCGTCCGGTGGCGGGCCACCCGCCCCGGGGCGCCGCCGGCCAGCAGCCCGAACCGGTCGTCCAGCCGGCCGAGCCGGTCGAGCAGCTCCGCCACCGAGAGCCCCGGCAGCCGCCCGGCCGCCAGCTCCACGGCGAGCGGGATGCCGTCGAGCCGCCGGCACAGCTCCCGTACCGCCGCCGGGTCGCCGGGCCGGAAGTCCGGCACCGCGGCCGCCGCCCGGTCGGTGAAGAGCCGTACCGCGTCCGCCTCGGCCAGCGGGGCGAGGGGCAGCACGGCCTCCCCGGGCAGCCCCAGTGGCCGCCGCCCCGCCGCGAGCACGGTCAGCCCGGGCGCCCCGGCCAGCAACTCCCGTACCAGCGCGGCGCACGGCCCGGCGAGGCGCTCCACGCCGTCGAGCACCAGCAGCGTCCGGCGGCCGGCCAGCCACTCGGAGAGCACCGCGCGGGGCGGCCGGGAGGTGTGGTCGGTGAGCCCGAGCGCGTCCAGCAGGGTCTGGGCCAGCAGCGCGGGATCGCCCAGGGTGTCGAGCTCGGCCACCCGGGCGCCGCCGTCCCGACCGCCGCCCGCTTCCCGGCCGCCACTCCCGCCCCCGCCGGACTCGCCGCCCGCGTCCGGTACGCCGTCCCGGCCGGGCCCGCCACCCGAGCCCGGTCCGCCCGCGCCCGATACGCCGTCCCCGTCCCCGCCACCGCCGTCCCCGCCGCCCCCGTACGTGCCCGGAGCGCCGTCCCCGCCGCCGTACCCGCCCGCCGCCCCGGCCGGGGCCCCGGCGCTCGGCGCCCCGGTCCCGTCCGCGCCCCACCCCTCCGCCGTCTCCGGCTCCGCCAACCGGGCCACCAGCCGGGACTTGCCCACGCCGCCGGTGCCGACCACGGTGACCAGCCGGGACCGCGCCAGCAGCCCGCGTACCGCGGCCAGTTCGTCATCCCGTCCGATCAGCCGGCCGGGCCGGGCCGGGAGGTCGCTCCGTCGCATGGGACACGGAGGGTACCGATCCCGCCGCACTCCGTACAATCGTCCGTCGTCGCCCCGTTTCCGCCGCCGGATCGCACCGGGGACATCGGGTACGGGGAGCGGGCGCGGGCGCGATAGGCTCGTCCCGCGTGACAGCGCCTTCCCGCGCGGGCCCGGGCCCCGGCCGCCGGCCGCGGACGAGCGCGGCGAACCCCGCAGGCACGACAGATCCAGCACGACAGATCCCATAGATCCACAGGCATGTAGATCCACAGGCATGGAACGGACCCGGACAGACCCGATGTACCCGATGACGACCCCGAGGAGCGGTGCGGAGTGACCGGTGGAGAGGTTGCCGGGATCCTGGTGGCCGTCTTCTGGGCGATTCTGGTCTCCTTCCTGGCCGTGGTGCTGGTGAGGCTGGCCCAGACGCTCAGGGCGACCACCCGGCTCGTGGCCGAGGTGACCGAACGGGCGGTTCCGCTGCTCTCCGACGCCTCCGCGACGGTGCGTTCGGCCCAGACCCAGCTCGACCGGGTGGACGCGATCGCCTCGGACGTCCAGGAGGTCACCTCCAACGCCTCCGCGCTCTCCACCACGGTCGCCTCGACCTTCGGCGGCCCGCTGGTCAAGGTCGCCGCCTTCGGATACGGCGTACGCCGGGCACTGAGCCGGGAGCAAGACAACCAGCCGGCCGAGCGGCCCCGGCGCACGGTCGTGACCGGCCGCACGGTGCCGCGGGCCCGAGGCCGCAGGAAGGGCTGAAGCGACCATGTTCCGCCGCACGTTCTGGTTCACCGCGGGAGCCGCGGCCGGCGTCTGGGCGACCACCAAGGTCAACCGGAAGCTGAAGGCGCTGACCCCGGAGAGCCTCGCCGCCCAGGCGGCCGACAAGGCCGTGGAGACCGGCCACCGGCTCCGGGACTTCGCCCTCGACGTCCGCGCGGGAATGGCCCAGCGCCAGGCCGAGTTGGGAGAGGCGCTGGGGCTGGACGCCCCGGAGGGCGGCCCCGAGCTGCCGCCGCCGCCCCGGGTGATCGCGCTCGACCCGGCCGACCCCGGCCGTCCGGGCACCTCGCGCGGGTCCCGGGGGCCCGGCCCCGCCGCACCGAACCCGCCGTACACATCGCACAACCGGAATGAGGACCACTGATGGAGTCGGCTGAAATCCGCCGCCGCTGGCTGAGCTTCTTCGAGGAGCGCGGGCACACCGCCGTCCCCTCGGCGTCGCTCATCGCGGACGACCCGACTCTGCTGCTCGTCCCGGCCGGCATGGTCCCCTTCAAGCCGTACTTCCTGGGCGAGGTCAAGCCGCCCGCCCGGCGCCTCACCAGCGTGCAGAAGTGCGTCCGCACGCCGGACATCGAGGAGGTCGGCAAGACCACCCGGCACGGCACCTTCTTCCAGATGTGCGGCAACTTCTCCTTCGGTGACTACTTCAAGGAGGGCGCCATCACGCTCGCCTGGGAGCTGCTCACCTCCCCGGTCGAGAAGGGCGGCTACGGGCTCGACCCCGAGCGGCTGTGGATCACCGTCTATCTGGACGACGACGAGGCCGAGGCCATCTGGCGGGACAAGGTCGGTGTCCCGGCCGAGCGCATCCAGCGGCTGGGCAAGAAGGACAACTTCTGGTCCATGGGCGTCCCCGGCCCCTGCGGCCCCTGCTCGGAGATCAACTACGACCGGGGCCCCGAGTTCGGCCCCGAGGGCGGCCCGGCCGTCAACGACGAGCGCTATGTGGAGATCTGGAACCTGGTCTTCATGCAGTTCGAGCGCGGTGCCGGCGACGGCAAGGAGGACTTCCCGATCCTCGGGGACCTGCCGTCCAAGAACATCGACACCGGCCTCGGCCTGGAACGCCTCGCCATGATCCTCCAGGGCGTGCGGAACATGTACGAGACCGACACCCTGCGCGTCGTCATGGACCGGGCCACCGGGCTGACCGGCGTCCAGTACGGCGCCGACGCCGGCTCGGACGTCTCGCTGCGGGTGGTCGCGGACCATCTGCGCACCTCCGTGATGCTCATCGGTGACGGCGTCACCCCGGGCAACGAGGGCCGCGGCTATGTGCTGCGCCGGATCATGCGCCGCGCCATCCGCAACATGCGGCTGCTCGGCGCCACCGGCCCGGTGGTCCAGGAACTGGTCGGCACGGTGATCGACACCATGGGCCTCCAGTACCCGGAGCTGGTCACCGACCGGAAGCGGATCGAGACCGTCGCCCTCGCGGAGGAGGCCGCCTTCCTCAAGGCCCTCAAGGGCGGCACCAACATCCTGGACACCGCCGTCACCGAGACCCGGGCTGCCGGTTCCACCGTGCTCTCCGGCGACAAGGCGTTCCTGCTCCACGACACCTGGGGCTTCCCGATCGACCTCACCCTGGAGATGGCCGCCGAGCAGGGGCTCTCCGTGGACGAGGAGGGCTTCCGCCGGCTGATGAGGGAGCAGCGGGAGCGGGCCAAGGCCGACGCCCGGGCCAAGAAGACCGGGCACGCCGACGTCTCCGCCTACCGCGAGATCGCGGACACCGCCGGGGCCACCGAGTTCACCGGCTATCTGACCACCGAGGGCGAGTCCACCGTGGTCGGCCTGCTGGTCAACGGCGTGCCCTCGCCCGCCGCCACCGAGGGCGACGAGGTGGAGGTCGTTCTCGACCGCACCCCGTTCTACGCCGAGGGCGGCGGCCAGCTCGCGGACCAGGGCCGGATCCGGCTGCACAGCGGGGCCGTGATCGAGGTCCGCGACGTCCAGCGGCCGGTGCCCGGCGTCTCGGTGCACAAGGGCTCGGTGCAGGTCGGTGAGGTCACCGTCGGCGCCTCCGCCTACGCCGCCATCGACGTGCGCCGCCGCCGGGCCATCGCCCGCGCCCACTCGGCCACCCACCTGACCCACCAGGCGCTCCGGGACGCCCTCGGCCCGACCGCCGCCCAGGCCGGTTCGGAGAACTCCCCGGGCCGCTTCCGCTTCGACTTCGGCTCGCCGTCGGCCGTCCCCGGCACGGTGCTCACCGATGTGGAGCAGCGGATCAACGAGGTCCTCTCCGGCGAGCTCGATGTGCACGCCGAGGTGATGAGCCTGGCCGACGCCAAGAAGCAGGGCGCCATCGCGGAGTTCGGCGAGAAGTACGGCGAGCGGGTCCGGGTCGTCACCATCGGGGACTTCTCCAAGGAGCTGTGCGGCGGCACCCATGTGGCCAACACCGCCCAGCTGGGCCTGGTGAAGCTGCTGGGCGAGTCCTCGGTCGGCTCCGGGGTGCGCCGGATCGAGGCCCTGGTCGGCGCCGACGCCTACAACTTCCTCGCCCGGGAGCACACGGTCGTCGCCCAGCTCCAGGAGCTTGTCAAGGGCCGTTCGGAGGAACTCCCGGAGAAGGTCGCCACCATGCTCGGCAGGCTGCGCGAGGCCGAGAAGGAGATCGAGCGGTTCCGCGCCGAGAAGGTCCTCCAGGCCGCCGCCGGACTGGCCCAGGGGGCCAAGGACGTCCGGGGGGTGGCCCTGGTCACCGGCACGGTCGCGGACGGCACCTCCGCCGACGACCTGCGCAAGCTGGTCCTGGACGTGCGGGGCCGGATCCCCGGCGACCGCCCGGCCGTGGTGGCCCTCTTCACCACGGCGAACGGCCGCCCGCTGACCGTGATCGCCACCAACGAGGCCGCCCGCGAGCGCGGTCTCAAGGCCGGTGACCTGGTCCGTACCGCCGCCAGGACGCTCGGCGGCGGGGGCGGCGGCAAGCCCGACGTGGCCCAGGGCGGCGGTCAGAACCCGGACGCCGTGGCCGACGCCATCGCCGCCGTCGAGCGGCTCGTCGGGGAAACCGCCTGATGCTCGCCAGACGCGGCCGCCGGCTCGCGATCGACGTCGGGGACGCCCGGATCGGGGTCGCCTCGTGCGACCCCGACGGGGTCCTCGCCACTCCGGTGGAGACCGTGCCGGGACGCGACGTCCCGGCCGCTCTCCGCCGGCTGGCGGCGATCACCGAGGAGTACGAGCCGATCGAGATCGTGGTCGGGCTGCCCCGCTCGCTCAGCGGGGGTGAGGGTCCGGCCGCCGTCAAGGTACGGGCCTTCGCCCAGCGGCTCGCCCAGGCGGTCGCCCCGGCACCGGTGCGGCTGGTGGACGAGCGGATGACCACGGTGACGGCCAGTCAGGGTCTGCGCGCCTCCGGGGTGAAAAGCAAAAAGGGACGCTCCGTCATTGACCAGGCCGCCGCTGTGATCATCCTTCAGAACGCTCTTGAGTCCGAACGGGTATCAGGTAATCCGCCCGGAGAGAGCGTCGAAGTGGTCATCTGATCGCGATACGGTAACGTTCCGCGCGATGCGGCGGCGTTCGAACGGCTTCCGCACTACGTAGAGGCCGACGACCGGAAGCCTCGCGGCTGTTTGGGGATCGATGACTGGATATGGCCGGAGCTCCGGCTCCGAACCGTGGCACCCCGAGGACCCCCTGTACGGGGACCTGGGGTGGGCAGGCCAGCAGACCGGCGGCCAACAGCAGTACTACCAGCCGCAGCAGCAGGTGCAGTACGGCGGCCAGGGGCAGGATCCGTACGCCCCCCAGGCCCAGCCGTACACCGACCCGCACCACCAGGCACCCGGCAACTACCACGGCACCGGCGGCCAGCAGTACGACGGCGGCTGGGACACCGGTCAGCAGACGGGCCTGCCCTACGGGGCGCCGCCCGCGGCCCCCGGCTCCTACCGGGATTCCTATCAGGAACAGTCCCCGGACCTCTACCCCACGGCCGGTGCCTATCCGCCGCCCGAGCCGCCCGCCCGCCGGCAGCCGGAGGCGCCCGTCCAGGAGGCCGGGGCGCCCCGGGCCCCGCGCCCGCTCGACGAACTGCCCGACGAGCCCGACGACGACCACCCGTTCTTCTCCGACGGCCGATACGGCGACGCCGCCGAGGACGCCGACGAGCCGGACGAGCACGCCCTCGCCGGCGACCCGGGCTCCGGCCGCCGGGGCAGATCCGGGAAGTCCGGCCGCGCGGGCAAGGGCAAGAAGGGCCGGAAGGGCCGCAACGGACTGGCCTGCCTGGTCGTCGCCACCGTGCTGGCGGGCGGGGCCGGCGGGGTCGCCTACTTCGGCTACCAGTTCTGGCAGAAACAGTTCGGCGCCGCCCCGGACTTCACCGGCGACGGCACCAACGAGGTCGTCGAGGTGGAGATCCCCAAGGGGGCCGGCGGCTACGAGATCGCCGCCGTCCTCGTCAAGAACGGCGTGGTCAAGAGCCAGGGCGCGTTCGTCTCCGCCCAGGAGAAGAACCCCCGGGGCAAGAACATCCAGGACGGCGCCTACCGGCTGCGCAAGGGCATGTCCGCGGCGAGCGCCGTGGAGGCGATGCTCAACCCCGCCAACCGCAACTCGCTGATCATCCCCGAGGGCTCCCGCAACGCCCAGATCTACAAGCGGATCGACGAGCAGCTGGAGCTGGACGCCGGCACCACCGCGAAGGTCGCCAAGTCGCAGGCGGCCGGTCTCGGTCTGCCCGCCTGGGCGCTCAACCACACCAACGTCAAGGACCCGCTGGAAGGCTTCCTCTTCCCGGCCAGCTACCCGGTGGCCAAGGGCGCCAAGCCGGAGGCGGTGCTCAAGAGGATGGTCGCCCGCGCCAACGCCGAGTACGGCAAGCTGGACCTGGAGGCGAAGGCCCGGGCCCAGGGCCTCAAGAGCCCCTGGGAACTGCTCACCGTCGCCAGCCTGGTGCAGGCGGAGGGCAAGACCGACGACGACTTCCGCAAGATGGGCGAGGTGGTCTACAACCGGCTCAAGCCCACCAACACCGAGACCAACCAGCTGCTCCAGTTCGACTCGGCCTACAACTATCTTCAGGGCCAGAGCGAGATCGAGATCAGCGAGGCCGAGATCAACAGCAATAAGGATCCGTACAACACGTACACCCAGCGCGGGCTCACCCCCGGGCCGATCAGCAATCCCGGAGCCGAGGCGCTGAGCGCCGCCATGAATCCGACGCAGGAGGGCTGGATGTACTTTGTCGCGACGGACGGGAAGCACCAGACGGAATTCGCCAAGAACCACGCCGAATTCCTGAAGCTGAAGGAAAAATTCAATGACAACCAGGGCAGCGACTGAGCGGCGCAGGGCCGCGGTCCTCGGGTCGCCCATCGACCACTCCCTCTCCCCGGTGCTCCACCGCGCCGCCTACGCGGAACTGGGTCTCACCGACTGGTCGTACGACCGGTACGAGGTGGACGAGATCCATCTCCCGGGGTTCTGGAAGGGGCTGGACGAGAGCTGGGCGGGGCTGTCCCTGACCATGCCGCTCAAGCGGGTCGTCATCCCGCTGCTGGACGCGATCAGCGAGACGGCCGCGTCGGTGGAGGCCGTCAACACGGTCGTCCTCACCGACGACGGCCGCCGGATAGGTGACAACACCGATATTCCCGGCATGATCGCGGCGCTGCGGGAACGCGGCGTCACCACCGTGGCGTCGGCCGCCGTTCTCGGCGCCGGCGCCACCGCCTCGTCCGCGCTCGCCGCACTCGCCCGGATCTGCACCGGGCCGGTGACCGCCTACGTCCGCAGCGGGGCCCGCGCCGAGGAGATGCGCGGCTGGGGGGAGCGCCTCGGCGTCGAGGTCCGCACCGCCGGCTGGGAGCGGGCGCCGGAGGCGTTCCGGGCGCCCCTGGTGATCGCCACCACCCCGGCCGGCTCCACCGACCCGCTCGCCGCCGCCGTGCCCGACCGGCCCGGCACCCTCTTCGACGTGCTCTACGAGCCCTGGCCGACCCCGCTCGCCGCCGCCTGGTCCGCCCGCGGCGGCGCCGTCGTCAGCGGCCTCGACCTGCTGGTCCACCAGGCGGTGCTCCAGGTCGAGCTGATGACCGGCCGCCCGCCGGTCCCGGTCTCCGTCCTGCGCGCCGCCGGCCGGGCCGCCCTGGCCGGGGACTGAGGCGTTCCGGCGCCGGGTGACGGGGTGACGGGGTGACCGTGTGACGGCGTGACTGTGTGACGGCGGGACCCGTGCGTCGGCGTCACCGTGTGACGGCGGGACCCGTGCGACGGCTGGACCGTGTGACGGTGGGACCCGTGCGACGGCTGGACCGTGTGACGAGGGTCCACGGGCCGGTCCGGCTGCCGGACCGGGGGCGGGAGGAACTCCCGGGACGTGGGAGGATCGGGAGAGGCGGGCCGGAGCCGCGCACCCGGTCGCGCCGTCGCAGTTCAGGCGCGCACACGAGGAGCATCCGTTGAGCAGGTTGCGCTGGTTGACCGCGGGGGAGTCGCACGGACCCGCACTGGTGGCGACGCTGGAGGGCCTTCCGGCCGGCGTCCCCGTCACCACGGAGATGGTGGCGGACCACCTCGCCCGGCGGCGGCTCGGCTATGGGCGCGGCGCCCGGATGAAGTTCGAGCGCGACGAGGTCACCTTCCTCGGCGGGGTGCGCCACGGGCTCAGCCTCGGCTCTCCGATCGCCGTCATGGTCGGCAACACCGAGTGGCCCAAGTGGGAGAAGGTCATGTCGGCCGACCCGGTCGACGCCGCCGAGCTGGCCGAGTCGGCCCGCAACGCCCCGCTCACCCGCCCCCGCCCCGGCCACGCCGACCTGGCGGGCATGCAGAAGTACGGCTTCGACGAGGCCCGGCCGATCCTGGAGCGCGCCTCCGCCCGGGAGACCGCGGCCCGGGTGGCGCTGGGCGCGGTGGCCCGCTCGTACCTGAAGGAGACGGCCGGCATCGAGATCGTCTCCCATGTGGTGGAGCTGGCCGCCGCCAAGGCCCCGTACGGGGTCTACCCGGCCCCCGCCGACGTGGAGCGGCTGGACGCCGACCCGGTGCGCTGCCTGGACGCCGACGCGTCGAAGGCGATGGTGGCCGAGATCGACCAGGCCCACAAGGACGGCGACACCCTGGGCGGTGTGGTCGAGGTGCTGGCCTACGGCGTGCCGGTGGGCCTGGGATCGCACGTCCACTGGGACCGCCGGCTGGACGCCCGGCTGGCCGCCGCGCTCATGGGCATCCAGGCCATCAAGGGCGTGGAGGTCGGGGACGGCTTCGAGCTGGCCCGGGTGCCCGGCTCGCGGGCGCACGACGAGATCGTCACGACCGACGAGGGCATCCGCCGCGCCTCCGGCCGCTCCGGTGGCACCGAGGGCGGGCTGACCACCGGCGAGCTGCTGCGCGTCCGGGCCGCCATGAAGCCGATCGCCACCGTGCCCCGGGCGCTGCGCACCGTGGACGTGGCCACCGGCGAGGCGGCCGCCGCCCACCACCAGCGCTCCGATGTCTGCGCCGTGCCGGCCGCCGGCATCGTGGCCGAGGCGATGGTGGCCCTGGTCCTGGCGGACGCGGTGGCGGAGAAGTTCGGCGGCGACAGCGTGGCCGAGACCCGCCGCAATGTCACCTCCTACCTCGACCACCTCCAGATCCGGTGAGCAGCGGCCCGCTGATCGTGCTGGTCGGCCCGATGGGGTCCGGCAAGTCCACCGTGGGCGCGCTCCTCGCGGAGCGGCTCGGGGTGGCCTACCGGGACACCGACGCCGACATCGTCGCGGCGGAGGGCCGGGAGATCTCCGACATCTTCCTGGACGAGGGCGAGGAGCACTTCCGGAAGCTGGAGCGGGAGGCCGTCCGCGCCGCCCTCGCCGGCCACCCCGGGGTCCTCGCCCTCGGCGGGGGAGCCGTGCTGGACCCGGACACCCGCGCCGCGCTGGCCGGCCGGCCGGTCGCCTGTCTGCTGATGGACGTCGACGAGGCGGTCCGGCGGGTCGGGCTCAACACCGCCCGCCCGCTGCTCGCGGTCAACCCGCGCCGGCAGTGGCGCGAGCTGATGGAGGCCCGCCGCCCCCTGTACACGGAAGTCGCCCGGGTCGTCGTCGCCACCGACGACCGCACCCCCGAAGAGGTCGCCCGGGCGGTCCTCGACGCACTGGAGCTGAACGACGCATGACCACCCCCGCACCCACCGGGTCCCCGAGCGACGACGCGGCCGGACAGACCCTGACCCGCATCCAGGTCGCCGGCACGGCCGGGACCGATCCGTACGAGGTACTGATCGGCCGGCAACTGCTCGCCGAGCTGCCCGGGCTGATCGGCCCCCGCGCCAAGCGGGTCGCCGTGATCCACCCGGAGGCGCTGGCGGAGACCGGCGAGGCACTCCGCGCCGACCTGGCCGCGCAGGGGTACGAGGCGGTCGCCGTCCAGGTGCCGAACGCCGAGGAGGCCAAGACGGCCGAGGTGGCGGCGTACTGCTGGAAGGCGCTCGGCCAGACCGGCTTCACCCGCACCGATGTGATCGTCGGAGTGGGCGGCGGGGCCACCACCGACCTCGCCGGGTTCGTCGCCGCCAGCTGGCTGCGCGGGGTGCGCTGGATCGCCGTACCGACCACCGTGCTCGCCATGGTGGACGCGGCGGTCGGCGGCAAGACCGGGATCAACACCGCCGAGGGCAAGAACCTGGTCGGCGCCTTCCACCCGCCCGCCGGGGTGCTCTGCGACCTGGCGGCGCTGGACTCGCTGCCGGTCCACGACTACGTGAGCGGCCTCGCCGAGATCATCAAGGCCGGCTTCATCGCGGACCCGGTCATCCTGGAGCTGGTGGAGTCCGACCCGGAGGGCGCCCGCTCGCCGGCCGGCCCGCACACCGCCGAGCTGATCGAGCGCTCCATCCGGGTCAAGGCCGAGGTGGTCTCCGGGGACCTCAAGGAGTCGGGCCCGCGCGAGGTGCTGAACTACGGCCACACCCTGGCGCACGCCATCGAGAAGAACGAGCGCTACAAGTGGCGCCACGGCGCGGCGGTCTCGGTCGGCATGGTCTTCGCCGCCGAGCTGGCCCGGCTCGCCGGCCGGCTGGACGACGCCACCGCCGACCGGCACCGCAGCGTGCTGGCGTCGGTGGGGCTGCCGCTCACCTACCGGGGCGACCAGTGGCCCCGGCTCCTGGAGACCATGAAGGTGGACAAGAAGTCCCGGGGCGATCTGCTGCGCTTCATCGTGCTGGACGGCCTCGGCCGGCCCGCCGTGCTGGAGGGCCCCGACCCGGCGGTGCTGATCGCGGCGTACGGGGAGGTGTCCGGGTGAGCGCGGAGCACGCCGCCGCCCCGGCCGGCGGGCGCCGGGTGCTGGTGCTCAACGGTCCCAACCTGGGCCGGCTCGGCTCCCGGGAGCCCGACGTCTACGGCTCCACCTCCTACACCGGTCTGGTCGAGGCATGCCGGAAGCTCGGCGCCGAGCTGGGGTTCGACGTGGAGGTCCGGGAGACCAACGACGAGGGCGAGCTGATCCGCTGGCTGCACGAGGCGGCCGACGGCGCGCTTCCGGTCGTCCTCAACCCCGGCGCCTTCACCCACTACTCGTACGGCATGCGGGACGCCGCCGCCCAGCGCACCGCCCCGCTGATCGAGGTGCACATCTCCAACCCGTACGCCCGCGAGGAGTTCCGGCACACCTCGGTGGTGGCGGCGGTCGCGAGCGGCACGGTGGCCGGCTTCGGCATCGGCTCCTACCGGCTGGCGCTGCGCGCGCTCGCCGAAGAGCTGACCGGCTGAGCGGTCGGCCGCGCTTTGCCGAGCCGGCCGGGCTCGCGAGCGGGCGACGAGTCGGCCGGCCGATTGACCTGTTGAGCCGGCCGAGCCTCGGAGCCGGCCGACCGGCCGAGCCGGATGACCGATCGACCGCTTGAGTCGGCCGACCGGCCGACCGCTTGAGTCGGCCGTACCGGCTGAACCGGTCCGAGCGGCCCGGCCGACTGCCCGGTCGGCCGGGCCGAGCGGCTGACCTGCGCCACTCCTGTCCCGACCGGCCCTCCCCGCCGTCCTTTTCCCGGCCGGGGAGGGTACGGTTCGGTCTCGGGCCGCCCGAACGGGCGCCCGAACAGGACCAGTCGTACGAGACGGAGTGGCACCGGATGCAGCACACAGGGGGAGTTCCGCTGCCGCCGCCCCACGGGCCGGTGGACCCGGCGACCGGGTGGGCCCCGCATCACCAGGCCCATCACCCGGGCCCGCCCCCGGGAGCCCCGGGCGAGCGGACCGCCCCGCATCCCGGCGCCCCGTACCCGCCTGCCGCCCACCAGCCGGGGCCGGTGCCTCCGCCGCCGCCGGGCACCCCGGCGGCACCCGGCGACCCGGCGGCCCCGCCCGCCCCGCCCCGGGCGCCCGCGCCCGGCTGGACCGCGCCGCCACCCGCGCCGCCGCATCCCGGACACGCCCCGGCCGCCCCGGCGCCGTCCGACGCGACGGGCGTGACGGGCCATCAGCACCTGCCGCCGGCCGCCCCGGTCGCCGCCCCTCCGACACCGCCGGCCGGCCCCGGCACCGGGGGCGCCACCCTCGCGGTGCTGCTCATCGGGCCGGCCGGGGCCGGCAAGACCACCGTCGCCCGCCACTGGGCGAGCAACCGCCCGGTGCCGACCGCCCACATCAGCCTGGACGATGTGCGCGAGTGGGTCAGGTCCGGATTCGCCGACCCGCAGACCGGGTGGAACGAGCACTCCGAGGCCCAGTACCGGCTGGCCCGCCGCACCTGTGGCTTCGCCGCCCGCAACTTCCTGGCCAACGGCGTCTCCTGCATCCTGGACGACGCCGTCTTTCCGGACCGGCCGGTCGTCGGCCTGGGCGGCTGGAAGCGCCATGTCGGCCCCGGTCTGCTCCCGGTGGTGCTGCTTCCCGGCCTGGACGTGGTCCTGGAGCGCAACGCCGAGCGGAGCGGAAACCGGCGGCTCTCCGACGAGGAGGTCGCCGGCATCCACGGCCGGATGGCGGGCTGGTACGGCTCCGGGCTGCCGATCATCGACAACTCCGCCTGGGACGTCGAGACCACCGCCCGCGCCCTGGACGACGTGCTGGCCCGTGCGATGGCGAGCCCGCCGAGCTGGTGAGCCGGCCGGGCCGGTGTGCCCGCTCCGGCGTCGGGCGGCCCCCTGTGGTCCCCCGCGGGGGTACGGCTCCGCCGGCCGCCCCTGTCGGACCCGGACCGCCTGACAGCCGCACCGCACGGGCTCCGGCCCCGCCGCCCGCCCGGTCGGACCCGCTGGACCTGCCGGACCGGTCATCCGCTCGTACGCTCGGAGCATGTCAGAGGTGTACGCGGAGCGCCGAGCCCGGCTGCGCGCCCGGTGCGCGGCGGCCGGCAGCGCGGCGGCCCTGGTCTCCGGGGCCGCCAATGTCCGCTATCTCGCCGGTGGCGCGCCGCCCGGTGCCGTACTGCTGGTCGGCGCGGCCCCCGGTACCGGGTCCGCTTCCGGGTCCGGGGCGGGGGAGGACACCCTGCTCTGCTCCCGGCCGCCCACCGGAGACCCCGCCGAGGGCCGGCTCGACGAACGGCTCCGCCGTACGGTGCTGCCCCCGGCGGGCGGCGACCCGGCGGTGGCGGCGGCCGAGACCGCCCGGGCGGCGGGCGCCGACACCCTGGCGGTGGAGGAGCACCATCTGAGCGTCGCCCGCTACCGGGCGATCGGCGCGGTCGCCCCGGGCCTGCGGGTGACCGACCTCGGCACCGCCGTGGAACAGGACCGGGTGGTCAAGGACGAGGACGAGATCGGCTGCCTGCGGATCGCCGCCGAGATCACCGACCAGGCGCTGGGCGAACTGCTGGAGTCGATCCTGGTGGGCCGCACCGAACGGCATCTGGCGCTGGAGCTGGAACGCCGGCTGGTGGACCACGGCGCCGACGGGCCCGCCTTCCCGACCTCGGTCGCCACCGGGCCGCACTCGGGTAGGCGCGGCCACCGGCCCACGGACCGCCGGGTGGAGGAGGGCGACTTCCTCTCGGTCTGCCTGGGCGCCGACTACCGGGGCTACCGGGTCGAGATCGGCCGCACCTTCGTCATCGGCACCTCGCCCGCCGACTGGCAGATCGAGCTGTACGACCTGGTCTTCGCCGCCCAGCGGGCCGCCCGGGAGGCGCTGGCCCCGGGCGCCGCCTGCCGCGACGTGGACCGCGCGGCCCGCCAGATCCTCGCCTCGGCCGGGCACGGGGACGGTCTCGCGCCGTTCCTGGGCCACGGGGTCGGCCTGGAAATCGAGGAGGACCCGCAGTTGGCACCCGGCGCCATGGGTAAACTGGACGCTTGCGTGCCGGTCACCGTCGAACCGGGGGTCCACCTCCCGGGGCGGGGCGGGGTCCGGATCGATGACACGCTCGTCGTACGCCAGGTGGCGGACGGCGGACCCGAGCTACTCACCATCACGACCAAGGAGCTGCTCGCGCTGTAGCGCGGCCCCGCAGCCACTGGGTCGTCCACCAGCGTCAGTCCAGGAGAATCCCGAACCGTGGCTTCCACGAACGACCTCAAGAACGGCATGGTGCTCAAGCTCGACAACGACCAGCTCTGGTCCGTCGTCGAGTTCCAGCACGTCAAGCCCGGCAAGGGCCCGGCCTTCGTGCGCACCAAGCTCAAGAACGTCCTCTCCGGCAAGATCGTCGACAAGACCTTCAACGCCGGTGTGAAGGTTGAGACGGCCACCGTCGACCGCCGCGACATGCAGTTCTCGTACATGGACGGCGACTACTTCGTCTTCATGGACATGCAGACGTACGACCAGCTGCACGTCTCCCGCGCCGCCGTCGGCGACTCCGCCAACTTCCTGATCGAGGGCTTCACCGCCACCGTCGCCCAGCACGAGGGCGAGGTGCTCTACGTCGAGCTGCCCGCCGCCGTCGAGCTGACCATCCAGGAGACCGAGCCGGGCGTCCAGGGCGACCGCTCCACCGGTGGCAACAAGCCCGCCACCCTGGAGACCGGCTACACCATCCAGGTGCCGCTCTTCATCACCACCGGCGAGAAGATCAAGGTCGACACCCGTTCCGGCGACTACCTCGGCCGGGTGAACAGCTAACCGTGGCCGCCCGGAACAAGGCCCGCAAGCGCGCCTTCCAGATCCTCTTCGAGGCAGACCAGCGCGGAATCCCCGCGCGAGAGGTCCTCGCGGACTGGGTCCGGCACGCCCGGTCCGACGACCGGCAGCCGCCGGTCAGCGAGTACACCATGGAGCTGATCGAGGGGTACGCCGGCTACGCGACCCGGATCGACGAGCTCATCGCCACCTACGCGGTGGGCTGGACGCTCGACCGGATGCCGGTGGTGGACCGGAACATCCTGCGGCTCGGGGCGTACGAGCTGGTCTGGGTGGACGCCACTCCGGACGCGGTGGTGATCGACGAGGCGGTGCAGCTCGCCAGGGAGTTCTCCACCGACGACTCGCCGTCCTTCGTCAACGGCCTGCTGAGCCGCTTCAAGGACCTGAAGCCCGGTCTCCGCAGGGACCAGGAGCTCAAGCAGGACTGAGCCTCCGCACCGACCGCCCCGAGGGGCCCGCGACGCGCGCCGCGCGCCCGCCGGGCCCCTCGGGCGTTCCCGGAGGCCGCCGCCCCCGCGGACCCTTCGCACTCCGGGCCGCCGCCGGACGGGCCCGCACGGCCCTGCCACCGGAAGGCCCCGCACCGGGCCGCCGCCCTCCGACTCTCCGCGCTCCGGCCCTCCGCGCGGCGGAACCCGGGCCGGCGACCCCGGGGCGTCCGGGAAACGGGGTTGTCGGGAAGCCCGGGGCGTCCGGGAAACCGGGTTGTCCGAGAACCGGGGCCGGATACGGCGAAGCCGCCGGGTGCGGCGGGGCCAGAAGGCTCCCGCCGCACCCGGCGGCACGTTTCTGCCGGTCGGCTCGGGTAAAGGGCCGGGCGGGCCCGGTCAGCCCTCCTCGTGGGCGACCGCGCGGCGCGCGTCGGCGTCCAGCACGCCCCAGCTGATCAGCTGCTCGGTCAGCACCGAGGGGGACTGGTCGTAGATGACCGCCAGCGTGCGCAGGTCGTCCTGGCGGATCGACAGCACCTTGCCGTTGTAGTCGCCCCGCTGGGACTGGATCGTGGCGGCGTACCGCTGGAGCGGGCCGGCCTTCTCCGCGGGCACGTGGGCCAGGCGCTCCAGGTCCAGGACGAGCTTCGGCGGCGGCTCGGCGGCCCCGCCCGGCGTGGTGCCCGGCAGCAGCTCCTGCACCGGAACGCCGTAGAAATCGGCCAGCTCGGCCAGGCGCTGCACGGTCACGGCACGGTCGCCGCGCTCGTACGAGCCGACCACAACGGCCTTCCAGCGGCCCTGGGACTTCTCCTCCACACCGTGGAGGGAGAGGCCCTGCTGGGTGCGGATGGCACGGAGCTTGGCCCCGAGCTGTTTTGCGTATTCGCTGGACATATAGCTCCCGGGACGAAGTTCGGTAACTCACTGTGAGGTTACGCAGCGTTACGGGCGTCCGTCAAGCCGGACGGATCGTACCGACCGTCACTCCCGCCCCCGGTTCTGGTCGGGCGCGGGCCCTGCTAGGCTGAGCGGCGCAAATCAGACGTCCTTTAAGGTCCGTCCCGTGAGGCGGAGAAGGAGGTCCGTTCCGTATGGACGCCACCACCCCGCACGCCGATGCGGCCCGCCCCGTGCTCGAGGGCCCCGACATCGCCCGCGTACTGACCCGTATCGCCCACGAGATCGTCGAACGCGCCAAGGGCGCCGACGACGTGGTGCTCCTCGGCATCCCGACCCGCGGCGTCTTCCTCGCCCGTCGGCTGGCCGAAAAGCTCCAGCAGATCACCGGCCGTGCCATCCCCGTCGGCTCGCTGGACATCACCATGTACCGCGACGACCTGCGGTTGCGGCCCGCCCGCGCGCTCGCCCGCACCGAGATCCCCGGTGACGGGCTCGACGGCCGCCTGGTCGTCCTCGTCGACGACGTGCTCTTCTCCGGTCGCACCATCCGCGCCGCCCTGGACGCCCTCGGCGACCTCGGCCGCCCGCGCGCGGTGCAGCTGGCCGTGCTGGTCGACCGGGGCCACCGCGAGCTGCCGATCCGCGCCGACTATGTGGGCAAGAACCTCCCCACCTCGCTGCGGGAGGCGGTCAAGGTCCAGCTCACCGAGGAGGACGGCCGGGACGCCGTGCTGCTCGGCCTGCGCGAGACCGCCCCGGCCGACGGCGGCGACCACCGGCCGGCCGCCCCGGCCGGCGAGCGCTAGCCCCCGGCACCTCCGGCCCGCCCGGCGCCGGCGCGACCGCCCGTACCCGCGGACACCGCCGCGTACGGTCCCGCCCGGCACCGCCCCGGACCCGGACGGCCACCCGGGCACCGCTCCCGCCCGGAGCTGCCGGCCGGATCCGCCGGCCGGCCGGCGAGCCCCGCCCAGTCCGGCCCGGAGAGGCACCCGCCGCCCGGTGGAGGCCGCCCCTCCCGTCCGCGCCCAGACCCTCCCTTCCGTCCGGACCCCCTGCCCCCGGACCACCTCCACCCCTGGAGAGACCCCCGATGATGCGCCACCTCATCTCGGCCGCCGACCTCACCCGCGACGAAGCCGTCCTGATCCTCGACACCGCCGAGGAGATGGCCCGGGTCGCGGACCGGCCGATCAAGAAGCTGCCGACGCTCCGCGGCCGGACGGTCGTCAACCTGTTCTTCGAGGACTCCACCCGTACCCGGATCTCCTTCGAGGCCGCCGAGAAGCGGCTCTCCGCCGACGTGATCAACTTCTCGGCCAAGGGCTCCTCGGTCTCCAAGGGCGAGTCGCTCAAGGACACCGCGCAGACCCTGGAGGCGATGGGCGTCGACGCCGTCGTCATCCGGCACGGCGCCTCGGGGGCCCCGTACCGCCTCGCCACCTCCGGCTGGATCGACGCCGCCGTGATCAACGCGGGCGACGGCACCCATCAGCACCCCACCCAGGCCCTGCTGGACGCCTTCACCATGCGCCGCCGGCTGGTCGGCCGGGACACCGGGCTCGGCCGCGACCTGGCCGGCAAGCGGATCACCATCGTCGGGGACGTGCTGCACAGCCGGGTGGCCCGCTCCAATGTCGACCTGCTGCACACCCTGGGCGCCGAGGTCACCCTGGTGGCGCCGCCCACCCTGGTGCCGGTCGGCGTGACGAGCTGGCCCTGCGAGGTCTCGTACGACCTCGACGCCGTCCTGCCCAAGTCCGACGCGGTGATGATGCTGCGCGTCCAGCGCGAGCGGATGAACGCCGCCTTCTTCCCGACCGAGCGCGAGTACTCCCGCCGCTACGGCCTGGACGGCGACCGGCTCGCCCGGATGCCGGAGCACGCCGTCGTGATGCACCCCGGCCCGATGGTGCGCGGCATGGAGATCACCGCCGAGGTCGCGGACTCCCCGCGCTGCACCGTGATCGAGCAGGTCGCCAACGGCGTCTCGATCCGGATGGCCGTCCTCTATCTGCTGCTCGGCGGCAACGAGCCCGCCACGACCCACGCCCGTACCGAGGAGAGCAAGTGAGCATGAACAAGATCCTGATCCGCGGGGCGCGGGTGCTCGGCGGCGAGGCCCAGGACGTCCTGATCGAGGGCGAGACCATCGCCGCCACCGGGACCGGGCTCACCGACCCGGACGCCACCGTCGTCCCCGCCGAGGGACAGATCCTGCTGCCCGGTCTGGTCGACCTCCACACCCATCTGCGCGAGCCGGGCCGGGAGGACTCCGAGACGGTGCTCACCGGCACCCGGGCCGCCGCCTCCGGCGGCTTCACCTCGGTCTTCGCCATGGCCAACACCTTCCCGGTCGCGGACACCGCCGGCGTGGTCGAGCAGGTCTACCGGCTGGGCCAGGAGTCCGGCTACTGCGACGTCCAGCCGATCGGCGCGGTCACCGTCGGCCTGGAGGGCACCCAGCTGGCGGAGCTGGGCGCCATGCACGAGTCGGCCGCCGGGGTCACCGTCTTCTCCGACGACGGCAAGTGCGTCCACGACGCCGTGATCATGCGCCGGGCGCTGGAGTACGTGAAGGCGTTCGGCGGCGTCGTCGCCCAGCACGCCCAGGAGCCCCGGCTGACCGAGGGCGCCCAGATGAACGAGGGCACCGTCTCCGCCGAGCTGGGTCTCGGCGGCTGGCCGGCCGTCGCGGAGGAGTCGATCGTCGCCCGGGACGTGCTGCTCGCCGAGCACGTCGGCTCCCGGGTGCACATCTGCCACCTCTCCACCGCCGGCTCGGTCGAGATCGTCCGCTGGGCCAAGTCCCGGGGCATCGACGTCACCGCCGAGGTCACCCCGCACCACCTGCTCCTCACCGACGAACTGGTCCGCTCCTACGACCCGGTCTACAAGGTCAACCCGCCGCTGCGCACCGAGCGGGACGTGCGGGCGCTGCGCGAGGCGCTGGCCGACGGGACCATCGACATCGTCGCCACCGACCACGCCCCGCACCCGCACGAGGACAAGGACTGCGAGTGGGCCGCCGCCGCCATGGGCATGGTCGGCCTGGAGACCGCCCTCTCCGTCGTCCAGCGGACGATGGTGGAGACCGGACTGCTCGACTGGGCGGGCGTCGCGGACCGGATGTCCTTCGCCCCGGCCCGGATCGGCCGCGCCACCGGCCACGGTCGGCCCGTCTCGGCGGGTGAGCCCGCCAACCTGACCCTGGTCGATCCGGCTTACCGTGGAACCGTGGACCCCGCGGGCTTCGCCTCCCGCAGCCGCAACACCCCCTACCGGGGCCGTGAGCTGCCGGGACGCGTCACCCACACCTTCCTGCGGGGCCGGGCGACGCTCATGGACGGGAAGCTGGCGTGACACCTGCACTGATCGAACTGGCCGCCGAACAGAAGTCGGCGGAGGTCACGGACTGGGCCGCCCGGCTCGGCTGGGTGGCCGGACTGCTGCTCTTCATCACCCTGGTCTACTGGCTGATGCGCCAGGGCTGGAAGTGGCGCGGCACCCTCCAGCACGGCCTGCCGGAGCTGCCGGCCGTGCCCGACGACCGGGGCGCCACCCGGATCACCATGTCCGGCCGCTACCACGGCTCCACCACCGCCGGGCAGTGGCTGGACCGGATCGTCGCCCACGGGCTCGGCACCCGCAGCCGCGTCGAGCTGACCCTGACCGACGCCGGCCTGATGGTCGTCCGTCCCGGGGCCACCGACTTCTTCGTACCGGCCGGCCGGATCCGCGGCGCCCGGCTCGACAAGGGCATCGCCGGCAAGGTCCTCACCGAGGGCGGCCTGCTGATCATCACCTGGGAGCACGGCTCCACCCTGCTGGACTCCGGCTTCCGCGCCGACCGCGCCGCCGACCACCACGACTGGGTCGCGGCCGTCGACTCCCTCACCACCCGCACCACGGAAGGCACCGCACGATGACGACCGCCAGCTCCGGGGGAACCGATCGGATCCCCGCCGTACTCGTCCTGGAGGACGGACGGATCTTCCGCGGCCGCGCCTACGGGGCCGTCGGACAGACCTTCGGCGAGGCGGTGTTCTCCACCGGCATGACCGGCTACCAGGAGACGCTGACCGACCCGTCGTACCACCGCCAGGTCGTGGTGATGACCGCCCCGCACGTCGGCAACGCCGGCGTCAACGACGAGGACCCCGAGTCCCGGCGGATCTGGGTCGCCGGTTATGTCGTCCGCGACCCCGCCCGGATCCCCTCCAACTGGCGCTCCCGCCGCTCCCTCGACGCCGAGCTGGCCGCCCAGGGCGTCGTCGGCATCAGCGGTGTGGACACCCGCGCCCTCACCCGTCACCTCCGCGAGCGCGGCGCCATGCGGGTCGGCATCTTCTCCGGCAGCGCCCTGCCCGACGAGGGCACCATGCTGGCCGAGGTCCGCCAGGCGCCCGAGATGACCGGCGCCGACCTGGCCGCCGAGGTCGCCACCAAGGAGGCGTACGTCGTTCCCGCGATCGGCGAGAAGCGATTCACCGTCGCCGCCGTCGACCTGGGCATCAAGGGCATGACCCCGCACCGGATGGCCGAGCGCGGCATCGAGGTCCATGTGCTGCCCGCCACCGCCACCTCGGAGGACGTCTACGCGGTGAATCCGGACGGCGTCTTCTTCTCCAACGGCCCCGGCGACCCCGCCACCGCCGACGGACCGGTCGCCGTGATGCGCGCCGTGCTGGAGCGGAAGACCCCGCTCTTCGGTATCTGCTTCGGCAACCAGATCCTCGGCCGCGCCCTCGGCTTCGGCACCTACAAGCTGAAGTACGGCCACCGGGGCATCAACCAGCCGGTCCAGGACCGCACCACCGGCAAGGTGGAGGTCACCGCGCACAACCACGGCTTCGCCGTCGACGCCCCGCTCGACCAGGTGTCCGACACCGCCTACGGCCGCGCCGAGGTCTCCCACGTCTGCC
Source organism: Streptomyces pyxinae (assembly GCF_024756275.1). Classification (GTDB taxonomy): domain Bacteria; phylum Actinomycetota; class Actinomycetes; order Streptomycetales; family Streptomycetaceae; genus Streptomyces; species Streptomyces pyxinae. Next base: position 10,069 of record NZ_JANUGQ010000042.1, on the reverse strand, counting down.
TCAACGACAACGTGGTGGAGGGCCTCCAGCTGCTCGACCAGCCGGCCTTCAGCGTCCAGTACCACCCCGAGGCGGCCGCCGGCCCGCACGACGCCGCGTACCTCTTCGACCGCTTCGTATCTCTGATGGAGGCCGAGCGTGCCTAAGCGCACCGATATCCAGTCCGTCCTGGTCATCGGCTCCGGCCCGATCGTCATCGGCCAGGCCGCCGAGTTCGACTACTCCGGCACCCAGGCGTGCCGCGTCCTCAAGGCCGAGGGCCTGCGGGTCATCCTGGTCAACTCCAACCCGGCCACGATCATGACCGACCCGGAGATCGCCGACGCCACCTATGTCGAGCCGATCACCCCGGAGTACGTCGAGAAGATCATCGCCAAGGAGCGCCCGGACGCCCTGCTGCCCACCCTGGGCGGCCAGACCGCGCTCAACACCGCGATCTCCCTGCACGAGCAGGGCACCCTCACCAAGTACGGCGTCGAGCTGATCGGCGCCAATGTGGAGGCGATCCACAAGGGCGAGGACCGCGACCTGTTCAAGGGCGTGGTGGCGGCGGTCAAGGCGAAGACCGGCCACGGCGAGTCCGCCCGCTCGGTGATCTGCCACTCCATGGACGACGTGCTGAACGGCGTGGAGACGCTCGGCGGCTACCCGGTCGTCGTCCGCCCCTCCTTCACCATGGGCGGCGCCGGCTCCGGCTTCGCCCACGACGAGGAGGAGCTGCGCCGGATCGCCGGCCAGGGCCTCACGCTCTCCCCGACCACCGAGGTGCTCCTGGAGGAGTCCATCCTCGGCTGGAAGGAGTACGAGCTGGAGCTGATGCGCGACAAGCACGACAACGTGGTCGTCGTCTGCTCCATCGAGAACTTCGACCCGATGGGCGTGCACACCGGCGACTCCATCACCGTCGCCCCGGCGATGACCCTCACCGACCGGGAGTACCAGACCCTCCGGGACGTCGGCATCGCGATCATCCGCGAGGTCGGCGTGGACACCGGCGGCTGCAACATCCAGTTCGCCGTCAACCCCGAGGACGGCCGGGTCATCGTCATCGAGATGAACCCCCGGGTCTCCCGCTCCTCGGCGCTCGCCTCCAAGGCGACCGGCTTCCCCATCGCCAAGATCGCCGCCCGGCTGGCCGTCGGCTACACGCTGGACGAGATCCCCAACGACATCACCGAGCAGACCCCGGCCTCCTTCGAGCCGACGCTCGACTACGTGGTGGTCAAGGCGCCCCGGTTCGCCTTCGAGAAGTTCCCGTCCGCCGACGCCACGCTGACCACCACCATGAAGTCGGTCGGTGAGGCGATGGCGATCGGCCGCAACTTCACCGAGGCGCTCCAGAAGGCGCTGCGCTCCCTGGAGAAGAAGGGCAGCCAGTTCGACTTCACCTCCCCGGTGGACGCGGCGGAGAAGGACGAGCTGCTGCGGGTGGCGGTGCGGCCCACCGACGGCCGGATCAACACCGTGATGCGGGCGATCCGGGCCGGGGCCACCCCTCAGGAGGTCTTCGAGGCGACGAAGATCGACCCCTGGTTCGTGGACCAGCTCTTCCTGATCAAGGAGCTCGCGGACGAGCTGGCCGCCGCCGGCCGGCTGGAGCCCGATCTGCTGGCCGAGGCCAAGCGGCACGGCTTCTCCGACGCCCAGATCGCCGCGATCCGGGGGCTGCGCGAGGACGTGGTCCGCGAGGTCCGGCACGCGCTGGGCGTCCGCCCGGTCTACAAGACCGTGGACACCTGCGCCGCCGAGTTCGCCGCCCGGACGCCGTACTTCTACTCCTCGTACGACGAGGAGAGCGAGGTCGCCCCGCGCGAGAAGCCGGCCGTGATCATCCTCGGCTCCGGCCCCAACCGCATCGGCCAGGGCATCGAGTTCGACTACTCCTGCGTCCACGCCTCCTTCGCGCTGAGCGACGCCGGGTACGAGACCGTGATGGTCAACTGCAACCCGGAGACCGTCTCCACCGACTACGACACCTCCGACCGGCTCTACTTCGAGCCGCTCACCCTGGAGGACGTACTGGAGATCGTCCACGCCGAGCGGCAGGCCGGCCCGGTCGCCGGTGTCGTGGTCCAGCTCGGCGGCCAGACCCCGCTGGGCCTGGCCCAGGCGCTCAAGGACAACGGCGTGCCCGTGGTCGGCACCTCCCCGGAGGCCATCCACGCCGCCGAGGACCGGGGCGCCTTCGGCCGGGTCCTCGCCGAGGCCGGACTGCCCGCGCCCAAGCACGGCACCGCCACCACCTTCGAGGGCGCCAAGGCCATCGCGGACGAGATCGGCTACCCGGTGCTGGTCCGCCCCTCGTACGTGCTCGGCGGCCGGGGCATGGAGATCGTCTACGACGAGTCCCGCCTGGAGGCGTACATCGCGGAGTCCACCGAGATCAGCCACGACCGGCCGGTCCTGGTCGACCGCTTCCTGGACGACGCCATAGAGATCGACGTGGACGCCCTCTACGACGGCCACGAGCTCTACCTCGGCGGCGTCATGGAGCACATCGAGGAGGCCGGCATCCACTCCGGCGACTCCGCCTGCGCGCTGCCCCCGATCACCCTGGGCGGCCATGACATCAAGCGGTTGCGCGCCTCCACCGAGGCCATCGCGCGGGGCGTCGGGGTGCGCGGACTGATCAACATCCAGTTCGCCATGGCCGGGGACATCCTGTACGTCCTGGAGGCCAACCCGCGCGCCTCCCGGACCGTGCCGTTCACCTCCAAGGCCACCGCCGTGCCGCTGGCCAAGGCGGCCGCCCGGATCTCGCTCGGCGCCACCGTGGCGGAGCTGCGGGCCGAGGGCCTGCTGCCGAGGAACGGCGACGGCGGCACCCTGCCGCTGGACGCGCCGATCTCCGTCAAGGAGGCCGTGATGCCGTGGTCCCGGTTCCGGGACATCCACGGCCGGGGCGTGGACACCGTGCTCGGCCCCGAGATGCGCTCCACCGGCGAGGTCATGGGCATCGACTCGGTCTTCGGCACCGCGTACGCCAAGTCGCAGGCCGGCGCCTACGGGCCGCTGCCCGCCAAGGGCCGGGCCTTCATCTCGGTCGCCAACCGGGACAAGCGCTCGATGATCTTCCCGGCCCGCGAGCTGGTCGCCCACGGCTTCGAGCTGCTGGCCACCTCCGGCACCGCCGAGGTCCTCAAGCGCAACGGCATCAACGCCACCGTGGTGCGCAAGCAGTCCGAGGGCGAGGGCCCCGGCGGCGAGCGGACCATCGTGGGCCTCATCCACGACGGCGAGGTGGACCTCATCGTCAACACCCCGTACGGCACCGGCGGCCGGCTGGACGGCTACGACATCCGCACCGCCGCCGTCGCCCGGGGCGTCCCGTGCCTCACCACGGTCCAGGCGCTGGCCGCCGCCGTGCAGGGCATCGACGCCCTGCACGCGGGCGGGGTGGGGGTGCGCTCCCTCCAGGAGCACGCCGAGCACCTGACGGCCGCCCGCGAGGACTGAGCGGCCGGGGGAGCGGGGGACACCGGCCGGTGTCCCCCGCTTCATGCCGCACCCGGCTGCCGGTCCGCCCGCCTGTCGTACCGGCTGTCCGGCGGTCGTACCGGCGGTCCGGTGCGGGACGGGCCGGACCGGGTGCCGGTACCGGGCCGGGTGCCGTCCGGCGTGTCCGGTGCCGGGGCGGGGCGTGTGCCGCCCGGCGTGGGTGTCCGGTGCCGGGGCGGGCGGTTCCGCCGCCACGCCGGTCGCCGCCCGCCGCTCTCGCGCGGACGGCCCGGGTGCCGCTCATGTCGCCCCGCGCGGGCGGGCCGGGTGCCGCTCACCCGGTCCCGCGCGGGCGGTCCGGCTGCCGCTCACGCCGGTTCCCCCCGCTCACGCCGTCCCGCGCGGGCGGTCCGCGTACCGCTCACGCCGCTTTTCCCCCGCCCGCGCCGGTTTCCGCCCGCTCACGCGGTCGTCCGCCCCCCGCTCAGGGCCGGCCCGCCGCCGCTCCGGTCCCGCCCGGCCGGAGCATCCCGCCCAGGACTTCCCGAGGACTCCCGAGGATCTTCGATGTACCGACTCTTCTTCCACCTCGTCTTCAAACGAATGGACGCCGAGCGCGCCCACCACCTGGCCTTCCGCTGGATCCGGCTCGCCGTCCGGATCCCCGTCCTGCGCACCTTCCTCGCCGCCGCGCTGGCGCCCCGGCACAAGGAGCTGCGCACCGAGGCGCTGGGCCTGCGGATGCACGGTCCCTTCGGGCTGGCGGCCGGCTTCGACAAGAACGCCGTCGCCGTCGACGGCATGGCCATGCTCGGCTTCGACCATGTCGAGATCGGCACCGTCACCGGGGAGCCGCAGCCCGGCAACCCGAAGAAGCGCCTCTTCCGGCTGGTCGCCGACCGCGCCCTGATCAACCGGATGGGCTTCAACAACGACGGCTCCGCCATCGTCGCGGAGCGGCTGCGCACCCGGGTGCCGGTCCTCCGCACGGTGGTCGGCGTCAACATCGGCAAGACCAAGGTGGTGCCCGAGGCCGAGGCCGCCGCCGACTATGTGAAGTCCACCGAGCGGCTTGCCCGGCACGCCGACTACCTGGTGGTCAACGTCTCCTCGCCCAACACCCCGGGCCTGCGGAACCTCCAGGCCACCGAGGCGCTGCGGCCGCTGCTCGGCGCCGTCCGGGAGGCCGCCGACCGCGCCGTGCCGGAGCGCCGGGTGCCGCTGCTGGTCAAGATCGCCCCGGACCTCGCGGACGAGGACGTGGACGCGGTGGCCGACCTGGCCGTGGAGCTGGGCCTGGACGGCATCATCGCCACCAACACCACCATCGCCCGGGAGGGTCTCGGCCTCGCCTCCGACCCCGCCCTGACCGCGGAGACCGGCGGCCTCTCCGGCGCGCCGCTCAAGGAGCGCTCGCTGGCCGTCCTCCGCCGGCTGTACGCCCGGGTGGGCGACCGGCTGACGCTGATCGGGGTCGGCGGCGTGGAGAACGCCGAGGACGCCTGGCAGCGCATCCTGGCCGGTGCCACCCTGGTCCAGGGGTACAGCGCCTTCATCTACCAGGGTCCGTGCTACGCCCGCGCCGTCCACAAGGGGCTGGCCGCCCGGCTGGCCGCCTCCCCGTACGCCACCCTCGCCGAGGCCGTCGGCGCCGACACCCGGAAGGCCGCCCGGTGACCGCTCCCGTACCCTCCCCGACCTCCCCGGCCGCGCCCGAGCCGTTCGGCGCCCGGCTCCGGCGCGCCATGGACGCGCGGGGTCCGCTCTGCGTGGGCATCGACCCGCACGCCGCGCTGCTGGCCGCCTGGGGGCTGGACGACGACGTCCGGGGCCTGGAGACCTTCACCCGCACGGTGGTGGAGGCGCTGGCCGACCGGGTCGCCGTGGTCAAGCCGCAGAGCGCCTTCTTCGAGCGGTTCGGCTCGCGTGGGATCGCCGTCCTGGAGACCGCCGTCGCCGAGCTGCGCCGGGCCGGCGCGCTGGTGGTGATGGACGCCAAGCGGGGCGACGTCGGCTCCACCATGGCCGCGTACGCCGAGACCTACCTCCGCCCGGACGCGCCGCTCTTCTCGGACGCGCTCACCGTCTCGCCCTACCTCGGCTACGGTTCGCTGGCGCCCGCCGCGGAGCTGGCCCGGGAGAGCGGGACCGGCCTCTTCGTGCTGGCCCTCACCTCCAACCCGGAGGGCGCCGAGGTCCAGCGGGCGGTCCGGGAGGACGGCCGGAGCGTCGGTGCCACCATGCTCGCCCGGCTGGCCGCCGAGAACGCCCGGGAGCTCGCGGCCGGGGCGCCGCTGGGCTCGTTCGGCGCGGTGGTCGGCGCCACGCTGGGCGACCTCTCCTCCTTCGACCTGGCCGTCGGCGGGCCGCTGCTCGCCCCCGGCATCGGCGCGCAGGGCGCCACCCCCGCCGATCTGCCGGCCGTCTTCGGCGCGGCGGTACGGAACGTGGTGCCCAACGTCAGCCGCGCGGTGCTCCGCCACGGCCCCGACCCGGCCGCCCTGCGCGCGGCGGCCGAGCGGTACGCGGAAGAGGTCCGGGCGGCCGTGGCGGGCTGAGGGGCCGGAGGCGTACGCAGGGGACCGGAGGCGTACGGCGCGGGCCGGGGCCGACCGCCGTACGGCACGGAGGCGTACGGCACGGAGACGGAGGCGGGGCCGACCGCCGTACGCGCTTTCGCCGGGTCGCCGAACGGGTGAACCGGGGGTGGCCGGGGGGCGGCCCGGCGGGGCCGGGCGTTCCCGCTGTTCGAGGCGGGGGCGCGCGGTGGCGTGAAGGGGCGCGCGGGCACGGCGGTTCTTCTCCGTCACACCCCCGGTTCCGACCGTGACCACTGTTGACGCGATACCGACCCGGAACCCGGGTGTTATGACCGTTATGCCGGGCTGTAGCGATCCTGACCAGGACTTTTCCGCTGTTCTCGCTGACTCCGGCGGTCTTGCCCGCTAGTCTCCGTCGCAGGGCCAACGCACAGCACCATCGGGCGTGGTCCACGCGGTGTGAGCCGTCCAGGTTCCTCACCGGTCCGTATCCGACATCCGACAGTTTCGACATCCGAGGTGACGTAGGCGTGGCTCTTCCGCCCCTTACCCCTGAACAGCGCGCAGCCGCGCTCGAAAAGGCCGCCGCGGCTCGCCGGGAGCGGGCCGAGGTCAAGAATCGACTCAAGCACTCCGGCGCCTCGCTCCACGAGGTCATCAAGCAGGGCCAGGAGAACGACGTCATCGGCAAGATGAAGGTCTCCGCACTGCTGGAGTCGCTGCCCGGCGTCGGCAAGGTCCGCGCCAAGCAGATCATGGAACGGCTCGGCATCTCCGAGAGCCGCCGGGTGCGCGGGCTCGGCTCCAACCAGATCGCCTCCCTGGAGCGCGAGTTCGGCAGCACCGGAGCCTGACGTCCGGGGCGCTCCGCGAAGCTGGAATAATCGCCCCATGGCTGCAACATCCCGGGGGACCACCCCCGAGCCCCCGGACGTACGTCCGCGGCTGACCGTGCTCTCCGGCCCCTCCGGGGTCGGCAAGAGCACGGTCGTCGCCCATATGCGCAAGGTCCACCCCGAGGTGTGGCTCTCGGTCTCCGCGACCACCCGCAAGCCGCGACCCGGCGAGCGGGACGGTGTGCAGTACCACTTCGTCACGGACGACGAGTTCGACAAGCTGATCGCCAACGGCGAACTGCTGGAGTGGGCCGAGTTCGCGGGCAACCGCTACGGCACCCCGCGCGCCGCCGTCCTGGAGCGGCTCGACGGCGGCGAGCCGGTGCTCCTGGAGATCGACCTCCAGGGCGCCCGGCTGGTCCGTGAGTCGATGCCCGAGGCCCAGCTCGTCTTCCTGGCGCCGCCCAGCTGGGACGAGCTGGTCCGCCGGCTCACCGGCCGGGGCACCGAGTCGCCGGAGGTCATCGAGCGGCGGCTGGCGGCCGCCAAGATCGAGCTGGCCGCCGAGGCGGAGTTCGACACCACCCTGGTCAACACCTCCGTCGAGGACGTGGCGCGTGAGCTGCTAGCCTTGATGGAAGTTGTTTGATCTTTGTCCCTTTTTCCGGCCCCCCGGAAGTCCCGGACCCCAGCGGCCCGGACCCCGGAGCCGGTCCACCCGACGTATCGGAAGGCAGATCGTGTCCTCTTCCATCACCGCGCCCGAGGGCATCATCAACCCGCCGATCGACGAGCTGCTCGAGGCCACCGACTCGAAGTACAGCCTGGTGATCTACGCGGCCAAGCGCGCCCGTCAGATCAACGCGTACTACTCCCAGCTCGGTGAGGGCCTGCTGGAGTACGTCGGCCCGCTGGTGGACACCCACGTCCACGAGAAGCCGCTGTCGATCGCGCTGCGGGAGATCAACGCGGGGCTGCTGACCTCCGAGGCCATCGAGGGCCCGGCCCAGTAACCACCCTCGCACCCGCACGTCCCCGCGTGCCCGGGGATCCCGGGTCCCCGAAGGACGTTCCTCACGGGCCCGGCGGACCATCCGCCGGGCCCGTGAGGCGTGACCGGGGACGTACGGGACGCGCGTCCGGCACCGGCCGGACCGGAGAAGCCGGGCCCGGGGCCGGTGAAAGCTCAGGGGCGATCGGCTCCGGGCCACCGGAGCGACATCCGACCACCCGTCGAAGAGCGTCCGAGACGAAGACCGTCCAAGACGAAGCACCTCCGAGACGAAGAACCTCCAAGACGAAGAACGTCCAAGACCGTCGAAGCGGGAGAGGCGCGTGGAGAAGCCGAAGACCGGTACACCGAAGGTCGTCCTGGGCGTCAGCGGGGGCATCGCCGCCTACAAGGCGTGCGAGCTGCTGCGCCGGCTGACCGAGTCGGGCCATGGCGTACGGGTCGTCCCGACCGAGTCGGCGCTGCACTTCGTCGGCGCCGCCACCTGGTCCGCGCTCTCCGGCAACCCGGTCGCCACCGAGGTCTGGTCCGACGTGCACGAGGTCCCGCACGTCCGCATCGGGCAGGAGGCCGACCTGGTGGTCGTCGCCCCGGCCACCGCCGACACCCTGGCCCGGGCGGCGCACGGCCTCGCCGACGACCTGCTCACCAACACCCTGCTCACCGCCCGCTGCCCGGTGGTCTTCGCGCCCGCGATGCACACCGAGATGTGGGAGCACCCCGCCACCCAGGAGAACGTCGCCACCCTCCGGCGGCGCGGCGCGGTGGTGATCGAGCCGGCGGTCGGCCGGCTGACCGGTGCCGACACCGGCAAGGGCCGGCTGCCCGACCCGGGCGAGATCTTCGAGGTCTGCCGCCGGGTGCTGGCCCGGGGCTCCGCCGCCGCCCCCGACCTCGCCGGACGCCATGTCGTGATCAGCGCCGGCGGCACCCGGGAGCCGCTGGACCCGGTGCGCTTCCTGGGGAACCGTTCCTCCGGCAAGCAGGGGTACGCCCTCGCCCGTACCGCCGCCGCCCGGGGGGCACGGGTCACCCTGATCGCCGCCAACACCGGGCTGCCCGACCCGGCCGGCGTGGACGTGGTGCCGGTCGGTACCGCGCTCCAGCTCCGCGAGGCGGTGCTGAAGGCGGCGGCGGACGCGGACGCCGTGGTGATGGCGGCGGCGGTCGCGGACTTCCGCCCGGCCGTCTACGCCGAGGGCAAGATCAAGAAGCGGGAGGGCGAGCAGCCGGCGCCGGTCGCCCTGGTACGCAATCCGGACGTGCTGGCCGAACTCTCCGCCGCCCGCCCGCGCCCCGGACAGGTGATCGTCGGCTTCGCCGCCGAGACCGACGACGTACTGGCCAACGGCCGGGAGAAGCTCCGCCGCAAGGGCTGCGATCTGCTCGTGGTGAACGAGGTGGGGGAGCGGAAGACCTTCGGCGCGGAGGAGAGCGAGGCCGTGGTTCTCGCGGCGGACGGGGCGGAGACGCCCGTACCGTACGGTCCGAAGGAGGCTCTGGCCGAAATGATCTGGGATCTCACCGTGCCGAGACTCACATGACGGACGCGTGAAAATCCCGTCCGGACCGGCGGGGTGGCCGAAACCTCGCCAAACGAGGGCGTTACGGTCACCGGAACGGGTTCTTCCACGCGTTGCCAGGGTTCTTCCACGGCCAAACCGGCTTCCGGGAGGCGAGACACCTGGTCGAACGGGTGAGTGTGCCCGATAAACTGTCCTCGGAGCGACGCGGGGCGCAGCCCCCGCCGGTCCGCACCTATTCAGCCAGCAGCCGCTGCAAACACAGGGAGCGTTGTGTCCCGTCGTCTGTTCACCTCGGAGTCCGTGACCGAGGGTCACCCCGACAAGATCGCTGACCAGATCAGCGACACGATCCTCGACGCCCTGCTCAAGGAGGACCCCTCCTCCCGGGTCGCCGTCGAGACGCTGATCACCACCGGCCTGGTTCACGTGGCCGGTGAGGTGACGACCAAGGCATGGGCCGACATCCCGACGCTGGTGCGCAACAAAATCCTGGAGATCGGCTACGACTCCTCCAAGAAGGGCTTCGACGGCGCCTCCTGCGGCGTGTCGGTGTCCATCGGCTCGCAGTCCCCGGACATCGCCCAGGGTGTGGACACGGCCTATGAGAACCGGGTCGAGGGCGATGAGGACGAGCTGGACCGGCAGGGCGCCGGTGACCAGGGTCTGATGTTCGGGTATGCCTCGGACGAGACGCCGGAGCTGATGCCGCTGCCGATC
>NZ_JANUGQ010000041.1 GCF_024756275.1 Streptomyces pyxinae | reverse complement strand
TCTGCCGGTCAGTGTCGCGCTCTGCGACGGTGGGGTGCATGGATCCCGCAGAGATCGAAGGTTACGAGCGCCAGGGCCCGATCGACACCGTCCCGCTGGCGGGGGCCGGGCCACAGCTCCGGGCGATGGCCCGCTATGTGTCCCAGGCGCAGGAGGAGTTCGACCGGATGGAGGAGCTGGGCGCGAGCCCGGCTCTGGAACCGGGCAAGGCGGCGGAGTTCGTTCGCGGCGCCCAGAAGCTGTCCCTCACCGACGAGGACGGCAAGACCCTTGGTGTGCTGGTCTCCCCGGCCGTACTGGATGTGCTGGAGACCGGCCTCGCTCTCACCGCCATCGAGCTGGACAAGCTGCGCGGCATCGACAACTCGGTGGAGATGACGGTCGAGGAGATGCGTGCCTGGGTGAAGGGCCGGGCGGGCTCATGAGCGGGGTCACCTGGGTCCCGGCGGCACGCGCGGCACTGGCCGGCTTCGCCAAGGACGACCCGGGCGGCGCGGACCAGGTCTTCGACAGCGTCGCACTGCTCTTACGCGATCCCCGGCCGGCCGGAGCGCGCCCCTGGGGACCCGACCGCTTCCGCATCCACATCGGTCGGTACCGGGTCGTCTACGTCATCAAGCGGAACAAGCCCGTCGTCATCACGGTGGAGCACGTCGGCCGCGTGGGCTGACGCCTCTCCCACGCCCCGTCCCCAGCCCCGCCCGGCGTTCGTGCTTCTCCGACGCCGGGCGGTTTCGGCGCGCCCAGGGGATCACTATTGGGCATATTTTGTCCGCTTGGGCCGTATCGTCGGGCCATGCCCACGCCCTACGGATCCCGCGGCGGCCTGGCGTTCAGCGCAGACGAGTTGAGTGTGCTGCGCCGGGCCCTCGCGCATGCCCTGTACCCGCAACCGCTCGACGACGAGGACGTCCGGGGCTGTCTGCGGCTCGCGGACTCGGTGGACGAGGCGACCCGCGAGGCCGGCCGGCTGCGCGCGTTCCTCCTCGCGGACCTGGCCCGCTACCGGGACGCGCTGCCCGGTGCGGCCACCGGCTATCTGGAGCTGCTCCAGGACGCCCTGGCCGCCGGTCATGTCCCGGGGGCCGAGGATCTGGCCGCGCTGCGCACCCTGCGGGGCCGGCCGGCCGGTGCGGCGCTGCTCGAACAGTGCCAGGTGCTGGCCGAGCGGTCGCTGCGGGCCCGGCTCTCCGGCCGCCGCACCCCGCCCGCTCCGCGCTCCCGGCTGCTGGCCCTGGCCGGCGGCGGGGCCAGGGGGTCGAAGAGCTCCGGCGAGCCGGGCGACCCGGGGGACGAGCGGCGCCGGCCCCGTCCCGCGCCGCCGGCGCCGCCCTCCTCCCCGCGGCCCGCCGAGCGCCCGGTGCCCAAGCCGACCGAGGTCTTCCCGCCCCGCCGCCCCGCTCCGCCCCCGCCGCCCGGGGAGCGCCGGGCGGGCTGAAGCCCGGACCCGGCGGTCCGTCCCGGCCCGGTCTGGCTACTCTGGACGGCATGGAATACGTAGCCGCGCTCACTCCCCCCGTGGTGATGGCCGCCTTCTTCATCGGCCTCGTCGTGACGATCATCAAGAGCCAGGGCGGACCGAACAAGGCCAAGGAGGACGCGGCCGTGGACGCGGCCCTGGCCCGCGCCGAGTCCGCTCGCCAGGCCGACGGGACCCCCGCCCGGCAGGTCTGACGGCGGACGCCCGGCCCCACCGGTCGCGGGGGCGTCCCGCCCGGCCGGCCCCGGGGGTGGACCGCCCCGTCCGGCCGGCGGGGAGAGGGCGTACGGCTTCTTCCAGTCGTACGTCCTTTTTGTTACGTCAATAGCTAGTCATTCCCTCTTCTCCCCTTATGGTGGCGATGTGCCCCGTCAATTGGGAGAGCTCGAAGACGCCGTGATGACGCGCGTCTGGCAATGGAACCGCCCCGTGACCGTTCGAGAAGTCCTGGAGGATCTCCAGCGGGAACGGTCGATCGCCTACACCACGGTCATGACGGTGATGGACAACCTCCATCAGAAGGGCTGGGTGCGCAGGGAAGTCTCCGGGCGCGCCTATCGATATACCGCCGTCTCCACACGGGCCGCCTACTCGGCCGCACTGATGAACGAGGCCTGGTCGAAGAGCGACAACCCGGCCGCGGCTCTTGTCGCCTTCTTCGGCATGATGTCGGCCGAGCAGCGGGAGGCCCTCGGCGCCGCGGTCCGGATCGTCCAGGGCGACGTCCTCCCGGAACCCGGGGAACCGCTCCGGCGCGCGCCGGAAGAACCGGAAGGACCGGGAGAACCCGAAGAGCCGGGGGAACGGGAAGAACCGCCGCCGCAATCCGGCGGGGAGTCCGCCGAGGGGGCCGGCGACGGGACCGCGGCGGGGCGATAACGTCCTGTCATGCCGACATCCGCGCTTCCGCCCCCCTCACCCGAAGCCCTCGCCGCGGCGAATGCCGTGACCGTCCGGCGGGCCCGTACCGGTGATGTGGCGGCGATCCGCCGGCTCGTCGATCCGTACGTGGCCGAAGGCATCCTGCTCGACAAAGCGACGGTCACCCTTTACGAGGACATCCAGGAGTTCTGGGTGGCGGAACGCGACACCGACGCCACGGTCGTGGGATGCGGCGCCCTGCATGTGATGTGGGAAGACCTCGCCGAAGTCCGCACGCTGGCGGTGGACCCGGCCGTCCGGGGCGCGGGCATCGGCCATCGCGTACTGGACAAGTTGCTGCACACCGCCCGCTGGCTCGGGGTGCGCCGGGTATTCTGCCTGACCTTCGAAGTCGACTTCTTCACGAAGTACGGCTTCACCGAGATCGGTGAGACGCCGGTCGACGGAGATGTCTACAGTGAGCTGCTGCGTTCCTATGACGAGGGGGTCGCCGAGTTCCTGGGCCTCGAACGAGTGAAGCCGAACACCTTGGGCAACAGCCGGATGCTTCTGCGGCTGTGATGTGCCTGTGTGATGTGCCTCCGCGACGCGCGCCGGGGAAGCCGGGTAAGCGGCCCGTAAGTGGGTCCGGAGTGGGCGTGTGATGAGCCGCAGGTGTTCCGCCGGTGTGTTCCGCACGGGTGTTCCGGTGGTGCGTTCTCGCCGGGGATGATTCACCGGTCCGGTTCCGCGCGGCTCCACGTCCGCCGGACCTCCGGGATCCGCCGGACCTCCCGCGATCCCTTCTCGCGGCGCCTTCTCGCAGTGCCTTCTCCCGGTGCCTTCTCCCGGTCTTCAAGGACCCCTTCGCGGATCCCTTCGCGGATCCTTGAGAACCGGTGCCCGGATCGGTGCGTACGCCGGGTGCGCGCGGGAAGTAGGGTTCCCGCAGGCGGTACGGGCGATCCCTATGTCCGAATCGCGTATGTTTCCCGCGTTCCCCGGGTTCCGAACCTCCCTCAGGGGTTTGTGTTTTCCGGAGAAAAGCGGTTTCCTTTCCGCGTACTGCATTTTCGATGAAAGGAAATCCGGTGGCGCAGAAGGTTCAGGTCCTTCTTGTCGACGACCTCGACGGTGGCGAGGCCGATGAGACAGTGACGTTCGCTCTGGACGGCAAGAGCTACGAGATCGATCTCACCACCGCCAACGCGGACAAGCTCCGCGGTCTCCTGGAGCCGTACACCAAGGGCGGCCGGCGCACCGGTGGCCGTTCTGCGGGTACGCGTGGCGGCAAGACCCGCGCTTCCTCGGGCAGCAGCCCCGACACCGCGAAGATTCGCGCCTGGGCCAAGGAGCAGGGCCTCAATGTGAACGACCGCGGCCGGGTGCCCGCCGATATCAAGCAGGCTTACGAGGACGCCAACCGCTGATTGCCGCGCGCGCCGAGCAGCCGGATCCGGTGGCATTCCGATGCCGCCGTGTCCACCAGTCGCGCCAGGCAGGGGGCGACCGTACCGCCCCCCGGGGCCGCTCCCGCCGGTCCGCCGGCCGGTCCGGTCAGGGTCATCGGCGCGGGGAGCGCCGGTTCCACCTCACGCCCGGGTACCGGGGGCCGCAGCCAGACGGGGGCCCCGGGCGCCCGGGAGGCGGCCCAGCCCGGCGGCACCGGAGCGGCCGTCCGGCCGCCGGCGCCCAGCGCGACGAGGTCCAGGGCGATACCGCCCCACTCCAGCCAGTCGAGCAGCCCCGGCAGCTCGTCGGCGCCCCCGGCGGCCACCCAGAGCCGCATCCGCCGGCCCGCCAGCGCGACCGGCCAGTCGCCGGGCATCCGCCGCAGCACGGCCTCCCCGGCCGGGGCGGGCAGCTCCAGCACGTCGAAGCGCAGCCCGGTGCGCAGCGCCACCGGGGGTGCCCCGGAGCGGCCGGGCCCGCCGGCCCGTACGGCGGCGGCCGGCACGGTGGCCCAGCCGAGCTCGTGCTCGTACCACCGGGCGACCCCGCCGTCGGGCGGCAGGCGGGGCGACGGGACAGTGCGGGGCATACCTCCGGCAACGCCCCGGGGCCGCCCCCGGTTACGCAACGTTCCGGCCCGGCTCCCTTCCGTGCCCGGAGCGCGGGCGTCCGGGATGCTGCGGAGCGCAAGGCTGTTCGCCCGTAGCGGAGGGGAGGGGGGTACCCGGCATGGACCGTCCCTGCGTACGGGTAGGACATGCCTAGGTGAGAGGGGGCGACACGCGGGCCCGGGGCGTCTCACGTTCGCCATCGGCGTAGTGCCGGTGCGGCTGACTGCCTGGCCTGCGGGAACATCGTCTCGCACCATCGGGTTGGAGCAGGTGTCGGCGTTCGGGGTCAGGAGGCCAGCGACGGGTGTCGGCAGTTGGAATGAGCGGTCCCCGCTTGCGGGACTAAGCTGCGGAAGGACAGGGAGGGGACCGACCCCTTACTGCCTGACCGCTCTGAGGAGCGATTAACGATGTTCGAGAGGTTCACCGACCGCGCGCGGCGGGTTGTCGTCCTGGCTCAGGAAGAAGCCCGGATGCTCAACCACAACTACATCGGCACCGAGCACATCCTCCTGGGCCTTATCCACGAGGGTGAGGGTGTCGCCGCTAAGGCCCTGGAGAGCCTCGGGATTTCGCTCGAGGCGGTCCGCCAGCAGGTGGAGGAGATCATCGGCCAGGGTCAGCAGGCCCCGTCCGGTCACATCCCCTTCACGCCCCGTGCCAAGAAGGTCCTGGAGCTGTCGCTCCGCGAGGCCCTCCAGCTCGGCCACAACTACATCGGCACCGAGCACATCCTGCTCGGCCTGATCCGCGAGGGCGAGGGCGTCGCCGCCCAGGTGCTCGTGAAGCTGGGCGCCGATCTCAACCGGGTGCGGCAGCAGGTCATCCAGCTGCTCTCCGGATACCAGGGCAAGGAGGCCGCCACCGCCGGCGGTCCCGCCGAGGGCACCCCCTCGACCTCCCTGGTCCTCGACCAGTTCGGCCGGAACCTCACCCAGGCCGCCCGCGAATCCAAGCTCGACCCGGTCATCGGGCGCGAGAAGGAGATCGAGCGGGTCATGCAGGTGCTGTCCCGCCGGACCAAGAACAACCCGGTCCTCATCGGCGAGCCCGGCGTCGGCAAGACGGCGGTCGTCGAGGGCCTGGCGCAGGCCATCGTCAAGGGCGAGGTGCCCGAGACCCTCAAGGACAAGCACCTCTACACCCTGGACCTGGGCGCGCTGGTCGCCGGCTCCCGGTACCGCGGTGACTTCGAGGAGCGCCTGAAGAAGGTGCTCAAGGAGATCCGCACCCGCGGCGACATCATCCTGTTCATCGACGAGCTCCACACCCTGGTGGGTGCGGGCGCCGCCGAGGGCGCGATCGACGCCGCCTCCATCCTGAAGCCGATGCTCGCCCGCGGTGAGCTCCAGACCATCGGCGCCACCACGCTGGACGAGTACCGCAAGTACCTGGAGAAGGACGCCGCGCTGGAGCGCCGCTTCCAGCCCATCCAGGTCGCGGAGCCGTCGCTGCCGCACACCATCGAGATCCTCAAGGGTCTGCGGGACCGTTACGAGGCCCACCACCGGGTCTCCATCACGGACGAGGCGCTGGTCCAGGCCGCCACCCTGGCCGACCGGTACATCTCGGACCGCTTCCTGCCGGACAAGGCGATCGACCTGATCGACGAGGCCGGTTCCCGGATGCGCATCCGCCGGATGACCGCGCCGCCGGACCTCCGCGAGTTCGACGAGAAGATCGCGGGCGTCCGCCGCGACAAGGAGTCGGCCATCGACTCCCAGGACTTCGAGAAGGCGGCTTCCCTCCGCGACAAGGAGAAGCAGCTGCTGGCGGCGAAGGCCAAGCGGGAGAAGGAGTGGAAGGCCGGCGACATGGACGTCGTCGCCGAGGTCGACGGCGAGCTGATCGCCGAGGTCCTGGCGACCGCCACCGGCATCCCGGTCTTCAAGCTCACCGAGGAGGAGTCCTCCCGGCTGCTGCGCATGGAGGACGAGCTCCACAAGCGCGTCATCGGCCAGAAGGACGCCATCAAGGCCCTGTCGCAGGCGATCCGCCGTACCCGTGCGGGTCTGAAGGACCCGAAGCGCCCGGGTGGCTCGTTCATCTTCGCCGGCCCGTCCGGTGTCGGTAAGACCGAGCTGTCCAAGACGCTGGCGGAATTCCTCTTCGGCGACGAGGACGCGATGATCTCCCTCGACATGTCGGAGTTCAGCGAGAAGCACACGGTTTCCCGTCTCTTCGGTTCCCCGCCCGGATACGTGGGTTACGAGGAGGGCGGCCAGCTCACCGAGAAGGTCCGCCGGAAGCCGTTCTCCGTCGTCCTCTTCGACGAGGTCGAGAAGGCCCACCCGGATATCTTCAATTCCCTGCTCCAGATCCTGGAGGACGGTCGGCTGACCGACTCCCAGGGCCGGGTCGTGGACTTCAAGAACACGGTCATCATCATGACGACCAACCTCGGCACCCGGGACATCTCGAAGGGCTTCAACCTGGGCTTCGCGGCGCAGGGTGACGTCAAGACCGGATACGACCGGATGAAGGCGAAGGTCAACGAGGAGCTCAAGCAGCACTTCCGGCCCGAGTTCCTCAACCGTGTCGACGACACCGTCGTCTTCCACCAGCTCAGCCAGGAAGACATCATCCAGATCGTCGATCTGATGATCGCCAAGGTGGACGAGCGTCTGAAGGACCGCGACATGGGCATCGAGCTCAGCGGTGACGCCAAGATCCTGCTGGCCAAGCGCGGCTACGACCCGGTCCTGGGCGCCCGCCCGCTGCGCCGCACGATCCAGCGCGAGATCGAGGACATCCTCTCCGAGAAGATCCTCTTCGGTGAGCTGCGCCCCGGTCACATCGTGGTCGTGGACACCGAGGGCGAGGGTGAGGAGAAGAAGTTCACCTTCCGCGGCGAGGAGAAGACGGCGCTGCCGGACGTCCCGCCGATCGAGTCCGCCGCCGGCGGCTCGGGCCCGGACCTGTCCAAGGGCTGAGGCCGGACACCGGTGCCGGGTCCGCCGGACCCGGCGCGGGGCGCGTGACCGAAGGGCCGGCCCCGGTTCGTACAGCAGATGTACGGACCGGGGCCGGCCCTTTGCCGTGCCCGGGGGGCCGGTCCCCGGGTCCCGTGTGCCAGGCCTCCGGGCCCGCGGGCGGGGCGGGATCAGCAGGGGGCCGGTTTGTGCCAGGAGCACTCCAGGCCGCCGGCGGCCGGCTCCGCGCTCCGGGTGCGGGGCGGGCGGACGGTGGCGATGGTGCCGCCGGCCGTGTCGGAGGAGGCCAGGGTGACCACGACGGCGTCCTCCACGCCCTTCACCGAGTCGGCGAGGAAGTTGTTGAGGACGACGCTGAAGACCAGCCGGCGGCCCTTGGCGTCGGTGACATAGCCGGAGAGCGCCGAGGCCCCGGTCAGCGAGCCGGTCTTGGCATGGGCGTTGAGCGCCGCCGGGGTGGCGCACATCCGGGAGCGCAGGGTGCCGCCGACCATCCGGTCCTGGGCGCAGGCCACCGGCAGGGCGGCGTACCAGTCGGTGAACCAGGGGGCGTCCTGGACGGCGAGCAGCAGCCGGGCGAGCTGACCGGCGGGGAAGACGTTCATCCGGGAGAGGCCCGAGCCGTCCACCTGGCGGAGGGCGCCGGTGTCCACGCCCTCGGTGCGGAGGTAGCCGCCGACGGCGGCGAGCCCGGCGGACCAGTCGCCCCGGTCGGCGGTGCGGACGCCCATGGCCTTGGTCAGCGCCTCGGCGTGCATGTTGTTGGACAGCTTCATGAAGGGGCGCAGCAGTTCGCGCAGCGGCATGGAGTCGTGCGCGGCGACGGCGGTGGCGCCGGCCGGGGTGCGGACGCCGAGGCGGACCGGGCCGACGACCCGTATGCCCCGGGCGGCGAGGGCGCCGGCGAAGACGGAGGTGGCGTAGCCGGTCGGGTCCTGGACGGCGATCCACTCCTTGCCGGGGGCGGCACCGAGCGGAAGGCCGCCGGTGACGACGAGGGTGTCGGAGCCGTGCCGGCGCTCGACCGCCAGGGTCGCCGGCCGCCCGGCCGGGAGGGTGCGGGCCAGGTTCTCGACGCGTACCCGGTGGTTGGCCGGGGTGAGGGTGACCCGGGGGCGGCTGCCCTCGCGGGGCCCGGGGGCGGTCTCCACGACGACGGTGCCGGCGTCGTAGTCGGTGTCCGGGGCGAGGGTGAGCGCGGAGATGGGCGCCTCGTAGTACGCGGACTCGTCGTCGGCGGCCCAGGAGCGGCCGAGCCGCCGGTCGTCGAAGCGGGTGTCGTCGGCCACCAGCCGCCCGGTCACCCGGGTGATCCCGGCCGCCGCCACCTGCTCGGCCAGCCCGGCGTAGTCCCGGGCCAGCAGGGTGGGGTCCCCGCCGCCGCGCAGATAGAGGTCGCCGCGGAGGGTGGAGCCCCGCCGCGCGCCGACGGCCAGCACCTCGGTGCGGAACCGGTGGTCCGGCCCGAGCAGCGCCATGGCGGCGGCCGAGGTGACGAGCTTGGTGTTGGAGGCGGGCATCAGCCGGTCGCCGCCGTCGTGCTGGTAGAGGGTCTCGCCGGTGGTGGCGTCCGCGATCACCACTCCGGCCGCCCCGCCGTCCAGCCGGGGGTCGGCGAGGATGGCGTCGATGGCGCCCTTCAGCCCGCCGTCGGCGGGCCCGGCCCCGGCGGGCGCGGCGCCGCCGAGGGCGACCAGGGCGATCAGGCCCAGAACCAGCCCGAGCACCGCCCCGGGGGCGGCCCGGCGGGGGGAGACGCCCCGGGCGGTGACCGGGAGTGTCGGACCTGCGCTCGTGCGTCGCTGTCTCTTCATGGGGGCAGGATGGCGGCGGTGACGGGGGCTGGGAAGGAGGCACGACCCGGCGTTCCGGCACCCGGGAGCGCGCCGTTCCGCCTCCTGGGACCGAGGGGACGCGGGGGACGCGGGAGGCCCCGGCCCCGGGCCGGGCGCCGCACTGCCGGGGGCCGGGCCCGGGCCCGGCCCGGCCCAGGAGGCGGGGGCAGCGGTGCGCGGGAGAGCCGGGCGCGCCGAACGGGCGGCGGCCCGGGGGACGGACGGTACGGGACGACCGGGCGCGGGGCCCCGAGCCGGGACCCCGGGCGATTACGGGGACCCGGAGTGTCCGGGCTCCACGCGGCCCCGTTTGCCGGGGCGCCTTCCCGCGCCCCGGGCGGGGGCCCCCGTGGTCACCGGTCGTACCGAAGGGCGGGCTCGGCGTGGTCAGGGGGCGGGGACGGAGGGGGTGTGGGAGGGCCGGGACGGGGGCGATAAGGCCCGTCGGGGGGTGGCCCGGGCCACAATCGGCGTCCGTTCCGGAGGGCGGCGCCGTGACAAGCGGCACAGGCGTCCGGAGGGGTACTAGGCGGGATAGTGCGGCGTCCGGGCCCGGCGGCGGGCGTCGGGGCGGTCCGGCCGGCGGATCCGGTGGCGCCGGTGGCGTCGGCGGCCCAGGAGCGGCCTGCCACGCCTGGTCATGGGTGGGATCCGGTCCCTAAACCTTGCTTTCAGGGGATATTTCGGGCGGCTGGTATGGCCCTGCCCGAGCCGTCAAGAGTCTCCGTCACACCGGCTCCGCTACGACGAGATGTCGTAGATGGGGGGTTTGAGGCGGGATGGGAGCACGGGTTACCAAGGATGAGCACGACCGCCCGGCGCACCGCTCGCGTCGGGTCCCGCTCTTTCCGGAGGTCTCCCCCGTATGTCGAAGCGCGTCCAGCATCCCGCACGTAACGCCGCCGTCGCTCTTGCCGCCGCCGGCCTGGGAGCCTCGGTGGTGTTCGGCGGCGGTGCCGCCTTCGCCGCCGAGGGACAGGCGCCCGCCGCCAACCCCGCCGCTGCCGTCGCCGCCCAGGCCGAGGTCGCCGCCAAGGTGGCCGAGCAGGCCAAGGCCGCCCAGGCCGCCGCCGCGAAGAAGGCCGCCGCCAAGAAGTCCGTCTCCTGGGTCAAGCCGGTCACCGGTTACACCCTGTCCGCCAGCTTCAACCAGGGCGGCGCCATGTGGGCCCACAAGCACTCGGGCCAGGACTTCGCCGTCCCGGTCGGCACCCCGGTGAAGGCCGCCTTCAACGGCACCGTCGTCAAGGCCGGCCCCAACGGCGGCGGCGACGGCCCGGCGTACGGCAACGCCATCGTGGTGAAGCACGCCAACGGCAAGTACTCGCAGTACGCCCACCTGTCGCAGATCAATGTGCGCATCGGCCAGCAGGTGAAGACCGGCCAGCTCATCGCCAAGTCCGGCAACACCGGCAACTCCTCCGGCCCGCACCTGCACTTCGAGGTCCGGACGACCGCCAACTACGGCTCCGCGCTGAACCCGGTCAGCTACCTGCGCACCGTCGGCGTCACCATCTGACCCGTACCCGCCGCGCCCGGTCCCGCAGGGCCCGGCCACCCGTCGCGCCCGGCCCCCGGCCACGGGGTACGGCCACCCGTCCCGGTCGCCGGGATGTGGACAACCGAACGAACGAGATCCCCTAGGCGTGCCCCGTGTGCGCCTGGGTGATCAGATCGACGGCGACTTCGAGGGCGGCCTTCCGCTTCTCCTCGGGGTCGCCGTCGACGTGCTGGAGGAAGAACATCCCGGCGTGCATGGTGAACAGCGCGCTGACGCACCGGACCCGGTCGGCCATCGGCAGATCCGGCTCCTGGACCAGCTCGCTCAGCCGGACGAGCCGGTCCTTGAAGTCGACACCGATGGACAGGTCGCGGACGGTCGCCTGGTTCTCGTGCATGAAGCGGAAGAGCGGGGCGGCCCGGGTCAGGGCGTCGTGGTAGCGGCGCAGGATCTCGGTCTTGGTCTCCAGGGTGCGGGGCTGCTCGGCCGCCCAGGCGATCAGCTCGTCCAGCGGCCGGACGATGTCCTGGAAGAGGCTGATGACGATGTCTTCCTTGGTCTTGAAGTGGTAGTAGAGCGCCGCCTTGGTGACATCGAGCCGCTCCGCGATCTCGCGCAGCGAAGTCTTCTCGTATCCCTGTTCCGCGAAGAGTTCCAGGGCCACGTCCTGAATGCGCTGGCGGGTGTTGCCTCGGGCCATGGTCGTGGGTCCTCTCCGATACTTACTTGACGCCCGGCTAGTGAGCGGCCTAGTCTCCCTCAGCCTACCTAAACTTGCCGGTCGGCAAGTAAGGGAAGTTCCGGAGCCAAGGCCAGGCCAAGGCCGGCCGAAGACCGGATTCAGATCAGCACGGGGACCAGGGGAGTGGTGGCCATGACGGATGCCGGACCGAAAGCCGGAAGGGAGCCGCGCAGCGTACGGGTGGTCCTGCTCGCCCTGATGATCGCGATGCTGCTCGCGATGCTCGACAACATGATCATCGGTACGGCGATGCCGACCATCGTCGGTGAGCTGGGCGGCCTGGCCCATCTCTCCTGGGTGGTCACCGCCTACACCCTCGCCACCGCCGCCTCCACCCCGATCTGGGGCAAGCTCGGCGACCTGTACGGGCGCAAGGGTGTCTTCCTCACCTCGATCGTCATCTTCCTGCTCGGCTCCGCGCTCAGCGGCATGGCCCAGGACATGGGCCAGCTCATCGGCTTCCGGGCGGTGCAGGGCCTGGGCGCGGGCGGTCTGATGGTCGGCGTGATGGCGATCATCGGTGACCTCATCCCGCCCCGGGACCGCGGCAAGTACCAGGGCATGATGGCCGGGGTGATGGCGCTCGCCATGATCGGCGGCCCGCTGGTCGGCGGCTACATCACCGACAACTGGGGCTGGCGCTGGTCCTTCTACATCAACCTGCCGCTGGGCGCCGTGGCGCTCGCCATGGTCACCGCCGTGCTGCACCTTCCGAAGAAGGAGCGGACCGGACGGGCCCGGATCGACTACGCCGGCGCCGCGCTGCTGACCGTCGGCATCACCGCGATCGTGCTCGTCACCACCTGGGGCGGGACCGAGTACGCCTGGGGCTCCGGCGTCATCCTGGGCCTCTCCGCGCTCGGCGTCGTCGCGCTCGGCTGTTTCCTGTACGCCGAGACCCGGGCCGCCGACCCGATCGTGCCGCTGCACATCTTCCGCAGCCGCAACTTCACGCTGATGTCGGTGATCGGCTTTCTGACCGGCTTCGTGATGTTCGGCGCCGTGCTGTTCCTGCCGCTCTTCCAACAGGCGGTGCAGGGTGCCTCCGCCACCAACTCGGGGCTGCTCCTGCTGCCGATGCTGCTGTCGATGATGGTCGTCTCGATGATCGCCGGCCGGGTGACCACCAACAGCGGCAAGTACAAGGTCTTCCCGGTGGCCGGCGGCGCGCTGATGACGGCCGGCCTCTTCCTGCTGGCCCAGATGGACACCGGCACCACCCGGCTCACCTCGGGTCTCTACATGGCGGTGCTGGGCGCCGGCATGGGCTTCCTGATGCAGATCACCATGCTGGTGGCGCAGAACAGCGTGGAGATGAAGGACATGGGCGTCGCCTCGTCCTCGGCCACGCTCTTCCGGACGCTCGGCTCGTCCTTCGGCGTCGCCATCATGGGCGCGCTCTTCAACAACCAGGTGCAGGACGAGATGGCCGCGCGCGGCGGCGGGGCGGCCACCGCCCAGTCGGCCCAGCTGGACGCGGCGAGCCTGGCCAAGCTGCCGTCCGTGCTCCGGGAGGCGTACCAGCACGCCGTGGCCTCCGGCACGCACGCGGCCTTCGTGGTCGGTGCGGCGGTGGCGGTGTTCGCCTTCCTGGCGGCCTTCTTCGTCAAGGAGGTCCCGCTGAAGGGCACCGGTCCCCAGCCGGAGCCGGAGCCGGAGCCGGAGCCGGAGCCGGAGCCGGCCGCCGGCACCGGCCGGGACGCCGGGGCGGACGCCGCGGGCACGACGGCCGGCGCGGGCGCCAAGGTGGCCGGGAGCGTCTGACCCGGTCCCGCGGTACGGCGGAGGGGCGGGGCCCGGTGCGTTCACCGGGCCCCGCCCCTCGTCGTACGCCGCTGAGCCTGAGCCTGAGCCCGCGTGCCGGTGCACCCGTATGCCTGTGTGCCCGTACGCCTCCGGCCCGTACGCCTGGGGAGCGTCCGTACGCCCGTACGTCCGTACACCCGTACGTCTCCGGGCCCGGCGCCCGGTCGCCCGGCGGGGTGGTCGTACCCCCGTACGTCTCCGGCCCGCGCCGCCCGCGCCGCCCGGCCGATCAGGGGCCGGGCGTACGCCCGTACGCCTCCGGGATCGTGCCGCCCGGGGAGCGCCGTACGCCGGTACGTCGCCGCCCCGGCGTCAGGTTGCCCCCCCGCCCAGGGCTCAGCGGGGCGCGTCCGGGAGCAGGAGCACCGGGAAGGTGCCCGTCGTCGTGGGGGCGTGGTCGGGGAGCCAGAGGACGGCGACCGCTCCGCCGTTGCCCAGCGGCGTACCGCCCTCGGGCGCGGCGTTGCGGAAGGTCAGCCGGGCGCCCAGTACCCGGGCCTGGCCCGCCGCGATGGTGAGGCCCAGCCCGTGGCCCTGCCCGGCCCGGTCGCTGGTGCCGGTGCGGAAGCGGCTCGGGCCCTCCCGCAGCAGCGCCTCCGGGAAGCCGGGCCCGTGGTCGCGGACCCGCACCACCCGGCCCTCCACCGTGACCTCCACCCCCGGGCGCCCGTGCTTGGCGGCGTTGGCCAGCAGATTGCCCAGGATCCGTTCCAGCCGGCGCGGATCGGTGTTGACCCAGGAGTCATGGACGATCCGCACCACCGCGTCCGGGTCCAGCACCCGCACCCGGCGCTCGACGAACTCGCCGAGCTGGATCTCCTGGAGCTCGGCCCGCTCCGAGGCGCCGTCCAGCCGGGCCACCTCCAGCACGTCCTCGACCAGCGTCCGCATCGCCTGCGCCCGGTCCCGTACCAGCTCGGAGGGGCGGCCGGGCGGCAGCAGCTCGGCGGCGGTGAGCAGCCCGGTCACCGGGGTGCGCAGCTCGTGCGCGATGTCCGCGGTGACCCGGCGCTCGGCCTCGATCCGCTCGCCCAGTGCGTCGGTCAGCGCGTCCACCGCCCGCGCCAGCTCGTCCGTCTCGTCGCGTACGACTCCGCCGATCGCCTCCCGGACCCGGACCTCGGTGTTGCCCTGCGCCACCCGGCCGGCCGCGGCGGCCGCCTTCCGCAGCCGCCGGGAGAGCTGGCCGCCGATCAGCACGCCCAGCGCACAGCCGCCGAAGACCACCGAGACCGAGCCGACGATCAGCGCCTGGTCCAGATCCTTCATGATGGTCGTACTGCGATCGGCGAACCGGGTGTGCAGCGACAGCACGTCCCCGTTGGCCAGCGGGACCGCCGCCCACACCTCGGGCGCCCCGGAGGAGTGCTCCTGGACGTAGGTGCCGCGCCGCTTGTCCCGCATCAGCGCGTGCAGCTGCGCGGGCAGCGCCGGGTCGTTGACCTTGGTGCCGAACCGCGGCTCGCGCGGCTTCACCGACTCGTACATCCGCTGGGCGAACTGCAGCCGCTCCATCTGCACCTCGCGCGCGTTGTCGAGCATCGACACCCGGGCGGCGTTGTGCACCACCAGGCTGAGCGCGAAGGCGATCAGCGCGCCCACCGCCGCGATGGCGAGCGAGATCTTCCAGCGGACCCCGGTACGCAGCGCTATCCGGCCGGTGTCCCGGTCCCGCAGCGGCTTCCGGGGGAAGCGGTACCGGGAGCGCGCCACCGGTTCGATACGGGTCATGCCTTGAGCTTGTAGCCGAAGCCGCGGACCGTCTCGATCCGGTCCTGGCCGATCTTGGCGCGCAACCGCTGGACGTGCACGTCCACCACCCGGGTGTCACCGCCCCAGCCGTACTCCCAGACCCGCTCCAGCAGCTTGTCCCGGGAGAGCACGGTGCCCGGCGCCGACGAGAACTCCAGGAGCAGCCGCATCTCGGTCGGAGTCAGCGCGACCGGCTCGCCGTCCCGGCGGACCTCCATCCCCTCGGTGTCCACCTCCAGGTTGCCGAAGGAGAGCGGCCCGTGCGGCTCCTCGTCCGCCCGGCCGTCGTCCGGGCCGCCGGCGCCCCGGATGCCCGCGTGCCCGAAGCGGCGCAGCACCGCGCGGATCCGGGCCATCAGCACCGCCCCGTCGAACGGCTTGGTGACGTAGTCGTCGGCGCCCGCCTCCAGGCCGAGCACCACGTCGATCGAGTCGGCCCGCGCGGACAGCATGATCACCGGCACGGTCGACTCGTCCCGGATGCGCCGGCAGAGGCTGACGCCGTCCATGCCGGGCAGCATCACATCGAGCAGCGCGATGTCCGGCCGCCGCTCGCGGAACGCCTCCAGGCCGGACAGCCCGTCCGGCATCGCGGTCACCATGAAGCCGTCCCGTTCCAGTGCCAGCTGGGTGGCCTCCCGGATGACGTCGTCGTCCTCCACGAACAGGACATGGGTCTCGGCCATCTCCTACTTCTCCGCCTTCTCCGGCTGCGCCGGTTCTTCCGGGATCTCCGGCTTCTTCCCGGGTCCTTCCGGGGTCTCGGATCTTCCGGCCCCGCCCTGCTCGTCGCCGTGCCCGCCGTGCCCGTCGTTTCCGGCCCCGGCTGCCGGTCCCGGTTCCCGGCCACCGGCCGTACCGGCTGCCGCCGCCACGGAGGCCGGCACCGGGGCCGGACCACGGCGCCCCCGTGATCGATGGTCTCAACCGGCGCCTCCGGGCGCGCCGCCGGTACCGGTCTTCCGGCCGGTGCTGCCCTCCCGCCGGGGCCCTCTGCCCGTACGGTCCGTCCGCCCTGTGCCTTTCCGGCCATCCGGCCCGTGGCTCCGCCGCCGCGGCCTCCGGACAAGGGCCTCGTGACCCCGGCTCCCGGCTCAGCCGTCACCCGGGGTCTGCCTGGGGGGCTCGACGCCGGTGCCGTCGTCGTCCGCCACGGACTTGTTGAAGTCGTTGTGCACCCGGTCGTGCTCGGAGAACTTGCCGTCCGCCCAGCGGTAGGTGATGACGTCCTCGCCGGAGGGGGACGAGACCGGGTCGTCGGAGCCGTACACCTGCTTGGTGAGGACCAGTTCGCCCCGGTCGATCGTGGCGTAGACGGCGGGTTCCTCCAGGGAGAACACGTTCTCGTACTCCCCGTCCCGCGCGCGGTAGACGAACGTCCCGACACCGATGGCGTCCCCGCAGGTCAGCACGTTCACCACGACGTCCTGCTCACTGCCGCCGGTGAGCTTTCCGTAGGAGGTGTCCAGCGGGAAGGTGTCCTCGGCGCACGGTTTGAGATCCTCCTTGACCTGGTCGCTGACCTTCGGGTCGCCCAGGATCAGCCGTACCGGGTTCACCTTCCGCACCGGTGCGGAGCTGGTGGAGGGGGCCGGGGCGACCTGCGGGTTGCCGGCGCTCGTCCGGGCCGCGCCCTCGTCGCGCGGCCCGGTGCCGCCGGTGGAGCAGCCGGCCGCGAACAGCCCGAGGGCGGCGAGGACGGCCGCCGCCGTACCACCCGCCGCCCGGACCCCGCCGATGCCGCTCTCGTCGCCTCTGCCGCTCAGGCCGCGCACCGCTCCCGCTCCCGTTCCGTACCGCGTCCCGCCGTACGCCCCGCACGGCCGCCGCGCTCCAGGGCGTGGGCGTCGATGTCCCGGCTCTCCAGTTCCTGGCGGAGCCGGGCCAGCGCCCGGTGGAGCGTGGACTTCACGGTACCGGTCGACATGCCGAGCGCGGCGGCGGTCTCCTCGGTGCTCATCTGCTCCCAGTGCCGCAGCACCACGACGCTGCGCTGCTTGGGGGCGAGCACCTTGAGCACGTCCATCAGCAGGGCCCGGTCGGCGTGCTGCTCGGTGGCGTCGTCGACGCAGGCGTCCGGCAGCTGCTCGGTGGGCACCTCCTCCAGCTTCCGCGCCCGCCACCACTCGGTCCGGGTGTTGATCATGACGCGGCGGAGGTAGGCGTCGGCCAGCGACTTGTCGGCGATGCCGTCCCAGCGGCCGTACGTCCGGGCCAGCGCGGTCTGGAGCAGGTCCTGGGCGTCGACCGGGTCGGGCACGAGGCGCCGGGCGCTGCGCAGCAGGGCGTCCTGCCGAGTGCGGACGTACTCCTCGAAGCCGAGCACCTCGCCGTGCGACATCCCGAACCGCCTCCATCCCCGTGAACAGCACTGCGCCGATCTACGTAGGAGACGTTAGAAAGCTCGTGTCACGGCGTTGTCCGAGGCAGCCGTCGGCGGACGCACGGCTGTCCATCGGTTGTGTAACGGCGGTGTCGCCGGGCGTGCGGTCCGGGTGACCGGCCGCGCCGGAGCGGGCGCCGGAGCCCGGAGCGTACGCGGCCGGGCGCCGTGGGTTCCGCCGTGCGCCCGGCCGTACGGGGCGGGGGGCGCCCGGTCGTACGACCCGCGGGACCGGGGCGTACGGGCCGGAGCATACGCACGGGGCCCGGACCGGAGCGCGGGGTCAGGGGCGTACGCACGGGCCCGGGCTCCGGACCGTGACAGTCGCGGGACTCCGGCCCGGATTCCCCGGCTTCCGCCGGGTTGACCGGCCGTGCCTCGGCGGGAGCCGGACCCCGGAGCGTACGCCGGAGCCTGGGCGGTACGCCGGTCCCTGGGCCGTACGTGGCGGAACGGTCAGGCGCCGGGGGCCGGGCGGCCCGCCGGGAGCCGGTAGCGACCGCCGCCCAGCGGCTCGACCAGGCCGTCGGCCACCAGCCCGTCCAGCGCCCGGTCCCGTTGCACCGGCTCGTGCCAGACCGCGTCCAGCGCCGCCCGGGGGACCGGGCCCGGGGCGTCCCGCAACACGGCGAGCAGCTTGCCGCGCACCTGGCGGTCGGTGCCGGCGTAGGTCTGTCCGCGCCGCGCGGGCCCCTGGTGGTCGGGCTTGCCCGCGAGCCGCCAGGCGCAGTGGCGGGCGATCGGGCAGCGGGCGCAGTCCTCGTTCCGGGCCGTGCAGACCAGGGCGCCCAGCTCCATCGAGGCCGCCGCCCAGCGCGCCGCCGTGGTCTCGTCGTCCGGCAGCAGCTCCCGGGCGAGCCGCCGCTCGGCCGCCGTGGTGGCGTTCGGCGGGTACTGCACGCCGGTCACCGCCCGGGCGAGGACCCGCCGGACGTTGGTGTCCAGCACCGGGTGGCGCCGCCCGTAGGCGAAGGAGGCCACCGCCGCCGCCGTGTACTCGCCGATCCCCGGCAGGGCGAGGAGCTGCCCGTGGTCGTCAGGTACGACCCCGCCGTGGCGCTCCGTCATGGCCACCGCCGCCCCGTGCAGCCGCAGCGCGCGGCGCGGGTAGCCGAGCCGGCCCCAGGCCCGGACCGCCTCACCGGGTGCCTCGGCGGCCAGGTCGGCGGGGCGGGGCCAGCGGGCGAGCCACTGCTCGTACACCGGCAGCACCCGGCTCACCGGGGTCTGCTGGAGCATGAACTCGCTCACCATCACGCCCCAGGCGCCCGCCTCGGGGCGGCGCCAGGGCAGGTCCCGGGCGTGCTGGTCGAACCAGGCGAGCACCCGGGGGTGCAGCGCCTGCCCCGGGTCCGCGGGCTCCCCGGCACCGGGCGCGGGCACGACCGGCCCGGCGGCGGCACCCGGGACGGCGTCAGCCCCCGGGACGGCGGCGGGTCCGGCGGCAGCGGCCGGGCCGGCGGGTTCCGGGGAGGAACGAGGTGCGTCGGAGGAGCCGGGGGCGGGGGACACGGGGTCGGACGGGGCGGAAGGGGCGCCATCGGCGGGAGCGGGCGCGGTGCGGGAGGCGTCAGTCGCAGTCATGGCACCTCCGATCCTGGCACGTTCAGGAGACGCGCCGGTGCATCGGCTCCCGGCGCCGCGGCCGGGCGGGCGTGGCGGGGCCGGGCCCGGCCAGCCAGAGCGCCGCCCCGGAGCGGCTCATCCGCATCGTCTCCACCAGCGCCCCGGTCGGCCGGGTGAGCAGCCGGACGAAGAGCACCGCGGCCACCGCGCCCAGGACCAGACCGGTCGCCACGTCGTGCGGGTAGTGCACCCCGACGAAGACCCGGGAGAGTGCCATGAGCAGGGCCATCGGCACCGTCAGCCAGACGATCCGCCGCCAGGCCATGGCCAGGGCTATCGCCGCCGCCCCGGCGATGGCGGAGTGGTTGCTGGGGAAGGACCAGTCGCCGTGCGGCGGGCAGGCGACCAGTGAGGTGGCGGCGCCCGCCACCGCCCGGCACGGCCGCTCCTCCTCGATCGTGGACTTCAGCAGCTCGCTCACCACATAGCCGAAGGCGGTGCCGAGCGGGGCGAGCACGGCCAGCGCCAGGGCCCGCGACGCCTGCGGCCGCGCGCGCCACCAGCCGACGAGGAAGAGCACGCCGAAGAGCAGCAGCCCCGCCTCCGTCCACAGCTCGGCCACCAGCTGGAACCAGCCGGGGGTCCGATGGGCGAAGTCGGTGATGTCGAGGTAGAGGTCCTGGCTCATGACCTGGGACGGTACCTGGCCCGGAGGGCCCTTCTCGCGCCGCCCGGTCACCCGGACGGCCCTCGTGGAGTGGTGCGGGATGTGATGATCCGCAAAACTTCGCGCACCAGCGGCATGTGGCGCGGGAGTTGGCACCGTTCTCTCGTACAGTTTGGGCGTGGGATCTCTGCGCAATCCGGTCGGGCCGCTCCCCTCCACCATCTACTGGCGACGGAGGGCAGTCGCGGCGAGCCTGGTCGCGCTCCTGGCCCTGCTGGTCGTATGGATCGTCAGTTACGACGGCGGTGGCGGGCGCAACGACGGCAAGGGTCCCGGCGGGGCCTCGCCCGCGCCCTCGATCACCCCCGGTCCCAGTCAGTCGGGCCCCGCCATCAGCGAACAGCCGGGCGGTCGCGACGAGTCGGGCACCTCCGGCGGCTCCGGCTCCACCGGCGGCGGTGACGGCAAGAACGGTGACGACACGTCAGCGGGCGGCGGGGGCACGGAGGGTGGCACCGGCGGCGGGGACGGCTCCGGCGGTGGCTCCGGCGGTACGGGCGGCTCCGGCACCGGCGGCGGTACGTACACCGGGCAGCGGGTCGCCGCCGACTCCCCGGTCCCCACCTGTGCCCCGGGTGCCCTGCGGGTGACCCTCCGCGCGACCCGGGTCACCTACGCCCCCGACGAGCTGCCCCGCTTCCAACTGGTCGCCCGGAACACCTCGGACGCCACCTGCAAGGCCGACCTCGGCCCGGCCGGCGCGGTGCTCTCCGTCAAGAACACCGACGCCGACCAGGTCTGGTCCTCCAAGGACTGCCCGCGCGTCCCCGGCAGTCTGCTGCTGAGCGTCCCGGCGGACGGCTCGGTCACCTACACCGTCGAGTGGGACCGCCGGCAGAGCGTCCCGCGCTGTGCCACCGCGCCGGCCGCCAAGGCCGCCCCGGGTACCTATCTGCTGGAGGTGGCGATCCCGGGCGTGAAGGTGCTCCCCGCCTCGTTCGCCCTCGCCAAGGACTGAACCGGCGCCCGAGCCCGAGGATTGAACCGGCCCCCGGAGTGAACCGGAGGCGTCCCGAGGGCTGAACCGGCCCCCGAGGGCTGGGCCGGGGCGTCCCCAGGACTGGACCGGAGCGGCCGGGGGCCTGAACCGGTCGCGTCGGAAGGGCTGAACCGGGCGCGGCCGGAGGACCGGAGCGGGGCGTCGCCCCGGAGCCTGCCCCGCCGGAGCCCGCCGGAGCCCGCCGGAGCCCGCCGGAGCCCGCCGGAGCCCGCCGGGGCAGGCCACCCCGGCGCGCGGGACCGGCGCGGGGGCGTCACCGGCGGTGGGGGCGGGTGTCAGACGTACCGCTCCAGGATGGAGGACTCGGCGAGCCGGGAGAGGCCCTCGCGGACGCTGCGGGCGCGGGCCTCGCCGACGCCGTCCACGGTCTGGAGGTCGTCCACACTGGCGGCGAGCAGTTTCTGGAGCCCGCCGAAGTGCTCCACCAGCCGCTCGATGATGGCGCCCGGGAGCCGGGGCACCTTGGCCAGCAGCCGGTAGCCGCGCGGCGAGACGGCGGAGTCCAGGGTCTCGGGCGAGCCGCTGTACCCCAGGGCCCGGGCCACTATGGGCAGTTCGAGCAGCTCGGCGTGGCTGAGCGCGTCCAGCTCGGTGAGCGCCTCCGCGACCGTCCGGGAGCGCTTGGCGGTCGGCTCGGGGACGTAGTCCCGCACCACCAGCTCGCGCTCGGGCTCCACGCCCGCGATCAGCTCGTCCAGCTGGAGCGCGAGCAACCGGCCGTCGGTGCCCAGCTCCACCACGTACTCCGCGATCTCGGTGGCGATCCGGCGGACCATCTCCAGCCGCTGGGCGACGGCGGTCACGTCCCGGACCGTCACCAGGTCCTCGATCTCCAGCGCGGAGAGGGTGCCCGCCACCTCGTCCAGCCGGAGCTTGTACCGCTCCAGGGTGGCCAGCGCCTGGTTGGCGCGGGAGAGGATGGCGGCCGACTCCTCCAGGACCCGGCGCTCGCCGTTCACGTACAGCGCGATCAGCCGCATCGACTGGGAGACCGAGACCACCGGGAAGCCGCACTGCCTGGAGACCCGGTCGGCGGTGCGGTGCCGGGTGCCGGTCTCCTCGGTGGGGATGGAGGCGTCGGGCACCAGCTGGACACCGGCCCGCAGAATCTTGGTGATGTCTTTGTCGAGGATGAGCGCGCCGTCCAGCTTGCACAGCTCCCGGAGCCGGGTCGCGGTGAACTCCACGTCCAGCACGAAGCCGCCGGTGCACATCGACTCGACCGTCTTGTCCATGCCCAGCACGAGGAGCCCGCCGGTGTTGCCGCGCAGGATCCGCTCCAGGCCGTCCCGCAGCGACGTACCAGGAGCGACGGCGCTCAGCGACGCGCGCATCAGTGCTTCGTTGCCGGAGCCTCCGCCGGACTTTCCGGGTGCTGTTGCCCGGTCGTTGGCTGCCACTGCTGTCCTCCGGCTCGTACGGATGGGCGAGACCAGGGCAAAGTCTAGCGACCCCGGCCAGGGCCGGACCTCGTACCGGCGTCCGGGCCCCCGTCACCGGGGCCCGGCGGTGGTGCCCGGGGACGCCCGGGCGCCCACTCCCGGGGTCTCCGGGCCCGCCTCTCCGGTACGGCTCCGGGCGCCCGCTCCCCGGTTACGGCTGCGGGCTCCGGCCTTCCGGACACGACCCCGGTACGGCTCCGGGCCGGGCGCCGTGCCGGTACGGCGCCCGGCCGCCTCTCCGGTACGGCTCCGGTCCGCCGGGCGGCGCGGGCCCACGGGCGCGGGCCCTACAGCGGCAGGGCGTCCAGGTCGTCGTCCGGGGCGGGCGGCTGGTCCTGGGGCGGCACCCGGCGGCCCCGGGAGCCCGCGGGGCGCTCCGCGCGCGCGGCGGCGTCCTTGCGGGCGGCGCCCCGGGAGCGGGGCAGCACCCGCAGCGCCTCGCCCATGTCCGCGACCTCGGTGACCGTCATACCGCGCGGGATCTTGCCGGGGTCGCCCGGCACCAGGGCGTGGGTGAAGCCCAGCCGGTGCGCCTCGGCCAGCCGGCGCTGCACCCCGGTGACCCGGCGCACCTCGCCCGCGAGGCCCACCTCGCCGATCGCGACCAGGTTCTTGGGGAGCGGGGTGTCACTGGCCGCCGACGCCAGGGCCAGCGCCACCGCCAGATCGGCGGCCGGTTCGGAGAGCCGCACCCCGCCGACGGTCGCGCTGTAGATGTCCCGCTTGCCCAGGGCGCTGATCCGGCCGCGCTGCTCCAGCACCGCCAGCACCATCGACACCCGGGAGGTCTCCAGGCCCGAGACGGTGCGCCGGGGCGAGGGGATCTGGGAGTCGACGGTGAGCGCCTGCACCTCCGCGACCAGCGGCCGGCGCCCCTCCAGGGTGACGGTCAGACAGGTGCCCGGCACCGGCTCGTCGCGCCGGGTGAGGAAGAGCCCGCTGGGGTCGGCCAGGCCCGTGATGCCCTCGTCGTGCAGCTCGAAGCAGCCGACCTCGTCGGTGGCGCCGTACCGGTTCTTGACGCCCCGGACCAGCCGCAGCCGGGCGTGCCGGTCACCCTCGAAGTGCAGCACCACGTCCACCAGGTGCTCCAGCAGCCGGGGGCCCGCGATGGCACCGTCCTTGGTGACATGGCCGACCAGCAGGGTGGACATGCCCCGCTCCTTGGAGGCCCGGATCAGCGCCCCGGCCACCTCCCGCACCTGCGCCATCCCGCCCGGGGCGCCGTCGATCTCCGGCGAGGCCACCGTCTGCACCGAGTCCAGCACCAGCAGGGACGGCTTGACCGCGTCCAGGTGCCCGAGCACGGCCGAGAGGTCGGTCTCGGCCGCCAGGTAGAGGTCGTCGTTGAGCGCGCCGATCCGGTCGGCGCGCAGCCGGACCTGGCTCGCGGACTCCTCGCCCGTGACATAGAGGGTGCGGTGCTCGCCGCCCGCCGCCTTGGCCGCCACATCCAGCAGCAGGGTGGACTTGCCGACTCCCGGCTCGCCCGCGAGCAGCACCACGGCCCCCGGCACCAGACCGCCGCCCAGCACCCGGTCCAGCTCCGCGACCCCGGTCGAGCGGGCCGTCGCCCGCCGGCCGTCGACCTGGCCGATCGGCAGCGCGGCCGTGGAGACCCGGCCGGCGGCGGTGGTCCGGACGGCGGGCGCGCCGTACTCCTCGACCGTGCCCCACGCCTGGCACTCGGGGCAGCGGCCGAGCCACTTCGCGGTCGTCCACCCGCACTCGGTGCAGCGGTAGGAGGGCCGGTCCTTCGCGGATTTCGTACGGGCAGCCATGCGGACACCGTAACGGCGCCCACCGACAGCCCGGACCGCCCGCCCACGGGACCGCCGTCCGGGCCGGTCCCGGACCCGGGGCGGGCGTCCGGGACCCGGCGGGCGGGCGGACCGCCCGGCCACGGGGCCGGGCGTCACAGGACACGGGCCGCCGGGGCACACGGACCCGGGACGGAAGGGCCCGGGGCACACCGACCCGGGGCGCGGGGGTCCGGGACCACCGTCACAGGACACGGGCCGCCGGGGCACACCGACCCGGGATGCACGGGCCCGGGGCGCGGGGGTCCGGGGCCGGGTCCGAGGCGGCGCCCGGGCCGGTGGGGGCGAAAACCGGCCATCGATATCACCTCTGTCCATCGGCCGGCGAACGCCGGTGTCCCCCATCGAGGGATAGGTTCACCCGTACGTGTTAAAAGAGCCGCTCGACGGCCAAGGACGCGCCGCCGCCCGCCTACGGTCGCCGGATGACGAGCAGTCCGGAGCCACCCCCGCGCCCCGTCGGCACCACCCGGGCACGGCACCGCACGTCCGGC
The DNA here is from genome assembly GCF_024756275.1 of Streptomyces pyxinae. Lineage (GTDB taxonomy): Bacteria > Actinomycetota > Actinomycetes > Streptomycetales > Streptomycetaceae > Streptomyces > Streptomyces pyxinae. The sequence continues at coordinate 18,708 of NZ_JANUGQ010000041.1, read as the reverse complement.
TCCGGCGGCCGGGCCCCCTCCCACTCCGGCGGCCCCGGCCGCACCGGCGGCCCCCGCACGCTGGTGCGCCGCCCGCCCGCGCGGTACGAGCCGTATCTGGACGGGCTCTTCACGTACTGCCTCTCGGTGCTCTGCGACCACGACACGGCCACCGACGCCCTCGGCCAGGCGCTCGCCGTCGCGGAGCGGCACGCCGGGCGCTGCCCCGCCACCGACCCGGACCGGCGCGCCTGGCTGTACGCGCTCACCCGCTGGGCCTGCCTGCGCGAGCTGGCCGAGCGGCGCAGCCGAAGAGCCGGTGCGCACGCCGGGCGCCCGGCCGGTGAGCCGCCGAAGGCACCGGTCTCGGAGCGGGTGACCGAGGAGCGCCGGGACGAACTGGCCAGGCTCGCCTGGCCGGAGGCGGCCGGGACCACCTCGGCGCAGCGCGAGGCGCTGGAACTCGCGGTACGGCACGGCCTGGGCGCGCCCCAGGTGGCCGCCGTGCTCGGGCTGGAGACGGCGGCCGCCCGGGAGCTGCTCTCGGCCGCCGCCTGCGAGGTCGAGCGCACCCGGGCGGCGCTGGCCGTGGTCGACACGGGCGGCTGCCCGGCCGTCGCCCGGCTCACCGGTGACCACCGGCTGCTGCTCTCCGCCGCGCTCCGCCTGGAGCTCGTCCGGCATGTGGACGACTGCCCCCGCTGCCGCCGGGCCGCCGAGCGCACCGGGGCGGGCGGCCCCTGGCCCGGCTCCTCGGTGACGCCCGCCCGGCTGCCGCTGGTCGGCGCGCCGGGCCCGGCGGTGTACACGGCCATGGCGCATCTGCCCCGTACCCGGACCGGCGGGCCCCGGTTCGGGCGGGGCGGGTTCCCGATGGACCCCCGGGACCAGGCGGCGCGGCGGGACCGGATGCGGGCCCGGGCGGTGACCACCACGGTGGTGGCCACCGTGGTGGCCGCTCCGGTGCTGGCCATCTGGGCGGCGTACCGGGGCGCGCCCGAGACCGGCGAGGGACCGGGTTCCACGGCGGTCAGCACCGATGACACCGGCACCGCCGGGAGCGCCGACGACCGGGACGGCCGGCACGGGGGCCCGGACGCCGAGGACACCACCACCCGCACCGGCTCCCCGTCCCCCGGCTCCGGGATGGCCGTCGAGGTGGTCTCCGGCGGTGACGCGGCCGGCGACCGGAGCGGCCGGGGCCGGCTGTCCGTCGCCGCCGAACCGGCCGGGGCGTTCACCGCGCTCACCCTCACCGCCTCGGGCGACTCCCCGGTCCGCTGGTCGCTCTGGACCGACGCCCCCTGGCTCTACGCGAGCCAGACCTCGGGCACCCTCCGCCCGGGGGAGTCGGTCCGGGTGTTCATCACGGTCGACCGGGACCGGGAGCCCACCGGCCGCTGGAGCGGGCGGGTCGGCATCGAGCCGGCCGGCGCGGTGGTGGCGATCAGCGGCCGGGGCGCGGCCCGCCCGTCCCCGCACCACCCGCGCCCGACCGCCGAGCCGACCCGGCCGCCGCACACGCCCGAGCCGACCGACCCCGGGCCCACCGATCCGGGCCCGACCGATCCTGGGCCCACCGACCCGGGGCCCACCGACCCCGGTCCCACGGATCCGGGCCCGACCGACCCCGGACCGACCGAACCGGGGCCCGGCGGCGACTCCGACCCGCCCGGCGGCCCCGGCGGGGACACCGGCTCCCCGACCCAGGCGTCCCCGGCCACCCCGACCCCGGGCCTCTCCTGAGGATCCGGGTACGGCTCGCGCGCGTGGCGCGGGGCCGCCCGGGCGAGCGGCTGGTGTCAGCCGCGCGGGGCGGCCGGCGGATCGGCCGGGTGCGGGGCGACCAGCGGCAGCTGGGAGGCGAGCCGGGCCTCGCAGAGCTCCACCAGCACGTCGTAGGCCGCCTTGCCCATCAGCTCGGTCAGCTCCGGCCGGTAGGAGACGTACACCGGGTCGCCCGCGCCGTGTGCCGAGGTCGCGGAGGTGCACCACCAGTGCAGATCGTGGCCGCCCGGCCCCCAGCCCCGGCGGTCGTACTCACCGATCGAGACCTGGAGCACCCGGGTGTCGTCCGGCCGCTCGATCCAGTCGTACGTCCGCCGCACCGGCAGCTGCCAGCAGACGTCCGGCTTGGTCTCCAGCGGCTCCCGGCCCTCGCGCAGCGCCAGGATGTGCAGCGAGCAGCCCGCGCCGCCCGCGAAACCGGGCCGGTTCTGGAAGATGCAGGAGCCCTGCCAGCGCCGGGTCTGCCGCTCGCCGTCCTCGTCGGTCTGGGTCCAGCCCGAGTCCGTCCCCACGTCGTGGAACTGCCACATCTCCGGAGTGAGCCGCGCCACATGCCCAGCGACCCGCCGCTCGTCGTCCTCGTCCGAGAAGTGCGCGCCCAGGGTGCAGCAGCCGTCGGCCGCCCGGCCCGCCTGGATGCCGTGGCAGCCGCTGCCGAAGACACAGGTCCAGCGGGAGGTGAGCCAGGTCAGGTCGCAGCGGAAGACCTGCTCGTCGTCGGCCGGGTCGGGGAACTCCACCCAGGCGCGCGGGAAGTCCAGCCCCTGCTCGTCCCCGGGCACGGGCGTCCCGGGCGCCGTCACGGACACGCCCCGCTCCAGCTTCACGTCCCGCTTCGGCCGCTGGTCTCGGTCCTGCTCCGGCCTCCGGTCCCGGTCCTGCTTCCCGCGCTTGTCCCGCTTCCCCTGCTTCCCGTGCTTGTCGGCGGTCGCGGCGGTCCCGGTGGTCGCGGTCTTCCCGGTGCTCTCGGTGCTCTCGGTGCTCCCGGTGTTTCCGGGCTTTTCCGGGGCCTGGCCCGCCGGGTCCCCGGCAGCGGCGGCGGCGCCGCTCTTGCCCGGCTTCGTCTTCTTCGTCTTTGGCACTCGTCCAGCGTAGGCGCCTCGCGCGAAACGGTTCTGTACCGTGCTCCGCATGAGACTGGGAGTCCTCGACGTCGGATCGAACACGGTGCACCTGCTGGTGGTCGACGCCCACCCGGGTGCCTGCCCGCTGCCCGCCCACTCCCACAAGACGGAGCTGCGGCTCGCGGAACTCCTCGACGCCGAGGGCTCGATCACCGGGCACGGCGTCGAACGGCTGGTCGCGGTCACCGCCGAGGCGCTGGCCGTCGCCGAGGACAAGGGGTGCGAGGAGGTGCTGCCGTTCGCCACCTCCGCCGTCCGCGAGGCCCGCAACGCCGAAGGGGTGCTGGCCCGGATCAAGGACGAGACCGGGGTGGACCTCCAGGTGCTCACCGGCCCCGAGGAGGCCCGGCTCACCTTCCTCGCCGCCCGCCGCTGGTACGGCTGGTCGGCCGGGAAGCTGCTGCTGCTCGACATCGGCGGCGGCTCGCTGGAGGTCGCGTACGGGATGGACGAGGAGCCCGACACCGCCGTCTCGCTGCCGCTCGGCGCCGGGCGGCTGACCGCCGGCTGGCTGCCCGGCGACCCGCCGGACCCGGCCGGGGTCAAGGCGCTGCGCCGGCATGTGCGGGCCGAGATAGCCCGTACGGTCGGGGAGTTCGCCCGCTTCGGCCGGCCCGACCATGTGGTCGCCACCTCCAAGACCTTCAAGCAGCTCGCCCGGATCGCCGGGGCGCCCGGCTCCGGCGAGGGGCGGTACGTGCAGCGCGTACTGAGTCGTACGTCACTGGAGGAGTGGGTCCCCAAGCTGTCCGCGATGACCGTGGAACAGCGCCGGGGGCTGCCCGGAGTCTCGCCCGGGCGGGCGCCCCAGCTGCTCGCCGGGGCGCTGGTCGCGGAGGCGGCGATGGATCTGTTCGGCATTCCTGAGCTGGAGATCTGCCCCTGGGCGCTGCGCGAGGGCGTCATCCTGCGCCGGCTGGACCACCTGCCGACGGGCTGAGCCGGGCCGGGTCCGCGGGCCGTCCGCGGGGCCCCGGAGCCGGGCGGTTCCCGCCTCCGGGCGGTGGCCGAACCGCCTCCCTGCCCCGGTGGGGGTGCCCGTACGCTGTCCCTCGTGGCAGAACCAGCGGTGCGCGTTCCGGATGCGAAGGTCGCCCTGTCGACCGCCTCGGTCTACCCCGAGTCCACGGCGACGGCCTTCGAGATCGCCGCGCGCCTCGGGTACGACGGTGTCGAGGTCATGGTCTGGACCGACCCGGTCAGCCAGGACATCGACGCCCTGCGCCGCCTCTCCGACTACCACGGCGTCCCGGTGCTCGCCGTCCACGCGCCCTGTCTGCTGATCACCCAGCGGGTCTGGTCCACCGACCCCTGGGTCAAGCTCCAGCGCGCCCGGAACGCCGCCGAACGGCTCGGCGCCTCCACCGTCGTCGTGCACCCGCCGTTCCGCTGGCAGCGGCAGTACGCCCGGGACTTCGTCACCGGCATCTGGCGGATGGCCGACGAGACCGACGTACGGTTCGCCGTCGAGAACATGTACCCCTGGCGCTACCGGGACCGCGAGATGCTGGCGTACGCCCCCGAGTGGGACGTCACCAAGGACGACTACCGCCACTACACGGTGGACCTCTCGCACACGGCAACCGCCCGCACCGAGGCGATGGCCATGGTCGGGCGGATGGGCGACCGGCTGGCCCATGTCCACCTCGCGGACGGCAACGGCTCCGCCAAGGACGAGCACCTGGTGCCCGGGCGCGGCTCCCAGCCCTGTGCCGAACTGCTGGAGCGGCTGGCCCGTACCGGCTTCGACGGCCATGTGGTCATCGAGGTCAACACCCGGCGCGCCATGTCCGCCGCCGAACGGGAGGCCGATCTCGCCGAGGCCCTCGCGTTCACCCGGCTCCATCTGGCCTCGGCCGCCCGCATCCCGTGACCGGCGCCCCGAGGCGGCGCGGGCGGCCCGCCCGGAGCGCGGCCGGGGAGCCCGGCGCCCGCGAACGCATCCTGGCGGCCGCGCGCGCCCAGTTCGCCGAGCGCGGCTACGACAAGACCTCGGTACGCGGCATCGCCAAGGCGGCCGGCGTGGACCCGGCCCTGGTCCACCACTACTTCGGCGGCGGCCAGGGGGCGGGGACCGGCGGGACCGCCGGGGCCTCCGGCACCGGCGATGACACCGGGACCGCCGGGACCGCCGGGGGTGCCGGAACCGCCGGGGACGCGGGCGCGGCCGGCACCGGGGCCCCCGGGACCGGCGGTGTCACCGGGACCGCCGGGGATGCCGGGACCACGGGGGACGCGGGCGCGGCCGGCGCCGGGACCACCGGAACGACCGGAACTGCCGGGGATACGCGTACCGCCGGGGACACCCGTACCGCCGGGGACACCAAGGAGGCGGTCTTCGCCGCCGCCGTGGAGGTCACCTTCGAGCCCGCGCTCGCCGTCCCCGCCCTGCTGGCCCCGGGCCCGGACGGCATCGGGGAACGGCTGGCCCGCTACTTCCTGGGCGTCTGGGAGAACCCGGCCACCCGGGCCCCGCTGCTCGCCGTCCTCCGCTCGGCCCTCACCCACGAGGCCGCCGCGGCCGTGCTGCGCACCTTTCTGCTGCGCCGGCTGCTGGCCCGGATCGCCGCCGATCTCGACGTACCGGACCCGGAGTTCCGGGCCGAGCTGGCCGCCTCGCACATGGTCGGCGTCGTGCTGCTGCGGTACGTGGTACGAGTGGAGCCGCTGGCCTCCGCCGACCCCGAGGAGATCGTGGCCCAGGTCGGCCCGACCCTCCAGCGGTACCTGACGGGCGGCTGACCGGGCCGGGGCCGTACCGGACGGCTGACCGGGCCGGCCCCGGGAGCGGCCGACCGGTGGCGGGGGCGCCCGCTCACCGAGCCGGGCATCCCGCTATCCGGACACGCTGTCCAGATCATGGGCGGGGGCGTACGCTCGGAAGGAACGTGACGTACCGGGCGTCCGTACGCGCCCGGCACCGCAGGCCACCATGCCGCGAGGCAGGCCACGACGCCGTAAGGAGCGAGCGACGATGCCCGAGCTGAGGTCCCGCACAGTCACCCACGGTCGCAACATGGCGGGCGCCCGCGCCCTCATGCGGGCCTCCGGGGTAGCGAGCGAGGACATCGGCAAGCCGATCGTCGCGGTCGCCAACTCCTTCACCGAGTTCGTCCCCGGCCACACCCACCTCCAGCCGGTCGGCCGGATCGTCAGCGAGGCGGTCAAGGCGGCGGGCGCGGTCCCGCGCGAGTTCAACACCATCGCGGTGGACGACGGCATCGCCATGGGCCACGGCGGCATGCTCTACTCGCTGCCCTCCCGCGACCTGATCGCGGACAGCGTGGAGTACATGGTCGAGGCGCACTGCGCCGACGCGCTGATCTGCATCTCCAACTGCGACAAGATCACCCCGGGCATGCTGATGGCCGCCCTGCGGCTCGACATCCCCACCGTCTTCGTCTCCGGCGGCCCGATGGAGTCCGGCCGGGCCACCCTGGTCGACGGGACCGTGCGCACCCTGGACCTGGTGGACGCGATCTCCGACGCGGTCAACGACGCCATCTCGGACGAGGACATCCTCCGTATCGAGGAGAACGCCTGTCCCACCTGCGGCTCCTGTTCCGGGATGTTCACCGCCAACTCGATGAACTGCCTGACCGAGGCCATCGGGCTCTCGCTGCCCGGCAACGGCTCGGTACTGGCCACCCACACCGCCCGCAAGGAGCTGTACGAGCGCGCCGGCCGCACCGTCGTCGAGCTGACCGAGCGGTACTACGGCCAGGGCGACGAGTCGGTGCTGCCCCGCAATGTGGCCACCTTCGCCGCCTTCGAGAACGCCATGGCCCTGGACATCGCCATGGGCGGCTCCACCAACACGATCCTGCATCTGCTCGCCGCCGCGCAGGAGGCGGGCGTGCGCTTCGGTCTCCCCGAGATCGACGCCGTCTCCCGCCGGGTGCCCTGCCTGGCGAAGGTCGCCCCGAACGTGGCCAAGGACCGCACGTACTACATGGAGGACGTGCACCGGGCCGGCGGCATCCCCGCCCTGCTGGGCGAGCTGCACCGGGCCGGACTGCTCAACGAGGACGTGCACGCGGTGCACAGCCCCTCGCTCGCGGACTGGCTGAAGACCTGGGACGTGCGCGGCGGCTCGCCGTCCCCGGAGGCGGTCGAGCTGTGGCACGCCGCCCCCGGCTGCGTCCGCTCCGCCTCCGCCTTCTCCCAGTCCGAGCGCTGGGCGGCGCTGGACGAGGACGCCGAGGGCGGCTGCATCCGCGCGGCCGAGCACGCCTATTCCAAGGACGGCGGTCTCGCGGTGCTCAGGGGCAACCTGGCCGAGGACGGCTGTGTGGTGAAGACGGCCGGTGTGGACGAGTCGATCTGGACCTTCGAGGGCCCGGCGGTCGTCTGCGAGTCCCAGGAGGAGGCGGTCGAGAAGATCCTCCGCAAGGAGGTCACCCACGGGGACGTGGTCGTCATCCGCTACGAGGGCCCCAAGGGCGGACCCGGCATGCAGGAAATGCTCTACCCGACCTCCTTCCTGAAGGGCCGGGGGCTCGGCAAGACCTGCGCCCTGATCACCGACGGGCGCTTCTCCGGCGGCACCTCGGGCCTGTCCATCGGCCACGCCTCCCCGGAGGCCGCCGGCGGCGGCACCATCGCGCTGGTGGAGGACGGCGACCGGATCCGGATCGACATCCCGGGCCGCTCCATCGAACTGCTGGTCCCGGACGAGGAACTGGCCGCCCGCCGCGCCGCGCTGAACGGCCGGTACGCGCCGAAGGCCCGCGAGCGGAAGGTCTCCGCCGCGCTGCGCGCCTACGCCGCGATGGCCACCAGCGCCGACAAGGGCGCCGTCCGCGACGTCACCCTGCTCGGCTGAGCCTGCTCCTGACCCCGGGGCCGGGGCCGGGGCCGGGGCCTGAAGCCGGGGCCTTCGGGCCGACCCGGAGGCCTGGCCCTGGCCCCGGGCCGCCGGGGCTGCCGGGGGCCTTCGGCCGATTCTCGTCCTGGGCCTGTGCCCCCCGGGGCCCGCGCACCCTGTGCATCCCAGGCCCGGGGGCGGGCGCGGGGGCCCGCGCCCGCCCCCGGGCCGGGCCCGTCGGTGGGCGCGCTCCCGGCTTCGGGCTCCTCGGCTGGACCGCCCCGGGCCCCCGGGCCCGGGCCTGGGTCCGGCGCCGGGCGTCCGGGGCCGTTGGTGTGGCGCTCTTCGGGCCCCCTGTTCCGGGTCGGGGGCGGGCGGGGTGAGTACCCGCCCGGCCGGCGACTGAGTGCGGGGGAGGGCGCGGCTGAGCGGCCGCGCCCATGCCGGGGCGGTGGCGCGGCGGGGAGGCTGGGGACACTTCCTCGGAAAGGACCCCCGGTGCACCCTCACGGCCACCCGCTGCCGTCCACCCTCCACCGCCCGCCCGCCCGGGCGCCCCGCCGGGAGCGGCGGGGAGTCATGGCACTGGTGGCGGTCTGCTGGGGGCTCACCGGCATGACCCTGGGCCCGATCCTCTACGGCGTGGGCGCGCTCGCGGTCATGGGCGCGGCGGAAGGGTTGCCGGTCGGCGGCTACCTGGTACGGACCCTCGGACCTGTCGTGGTCTGGGCCGCCGTCCTCACGGCGCTCGCCTTCGCGCCCGGTGTGCGCCGGCTGGCCCGGGAGACCGGGCTGCTCCTCACCGGCGTCCTGGCCGTCCCGGCGCCTCCGGTCCTCGCCTGCCGGCTTCCGCTCGGCTTCCGCTGAGCGCGCCCGGGCCGCCGCGCCCATGCCGTCGCTCCCGGGGTGTCCGCCGGGATGTCCGGTCCGCGCCCCCGTCGTCCTTCGTCCGGACCGCGCCCGCCGTGGTGCGCCGCCCGCACCTCGCTGTCCGTCGTGCGCCGCCCGGGCCGTGTCGCCGGCTGGTCACCACCGGCCCGGGTCGCGGGCGGAGACGGCGAAGACCGAGCCGTCCGGGGCCGTCGCGTACACCCGGCCGTTCCCGGTCAGCGGGGCCGGCAGCAGCGGCGGGTAGGTGTCCGGGCGGTCGCCCATCCGGGGTTCGGTGTCCCCGAGCAGTACGCCCCTCCCGGCGTCCACCGCCAGCAGCCGGCCGTCCTGCGCCGACAGCAGCACCCGGCCGTCCGCAGCGACCGGCCGGGACATCCGGGTGGCCCCGAGCTGCAGCCGCCAGCGCTGCCGGGGCGCGCCGCCCATGTCGACGGCGACCAGCGCGCCGTCGGCCCCGGTCAGATACACCGCGTCCGGCCGGGTGCGGTCCCCGTCGGCCTCGGCCAGCGTCGCCTGGCCCTGATCCATCCGCAGCGGCAGCCGGAGCCGCCGCTCGGTCCGGGAGCGCAGGTCCAGCCGGACCACCGCGTCGGTGTACTGCTCCAGGTCCACCGAGAGCAGCAGCAGCGCACCGTCGGTCGCCTGTACGGGATCGAGCCCGCCCCTCAGCCGGACCTGCCAGGTCACCGTGCCGGAGGCCGGGTCGATCGCGCGGACCGTGGTGGAGCCGGCGTCGGCCGACGCGGTGGCCGTGTAGACGACCCGGCCGCCCGGGCCGGTCACCCACTGGGCCTCCGGGCCGGCCAGCCGCTCGGCCCACCGCTGCCGGCCGGTGGCCGCGTCCAGCCGCCGTACCGTGCCGTCCGTGCCGACCAGCAGCACCGCGTCGCCCGCGTACACCGCCCGGGGGTAGGCCGACACATCGGCGCTCCACCGCACGGCGCCCGAGTCCGGGTCGCGCGCCTCCAGCCGGGCCCGGCCCGCGCTCTTGCCGGGCACCCGGACGTGCACCAGGCCGCCGGACACCACCGGCACCAGACCGGCGGCGGCCGGGTCCCCGGTGGGCGGCTGCTTCCAGGCGACGGCGCCGTCCGCCGCGCGCAGCCGGGCCGCGCCGACCCCGGGCGCGGTGCAGTAGAGCGCCTCACCGGCGTTGGCGCAGACCGGCATCCGATTGGCGCCGGTGGTGCCGAGCTTGGTCGCCCAGGGCTGGAACTCCCGCGCCACGGCCGCTGGTTCGCGCCCGGCGTCCCCCTGGTCACCGCCGTCCGCCCCGGCGAGCCCCCGGACGCCCACGACGGCGCCCGCGACCACCGCGACGGCCAGCGCCGTGCACCCGGCCGCCCAGCCCGCCCGGGCCCGCCGCCCGCGCCGGGTCCGTACCGGCGCCAAGTTCACCCGGGCGACCGCCGGTTCGGCACCCGGGTCAATGCCGGGCCCGCCGGATCCGGTGCCCGAGCCCCCCGGCACCCACAGCCCGCCGGTGCCGCCGGTCTCGTCCGAGCCCCCGCCCGCGCCGCCGACCGCGCCACTCGCGCCGCCGGCCACCGCGACGGGCTGGTCCGGCCGGGACTCGTCCGGCAACTCCCGTACGGCGAAGCCCTGGCCGACCGTCGGGGTCTCCCCGATCGGGGCACGCAGCGCGATCATCACCTCCTCGGCGGTCGGCCGGTCCGCCGGCTCCTTCGCCAGGCACCTGCTGACCAGCGGCAGCAGTTCATGCGGTACGCCCGCCAACTCCGGTTCGTCGTGCACCACTTGGTACGCCACGATGTACGGGCTGTCCGAGTCGAAGGGCCCCCGGCCGGTCGCCGCGTGCACCAGCACCGCGCCCATCGCGAACACATCCGCCGCCGGTCCCACCTCCCGGGGCCGCTGGAACTGCTCCGGCGCCATGAACGGAGGCGTACCTATCAACTTCCCGGTCTCGGTGCGCAGATCGCTGTCGGAGGGCCGGGAGATGCCGAAGTCGATGACCTTGGGACCGTCGGGCGCCAGCAGCACATTGCCCGGCTTCAGATCGCGGTGCACCACCCCGGCCCGGTGGATGTCCCGGAGCGCCTCGGCCAGACCCGACCCGACCCGGCGCAGCTCGTCCGGGGCCAACGGGCCGTTCCGCTTGACCCGTTCGGAGAGCGTCGGCCCGTCGATGAAGAGGGTGGCCATCCAGGGGCGCACGGCGTCCGGATCGGCGTCCACCACCGGCGCGGTGAACGCCCCGCTGACCCGCCGGGCCGCCAGCACCTCCTGCCGGAACCGCGCCCGGAACTCCGGGTCGGCCGCGTGCTCGGCGTGCACCACCTTGACCGCGAGCCGCAACCCCGAGGCGGAGGTGGCGAGATGGACGACGCCCATGCCGCCGTTGCCCAGCCGCGCCTCCAGCCGGTACCGCCCCGCGTACTCCAAGGAAGCCGCGGAATCCGGGAACCCGGCCCCGGTGTGCCCGGGTCCCTCCGCTTCCGGCCCGGTCCCGGCACTGTGCAGCGGCGGCATCGCCCACCCCCGAGTGTTGTGGTCCGGGGCGACGCCCGGACGCGCCACGCGCGTGACGCACCGAGACTAGTCGATCCCTCGTGCGAAACCAGCCGGGCTTGATAGCCTGCGCGCGGCGCACGTGCAGGGGGCACAGCGCCACGGGGGAGGACGATCCGTCATGGCCATCGAAGAAGTCACCGAAGGACCGGTGAAGGCCGCTGCCGCGCTCGCGGTTCCGCGCTATCCGGTCGCGCCCAACGTCCGCGTCAATGTACGCAGCGGTCCGGGCACTACGTACGATCTCGTCCGGGTCCTTCCGGAGAACGCGAGCGTGCCGATCAACTGCCAGCAGCCCGGAGAGCGGGTCACCGGCCCGTACGGCACCACCAACGTCTGGGACTGCATCGGCAACGGACAGTACGTCTCCGACGCCTATGTCCGCACCGGCAGCGACGGCTACGTGGCGCCGCGCTGCTCCTGACCCGCTGATCGCACCGACCGTCCCGTTCGCGCCCCCGTCCACTGACGGGAAGCCGTGAACGGGACAAACCCCCCGCCGGGGAGCACGTCCCGGCGGGGATAATCGACCTCGTGAGCGACGAGAGCGACCAGAGCGGCCAGAGCCGTCCCTCCGGCCACGGCACCGGCGCCGGCCATGGCACCGGATCCGGACCCGGCGGCGACCGCCCCGCCGACACCGTTGGCCCCGCCGACACCGGCCGGACGACGGGCCGGGCCGGGCGGGCCGAGCAGCCCGGCCCCGGCCGCGCCGGACGAACCGGCGAGGGCACCGGGGAGAGCGGGCGGACGGGTGGCGGCCGGGCCGAGCGCGCCGCCGGGTCCGCCGCCGCGCCGGTCCCCGAACCGCTGCGGTTCTTCGGCACCACCTGGGTCGACCACGGCGGCGGATACGGCGCCCGCCGCGCCGGGGTCGCCGTGGGCTCGCTCCTCGCCGCGGCGGCGGGGGCCTTCGTCCTCCGGTTCGCCTATCAGGGGCTCTCCATCGCCCAGGTGGGCGGCTTCGTCAATGTCCTCGTCGTCGCCGTGTTCGCCGTCTGCTCCGCCATCGCCTTCCGCAAGACCTGGGAGGGCTTCGTCCGCCGCCCGGCCGACCCGGCCCGCGAGGACGCGCTCCGCAGCCTCAAGACGATCGGCTTCATCGGCTCCCTGCTCGCCTACTTCCTCCGCTCACTCACCGAGGCGCCCGGCGAGAAGCTGCACCGCGCCGAGTACGAGGCGGCCCGCGCCCGGCACGAGAAGCGCCGCGCCACCCGGGCCGGCAACCCGGCCGCCCGCAAGCGCCCCAAGCGCCGCTGACCCGCAGTCGCTGACGCGCTGCCGCTGGCCGGCCGCCGTCGACCCGCAGTCGCTGACCGGTTGCCGTCGACCCGGAGCCGTTGGCCCCCGCGTCGCTGACCGGCTGCTGCCGACCGGGAGCCGTTGTGCCGTTGACCCGTGTCGCTGACGGGCTGCCGTCGACCGGGAGCCGTACGCCATCGCGCTCCGCCGGAGCCGCCCCGCCGGCACCGTCCCGCCGGCTTCGCCGCGCCCCGAGACGCCTTGACGCGATGGTTTCGCGCGGACCATTATTCATCGCATGATGAATTTTACGGACGGTGCCCCTGGAGCCGCCGCCGTGGAAGCCCGCGACCTCACGGTGGTACGCGGCGGGCGCACCGTGCTGCGCTCGCTGACGTTCTCCGTGGAGCCGGGCCGGATCACCGGCCTCCTCGGCCCCTCCGGCTGCGGCAAGTCCACCCTGATGCGCGCCCTGGTCGGCACCCAGGCCGGAGTCACCGGCGCCCTGACCGTCCTCGGCCGCCCGGCCGGCCACCCGGAGCTGCGCGCCCGCGTCGGCTATGTCACCCAGGCGCCCTCGGTCTACGACGACCTCACCGTCCGGCAGAACCTGCACTACTTCGCCGCCGTCCTCCGCCCCGGCGCCCGCCACCGGGCCGCCCGCGCCGAGGCCGTCGAGCGGGCCGTCGCCGACGTGGACCTCGCCTCCCACGCCGACGCCCTGGCCGGCAACCTCTCCGGCGGCCAGCGCAGCCGGGTCTCGCTCGCCGTCGCCCTGCTCGGCACGCCCGAGCTGCTCGTCCTCGACGAACCGACCGTCGGGCTCGACCCCGTACTCCGCCGTGACCTCTGGGAGCTCTTCCACCGCATCGCCGCCGACCGGGGCGCCACCCTCCTGGTCTCCTCGCACGTCATGGACGAGGCGGAGCGCTGCGACCGGCTGCTGCTCATGCGCGCCGGGGAGATCCTGGCCGACGACACCCCCGAGGCCCTGCGCCGGAGCACCGGCCGGCCCACCGTCGAAGCGGCGTTCCTCCACCTCGTGGACCGCGCGGCGCCCACAGCCGCCGCCGGCACCCACGAGGACCGGCAGGAACAGAAAGGCCGGCCCCGCCCATGAACCCCTCCCGTACGCTCGCCACCGCCGCCCGGGTGCTGCGCCAGCTCCGCCACGACCCGCGCACCGTCGCCCTGCTGCTGCTCGTCCCCGTGGTGATGACCGGACTGCTCCGCTATGTGTACGACGGCAGCCCCGGCACCTTCGACCGCATCGGCGCCTCGCTGCTCGGCATCTTCCCGCTGATCACCATGTTCCTGGTGACCTCCATCGCCACCCTGCGCGAACGCACCTCCGGCACGCTGGAACGGCTGCTCGCCCTGCCGCTCGGCAAGGCCGATCTGATCGGCGGGTACGCCCTCGCCTTCGGGCTGCTCGCCCTCGTCCAGTCGGCGCTGACCACCGGGGTCGCCCTCTGGGCGCTCGGCCTCGACACCGCCGGCTCGCCCTGGCTGCTGATGCTCGTCGCGCTGCTCGACGCCCTGCTCGGCACCGCCCTGGGCCTCTTCGTCTCGGCGTTCGCCGCCTCCGAGTTCCAGGCCGTCCAGTTCATGCCGGCCGTGATCTTCCCCCAGCTGCTGCTCTGCGGACTGCTGGTCCCGCGCGACCGGATGCCGCGCGCCCTGGAGGCGCTCTCCGACGCGCTGCCCATGTCGTACGCCGTGGACGGCATGAACCAGGTCGTCCGGCACACCGACCTCACCGCCGGCTTCGTCCGGGACGCCCTGGTCGTCGCCGGTTGCGCCCTGCTGGTCCTGGCCCTCGGCGCCGCCACCCTCCGCCGCCGCACCGCCTGAGGGCCCCTGCCGGGCGTCCCGCACGAGGGACTTGCCGGGGGCTGCCGGGAACTGCCGGGGCCCCGTCGCTCCACGACGGGTGGACCGCCGTACGCCGGGTGCCCCAGGGCCGGTGCGGCCCCGGGGCACCCGGCGTACGGCGGCGCGGGGTGTGCGCCGGTCAGCTGCCGGCCGGCCTCGGGGCGACCACGCAGTGGGACTTGCCCGATTCCAGCGCGCCGTTGACGGCCGTCACGCAGAACTCGTAGTTCCACACCCCGGGGTACAGAAACGCGACCCCGTGGTTCGTCCCCTGGGCGATCGTCTCCTCGGCCCTGGAGGGACTGCCGTCGTTGATGTTGCGGATCCACACGCGGTACCCCGCCGCCTGGGCGGAGCCCGTCCAGTTCAGCTGGACGGTCGTCGGGTCCGTGGAGACGACCTTCAGTCCCGTCGGGGCCGAGGGGGTACCGGCACCGACGAGGACGGGCCGGCCGGCGGCGGGCAGGCCGCCGCCCGCCTTGTTCCAGGTCTGGATCGCCACGGCGTAACGGTGACCCGGCTTCAGGTTCCCGAAGTGCAGGGCCTTGTCGCGGGTGCCGATGGTCTCGATGAACGCGCCGGGGGTGTCCAGGTCGTAGGTGATCACGCCGTACCGGTCGATGGTGTCGGTGTACGGGCCGGTCGGGGCGCCCCAGGCGACGTCGATACCGGTCGGGGTGGGGCGGGTGACGATGCCCACGGGTCCGGGCGCGGTCTTCGGATGGGCCGTGGCGCTCACGGTCCCCGACCACTCGGACATGGTGCCGCCGCCGTCCGCGCGGACCTGGTACTCCCATGTCTGGCCCTCGGTGATCCAGGTGGAGTCGAGCCGGTTGCCGAAGGCGCGCGTGGTGCTCCAGCCGGGAGCCCCGGCCGGCCGGGAGCGGACCTCGTAGCCGTACGCCCCGAAGACCTCGTCCCACGTGACGACGATGCCGCTGTCCGCCGCGACGGCCCTGACGTTGCCCGGCGTGCCGGAGGGGCGGGGAGGAGCGGTGGTCGGGAAGCCGGGGGCGGAGGAGCCCAGGTGGAACTCCTTGTGCAGGGTGGACCCGAACGCGCCCGCGATCTGGTACTCGCCCACGGCGTTGGGGTGGAGTCCGTCGTAGGCGGCGGGGCACCCGGCGGGCGCGCAGTCGTAGGCGCCCCGCCAGTCGACGAGTGCGACCGGCGAGGTGCTCGTGTGCCAGCGGGGGACGGCGTCGGCCAGGAGCCTGTTGTACTCGGTCGTCTTGGCGATCAGGTCGTCTCGGCCGTCGATCTTCGTCCGCTGGGGGACGTTGGCCAGGGCGAACTTGAGGTTCGGCTCGACCGCGCGGGCCTCGTCCACCAGCGTCTTCATGCTGGAGAGGGTGCCGGAGGCGTCGCTGACGAACCAGCCCATGTCGTTGAAGCCCAGACCGACGAGCATCAGGTCCGGCTTGTACCTGGCGACCTGCTCCTTGATCTGGGTCTTGTCCTGAGCGGCCTGCCGTCCCCAGACGGCGAAGTGGTCGCTGTCGAAATCCTCCGCGTCCCTGGCGTAGTCACCCGATGTCCGGGGCGGGCCGGGCGCCGGCTCCGGTTCGCCCTGGAGGCGGGGCGGCTGCGGGGCGGACGGTTCGTCCTGGGGCCTGGTGCCGGTGTAGGGGCCGACGAAGTCCACCGGCACCCGCTGGTCGCGGAACCACTGCCACAGCCGGTAGCGCCAGGTGTAGTCGCCCTCGTGGCCCTGGGTCATGGAGTCACCGACGACCATGACCCTGAGGGTGCTGCCACCGGTCTGGTTGCGGCCGATGATGTCGTCGATGAGCTTGCCGCCGGGGAAGTCCATCATGACGACGCCGAGCCGGTCCAGGCCGGTCCGGCCGCCGAACTTGTCGCCGCGGCCGGGGTGGAATTCGGGGCAGCGGCCATTGTCTCCCCGGAGGCACTGCCGGAGGAAGGAGTTCACCCCGGTCGCCGTGGGGGTGCCGCCGGCCACCGTGTAGGGGTGGGCTCCGCCGCCGGTGCCGCTGGTGTAGTTGATGTACAGCGCGCCCGGCTGGTACGGGTACTCCTTCTCACCGGGCCGCGACGCGTCCCAGGTGCCGTTGGTCCTGCGCAGGTGGGCCCGGACCTTCTCCCACTTGCCGGCGATGTCGCTGATGGTGCTGACCTCGTACTCGTCCTGCACGTACTCCTTGTTGGAGCCACCGGCCGGATACGGCTGCCTGATCCCGTACCCGTCGTAGATGTTGCCCCGCGTGGCCCGGTACCCCATCAGCACCACCTTCCCGCGCACCTCCCCGAGGGTCGGGACGCGGTCCGCCTGGCTGCTCCCGGTCACCGACGGAGCCCAGAACAGGTCGCGCCAGGCCGTGGCTTCCGTGGTCTCGTCCCCCTTGCCGGTGTACGAGCGGCCGTTCAGGTAGGAGTCGAAGACCTTCTTGCGCCACTCGTCGGTGCCGAAGCCTTCGGCGTCCTCGCAGCCGAAAGCGCCGCCGTCGCACTCGGCCTTCAGGTGCAGCAGCACCGTCTCGCCGGGTTCGGCGCGCAGGAAGTCACGGGTCGCGTTCAGGACGTCGGTGAAGTTCGCGTACTGGTAGGCGGCACCGTGGTGGATCGTGAACTTCAGTCCCTCGTCGCCCTTGTCGAGCCGGACCCTGATGTCGAGGGCCCTGATGCCGGCGCGGAACTGGGTGGTCAGCGTCTTCGCGCTGAACCCGTGGTTCTCCTGGGTCTGGGTGATGCTGGTGGCGACGCCCCCGCAGTTCCCGGTCCTCGGATCGCGCTCCCCGCAGAGCGCGAGGCTGTCGTGGGTACCGGGCACCGAGAGCCAGGACAGGCTGGTGCCGTCCGCGACGCGGGACATCCAGTCGGTGTTGGCCGCGGAGGCGCTGGTGATGCTGTTGTAGGCGTCGCTCGCCGACGCGGGCGCGGCGCCCAGGGTGACGGCCGAGAGGGAGAGGACCAGGGTGAGCAGAGCCCCGAAGAGGGCCCTGCCGCGGCGGCGTGCCTCTCGCGTCGTCCGGCCGGGTCTGGTGCACGCGGTTCTTGGGTACGCGGTCAAGGAGGACAAAGGCATCTGCACCTCGTCGGGACGTGGCCGTGTGATGCGTGAATCCCCGGACGGGGATGCCCGAAGTCTGGCAGCGCACAGCGGCGGAAGGTCCAGACCTTCGGGGACTGTAAGCAAGGTCACCGGGGCGTGGCGGTGATGCCGGTCCGGACACCGGTGGTACCTGTCGCGAAGCGCGGCCCCGCGTCGCCAGGAAGCGCTGCCCGCCCGCCCGTCCCGTGGTGCTCCGCGGGCCGGTGCGAGGATGGCCACGGAGGGCTCGTGACCTCGGGGCGGGCCCGGTACGCACTCCCAGCGGTGAGGTGAACGGAACGATGACCCAGACAGTCGCAGTCCTCGGCACCGGCAAGATCGGCGAGGCCCTGCTCAGCGGGATGATCCGGGCCGGCTGGCGAGCCGCCCAGCTGCTGGTCACCACCCGCCGCGCCGACCGCGCCGAGGAACTCCGCGCCCGCTACGGCGTCGAGACCGTCACCAACGCCGAGGCCGCCAAGCGCGCCGACATCCTCATTCTGGCGGTGAAGCCGCAGGACATGGGCCGTCTGCTGGACGAGCTGTCCCCGCACGTCACCGCCGACCGGCTGGTCATCAGCGCCGCCGCCGGCATCACCACCACCTTCATCGAGGAGCGGCTCACCGCCGGCACCCCGGTGGTCCGGGTCATGCCCAACACCCCGGTCCTGGTGGACGAGGGCATGTCCGTCATCTCGGCGGGCGGCCACGCCACCCCCGAGCACCTCGCCCATGCCGAGGCGATCTTCGGCGGCGTCGGCAAGACCCTCCGGGTGCCCGAGTCCCAGCAGGACGCCGCCACCGCGCTCTCCGGCTCCGGCCCGGCCTACTTCTACTTCCTGGTCGAGGCGATGACCGACGCCGGGATCCTGCTCGGTCTGCCCCGCGCCCAGGCCCACGACTTGATCGTGCAGGCCGCCATCGGCGCCGCCGTGATGCTCCGGGACAGCGGCGAGCACCCGGTGAAGCTCCGTGAGGCGGTGACCTCCCCGGCCGGCACCACCATCAGCGCCATCCGCGAACTGGAGAACCACGGGGTACGCGCCGCCCTGATCGCCGCCCTCGAAGCGGCCCGCGACCGCAGCCGCGAGCTGGCCACCGGCAACGGTTGACAGGGCCCGCCCCGATCCGTAGTGTTCTCCGAGTTGTCCGACGTGAGCGCTGACCCCGGTCGGTCCCCGGACAGCCATCCCGCAAGAATCACACCAAACGAACGACGCACTGTCGTGCCGTTTTCCGTGGGCTTTTGCGGAATGTGGAATCGACGTTCGAAGAGGTTCGACCGGACGTCTCCCCGATTAGCGTCGGGGGCTCGGATTCGCTAAAGTCTCACTCGTCGGAACGGCCGCAGGGCCGGAAAGACAACCCCGCTCCGACGGGGAATCGGAACCGAAAGGATCTGATAGAGTAAGAAACGC
>NZ_JANUGQ010000040.1 GCF_024756275.1 Streptomyces pyxinae | reverse complement strand
GAGAACGAGGACGCGGGCGAGGGCAAGGACGACGAGGCCAGGGACTCGGGCACGAACGGGAACGACAGTGACGGCGGAAGCGGCAGCAGTGGGAGTGCCGCGGCACCGGCTCCGGAGCCGGTGAAGTAACAGGAGCAGGAGCAGGAACGGCACCGCACGGCGGAAGGGCCGGTGGCCGGAGCGCGCACAGCGCCGGCCACCGGCCCTTTCCCGTTCCCCGGGCCCTTCCCTCGTGCGCCCGGGGCTGAGGTTTCCCGGACGGATGTGAGAAAACCCGAGCAGAGCGGTACAGAGGGAAGCGAAAGAAACAGGGGAAACAGGGGAAGGCGATACGGGACACCCGGGCACACGACCCGGACCCCGGAATCCGGGACACGGGGCCCGACGAGCTTCGAGACGAAGGAGAGAGACCGGCCGTGACCAGCACTCCGATCCATACCCTCAACGACGGCAGCACGATCCCCGCCCTGGGCCTGGGCACCTATCCGATGGACGACACCGAGGCCGAGCGGGCCGTACGCGGGGCGCTTGAGTCCGGCTACCGGCTGGTGGACTCGGCCGTCAACTACGGCAACGAGACCGGTGTCGGGCGGGGCGTGAAGAGCAGCGGGGTGCCCCGGGAGCAGGTGGTGGTCACGACCAAGCTGCCGGGCCGGCACCACGGCTACGAGGAGACCCTGGCCTCCTTCGAGGAGTCCCGGCGCCGGCTGGGGCTGGAGTATGTGGACCTCTACCTCATCCACTGGCCGCTGCCGAGGGTGGACAAGTACCTGGACTCCTGGCGGGCGATGATCAAGCTCCGCGGGGACGGGCTGGTCCGTTCGATCGGGGTCTCGAACTTCACTCCCGCCCACATCGAGCGCCTGGAGGAGGAGACGGGGGTGCTGCCCGCGATCAACCAGATCGAGCTGCACCCCTTCTTCCCGCAGGAGGAGCTGCGCGCGTACCACACGAAGAAGGGGATCGTCACGGAGAGCTGGAGCCCGCTGGGGCGCGGCACCACACTGCTGGACGATCCGGCCCTCGGCGAGATCGCCCGGGCCCACGGTGTCACCCCCGCACAGGTGGTGCTCCGCTGGCACACCCAGCTCGGCGCCCTGCCCATCGCCAAGTCGGGCAGCCCGGAGCGGCAGCGGCAGAACCTGGACGTCTACGGCTTCGAGCTCACCGCCGACGAGATGGCCGCCGTCGCGGACCGGCCGCACCGCCGGGTGGGCGGCGACCCGGAGGAGCACGAGGAGTTCTGAGCGGGCGAGCATCCGGCCCCGGCCCCGGCCGCAGGAATCAGGGCCGGGGCGGGGGCTCGGCCCGGGCGGCGGCTTCCGGCTCTCCGGCCGGGGGCCGCGGGGCCGGCGCCGGCGTGCGCCGGCCGGCCTGGACGAGGACGAAGGTGACGCTGATCAGCAGCGCCCAGGCACCGAACTTCTGCCAGCCGACCGGCTCCCAGCCGTCCAGCTGGTGGGGGTAGCGCCAGGCACCCAGATAGGTGGCGAGGTTCTCCGCCACCCAGAGGAAGAACCCGATCAGCGCGAAGGACAGCGCCAGCGGCATCCGGCGCCGCACGCCCCGCACGGTGTAGTGCACCCAGGTCCCGGCGGTGACCGCCAGCAGCAGCGCGGCCAGCGGCCACCGGGCGTCGGGCAGCCAGTGGTGGGTGAAGAAGTTCAGGTAGACCGCCGCCGCGACGGCCGCCGTCAGCCGGGGCCGGTAGCGCGTCAGCCCCAGGTCGAAGAGACGCCAGGCGCGGCAGACATAGCTGCCCACGGCGGCGTAGAGAAAGCCCCCGTAGAGCGGCACCCCGGCGAACTTGAGCAGCGCCGGCTCGGGATAGCTCCAGGAACCGAGGGCGACCTTCACCAGCTCGAAGGCGAGCCCGATCACATGGCAGACGGCGATGACCGCGAGATCCCGCCCGCTCTCCCAGCCGCGCCGCCAGAAGAGCAGGGTGAGCAGCACCCCGTACACCACCAGCAGGTCGTAGCGGGCGACCGGCAGCCGGGGCAGCGCCTGGGAGACGGCGACGCCCGCGAGCAGCGCGATGGCGTAGGCGCAGGCCCGGGTCTGGGTCGCGGCGAAGTCGAGCAGCTGGCGGAACGGCGAGGGCGCGGGGCCGGCGGGAGGCGCGGGCGGTATGAGGTACATGGTGTCCGTGGAGACGTGCGTCCCGCCGGACATGGTTGCGGCGGGACGCGCACCGGCCCCGGGCCGGGACCGGACGGCCGGGCCTGCCGTGCCGCCGGGCCCTCAGCGGCGCGGCAGCCGGATGGCAGGCAGCCGTCGGCCCGGACCGGACGGCCGGACGACGGGCGTCAGCGGCCTGGGCGGCGGACGACGGGGCGGCAGGCGGTCAGCGGCACGGACGGTCGGCGGCCCGGCCGGCGGGACGGCAGGCGGTCAGCGGCCCGGCAGGCCGGACGGCGGGCGGTTACGCGCGGAAGAGGGCGCGGACCGACTCGTCGTAGGCGGCGCTGATCGCGAACGCCTTCTCCGCCAGCGCGAGCCGGCGGGCCGGCGGTACGGCGGCGGGGGCGCCCCCGCCGCGTTCGAGGAGCTCCAGGATTTCGGCGTAGTCGTCGGGGTCGCTGAGCGGGACGACATGCTCGCAGTTCTTCGCGGCCCCGCGCAGCATCGCCGGGCCGCCGACGTCGATCTTCTCGCGGAAGGCCGCGAAGTCGAGGTCCGGCTCGGCCTCCGGCAGCAGGTAGTAGTTGCAGCAGACCAGGTCGATCCGGGTGATGTCGTACGCGGCGATCTCCGCCAGGTCGGACGGGGTGTCGCGGGCCAGGATGCCGCCCATCACCGACAGGGTGAGCGTCTTGACCCTGCCCCCCAGCAGGGTGGGCGCGCCGGCCAGGTCGGCGACCCGGCCCACGGAGTGGCCGGCCCCGGCCAGCAGTCGCTGGGTGCCCTCGGTGGCCACCACGTCCCAGCCGAGCCGGAGGAGTCCGGCGGCGAGGGTCCCGATGTTCCGCTTGTCGCTCACGGCGAGTACGGCGAGCATGTCACTTCCCCTCGGTGGCGGCGGTCCCGGTGCCGGCGGTACTCCCGGTGTTTCCGGCGGCGGGGTCGGCGCTGGCCGGCCTCCCGGCAGCAGCACCGGCACCGGCATCACCGGCGCCGGCGGGGACCTCGATCAGGGCGTCGCGGTGCGAGCCGACCGAGACATACCGCACCGGTACGCCCACCAGGTCCGCGATGCCCTCCACATAGGCCCGGGCGGCGGCGGGCAGCCGGTCGTACCGGCGGATCCCGGAGATGTCCTCGTCCCAGCCGGCGAAGGTCCGGTGGACCGGCCGCATCCGGGCCAGCGCGGCCGGGCTGGTGGTGAACTCGGTGGTCACCAGGCCGTCTTCCTGCTCGTAACCGGTGCACACCGGGAGCTCGCCGGTGCCGGTGAGCTGGTCCAGATTGGTGAGGGCGATCTCGCCGGCGCCCTGGACCCGGGCCCCGTAACGGGTGGCCACCGCGTCGAAGGCGCCGAGCCGCCGGGGCCGGTTGGTGGTGGAGCCGTACTCGCCCCACTGACGGCGCAGCCGGTCGGCGCGCTCCTCGTCGTACTCCGTCACGAACGGACCGGCGCCCACACAGGAGGCGAACGCCTTGGTGACCCCGACGACCCGGTCGACCCGGGCCCAGGGCACGCCGATGCCCACCGGGGCGTGACCGGCCAGGCAGTTGGAGGAGGTGGTGAAGGGATAGATGCCGAAGTACAGATCGCGCAGCGCGCCGAGCTGCCCCTCCGCCAGCACGGTGGCGCCCGCTTCGAGGGCCCCGGCCAGCAGCCGGCTGGTGTCGGTGACATACGGCTCCAGCCGGTCCCGGACCCCGGCCGCCCAGCGCTCGACCTCGGCGGGGACCAGCGGGTCGGCGCCGTAGACCCGGATGAGCCGCTCATTGGCCCAGTCGACCACCGGGGCCAGCCGCTCGGTCAGGCTCTCCTTGTCGAACAACTCCCGTACCAGCAGGGTCTTTTTCATGACCCGGTCGCCGTAGGCGGGTGAGATGCCCTTGCGGGTGGAGCCGTACTTGCCGTGCGAGAGGCGTTCCTCCTCCAGCGCGTCCAGGTCCCGGTGGAAGGGGAAGCAGACCGACGCCTGGTCGGAGACGAGCAGCCGCCCGGTGTCGACGCCCTGGCCGGCGAGGGCGTCGATCTCCTGGAGCAGCCCTTCGACGTCCACGGTCATCCCCGGGCCGAGGACACCGGTCACCCCCGGCCGCAGCACACTGCTGGGGAGGCTGTGCAGCTTGAACATGCCCCGGTCGGTGTGAATGGTGTGGCCGGCGTTGCCGCCGCCGTGGTAGCGGACCACATAGTCGGCGCCGGCCGCCAGGTTGTCCACCATCCTTCCCTTGCCCTCGTCCCCCCAGTTGAGGCCCACGACAGCCATGAGCACGATACGAACTCCTCCGTGTGAGTGATGCGCGGGCGATGCGATCGGTCCGAACAGGCCTGAACAGATCTGAACGGTACGGGCGTTGCGAGCGGTACGGGCGGCGGAGCCGCCGTCAGCGGACGAGCGTCCCGGCGACCCGGTCGCGCAGCAGGGAGCGGGTGGCCACGGCGATGACGGCCGCGAGCAGCGCCCCGGCCAGCGCCAGCAGAAAGGCGGTCCTGGGCACCGCCGCGTCCACCAGCGGACCGGCCGCCGCGCTGCCCAGGGCGGTACCGCCGGCCGTCGCGGTGCTGGTCCAGATCCGGGCCTCGGTGCCGGTACCGGGCGGCGCGGTCAGATCGGTGATCTCGTACGCCGCCGCGTTGAGCGGGGCCATGGAGAGCCCGGCGACCGCGAACAGCGCGACCAGCACCCAGAGTTGCGCCGGGATCAGCAGCGGCACCAGACCGGCCGCCATGGCGAGTGAGAAGACCAGATAGGAGCGGGTCAGCGCGAGGGCGTCGCGGGGCACCACCAGCAGGGTGCCGCCGATCAGGCTGCCGAGCGCGAAGCCGCCCAGCAGGACGCCCGAGACCCCCGACCGGCCGCCGGCGGTGGCCGCGGCGGCCGCGCCGACCTGGACGGCGCCGATGGTCACCCCGAGGGCCGCCCGGGAGGTGAGCAGCGAGAGCAGGGCCGGCGACCGCAGCGGGCCGGTCAGCCCCCGCTCGGCGTGCCCGGTGCCGCGCCAGGCGCGCGACGGCGGGGTGGCGGCGAAGACCAGGGTCGCCACCACCGCGATCAGCGCGGAACTCACCACCGGCCAGGCGGCCGGCAGCACGGCGACCAGCCCGCCCGCGAAGACCGGCCCCAGGATGAAGCCCAGCTCCAGGACCACGCTCTCCAGCCGGTAGGAGGCGCGCCGGTCGGCCTCGTCCGTCAGCAGCTCGATCCACAGGCTCCGTACGCAGGCGGGCACCGCCGGCCGGGCCGCCCCCGCCACCGCGCCCAGGGCCGAGAGAACGGCCAGCGGCGCGGTGGGCACCGCCACCACCAGCAGCAGGGCCAGCCCGTGCAGCAGGGCGCTGCCGATCAGCGTCCAGGTCTGGCCGTGGCGGTCGATGAGCCGGCCGATCGGCGGGGAGCCCAGCGCCGTACCGATGCCGTACGCGCCCGCGACGGCACCGGCGGCGGCGAAGGAGCCCCGGGCGTCCTCCAGGAAGAGGACCAGGGACAGGACGACGGCGCCCGCCGAGACCCGTACCGCCAGATTGGTCAGCACCAGACGCGTGGCGTACGGATGGGAGAGTACGCCGCGCCACCGCTTGATCATGTCGCCTTCTCGGAGGGTTGGTTCGGCCGGCCCGGGGGTCCCTCCCGGAGGTGCCGGGACGCCGGAGTGCCGCCGCGACGCCCGGGAGCCGGGCCCCGGAAGCCCGCGACGCCCGGGAGCCGGGGTGGTCAGGACAGGAGTTCGCGCCTCCGTTCGGCGACCCGGCCCCAGACGTCCGGGTTGAGCGCGCTCGGCGGCTGGGTGCCGTCGAGCGCGGTCACCAGCTGGGTGGCGGCGTTCATCGCCAGGGCCCGCTTGGTCTCCACGGTGAAGTCCGCGACATGCGCGCTGAGCACGACATTGTCGAACTGCAGCAGCGGGCTGTCGTCGGCGAGTGGCTCGTCCTCGTAGACGTCGAGCGCGGCGCCGGCCAGCCGGCCGGCGCGGAGCGCCCGTACCAGGGCGTCGGTGTCGACGACCCGCCCCCGGGAGGTGTTCACGAAGTAGGCTCCCCGCTTCATCTGTTCGAAGGTCTTGTCGCTGAACATGTGCTCCGTCTCGTCGTTCAGCTCCGGGTGGGCGGTGACGAAGTCGGAGGCGGCGAGCAGCTCTTCGAGCCGTTCGACCTTGGTGGCGCCGACCTCGGCCATCTTCTCGGCCGGGACGTAGGGATCGTACGCCAGGACCCGCATCAGGAACCCGCCGTGGGCGCGCCGGGCGGTCCAGCCGCCGACGTTGCCGAGGCCGACGATGCCCAGGGTCTTGCCGGTCAGCTCGACCCGGTGGGAGGTGAGGCGGCTCTCCCAGGCGGCCCGGTTGCCGTGGCGGTGCACGGCGGTGAGGTTCCGGGTGAGCGAGAGAAGCAGCCCGAAGAAGTGTTCGGAGACCGGCTTGCCGCCCAGGCCGGGGTTGTTGGCGACCACCACACCCGCCTCGGTGGCCGCCGCGATGTCGATGTTGTCGACCCCCCGGCCGCTGGAAAGCACGGCGAGCAAATGCGGTGCGGCGGCGAGCAGTTCGCGGTCGACCCGGGCCGGATAGCGGGCCACCAGGCCATGGGCGTCGGCCACGGCGGCGAGGACCGCCGCCCGGTCGGAGTCGTCGACGCGCCGGACATGGGCGTGCCGCTCCAGCAGTTCTTCGGCTTCGGCGGCGTACATCGGGCCGATGAGGAGGACGTTCGGTCGCATGGTCGTGTCGCTTCCTGAAGTGCGTACGGAGACGGGACGAGGAACGGCGAGAGGACGGGGGCCGGGGGACGGACGCCGGTGCGTACGGTCGGGCCCGGCGTGCGACGGATACGGAGGGCCCGGACGGAACGGAGGGGGCGGACGGAGGGGGTGGGAGGTGCGGTGGAGGCGGGAGGTGCGCTGACAGGTGCCGGCGGGGCCGGGTCAGGAGGCCAGTCCGGCGGCCAACAGGGTTTCCAGAGGGCGGAGTTCACCGGCCCGGCTGGCGGCGAGCAGCCGCTGGGTCAGTTCCGTCTGCTCCACCCGCGCGGCGGTGAACCGGGGCCGGCCCTCGGCGAGCCGGTCGTGCGCCCTGCCGTACAGCTTGCGGCAGTAGACCTCGCTGATGCCCAGCACGGCCGCGATCTCGCGGTAGCTGTACTCGAAGGCGAGCCGCAGCACCAGGACGGCACGCTCGGCCGGTCCGAGCAGCTCCAGCAACCAGGCGACACCGCGCCGGAGTTCGTCGGTCCGCTCCACGGTCTGGAGCGGCTCCTCGGCCGTCGTGGCGGGGGCGAGATTCTCCTCCGGCACCAGGGTGCCGACATAGGAGACCCGCCGGGTGTGCGCGGACTTCCAGTAGTCGGCGCAGAGATGGCTCACCACGGTGGCGAGGAAGGCCCCGTGGTTCTCCACGTTCTGCACGTCGCGCGCGGTGGTCCAGCGCAGCCAGGCCTCCGAGATGATGTCCTCGGCCTCCTCGGCCGAGCCGACGCGCTGGTACGCCAGCGCCTGGAGGCTCGGCCTGCGGCGCTGGAACTCGTCCTGATCGAGCTGATCGAGTCCCCGGACGGGCCGGCGGTCGTGGCCGCGGGTGCCGTGAGCGGGGGTGCCGTGGGCGGGGGTGGCCGCGCTCATGGGCCCGGTCAGCCCCGGCCCTCGGCCAGCACCTGCCGCAGACTCGCGCCGAAGGCCGCGCCGAACTCCTCGACCTCCGCGTCGCCCATCGGTGTGGAGACACAGCCCAGACCGCTGTCGCCGATGTGGACGCCGTGGTCCAGCAGTACCCAGTAGAGCCGCTTCATCGCCGCCGCCGGGCTCGCGTACCCCTCGGGCGCGCTGGTGGCCAGCACCCGGAAGAGCGAGCCGAGGCCATTGACCCGCCAGTCGAGCCCGGTCTCCTCGATGGTGCCGCGCATCGCGGTACGGAGCCGTTCCCCGAGCTCCCCGATCCGTTCCACGGCCTCCGGGGTCAGCAGCCGGAGCGAGGCCACTCCGGAGGCCATGCTGACCGGGTTGGCGTTGTAGGAGCCGGAGTGCGGCAGCGCCGGGGCGCCCTGGCTCGGGTCGAAGACCCGCATCACCTCCCGGCGGCCGGCGACCGCGCCGATCGGCATGCCGCCGCCGACGACCTTGCCGAGCACGGTGAGATCCGCCTCGCCGCCGAGCAGTCGCAAGGCGCCGTGGTAGCCGACGCGGTACGAACCGACCTCGTCCGAGATGAGCACGGCGCCGCTCTCGTCGCAGAAGGCGCGCAGCGCGTCCAGGTACTCCTTGTCGGCCGGCACCAGACCTATGCGCCACGGCACCGGGTCGATCAGCACACAGGCCAGGTCGGCGGCGTGTTCCCGGAGCACCGCCAGCGCGCCCTCCGGGTCGTTGAAGGGGATGACGACGGTGTTGGCGACGACGCCCTCGGGGTTGCCGGTCACCGCGTGGCTGATCAACGAGCCGGAGCC
This sequence comes from Streptomyces pyxinae, assembly GCF_024756275.1. Taxonomy (GTDB): domain Bacteria; phylum Actinomycetota; class Actinomycetes; order Streptomycetales; family Streptomycetaceae; genus Streptomyces; species Streptomyces pyxinae. The sequence goes on along the minus strand of NZ_JANUGQ010000040.1, from coordinate 39,519 downwards.
GTCGTTGTTGACCGCGACCGCGTCATAGGCGCCGTGGTACGCGCCCGCGATCTTGGCGATCTTCGGGCGCCGGGTGTGGGCGCGGGCGGCCTGGATCGCCATCATCACCGCCTCGGTGCCCGAGCTGGTGAACCGGACGTGCTCGAAGGTCTCGTTGCGGGCGGTGAGCGCCTCGGCGTACTCCACCTCCACCGGGGTGGGCATGCCGAAGCTGGTGCCCCGGCCGACCGCCTCGGCGATCGCCTTCACCAGCTCGGGGTGGGCGTGGCCGTGGATCAGGGTGGTGCTGTTGTTGAGGAAGTCGAGCCGCTCGACCCCGTCGGCGTCGGTCACCCGGGCCCCGCTGCCGGACCGGATGTAGACCGGATAGGGGGAACTGTAGACGGCGGTGCGGCTGTTGCCGCCGGGCATGACCTCGACGGCACGGGCGTAGAGGGCGGCGGACTTCTCGGTGTTCATGGTGGGGCCTTTCGCTCACGGGAGTGATGAACGGGGGTGAACAGGGGTGAACGGGGGTGACGAACGAAGTCGCGGGGGCTGCGGGCCGGCGGGCCGGGTCCGGCCGGGCCGGCCCCGGGACCGGGCCGAGCCGCCCGACGAGTGGTTCGGCCGGCCGGCGGGCCGGCGCACACCGCGCCTGCGGCCCCGGTCGCGAGGTCAGCGGTCAGTGATCAGTTGTCAGTTGTCAGCGGTCAGCGGCGGTCCTGATCGCCACGTCCGCCGTGAAGTGCGGTCCGGCGAGGGTGACCGGCGTCCCGGCGGGCACCCACCCGGGCGGGTCGCCGGCGGCCACCGGGGACCCGGCCCCGGTGGCGAGCCGCCCGGCCAGCCGGGCGGCGAGCACCGGTGCCAGCGGGCCCGCCACCTCGGAGAGGGTGCGTACGGCCATCAGCTCCAGCGCCACACAGGTACGGGCATCCCCGGAGCCGGGCGCGGCGGCCAGCACGTCCTCGCACGCCTCGGCGAACCGGCGGGCCCGGCGGACGAAGAGCCGCAGCAGCTCGGCCGCGCCCCGGGCGTCGAACCGCTCCGGCTCCAGCGCGCGCGGCACCTGCTCGCGCAGCTCCCGGATCTGGCCGTAGAACCGCTCGGCCTCGGCGTTCCAGCTGCCCGCCTCGGGAACGGTGCCGCCGAAGTGCTTGGCCAGCCGGGCGTCGACCGAGGCCAGCCAGCTCTCCCAGCCGTCGATGAGTTCGGTACGGACGAACCCGGCGTACTCCGCGATGTCGAAGTCCCGGCGGCGGACGTCCGGTCGGGTGGCGGCGAGATACAGCCGGAGCTGGTCGCGGGTCTCCTCCCGGAACACCTCACGGCCCCAGACGGCGTGCAGCCGGCCGGTGGAGAACTTCTGGCCGCCGAGTGTGTAGAACTCGTTGCAGATCATGGTGTCGGGGAGCGCCACCCGGTCGGTGAACGCCCCGAGCACGGCCGGGAAGACGATCGTCCGCAGAAAGGCGTTGTCGAAACCGAAGAAGAGCACCGTGCGCGGGTTCTCCGCCGCCGCGTACTCCCGCCAGCCGGCCGCGCCCCGGTCCCGGGCGAGCGTGTCCAGAGCGGTGAGGAAGCGGGCCGCCAGCTCGAAGGCCGAGTACAGCCGCTGGCCGCCGGTGGCACCAGCCGGGTCGGCCGGGACCGGGATGCCGTCCGGGGCGACGGTGCTCACCGGCAGGTCCGGCAGCGGACCGGCCAGCACACGGTCGGTGTACGCGCGCAGCCGGGCGCTCATCCGGACCGTCCGCAGCCAGCCGGTGAGCCGCTCCCTGAGCGGTTCCAGCGGCAGATACCAGCGGGTCAACTGCCGTTGTTCGGCCGGGCTTCCGCAGCGGGCACAGCCGGGATCCCGCAGCTCCTCGTCAGCGAACGGCAGTGCGCACGCCTCGCACTCGATGCCGGCCGTGTCCCGGGAGCCGCAGTGCGGGCAGGCCCCGGTGACGAACGCCTCGAAGAGGAAAGTGCCGCAGGGAGCGCAGTAGTTGGCCGGTACGGTTCTGGCCACGACCGCGCCCCGGTCCCGCAGTTCCTCGAAGACCTCCCGTGCCACCCGGGGGTACTCCGGCGCGGAGGGGCGTACGAAGACCGACCACTTCACATCCGCCGCCGCCAGCGCCTCCTGGATGGCGTCGGTGTTCCGCTCGGCCAGCTCGTAGAAGGAGAGACCCTCCTTGCGGGCGGCGGCGGCCACCTGGCTCTGGTGGCCGACGGTGCCCAGCAGCAGATGCGCCTCGGTCCCGCGCGCCGCCAGACCGCGCCGTACCAGGTCGGCGCCGAGGTACGGGCCGACCAGATGACCCAGGTGCAGTTCGCCGTTGGGGGTGGGGAAGGACGGCAGCAGCAGGACCGGCCGTCCGCCGCCGGCGGGGTGTCCGGCCCGCTGCCGGTGGGCCCGGTCGAGCGCCGTCATGTCCTCCCACCAGGTGGTGAGGAAGGTCAGCGGACGGTCGGCTGCGGTATTGCGCAGGGTGTGGGTGGAGAGCGGCGGCAGCCGGATCGTGTCACCGCCCCGTACCGGCGCGGACTTCCGGTCGGACACCACCTCGCCCTCGCCGTCCAGGATCACCCAGACCTCGGTGTCGTGATGGTTGTGCGGGGCCGTGATCTCGCCGGGCCGGAGGGTGACCCGGCGGAGGTTGAAGGGCAGCGGGCCGTCGCCCTCGGCCCAGTCGGGCTCGGCGCTGCGGACGAAACCCGGGAGGTCGAGTTCGGCGGTGGTGCGCGGGATGGGGATGAGGTGCATGGCGGGACGCGGGGCGCCGTACGGCCGGACGGCCGGGGGACGCACCACTGCTCCTCTCGTCGGGAAGTCGGGCTCCGGGTCGGTCGGTCGGTCCTGAACGGCTCGTCCTGAACGGTCGGTCCCGGGCGGCCCGGGGCGCTCGGTCCTGGGCAGTCCTGGTTGGTCCGGGGCGCCCGGTCCCGGGCGGTCGGCCTCTCGCCGGTCCGGGCCGGGTCCGGGCCAGGTCCGGATCGAGTCCCGGGTCAGGTCCGGGCCGGATCCGGGTCAGGTCCGGCCGGCGGTGACGGCTCCGGGGCGGCGCGGCTCCGGGGCGCCGGGGTTCAGGGGCGCCCAGTCCAGGGCGGTGCTGACCGGCCCGGTGTCGTAACGCTCCTGTCCGAGCAGGCTGTTGAGGATGACGGCGCTGCGCCAGGCCAGCAGGGACAGATTGGGGTCGGCCACTCCGAACTCCCGCCGCGCCGCGTTCTGGACATAGACGCGGTTGCCGGCCGGGCCGTCCCAGTCGAGGCTGAAGTCGGAGCGCACCACCGGCTGTCCGTCCTGGAGGGTGAGCCGGTCCTTCAGCCCGAGCAGCAGATCGGGCATGCCGTGCTCGTAGCCGGTGGCGCACACCACCATGTCCACCGTCTCGCGCACCGGGCCACCGCCCCGGGCCGGCTGCCAGGTGGTCACCACGCCCTCCGGGCCGGGGGCCAGCGCGGTGAGGCGCTGGTCGAGCAGGACCCGGCAGGGACGCTCCTCGCCCTCCAGCAACTCCAGGTCGTACAGGCGCCGGTAGACGGCTCGCAGGGTGGAGAGCGAGATGCCGTCGCTGGCCATCCGCAGCCGTTCCACCACCTCCTCCCGTTCGGTCTCGGGCAGGCTGTGGAAGTACCGGCTGTAGTCCGGCAGGAAGAGCTCGTCCACGAACGGACTGTCGTCCAGAGGCAGCAGATTGGCGCGCCGGGTGCCCCAGACGATCCGGGCGGGGCGCCGGTCCCCGAGGGAGAGCAGATACTGCACCACCTCCGCGCCGCTCTGGCCGCCGCCGACGACGGCCACCCGCCGGCCCGCGAAGTCCCGCTCGCCGCCCAGCAGCCGCTCGGCGTGGAAGACCGTCTCCGGGTCCTGGCCGGCGGCGCACTGGGGCAGCCGGGCGGTGAGTCCGGTGCCGGTCACCACATTGCGGGACCGGTACACCCCCTCGGTGGTCTGCACCCGGAAGGCGGAGCCGTCCCACTCGACGGTCTCGGTGGTCGTGCCGAAGCGCAGATTGTCCAGGCGTTCGGCGGCCCACCGGCAGTACTGCTCGAACTCCCGGCGCGGCACCTTGGAACGGCCGGTCACCAGCAGCCGGTAGAGCCGCTTGGTCTCCACCAGGAAGGCCGCGAAGGAGAGCGGGTTGGTGGGATCGACCGGGGTGACCAGGTCCTTGAGGAAGTGGACCTGCATCTCGGCCTCCGGCAGCATCAGGCCGGGGTGCCAGTCGAAGGCCGCCTTGCGGTCGAGGAACACCGCGTCCAGGCCGGGTTCCCGCGAGGCCAGCGCGGCGAGGCTGAGATTGGACGGGCCTATTCCGATGCCCACCAGGTCGTAGGTGCGGGTGGGTGTACTCATATGGGCTCCCGTTACTGGTGGGGGCGTTCGGCGTCGGTGGCCTCGGGTGCGGGAGCGGCCCGGTGCGCGGGGGTCCGGTGGGCGGAGGTCCGGTGGGCGGGACCGGCCCGGTGCGCGGGATCCCCGGGCCCACCGGCGCCCCCTGGGCCGTCGAGGGCTCCGGACCCGCCAGGATCCCCGGGCCCACCGGCGTCCTCGGGCCCACCGGGGTGTCCGGGCCCGTCGGTGACCTCGTGGGCCGGCTCCCAGCCGATTCCGCGACCGGTGAGCGAGCGCATCACCCGGGCCGTCAGCTCCTCCGGGAGGGCGAGGTGCGGCTTGAGCCAGCCGGGACCGGTGACGGCGCCCCCGGCGAGCAGCCGGGCGCCCTCGGCCAGGGTGAAGCCGGTGGTCCTGGCCATGGCGGAGAGGCCGGTCGGCTCGTCGGCGCGGTCCAGCACCGTGGTGCGGAAGGCGGCCGGGCGGCCGGCCAGTTCGCCGCGGGCGACCAGATCCAGCACCACCAGGTCCCGGTCGCCCGGCCTGGCCCGCACCCGGGGCGCGAGCACCCGCTCGACCACCCGCCGGGGCACCACCCGGGCGCCGTCCACCTCCACCGGCCGGTCGGCCAGCAGCCCGAGCCGGTCCAGTCCGTTGACGGTGCCGGCGAAGCCCGGCCGGCGCAGGGTCTTCTGGGTGCAGTCGGCGTCCCGGAGGGCGGGGTGTTCACCGAGCCAGGGGGTCATGCCGTCGTGGTACGCCTCCAGCGGGCCGATGCCCGGGTAGTCGCGGGTGACCACCCCGGAGAACCGCGGGTGCGAGACGGGCCGGCCGTGGTCCAGGGCGAGCGCCTCGCGCGGAGCGATCGGCAGATGGTGGTCGTTCTCACCGCCGAAGAAGGCGGTGTAGCCGAGCGGTTCGCGCGGCTCGCTGGGTATGCCGCCGCAGGCGATGTCCAGTGTGCGCACCCGGTCGAGCCGCCGGGCCAGGTGGACCGCGAGCAGCTCCGTCAGCCCCGGCTCCAGACCGAACGGCAGCAGGGCCGTACCGCCCGACTCTTCCATGGCGGCGGCGAGTTCGGCGAGTTCCGCGGTGGGCGGCCGGGTGACGGAGGCGACCGGGACACCGGCCCGGGCGGCCGCCGCCAGGGTCGTCCGGGTCGGCGCCCAGGGCATGGCCGCCGCCACCACGTCGCTGCCGGCCAGGGCCGTTTCCAGGTCGGTCACCACCCGGATCCCGGCGGCCCGGCCGGGCCCGCCCGGGTGGTCCCGCAGCCAGTCGCGCAGTGCGCCGGCCCGGGCCGGGTCCCGGTCCAGCAGCCGGAGTTCCGCCGTCCCCGGGTCACCGGCCAGTGCGTGGGCGGCGGCCCGGCCCATCTGGCCGCAGCCGACGAGGGTCACCCGCACGGGGCCGCCCCCTCCGGCAGCTCCGGTCCGCCGGGTCCCGCCGGAGCGGTCCGTCCGTCGTCGTGCCTCCCGGGCGTCATTCGGCCGGGCCGGCGGCGGGGGCCAAGCCGGCCGTGATCTCGTCGGTGACCCGGCCGAGGAGCGCGTCGAGCCCCGGCCGGCCGGTGTGCCGGGCGATGACGGCGGCCACCCGCTGCTGGCCGAAATTCTCCGGTGGCAGGGCCACTTCGGTACCGACCGGAACCTCGGTGAAGACATGGTCGAAGCCCGGATCCTCTCCGAGCCCGGCGAGCCCGTGAAGCCCCTCGAACCGGCCGGGCCGGTCGGCCAGGACGAACCGCAGCCCGGCCTCCAGCCGCCGGTCGTGCTCCAGCCGGAGGGGTTCCCCGGTGGCCACCCGTACGACATTCTCGAAGTAGTCGACCCCGGTGGCCGCCGGAACCAGATGGGAGGCGATGTAGTCGCCGGCCGGGCGTCCGGCGATCTCGATGAAGCGCAGGCCCCGTTCGCCCCACTTGGCCTCCAGGTGGAAGGCACAGTTGTCGAAGGCCAGGGCGCCGACGATGTCCTTGGTGGTGGCGCCGATCTCGGCCCAGGCCCCGGCGGGCAGGGCGCTGGGCACCTTGTGCTCCAGCTCCAGATGGAACGGAACGCTGGTGACCTTGTCGGTGAGGGTCACGATATGGACCTCACCACCGGAGACGAAGCCCTCCACGCTGAGTTCGTCGCCCTCCAGAAACTCTTCGACGATGAACTCGGCGCCGAACTGGCGGAACACCGGGTCGAAATCCGGGCGGGCGATCCGGGTGAGCTCCGCCATCGCCACGTCCAGGTCCGCCGGGGAGCGCAACTCGAAGATCCCTTTCGAACCGGACGCGCCGGTGGGCTTGACGACAGCCGGCAGTCCGACTTCTTCGACGGCGGCTCGCAATTCCGCCAGGTCGGTGACCCGGGCGAATCGGGGCAGCACGCCCTCAAGGTGCCGGAGGGCGTCCTTCATCACATACTTGTTGCGCGCCCGGAGGGCGGCGACCGCCGGCATTCCCGGGAGCCCCAGATCGGCGGCGATGGCGGCGACGAGCTGCACATCGACCTCGGTGAAATTGGCGACACCGATCAGGTTGTACTCGACATGAATTTCTCGGGCGGCCGCGATCGAGGCATCCCGGTCGTACGTGTCCACCTGCCGGAACTCATGGACGAGCGGCCTGGCGAATTCGGGAAGGGACCGGCCGAGCAGGATCACCCGGTGGCCGAGGCGCCGGGCGGCGAGGAGTGATTCGAGCCCCTCCCGCTTGATGCGCCGCAGATTTACGAAGAGCACATGCCGTTCCGTCACGAACTTCCTCCGCGGACGTCGTACGTGCAGATGGAGTCCCCCCTGGCGCCAAACGAGTGCCATCCAAGCACAGCCCCGGAGGGTTGGGAAGGGAATGCGGGACGGATATTCGCCAATCAAGTTAGGCGTGACCGAAACCCATCGGATCCGGTTCGGCTGCCGGGGTTTCGGTCTTGATCGGAAAACTACGGGACAACGAACCGCGGATTCGCCACCGGAACGGACCGGTTAACTTCACCGATTCCACGATCCCGCAGGACGGCGGCACCCTTGCGCCGGGCATGGAAAAGCCGCCCGGGGGCGGACGGGAACGGCGAGGCGTCCCGCCGGCCGATCGGGCGGCGTACTGCCGGAGGCGGACGAGGAAAGGAGCCGGACCTCGGAATTTCCACGGGAAGCGCAGGAAGGCAGGGGCGGAGGCGAGGGCAAAGTCAGAGAGGAGCCGGGAAAGCAGAAGATCACGGAGCCGACGGAAGACCGGACGAACAGGCGACCGGCCGGCGGGCGCTCCGACAGCGGTACGGGAGGGGGCGCGGCGGCTACGCGGGGGCGGCGGCGCGCCAGTCCGTGCCCCGGGGCGCCACCACGACGGCCGAGCGCACGGCGCCGTAGTCGGCGTCGTCCCCGAGCCCGGCCGCGACTCCCCCGGCGGCATGGGTCTTGAGGGCGTCCAGCAGGAAGCGCCGGACACGGACGATGCCCCGGTCGCTCTTGCCCGGGTTCTCCCTGGTCCGGTCGACGATCGGGCCCATGCTCTCCTGCACCGCCACGTCCTGGAGGACCAGGCCCCGGATGCCGGAGAAGCTGGTGCCGGCCCGCATCGCGGCCCGGTCCTGGCCCCAGCCATTCTCCCGGGTGTAGCCCTCGCGGATGTTGTCCGGGTTGAGGGTGTCCAGATCGAGCCCGAACTGGGTGCTGAAGTACCCGGGATCGACGGGCTGTTCGTCGTTCCACCACAGGTACCACATGATCGTCCGGTGGTCGTCCACCGGCACCCAGGCGTGCCAGAGCCGGTCGCCGTTGGGGAGTTCGGGCACCACGGTGTACCAGGGCATCGCGAACGGCTTCACCCGGGCCAGGGTGTCCCCCGAGGAGAGCGAGCGCACGGCGGCGAACCGCAGGCCGTACGGCCGGGGGTCGATCTCGTCGCGCGGGGCGGTGTCGTCCAGCAGGTCCTTCAGCGGGCCGTTGCGGGCCTCGGTCTCGTGGAGCAGCGAGACATGGGCGGAGTCGATGTCCGCCTCCACACCCTGCAGCCAGTTGCAGTCCACCAGGGCGATGGTGGCGAAGACGTTCTCGGCCGGGACCTTGGTGAACGGGAACTCCGGGAAGGGGCCGGGTTTGCGGCCGGTGCCGCCGAGCCAGACCCAGACGATCCCGCCGGCCTCCACCACCGGGTGGTGCGGCAGCTTCACCCGGTCGGCGAACCGGGGTCCGTCCTCCTCGGGCTCCGAGGGGGTCTCCAGCACCGTGCCCGAGACATGGAACTTCCAGCCGTGGTAGACGCAGCGCAGCGAGCAGTCCTCGTTGCGGGCGAGCGCCAGCGAGGCGCCCCGGTGCGGGCACGCCTCGGCGAAGCAGCCGACCGAGCCGTCGTCGCCCCGGAAGAGCACATACTTCTCGCCCAGCAGCTCGACCGGGACGGGTGCGCCGCCCCGCTCCGCCAGCCGTTCCGACCGCATGACGGGCAGCCAGTACTCGCGCAGCAACTGCCCCATGGGGGTGCCCGGGCCCACCTGGGTCAGGGTCTCGTTCACCTTCCGCGTGGTCACTTCCCGGCCTCCGTCTCGACCTGTGGGGCATCTGTCGCCGCCGTGCGGCCGTACCGCGCCCCGGTATCCACCGGCTCCACCGGCTCCACCGGCTCCACCGGCTCCACCGGCTCCACCGGCCTCCGGCGGCGTACGACCACTCTTGAAGACGATTCAGGCCGTCCCGGTGTGACAGTTCCGGCCCGGCCCGCCGTGGACCGGGCGGTACGGTCAGGAGCGCAGGGCCGCGTAGGGGTGCGGCGCGTCGTCCGTCACCGCCAGAAACCGGCTGGTCAGCGCGGTCGCCTCCTTCAGGGCGGGGGCCCAGTCCAGGCCCGCCAGCCGGCCGGCGAGCAGACAGCCGAAGAGCACATCGCCGGCGCCCACCGTGAGCACCTCCTCGCCCGCCGACGCGGCCGGCTGGTGCACCGGCTCGCCCCCGTCGGCCGGCACCAGCAGCGAGCCCGCCTCGCCCAGGGTCACCAGGCAGTGCCCGCCCGGCCCCGGCAACCGTCGGGCGGTGGCGACGAGTTCGTCCGGCCCGTCCAGGTGCCGCCCCGCCCAGAGGGAGAGTTCCCGCTGGTTGAGGGCGACCAGATCGGCTCCGGCGCCCCCGGGCCGCAGCTTGTCCACCTCATTGGGGTCGGCGGACAGCAGCCAGAACGGCACCCCGAGGGAGCGGGCGGTGCCGGCCAGCCAGGCCAGCGCGGGGGCGTGATTGTCCGATCCGGCGGCCAGCACCGCCGCGTCCTGGAACAACGTCCTGGATTGGGACAACAGTTCGGGTGTGATCAGGCCGAGTGCCCGCTCTCCGAGAAACCTCTTGCCGGCTACGGACCCCTCGACCAGTTCGGCGTGGAAGACTGGCAGCGGAGCCCGCGCGGACAGCCGCACCCAGTCGACACCGTTGCCCGACAGATGGCCGCTCACCGCCGGCCCCAGTTCGCCCGCGTACTCCACCGTCACCAGCGCGGGGCGGGCCCCGCGCGCACCCAGCGCGCAGGCCGCGTTGTTGGTCACCCCGCCCCAGCGCACGGTGGCGGGTTCCTCGCCCCGGCCGAGCGGGCCCTTGTGCAGGAAGTCGAGGGTGACGGTGCCGACCAGCACCGGCCTGCCGCCCGGGCCGGAGGACGAAGACATCCCGGAGGAGAGAGACACCCCGGAGGGCGGAGACACACCGGGGGAAGGCGGGGGAAGCGTTCCGGGCGCGGGCGCCCCGGGTGGGGGCGCTTCCGGCGGGAGCGCGGCGGACGGTAGTGCTTCGGGGGAATGCGAGATGTGCTTGATGGAACTCACCCTTCCCTGCGGTCTCTTGGATCCCGTGGAGTACTTGGATCTCTTCGGTCTCTTCGGTCTCTTCGGTCTCTTCGACGGGGCCGGAGCCGGAGTCGTCCCCGGGCGCGGCCGGCGGAGCGCGGGGCGGCCGGCACCCGGGCCGCCCGGACCCGGTCCCGAGTCCTTGCCCAGCAGGCTCCGGCGGTCCCCGGCAGGCACGCCGGGCGGCCGGCGCGTCCCCGCATCGGACACCACCGGAGAGTGGCACCGCAACGGGCGCGACGGAGCGAATCGGTGACGACGCGCGCCGGGGCCACCGTCCAGGAGGAGTCCGGCCGACTGGCGGACCGGCTGATCACCGGCACGCTGACCTGGGCCTATCCGCCCGCCCTGGTGGACGAGATGGTGGCCGCCGCGGGCCGCACCGAGCAGCGCGTCCGGGCCCTGCCGGCCCGCACGATGGTCTATCACGCACTGGCGATGTGGCTGTACCCCGCGTACGGCCACGAGGAGGTGATGCGGCGGCTGCTGCGCGGGCTCGCCCGGAAGCACGCCTGGGCCCGCGACCGGCGGACACCCACGCCCTCCGCGCTCGCCCAGGCCCGCCGGCGGCTGGGCCCGGTCCCGCTGCGGCTGCTCTTCCAGGAGGTCGCACGGCGGAGCGTCCCGGAGCCGACGCCGGGCCGCCGCCGGACGGTGGCGCTCGACACCCTCGCCCTCTCCGTGCCCGACACCCCCGCCAACCGGCGGCACTTCGGTACGGCGCCGGTGCCGGGCCGGGGGCGGACGCCCAGGGCTCTGGTGGCCACGCTGGCCCACTGCGGCACCCGCCAGGTGATCGACGCGGCCGTGGGCACCCTCCCCCTGGGCGCCCCGGCGCTCGCCCTCGATCTGCTGCCCTCGCTGACCTCCCTGGGCTCCGGCACCCTGCTCCTGGGCCGGCTGGACACCCTCTCGGTGGATCTCTGGCGGCAGGCCTCCGCGACCCCGGCCGAACTGCTCTGGCGGGCCGGGCCGGAGTGGTCCCTGCCGGTGGACTCGGCACTGCCCGACGGGAGTTACCTCTCCCGGCTGAGCGAACCGCACGGCCCGTCGGGTGCCGCGCCCCTGCGGGTGCGGGTCGTCCCGGTGGCCCCGAACCGGCCGGGTGGCGCGGACCGGCTGGTCACCACGCTGCTCGGCCCGGAGGAGGCCGCCGCCGAGCAGTTGCGCCTGGCCCATCACGACCGGTGGGGTCCGGCCGATCTGCTGGAGGACATCGTGCCGGGCGGGCTGCCGGGGGCCGACATGCTGCGCTCCCGGGGGCCGGACCTGGTGGAGCAGGAGATCTGGGCGATGTTCCTCGTCCATCACGCCGTCCGTGACATGCTCGCGGACACCCAGGAGCTCGAACGGCCGCCCGGACAAGGGACGGTGGCGCCGCCCCGCCGCCCGGGACCGAAGTGGTCCGGACCGCTTGTGGGCCCCCCAAGATCGTGTTAGCTTCCCCACCAGTTCTGCCGGCACGGGCCTCACGGCACGGGTTCCGCCACCGCCACGGGCCCCGGAACCCGGGCGCCCCCGCGCCCCTTCGGCGTCGAGCCGTCACGCGGTCCCCCGCCGCCTCCCTCGCGGTGACCGCACCCCCACCACTCCACCGAGGCCGCTCCGCCCGACCCGCCCGTCAATCACCGGAGGCACTCGTTGAGTTGTCACGTCCTCGCACACCGGCCCGGACGGCATCCATGACCGGAGGCCCCGGCCCCCTCGTGGGGTACGAACTACCCGGGACGGGTCTCCCCGATCCCACCCGCTTCCTGCTGGAGACGGCCGCGGCGGCCGAGGCCGCGGGGGTCGGCCATCTGGTCCTGGCCGACCGCCCGGCCGCGAACCCGGCCCCCGGCGGCTTCGGCGCGCCGGTCGGCTCCGCCGCGCCGGCCGCCCTGATCGCCGCCTCCCTGCTGGCCGTTCGCACCACCCGTGTCGGACTGGTCGTGACCGCCACCACCGCCTACACGGAACCGTACGACCTGGCCCGGATGATCGCCTCGGTGGACCACATCAGCCACGGCCGGGCCGGCTGGCGGGTGGTGACCGGGCCCGACCCGGCCGCCGACGCCAACCACCGCCGCGAGGGCGTCGATCCGGCCACCGGCCGGGAGGCACGGGCCCGGGAGTACGTGCCGCTGGTCCGGGACCTCTGGGACACCTGGGAGGACGACGCCTTCGTCCACGACAAGTCCACCGGCCGGTTCATCGACGCCCACGGCATCCACGTACTGGACCACCGGGGCCCGGCGCTCCGGGTGCGCGGCCCGCTCAATGTCGTCCGGCCGCCCCAGGGACACCCGGTGTGTTTCGCGGACGCCGCCGATCCCCTGGTGGCGGACGCGGCGGACGTGCTGACCACCGGGGACCCCGATGTCCCGGTCACGTCGGCGGAGGCGGGCGGCCGGCCCCGGCTCGGGGTGGTGACCCCCTTCCTGGCCGGCACGGAGGCGGCCGCCCGCGACCTGCACGCCCGGTCCGGCGCCCCGCGCTCCGACCGGGACCGCGCCGTGCTGGTGGGGGACGCCGGGGGAATCGCGGAGCGCCTGAGGGCCTGGTACGAGCGGGGGGCGGTGGACGGCTTCGTCTTCCGCTTCCCGTCCCCGGCGGCGATCGGAGAGTTCACCGCCGCCGTACTCCCCCGGCTGCGCCCGGCCGGCCGGTCCGGCCCCGCACCTTCGGCCACCACGCTGCGCGACCACTTCGGGCTCGCCCGGCCCGCCAACCGGCTGGCGGAACGACTCACCGGAGCGGCCGGCCGACAGGGCGGCGAAAGGGACGGCGGACAGACCGGCGGACGGGACCGTGGGCGGACCGGTGAACAGACCGGCGGACAGGCCGCCGGGGATCCGGCCGGCGATCATGGCGCGGCCCCGCACCCCACGGGCCGGCCGCACACCTCGGGCCGGGAGAAGGGGCTGAGCGCATGACCGACCGGCGGGAACTCCATCTCGGGCTGATGTTCTGGGCCACCGGCACCCACGCCGCCGGCTGGCGCCACCCCGACGCCCGGGCGGACGCCGCGTACGACATCGAACTCATCCTGGAGATCAGCCGGGAGGCCGAGCGGGCGAAGATGGACTTCGTGTTCCTCGGGGACCGGCTGGCGAGCGACCCCGCCCTCCAGCACAGCAACCCGGCCCAGATCTCCCGCCTCGAACCGTACGCCACGGCCACCGCGATCGCCGCCGCCACCACCCGGACCGGGGTGGTGGTCACCGCCAACCCGACCTACTCCGACCCGTACACCATCGCCCGGCTGCTGGCCTCGCTCGACCAGGTCAGCGCGGGCCGGGCGGCCTGGAACCTGGTCACCGGCGCCGACGCGGCGGCGGCCTACAACTTCGGCCGGGAGGAGCACTGGGAGACCGCCAAGCGGTACGCCTGGGCGGAGGAGTGCCTCCAGGTCGTCCGGGACCTCTGGGACAGCGGGGCCGGGCCCGAGGGCGCCGCCCGGCCGATCGGCCACCGGGGCCGGTACTTCTCGGTGGACGGACCGCTGGACGTGGACCGGCCGCCCCAGGGCCAGGTGGTGCTGTTCAACGCGGGCACCTCGGACCAGTCGCGCGAACTCAGTGCCCGGGAGGCCGACATCGTCTTCGCCGGTCCGCAGCCGACCTTCGCGCTGCGCCAGGAGTACTACGCCGACATCAAGGCCCGTGCCGCCCGCTACGGCCGGGCCGACCGGATCACCATCCTGCCCGGCCTCACCCCGGTCGTGGCGCCCACCACCGAGGAGGCGGTGGCCCGTTACGACCTCCTCAACTCGCTGCTGGTGCTCGATCCCGAGCGGAAGCCGGGCGAACTCGTGCGCAAGGGCGGCATCGGGGAGGGACACAAGCGCAACCGCTCGTCGGCGGGCGAGGTCTTCGGCCTGGACCTCACCGGCACCGACCTGGCCGCCCCGGTACCGGCCGGAGTGCTGGCCGGGGTCTCCGAGGACGGTGCCCGGCGGCTGGCCGAGATCACCCGGCTGACCCGGCGGACACCCGGCGGGCCACGCCCGATCACCTACGGCGACCTGGTGCACGCCACCCCCTCGGAGCTCTCCCACACCGTGGTCGGCAACCCGGTGGAGGTGGCGGACATGATCCAGGAGTGGTTCGAGGGCGGGGCCGCCGACGGCTTCAACATCTACCCGGCGTACGTCCCCGGGGCGGTCACCGCCTTCACCGAGCTGGTGGTGCCGGAGCTCCAGCGGCGCGGGCTCCACCGCGAGGAGTACACCGGCCGCACCCTCCGCGACCATCTGGGCCTGCCGGTGCCGCCGCGCTCCTCGCGAAAGGACGGGTGAACCCGTGGGCACACTGGCCGTCGTGGGGGCGGGGACGTTGGTCTCCGGCGACTTCGCGCACCCGCTGATCGAGGACGCGGACACGGTGCTCTGCGCCGGCGGACTGATCACCGCGGTCGGACGCGCCGAGGCGCTGGCGGCGGAAGTGGCCGCGGCCGACCGGGTGCTGGACGCCGCCGGCGCCACCGTGGCACCCGGGCTCATCGACTCGCACGGACATGTCACCTTCGGGGACTACTCGCCGCGCCAGAAGGCCGTGGACTACCTGGAGGGGTATGTGCACGGCGGGATCACCCGGACCATCTCGGCGGGCGAGGTGCATGTGCCGGGCCGGCCGCGCGACCGGGAGGGCGTGAAGGCGCTCGCCGTCGCCGCCCGGGCCAGCTTCGACCGCTTCCGGCCCGGCGGGATGCGGGTGCACGCGGGCAATGTGCTGCTCGAACCGAGCCTGACCCGGGAGGACTTCGGATACCTCGCGGAGTGCGGGGTGTGGCTGGCCAAGTTCGGCTTCGGCGCGTACGAGAAGGCGCTGGACGGTGTGGAACAGATCCGCTGGGCCCGGGAGCACGGACTGGTGGTGATGTGCCACGCGGGCGGGGCCAGCGCGGCCGGCTCCGCCTCGCTGCGCGCCGGCGACCTGCTGGCCCTCGATCCGACCGTCTGCGGTCATGCCAACGGCGGGCCCACCGCCCTGCCCGACGCGGATGTGGACCGGCTGCTCGCGGAGAGCGGGATGGCCCTCCAGCTGGTCCAGGCGGGCAACCTCCGGGCGGCGCTGCGGATCGTGGACCGGACCCTGGCGGCGGGCGCCCCGGAGCGGCTGGTGGTCGGCTCCGACACCCCGTCCGGGTTCGGGGTGATGCCGCTGGCCGTGCTGAAGACGCTGGTGGAGCTCTCCGCGCTCGCCCCGCTGGAGCCGGCCCGGGCCTGGGCGCTGGCCACCGGAAATGTCACCCGGGTGTGGGGACTTCCGGCCGGCCGGCTGCGGGCGGGCGACGAGGCCGATCTGCTGGTGCTGGACGCGCCCCTGGGGTCGGTGGCCGGTACGGCGCTGGAGGCCATGGCGCTCGGGGACATGCCGGGCATCTCGGCGGTGGTCACGGAGGGCGTCCCCCGCTTCCTGGCCAGCCGCAACACCCCCCGCGCCCGCCGCCCGGCCACCCTGACCGGGTAACGGGGCGGCGCTCCGGCGACGGCTACCGGGCAGCCGGGGCAGCCCGGGGTGTGCGACGGCCCGCGCCGGGCGGGCGCGTACGGCATGCGAATGGCTCGGGGCGTCCGGCGTACGGGCTGCCGCCCGGGGCCACCGGGCGTACGCGCCGCTCCGGAGGCCGGGTGCGCGGACCGGCCCCGGGGCGTCCGGCGTACGGGCTGCCGCCGCCCGTCCGGTGCACGGGCTGCCACCCGGGAACGCCCGCCAGGCGCGTCGGCCCGGGCGGACCGCCCGTCAGGCGGGGCGGGCGGTGAAGCGCTCCGGCCGGAACTCGGCCGCCAGCGGCGAGACCTGCCCCAGCACCTCGCCCGCCACGAGTTCGCCCAGGACCGGTGCCAGGGTCAGCCCGCTGTGCGTGACCACCACATAGAGCGCCTCGGCTCCCGGCACCGGGCCCAGCACACTGCGGCCGTCCAGCGGCATCGGGCGGATCCCGGTGTACGCGGACTCCACCGCCACCCCGGCCCCGGCGCCCGGCAGCACCGTGTCCAGCCGCTCCAGCACCCGCCGGGCGGCCCGGCGGCCCTGCTCGGCCACGTCGGGTCGGCCGGGGTCCAGTTCATGGTCCACGTCATGGCTGTGCAGCACGAGCCGGCCGCCGCTGTGCGGCCGCAGGCTCAGCCCCGGGGCGTGCAGCACCCGCCGCACCCGGACCGGGACCGGGGTGGTGCGCACCAGCAGCCCCGGGGTGACCGGGCCCGGGTCCCCGGGCTCCACCAGCGGTACGCCGGCGCCCGCGTGGGCCAGGAGTTCCCGGGTGCCGCGCCCGGCGCAGCAGACGACGGTGTCCGCCTCGATCCGCTCCCCCGACGCCAGGATCACCCCGCGCACCGGCTCCGTACCGAGCAGTCCGGTCACCGGGGTCCCGGTGCGGACATCGACTCCCAGCGCCCGGCAGCGTTCCTGGACGGCGGCGACGAAACGGGAGCTGACCACATGGGCGTCGGCCGGGTAGTGGACGAGCGGACCCACCGCCCGCTCCAGGGCGAGACCGGGCTGCAACTCCCGCAGCGCGCGCCCGGGTTCGTACTCCTCCACCGGATATCCCCGGACCCGGTACCCCTCGGCGGTCCTGGCCAGCGCCTCCGCCCCCTCGGCGCTGTCGGCCCAGTGCAGATTGCCGGTCCGGAAGAACCAGGGCTCGCCGTCGGTGCGGGCGGCGAGCCGCTCATGGGCCCGCAGCCCCTCGGAGGTGAGCGCGAAGTAGGCGTCGGAGCCGTCGTCCACCGCGTTCACCCAGCCGAAGCCATGGGCGGAGAGCCCGCCGGCCGGATCCTGGCCGTCCACCAGGACGACCGAGGCGCCCCGCTCGGCCAGGTTGAGGGCGACACAGCCGCCGATCGAGCCGGCGCCGACCACGACCGCGCGCATCACACCGCCCCGCTCCGGCCGCCGCCCGGTGCCCCGGGTACTCCGGCCACCGCCCCGGAGCCGCCGACCGTGGTCCCGCAGAGGTAGCCGCCGACCAGCGCGGGCCCGAGGGTGCCGCCGGAGCCCGGATAGCCGGGCCCCATGGTGGTGGCCGCCACATTGCCGCAGGCGTACAGCCCCGGGACCGGGGTGTCGTCGTGGCGCAGCACCCGGCCGCCGGCGTCGGTGACCAGGCCGCCCTTGGTGCCGATCATCCCGGGCCCGACCGGGACGGCGTAGTAGGGCGGTTCGCTCAGCGGGCCCAGACAGGGGTTGGGGCCGCCGGTGTGCCGGGGGTCCCCGTAGTAGCGGTCGTGGCTGGTGGTTCCGCGCCCGAACGCGGGGTCCTCGCCCAACGCGGCATGGCGGTTGAACTCCGCCAGGGTGGCGGTGAGTCCGGCCTCGTCGGCGCCCAGGCGGCGGGCCAGCCCGGCGGGTGAACCGGCCCGTTCGAACCAGTCGGGCGCCGGGTCGGCGGGGCGGGCGGAGGCGATCGGATACCGCCGCCGGAACGCCTCGTCGAAGACCAGCCAGGCGGGGGCGTTGGGGTAGTCGTGGGTGGTGGGGTCGAAGGCGAGGAACGCCTTGGTGATGTCGTTGTAGTTGACGGCCTCGTTGACGAACCGGCGGCCCTGCCGGTTGACGATGACCGAGCCCGGCAGACAACGCTCGGCGACCAGGTGCCGGAAGAGCGGGTGGCCGTCGTACGTCTCCGACGGATCGGCCACCGCCGGTACCCACCAGGCCTGGGAGAGACCGGCCGGCGCGGCCCCGGCGGCCAGGGCCATCATCAGCCCGTCGCCGTGGTTCCAGGGCGGGCTGACCGGGCGGGTGTCCGGCACGCCCAGAAACGCCCGTTTGAGCCGCTCGTCCCACTCGTAGCCGCCGCTGGCCAGGATCACTCCGGCAGCCGCCCGGTACACGGCCGGTCCCCCGGCGGTCTCGGCGCGCACCCCGGTCACCCGGCCGTCCTCGATCAGCAGCTCCCGCGCCCGTACCCCGGTGGCGAACTCCACCCCGCGCTCGTCGCAGGCCGCCACCAGCCCCGCCACCAGGGCGGCCCCGACGGTCAGTACGCCCTCGGCCTTCCGGCGGGCCACCAGCTCGTGGTCGTACAGCTCCGGGGTGTTCCAGCGGTGGCGCTCGTCGTAGGTGACGGCGTCGAAGTGCGCGCCGCGCCGGATCCGGTCGGTCAGCCCGGGGCGGCCGGCGGTGGGGAAGGGCACATTGTCCAGGGTGCGGCCGACGTCCCGGGCCCCCGGCCAGTCGGAGTGGTAGTCGGGCCGGTCGATCGGAAAGAGCCGGACCGGTGTCTTGGCGTGCAGATAGTCGACCACCTCGGGGGCGGTCGCCACATACTGCTCCAGCCGCCGGCGCTCGACGGCGCCCTCGGTGACCAGCTCCAGGTAACGCAGCGCGTCCTCGGCCGAGTCGGGCATGCCGTGCTCGCGCATCACGGAGCTGTTCGGCACCCAGACCATGCCGCCCGAGACGGCGGTGGTGCCGCCGAGCAGCGGGGTGCGTTCCAGGACGAGCACCCGCCGCCCGCCGTCGGCGGCCCGGCAGGCCGCGAGCAGCCCGGCGCCGCCGGAGCCGATGACCAGGGTGTCGAAGCCGCTGTCAGTGCCGCTGCCGTCGCCCTCGCCCGCCTCGCCGGCTTGGTGGGTCTGGCGTTCGCCGCAGTGGTGTGTCTCGCGTGCCTCGCTGTCGTCGCTGTCGTCTCGCACGGGGCCTGCCTGTCCTCTTCCGGGGCGGTGACGGGATGGTTCGCATGGGTCTGCACGGTGTCCGGGCGGCGGCTTCGGTGGTGGCCCGGGTCGGTGTCCGGGCGGCGGCTTCGGCGCTGGCTCGGGACGGTGTCCGGGGCGGTGGTTCCGGCCGTACGGGTCAGAGCAGCCGGCCGGGCTTGTAGTGCGCCGCCTCGGGGTGGCGGGCGGTCACCGCCTCGATCCGGTCCACCACCGCGGCCACCTGTTCGCCCGCCGCTCCGGTGAACCCGAGGCGATCGGCCAGCAGCCGGTCGAGCCCGGCCCGGTCCAGCGGGAAGCGCTCATCGGCGGCGAGCCGGTCCAGCAGCCGGTTGTCGCCGCCGCCGGCCCGCATGTCCAGGGCGGCAGCCACCGCGTGTTCCTTGATGATCTCGTGGGCGGTCTCCCGGCCGACGCCCGAACGCACCGCCCCCATCAGCATTTTGGTGGTCGCCAGGAAGGGCAGATAGCGCTCCAGCTCGGCGTCGACCATGGCGGGGAAGACCTCGAACTCGTCGAGCACCGTGAGCAGGGTCTCCAGCATTCCGTCGAAGGCGAAGAACGCGTCCGGCAGCGCCACCCGGCGCACCACCGAGCAGGAGACGTCCCCCTCGTTCCACTGGTCGCCGGAGAGTTCGGCCGCCATCGAGCCGAAGCCGCGCAGGACGATCATCAGACCGTTGATCCGCTCGCAGGAACGGGAGTTCATCTTGTGCGGCATCGCCGAAGAGCCGACCTGTCCCTCGGCGAACCCCTCGGTGACCAGCTCGTCGCCGGCCATCAGCCGGATGGAGCGGGCCAGCGACGAGGGGCCGGCGGCCAGTTGGACGAGGAGGCTCAGCACCTCGTGGTCGAGCGACCGGGGGTAGACCTGGCCCACACTGGTGAAGCGGTGGGCGAAGCCGAGATGGGCCGCGATCCGGTCCTCCAGACCGGCCAGCCGCTCCCGGTCTCCGCCGAGCAGATCGAGCATGTCCTGAGCGGTGCCCACCGGGCCCTTGATCCCGCGCAGGGGGTAGCGCTCCAGCAGCTCCTCCAGCCGGCGGAAGGCGATCAGCACCTCCTCGGCCACGGTGGCGAACCGCTTGCCCAGGGTGGTGGTCTGCGCGGCGACGTTGTGGGTACGGGCCGCCAGCACCAGGCCGCTGTGACGGGCGGCGAGCCGGCCGAGCCGGGCCAGCAGCGCCACACAGCGGTCGCGGACCAGGAGGAGGCTGTCCCGGATCTGGAGCTGCTCGACGTTCTCGGTCAGATCGCGGGAGGTCATGCCCTTGTGGATGTGCTCATGGCCGGCGAGGGCGTTGAACTCCTCGATCCGCGCCTTCACATCGTGCCGGGTGACCTGCTCGCGCCGGGCGATGGAGGGGAGGTCGATCTCGTCGGTCACCCGCCGGTAGTCGGCCTCGACCCCGTCGGGCACCTCGATGCCCAGTTCCCGCTGAGCGGTGAGCACGGCCAGCCACAGCCGCCGTTCCAACAGGATCTTGTGTTCGTGCGACCAGAGGCCGACCAGTTCCGGTGAGGCGTAGCGGGCCGCCAGCACGTCCGGGATGTTCGCCTTCATCGCACCGCTCTCCGGGTCACGTGGGTCACTCGGCCTTTCCTCGATCAGGGGGCAGGGGGCGGGGATCCGGGGGGATCAGGGCAGCGGGGTGGTGGTGATGCCGTCGTTGTCGGCCTTGGTGAACCAGAAGTCGCTGACCAGCCCGCGGCGTTGGAGGTCGGTCGCCCACACCCGGGCCGCCTCGGGGTGCCGGGTGAAGGCGAAGCAGGCGGGGCCGGTCACACTGAGCGCGATGGCGTCCACCGAGGGGGCCGCGCGGCCGGCCTCCAGTACGGCGGTGACGGCCTCGCCCTGGAAGGCGATCTGCGCCTGTTTGAACCAGCCGGTGAAGGTGATCGCGTCGACGGCGGCGCAGAACGCCTCGTAGTCCCGCTCCAGAACGGCCGGGGCCAGCCCCATGAAGACCAGGTGCGAGGTGCGCCAGGACTCCTCCGGCGGGATCGGGGTCACCCGCTGGAACCACTCCAGCTCCTCCCGGCCGCCCAGGTGACGGCCCCGGGTGAGCAGCACCAGGACGGGCCACTCCGGGAAGTCGAGCCGGACCACCGGCCGGGGCGGCGCCACGTCCTGGGCGAACCGGCTGGGCCGCAGGTACATGTGCGGCTCCCGGGCGAAGTCCGGCGGGTTGCGGTGGCCGCCGTCCACCAGGAAGCCGCCGGTCTCCGCGAGTCCGGTGCTCGCCCCCGAGGTGCGGCCCCGGCCGAGGATCCTGGCCAGCTCCCGGGGCGGCGCCGCCCGGCCGCAGAGCCGGCCGTAGGCGTGGCCGATGGCGAGCAGGGTGCTGGTCTTGGAGCCGAACCCGCTGTGCTGGGGCAGTGGTTGCTCGATGACGATCCGGGCCGGCGGCCCGTCCCAGAGTGTGCGCAGGGTCTCGACGGCGGCGGCGACCTCCCGGGTGGTCTCCTCGGCCGTGCCGCCGACCTCGGTGACCCCGCCGGAGCCCCCGCCGGCGGCCCGTACCTCGGCGACCAGGCCGGGGCGGTTCACCGCCATGGCGGCGATGCCGTTGCGGCGCTGCGAGGTGGAGTCCAGGCTGATCAGGGTGAAGCTCAGCCGGGCCGGGGCGGTCACCCGTACGGCTCCGGCCGTGGCGCCCGGTTCCACGGTCGCCCCTCCTCCCTGCTGTCCCCGGCCGTCCCGGGCATCCGCTCCACCGGCTTCCCGGCCACCGGCCGCACCGCGCGCCGGGGCGCTCACAGCCCGGTCCGATCCCCGAGGGCCGCCCCGGTGGCCTCGGTGGCCTCGGTGAACTCCCGTACGGCGGTGCGCAATCGCTCGGTCGCGGCGGCGGAGGGTCCGCCCCACACCCCGGCCAGCGCGGCATAGACCGCCGAGGTGGCCGCCACCGTGGCGGCCGGCAGCGGCTGGGGGCGCGGCCACCGCTCCCGCGGCAGCCCGTCCCGGATGTATCCCTGCACGCGCTCGCGCAGCTCCGGGTGGAGCCAGCGCAGCAGCTCCTTGCAGACCGGGATCCCGTCCAGATAGAAGCGGTTCTCGTCCGGCGTGCCGGCGTGGTCGATGACGATCAACTCGCCGTCCCCGTCGAAACCGTACTCCGCCTTGCCGTCGACCAGGGTGAGGCCGACGGTCTCGCAGTGGGCGGTGAGCACCGAGGCGAGCCGCCGGGTCCGCTTCTCGATCCGGGCCAGGTCCTCGGGCCCCACCCCGCCGACGGCCGCCGCCTCCTCCCGGGTGACGAAGCGGTCGGTCTCCTCGAACTTGGTGGTGAACTCGACCATCGGCTCGGCCAGCCACGGGGAGCCGGGCCCGGTCCGCTCCGGGACCAGGGCGGGGTCGAGCCGGCCGGCCGCGATCCGGCGGTGCACCGAGGACTCCTTGGGCAGCGCGTTCCGGTAGACCACCTGGAGCGGGACCATGGCGCCGGGGCCGGTGCCGCCGCCACCCGCGAAGTCGATGTGGAGCAGCTTGATCCGGATGGCGTTCTCGGAGACCTGGTCCACGAAGTGGGTGGCGATCCCGGCGTCCCGCATCAGGGCGAACGACCGGACGGCCATGGCGCAGGAGGCCCGGCCCTTGCCCGGGATCTCGTCCGGCATGATCCCGTGGTCGTAGACGGAGTAGCGGTCCGTGAAGGTCAGGATCGCGTCACCGGGCCGGCCGTCGGCGGGCGGGGCGAGGGTGTACAGATCCTTGGTGGACCAGCGTTTCATCGACGCCTCTCTCCCTCGTCCGTCACGACCGCTCTCCCTCGTCCGTCACGGCGGTCCGTCACGACCGCCTGTCACGGCTGCCCGGCACGACTGCCCAACACAGCTGCCCGGCCCGGCCGTCCGGCCCGGCCGTCCGGCCCGGCCGTCCGTCCCGCTCCACAGGGGAAGACGATCGAGGGCCGCCGGATGTGACACCCGCCGACCGGCACCGGATCACACCGCGTCCGGCGGTCTCACTCCGGGGCGGATGGCAGCGGCCCCCGGGGCGGGTCGTCCGGGCCGCGCGCCCCGTCGCGGCCGTCCAGCAGCAGTCCGACCAGGGCGCCCACCGCGGCCTCGTCGTTGGACGGCAGGACGAGATCGGCGGCCGCCCGTACCTCCGGGTGGGCGTTGGCGGGGGCGGCCCCCAGCCCGGCCAGCCGCAGCATGGACAGGTCGTTGAGCCCGTCCCCGGCGGCCACCGCGTCGGCCGGGTCCATCCCGAGGTCGGCGCAGAGCCAGCGCAGCGCCGCCGACTTCCCGGTGCCGGGCGGTACGAGTTCCACGAAGCCGCCGCCCGAGGCGGTCGCCGCCGCCCGGGGGCCCACCGCCCGCTGGACCGCGGCCACTTCGGCCGTACCGCAGCCGGTACCGGTGTGGACCAGCAGCTTGGGCACCCGGTCCGGCAGGGCGAGCCGGTCCGCCGAGGCACACCGCACGACCGAGCTCCAGTGCTCCGAGGCGGCGCGCGGGAACGGATCGACCGTCACCGTGCGGTCCACCAGGTCGAGCGCGCAGGACCAGGCGGCGGAGGCGCCACGCACGGCGGCCAGCAGCGACCGCACCCGGTCCGGGGCGAAGCCGGTCACCCTGCGGGGCACGGGCGCACCGGGCGGGTGGATCACCGCCCCGTTGCTGTACGCCCAGTACGCCGAGCCGGGCACCCGGCCGGTCACCTCCGGCTCCACGTCCCGGCGTGGCCGGGCGGTGATCACGGCCAGCGCCAGTCCGGCGTCCCGGGCGGCGAAGAGCGCGGCCGAGACGGGCTCCGGCAGCCGGCCCGCCGAGTCCAGCAGGGTGCCGTCCAGATCACAGGCGAGCAGCCGGGCCCGGGGGGCGAAGGCCCCAAAACCAGCGGCCCCGGCGGTGGAGGCCCGCACACCGCGCACCCCGGCAGCGGGAGCCCCGCCTCCGCAGGCCCCGGCCCCGGAAGTGCCGGCTCCGGGAGCCCCGGGTCCCGAAGTCCCGTCCGCGCGGCCCCGGTTCATCCGGCCACCGGGGCCTCGGACCGCTGCCGGGCGCTCTCCGGCAGCCGGTGGCAGAGCAGCAGGAAGCCGGTGCCCAGCAGGGCGCAGAGCGCCGTGGCGGCGGCGGCCGGGCCCGGGCCTGTGAGGTCCGAGACGTACCCGGCGAGCGCGGAGCCGAGGGCGGTACCGGTGGTGAGCAGGGTAATCAGCCAGGCGAACGCCTCGGTGACGGTGCCCGCCGGGGCCAGCGCGTCCACCAGCGAGAAGGAGACCACCAGCAGCGGGGAGAGGAAGAAGCCGGTGGAGAGGCAGACCGGCACCATCACCGGCACCGGGGCCATCAGGGCCACCAGCAGGTACGTCACGGTCAGCCCGGCGCCGAAGAGCACCGCCCGGGCCGTCGGGGCGAGGCTCCACCGGCTCCGCCCGTAGAGCACCGCGCCGATCAGCGCGCCGCAGGCGGAGAGCGCCAGCAGGGTGCCCGCCCCGCCGGGCAGCGGGTGCCGCTCGGCATAGGCCACCGCCACGATGTTCAGGCCGCCGATGGCCGAGCCCGCCCCGGCCAGTCCGAGGAAGAGCAGGATCAGCGCCCGGCTGCGCAGCGGCCCGAGCCAGTCACCGCCGCCGGGACTGCCCCGCCACTCCCGGGAGGGGCGGGAACCCGCCATCACCAGGGTGCCCGCCAGGCAGAGGGCGGCGGAGAGTGCCACGGCCGCCTCGGGCGGGGCCAGCGCCACGGTGGCCGAGACCAGCAACGGGCCGCCGATGAAGACGAGTTCCTGGGCCGCCGCGTCCAGCGCGTACGCCCGCTGGAGGTTCTCCTGGCCGACCAGCACCGGCCACAGTGCCCGCAGACACGGCTCCAGCGGCGGGGCGGCGGCCCCGGCGAGCGCGGCGCCCGCCAGCACAGCGGGCCGGGAGGCGGGCGCCAGGGCGACGAGCAGAATGCCGCCGGCGGACACCAGGGCGCCGGCCACCAGGACCCGGGTCTGGCCCCGCCGGTCGGCCAGCCGGCTCAGCGCCGGTCCGCCGGCCGCGCCCGCCACGGCGAGCACCGCGGTGGCCACCCCGATGAACCGGAAGCCGGCGCCATGGGCGCGGAGCGTGAGGGTCATGGCGAGCGCCGTCATGGCGGTCGGCAGCCGCCCGAGCAGCGCGCCGCCGAGGGCGACCGGAACGGCCGGCCGGCCGAGCAGTGCCGCGTAACTCACCTGACGGTCTCCTCCGCCGTGCCCCGGTCACCGGACGCCCCGGGCTCCTCGTCGAGGAAGCGCAGGAACAGACCCGTAACCTCCGCGCTGCGCAGCCGTACCTCGACCTCGGCCAGCCCGGAGCGCCGGCGGTCGGCCCGGTCGCCGGTGAGCGGAATCCACAGCCAGCCGTTGTCCAGCCAGGCGTATCCGACCGACTCCGCGCCGTGGGCCCGGGGGATGGCCGGGGTGAGGCGTTCGGGCAGGTCCGGCACGTCGACCGCGCAGACCTCCCCGTCGGCGGCGAAGGCCACCGACGCCACCGCCCGGAACCCGACCGGATTATCCCCGGCCGCTCCGGTCGATCCGTCGGGTCCGGCCACCCCGGCTGCTCCGGGGCCCCCGGCCGCCCCCGGCACTCCGGCCGCTCCAAGGCCCCCAGCCGCTCCGGGCGGGGGGCCGCCGGTGGCCGGGGCGCCGGACGGGACCGCCGTCAGCACCCCGGACTCCGGGTTCCAGTCGGTGACGAAGCTGTGCGGCACCATCACAACACTCCCGTCGAATAAGGGGTCCCGTAAGAGGTCCCGGCCGGGTCCGCCCCGGAGAGGTACGACCGCCCCGGACACACCCCGGAGACGTACGGCCGCCCCGGACACACCCCGGAGACGTACGGCCGCCCCGGACACACCCCGGAGACGCGGGCCCGCCCCGGCCCCGGTGTGCGCACCCCGTCACACATGCTGCAACCGGTCGAGTCCCACCGAAGGCGGGGCGGCGAGGCGGGCGGGCCGCAGTTCGACCTCGCCCAGCACGGTGTCGGCCGGGGCCGCGACCACCCAGGACACCA
Source organism: Streptomyces pyxinae (assembly GCF_024756275.1). Classification (GTDB taxonomy): domain Bacteria; phylum Actinomycetota; class Actinomycetes; order Streptomycetales; family Streptomycetaceae; genus Streptomyces; species Streptomyces pyxinae. The sequence goes on along the minus strand of NZ_JANUGQ010000040.1, from coordinate 13,749 downwards.
CCGACGCCACCGACTCGACACTCATCTTGTACTCCGAGAAGTCGTCGTCGAAGTTGCGGATGGCGCCCGGGTTGACCAGCGTGGTCCGCACCCCGTTGGGCCGCTCCTCCAGCAGCAGCACCTCGGCCACCGACCGCAGCGCCGCCTTGGTCGCGCAGTACGCGAGGCCGCCCTCGAACGGCCGGTCCCCGGCGTGCGAGCCCATCAGCACGATGTGCCCGCCGGCCGCCCGCAGCAGGGGCAGCGCCGCCTGGATGATCCGTACCGTGGCGGTGAGGTTGACCGCCAGCGCCTCGTCCCAGTCCTCGGGCGACAGTTCGTCCACCCGGCCCAGCCCCCGGGCCACCGCGTTGAGGACCAGCAGATCCAGGGCCGGGGCGTCCGCCAGCACCGCGCGGGCCGCCTCGGACGCCGCCCCGCCGTCGGCCAGATCGGCCACCACCGGGTCCGTATGGTCCGCGCAGGAACTCCGGTTGAGGCAGCGTACGGTGAACCCGTCCGCGACCAGCCGCTGACGGACGGCCCGGCCGGTCCCCCGGTTGGACCCGGTCACCAGCGCCAGCCGCTGCCGCGCGGAGCCCCGCCGGCCGGAAACACCGTCGCGCCCGGCCGCCCCGGGACCGCCCATGTCCGCCCCGGGGGCACCCCCGTCGGCCCCGGGACCGCTCCCGTCCGCTCCGGGTGCCTCAGGCATGGGTGACGAGCCGCATCAGCTCGGTCCAGCGCTTGATGATCTCTTCACCGGACGCGCCCTGCCGGAAGAGGTCCTTGTCGTAGCACTCGCCCGCCCCGGAACGCAGCCGCATGCAGTCCGGCGAGATCTCGGAGTTGATCACCAGTCCGTGCTCCTCGTCGGGCGCGATGATCAGGCAGAAGTCCCAGAGGTCCAGCGGCTCCAGCAGCCTCCGCAGCACGGTGTTGCACCGCTGTGCCGCGTCCCGGAACGCCTCCACGTCGATGCCGAGCAGCCGCAGGTAGTCCTCCCCGATCGGCTGGTCCTCGGGGTCGACGCGGTAGTCGAACTTCACCACGGGCCGCTCGAACCGCTGCCCCTCGGTGAACAGTCCCGGGTACTTGCGCATGGTGGAGCCGGTCGCCCGGTTCTTGACGATGACCTCGAAGGGCGGCGAGGGGCGGTAGTCGGCCAGATAGGTGAGCGGTCCGGTCCGCTCCCGGAAGACCGTGTGCACGCCCTCAGCGGCCAGCCGCCCGGAGACGTGTTCGAAGAAGTCGAGCCGCAACTCACCGGTGCCGTCGATCAGTTCATTACGACTGTAGGTGAAACTGCTGAGCGAGGGGATCAGTTCGACCAGGCAGGTCCCGGAGTCGAGGAGCCAGACCTTCTTGCTGTGCCCGGAGATGTCGGGCGTCCGGGACAGCACTTCCGTGTACACGTCCGTGTACACGTTCGTAGGCACGCCTTGTACGTCACGCACGTCTCGAGTCCATTCTGGTTCACGGTGCGAACCCGTCGGCCCTGAAGAGGAATGGCAGCGGTCCCGTCCCGGAGCCCCGGGCGGGGAAGCACTGTTCAGAAACGTTCCGTTCCGACCGCGTGACAGACGACGCAGCACGCCAGGCCGACGGAGTAAATCGCCGTACTCGATATACCGATATGCAGATGTCTGGACATCCGGCCGGAGAAGAGGTGGCCGCGCCCCGTACCGGGGCCCGCGCCGCACAGAGATCGCACCCTAGTCATGCCACTGAGTGACCGTCAACAGCCGGGACGGCTCTGACGAACACCATGCAGAACGGCCGAATATCGCCGTCCCAGGCGCCTGCGGCGCGCCCCCGCATCACCTCACCCCGCCTCATCCCACCTCGGAGGTCACCGCTCGGGACACCGGCGCCCCGGGCACCCGCAGCGCCCGGCGCCCGGCCAGGAGCAGCAGCACCGTGACCGAGATCCCCAGGGCGCCGGGGGCGGCTCCCCAGTGCTCTCCGCCCCGCTGGAGCACCGCGCCGGTGACCGCCGAGCCCAGCGAGGTGCCCGAGGCGAAGAGGGTGATCAGCCAGGCGAACGCCTCGGTGGTGGTGCCGGCCGGCGCCAGCTCGCCCACCAGCATGAAGGTGGTGGCCAGCAGCGGCGCCAGGAACAGCCCGGTCAGCACCATCAGCGGCGCCATCAGCGGGGGCGGCGGCACCAGGATCAGCAGCGAGTAGCCGAGCAGCAGCCCCAGGGACAGCAGCCGGGCGCGCAGCGGCAGCGCGGCCGTCCACCGCCGCGCCCCGTAGATCAGCACGCCGATCAGTGAGCCGCCGGCGTGCAGCGCCAGCAGTCCGGGAGCGCCGCCCGGGAAGGCCCGCCCCTCCGCGTAGTGCACGACGACGATGTTCAGGGTGCCGATGGCGAAGCCGACCCCGGCCAGACAGACGAGCAGCAGCACCAGGCCCCGTTCCCGGAGCGGCCCGAGCCAGTCCGTGGACCGGGTGGCGGCCCGCCAGCGCCGGGAGGGCCCGGCGGTGGCCACCACCAGCACTCCGGCGATGCCCAGCGCGGCCTGGACCCAGAGCACCACGGCGGGCGAGGCCACGGCCACCGTCGCCGCCACCGCCAGCGGACCGGCGACGAAGACCAGCTCCTGGGCGCTCGAGTCCAGGGCGTAGGCGGACTCCAGATCGTCGGCGGGGACCAGATCCGGCCACAGCGCGCGCAGACACGGCTCCAGCGGCGGGGTGGCGGCGCCCGCCACGGCGGCGCCGAACAGCACCAGCGGACGGCTGTCCGGGACGGTCGCCACGGTGATGAAGCCGACCGCCGCCAGCACGGCCGTGACCAGCAGGATCATGGTCTGGCCGCGCCGGTCCACCAGCCGTCCCACCAGCGGGGCGCCCACCGCCGCCGCGATGGCGAAGGTGCCCGCCGCCAGCCCGACGAAGCCGTACGACGCTCCCGCCTCCCGCAGCGCCAGCGGCACCGCCAGGGCGGCCATCGCCGAGGGCAGCCGGCCCACCCAGCTGCCGGTGAGCAGCCGGACCACCGACGGGCGTCGCAGTACCGGTAAGTAGGGCATACGGGGTCCTCCTCACGACGGGCCCGACGGGCGCCCGGGCCCCGCACGCCGACGGGACCACCGGGCGGAGATCCACCGGGAGCCGGGACGGGACGATCCCCCGGCACGGCATACACCACGGCCACGGCCACGGAACACAAGATCGTGTGACGCAAGATCACGGAACAGTCGACCAGTCTTCTTCCCGGCCGGATCACGCGTCAAGGGTGAAGACGAGACAGCGGGGTGAAACCCGGGACAGGAGTGCTACTCCCGCCCGAACCCGGTCCCGGACTCGTTCCCGGTCCCGGCGCCGTTCCCGCTCCCGGCCACGGTCCCGGTCCCCTTGCCGGTCCCGGGGGCCTCCCCCGCCGCCGGGCGCAGCGCCCCGGCGATCAGCTCCGCGAGATGGGTGCCCCGGCGGTCGGTCCGCTGGGCGATCTGGGTCCGGCAGCTGAACCCGTCCGCCAGGATGTACGTCTCCGCCCCGGCCGCCCGCACCGCCGGCAGCAGCACCTGCTCGCCGGCCGCCACCGAGACCTCGTAGTGGTCGCGCTCGAAGCCGAAGTTCCCGGCCAGCCCGCAGCATCCGGAGTTCAGCGCGGTGTTGTCGACGCCCATCCGGCGCAGCAGGGCGGCGTCCGCGCCATAGCCGGAGGTGGCGTGCTGGTGGCAGTGGGTCTGGCTGAGCGAACGGGCCCCGATCCGGGGTGCGTCCCAGTCCGGTGCCCGCCGCTCCAGCAGTTCGGCGAGCGTCACGGTGGCCCGGCCGACCGCCGCCGCCCGCTCGTCCCCGCCCAGCAGTTCGGGGAGGTCGGACCGGAGGGTGGCCGTGCAGCTGGGCTCCAGGCCGACCACCGGCACCCCGGCGCGCGCCTCGGGCGCGAGGGCGGCGACGGCCCGCCGGGCGACCCGGCGGGCCACCCCGAGCTGCCCGGTGGTGATCCAGGTGAGCCCGCAGCACTGGGTGCCGCCGGGCACCCGCACCGTGAAGCCGGCGTCCTCCAGCACGGTCACCCCGGCGCGGAGCACCTCCGGGGTGAAGTGGTTGTTGAACGAGTCCACCCAGAGCACCACGGGCCCCCGGCGCCCGTCCCCCTCGGGGGCGCGCCGCCGGAACCAGGAGAGGAAGGTCCGGTCGGCGAAGCGCGGCAGCTCCCGCTCGGCGGCGATCCCGCCCAGCCGCTTCACCAGCGGGGCGAGCCGGGAGGCCAGCAGCGCGTTGGCCGGGCCCGGCGCCCGGGAGGCCCAGCGGGCGAGCGCGGGCAGCCAGCCCATGCTGTAGTGCGGGGCGGGCCGGAGCCGCCCCCGGTAGTGGTGGTGGAGGAACTCCGCCTTGTAGGTGGCCACATCGACCCCGACCGGGCAGTCCGAGGCGCACCCCTTGCAGGAGAGGCAGAGGTCGAGCACGTCCCGTACCTCGGTGGAGCGCCAGCCGTCGGTGAGGAGGTCGCCCCGGGTCATCTCGTGCAGCAGCCGGGCGCGGGCCCGGGTGGAGTCCTTCTCGTCCCGGGTGACCCGGTAGCTGGGGCACATCACCCCGGTGCCGTGGTCGGCGGTGCGGCACTTGCCGACCCCCACGCACCGGCGGGTGGCGCGGGCGAAGTCGCCGCCGTCGGAGTCGTACGCGAAGACCGTGACCAGCGGCAGCGGCTCCCGGTCGGGGCGGATCCGCAGATTGCCGTCGACCGGGAGCGGACGGACGATGATGCCCGGGTTCAGCCCGTTGTCCGGGTCCCAGATGTCCTTGAACCGCCCGAAGAGCGCCATGGCCCGGGGCGAGTACATCCGGGGCAGCAGCGCGGAGCGGGCCTGGCCGTCGCCGTGTTCGCCGGAGAGCGAGCCGCCGTGGGCCGCGATCAGGTCGGCCGCCTCGGCGGAGAAGGCGCGGAAGGCGGCGGTGCCCTCCGGAGTGGTGAGGTCGAAGTCGATCCGAACGTGCAGACAGCCCTCGCCGAAGTGCCCGTAGACGGCGCCCTGGTAGCCGTACCGCGCCATCAGTGCCCGGAACTCCCGCAGATAGGAGCCGAGTCGCTCGGGCGGCACCGCCGAGTCCTCCCAGCCGGGCCAGGCTTCGGAGCCGTCCGGGCGGCGGGTGGCGAGGCCCGCGCCGTCCTCCCGGATCCGCCAGAGCCGCCGGGCACGGGCCTGGTCCCCGATGACCAGCCCCCCGGTGTTCCCGGGCGCCTCGGCGGCGGTCTCCACCAACGCGGCGGCTCGCTCGGGCAGTTCGGCCGCCTCGCCGCCCAGCTCCGCGAAGAGCCAGGCCCGGCCGGCGGGCAGGGTGTCGATGGCGGCCCGGGTCTCCGGCCGGGTCACCACGTCGGTGAGCGCCTGGTCGAGGCCCTCCAGCGCCAGTGGCCGGTGTGCCAGCAGCGGCACCACGGCGTCCGCCGCCGCGTAGGCGTCCTCGAAGCCCAGCACCACCAGTGTGCGCGCGGGTGGCGGGGCGATCAGCCGGACGGTGGCGGAGAGCACCAGTCCGAGCGTGCCCTCGCTGCCGGTGAAGGCGCGGGCGAGGTCGAACCGGCGCTCCGGCAGCAGGTGTTCCAGCGCGTAGCCCGACACCTGCCGGGGAAATCTGCCCAACTCGGTGCGGAGCGTGGCCAGCTCGTCCCGTGCCAGCCGGTGCAGCTCCCCCACCAGCCGCCCCCGCTCGCCGCCCGCCGCGACGATCCGGTCGATCTCCTCCCGGGTCGTCCCGCCGAGCCGGACGACGGTGCCCCGGTAGGTGACCACCTCCAGCTCGACCACATTGTCCGAGGTCTTGCCCCAGGCCAGCGAGTGGGTGCCGCAGGCGTTGTTGCCGATCATGCCGCCCAGGGTGCAGCGGCTGTGGGTGGACGGATCGGCGCCGAAGAGCAGCCCGTGCCCGGCCGCCGCCCGCTGGAGGTCGTCCAGGACGATTCCCGGCTCCACGGTGGCGGTCCTGGCCTCCGGGTCGAGCGCCAGCAGCCGGTTGAAGTACCGGGAGAAGTCGAGCACCACGCCCGCGCCGACGGCCTGGCCCGAGGTGCTGGTGCCCGCGCCCCTGGCGGTGACCGGCACCGCCAACTCCCGGCACACCGCGAGTGCGTTGAGCACATGTGCCCGTTCGCGCGGGAAGACCACGGCCAGCGGGACCTGCCGGTAGTTGGAGGCGTCCGCCGCGTACTGCGCCCGGCGCCCGGGGTCGCCCGCCACCTCCCCGCAGTCCGCCGCGCCGAGCGCCCGGGTCACCTCCGCCGCACGGGCCCCCGCGGGCCCCCGGAATTCCGCCGTCACCGTGTACGTCAGCTCCTCAGCCCGCTCCTGGCCGCGACCCGCTCCCGCCGCCACCCGCGACGGCCGGACGGCCCCCGGCATTCCGAACAGCACCTCCACGACAGCGGGCCCCGGACAGCCCCCCGTCGGCACCCGGCGCCCGACATCTCCGACAACCCGGCATCCGGCATCCGGCATCCGGCATCCGGCATCCGGCATCCGGCATCCGGCATCCGGCCGGGGTTCCTACCCCTCCAGCAGTCCGGGCAGCCCGCCGTCCTTGGCCAGCCGCTCCAGGCCGTCGAGCGCGGCCATCGCCTGCCGGGCGGCCTCCGGATCGCGCCCGGCCAGACCGCTCGCCGCGAACTCGTCCTCGTCCAGGCGCAGTACCTCGGAGCCGTCCGCCGAGACCCACAGGTCCAGATCCAGGTCCTCCACCACGATCTCCACGGGCCCCGCCGGCCCGGAGGCGTCGCTCCCTCCCCCGGCCGGGCTCACCTCGGCGGGCCGGGTGATGTCGCAGTACCACCCCTTCAGCGTCCCGTCCCCGGTCCGGACCTCCTTCACGGCGTACCAGCGGTCCCGCCAGTAGTGCTCGGTGAACTGGTCGCCCGGCTCGAACCGCACGAACCCGAAGTCCCGGACGCCCGGCGCCGACCACGGCGCCACCACCGACACCCGGCTCCCGTCGTCGCCCAGCAGCGCGGCCCGGTACCGGATCTTGACCCGGCCGGCCTTGGTCAGCACCACATCCACGAACTGCCGCATCTCACTGCCCCGGTTCCTCGGTGAAGCCTGCTCCGATCGCGCACGCAGCGTACCGAACCGGCCCTCCGCCGGCGATCACCGCCACCCCGTCCCGTCACGCCAACAGCCGTATGCCGTACCGGGATCCGCCGCTCTCCGTCAGCGGGTGAAGGTGGCGCGGAACGGGTGGTGCCCGTCGCCCCGCGCCCCGGGCTGTGATCCACTCGGGATCCCGCCCCCGAACGCGACCTCCGGAACGCGGCCCCGACAGCACAGGAGAATCCCATGGAAGCACTTGTCTCCGCCCGCTGGATGATCACTGGCCCCGGTGGGCGGCGGCTGGACGACGGGGCGGTGCTCGTCCGGGACGGTGTCATCGTCGACGCCGGCCGCCACGCGGACGTCCGGGCCCGCGCCTCCGGCTCCGCCACCGCTTACGCCTTCCCGGACGGCACCCTGCTGCCGGGGCTCATCGACGGCCATGTGCACCTGGTGTTCGACGGGGGCCCGGACCCGGTGGGGTCGCTGCGCGACGCCTCCGCCGAGACCCTGCGCCGGGACATGGCCGAGCGGGCGCGCCGGCTGCTGAGCACCGGGGTGACGACCGTCCGGGACCTGGGCGACCGCGACGGGCTGGCCGCCGCCCTGCGCGACGACATCACCGCCGGCCGGCTGCCCGGGCCGCACATCCTCACGGCGGGCACCCCGGTGACGGCTCCCGGCGGTCACTGCTGGTTCCTCGGCGGGGAGGCCTACGGGCCGGACGCCGTCCGGGAGACGGTCCGGCGCAATGTGGCACGCGGCGCCGACGTGATCAAGGTGATGGCCACCGGCGGCGGGCTCACCAAGGACGGTCCGCCCGTCTGGGTCGCCCAGTTCACCGATGCGGAGCTGCGCGTCCTGGTGGCGGAGGCCCGGAGCGCCGGGCTGCCGGTCGCCGCGCACGCCCACGGCACCGAGGGGATCGTCGCCGCGGTCGCCGCCGGGGTGGACACCATCGAGCACTGCACCTGGATGGCGCGGGGCGGTTTCGACGTACGGGAGGAGGTCGTCGCGGACATCGTGGAGCGGGGCATCGCCGTCTGCCCGGCGGCCAGTCCCGCCTGGCGCGGAGTCGCCGAGCGCATCGGCCGGGAGCGCGCCGAGGAGATGTTCGGCCGGCTGCGCTGGATGCGTGAGCGCGGGGTGCGGCTGATCGCGGGCACCGACGCCGGGGTGGGCCGGGCCGTGTTCGACGGCTTCGTGTCCAGCCTGGAGTTCTTTGAGCACATCGGCTGCACCCCCGCCGAGGTGATCGACCTGGCCACGACGGGCACCGCGCGGGCCCTGGGTATCGCCGGCCGGACCGGCGCCCTCGCTCCCGGTCTGCGCGCCGACCTCCTCGTGGTGGGCGGTGACCCGCTGGACGACCTCCAGGCGCTCCGCGACGTACGCCTGGTGATGGCGGCGGGCCGCCCGTACGCCGCCGCCTGACCCACGCGCGGCGGGCGGACTTCAGGGACGCCAGGGCCGGGGCACCCGGCGGGCGGTCGCCGGGTGGCTCTCGGCCCAGCGCCGGATGGAACGGTGCAGGGTGGGGAGGATGGGGTCCACCCGGTGGGTCGCCTCGAAGGGCTCGGTGACCGAGAGATAGCCCTGGTACGCCTGGAAGGCCGTGACCCGGGTCAGCTGGGCGCGGTCCAGGTGCTCGCGCGCGAACGGCAGATAGAACCGGTTCCACTGGCGCCCGGACACATAGGGCAGCGGCTGGAGTGCCGGGGCGCCGTTCTCCGCGCGCCAGCCGTTCAGGGCGTCCAGGATGGTGTCGAACGCCTCCGCGACCCTGGGCGCCCCGTCGCCGCCGCCCAGCACCGTGAGCCGCGCCCCGGCGGGCCGGTCGCCCTCGACCAACTCCCGTACGTGCTCGGCGATGTCGTCGGTACTGACGATGTCCAGGTACGCGTTCTCGTCCCCGACCAGCGCGGGTACGGCCCCGGTGCACAGCGAGGACGGCAGCCAGAAGAAGCCGCTGTACCGGTCCAGGAAGCCGTCCCGGCGGGTGCCCATCACGATCGGGAAGCGGACGATGTCCACCGACGCCCGCTCGGCGGTGAGCAGCCGCTCGCCGGCGGCCTTGGACCACTCGTACGTATTGCGGTACGCCTCCGGGGACGTGGGCAGGACGCTGCCGGTGAGCCCGGTCGCGTACGAGGACGACAGATGCACCAGCCGGGTGCCCCCGTCCATGCCGTCCGTCCCCTCCGACCCATCCATGCCGTCCAGCCACTTCAACAGCGCCCGCAGCGGAGCCACATTGGCCCGTTCCGACTCGACGGCCGAGAGGTTCCAGCGGGTGTCGGCGGCGCAGTGGACCACCGCGTGCCACGGCCCGCGCAGTGCCTCGGGCGGTTCCTCGGAACCGACCCGCCAGGCCCACTGGTTGGGTGCCGGGCCGCCGTTGCTGCTGGCCCCGTGGACGTCGTGGCCCGCCGCGGCCAGCCGGCGCAGCACGGCGCCACCGACGGCTCCGGTGGCCCCGGTGACCAGGACGCGCGCGGCGGCGGTCACGGGACGAGGGGGCGGCGGGCGGGACGGGCGGGACGGGCGGGCCCGGCGACCGGGATCCTCACGGGCGACTCCTTCGTTCCGGCGGACGAACGGGCAGACGGCAGACGGGGAGAACAAGGAGGCGAGGGGCGAGTGGGCGAAGGCACGAGCGGGGCCGTACGACGCGACGCGACACAGTGCGACGAGACACGGCGGACGGAAGAGGGACCCGACGAGCCGACCCGACCACGCTATCCCCCAACCCGCCTCCGCTCAGCGAGCGTTCCTCTCTACGAGACGGTTGTCTCCCGCCGGTCCCGCCTCATGACCAGGCGACCTTCCGGTCCTCGGAGCGGAAGAACACCAGCGTCACGGCCGCGAACCCGGCGGAGAAGCCCAGCAGCACCAGTACCGGCAGCAGGACCGCGGCCGCCCCGCCGCCCTCGATGATCACGGCGTTGAAGCCGCGCATCGCCCAGTAGCTGGGCATCCCCGGCGCCAGCGGACGTGCCCAGTCCGGCAGTGCGGACAGCGGCGTCAGCGCGCCCCCGAGGCCGGCGAACAGCAACGCGGCGAGGTTGGCGAACACCGCGAGCTGGTTGACCGTCCGGCACAGCGACACCAGCGCCATGCCGAACATCACCACACAGAGCGCCAGCGCCGCGCCCACCGCCACCAGCGCCGGCCAGGAGCCGCTGATCCGCAGGTCGTACAGGAGGCCGCCGGCCAGGAACACCACCGCCAGTTGCAGCACCGCCACGCCCAGCGGGACGACGACCCGGGCGGCGAGGAGCTCGGCGGGCCGGGCGGGCCCCGCGCGGAGCCGGTCCCAGGTCCTCCAGCCGTGCTCGCGGAAGACCGCGAAGCCCACCAGGTTCACCAGGAAGAAGGTGAACATGACGGCCATGCCGGGCACCGCCTGCTCCGCGCCCGTGGCGCCCGCCACCCGGTCCGCCCGCAGCGCCGTGCGGAACAGCGGCTGCATGAAGCCCATCAGCAGCAGCGGCATCGCCGTACGGACGACCAGCGGCGCCGGGTCGCGCAGTTGAAGTCTGAGGTCCTGCCGCACCAGGGCGACGATCCGTCCCCACGACCCCTCACTCATCGGGCCCCCTCCCCGCCGTCGGTGCCGTCGGTGCCGTCGGTGCCCTCCGAGTCGTACCGGCGCCCCGTCACCCGCAGGAACACACTCTCCAGACTGGGCTGCGCGATCCGGAGGTTGGTCAGCTCCCCGGCCGCCGCGCCCAGGGCGCCCATCACCCGCTCCACCACCAGATGGGGCTGCTCCACGGTCAGCCGCAGCACCCGGCCGTCCCGCACCACCGGCCAGGGCAGGGCCAGTTGGGGCGGGCTGCCGGAGAAGGTGAGCTCGATGCCGCTGTCGCCGGAGCGCCGTACCAGTTCCTTCACGTCCCCGCGCGCGACCACCCGGCCGTCGTGCAGCATGGCGACGGAGCCGCCCAGGGTCTCCACCTCGGGCAGATAGTGCGTCGAGTAGCAGATGGCGGTACCGCCGGCGGCCATGGCGCGGACCAGTTCCAGGAGTTGCTCCCGGGTGCCCACGTCCACCCCGGCCGTCGGCTCGTCCAGCAGCAGCAGGGCCGGCCGGTGCACCAGCGCCATTCCGGTGTGCACCCGCCGCTGCTCCCCGCCGGAGAGCCGCCCGGCCCGGCGGTCGAGCAGCCCGGTCAGCCCCAGCGGCTCGGCCACCTCCTCGACACGCCGGCTCGCGGCACGGCCCCGCAGCCCGGCCAGCTCCGCGAAGAACGTCAGGTTCTGCCGCACCGTCAGCGGCGGGTAGACGCCCAGCTCCTGCGGCGCGAGCCCGAGCCGGCGCCGGGCCTCGCGGGGCTCCCGTACCGGATCCCTGCCGAGCACCCGCACCCGCCCCGCGTCCGGCCGGAGCAGCCCCGCCACGACGGACATCAGGGTCGTCTTGCCGGCGCCGTTGCGCCCGAGCAACCCGAGGATCTCCCCGGGCGCGACCTCCAGGTCCACCCCGCTCAGCGCGGTGACCGGCCCGTACCGCTTGGCCACCCCGCGCAACTCCAGCGCCGGCCCGCCCTGACCCGCCTCCGTCGCACTGTCCTCCATGACGGCCCACGACCTCCCGGCGCAGCACGACGCGACACGACACGACCAGCGAACACACCGGCGGCGACTCCCGCACCCCGCCGGCCGATCACGCTAGACACCCCGCCCTCCCCCGGCAAGCGGACCCCCCGAGTGTTCCGCCCCACGGAACAGCCCGCACCTCGCCCGCCGGTTCTCAGCCCCGCGTCCGCGACGCGCTCACACTCGCCCGCCACTCCGGAGCATCCGGCTCCGCGTGGACAGACCGTCCGCCGCGCCGGCGAGAGACAGTGTGCGGCGGTGCCCGGCGGACCGCGCCGCGGCGGTGCCGCCGCCGCTGCCACCGGTGGGACGCCCTTCGAACCGTACAGCGGCCGCGGCACGGCCGGACAGGAGTCCTCTTACCGTCCGCCGGCGGCCCCGGGCGGGAGCACCGGCCCCAAGGCGCCAACCACCACTGCTCCAGCGGTGCACGAGGGGGAGCGGGTTGGATGCGGTCGGCCGTGTGCGCCACCGAACTCCCACTCCACCGGAGGTCCCCGATATGCAGGTCCGCGTCGAGAAGGACCGGTGCTGCGGCTCCGGCCAGTGCGTCATGGCAGCCCCCGGCGTCTTCGACCAGAGCGAGGACGACGGTCTGGTCCTGCTGCGCCCGGGCGGCGCCGAGCAGGCCGCACGCGCCGACCTGGAACTGGCCGCCGGCCTGTGCCCGGCCGGTGCCATCACCGTGCGCGAAGACCACCGGCCCGAGGGCGCCGACGGCACCGCCACCGCCGGTTCCTGACCACCCGCCCCCCACGTCCCGCTCTCGTCCGTGCAAGGAGCCCGCCATATGACTCTCGCCCACTCCGCCGACACCGACCGGGAACTGACGCTTCCGGCCCCTCGGGGCGCCTGTCCCTTCTCCCCCTCGCCCGCCTACACCGAGGTCCACCGTGCCGCCCCGCTGACGAAGGTGAGCCTGTGGGACGGTCGGCCGTGCTGGCTGGTCACAGGACATCAGCAGACGCGTACCGTCCTGCAGGACAAGCGGTTCAGCGCCGACGCGCGTGTGCCGGGATTCCCCTTCCTCTCCCCCGGACGCCGCCAGTTGCTCACCAAGGCCCAGCCCAGCTTTCTGCGGCTGGACGACCCGGAGCACGCCCGGCTGCGGCGGATGCTCACCGGCGACTTCATCGTCAAACGTGCGGAAGCCCAGCGCCCGCAACTCCAGAAGATCGTCGACGAGGCCCTGGACCGCGTGATCGCCAAGGGCTCCCCCGCGGACCTGGTACGGGATTTCGCCCTGCCGGTGCCTTCCAGGGTGATCTGCCTGCTGCTCGGCGTCCCTTACGCCGATCATGAGTTCTTCGAGAGCCAGACCAGCACGCTGGTGGACCTGAGCACCCCGCCGGAGCAGATCAAGGCGGCGATGGGCACGTTGAACGGCTATCTGACCGAACTGGCCGAGCGCAAGCGGCACGAGCCGGACGACAGCATGCTCAGCCGACTGGTCGCACGCGGTGAGCTGAACCAGGCCGAGTGCGCGGCCATGGGGATGGTGCTGCTGGTGGCGGGCCATGAGACCACGGCCAACATGATCTCCTTCGGCACCCTGGCGCTGCTGCGCGACCCCGGCCAGCTGGCCCGGCTGAGGGCCGAGCCGGAGCTGATCAAGAGCGCGGTCGAGGAGCTGCTGCGCTATCTGTCCGTCGTGCACTTCGGCCTGCCGCGGGCGGCGCTGGAGGACGTGGAGATCGACGGCACGCTGATCCGGGCCGGTGAGGGGGTGCTGTGCATGCTGTCCGCCGCCAACCGGGACGAGCTGGTGTTCCAGGACGGCGACGAGCTGGACATCACCCGTGACGCCCGCCGTCACCTCGCGTTCGGCTTCGGTGTCCATCAGTGCATCGGCCAGCCGCTGGCCCGCGCCGAGTTGCAGATCGCACTGGGCACGCTGCTGCGCCGGCTGCCGGACCTGCGCCTGGCGGTACCGTACGAGGAGCTGGAGTACCGCACGGACAAAGCGGTCTACGGTGTGCGCTCGCTGCCCGTGACCTGGTGAACCGGCAGCACCAGGTGGTACGGCTCGGGGCCGGCGGATCGATCCGCCGGCCCCGAGCCGTTCCGCAACCCGCCTCCCCCCCTGCGCGCCATGTGGGGGCGTGTCCCTCGCGCCTCTGCG
>NZ_JANUGQ010000004.1 GCF_024756275.1 Streptomyces pyxinae | reverse complement strand
TCCGGGGTGCTCCCCGCGTGATCCGTGTATCCGGCGTAGCCGGCGCGCGGCACCCCCGCCCCCGCCACCACCACCCCGCTTCCGGCCGCCTCCCGCCACACCGCCAGCACCCGGCGGCGGTCCTCGCGGGAGAGATACAGCCCCCGGCCGGTGTGCGCCCAGACCGCCACCCCGCCCACCGGCCCGGCGGCGATCCGCTCGGCGTAGCCGCGCAGCGCCCCGAGGTCCACCGCCCCGTCCGCGCCCATCGGGGTGAGCACCGCCGGGACCACCGTCCCGCGCAGCACGCCGACCAGACGGGCCGTCACCTCACGCACGGATGCCGGAGGAGCTCCACCGGGGTCTGCCTCCCTCACCCCGCCCGGCCCGGTCTCGGCCGGCTCGGTCAGGTAGGTGGGATTCTCGGACATGCTGCTCGACTCCTGCCTGTCGCCGGGTGGCCGACACGCTAGCCTTTACGGCCCGGACCGTAAAGGAAGGGACTCACCCATGCGCCTGGGCCTCTATGTCAACCTCTACGCCCGACCGGACGAGCGCCCACGCCTGGCGGACGCGGTGGAACAGGTCCGGCTCGCCGAACAGGCCGGGTTCGCCTGGGCCGTGGTGGGCGAGCGCCATCTGCACCGCCCGGGCTACCACGAGGCGCTGACCTCGCTCACCTATCTGGCCGCGCACACCGAGCGGATCGGGCTCGCCACCGCCGGGCTGATCGCCCCGGTCTACGACCCGGTGTGGCTGGCCGAGACCCTCGCCCACCTCGACGTGCTCTCCGGCGGGCGGCTCACCGCCGGGTTCGTCCTCGGCTACCGCCCCGAGGAGTTCGCCCTCTACGGCACCCGGCCGGCCGAGCGGGTGCCCCGCTTCGAAGAGGCGCTGGAGGTGCTCACCCGGCTCTGGACCGAGGACGAGGTGACCTTCACCGGCCGCTGGACCCGGCTGGAGAACGCGTATCTCGCACCCCGCCCGGTGCGGCGCCCCCGCCCGGTGATCTGGAACGGCGGCCGGGTCTCCGCCGCCCTGCGGCGCACCGCGCTGCTCTGCGACGGCTGGACCACCTCGTTCAACGAGACGGACGAGGAACTGCCCGGGAAGATCGCGGAGTACCGCTCGTATCCGCGCGGCCCGCGCTCGCTGGGCGCCGAGGTCATCGTCTGCCGGGAGGGGTACGCCGCTCCCACCGGCCAGGCCGCCCGCGCCGCCCTGGAGGGGCCGCTGCGGGAGCTGTACGACGCCTACGGCGACTGGAAGCGCACCTCGGCCGACGCCGCCCGGTACGCCCAGGAGTGGGACGACATCGCGGCCCGCTCGGTCATCGGTTCGCCCGCGCAGTGCCGGGAGCGCGTCGAGCGGTACGCGGCGATGGGCGCCGACGGACTGATCCTCCGGGTGCAGCCGCCGGGCATGTCCCAGGCGGACGCCCTCCGCGCCATCGAGACCTTCGGCGAACTGGGTCCGGACCCCGGCGCCGGCAGCGGCCCCGAAACCCGCACCGGCACGGACTCCGGCACCGGCGGGGGCTCCCGCACCGGCACGGACTCCGGCGCCGGCAGGGACTCCGGCACCGGTCCCGGGCCCGACGCCGGTCAGGAGCGGCAGCCGGAACCCGCCGCCTGAGCCCCCGCCACACTCCCCCCTTCTCCCCGGCCCCGGAGGGGGTGTCAGGACTTCATCCCCGTCGTGGCGACGGAGTCGGTCAGATACCGCTGGAGCAGCCCGAAGACCAGCAGACACGGCACCACGGTGATGGTCGCCCCGGCCATCACCTGGTTGACGGCCACGTTCTCGCCCTCCAGCGTGGCCAGCCCCACCGTCAGGGTGCGCATCCGCTCCGACTGGCCGATGACCAGCGGCCAGAGGAAGTCGTTCCAGTGCCAGAGGAAGACGAATACCCCCAGGGTCGCCAGCACCGGCCGGGTCAGCGGCACCACCACACTGGTGTAGATCCGCCACTCGGACGCCCCGTCGATCCGGGCCGCCTCGAACAGTTCGTCCGGCAGCTGCGTGATGAACTGCCGCATCAGGAACACCGCCTGGGAGTTGGCCAGGGTCGGCACGATCAGGCCCCAGTAGGTGTCCACCCCGCCCAGCCGCGAGATCAGCAGGTAGTACGGGATCAGGGTGGCCTGGAACGGCACCATCAGGGTGGCCAGGAACGACCAGAACAGCACCTCCCGGCCGGGGAAGCGCTTCTTGGCGAAGGCATAGCCGGCCATCGAGGCGAAGAGCAGGATCAGCAGCACCGAGACGAGCGAGTAGACCAGCGAGTTGAGCGCCCACCGCACGATGTCGGCGCTCTCCAGCACATCCGCGAAGTTCCGCCAGGTGGCCCGGGTGAGGTCCAGCGCGCCGGGCAGCGTACGGCCGCCGGGCGGTGCGAAGGCCACCAGCACCATCACCACGAACGGCGTCACCGTCACCAGGGCGACCAGCACCAGCAGCACCGGCAGCCGCAGCCGCGCCACCGGCCGCCCCCGCCGGCCCCCGCCGGACCCGCACCGCCCCGGTGTCTCGCGCGACTCGCGCGTATTCCCCGTCTTCTCCGGGCGGGCCCGGTACGGCTCCGCCACCGAGGCCCGCGCCATCAGTCGTCCTCCCGTCCGACGAGCCGCCGCTGGATCAGCGAGAAGACCAGCACGACGAGGAAGAGCACCAGCCCGATGGCGCTCGCGTAGCCGAAGTCGAAGTACTTGAAGCCGGAGTCGTAGAGGAAGTACACCAGTGAATAGCTGGCCCGCACCGGCCCGCCGCCGGTCATCACATACATGGCGTCGAACACCTGGAAGGCGCCGATCGCCTCGATGACCAGGACGAAGAAGAGCACCGGGCGCAGCAGCGGCAGGGTCACCCAGCGGAACCGCTGCCAGGGCCCGGCCCCGTCGATGGTGGCGGCCTCCCCGATCTCCTTGGGGATGTTCTGGAGCCCGGCGAGCAGAATGAGCATGGAGTAGCCGAAGCCCTTCCAGGCGGCGGTGACGGCGATGGACGGCAGCACCAGCCGCTCGTCGCCCAGGAAGTCGACCGGGCCGAGGCGCAGCAGGCCGAGCGCCGCGTCGAGCAGGCCGTCGTCCACCTCGTAGATCCACTTCCAGATCACCGCGGCGAGCACGATGCTGGTGACGTACGGGAGGAAGAACAGCCCCCGGAAGAAGCCGCGCGCCCACACCGTGCGGTGCAGCAGTACCGCGGTGCCCAGCGAGGCCAGCACCGTCATCGGCACGAACAGCACGGTGTAGAGGGCGGTGACGCCCAGGCTCTCCCAGAACAGGCCGTCGTCCAGCAGCCGGATGTAGTTCTCCGCGCCGATGAACCGCCAGTCGCCGCTGAGCCGGAAGTCGGTGAGCGACAGCAGCACCGCGCCGATCGTCGGCCCGAAGCGGAAGACCAGGAAGAGCACCAGCATCGGGGCGACGAAGGCGAGACCGCTGAGCGCCTCCCGCCGCCGCGAGCCGGGGCGCGGGCCGGTCGTACGGCGGGCGGATCCGCCCCGGCCCGTACCGCCGCGCGCGTCCTGGGCGGTGGACCGGCCGGGACCGCCCGGCTCCGGCACCTCCTCCCCGGCGGTGGACTCGTCGGTCAGGGCTCCGCTCAACGCTGCCGTGCCAGCAGCTCGTCGGCCGCGTCCGCCGCCGCGTCCAGGGCCTGCTTCGGGGTCTTCTTGCCGGTCAGCGCCGCCTGGATCTCCGGGGCCAGCAGCCCCATCAGCTGGCGGGCGGCCGGGTGCGGCTCACCCGGGAAGACATGGGCCAGCGCGGCCTGGTACTGCTCGGCGTACGGGGAGTCGCTGGGCACCGTGACATCGGTCCGGGGCGAGAAGAAGCCGCTCGCCTTCCCCAGCGACTCGATCTGCGCGGGCTCGGTCATGAAGGCCACGAACTGCTCGGCGCCGGACGGATCGCCGGTACGGGCGCTGATCCCGAGCCCGCCGGGGACCCCGAAGGCGACCTGCTTGGCGCCCTTCAGCGGCGCGCCCACCACCACGTTCTCCGCGCCCCAGGTCTTCGCCGCCAGCTCGGTGTCCGCGAGCGCGGCGGAGAAGCCCATCGCGGCCTGCTGGCGGCCGAGCGCCTGGTCGGCGAGGACATTGGTGTTGGTCAGCGCGGACCGGGGCACCCCGCCCGCCCGGTAGAGGTCGGTGAGGAAGGTGAGCGCCGTGACGCCCTCGGGGCCGTTGAACGCGGCCTTCTTGCCGTCCTCGCTGAAGATCCGGCCGCCCGCCTGCCACAGCAGCGGATAGAAGTTGAGGTTGAGGGTCGCCTCGTTGCCGGCCGAGTAGTCCAGTATGGCCACCTTCCTCGCCCTGAGCTTCGGCGCGGCGGCCTTGATCTCCTCCCAGGTGGCGGGGGGCGTGGTGATACCGGCGGCGGTGAGCAGCCGCTTGTTGTAGAGCGTGGTGGTGACGGTCTGGTAGACCGGCGCCGCGTACACCTTGCCGTCCTGGGTCATCGCCTTCAGCGCGGCGGGCAGAAAGGCCCCGGTGGAGGAGGAGAGCGCCTTGTCCACCGGCCGCAGTGCCCCGCTGGTGGCGAACTGCGGCACCTGGTCGGGGTTGAGCAGCACCACGTCGGGTCCCTTGCCGCCGGCGAAGGCGGTGGCGAGCTTCTGGTCCCGGTTGTCCCAGGGCTGCTGCTCGATGGTGAGCGGGGTCCCGGGGTGGGCCTTCTCGAAGGCCCGCTCGATCCCGTCCCAGTAGGCGGCGTTGGCCTTGGGGTCGGAGATCACCGGATACATCCATACGGTGACGCCCTCGCCGTCCCCGGAGCCGCCGCCTCCGCAGGCGGTGAGCGCGGTGGCCACGAGCGAGAGCAGGGCCAGGGGCAGGGCGGCGCGCGTGAAACCGGTCCTGCGGGTGAAGCCGGTCCTCATCGATACCTCCGGGGGCCAGGAGACCGGGAAGGGACGAGGCCCGGCCGCCTCGGACGGGACCGAGAGCAGCCGGATGCCTCCGGAACATCAACATGCCCACTCTAGGGGTGCGTTGATTCCGACGGGCCGGTCAGGGGCGGGGGTCGAGCTTCAGCAGTTCGGCGCCCCGGCTGAAGTAGAGCCGGCCGTCCCGGTGACCGGTCATCCGGCGGTGCGCGAAGGCGGCGATCAGCACCGGGTCGAGGTGCGAGGCGAACGGGTTGACCCGGAAGACCAGCCCGCCGTCGACACTGACGTACAGCATGCCCCGGGAGACCACCACCGTGCCGCCGGTGCTGCGGGTGCCCAGCTCCAGCCGGCGGACGATGGTCCGGGAGCGCAGGTCGACGGCGAAGAGGGTGTGGCCCGCGAGCCCCCAGAGCCGGCCGTCCGGCCCCACCGCCAGCCCGCTCACCGTGCCCTCGGTGGCGACCGGTTCCAGCTCCCAGAGCTTGGTGTTGCGGTGCACGTCCCAGGCGAAGACCGCGCCCGCCTTCCGGGTGGGCGGGGTGGTGCTGAGCCCGCCGGTGACCGAGGCCCCGCCGTACATCACGCCCTGATGGCCGGCGAGCGCGAAGACCGACTGGTCCTGGACGACGTTCCGGGTGAACTCCCAGGCCCCGGTGGACATGTCGTAGACGGCGATCCCGCCGCCGAGCCGGTCGCCCTCCGGCACGGTGCCGACCACCATCTTGCCCTCGGTCTCGGCCAGCACCTTGGCCCGCATCTGGAGATACGGCTTGAGCGTCATGATCAGCTCGGGGTTGGCCGGCAGCGCGCGGGTGCCGGCCGGGGAGTACTCCGGGCTGTTCCAGGTCCGGTCGGGGCGGTAGCGGTAGACCCGCCCCTCCGGATACACCCCCAGCCAGACCGAGCCGTCCGACGCCTGCTGGACGTACTCGATCTGGGCGAACCGGTGGAAGGCGCTGGCGGCCGACTCGGTGTGCACCGCGCCGAGGCCGCCGTTGAGGAAGCCGCCCGCGTAGACCGTCCGCCGCCCGCCGTCGGCCAGCGAGAGGATCTCGATCGGCTCGTGGCGCACCTGGGTCGGCAGAATGGCGTGCGCCCCGGTCCGGGGGTTGTAGCGGAACATCTCGCCCCGCCAGAGGGTGCCGACCACACTCCGGCCCGGGTAGTCCGGGAGCCCCAGCTCCACCCAGCCGAACGACCGGGCGTTGCGCACCTTGCCGTCGAACACCAGCCCGGTGCCGGTGATCTGCTTGGTCTGCGGATCGTAGCGGCGGAGTTCACCCTCCTGGATGAGGTAGACCCGGCCCTCCTCGTCCGGCGGACAGACGCTCAGCCCGTGTGCCTCGGGGATCTTGTCGGTCCAGACCCGGGCGGCGGTGTCGTAGACGAAGAGCGGGCTCGGCAGATCGGAGCCGATCCGCGCGTAGAGCCGGCCGCCGTGGGCGTTCAGGTCGTAGACGGCCCGTCCGCTTATCGTGTCGAGCCCGGGCGGGGCGGGCAGCTGGGTGAAGACACCGGTGGCCGGGTCGAGTTCGGCGATGTGCGCCGAGGCGTAGGCGCCGCTGTACACCTTGCCGCCGGTGCAGGCGAGCGACCGGACGTACGTCTGCCCGGCGACCGCCTGCCCGAAGTCCTTCACCGCCCCGGTGGCGGGGTCGTAGCGGAACACCTTGCCCTCGGGGAAGGTGCCGCCCCAGACCTTGCCGGCCTCGTCGGTGGCGAGGCTCCAGATGAACGTCTGCCGGGCGAGCGGCAGCCCGAGGTCCTCGGCCGCCCCCGCGTTGCCGGGGCGCCAGCGGTAGAGGTGGGCGTTGCCGTAGGTGCCGGCGTAGACGCCGTCGGGCGCGGCCGTGACCGCCCAGGAACCGTCGGCGCCGGTCAGCGGGACGCTGACCAGCTGTTCGCCGGTGCCGGGGTCGATGGCGTTGAGGTAGGCGGGCTTTCCGGTCGATACGTTCCACAGGGCGGCTCGGCCGCCGGGGCCGGGTGCGACGGTGCCGCCGAGCAGCAGCACGTCGGACAGCGGTACCCCCAGGGAGACGGGTTCGCGCATCATTCGATTGTCCGCCGCGTGGGCGCCGCTGGCGAGTGTCGTGAAGTCGAGAATTGTGGCGGAGAGTGCTGCGGTGGTGCCGGTGAGGAACGCGCGTCGCGTCGTCAACGGGGGAACACCTCCGGGGCGTGGGGGAGAAGTTACGGCACTAGCCGAAAGTGATACGCCTCTCCCGGGGGAGCGTCAACGGCGCGTGACAGGCGTGTTCCCCGGAGCCCGGGCGGCCCGGGCCGGTGCTGCCGGGGGCGAATTCCCTTCGTCCGGACGTCATTTCGGATGATCGGCCCGGGGGTGGATTTCGGTGCGGGGCATATCTGTGCGATCACCCACCGGTGCGGGGGCCGGAGTTCCGCCGTCTGCCGGAGTCAGCTGCGCGAGACCGGCATAACCCGTGGTGGCAGGGGTGCCTGGGGTGGAGAGGGTGAGCCGGGACGGCCGACCGGGGCCGGCGGCGGGGGCGTACGGAGGTGCGCGTGGTTGTACGGGAGCATCCGGAGGGGTGCGTGGGGCGTGCGGCGTCGTGCCCGCGCCCCGGAGCGCGGCCGGGATGCGGCGGTGGGACTGTAGGACAGTGCGACGCGGCACCGCGCCTGCCCGCCCGTACCGGCAGTCGGCCCCGTCCGGACCCTCCGGGCGGGTGGTGCGGCGCCTGCCACGGCGGAGGGCACCCGGCAACCCCGGCCACCGGACGGGCGGTGCCCCCCGCCGGCGAGGGCGACCGGGCGGTGCCCGTCGCCCTTGCCGACGGGCGCGCTCGGAGCCGTACAAACGCTGTGAAGCGCTGTCACGCGGGTGACGGACGGTGTGTCATGCGGCGGGGCGGGGCGGGGCGGGGCGGGGCGCGGCGCGCGGAGCGGTCGGCCGGCGCGGGCCGGTGAACCGGGCCGGGCCGGGCGGTGGGTTCGGGCAGGGAGGGCAAGGTCACAGCCGTGACCTCTCTCGCTCATCCGTGCGGCTGCCCTAGCATCCGGGCATGACGGTTCTCCCCGATGACGGGCTCTCGCTCGCCGCCGAGTTCCCGGACGCCACCCATGAGCAGTGGCAGCGCCTCGTCGAGGGCGTGCTGCGCAAGTCCGGCAAGGACGTGACGGGTGCGGCGGCCGAGGAGGCGCTGGCCACGGCGCTGGACGACGGCGTCGTCGTCCGCCCCCTCTACACCGCGCGGGACTCCGTCCCCGGGCCGGAGACGGGCCCCGGGCCGGTCACAGAGGGCGCGGCCGGGCTGCCGGAGGCAGGCTATCCCGGGTTCGCGCCGTTCACTCGCGGCGGTCGCCCGGTCGGCGGCTGGGACGTGCGCCAGCTCCACCGCCGGGCCGAGCCCGACCGCACCAACCGGGCCGTCCTGGACGACCTGGAGAACGGCGTCACCTCCCTCTGGCTGGCCGTCGGCGCGGGCGGCGTCCCGGTGGCCGGGCTGGGCCGCGCCCTGGACGGCGTCTATCTGGACCTGGCCCCGGTGGTGCTGGACGCGGGCGCCGACACCCCGGCCGCCGCCGAGGCGCTGCTGCGGCTGTACGAGGAGCGGGGCGTCGCCCCGGACGCGGCCCGGGGCAATCTCGGCGCCGACCCGCTGGGCCTGGCCGCCCGCACCGGGGAGCCGGTCACCGGCACCGGGGAGGCCGCCGCGCTCGCCCATCGGCTGCACGACGGCTACCCGGGGCTGCGCGCCCTCACGGTGGACGCGCTGCCCTACCACGAGGCCGGCGCCTCGGCCGCCCAGGAACTGGGCCTCTCGCTCGCCACCGGGGTCGCCTATCTGCGGCTGCTGACCGAGGCGGGACTGCCGGCCGACGCCGCCTGCCGCCAGCTGGAGTTCCGCTACGCGGCCACCGCCGACCAGTTCCTCACCGTCGCCGCGCTGCGCGCCGCCCGCCGGCTCTGGGCCCGGGTCGCCGAGGTCTGCGGGGTCACCGGGGAGGCCGGGGCGCAGCGCCAGCACGCGGTCACGTCGCCGGTGATGATGACCCGCCGCGACCCGTATGTGAACATGCTCCGCACCACCATCGCCGCCCTGGGCGCGGGGGTGGGCGGCGCCGACGCCGTCACCGTGCTCCCCTTCGACCAGGAGCTGGGCCTCCCGGACGCCTTCGCCCGCCGGATCTCGCGCAACACCTCCACGATCCTTCTTGAGGAGTCCCATCTCGGAAGGGTCGCGGACCCGGCCGGCGGCTCCTGGTACATCGAGCGCCTCACCGAGGAGCTCGCCGGGGCCGGCTGGGCCTTCTTCCAGGAGCTGGAGGCCGCCGGCGGGCAGGAGGCGGCGCTCCGCTCCGGACTGGTGGGCGAGCGGATCGCGGCCGGCTGGGCCGCCCGCAAGCAGCGGCTGGCCCGCCGCAAGGAGCCCGTCACCGGGGTCAGCGAATTCCCCCATCTGGCGGAGAAGCCGGTCGAGCGGGAGCCCGCCCCGGAGCCGGCCGCCCACCCCGGCGGGCTGCCCCGGGTGCGCCGGGACGAGGCGTACGAGGCGCTGCGCGCCCGTTCCGACGCCCATCTCGCCGCCACCGGCGCCCGGCCGAGGATCTTCCTCGCCGCGCTCGGCCCGGCCGCCGCGCACACCGCCCGGGTCTCCTTCGCCGCCAATCTCTTCCAGGCCGGCGGGGTGGAGCCGGTGCACCAGCCGGTGACCGTGGACCCGGAGACCGCCGCCGACGCCTTCCGGGCCGCCGGGGCCACCGTGGCCTGCCTCTGCTCCAGTGACGCGCTCTACGCCGAGCAGGCAGGACCGGTCGCGGCGGCGCTGCGGGCGGCCGGTGCCGAGCGGATCTACCTGGCCGGGCGGCCGGGCGAGCACACTGGAAACGACGAGCACACCGGAACCGACGAGCAGACCGGAATCGACGAGTACGTCTACGCGGGCTGTGACGCGGTGGCCGTCCTGTCCTCCGTCCTGGACCGCATGGGAGTGGCGGCGTGAAGATCCCCGACTTCGCAGAGGTGCCCCTGCACCCGGCCGACCCCGATGGCGTCACCGCCACCGCCACCGCCGGCCCCGGAGCCCCCGCCGGCGCCGGAGCCCCCGGGCACACCGGCGGAACCACCGGGACGGCCGGCGCGGGCGAGCGCGTGACCGAGGAGCAGTGGCGGGCGGCCGTCAAGGAGACCACCGGCAGCAGCGCCGACGACCTCCGCTGGGACACTCCCGAGGGCATCGCGGTCAAGCCGCTCTACACCGCCCGTGACCTGGAGGGCCTGGACTTCCTGGCCACCTATCCGGGCATCGCCCCGTATCTGCGCGGCCCCTATCCGACGATGTACGTCAACCAGCCGTGGACCATCCGCCAGTACGCCGGGTTCTCCACCGCCGAGGAGTCCAACGCCTTCTACCGGCGCAACCTCGCCGCCGGGCAGAAGGGGCTCTCGGTCGCCTTCGACCTGCCCACCCACCGGGGATACGACAGCGACCACCCCCGGGTGACCGGCGACGTCGGCATGGCGGGCGTGGCCATCGACTCCATCTACGACATGCGCCGGCTCTTCGACGGCATCCCGCTCGACCGGATGACCGTCTCGATGACCATGAACGGCGCCGTCCTCCCCGTGCTCGCCCTCTACATCGTGGCTGCCGAGGAGCAGGGCGTACCGCCGGAGAAGCTGGCCGGGACCATCCAGAACGACATCCTCAAGGAGTTCATGGTCCGCAACACCTACATCTATCCGCCACGCCCCTCCATGCGGATCATCAGCGACATCTTCGCCTACACCTCGCAGAAGATGCCCCGCTACAACTCGATCTCCATCTCCGGCTACCACATCCAGGAGGCCGGGGCCACGGCCGACCTGGAGCTGGCCTACACCCTCGCCGACGGGGTGGAGTACCTGCGCGCCGGGCGGGACGCCGGTCTGGACGTGGACGCCTTCGCACCCCGGCTCTCGTTCTTCTGGGCGATCGGCATGAACTTCTTCATGGAGATCGCCAAGATGCGGGCGGCCCGGCTGCTCTGGGCCAAACTGGTCAAGCAGTTCGAGCCGAAGAACGCCAAGTCGCTGTCGCTGCGCACCCATTCGCAGACCTCCGGCTGGTCGCTCACCGCCCAGGACGTGTTCAACAACGTCACCCGCACCTGTGTGGAGGCGATGGCCGCCACCCAGGGGCACACCCAGTCGCTGCACACCAACGCGCTGGACGAGGCGCTGGCGCTGCCCACCGACTTCTCCGCCCGGATCGCCCGCAACACCCAGCTGCTGCTCCAGCAGGAGTCCGGCACCTGCCGGGTCATCGACCCCTGGGGCGGCAGCGCCTATGTCGAGCGGCTCACCCACGACCTCGCCCACCGCGCCTGGCAGCACATCGAGGAGGTCGAGCGGGCCGGCGGCATGGCGCAGGCCATCGACGCGGGCATCCCCAAGCTGCGGGTGGAGGAGGCGGCGGCCAGGACCCAGGCCCGGATCGACTCCGGCCGCCAGCCGGTGATCGGGGTCAACAAGTACCGGGTCGACACCGACGAGCAGATCGAGGTGCTCAAGGTCGACAACTCCTCGGTGCGCGCCCAGCAGATCGAGAAGCTGCGGCGGCTGCGCGAGGAGCGGGACGAGGCCGTCACCCAGGACGCGCTGCGCGCCCTCACCGAGGCCGCCGGACGCGGCTCGGGACCGGGCCTGGAGGGCAATCTGCTCGCCCTCGCCGTGGACGCCGCCCGCGCCAAGGCCACCGTCGGGGAGATCTCCGACGCCCTGGAGAAGGTGTACGGGCGGCACGCGGGCCAGATCCGTACGATCTCCGGTGTCTACCGCAACGAGGCAGGGGAGTCGCCCTCCGTGGAACGCACCCGCGCGCTGGTCGGCCGGTTCGAGGAGGCCGAGGGCCGCCGCCCGCGCATCCTGGTCGCCAAGATGGGCCAGGACGGCCACGACCGGGGCCAGAAGGTGATCGCCACCGCCTTCGCCGACCTGGGCTTCGACGTGGACGTCGGCCCGCTCTTCCAGACGCCCGCCGAGGTGGCCCGGCAGGCGGTCGAGGCGGACGTGCACATCGTGGGCGTCTCCTCGCTGGCGGCCGGCCACCTCACCCTCGTCCCGGCGCTGCGCGAGCAGCTCGCGGAGGAGGGCCGCGAGGACATCATGATCGTCGTGGGCGGGGTCATCCCGCCGCAGGACGTGCCGGCCCTGCTGGAGATGGGCGCGACCGCCGTCTTCCCGCCCGGCACGGTGATCCCGGACGCGGCGTACGACCTGGTGGAGCGGCTGGGCGCCGCGCTCGGCCACGACGAGCTGTAGCCGCCCATGGCCACCATCGACCTGGACAGCTATGTGAAGGGCGTGCTCGACGGGAAGCGGGCCTTCGTCGCCCGCGCCATCACCCTGGTCGAGTCCACCCGCGCCGACCACCGCGCCCTCGCCCAGCGGCTCCTCACCGAGCTGCTCCCGCACACCGGCGGGGCGCGGCGGATCGGGATCAGCGGGGTGCCGGGGGTCGGCAAGTCCACCTTCATCGACGCCTTCGGCACCATGCTGACCGGCCTCGGCCACCGGGTCGCGGTGCTGGCCGTGGACCCGTCCTCCAGCCGCACCGGCGGCTCCATCCTGGGCGACAAGACCCGGATGGAGCGGCTCGCGGTGGACCCGGCCGCCTTCGTCCGGCCCTCGCCCAGCGCCGGCACGCTCGGCGGGGTGGCCAAGGCGACCCGCGAGTCCATGGTGGTGATGGAGGCCGCCGGCTACGACGTGGTGCTGGTCGAGACCGTCGGCGTGGGCCAGTCCGAGACCACCGTGGCGGGGATGGTCGACTCCTTCCTGCTGCTCACCCTGGCCCGGACCGGCGACCAGCTCCAGGGCATCAAGAAGGGCGTCCTGGAACTGGCCGACGTGCTGGCCGTCAACAAGGCCGACGGCCCCCACGAGCGGGACGCGCGGACCGCCGCCCGGGAACTCTCCGGCGCGCTGCGGCTGATGACCCCCGCCGACGCCGCCTGGACCCCGCCGGTGCTCACCTGCAGCGCCCGCGAGTCGGTGGGCCTGGACACCGTCTGGGAGCGCCTCGAACAGCACCGGGCGCTGCTGGACTCCGCCGGCCGCCTCGCCGCCAAGCGCCGGGACCAGCAGGTGGAGTGGACCTGGGCGATGGTCCGCGACGAGCTGCTCGGCCGGCTCCGCTCCCACCCGGGCGTCCGCGCCCTGGCCCCCGCCCTGGAGCGCCGGGTGCGCGACGGCGAACTGACCGCCACCCTGGCCGCCGAACGCATCCTGGCGGCGTTCGCCGACCCCGGCCTCCCGGACCCCGGCGGATCACCGGACCCCGGCGGGTCACCGGAGCCCGGCGGGGACAGCCCGGCTCCTTAGCGGGGCTGTCCCTGGCCCGGCCGGCGCACGGCGGCCGGGCCGGGGGCCGCCGTGCGGGGTGTGCTCAGGAGCGGATGAAGTTCAGCAGGTCGGCGTTGAACTTCTCCTCGTAGTCGCCGGTCAGGCCGTGCGGGGCGCCCGGGTAGACCTTGAGGGTGGCGTTCCGGACCAGTTCGGCGGACTTGAGGGCGGCGGCGCCGATGGGCACGATCTGGTCGTCGTCGCCGTGGGCGATCAGGGTCGGCACGTCGATGCGGGCCAGGTCCTCGGTGAAGTCGGTGGCCGAGAACTGCTCCACGCAGTCGTAGGCGGCCTTCAGCCCGGCCTGCATGCTCATCAGCCAGAAGGCGTCCAGCCTGCCCTGGGTGACCTCCGAGCCGGGGCGGTTGGCGCCGTAGAAGCTGTTCGCCAGCGTGCGGTAGAACTCCGACCGGTCGGTGCGCACGCCCTCCCGGATCCCGTCGAACACCTCGACGGGGGTGCCCTCCGGGTTGGCGTCCGTCCTCAGCATCAGCGGCGGCACCGCCCCGAGGAGTACCGCCTTGGCCACCCGCGCGCTGCCGTGCCGGCCCAGATAGCGGGTCACCTCGCCGCCGCCGGTCGAGTGGCCGACCAGCACCACGTCCCGCAGGTCCAGATGCTCGATCAGCTGCGCCAGGTCGTCGGCGTAGGTGTCCATGTCGTTGCCCTGCCACGGCTGGGCGGAGCGGCCGTGGCCCCGCCGGTCGTGGGCGACGGCCCGGAAGCCGTTCTCGGCGAGCAGCCGGAGCTGGCCGTCCCAGGCGTCGGCGTTGAGCGGCCAGCCGTGGCTGAGCACGACCGGGCGGCCGGTGCCCCAGTCCTTGTAGAAGAGTTGGGTGCCGTCGGTGGTGGTGAAGAGGCTCATGGACCGGTCCTTCCCTCGGGCGGTGCGGGCGATGCCCCGGGGGACAGTGTGACGCCCGGTGCCGCGAACGGCGGGGAATGACCGCCGGTGGCAGCGGGGTGGGGGTACCGGGGCGGGAGCTGCGGGGGAGGCCGTAGGCTCACCGGGACGGCCGGGCCCGCGGCGGCGGGTCCCGGAAGCGGCCGGACCCGGCGCGCGGGGCCGGAGGCCGGTGCCGGGCCGGAGGGGCTGGTGCCGGGCCGGAGGGGGCGGCGCCCTCGTCCCGGCCCGTGTCCGCTCCCGTGCCCGTGCCACGCCCGACCGGTGTCCGACCGGACACCGATCGGTGTCTGATCGGTGTCCGTGAACAAGGAGGACGTACGA
This sequence comes from Streptomyces pyxinae, assembly GCF_024756275.1. Lineage (GTDB taxonomy): Bacteria > Actinomycetota > Actinomycetes > Streptomycetales > Streptomycetaceae > Streptomyces > Streptomyces pyxinae. The sequence goes on along the minus strand of NZ_JANUGQ010000004.1, from coordinate 384,128 downwards.
CCATGTCCGAGCCCCTCGCGCTGGAACCGGTCGCCGCCGTGGGGCCGTACTTCGCGGTGGCCGGCGGGGACCGGCCGCCGGCGGGCGAGCCGTTCCGGCCGCTCAGCGAGCTGTACGGCGACCCGGAGGTCCTGGCCGGCCATGTGACGGAGGTCGGGCGGCGGATCGGCACCGGGGAGGGCCGGGTGGCCGCCTCCACCCTGCACATCGGAACGGCCGCCCGGCTCTGGTCGGTGGGGCTGGCCTCCGCCGTGCTGACCGGCCGCGTGCCCGACCTGGCGCCGGAGACCCTGTGGTGGCGCCGGCCCCAGTCCGGCCCCGTGGAGCTGTGGCTGCCCGAGCCGCGCGAGCTGCCCGGCGATCCGGTGGCCGCCCTCCAGGAGACGGTGACGGCCCGGAATCTGGCGCCCTTCGACGCCGCCCTGCGCCGCCACCACGGCGTGTCGCCCCAGGTGTCGCGGGGCAACTCGGCCTCCGCCCTGGTCGGCGCGCTCCGGGTGCTGGGCGCCCGGGTGCCGGACGCGCCGCGCGACCCGCTGCCGCTGGTACGGGAGTTGCTGGCCCGGCCGCCGCTGGCCGGGACCGGGCCGTTCCGGGTGGCCGGGGACGGCGCCGTGGTCTTCCGGCGCCGCAGCTGCTGTCTGTACTACCGGGCGCCGCGCGGGGGCATGTGCGAGGAGTGCGTGCTCCAGGGGCGTACCGGCGGCCGGGCGTCCCGGCGCGGGCGGGCCGGTGGCTGAGCGGGGCCCGAAGGGTGCCGGGGCGCGGCGGACGAGGTACCCGTACGGACGACCGTGCGCGCGGACGAATGGGGTACCCGTACGGGCGGCCGGGCGAGCGAAGGGCGTGGTCAGCGGCGAATTTCGGCCACTACCCGTTCGTGTCGGAGTTGGGCTGAATGGCAGAGCCGGGTGAGGATAAGCGTATGAGTAGGTACGAGAGGTATGACGCCACCGACGAGCAGTGGGAGGGCCTGGCTCAAGTAGTTCCCCTGCGCGGGCGCAACGAGTGGCCCTCCAGGGTCGACCACCACGCGATTCCCGACGAGTTCGAGGACACGGCCACCCGCCGGATGGTCGTGCTGCGGGTGCAGGTGTTCGCGGACGCGCGTGAGGTGGCGGAGTACCTCGTCGCCCAGATCCCGGTACTGCTGGACCTGACCGGCGCCGACACGGATGTCGCCAAGCGCATCCTGGACTTCAGCAGCGGGGTCGTCTTCGGCCTCGGCAGCGGGATGCACCGGGTCGACCGGAACGTCTTCCTGCTGGCCCCGGTCGGTACGGAGGTGGAGGGCGCCGAGGCGGCCGTGCCGCACGCCTGATCCGATCCGGCGCGGACCGGCGCCGCTCCCTCGTTCGTGGGAAGCCGGGGCAGGCGGAACGGTTCGGCGCGGGACCCCCCTCGTACCGTCCGGCCATGGACCCGACCGAACTCCCGTCCCCGGCCCGTTCCGCCGCCCCGGCCCGCCCGGCCTGCCCTCCGGGGCCGTCCCCCGCGCGGCCGGCCGTCACCGAACTCCGGCTCTCCGCCTTCAAGTCGCACCGGGGCGCCCGCTTTCCGCTCGGTCCGGTGACCCTGATCGCGGGGCCCAGCGGCAGCGGCAAGTCCGGGGTGCTGGACGCGTACGAGGCGCTGGCCCGGCTGGGCTCGGGCGCCGCGCTGGCGGAGGCGTTCCCGGACCCGGCGGGCTGCGTGCCCGAGCGGGCCGGGCCGGACTCCCAGGGGCGGCGCGGCTTCCGGATCGGCTGCACGGCGGACGGCCCGGCCGGTCCGGTCCGGCTCGACCTCGCCGTACAGGCCGAACCGGCGCTGCGGGTGGTCGGGGAGCGGCTGACCGACGGCCAGGGGCGGACCCTGCTCGCCACCGCGCTGCGCGACCCGGGGCGCCGCCGGGTGCAGGCCGAGTGGCACACCGCGGGAGCGGCTCCGGTCACCCGGGCCCCGCTGCCGGACGACCGGCTCGCCACGGCCCTGCTGCCGCTGCGGGTGGCCGGCAAGACGGCGGGGCAGCTGCGGGTGCTGGCCGCCGCCGAACAGGTCGTGGTGGCCCTGCGGTCGGTCTTCTCCTGCGACCCGCAGCCCAGCCGGATGCGGCTGCCCGTGCCGCCCGGCGAGGGACGGCTGCGGCGCGGCTGCGACAACCTGGCGGAGGTGCTGTACCGGACCCGCACCGACTGCCCGCGCCGCCACGCCAGGCTCGCCTCGGTCGCCCGGGCGGGCATCACGGGGCCGGTGGGCGCACTGGACGTGGAGCGGCTCTCCGACGGCACGGTACGGGCGGTGCTGGGCCGCACCGGCGGGGCCGGCGCCACCCCGGCGGAGCGGCTCGGCGAGGGCGAACTGCGCTATCTGGCACTCGCGCTGGTGCTGCTCACCGGGCCCGGGGTGTTCGCCATGGACCGGGCGGCCGAGGTGCCGGACGCGATGCAGACCCTGACCGTGCTGGCCGACGGCTTCGACCGGAGCCTGGACCGGCGCCAGGCGGACGGGCTGGTCTCGCTGGCGGCGCAGATCTGCGCCGAGGGCCATATGCGGCTGCTGGGCACGGTGCTGGGCACCGCCGGTGCCGCGGCCACCGCCGCCTGGGCCGGTCCGCCGGGCCCCGGGGGAGGGACGGACGGTGTGACGGTGGTAGACCTGACGCCGTGACCGAACTGGACGTACAGGGACTGCAGCGCCGGCTCGCGGAGTTCGCCGCCTCGCGCGCGTGGCAGCCGTACCACACACCGAAGAACCTGGCCGCCGCGCTGAGTGTGGAGGCGGCCGAACTGCTGGAGATCTTCCAGTGGTTGACGCCGGAGGAGGCGGACCGGGTGATGGCGGACCCGGAGACGGCCCACCGGGTGCGGGACGAGGTGGCGGATGTACTGGCCTATCTCCTCCAGTTCTGCGGGGTGTTGGGCGTCGATCCGCTGGCCGCGCTGGACGCGAAGATCGACCGGAACGAGCGCCGCTTCCCGGTGGGGCGGCCGCCGGGACGGGCCGCACGAGGCGATCGTCACTCTACGGAGTGATCCACTTATCCACACTGGGCTTCCTGTCCACAGAATTCCGAATTCCCCTAGCTTTTGGGTCGGTTCACCTTCACTCTGGGTAGTGACATAGTGACCGGGCATTCGTACGAACCGGGGGTTGGCGTACATGGAGGCGGAGCGGCTCATCAGCATCGGCCGTGGGGCTCTGGCGGAGAGCCGGACGGCACTGGACATCGTGGCGGAGGCCTGGCAGGCCCAGGCACTCGCCCAGGCGATAGGGGGATTCCTGGCCCTCACCGGTCCGCTGGAACTGCGGGCGGAGGCGCGGGAGCTCAGCGAGACCGGCGGCCGCAGTGGCACGGTCGACCAGCCGGTGCCACTGCCCCGGGGAGTGCGGGCCGACCGGCTCACCCGGGTCACCGACACACGCGGTGCGCTGCTGGGGCTCGGCGCGCTGCTGGGTGAGGTGGGCATCGCGCTGGTCGGTGTCGCCTGCGGCACCGACGAGGAGGGGCTCTACTGGCAGTGCGTCGAGGCCATCGACGCGGCCGACGAGGCCGGCGACCGGGTGCGCGGACTGCTGCGCCGGCTGGTGGCCAGGGAGCGCGACAGACCTCCCGGAGCCGGCGAACCCTGGCCCCGCCTCGACCGCATGGCGGGCCCGTCATGATCCCCACGACGACTCCCATGGCGATCACCGCACGGCCACCGCGGGCCCGGTGGCCCCGGGCGGCGCGGCCGGCCCCGGCGCACCGGCGGGCCGGCGCCGTGCCCGGCCTGCCCTCGGGCACCCGCCCGGCCGGGTCCGGCGCCCCGGCCCGGCGGCGGGAGACCGGCGTCCGCCCGCACGGCGAGGGTGCAGGATGAACACATGGATCTGCGTATCTTCACCGAGCCCCAGCAGGGCGCGAGCTACGACACCCTGCTCACCGTCGCCAAGGCCACCGAGGACCTCGGATTCGACGCCTTCTTCCGCTCCGACCACTATCTCGCCATGGGCTCCGCCGACGGTCTGCCCGGTCCCACCGACGCCTGGATCACCCTGGCGGGCCTGGCCCGGGAGACCCGCCGCATCCGGCTCGGCACCCTGATGACCGCCGGCACCTTCCGGCTCCCCGGTGTGCTCGCCATCCAGGTGGCACAGGTCGACCAGATGTCCGGCGGCCGGATCGAACTGGGCCTCGGCGCGGGCTGGTTCGAGCAGGAGCACACGGCGTACGGGATCCCCTTCCCCAAGGAGAAATTCGGCCGGCTGGAGGAGCAGCTCGCCATTGTCACCGGTGTCTGGTCCACCCCGGCGGGCGAGACCTTCTCCTACGACGGCACCCACTACCAACTCACCGACTCGCCCGCGCTGCCCAAGCCGGCCCAGGCCAGGGTGCCGGTGCTGATCGGTGGCCACGGCGCGACCCGCACCCCCCGGCTCGCGGCCACCTACGCCGACGAGTTCAACATGCCGTTCGCCTCGGTCGAGGACACCGAGCGCCAGTTCGCCCGGGTCCGTGCCGCCGCCCAGGAGGCCGGCCGCGCGCCCAACGCCCTGGTGTACTCCAACGCCCTGGTCGTCTGTGTCGGCAAGGACGACGCCGAGGTGGCCCGCCGCGCCGCCGCCATCGGCCGGGAGGTGGACGAGCTGAAGACCAACGGCCTGGCCGGCTCGCCCGCCGAAGTGGTCGACAGGCTCGGCCGCTACGCCGCCACTGGCTCCTCCCGTGTCTATCTCCAGATGCTGGACCTGGACGACCTCGACCACCTGGAGCTGATCTCCGCCCAGATCCAGTCCCAGCTCTCCTGACCCGGGCCGGACACCGCCGGCCGCCGGGAGGGGAGGCGCACCGTCACCCTTCCGGCGGTCGTGCCGGGTTCACAGACCGAGTTCGCTGAGACGGGTCTCGTAGCGGATGGCGAGGTCCTCGGGCTCGTCGGCCGGGTCGTCCCAGAGGGCGTCCAGCTCGGACCGTACGGCGGCGGGCAGCGCCTCGTACCGCTCGGTCCAGGTGCCGGACTCCGGCACCCAGTAGCCGACGACCTTGAAGCGCTCCGGAGGGAGGCCCAGGTCCTTGCGCAGATAACGGCGGACGGTGCGCAGGGCGTTGGTCTGGCCCGCGACCCACACATACCCGCCGGTCAGGTCGGTGCCGGGCGGGATCGCGGCGCCGACCAGGTCGGCCAGGTGGCTGGGGCCGTGGCCGTTGCCGCCGTAGGTCCAGGTGGTCCTGACACCGGGCCGGTCCGGGAGCGGCTGGACGCAGGACGGGTCGGGGGCCTCCACGACCACCCGGGTCCTGACCCCGTCCGGGGTGCCCTCCACGATGCGGGCGGCGGCGGGCAGGCCGGTGAGGTCGCAGACCAGTACCTGCCAGGCGAGATCGGCGGGGGCGCGGTACAGGCCGGTCGGGGTGTTGAGACCGATCGGGTCACCGGGGCGGGCGGCGGCGGCCCAGCCGGACGCCACCCCGTGGTCGTGCAGCACGAAGTCGATGTCGATCTCGCCGGACTCCGGGCGCACCGACCGGATGGTGTAGGTGCGCATGGGAGCCTCGGGGCACCCGTCGGGGGTCTGCCAGCCGCCGTCGTCCGTCGCCTCGGGCAGGGAGAGGTCGGCGCGGTCGGGACCGTGCGGGAGGAAGAGGCGTACGTACTCGTCGCCGACGCCCGTGGAGAGAAAGGCGGCCAGGTCGCTGCCGTGGAAGGTGATCCGGGTCATCGCCGTGCTGAGCGGCTGGACCCGGGCGACGACGGCTCGGTGGATCGGCATGGGCACTGCTCCTTCGTGCGGGTGGGTGGTCCTCGGTGGTGCGGGTCGTGCGGAGGGATTCAGGCGAGCGGGGCGGGGGTGTGGTCCGCGGGCCCCGGCCGGATGGCGGTGTGGTCCGCGGGCCCCGGCCGGGCGGTCGGGATCCCGGGGCGGCGGGCGGTGCGGTCGTAGGCCGTCCAGAGCGCGGCGTACTCGCCCCCGGCGGCCAGCAGTTCCTGGTGCGTGCCCTGTTCGGCCACCTCCCCGTGGCGCAGCACGAGGACCCGGTCCGCGTGGCGTGCCTGTTCCAGGCGGTGTGCGACGACCACACTGGTCCGCCCCCGGGTGACCCGGGCGAGAGCCGCCTGGAGGAGGGCGCCGGTCCCCGGGCCGGATTCGGCGGTGGCCTCGTCGAGGACGACGACGGGCGGGTCGGCGAGCAGGACCCGCGCCAGCGCGAGGTGCTGGACCGATCCGTCGTCGAGCGGGACACCGGTGGGGCCGAGGACGGTGTCGAGCCCGGAGTCCAGCCGCAGGGCCCACTCCGCCCCGACCTCGCGCAGGGCCCGGCGCAGTTCGGCGTCGGTGGCGCGGGGCCGGGCCATGCGCAGATTGTCCGCGAGGGTACCGCCGAAGAGGTGGACCTCCTGGGTGACCAGGTACCGGGCGGGAGCGTACGGGGTCTCGGCGGCCCCGACGGTGATCCGGCCCCGGTCCGGCTCGCCCAGGCCCGCGATCAGCCGGGCCAGTGTGCTCTTGCCCGAGCCGCTGGCGCCGACCAGCGCGAGGCTGGTGCCCGCGGGGACCCGCAGGGAGATGTCGCGCAGCACGGGGCGGGCGCTGCCCTCGTACGCGTACGAGACGCCCCGTACCTCGATCTCCGGGCGGCCGGACGGCTGTTCCGGCCCGTCGTCCCCGCCCGGGTGGCCGCCCTCGCCCGGGCTCGCGCCCTCGCTCTCACCCGGGCCGCCGCCGTGGCCCAGGTCGGTGATCCCGACGAGGCGGGACAGTCCCACGGTGGCCCGCTGGATGTCGTCCAGACTGTCCAGCAGCACCCCGACCGGACCGAAGAGCCGGTGGACGTACAGGGCGGCGGCGGTGGCGGTGCCCAGGGAGACGGCGCCGGAGCCGACCAGTACGAAGCCCGTCATGAGCACGGCGGCGAGACCGAGGTACTCCGCCGTGTTGAGCAGGCCGTTGAACCGGTTGCGCAGCCGCATCCCGTCGCGCTGCCGCTCGACCGCCCGCAGGCTGCGTCCGGCCAGCTCGTCGAGGTGGTGGCGCTGGGCCCGGTACGCACGGATCGTCTCGGCCCCCCGCACCGCCTCGATGACCAGCTGCCCGCGTGCGGACTCCAGCCGGCGGATGTCCCCGTACACCAGGTGCGAGCGGGCGAGGAACCACCGGGCGGCGTGGATGTGGACCGGCAGGCAGACGAGACCGGCGAGCGCCAGGCGGTAGTCCAGGACCGCGAGGCCCAGCAGGCTCAGGCCGGTGGTGAGGGCCGCGTGGGTCACCTCGGGAAGCACGTCGGAGGCGGCTTCGGACACCGCCTCCACGTCGTGGGTGACCCGGGAGACGACATCGGAGCTGCCGGCGGACTCCAGGGTGTTCAGGGGAAGGCGCACCGCGGTCTCGAACACGTCCTCGCGCAGCCCGGCCAGCACCTGCTGGACGAGGGCGGCCAGCATCCGGCCGCCGGCATAGGAGAGACCGGCGCCGACGGCGGCGGCGAGCGCGAGCGTCAGCCCGAGGACCGCGATCCGCCCCCGGCCGGCCCCGGCCGTGACGGCGTCCACCACGTCTCCGAGGACCGGGGGTGTCACCAGGGTGGCCGCCGTACCGCCGAGCAGGACGAGCAGGGACGCGGCGAGCCGGCCCCGGTGCGCGCCGAGCCGGCGGAGGAGCTCCCGGCGGGTGCGGCGCGCGTCCGCGACGGGCAGGGTGCCTTGCTCGGGGCTCACCGGTGGGTTCCCTTCGGGTCGTGGTCGTGGGCGTGGTCGTCGCCGTCGAGCACCACGACCCGGTCGCAGACGGAGAGCAGGATCGGGCTGGCGGTGATCAGGAGGACGGTGGCCGGCAGACCGCGCAGCCCCTCGGCGACGCGCTGTTCGGTCACCGGGTCGATCGCGGTGGTGGGTTCGTCGAGGACGACGAGGCCGGCGCCGGTGTGCAGGGCACGGGCGAGCAGCAGCCGCTGGCGCTGGCCGCCGGAGAGCCGGCGGCCGTGCTCACCGACCTCGGCCCGGTCGCCGCCGATGTGTTCGAGTACGTCGTCGAGCACCACGGCCCCGAGCACGGCGGGGTCGGGTTCTTGTCCTTCGGGGACGAGGTTCGACCGCAGGGTGCCGGAGAACACCGCGCCGTGGTGGGGCGGCGCGGTGATCCGGGCACGGACCCGCTCCGGGCCGAGATCGACGGCGTCGGCTCCGCCGATCAGGAGTTCGCCACGGCCCAGCGGGACCCGGTAGCCGAGCCGGTCGCTGAGGTCGCGGGCGTGTGCCGGGTCCCGGGGGACGACACCGACGAGGTCCCCGGGGCGCAGATCGAGGGGGGCGCGGTGCCCGGGCGGAAGCCACCGGACCGCCGTACCGTCCTGGCCGTCCGGGCTGTGCCGGCCGTCCCGGCCGGAACAGCCGGCGGGGTCGGCGTGGCGGGCCCGCCCCGGGGCGAGCAGGGGCGGTTCGTCCATCAGCCCGCCGAGCCGGCGCGCGGAGGCGCGCTTATGGGCCCAGTGGGACGCGAAGGCGCCGGCCTGGGCCAGCGCGCCCTGGAGGTACTGGGCGAGGCCCAGGACGGTGACGAGCCGGCCGACGGTGAGCCGGCCGTCGAGGGCGAGCCAGGCGGACGCCGTGGTGAGCGCGGCGAGGAACACTCCCGACAGCAGTGTGCCGAGGTTGCCGTACGCCAGGACGGAACGCGAGGCGGCGACGGCGCCGTGCCGGGAGGCGTCACTCACGGCCCGGTAGCGGCGGGCGGCCTCCGCCCGGCCCCCCATGCCGATCACCACCCGCAGTCCGGCGATCATGTCGGTGGCCACCTCGCCGGCCCGCGCCGCCGCGCTCTGCTCGGCCAGGCCCCGGGCCTCCAGCGGCATCGAGACGCGGTGCATCACGACCAGCACCAGCACGGTGCCGGCGATGACACCCAGGCCCAGCGGTACGGAGATCGTCAGCAGGACCGCCGACGCCACCAGGATCGCGGTGAGGGCGGACGCCTGCTGGACGACGCTCCAGGAGACCCCCGCGACCCGGTAGGCGTCGGACGAGACCAGGGAGAGCGCCTCGCCCGGTCCGGGGCGGCGGCGCAGGGAGCGCGGATCCAGCAGCCTGGTCATGGCCCGCTGTCTCAGCTCGTGTTCGCCGTGGCCGTAGACCGTCACCATGGACGAGGACGCCCGCTGGTAGGAGAGCGACAGGACGACGAAGACCCCGGCGAGCACGGCGAGCCACCGGAACAGGGCGGCGCGGCCGGCCGGGGCCATCGCCCGGTCGATGACGACGCCGATGAGGACGGGGACCAGCGCCTCGCACAGTTGGTGGAGCATGAACGCGAGGGTGGTGAGAGCCATCCGGTGGCCGCGCCCGTCCCGCAGCAGCGCGACCCGGAACAGCGCCCGGACGGTCCCCGGCCCGAGGGCCCCGGCGGCTCCGGCGGCCCGGGCTTCAGGGGTCCCCGGGGCCTCGGGGGTCCCGGCTTCGTCGGTTCCGTGAGCCCCGGCGGTCCCGGCTTCGTCGATTCCGCGGGCCCCGGCGGCCCCGGCGGCTTCGCCGGCTCCAGTGGCTTCGGCCGCACCGGCGGCTGCAGCGGCTTCGGTGGTCCGGGCTCCGGGGGCCCCGGAGACTTCGACGGTCCCGGCGGTCCCGGGGGCTTCGGGCGGGGTCATCGGCGGCCGCCCCGGTACTGACGGACGAGCAGCCAGGCCAGATAGACCCCGCCGACGCACACCGTGACCACGCCCACGGGCAGGTCGACGCGCTGGGCGATGAAGTCGGCCGTGACCAGCACCGCGGCGCCGGTGAGCGCCGCCGGGGCGATCCGCAGCGTGGTGGCGCCCCGGGTCAGGCGCCGGGCGATCTGTGGTGCGGCGAGCGCGACGAACGCGATCGGACCGACGGCCGCGGTCACCAGCGCGGTGAGGGCGACGCCGACCAGGGTGCCGGCGAACCGGGCGCGCCGCGCGTTCACCCCGAGCGCCACGGCGGTGTCGTCCCCCATCTCCAGCTGGACCAGGGGCCGTACCACGGTGGCCGCGCAGATCAGCAGGACGACCAGGACGACCGCCGCCACCCGCAGCTGCTCGAAGCCGAGCCCATTGAGGGAGCCGGCTCCCCAGGTGGCCACGAGCATCGCCTGCTGCGGACTGACGGAGAGGAGCAGCATCGAGGTCAGGGAGCTGAGGAACGCGCCGACGGCGATGCCGACGATGATGAGCCGGAAGGGGCGCACCCCGTGGCGATGGGCCAGCGCGTACACCAGGAGCGCGGTCACGGTGCCGCCGGTCAGCGAACCCGAGGCCACCGCCAGGTAGTCGGCGCTGCCGAGCAGCAGCATGACCACGCTCGCGCCCGCGTACGAACCGGAGGCGAAGCCGATCACGTCGGGGGAGCCCAGCGGGTTCTTGGTGAGCGACTGGAAAATCGCTCCGCTGACCGCCAGCGCCGCCCCGCAGACCACCGCGAACAGCAGCCGGGGCAGCCGCCAGGTCACGACGACCAGCCGCGCGCGGGGGTCGGCGTCCGGGTCGAACAGGGCGGACAGCACCTCGGCGGGGGAGAGCCGCAGGGAACCCGTACCGAGGGCGAGCACACCGAGGAGGGCCACCACCGCGGCCAGGGTCCCGCAGACGAGGACGGACCTGCGCTCGAAGCGCAGGGCCACTCCCCAGCGGCGCCACACCCAGGTGGCCCGGCCGGGACCGACCCGGGCCGGCGGTGTCGCGGCGGTCACAGGCTGCTCACTTTCCGGCGCCGGACCAGCACCACGAGGACGGGGGCGCCGACGAGCGCGGTGACGAGTCCGACCTGGAGCTCTCCCGAGGGGAGCACCACCCGTCCGACGATGTCGGCGGCCAGCAGGAAGGCGGGGGCGGCGACGGTCGTCACGGGCAGGATCCAGCGCTGGTCGGGCCCGACGAACCAGCGCACCACATGGGGCACCATCAGGCCCACGAAGGAGATGGGTCCGGCGACGGCGACGGAGGTGCCGGCCAGCAGGGTGACGGCGAGGACGACACTCACCCGGGCGACCGCGAGGCGCGTCCCCAGGGACCGGGCGATGTCGTCGCCGAGCGCCAGGGCGTTGAGGGAGCCCGCGCTGAGCAGTCCCAGCGCGATGCCGGCGCCGACGAGGGGAAGCGCGACCGGGAGGATGTCCAGGGAGCGGCCGCCGATCGATCCCACTCCCCAGAACCGCATGACGTCGAAGGTGGTCGTGCTCTTGAGCGCCATGGCGGAGGTGAGGCCGCCGCACACGGCGGTGAACGCGACGCCCGCCAGGGTGAGTTTCACCGGTGTGCCCCGGTCGGCGCCGATCGAGCCGAGGGCGTAGACGAGCACGGTGAGGCCGAAGGCGCCCGCCAGCGCGAACCAGATGAACTGGCTCGCCGCGCCGAACCCGAGGACGGCGACGGCGAAGGTCACGGCGAGGCTCGCGCCCGCGTTGACCCCGAGGACGCCGGGGTCGGCCAGGGGGTTGCGGGTGAACGCCTGGATCAGCGCGCCGCTCAGGCCCAGCGCGGCGCCGGTGACGAGCCCGATCACGGTGCGCGGCACCCGCAGCTCGCGCACCATCACGTGTTCGTCGGAGTCGTCGAAGTGGAACAGGGCGTCCCAGACGGTGCCGGGGGAGAGGGACCGGGCGCCGACCATGACGCTGAGAACGGCCATGACGAGCAGCAGCCCGACCGCGGTCAGCAGGATCAGCAGGCGGGTCCGGCGGGCCGGGCCCGCGCCGGGGCGCGGTCCCGGCGCGGCGGGCTCCGGCTCCGCGGTGAGGGCACCCGGTGGTGGTGCGGTGGTGGTCATGGTCGTCCTTGGAGGGGTGTCACCCGGGCCTGTCGTTCGGGTCGGGCTGGGCAGGATCCGAACGACAGGACCCGAGGAGCGCCGGGTGACGGTCGGGCGCCGGGTGACGGTCAGGAGTGCGTGCCGGTGGCGCCCTTGCCCGCCACGGCGTCGGCGAGCATCGGCACATAGCGTCCGAGCGCCCAGGGGATGGAGAGCACGGACGTTCCGGTGGTGGCCATGGCCAGCTGGTCGTCCGCCACGAAGGCGTAGTGCTTCCCGGCGATCGGCTGCCAGCGCGCGAAGAGCGGGTCCTTGAGGGAGTGGGTGATCTCGGTGGGGTCGTTCGCCCAGGCGACGAAGACATCGGCCTTGATCGTGCCGAGCTTCTCCAGACTGATCGCGCCGTACCAGTCGGAGCCCTTCGCGGTGGACGCGATCGCGCTCATCGAGGGGGTGTTCCTGAAGCCCATCTCGGTCAGCAGCCGGACGCGGGCGTCGTAGTCGAGGTAGAGGCCGACCTCCGTCGCCCCGGGCGTGAGGGCGAGGCCGTAGGTGAAGGTCTTGTCCTTGAACTCCGGGTGCTGCTCGGCCACGGCGGCCAGTTGCCCGCTGACATCGCCGACCAGGCGCTCGGCCTTCGCGTTCTCGCCCATCGCCTTGCCGATGGTGCGGGTCATCTCCTGCCAGGTCCCGCCGTCCCAGGGCTTCTTGAGGTAGGGCAGGGTGGGCGCGATCTCGGAGAGACGCTTGTAGTCGACGTCCGTGATGCCGGAGTACAGACCGATGATGAGATCCGGCTTCAGCGCGAGGATCTGCTCGAAGTCGATCTCGCCTCCGTCGCCCTGCTTCAGGACCTCGGGGAGGGGACCGCCGAGCTTCTCGACGGCACCGCGGAACCACGGGGTGTACCCGTCCTTGTCGCCGCCCCACTGCTTGTCCACGCCGACCGGTACGGTCCCCAGCGCGGCCACCACGTCGAGCGAGATCCCGTTGAGCGCGACGACGCGCCGGGGCTTCTGCTTGATCGTCGTTGTCCCGTGGGCGTGCTTGATGGCCAGGGGGAAACTGCTCGCGCCGGTGCCGGTCTTCGCCTGCGGGGCGGCCTGCCCGGACTCGCCACCGCCGCAGCCTCCCAGGAGGAGGACGGCGGCGACGGCGAGCGCGGCGGCGCGGGCCAGGGCGCCCGGTCCGCGTCTGGCCGGAAGGGATAGGGACACGTTTCTCCTTGGATCTGGACACCGCGTGGTGGTGCGACAGCGGGTGTACGGGGTGTGCCACGGGCAGCGGTGCGGACCGTCAGGCCGGCACCGTTGAGGTTAGGTCACCCTTACTCAGTGGACCGTAGGAGAGTGGGCCCCGGAAGGGGGTCGAGAACCGGCCAGAGTGCGTCGCGAATCGGTCACTCGCCGGCCGGACCGCTCCGGCGGCGGGTGGTCGGGGCAGAGGCCCGGCCGGGGAGGGGCGCCCGGCCGCCCGGCGAGGTGCTCAGCGGTCGGCCGGTGCGAGCGCTGTCCGTTCGCGCAGATACGCGGTCGGACTGGTGCCGGTCACCCGGCGGAAGGCGGCGGAGAACGCGCTCGTGGTGGCGTAGCCGCAGCGGTGGGCGACCAGGTTGACCGGGCAGTCCTGCGCCAGCAGGGTCGTGGCCAGAGACATCCGTACCAGCGACCGCCACCGCGCGAACGGCATGCCGACGTCACGGACGAACGCCCGGGTGACGGTGCGTACGCTCAGCGCGTGCCGGCTCGCCCACTCCTCCAGCGAGAGGTCGCTCTCCGGGGCCCGCACGATGTCGTCGGCCAGGGCGCGGATCCGCGGGTCCTCGGGGACGGGAACCTCGATCGCCGCGTACGGGTCCTCCTCCAGCATCTCGATGACCAGGCGCTGGGTCCGCAGCCGGCGTTCGTCGGGCATCGGCGTGGCGTCGAGGTGGAGCAGCATCTCCTGGAGCGCGCGCCCCAGTCGCAGCGGCCGCGGGGCGGACCAGTGCGGTGGGATCGCGGCCGGCGTCACATAGGTGTAGCAGCTGACGCTGCCCGGATCGGGGCGGGAGGCGTGCGGGGTGCCCGGGGGCAACCAGGCGCCCTGGCCGGGCAGGAGGCGGCGGACGGTGTTCCGGGTCTGCAGCGTCGTCGAACCGGTGTGCGGCCAGACCAGGAGCGCGTCGGTGTGCGTGTGCACGCCGGTCGCCGTCGGCCCGGTCGGTTCGGAGCCGTCGAAGACCGCGGTGGTCAGCAGATAGGGGGCGTCCACCAGGGGGCCGCCGATCGATGGTTCGGTCCATCGGAGCGCGGCCGTCATGAGCCCCGCACCGCGCTCACGACCGGGGGCAACCACCGAAACAGACATGAACTTAGGGTAACCTAAATTGATGGGGTGGACCGCCGTGCGTCACGGCGGACGCTCCCCGGCCTCCCGGGCGCCTGCGGACCCGCGAGTTCCCGCGTGCGCGCCCCGGTCCACTCCGTGGGCGCCGGCCGGCGGGCGGCCGGTCACCACGCCGAGAGCCCCGAGAGCACCGGGTGCCCCGAGACCGGCGAAAGTGCCGAGACCGGCGAGAGTGCCGAGAACGGCGAGAGTGCCGAGAACGGCGGGTGAGGGACCGGGCCCCGGCGCGGGGTGATCGGCCACCGGGTATCTTCCTCTGGCGGCGTGTCGAGGATTTCTCCGCGCCGCGTCAGGGAGGGAAGACATGCGCGTATCACCGCTCCGGCGCCTGGCCACGCTGGCCACGACGCTGGGGCTCACCTCGCTCGGGCTCCTCGGTGCGGGCGCGGCGCCCGCACAGGCCGCGATCAAGGACTGCCCGGCGGGGTATTTCTGTGCCTGGAAGACCGACAACGGCACCGGCACCATGTTCAAGACGAACACCGACAAGGCGACGCTCGGGGCCTGGGACAACACGTTCCGCTCGGTCGTGAACCACACGTCCAAGTTCGCCTGTCTGTACGACGACCCGAAGCACGGGCCGGCCGGGAGTGTCTCCGTGTGGGATCCCGACCCCAAGGGCACCGAGTGGGGCCACTCGGGCGGCACCGTCAGCTCGCTGCGGCTCGTTCCCACGTCGCGGGAGTGCGTCCTGCCGGTCTACCCGCGGTGGTACTCGTCGGTCGCGCCCCGTGCGGCGGGCTTCGGTGACCTCGACGCCGACCGCCGGGCCGATGTCCTCGTCCGGGACAAGGCGGGCCGGCTCTGGTTCCTGCCCGGTGACACCACCGGCAAGCTGGTCGGCACCGGCGGCTGGAACGCCTTCGACTCCCTCGTCCGGCACGGTGACTTCACCGGCGACGGCCGGGAGGACGTGCTCGCCCGCGAGGCGTCCACCGGAAAGCTGTGGCTGTACTCCGGCACCGGCACCGGAAGCCTCGGTGCCCGCAAGCTCCTGGGCGGCGGCTGGAACGCCATGAGCCGGATCGTCGGCGCCGGTGACCTCACCGGCGACGGCCGTGCCGATGTGCTGGCCGTCGAGAAGTCCACCGGCAAGCTGTGGCTGTACCCGGGTACCGCCACGGGTGGCCTGGGAGTGCGCAAGCTCCTCGGCAGCGGCGGGTGGAACGGCATCAACGCCCTGGTCGGCGCGGGCGACATGAACGGTGACGGCCGAGCCGATCTGATCGCCCGCGAGGCGTCCACCGGGAAGCTCTGGCTCTACCCGGGCAAGGCGGGCTCGCTCGGCCCCCGGGTGCTGAGCGGTTCCGGCAGCGGCTGGAAGCTCATGGACACCTTCCTGGGGGTGGGCGACGTCAACGGTGACGGCCGGGCCGACCTCGTCACCACGACCACCAGTGACTTCGTCAGTCCGGAGTGCCGGGGTGTCGGCTGCCAGCTCGTTCACACGGGCCGGGGCAACGGTGCGCTGGAGCCGGGCGTGGTGGTGGACACCGACTGGTGGGACCTGAACGGCCTCTTCTGATCCGGCCGCCGGTTCCGGGCACGGGCCCGGAGCCCAGGGGCCGGGAGCCGGGCCGTCGCCTCCGCGCGGCGGCCCGGCCCGGACCTGGCTTCCGGAGCTGCCGGATCGGTGCCCGGGTCGCCGCGCCCACGGGCGGGGCCACCCGGGAAAAGGCGTGGTGGGGGCGGTGGGGATGGGCGAGAATCGGGCGTGTGTTCCTGACGATCAGCACCACCGGCACCCCTGAACGCCCCGCCACCGACCTGGGTTTCCTGCTGCACAAGCATCCCGGCAAGGCGCAGGCGTTCTCCACCGCGTACGGCACCGCCCATGTGTTCTACCCCGAGGCGTCCGAGGAACGGTGCACGGCGGCGCTGCTGCTGGAGGTGGACGCGCTCGGACTGGTGCGGCGCGGACGGGGCAAGGGCCGGGGCGGGGCGCCCGACGCGGCGCTGGCGCAGTATGTGAACGACCGGCCCTATGCCGGGTCCTCGCTGCTGTCGGTGGCGATCAGCACGGCCTTCAAGAGCGCCCTGCGCGGCGACTGCGCCGCCCGGCCCGAACGGGCCGCGGCGCCGCTGCCGTTGCGGATCGAGGTGCCGGCGGTGCCCGCGCGCGGCGGGGCCGGGCTGGTCCGGGCGCTCTTCGGGCCGCTCGGCTGGGCGGAGGTGCGGGCCGAACCGGTGGCCCTGGACGCGGCCTTTCCCGAGTGGGGCGACTCCCGGTATGTCGGGCTGGCCCTGGAGGGCGAGGTACGCCTGGCCGACGCGCTGCGGCAGTTGTATGTGCTGCTGCCGGTGCTGGACGACGCCAAGCACTACTGGGTAGCCCCCGACGAGGTGGACAAGCTGCTGCGCGCCGGGGAGGGCTGGCTCGCGGAACACCCCGAGCGACAGCTGATCACCAGCCGCTATCTGGCCCGCCGCCGGGGCCTCACCCGGCAGGCCACCGAGCGGCTCGAACTCGCCCGGCTGGCCGAGGCGGAGGGCCTCGACGCGGAGGCGGTCGACAACGCGGTGGACGAGACCACCGACACCGAGGAGCGACCGGTCCCGCTGGCCGTCCGGCGCCGGGAGGCCATTCTGGCGGTGCTGCGCGGGGCGGGCGCCGGCCGGGTGCTCGATCTGGGCTGCGGACAGGGCCAGTTGGTGGGAGAGCTGCTCAAGGACGTCCGGTACACCGAGATCGTGGGCGTCGACGTCTCGGTGCGCGCCCTCACCGTGGCCGGCCGGCGGCTGAAGCCGGAGCGGATGAGCGAGCGCCAGGCCGGGCGCGTACGGCTGGTCCAGGGCTCGCTGACGTACACCGACAAGCGGCTCACCGGATATGACGCGGCCGTGCTCAGCGAGGTGATCGAGCATGTCGACCCGGACCGGCTGCCCGCGCTGGAGTACGCGGTCTTCGGCTCCGCGCGCCCCGGCACCGCCGTCGTCACCACGCCCAACGCCGAGTACAACGTCCGCTGGGAGAGCCTGCCCGCCGGGCACGTCCGCCACGGTGACCACCGGTTCGAGTGGACCCGCGCGCAGTTCCGCGCCTGGGCCTCGGCGGTGGCGGAGCGGTACGGATACACCATGCGGTATCTGCCGGTGGGGCCCGACGACCCGGAGGTGGGGCCGCCGACCCAGCTGGCGGTGTTCACCCGGGGCAGTGATGCCGTCGGCGCGGCCGGGGACGGTGTGACGAGCGGTGTGAGTGAGGTAAGTGGTGTGCATGACGGGGGCCATGGGATGAGCGACCGCAGTGGTACGAGCACGAGCACGAGCACGAGCACGGGCACGGGGGAGGGGGCGGCATGAGCGCCGGGTACATCGCCGGGGAGCCGGCCGGACGGGCGCTGGCCGTCACCGATCTGTCCCTCGTGGTGCTGATCGGCGCCACCGGATCGGGCAAGACCACCTTCGCGCGCCGGCACTTCAAGCCCACCGAGGTGCTCTCCTCCGACTTCTGCCGGGGGCTGGTCGCGGACGACGAGAACGACCAGACCGCCAGCGGGGACGCCTTCGACGTACTGCACTACATCGCCGGCAAGCGGCTCGCCGCCGGACGGCTGACCGTGATCGACGCGACCAATGTGCAGCGGGAGAGCCGCGCCCAGCTGGTGCGGCTGGCCCGGGAGCACGATGTGCTGCCGATCGCCGTCGTGCTCGACCTCCCCGAGGAGGTGTGCGCCGCGCGGAACGCCGGCCGGCCGGACCGGGCGGACCTGCCCCGGCACGTCATCCAGCGCCACCGCCGCGAACTGCGCCGCTCACTGCGGGGACTTGAGCGCGAGGGCTTCCGCAAGGTGCATGTGCTGCGCGGGGCCGAGGAGGTGGCGGCGGCCCGGGTCGTGCTGGAGCCGCGCTACAACGACCTGCGCCACCTCACCGGCCCGTTCGACATTATCGGGGACGTGCACGGCTGCTCGGCCGAACTGGAGGCGCTGCTCACCCGGCTCGGTTACGCGGACGGCGCCCACCCGGAGGGGCGTACCGCCGTCTTCGTCGGGGACCTGGTGGACCGGGGGCCCGACAGCCCGGGCGTGCTCCGCCGGGTGATGTCCATGGTCCGCGCGGGCACCGCCCTCTGTGTGCCCGGCAACCACGAGAACAAGCTCGGCCGCCGGCTGCGCGGCAAGCAGGTCCAGCTCACCCACGGGCTCGCCGAGACCATCGCCCAGCTGGACCGCGAGAGCGAGGAATTCCGGGCCGAGGTGCGGGAGTTCATCGACGGACTGGTCAGCCACTACGTGCTCGACGGCGGCCGTCTGGTGGTCTGCCACGCCGGGCTGCCCGAGAAGTACCACGGCCGCACCTCCGGCCGGGTGCGCTCGCACGCGCTGTACGGCGACACCACCGGCGAGACCGACGAGTTCGGGCTGCCGGTGCGCTACCCGTGGGCCGAGGAGTACCGGGGCCGGGCCACCGTGGTCTACGGCCACACCCCGGTGCCCACCACCTCCTGGGTGAACAACACCATCTGCCTGGACACCGGGGCCGTCTTCGGCGGCCGGCTGACCGCGCTGCGCTGGCCGGAGCGCGAACTGGTCGACGTACCGGCCGAGAAGGTCTGGTACGAGCCGGTACGGCCGCTCGCCACCGACGCGCCCGGCGGCCACCAGGGCCGGCCGCTCGACCTGGCCGATGTGCACGGACGGCGGGTCGTGGAGACCCGCCACCTGGGCAGGGTCGCCGTGCGCGAGGAGAACGCGGCGGCCGCCCTGGAGGTGATGAGCCGGTTCGCCGTCGACCCGGCGCTGCTCCCGTACCTCCCGCCGACCATGGCGCCGACCGCCGCCTCCCGGCTGGACGGCTATCTGGAGCACCCGGCGGAGGCGTTCGCCCAGTACCGGGCCGACGGGGTGGCACGGGTGGTGTGCGAGGAGAAGCACATGGGCTCGCGGGCCGTCGCCCTGGTCTGCCGGGACGCGGACACCGCCCGGGAGCGGTTCGGCGCCGCCGGGCCGACCGGCGCGCTGTACACCCGTACCGGTCGGCCGTTCTTCGACGACCCGGCGGTCACCGAGGAGGTGCTGGACCGGCTGCGGGCCGCCGTCACCGGCGCCGGGCTCTGGGACGAGCTGGACACCGACTGGCTGCTGCTCGACGGCGAGCTGCTGCCCTGGTCGCTGAAGTCCATGGGGCTGCTGCGCGGCCAGTACGCCGCCGTGGGCGCCGCCTCGGGCGCCGTGCTGCCCGCCGTGGTGGCCGCGTTGGAGGCGGCCGGGGCCCGGGGCGCCGGGGCCGGCGCGCTGCTGGAGCGGCAGCGGGCCCGGGCCGTGGACGCGGCGGCGTTCACCGAGGCGTACCGGCGGTACTGCTGGACCACCGAGGGCCTGGACGGGGTGCGGTTCGCGCCGTTCCAGGTGCTCGCCGGGCGCGGCCGGTCGCTGGCGGACGTACCGCACGACGCCCAGCTGGCCTGGCTGGACCGGCTGGTGGAGCGGGACCCGACCGGACTCCTCCGGGCGACCCGGAGGATCCTCGTGGACACCGGCGACGAGACCTCGGTGCGGGCCGGTACCGACTGGTGGCTGCAGCTCACCGGCGCGGGCGGCGAGGGCATGGTGGTCAAGCCGCTGGACGCCCTGGTGCGGGACGGCCGGGGGCGGCTCGCGCAGCCGGGCGTCAAGGTGCGGGGCCGGGAGTATCTGCGGATCGTCTACGGCCCGGAGTACACCCGCCCGGAGAACCTGGAGCGGCTGCGGGACCGGTCCCTCGGCCACAAGCGGTCGCTGGCGCTGCGGGAGTACGCGCTCGGCCTGGAGGCGCTGGACCGGCTGGCCGGGGGCGAGCCGCTGTGGCGGGTCCACGAGGCGGTCTTCGCGGTGCTGGCCCTGGAGTCGGAGCCGGTCGACCCCCGGCTCTGAACCCAGGAGCCCGGCGGTGAACCGGGGCGCGCCCCGCCGTGGACCCGGGCGGGCGAGTGGCCGTGGACCCGGGCGGGCCCGGCTCCACTGTCCCGGCCGCCCGGGAGCGGCGGGGCCCGGGTGGTCACGGGTCGTGCCGGGCCGCCGTACCGCCGGGTCCCGGCGGCCCGCTCCGGCCCTGGTCCCGGCCCGGTCCGGTCCGGGCGCGGGCCCGGCCGGAAGGTCGCGGCGGTGAAGGCGGGTGAACTGTGACGCGGGTGGTCAGGATGAGGGCATGGGATTCCACGTCGATTCCGAGAC
Organism: Streptomyces pyxinae; assembly: GCF_024756275.1. GTDB lineage: Bacteria > Actinomycetota > Actinomycetes > Streptomycetales > Streptomycetaceae > Streptomyces > Streptomyces pyxinae. The sequence continues at coordinate 363,865 of NZ_JANUGQ010000004.1, read as the reverse complement.
CGGGCGGCTCCGCCGCGTCATACTCCACCGGCCCGATCTGGAGCTGAAGCGGCTGACCCCGCGCAACAAGGACGCGTTGCTCTTCGACGACGTCCTCTGGGTGCGCCGGGCCCGCCAGGAGCACGACGGCTTCGCCGATGTGCTGCGCGACCGGGGGGTGGCGGTGCACCTCTTCGGGGACCTGCTGCGCGAGACCCTGGAGCTGAGACCGGCGCGGGATCTGGTGCTCGACCGGGTCTTCGACGAGAAGGAGTACGGTCCGCTCGCCACCGACCACCTCCGCGCCGCCTTCGACGCCATGGAGACCGCCGATCTGGTGGCGGCGCTGGTCGGCGGGATGACCAAGCGGGAGTTCCTGGAGGGCCATCCCGAGCCGGTCTCGGTCCGGTTCCATGTGATGGACCCGGACGACTTCCTGCTCGGCCCGCTCCCCAACCACCTCTTCACCCGGGACACCTCCGCCTGGATCTACGACGGTGTCTCCATCAACGCCATGCGCTGGCCGGCCCGGAAGCGCGAGACGGTCCATTTCGAGGCGATCTACCGGCACCATCCGCTGTTCACCGGGCCGGAGGCGGGCGATTTCCACCACTGGTCGGAGGGACAGGGCGACTTCCCGTCCACCATCGAGGGCGGCGACGTGCTGGTCATCGGCAACGGAGCCGTACTGATCGGCATGAGCGAGCGCACCACCCCGCAGGCGGTGGAGATGCTGGCGCGCGGCCTCTTCGCGGCCGGCTCGGCCCGTACCATCGTCGCCCTCGACCTGCCGAAGAGCCGGGCCTTCATGCATCTCGACACCGTGATGACCATGGTCGCCCCGGACGCCTTCACCCAGTACGCCGGGCTCGGCATGCTCCGTTCGTACACCATCGAGCCCGGCGAGGGCGGCCGGGCGCTGAAGGTCACCGACCACCCGCCGGAGCACATGCACCGGGCCGTCGCCGCCGCCCTGGAGCTGCCCGCCATCCGGGTGCTCACCGCCACCCAGGACGTGCACGCGGCCGAGCGGGAGCAGTGGGACGACGGCTGCAATGTGCTGGCGGTGGAGCCGGGGGTGGTGGTGGCGTACGAGCGGAATGTCACCACCAACACCCATCTGCGCAAGGAGGGGATCGAGGTGATCGAGATCCGCGGCAGCGAGCTGGGCCGGGGGCGGGGCGGGCCGCGCTGTATGAGCTGCCCGGTGGAGCGCGACGCCGTGTGAGTGCTCGGTGCGTGAGTGCCGGTGCCGGGTGCGCGGGGGAGGAGGCGGCCCGGGAGCGGGATGCCATGATCGGTGTCGGCCGGGCCGGCCCGCCCGGCCGGCCGCCGGGCCCTGGGGGCGGCACCGGCCGGAGACGGAACAGAGGATGTATAAAATTGCATCCACCCGTATAGGATTCCGATGTCCCGTACCCAGACCCCAGGAGCAGCGCCATGGCCCCCGACCTCACCGGTCGCCACTTCCTCAAGGAGCTGGACTTCACCGCCGAGGAGTTCCGCGGCCTGCTCGGCCTGGCCGCGGAACTCAAGGCGGCGAAGAAGGCGGGCACCGAGGTCCGGCGGCTGCGCGGCCGGAACATCGCGCTGATCTTCGAGAAGCCCTCCACCCGGACGCGCTGCGCCTTCGAGGTCGCCGCCGCCGACCAGGGCGCCGCCACCACCTATATCGACCCGGCGGGCTCGCACATCGGCAAGAAGGAGTCGGCGCGGGACACCGCCCGGGTGCTCGGGCGGTTCTTCGACGCCATCGAGTTCCGGGGCGACGCCCAGGCCACGGTGGAGGAGCTGGCCGCCCACGCCGGGGTGCCGGTCTACAACGGCCTCACCGACGACTGGCACCCCACCCAGATGCTCGCGGACGTGCTCACCATGACCGAGCACACCGGCCGGCCCCCGGAGCGCGTCGCCTTCGCCTATCTCGGTGACGGCCGGTACAACATGGGCAACTCCTATCTGATCACCGCCGCTCTGCTCGGCATGGACGTCCGGATCGTGGCGCCCGAGGAGTACTGGCCGGCCGGGCCGGTGGTGGCCCGGGCCCGGGAGCTGGCGGGGGCGAGCGGCGCCCGGATCACCCTGACCCCCGACATCGCGGAGGGGGTCCGGGGCGCCGATTTCGTCGCCACCGACGTATGGGTCTCCATGGGGGAGCCCGCCGATGTGTGGGACGAGCGGATCGCCGCCCTCGGCCCGTACACGGTGACCATGGACGTGCTGCGCGCCACCGGCAATCCGGAGGTGCGGTTCCTGCACTGCCTGCCCGCCTTCCACGACCTCGGCACCTCCGTCGCCCGGGAGATCCACCGGCGGTACGGCCGCACCGAGCTGGAGGTGACCGACGAGGTCTTCGAGTCGCCGCACTCGGTGGTCTTCGACGAGGCCGAGAACCGGCTGCACACCATCAAGGCGGTGCTGGTGGCGACCCTCGGATCCGCCGGGGACGTATCCGGCCACTGATCCACTGATCCGTATCGACTACGATCGGTACGAACGATTCGCATGGTGGGGTCCGGGCTCGCAGGCCCGGGCCCCGTCGTGTTGGTACAGCCCCTCGGGGTGCCGCACTCCGGTGCGACACCCCGGCACGCCGCACTCCGGTACGCCGCCCACCGCGCGATCCGCATCCGGGCGCGTACCGTGCGACCGCACCCCGCGTCGCGACCCGCTTTCCGCACGGCAGCACGGCCAAGAGAAGAGAACCACCCCATGCGTCCCACCGGACCGCGCATCAAGAACCCCGCCCAGCTGATCGCCGAATCCGGCGCCGACCTGGAGGGGCACGGCCTCAACCGCACGATGGGCCTGTTCCAGCTCGTCTGCTTCGGCGTCGGCGCCATCGTCGGCACCGGCATCTTCGTCGGGCTCTCCGACAGTGTGGCGGAGGCGGGCCCCGCGGTCGTGGTCTCCTTCCTCCTCGCCGCGATCACCTGTGTCCTCACCGCCTTCGCCTTCGCCGAGCTGGGCAGCGCCATCCCGGTCTCCGGCAGCTCGTACTCCTTCGCCTACGCCACGCTCGGGGAGCGCACCGCGTTCCTGGTCGGCTGGTGTCTGCTGCTGGAGTACGGCGTCTCCGTCTCCGCCGTGGCGGTCGGCTGGGGCCAGTACCTCAACGAACTGCTCGACAGCCTGGTCGGCTGGCAGCTGCCCGCCGCCCTCTCCAGCCCGCCCGGCGACGGCGGAGTGGTGAACATCCCGGCCGTCGTGGTCATCGGGCTCGCCGCCCTGCTGCTGGTCCGGGGCATCCGGGAGAGCGCCCGGGCGACGGCCGCGATGGCGGTGGTGAAGCTGGTGGTCCTGGTGCTCTTCTGCGCCATCGCCTTCACCGCGTTCCGCTCGGACAACCTCTCGCCGTTCACCGCGCACGGGATCGCCGGGGTCACCTCGGGCGCCTCGCTGGCCTTCTTCTCGTACATCGGCTTCGACGCGATCACCACCGCCGGCGAGGAGGTCAAGAACCCCCGCCGGAACATTCCGCTGGCCATCCTGATCTGCATCGGCATCGTCACCCTGCTCTACTGCACGGTGGCGGTCGCGGCCATCGGCGCGCTCTCCGCCGACGAGGTGGCCGACCAGCCGGCCGCCCTCTCGCTGATCGTGGACCGGGTCACCGAGTCGGCGTTCGGCGGCGGGATCATCGCCTTCGGCGCGGTCGTCGCCATCGCCTCGGTGGTGCTGGCGGTGATGTACGGCCAGACCCGGATCCTGATGTCGATGTCCCGGGACGGCCTGGTCCCGCACGTCTTCGAGAAGGTCTCCCCGAAGACCTCCACCCCGGTCGCCAACACCTGGATCGTGGCGCTGGTCTTCGCCGTCCCGGCCGCCGTGGTCCCGCTGGACGTGGTGATGAACCTGACCACCATCGGCACCCTCGCCGTGATGGCCTCGGTGAACATCGCGGTGATCGCGCTGCGCCGCCGCTACCCGGACGCCGAGACCAGCTTCCGGGTGCCGCTCTACCCGGTGGTGCCCGCGCTCGGCGTGCTGTTCTGCCTGTATCTGATCTGGGGCACCGGCTGGCGGACCTGGCTCCAGTTCGCCGTCTTCCTGGCCGCCGGGGCGCTGGTGTACGCGCTCTACGGGCGCCGCAACTCGCGGCTCGGGCTGCGCCAGGCGGCCGCCGCCGAGGCGCCCGCGGCCACCCCGGAGGGCTGACGCCCCGCCCCCGGAGCGCCGGTGACCACCGACGGCTCCCGCCCGGATCCTCTCCGGGCGGGAGCCGTCGTCTTTCCGGGCGCCCGCCGGTACCTCCGGCGCCCACCGTCGTGTCCCGGGCGCCCGCCGTCGTGTCCCCGGCGCCCACCGCCGGGCGCTTCGCATCCCGAATCTCGCGGGTGCCGGGGTATGTCGCGCACTCGTGACGGGCGTCACGTATGCGTGCTAGCGTCGAAGCGCGGCGCCCGGGTCGCACCGCACCCACCCCACGCGGGCCTCGGGGGTCCGCCCACCGAGGGAGGCCGCGTACCGATGAGCCCCTTTGCCAGCTCCGCCGCCCGCACCGGGACATGGCGCCATCTCCGGCTGGAGATCCGGGACGGGGTCGCCACCGTCACCCTGGACCGGCCGGGAAAGCTCAACGCCCTCACCTTCGGCGCCTACGCCGATCTGCGGGACCTGCTCGCCGAGCTGTCCCGGGAGCGGCTGGTGCGCGCCCTGGTACTGGCGGGGGAGGGGCCCGGCTTCTGCTCCGGCGGGGACGTGGACGAGATCATCGGCGCCACCCTCGCCATGGACACCGCGCAGCTGCTCGACTTCAACCGGATGACCGGCCAGGTGGTCCGGGCCCTGCGGGAGTGCCCCTTCCCGGTGATCGCCGCCGTGCACGGGGTGGCGGCCGGGGCGGGCGCGGTACTCGCCCTGGCCGCCGACTTCCGGGTGGCCGACCCCACCGCCCGGTTCGCCTTCCTCTTCACCCGGGTCGGGCTCTCCGGAGGCGACATGGGCGCCGCCTATCTGCTGCCCCGGGTGGTCGGCCTCGGCCACGCCACCCGGATCCTGCTGCTCGGTGAGCCGGTCCGCGCCGCCGAGGCCGAGCGCGTCGGGCTGCTCAGCGAACTCACCGCCGAGGGCGAGGCGGACGAGCGGGCCGCCGCACTCGCCCGCCGGCTCGCGGACGGGCCGGCCCTCGCGCACGCCCAGACCAAGGCGCTGCTCACCGCCGAACTGGACATGCCGCTCGGCGCCGCCGTCGAACTCGACGCCGCCACCCAGGCGTTGCTGATGAACGGCGCCGACTACGCAGAGTTCCACGCGGCCTTCACCGGCAAGCGGCCGCCCGTCTGGCAGGGGCGGTGAGGGGCCGTGCGGATCGCGGTCATCGGCGGCGGGCCCGGCGGACTGTACGCGGCCGCGCTGCTCAAACGGCTCGACCCGGCTCGGGAGATCACCGTCTGGGAGCGCAACGCCCCCGATGACACCTTCGGCTTCGGGGTGGTGCTCTCCGACGAGACGCTGGGCGGTATCGAGCACGCCGACCCCGAGGTGTACCGGGCGTTACGGGAGGAGTTCGTCCGCTGGGACGACATCGACATCGTGCACCGGGGCCGGACGCTCACCTCCGGCGGCCACGGCTTCGCCGCGCTGGGCCGCCGCCGGCTGCTCGCCGTCCTCCAGGAGCGCTGTGCCGGTCTCGGGGTACGGCTCCGCTTCCGCGCCGAGGCGCCGCCGGCCGCCGAACTGGCCGCCTCCCACGACCTGGTGGTCGCCGCCGACGGGGTGCACAGCCGCACCCGGGCCGCCCGTCCGGAGGTCTTCGGGCCGCGCCTGGCCACCCATCGCAACCGGTACATCTGGCTCGCCGCCGGCTTCGCCTTCGACGCCTTCCGGTTCGAGATCGCGGAGACCGAGCACGGGGTGATGCAGCTGCACGGCTATCCGTACGCGCCGGACGCCTCCACCGTCATCGTGGAGACGCGCGAGGAGGTCTGGCGGGCCGCCGGCTTCGACGAGACCGACCCGGCCGACTCGGTGGCCCGCTGCGCCAAGGTCTTCGCCGAAGCGCTCGGCGGCCGGCCGCTGATCGCCCGCGACTCCGCCTGGACCGCCTTCCGTACCGTCACCAACGCCCGCTGGTCGCACGGGAACACCGTGCTGCTGGGCGACGCCGCGCACACCGCGCACTTCTCCATCGGCTCCGGCACCAAACTGGCGGTGGAGGACGCCCTGGCGCTCGCCGCCTGTGTGACCGAGCACCCGGACCTGACCGCCGCGCTCGCCGCGTACGAGGCCGAGCGCCGCCCGGTGGTGGAGTCCACCCAGCGGGCCGCCGCCGCCAGTCTGCGCTGGTTCGAGGAGCTGGCCGGCCGGCTCGACCGGCCGCCCCGGCAGTTCGCCTTCGACCTGCTCACCCGCAGCCGCCGGGTCACCCACGACAATCTCCGGCTGCGTGACCCGGAGTTCACCACCGGGGTGGAGCGGGAGTTCGGCTGCCCGCCGGGTACGCCGCCGATGTTCACCCCCCTGAGCCTGCGCGGACTGACCCTGCGCAACCGGGTGGTGGTCTCCGCGATGGACATGTACTCGGCCGAGGACGGCCTCCCGGGCGACTTCCACCTGGTCCATCTGGGCGCCCGGGCGCTGGGCGGGGCGGGGCTGGTGATGACCGAGATGGTCTGCGTCTCCCCGCACGGCCGGATCACCCCGGGCTGCGCCGGGCTCTACACGCCCGGACACACCGCCGCCTGGCGCCGGATCACCGACTTCGTCCACCGGCGGTCGCCCGGCACCGCGATCGGCGTCCAACTCGGCCACTCCGGCCGCAAGGGGTCCACCAAGCTGATGTGGGAGGGCATGGACCAGCCGCTCGACACCGGCAACTGGCCACTGTACGCGGCCTCCCCGCTGCCCTATCTGCCCGGTGTCAGCCAGGTCCCGCAGGAGTTGCACCGGGCCGCGCTCACCGATCTGCGCGGGATGTTCGCCGCCGCCGCGCGCCGGGCCGCCCGGGCCGGCTTCGATCTGCTCGAACTCCACTGCGCCCACGGGTATCTGCTGTCGGGCTTCCTCTCGCCGCTCACCAACCGCCGTACCGACGCCTACGGCGGCTCGCCGGAGGCCCGGCTGCGCTTTCCGCTGGAGGTCTTCGACGCGGTACGGGAGGCCTGGCCGGACGAACGGCCCATGACCGTACGGCTCTCCGCGACCGACTGGGCGCCCGGCGGCACCACCGCCGAGGAGGCCGTGGAGATCGCCCGGGCCTTCACCGCCCATGGCGCGGACGCCATCGACGTCTCCACCGGGCAGGTGGTCGCCGACGAGCGGCCGGAGTTCGGCCGCTCCTACCAGACGCCCTACGCCGACCGGATACGGGCGGAGCTGCGGGTGCCGGTGATCGCGGTCGGCGCCATCTCCTCCTGGGACGACGTCAATTCGCTGATTCTCGCGGGCCGGGCCGACCTCTGCGCGCTGGGCCGGCCGCACCTCTACGACCCGCACTGGACCCTGCACGCCGCCGCCGAGCAGGGCTATCAGGGCCCGGGCGCCCCCTGGCCGGACCCGTACCGGGCCGGCAGCCGCCGGCCGCCGACCGGCCGCACCGACGGCCCCCGGCCCCGGCTCACCCTCCCGCCGGCCACCTGAGCGGGCGGGCCGCCGGGGGCCGCCCGTCCCGGGCGCGTACGGCCGCCGGGCCGGTCCCGGTCGGGTACGACCTCCGGCCGGGCCCCGGGCTCCGTACGGCGGACCCCGTCCCGTACGGCCGCCGGCCGGCACGTGGGGCGTAGGGCCGCCGGGCCGGCTCAGCCGCGTACGAAGGCGGCGCCCGCGTCCCGGAGCCGCCGGTGGAGGGCGGCGAACACCGCCGCCGCCCGGCCCCCCGGCCAGTCCGCCGGGAGCAGCGCGGCGGGCAGCCCGGGGTCGGCGTACGGCAGCCGCCGCCAGGCGTCCAGCGCGGGGAGGTAGTCCCGGTACGCCGCCTCGGCGGTGCCGTCCGCCCCGTCGGCCCGGGCGTCCCGCGCGGCGGCCCCGCCCCCGGCCGGCTCCCCGGGGGCCCCGCTCCCGCTCGGACCCCCGGGGGGCCCGCCCCAGGACCGCAGCACCGGTTCCTGGGCGGCGAGGAACTCCTCGTACCGCGCCGCGATGGCCGGGAGGTCCCACCAGCGGGCCACCGCCCCGGCCGTGGCGGTGAAGCCCAGGTGCTCGCCCCGGAAGAGGTCGACGTACCGGGCGAGCCCCAGCCGCTCCAGTGTGTGCCGGGTCTCCTCGAAGACCGCCGCCGGGGCGATCCAGACCCCGGGCGCGGCCGTGCCGAAGCCGAGCCGGGTCAGCCGGGAGCGGAGCAGATGCCGCTGCCGCCGTTCGGACTCGGGCACCGAGAACACCGCCAGCACCCAGCCGGCCGCCGGCTCCGGAGGCCGTTCCGGGTAGATGCGCCGGTCGCCGTCGTCGAGCAGCTGCCGGGCGCCCGGCGAGAGGGCGTACCCGGCGGCTCCGCCCGCCGTACGGCGTGGTTCGAGCAGGCCGCGCCGCTTCAGCCGGGAGACCGCCGAGCGCACCGACGGGGCGTCCACCTCCAGGGCGGCCAGCAGCCGGATCAACTCGGCCACCGCCAGCGGTTCGTCGCCCGGCGTCCGCCCGTACGCCCCGTACAGGGTGAGGATCAGGGAACCCGGGGTGCGCTGTTCGGCCACGGGCCCCACCCTATGCCGGGGCCTGCCGGGAACCGCTCACTCCCGGAGCCGGAACCGCTGGAGCTTGCCGGTGGCCGTACGGGGCAGCGCGTCCGGGAACGCGAAGACGCGCGGGCACTTGTACGGGGTGAGCCGGGCGCGCACGAAGGCGCGCAACATGTCCGCCGTGACCTCGTCGCGCGGCACCCCGGCCCGGAGCACCACATGCGCCACCGCGACCTGGCCGCGCAGCTCGTCGGGGCGGCCCACCACGGCCGCCTCCCGCACATCGGGGTGGGCGAGCAGGACCTCCTCCACCTCGGCCCCGGCGATGTTGCGCCCGGCCGAGACGATCATGTCGTCGGCGCGCCCGACATAGCGCAGCCGGCCGTCCGGTTCGCGGACGTAGGTGTCCCCGGTGAGGTTCCAGCCGTCCCGCACATACTCCCGCTGGCGCGGATCGGCGAGATAGCGGCAGCCCACCGGGCCGCGTATCGCGAGCAGCCCCGGCTCGCCGTCCGGCACCGGCCGGCCCGCCCCGTCCACCACCCGGGCCCGCCAGCCGGGCACCGGCACGCCCGTGGAGTCCGGCCGGGCGGCCTCGTCGGCGGCCGAGACGAAGATGTGCAACAGCTCGGTGGAACCGATGCCGTTGATCAGCCGCAGTCCGGTCCGCTCGTACCAGTCGTGCCAGACCGCCGCCGGCAGATGCTCGCCCGCCGAGACACAGCGGCGCAGCGAGGAGAGGTCGTACGGCCGGTTCTCCGGCGGACCGGTCCGGGAGCCGAGCGCGTCGAGCATCAGCCGGTACGCGGTGGGCGCGGTGAACAGCACGGTGACCCGGTGCTCCGCGACGGCCGCCAGCAACTGCTCCGGCCGGGCCCGCTCCAGCAGCAGCGCCGAGGCGCCGGCCCGCAGCGGGAAGATCAGTAACCCGCCCAGGCCGAAGGTGAAGGCGAGCGGGGCGCTGCTGGCGAACACATCGCCGGGCCGGGGCCGCAGCACCCGGGCGGAGAAGGTGTCGGCCACCGCCAGCACGTCCCGGTGGAAGTGCGCACAGCCCTTGGGACGGCCGGTGGTGCCCGAGGTGAAGGCGATCAGCGCCACGTCGTCGCCGGCGGTGTCCACCGCCCGGTACCCCGCCGGAGCGCCGGCCGCCAGCCGCAGCAGATCGTCCGGGCCCGCGCCGCCGAAGGGTGTGATCCGCAGCCCCGGCACCTCCGCCCGGACCAGTTCGTCCAGCGAGCGGGCGTCGCAGAGCGCATGGCTCACCGAGGCCCGCTCGCACATCACGGCCAGCTCCTGGGCGCGGGCCTCGGCCAGCACGGTGACCGCCACCGCGCCGGCCTTCATCACCGCCAGCCAGCAGGCCGCCAGCCAGGGGGTCACCGGACCGCGCAGCAGCACCCGATTGCCGGGCACCACCCCGAGGCGGCCCAGGGTGTGGGCGATCCGGTCGACCCGGTCGCGCAGTTCGCCGTAGGTCCAGATCCCGCCCGAGGCGTCCCGGAGCGCGGGCCGGCCGGCGCCGAATCGGTCCGCCGTGCGGTCCAGCAGCTCCGTGCCGCAGTTGAGCCGGCCGGGGTAGCGCAACTCCGGCAGTTCGAAGTCGAGTTCGGGCCACTCCCCGGGCGGTGGCAGATGGTCCCGGGCGAAGGTGTCGCGATGTGCCGACGCGGTCAGCTCCATGGTTCGCCCCCTTGTCATGGTGGGAACGCTCCTGGAGCGTAACGGGAAAGTGACGACAGTCAATGGCACGCGATAAAACCCACGGGTCCGGTGGGTGCCGGGCTTCGCGCGCACCGGAGTGGTGCGCGCCCGGGCCTTCGCGCCCACGGGCCTTCGTGCGCACGGGTCTCCGGGCGCACGGGGTTTCGCGGCGCCGACTCCTGGAAGGGGCCTCGATGTCCGACGTTCCACCGCCCGCCTTCTCGCTGGGTGCCGAGCGCTCCGCCTGGTGCGACCGGCTGCGTGAACTGGCCGCCACCCGACTGCGACCGCTCGCCGAGCGGGGTGAACCCGGCCGGATCAACCGCCCCTTGATCGCCATGCTGGGAGAACTCGGGCTGCTCGGTCGCGTGTTCACCTCGGGGGCGCTGGATCTCTGTCTGCTCCGGGAGTCCCTGGCCCGGGAATGCACGGAGGCCGAGACCGCGCTCGCCCTCCAGGGGCTCGGTGCCCATCCGGTCGCCGCCCGGGGCACCCCGGAGCAGCGGGCCCGCTGGCTGCCCGGGGTGACGGCCGGCCGGGTGGTGCCGGCCTTCGCGCTGAGCGAGCCGGACGCGGGCTCGGACGCCGCGGCCCTGACCCTGGCGGCCGAACCGGACGGCGCGGGCTGGCGGTTGACCGGCGAGAAGTGCTGGATCTCCCATGCCCCCGGGGCCGACTTCGCCACGGTCTTCGCCCGGACGGACCCGGGCGCCGGAGCCCGGGGAGTCACCGCCTTCCTGGTCCCGGCGGACCGGCCCGGCCTCGGTGGTGAGCCGCTGGAGATGCTGGCCCCGCACGCCATCGGCACCCTGGTCTTCGACGGGGTCCCGGTCACCCGGGCCGATCTGCTGGGCGAACCCGGCGGCGGCTTCCGGGTGGCGATGGAGACCCTCAACCTCTTCCGGCCCAGTGTCGGCGCCTTCGCCGTCGGCATGGCCCGGGCGGCCCTGGACGCCACGGTCGTCCACACGGCACGGCGCCGGGCCTTCGGCGGCGCGCTCAAGGACCTCCAGGCCGTGGCGCACCAGGTGGCCGAGATGGCGACCCGCACCGAGGCGGCCCGGCTGCTGGTGTACGCGGCGGCCGAGGCGTACGACTCCGGCGCCCCGGACGTGCCGGGCCGGGCCGCCATGGCCAAGCTGTTCGCCACCGAGACGGCCCAGTACGTGGTGGACGCCGCCGTCCAGTTGCACGGCGCCCGGGCGTTGCGCCGGGGGCACCTGCTGGAGCACCTCTACCGGGAGGTCCGGGCGCCCAGGATCTACGAGGGCGCCAGTGAGGTGCAGCGTACCCTCGTCGCCCGCGAGCTCTACCGGGCGGTGGCCGCGGGGGAGGCGGAGGCGGCCGGGGAAGCTGGGGCCTCCGGGACCGGCTCGGGCTCTGGCCCGGTCTCGTGGACCGGCTCGGGCTCGGAGACCGGCTCTGGCTCCGGCCCGGTCTCCGGGATCGGCTCGCACTCCGGCCCCGGGACCGGTCCGGCCCCCGGCTCGGATTCCGGTTTCGGTCTCGGCTCCGGTTTCGGCGGAAGGAACCGGCGATGACTCTGCGGCGGATCAATCCGGCCGAACTCTCCCCGCCCACCGGCTTCTCGCACGCCGTCACCGCCACCGGCAGCCGGCTGGTGCTGCTGGCCGGCCAGACCGCGCTGGACGGAACGGGCCGGGTGGTGGGGGAGAGCCTGCCGGAACAGTTCGGGACCGCGCTCACCAATCTGCTGACCGCCCTGCGGGCGGCCGGCGGTACTCCGGCCGACCTCGCCCGGGTCACCGTCTACACCACGGACGTGGCCGGATACCGGGCCTGCGCCACCGAACTGGGCCGTATCTGGCGCCGGTTGGCGGGCCGCGACTATCCGGCGATGGCGGTGGTCGGGGTGGTCCGGCTCTGGGACGAGGCGGCGGCGGTGGAGCTGGACGGACTGGCGGTGCTGGAGTGAACGCGGTGCCCCGGGCGGTGCGGCGGCCGGGGAGACACCGGCGGGGGGAGAGACCAGCTGCCGGGAGACACCGGTGGCCGGGGAGGGGCCGGACGGCCCGAGGGCCGTGGCGAGCCGTGGTGGACCGCGGTGGGCCGGAGGGGACCGGCTGTCCGGAGCGTCCGGAGCGTCCGGAGCGTCCGGAACGGCCCGGTGGACCGAGGGGGACCGGCGGCCCGGGGCGGCCGGAGACGTACAGAGGTACGAGCGATCACCTGTTCGGGGGCTCGGTCGTGGTCCGGCGCCACTCCATCCGGTGACTCTCGCCAACTCCCTGCGCCCGCTCGGCGCGGGGGCCCATACTGAGCGCCATCCGCTGTCCCCGACCCCAGGTGAGCATGGCGCGCAAGAAGCCCGATCCCTGTCCCGACACCGTCTGGCACGTCCGCGGGGCGTGCACGGCGGTACGGCCGGCGCAGACGATCGAGAAGTGGCTGGCGAGGCAGACCGAGAAGGGTGAGGTCGAGACCTTCACCCGGGTGCCCCCGCCCGACCCCGACTCGGACCGCGTCGTCTTCGAGGCCCTGTGGTTCCCCGAGGCCCGGGTCCATGTCCGTGCCCGGCTGCTGCTGCTCACCGGCGACCGGGGCGAGGAGATGCCCGCCCATCGGCCGCACTCCTGGCAGCTCATCGCCGAGGCGACCCGGCCCTGGGACTGGTCCTGGCCGTCGCCGGCCACCATGTTCTGGCCCGAGACCATCGATGTGGGCTGGGACCAGGTCGCCGCCCGCCCCTGGTGGCGCTACCGGCTCTGCAACCCGGTCCCCTCGATCGACGAGGCCCGGCTGACCCTGCGGCTGGCGGTGCAGGCGGAGTCGGACATCCATGTGTTCACCACCGTCTCCGAGGAGGGGGTCCGCGGCCTGAGGCAGGGCGAGGAGCCCGAGCCGCCGCTGATGCGCTACCGGGCCGCCTCCCTGCTGGGCCGGGTGGTGGAGCACCGTATCGCCCCCCATGTGCTGGACGTGGTCAACCAGCAGTTGCCGACCCCCATCGAGCCGGGCGACGCGCTGATCATCCCGTCCCGCGCGCACCGCGCCGGGCTCCGCCCCGCCGACCTGCGCATCCGGGGCGCGCTCAACCGCCCGGGCCGCCCGCCGGAGCTGATGGCGGCCCTGCACCGGTACGCCGAGCTGCCCCGCCCCGCCGGAACCGCCGCCCGCGCCGGAATCGCCCTGCTCCGCGAGAGCTTCACACTGGACCCGGAGAACACCCCCGAGGGCCGGCTCGCCGCCGCCGTCGGCCAGTACGTCGAGGCCCGGGTCGAACTGCGCGACGTCCGGACGGAGTTGGCGGACGCCCGGCGAGAGGCGCGGGACCACGAGGAACGCGCCCGGTGCGCCGAGGCGGAGGCCCGGGCGGCCAGGGACGAGCTGGACCGGCTGCGCGCCGCCCATGACGAGCTGCGCGCCGTGCACGAGGCGGGCGATCTGGGCCGGGCCCTGCGCGAGCGGGAGCGGGCCGAGCAGGAGGCGGAGGCGGCCGAGGAGCTGCTGGACGAACTGACCCGGGAGGTCGGCTGGCTGCGCGTCCAGCTCGCGGAGGCGGACCGCCCCGCCCCGGCCGTGCCCGAGCCGCGCACGGCCCCGGACACCTGGGAGGAGCTGGTCCTGCGGACCGGGACGGACCTGCCGGGCGTCGTGCTCGGGGACGTACTCGCGACCTCCCGGGCACTGCGGGGGCACGCCCTGGAGGCGACCTGGCGCCGCCGGGCCTGGGAGGCGCTCCAGGCGCTGGACGCGTACGCGCGGGCCAAGGCCGAGCACGGCGCCGACAAGATCCCGCACCTGACCGCCTACCTCCAGTGGCGGGGCGCCCCGGTCCCGCTGCCCCGGAGCCGGTACGCCAGCGGTGAGTCCCGTACCGTGCTGACGGCGCCCAAACTGCGCGACGCCCGGATGCTGCCGGTCCCGCGCGAGGTCCATCCGGCCGGGCGGGTGCTGATGGCCGAGCACATCCGTATCGGCTCCGGCACCCCGCCCGCGCCCCGGCTCCACCTCTACGACAACACCGCGGGCGACGGCCGGATCTATGTCGGCCACATCGGGGAGCATCTGCCCAACACCAAGACCAGCTGACGCCCGGCCGCCTCCCCTCCGGCCGGGGCGCGGCCGTGTGTCTCTCCTCCGGTCACGGCCGCGCCCCCAAGTGGTCGCGCGTCAGACGGACTTCTAGTCGGTGGTGAGCACCCGGATCATCGCCGCGGCCCGGGTGGCGCCATAGGTGGCCCGCAGCCGCTGGGTGAAGTACCCCCACTGGCGCGCGGTGTCCTTGGTGGCCACCTTCAGCGCGTTGGCGAAGTTGCTGTTCGCCGCCGCGCGCTCGGCCTGCTCGCGGTCGGCGGGGAGTTCGCCGGTCCGCAGGTTCGCCGCGGCGCGGTCCGTGGTGTCCAGCAACGAGTCCTTCGCCAGGCCCCCGATCCGGTCGCTGAGCGCCCAGTCGGTGTCTTCCCGGTCCCCGAACCCGTAGTGGCCGATCTGCCGTTCCTCGTCGCAGATCCGGTTGCCGATGATCGTCTGCTCGGTGTAGCAGCCGCTCTGCAGTCCCCGGAGGGCCGGCTCACCGAGCGGCGGCCGTCCCCCGTGGGCCACCAGGTACTGGTCGCGGAACTGGTCGAAGCGCGCCACCTGGTAGGGGCGGCCGTCTCCGGGGAGGGTCAGCCCGCTCCGCACCTTCTGGGTGAGCCGGGGCGGGAAGTACCGCCAGGGGTCGACCCGCCGGCCGGCCTCGCCCGGCAGCGGCCGCGCCTCCCGTTCGACCTTGGCGTAGTCCACCGGGCGCACGCCCAGCCGCGCGTAGTCGAAGAGCGGGAAGACGGACGTGTTCTTCAGGCCCCTCGGGTTGGCCGGGGTGCCGATCCTCTTCCGGTACGGGAAGTCCCGCGCGTCGGTGGTGATTTCGCTGTCCGCCCAGTTGCTGTGCGCGTAGAAGTCCTGCACGGCGTGCAGGCCGCGCCCGAACTGCTCGATCACATTGCACTTGGGGTTGGCCTTGAGCTGATCGGTGAAGCGCGGCTCGGGACTCGCCGCCGCCGGCGCGCTTCCGGCGGCGGACGGAGCGGCCCCGGTCGCCCCGCGCGGGGCCGGGGCGCCGCTCCCCACCGGGCGGACCTCCTGGCACCACACGTCCCGGCGGACCGAGGGACGCGGGTTGCCCCGGGCGTCGAGCAGGTCCCCGGCGAGGTGGACCGCGAGATTGACACGGTCGAAGCCGTACTGGAGACAGCCGAGGAGCTGGAGGTCGGCGGCGCCGCGCGCGGCTCGCCGGCCGGTGCGGAAGTCGAAGTAGTACCGGGCGAACTCTTTGATCTCCTCCGGCCTGTCCGGCCGGGTGTTCTCGGGTGTGGCGTACTCGAAGTCCCGTACCCGGTAGTCGTGGGCGTACCCCAGGTTGTCGATGTCGTCGCAGTGGGCGTTGCCGTCCGACCAGTACGGCTTGGAGTCGGACGACATGACGGCCCGCTGGAGCAGGCTGAGGGTGGTACGGCCGAACCGGTCGCCCAGTGCTCCCGTGACCGCGTCGTCGTGTGCCGCCGGCTGGAAGGCGACGGCGGGGCCGGCGGAGAACGTCCCGGTCCCGCAGATCATCAGCAGGCTCAGCGACGCTCCGCCGCCGAGCGCTGCCCACCGGCGGCGCGTCCGCGCCCGCCGGGGGTTCGATTCCCGTCCCATGTCAGTTTCCGTTCCGTCGTACGGCGGCGTGCCGGGCCCGGCGGGAACGGCCCGCCCTGAGGCCCGGCGCCGGCGTTGGTGGGAGGTGCGGCTCAGGGGCGGCCACGCCCCTGAGCGCGGCCAGTGCAGCACGGCGTTGCTCCCGGCATATGCGCGGCACACCGGGCGCGGAGGTGGCGTCCCCCGTTTCGCGGAACCCCCGCCGCGCCCGTCCGGCAGGGGCCTCCGGGCCACCGCACCACCGGGTCCGGCGGCGGGTTCCGGGGCGTCCCGGCAGGTGCTCCCGTTCCCCGCCACACGCTCCGGCCGGTGCTCCCGACCGCCGCCGCGCATCCCTCCCGGCCCGGCGGTGGCCCCAGGGAGCGGCAAGCCCTCTTCCGCGCAGTCGAGTTCGTACGCTCCCGCCACCCGCCGGCCGGGCCCGGGACGGCCGGCCCCCCGGCCCCGTACCGGAGGTCCGGCACCACCGGCCGGCGGTCGCCCGGCCGCATCACCGCGCCGGTCCGGGGCACGCGGGTGCCGGAACGACGAACCGGGCGCCGGGAGACCGGAGTCCGGCGGGGAGGAGGCGGGATGCGGTACTACGCGGACCTGCATGTCCACTCGAAGTACAGCAGGGCGTGCAGCCGTTACAGCGAGCTGCCGGAGCTGGCGCGGTGGGCACGGCGGAAGGGCATCACCGTGCTCGGCACCGGTGACTTCACCCATCCGGAGTGGGCACGGCGGCTGCGTGAGGACCTGGTCCCGGCGGAACCTGGACTCTTCCGGCTCCGGGACGACCTGGAGGAGGAGGTGCTGCGGTCGCTGCCGCGCAGCTGCCGGGGGCCCCTGCGGTTTCTGCTCCAGGTCGAGGTGGCCACCGGACATCGCCAGGGCGGCCGGGCGCGCAAGCTCCACCATCTGCTGTACGTACCGGACTTCGAGGCGGCGGCCGGCCTCTCCCGCCGGCTCGCCCGCCACGGCGACCTCACCGGCGACGGGCGGCCCTTCCTGGCGATGGACGCCCGGGAACTGCTGTCGGCCACCCTGGAGTCCGGCGAGGGGGCCTATCTGGTCCCCGCGCACATCTGGACGCCCTGGTTCGGGGTGCTGGGCAGCACCTTCGGCTTCGACTCGGTGGAGGAGTGCTACGGCGACCTGGCCGGGGAGATCTTCGCGGTGGAGACCGGCCTCTCCTCGGACCCGGAGATGAACTGGCGGGTGCCCGGGCTCGACCGCTACCGGCTGGTCAGCCACTCGGACGCCCACTCGGCCCCGATCATCGGCCGGAACGCCACCCTCTTCGACACCCGCCTGGACTATTTCGCCCTGCGCCACGCCCTGCGGACCGGCGAGGGGTACACCGGCACCGTGGACCTCCACCCCGAGGAGGGCAAGTACCACCTGGACGGCCACCGCGCCTGCGGCGTACGCCTCGATCCGGACGAGACCGAGGCGCTGGGCGGCCGGTGCCCGGAGTGCGGCCGCCGGGTGACGGTCGGTGTGCTCCATCGCGTACGGCAGCTCACCGGCCATCCCGAGGGCACCCGCCCGGCGACCGCCGGCGCCTCCCGGAAGATCGTGCCGCTCCCGGAACTGGTGGGTGAGCTCCTGGGGGTGGGCCCCAAGTCCAAGAAGGTCACCGCCCGGGTGGCCGAACTGACCTCCGCCCTCGGCCCGGAGCTGCCGCTGCTCCTCGACCTTCCGCTGCCGGAGCTGCGGGCGGCGGGAGAGGCCGGCCTCGCCGAGGCGGTGGACCGGCTGCGCACCGGACGCGTCCACCGGGACCCCGGCTACGACGGGGTCTTCGGCACCGTCTCCGTCTTCGCCCCCGGCGAGACCCCCGCGCCCGCCCCCGACCACCAGCCCGCGCTCTTCTGACCCGCCCCGGCCGCCCCGGCTCCCCGGCCGGCGAACGGTTCCGGGGCCCGGCCGGCCGCCAGGGTCCGCAGGACCGTACGGGCCACCGCGTCGTTCTGGCGGAAGGCGGGCGCGTCGGTGCCGGGGCGGGCGAAGGCGGCCACGGCACGGCTGTTGGTGGGGGCGCCGAGGGCGAAACGGCGCGGGTGCGGGCCGCGCAGGGTCGGGTCGATGAGCCGTCCGTCGGCCGGGTCCACGGCGATCCGGCCGGAGCGGTGGGGGCGGGAGGCACCGTCGACGACCTCCTCGGTGAGCCCGCCGGCCCGGCGCAGCCGGCGCAGCAGCGGGTCCCGGGTGCGGTCCAGGTCCGGGCCCGGCAGATACGCCTCGATCAGGGCGGTGGCGTGCACGGTGTGACCCGGCACCGTGGGGCTGCTCGCGGTGAAGGTGCCGGTCGGCTCGTCGGTGCCGATCCGGAGGTCCGCGCCCAGGAAGTGGACGATCCCGGCGCGGGAGAGCGCCAGCAACTGGCGGAGCCGGAAGCCGGGCGGCCCCGAGGCGAGGAAGCTGAAGAAGCCGTGCCACCAGCCGTCGAGCCCCTCGGCCAGCGCGCCGGCCGCCGGCCGCCCGGGGTCCAGCAGCCGGGGGAGCTGGCCGTAGACGGAGAGCAGGGCCAGGAAGGCGCCGAGGTCGGCGCTGTGGGCCGGGTCCTCGCGGCGGGCCACGTCCCCGGCGATATGGGCGCGCAGATGGTCCTGGAAGGCGTCCGGAGTGGCGAAGGCGAGCCCCGCCAGCGGGCGGTCCAGGGCCTCGAAGTCCAGCCGGTCCGCCGGGTCGGGCACGGCCGCGGCGACCAGGGCGGCCAGGTCCGGGTCGTACCAGTCGAGCCGGTCGTACGCGGCGAGGAACTCCGGCCAGGGCAGGGCGGTCCGCTCGGGGTGGGCGTGGAACAGCTCGTGGTAGTGGCCGAACCCGATCTCCTTGGCCATCAACGGCCAGACGTCCCGCCGCAGTTCCGGCGGGCGGTCCCGGGCGAGCAGCGCGTCGACGGCCGCGGGACCGAAGTGGCGGGGCAGCGGAGGGCGGGGACCGCCGAGCCGGTAGTGGGTCTTGGCGTGGTACGGCACCCCCCGGCGGGAACCGACATGGAGGACGGGCTCCCGGCCCGAGGGGAGGTAGCGGAGCGTGCCGTCGGGTTCGGTGCGGTAGGTGCCGCCACGGCCCTCGGTGAGCAGCGTCATCAGATCGACGAAGGCCAGCCCGAAGCCGCGCAGGATCACCCGGCTGCCGGGGCGCAGCCCGGACAGGTCGGCGTCGGCGGAGAAGTCGGGGGCCAGATGGAAGCGGCCGTGCCGGCGGGCGAAGGCGGCGTGGTCGCGGTGCTCCCCGGCGGGGGCGGAGCCCAGGTGCCCCTGGGCCAGCACCACCAGATCGGCGGTGACCGGGTGCTCCCGGCCGGCCAGCCGTACCCGCTGCGGACCGTCCGGGGGGCCGGTGACGGCGGTCGCGGTGGTGCGGTGCCGGACGAGGGTGATCCGCGGCGGGAGTTCGGCGGTGACCCGGCGGAACACCCAGTCCAGATAGGCGCTCTGGGCCCGGCGGGTCGGGAAGTCGGTACCGGCCAGGGTACGCAGCTCCGCCAGCACCTCCGGATCGGCGGGCTCCGTGTACGGCGCGTCGCGCGGGGCGCCGGGGCCGGCGAACCGCGCCGCCCACTCCGCGAGCGAGGGGCCCGGCCGCACCGGGCCCTCGACGGCGCAGCTCTCGTCGGTGAACAGGGTGACGTCCTCGGCCATGGAGTTCATCCGCAGCAGCGGCGACTGCTCGTGCCGCCAGATCCGGCCGGGCCCCGGCGGATGCGGGTCCACCAGGTGGACGAGCAACCTCCGCTCAGGCGGCCATAGTTCGGAGGCGCTGGCGGCGATGCGCTCCAGCAGCCCGGTGGCGCGCGGCCCGGCGCCGACGATCAGCAGCACGGCCGGGCGGTCCGCGCCGAGTGCCGGACCCGGCAGCTCCGGACCGGCCGCCGGGTGCGGCAGGTTCCGGCCGGTGTGCGGGCCCGGTCGGTCCGGACCGGTCGCCGCACCAGGGCGGCTCACCGGTCACCCCCGGTGGCGGGCCCGGCGTCGGCGGCGGTCGCCCGGCGCAGCCGCGCCCGCAGGCCGGCCAGGGTCACCCGCAGCCGCCCGAGCGGAGTGGGCGGCAGGCCCCGCGTGCTGCCCCGGGCGTAGTACCGCTCGACGTAGTACTGGCCGGCGCCGAGCACGGTGGTGACGGCGATGTACCAGAGGGTGGCGACCAGCAGCAGCGGGATGACCTGGTACGTCTGGTTGTAGACCAACTGCACCGAGAACAGCAGGTCGTGCACGGCCAGCACACTGACGATGCTGGTGCCCTTGAGCGTCCCGATCAGCATGTTCCCGGCGGTCGGCACGATGGCCCGCATCGCCTGCGGGACGACGATCCGGCGCAGCGTCCGCCACCGGCCGAGGCCGAGCGCCTGGGCGGCCTCGGCCTGTCCGGCGTCCACCGAGAGGATGCCGCCGCGCACCACCTCGGCGGCGTAGGCGGCCTCGTGCAGGGTGAGCCCGATGACGGCGGTGAGGGTGGGACCGAGCAGATTCACCGTCTCGACGCTCACCAGCCGGGGCCCGAACGGGATCCCGAGACCGAGCGTGGGGTAGAGGGCGCCGATGTTGAACCAGAAGAGCAACTGCACCAGCAGCGGGGTGGAACGGAAGATCCAGACATAGCCCCAGCTCAGGGTCCGGAGCACCGGATTGGCGGAGAGCCGTGCCACCGCCAGCGGGATGCCGAGCAGAAAGCCCAGGACCGTCACCACGGCGGTGAGCCACAGGGTCATCCACAGCCCGTCGAGGACGGCGGCGGTGGTGAAGTACCGCCCCACCACGTCCCATTGGAAGGCGTCGTTCCGTACCACCGAGTTCACCGCCATGGCGAAGAGCAGCAGCGCCACGGCGGCCGCGACCAGCCGGCCGGTCTTCCGGCGAGGCACGATTCTCGGCAGGGCCCCGGAGGCGTCGGCCGGTGGGGGTGCCGTGGCCCGGGGGCGCGGACCGGCCGCCGGATCGCCGGCCGGGGGGAAGGGGACGTCGAGGGCGGTGAGACGGGAAGGCGTGGCCATCGGGGGCTCTCCGGAACGAGGGAGTCGCGGGCGTGGGGGCGGACGAGGGGACGGATGGTGGGGTGGGGGCGGTGGTCACGGTGTGGCCCGGGGCCACGCGCGGCTCGGGCCCGGGGTGGGAGCCGCGCCTCCGCCGGGAGCCCCACGCGCCGGCCGGGGCGGAAGTCGCGCCCCGCCGTGGGTTCCGCGTCCCGGCCGGGAGACCCGGTACCCGGCCCATGGGCCCTGTGCCCCCGGCCATAGGGCCCGCCTCCTGGCCGGGGTGCCGTGTCGTCACGCGCGCCGCGTCCCTCAACGCGGCCGGACGGGCCGCCGCCTGCCCGGCACGGGTGCGACAGGGCGGGGGCCGATCCGCGCTCGATCGTAGGCAGCAGGTGCGGAGGGCTGTCAACGCTGTTGTGTTACAGGCATGTTGAGCCTGGACGAAGGCCGGTTCCGGTGGCCGGACGGTGGTTGACGTACCGCGCGTCGTCCTGCTGAATGGAACGCATGAACGCCCAGCAGCGCTTGGTCTCCCGCGACCACATCGACTTCGGTCGGGTGTGGTCCGCGGCGTGTCGCGCCTGACTCGGCAGCGGGCCGTCCGGCCGGCCCTTCCCTCCCTCGGTGACCCCGTCGCGGGCCGAGCACCTTCCGCACCACCACCGCCGCCGTGCACGGGCCGGGTTCCGTACCAGTCCGCGCCCCGGCGCGCGGACGCCGCTGCCGCCCACCTCTGACGCCCGGCGCCCGGTGCCCCGGCATCCCGGCGCCGTCACGCCCTTCGCCCGTCCGTGCGCGTCCGCCCGCCCGGTGTCCGCCCGCCCGTCATCCCTGCGCCTGCCATCCGTCCGTCCGTGCCCACACCCGTCCGTACCCGTGCCCCGACGCGCCGTCCCCGGACGGTGGTCCGCCCTGCCCGCCCGCCGGGGCCGGATCGCCCCCGGAGGCCCCGGAGGCCCGGGGGACCTGAGGAGAGACCGACACCCATGCCCGTGGAATTCCTCGGTATCGCCGCGACCAGCAACGGCTCCGAAACCACTCCGCGCTCCGGCGCCGCCTTCGACAAGGAGTACACACTCCGGCTCGCCCGGGCCCACGAGGACCACGGCTGGGACCGGGTGCTGTTCGCCTACGGCTCCGGCTCGCCCGACCCCGCACCGGCCGCCGCGTACATCGCGAGCCGGCTGGACCGCCTCCAGATCCTGCTGGCCCACCGCCCCAATGTCTCCAGCCCCACCTTCGCCGCGAAGACCTTCGCCACCCTCGACCGGATCAGCGAGGGCCGGCTGACGGTGCACTTCATCACCGGCGGCAACGACCACGAGCAGCGGCGGGAGGGCGACACCCTCACCAAGGACGAGCGCTACGCCCGCACCCGGGAGTACATCCGGATCGTCAAGAAGATCTGGACCACCCATGAGCCCTTCGACCACGAGGGCGAGCACTACCGCTTCCACGACTTCGTCAGCGATGTCTTCCCGGTCCAGCAGCCGCGCCCGGGAGTGTCGTTCGGCGGCTCGTCCCCCGCCGCGTACGCCGCCGGGGGAGCCGAGGCGGACATCTACTGCCTCTGGGGCGAACCCCTGGCCGAGACCGCCCAGCAGATCGAGGCGGTGAAGGCCGCCGCGAAGGCCGCCGGCCGCACCGATGTGCCGAGGATCCAGGTGGCCTTCCGTCCGATCATCGCCCCGACCGAGGAGCTGGCCTGGGAGAAGGCCCACCGCACGGTCGCCGCCATCCGCGAGCGCCGGGAGGCCGGAGTCGTACGCCACCACCGCCGCGACACGCCGGAGAACACCGGCTCCCAGCGGCTCGTCGCCATCGCCGAGGCGGGGGAGCGGTACGACCGCGCCCTGTGGACCCCGACCGCCGCCGCCACCGGGGGCGCGGGCAACTCCAACGCCCTGGTCGGGACCCCGGAGACGGTCGCCCAAGCACTGCTCGACTACTACGACTTGGGCGTGGACATCCTCTCCGCGCGCGGCTACGACCTGCTGGACGACGCGATCGACTTCGGCCGGTACGTCATCCCGCTCGTCCGTGAGGAGGTCGCCAAGCGGGACGCCGAACGGGACGCCGAACGGGATGCCAGGGGGGACGCCGGGCCGAAGGCCGAACGGGACGCCGGGCGGGCGGCGCACACCACCGGGACCCTGGCGGCGGTGGGCGAGTGACCGCCGCCACCGTCCCCACCCCCCTGCCCGGCACGCTCTCCGGGACGGTGACCGTCCGCGTACCGGTCTCCGATCCCCGGGTGGAGCCGCTGCTCCGGGAACTGGCCGCCGAGTACACCGCGCGCTACGGCGAGTCCGCCCACGCCGAGCTGACCCGTTACCCGGACGAGGAGTTCACCGCGGCGTACGGCGGTGTGCTGTTGCTGCTGCTGGAGCGCGGCGAGCCGGTCGCCGGCGGTGCCTTCCGCCGGTACGACTCCGGCACGGCCGAGCTCAAGCGGGTCTGGACACACTCCGCCCACCGCCGCCGGGGCCTGGCCCGCCGGGTGCTCGCCGAGCTGGAGTCCGAGGTGGTCCGGGTCGGCTACCGGCGGATCTACCTGACCACCGGGCCCCGGCAGCCCGAGGCGCGCGATCTCTACCTGACGAGCGGCTACACCCCGCTCTTCGACACCACCGCCGACCCGGAGTCCATCGGACCGCTGCCGTTCGAGAAGCACCTGCCCGCCCCCGCCCGCCCCGGAGAGGCCAGAGCCCTGTGAAGTCCCCTCGTGCCGACGCCCCTTCGGTGTCGTCCTCGTACGTCCGCCCCCGTCCCCGAACGCGTACCCGTGCCCGTGCCCGTGCCCGTGCCGTCGCGGCCGGGTTCGCGCTGCTGCCGCTCCTGGCCCTGACCGGCTGCGGATCCGGCGATCCCGGTACGGCGGTCGCGGGGGCCGGGGCGCGCCCGGTGCCGACCGACGACCCGGTGTCCGCCGTCCACCGGGTGGACTCCGCCGCCGCGCTGCTGCCCGCCGCCGTACGGGCCTCCGGCACCCTCCGGATCGGCACCTCCACCGGGACCCCGCCCTCGGCGTACTACCCGAACGGGACGGACCGGAAGCCGGAGGGCCAGGACATCGACGTCGCGGACGCCGTCGCCAGGGTGCTCGGTCTCCGGCTGGAGCGCCAGGACGCCTCCTTCGAGACGATCCTGCCCGCGCTGCGCAGCGGCAAGTACGACGTCGGCACCGGCAACTTCGGGGTCACCACCGAGCGGTTGAAGAGCATCGACTTCGTCACCTACGTCGACGACGGCCAGGGCTTCGCGGCACGGCGGGGCGACACCTCGTTCGGTGACCGTGTCACCGACCTGGTCCAGCTCTGCGGGCGGACCGTGGGCATCGGGGCCGGCACCACCTTCGAAGCGACGCTGAGCGCGCGGAAGGACGTGTGCGCCCAGGCCGGCAAGAAGCCGTACGAGGTGAAGGCGTACGCGGAGAACGGAGCCACACTCACCGCGCTCCAGCAGGGCCGGATCGATGTGATCATGTCGACCATCAACGGACTGCGGTACCAGGCGGCCCAGCCCGCCGCCCGGACCGCCTTCCTCGGCGAGTTCCACCGGCTCGACGTCGGATTCGCCTTCCCCAAGGGCTCCCCGCTCACCAAGGCGTTCCAGGCCGCCGTCAACGAGCTGATCAGGAACGGCACCTACCGGCGGATCCTGAAGAAGTGGGGCACCGAGGCCTCCGCGATCGACACCTCGCGGATCAGCCCGCCCGAGCACCCCTGAGCGCCGAAGAGCCCCGGGGCGAGGCCCCGAGGACCGAACGCCCCGAGAGCCGTACACCCCGAGAGCCGTACACCCCGAGAGCCGTACGCCCGCCGAGGACCGAGTACCCCTGAGAGCCGAGTACCCCACCACCATGAGACCCACCGCCACGACCGCCGCCGCCCCGTCCGGCGATCCGTCCGCCACCGGCGCCACCGCGCCCGGCCCGCCGTCCGGCCCGGGCGGTCCCGGGTCCCTCACCGTCGTGCCCGCCCGCCACCCCGCCCGGTGGGCGGCGGCTCTCGCGGTGGCCGTACTGGCCGCACAGTTCACCCATGGACTGGCCACCAACCCGGTCTGGGAGTGGGACGTCTTCCGCGGCTATCTCTTCTCCGAGACCATCGTCCAGGCGGTGGGGGTGACCCTCCAGCTCACCGCCTGCGCCACCGTGCTGGGCTTTCTCCTCGGCACCGTACTCGCCTTCATGCGGCTCTCCCGCAGCCCGGTGCTCGCCACCGCCGCCTGGACCTACATCTGGATCTTCCGGTCCATCCCGATGATCGTCCAGCTGGTCTTCTGGTTCAACCTGAGCGCTCTCTACGAGGAGTTGGGGCTCGGCATCCCGTTCGGGCCGGTCCTCTGGTCGGTCGACAGCGACAGCCTCATCGGCACCATCGGCGCCGCCGTCGTGGGGCTCTCGCTCCACCAGGCCGCCTATGCCGCCGAGATCGTGCGCGGCGGTGTCGTCTCGGTCGACCACGGCCAGCTGGAGGCCGCCGCGGCGCTGGGCATCCCCCGGCTGCGGCAGATCCGCCGGATCGTGCTGCCGCAGGCCATGCGCGCCATCCTGCCCGCGGCCGGCAACGAGGTCGTGGGCCTGCTCAAGGGCACCTCGGTGGTCTATGTGATGGCGATCGGTGAGCTCTTCTACCAGGTGCAGGTGGTCTACGGCCGCACCGGCCGGGTGATCCCCCTGCTGCTGGTCGCCACCGCCTGGTACGTCGTGCTGACCTCGGTGCTGTCGGTGGCGCAGTACTACGTCGAGCGGCACTTCGCCCGGGGCGCCGACCGCACACCGCCGCCGACGCCGCTCCAGCGGGCCCGGCGCTCGCTCCGCGCCCTGCGGGCCGCCGCCGCCCGGCGCGACCGTCCCGTCGTACCCGCCGCGACCCTCCGGGGAGAGAACCGATGACCCTGTCGAAGAGCCCCGCGAGCCCGAAGGGCGCGGCGGACGGCACCGCCGGTGAGACGGACCGGGTGATGGTGGACGTCCGGGGCGTCCACAAGGGCTTCGGCCCGCTGGAGGTGCTGCGCGGCGTGGACCTGCGGGTCCGGGCCGGCGAGGTCACCGTGGTCCTCGGCCCGTCCGGCTCCGGGAAGTCCACCCTGCTGCGCACCATCAACCACCTGGAGAAGGTCGATCGCGGCTGGATCAGTGTGGACGGCGAGCTGATCGGCTACCGCCGCTCCGGCGACAAGCTGTACGAGCTCAAGGAGAAGGAGGTGCTGAGGCAGCGCACCCGGATCGGCTTCGTCTTCCAGGACTTCAATCTCTTCCCCCATCTCACGGTGGAGGAGAACCTGGTCGAGGCACCCGTCTCCGCGCTCCGCCGTCCGCGCAAGGAGGCCCGGGAGACGGCGCGCCGGCTGCTGGAGCGGGTCGGCCTCGCGGGCAGGGCCGGCACCTATCCCCGGCAGCTCTCCGGCGGCCAGCAGCAGCGAGTGGCCATCGCCCGTGCGCTCGCCCTCGAACCGAAGGTGCTGCTCTTCGACGAACCCACCTCGGCGCTCGACCCGGAGCTGGTCGGGGAGGTCCTGGACGTGATCAAGGACCTGGCCCGGAGCGGCACCACGATGATCGTCGTCACCCATGAGATCGGCTTCGCCCGTGAGGTCGCGGACACCGTGGTCTTCATGGACGGCGGAGTCGTCGTCGAACAGGGGCCGCCCTCGGCCGTGCTCGACAACCCGCGACAGGAACGCACCCGGGCCTTCCTCTCCAAGGTGCTCTGACCGCCGCCCGTCTCCCTTCGCCGGCCTTCGCCCCCGTTCACCCTCCGCGCCGGCGTCCCACCCACCGCCGCGACCGCCGTGCCCGCCGCACCGCCGCACCGCCGCAATAAGGAGATCCGACCGTGCCCATGCCCGCCGCCCGTACCACCGCCGCCGTCGCTCTCGGGCTCGCCTCCGCCCTGGCCCTCGGTGGCTGCGCCAACCCCTCGGACGGGGCCACCACCGAGGTCGCGGCCGGCTCGGGCACCCGGACCACACTCGACCTGAGCCCCGACCGGAAGCGGATCACCACCGGGAAGGTCGAGTCCATAGCCGCCGGACTCCCGGAGCGGATCCGCCGGAGCGGGGTCCTGGAGGTGGCCACCTCCTCCGACTCCGCCCCGCCGCTCGCCTTCCACGCCACCGACGACAAGACCGTGATCGGTGTGGAGCCCGACCTCGCCCATCTGGTCGCCGGTGTCCTCGGCCTGCGGGTGCACCTCAACAAGGCGTCCTGGGAGAACCTCTTCGTGGGCCTGGACAGCGCCAAGTACGACGTGGGCTTCAGCAACATCACCGTCACCGAGGAGCGCAAGGAGAAGTACGACTTCGCCACCTACCGCAAGGACAACCTGGCCTTTCTCGCGAAGAAGGGCAGCGGACTGAAGATCGGCGGACCGGCGGACGTGGCCGGCCGCACCGTCGCGGTGAGCAGCGGCACCAACCAGGAGAAGCTCCTGGTGGAGTGGAGCGAGGCCGACAGGAGGGCCGGCCGGCGGCCGGTGGACATCCGGTACTACCAGAAGGACAGCGACACCTATCTGGCTCTCCGCTCCGGCCGGATCGACCTCTACCTCGGCCCCCACCCGACCGCGGCCTACCAGGTGGCCACCGCCGGCCAGACCGAGATCGCGGGCACGTACTCCGGCGCCGGCGCCTCCCTCCAGGGCCTCATCGCGGCCACCACCAAGAAGGACAGCGGCCTGGCCGAGCCGCTGGCCGCCGCCCTCGACGAGGTCATCCGCAACGGCACGTACGCCGAGGTGCTGAAGCGCTGGGGGCTGTCCGACGAGGCCGTCACCCGGTCCGAGATCAACCCGCCCGGCCTGCCCCGTACGGCCGGCTGAGCAGCCTGGTCTGTCCCGTACGGCCGGCTGAGCAGCCTGGTCTGTCCCGTACGGCCGGCTGAGCAGCCTGGTCTGTCCCGTACGGCCGGCTGAGCAGCCTGGTCTGTCCCGTACGGCCGGCTGACCCGCCCACCACCCCCTCTCCTCCGCCGGGCCCGCCCGCCGTCCCGGCCACTCGCTCCCCGCCCCCGGAGGTCCCGTATGAGGTTTCAGGTCCTCACCATCGTCGGTCACGCCCCGCACCCGCTGACCGGTGAACTTCCCTCGGCCGCCCAACGGTTGGCCGAGGTGGTCGAGACCGGCGCGGTCGCCGAGGAGCTGGGCTTCGACGCCTACGCCGTGGGGGAGCGGCACGCCGGGCCCTTTCTGTCCTCCAGCCCGACCGCGCTGCTCGGCGCGCTCGCCGCCCGGACCACCCGGATCCGGCTGCTCACCGGGGTCACGGTGCTCGCCGTCCTCGATCCGGTGCGGGTCGCTGAGGACTACGCCACCCTGCACCAGCTCTCCCGGGGCCGCCTGGAACTGGTCGTCGGCAAGGGGGCGGAGATGGGCCACTTCGACCTCTTCGGCCTGGACGAGGAGCTCCAGTGGGAGTACCAGGCGGAGAAGTACGAGCTGCTGCGCCGGCTCTGGCGCGAGGAGAACGTCAGCTGGCGGGGCAGGTTCCGCCCGCCGCTGACCGGCGCCACCACCGTCCCCCGTCCGTACGCCGGGCGCCCGCCCCGGGTCTGGCACGGCTCGGCCACCAGCCTCAACTCGCCGGAGCTGGCCGCCCGGCACGGTGACCCGCTGTTCAGCGCCAACGCCATCCAGCCGCGCGCGGCGTACGCCCGGCTCATCGCGCACTACCGCGAGCGGTTCGAGGCGTACGGTCACGACCCCGGCACCGCCCATGTGGGCGCGGGGTCGGGCGGGTTGTTCATCGCGGACACCACCCAGGAGGCGGTGGCGCGCTTCCGGGACTACTACGAGGCCCGGGTCCGGCAGACGTACCGGCCCCAGCTGGAGGGCAGGCCGGGCTACAACACCCCCTTCCGCACCATCGAGGAGGCCGTCGCGGACGGGCCCCATCTCATCGGCAGCCCCCAGCAGATCATCGACAAGATCCTCGGCTTCCACGCGGCCTACCGCCACGACCTCCAGTCCGTCACCGCCGACAGCTCCGGGCTGTCCCCGGCCGAACAGACCGACCAACTGCGCCGGTTCGCCGAGGAGATCGCCCCCGTGGTGCGGAAGGAGGCCCCCACCACCCTGTGGCAGGACGGCTGAGACCCCGCTCCCTCCCGGAGCGCGCCGGGCACGGCCGGCAGGCGCCCCAGCGCGTCCCGGACGCGGCCGGCAGGCGCCCCGGCCGGCAGGGCTCCCGCCTATGATCGGCCTCTTCAGCAGGTGTACGCACCGGAGGGGTTGGCCGGACATGACGGACCAGCGGGTCGTGCTCGTCACGGGGGGCGGAACCGGTATCGGCGCGGCCACCGCGCGGCTGCTGCGCGAGCACGGGCACCGGGTGGTCGTCTCGGGGCGGCGGCCCGGACCCCTGCGGGCCCTGGCGGAGGAGACCGGGGTGCTGCCGCACGCGGCCGACATCGGGGACGCCGAGCAGGTCCGGGGCCTGGTGGACGCCACCGTGGCGGAGTACGGCCGGCTCGACGGACTGGTCCTCAACGCCGGCACCGGCCGCGGCGGCGCCGTGGGGGAGCTGTCCGACGAGGACTGGCAGGCCGTCCTGCGCACCAACCTCACCGGCCCGTTCCTGCTGCTGCGGGCCGCGCTTCCGCATCTGCTGGCGGCCCGTGGCGCGGTGGTCGCCGTCGCCTCGGTCTCCGCGCTGCGCAACGGCACCGCCAACGCCGCCTACGCCACCTCGAAGGCGGGCCTGCTCCAGCTGTGCGGCTCGGTGGCCGTCGACTACGGGGCCCGGGGCGTGCGGGCCAACACCGTCTGCCCGAGCTGGGTCCGCACCGACATGGCGGACCGGCGGATGGCGCGGTTCGCCGGCGAGGCCGGCCTCGCCGGCGGGGAGGCGTCCGGGGCCGAAGGGCGGGGGAGCGACGGTGTGGAGGCCGCCTATGAGCAGGCCACCCGGCTGCTGCCGGTCGGCCGTCCCGGTGAGCCGCGCGAGGTGGCGGAGGCCGTCGCCTGGCTGCTCTCGCCCGCCGCGTCCTTCGTCAATGGCGCGGTGCTCACCGTGGACGGCGGGGTGACGGCCGTCGACCCCGGGACCGCCGCCTTCGACTTTCGCATCGACCCCCGCGCCCCGCGCGTACCGCGGCCCGCTCCCGGCCGGGCGGCCGGGTGAGCCGGCGCGTGGGTCAGGTTCCGTCGTCGGTGGGCGCCGTGCAGTCGCTCTCGGGGGGAGCCCCACGGGGCCAGGCGAGGCCGACGAAGCCGAGATCCCGGGTGGCCGGACGCAACTGGACGACGGCCACCGCCTTGTCGTAGGGATTGCCCTGGTTGTCCAGGCAGATCCAGCCGGAGACCCCGACGACCTTGTTGGGGCCGCGGACCCGGAGCCAGGCGTTGCGGATCTGGTCGAGCGGGGCGACCGGCTGGGCCTGGGTGGCGTTGGCCCGGACGGCCTGGATGGCCGTGGTGGTGGCGTCGTACGTGATGATGGTGCGCGAGTCGGTGAGAACGATCGGGCCGACGGGGCCGGCCGGCGGCCGTTCCGCCTCCCGGGCGAGCCGGGTGAGGGCCTGGAAGGCGGCCGGTGAGCCACCGGTGGCGGGCCTTCCGGGTCCCGACCAGGCATCGGGGTGCGCGGGCGCGGCGTACTGGAGTGTCACGCCCCGGGTGAGCGCCGGCCAGTCCAGTTTCCGGTCGGCGATGATGGTCGACGCACCGGAACCGGTGACGACCCGGTAGGTCTTCTCCGCACACGGCCGATGGCCCAGTTCGTTGAGGAACTGCCGCAGTTGGACCGGCCGGCCGGCGAAGTACAGGGTCTTCGCCCGGGAGCCGCAGATGCTGTTCACCATCTGCCCGAACACGGTGGACGTGTTGCCGTCGTCGTTGACGTTCCGGGGTGACTCGTAGATCTCCGGGGCCCTGGGCGCTCCGCGCGCGAGCCGGCGGAACGCGCCGCGCAGCGAGGTGATGTAGTCGTCGTCGGTGCGCTTGTCCTCGACGACCAGAGCGGTACGCGGATCGGTGTCCTGGTCGAAGTGCGCCAGGGCGTCGGCCTGGTCACGGGTGGTGGGCACGATCCGGGCGAATCCGGGATGGGGCCCGATGTTCTCGGCGGTGACCGGCCCCGCGACCACCGGAATGCGGCGTTCCACGGTCAGATGGCGGATGGCCTCCCGGGTGACCGCCGTGCTGACGTCGAAGCCGATGACCACGCGCAGGTTCTCGGCGGAGGCCGCGCGGCGGGCCAGGTCGTCGGCCACGGCCCGCCAGTGCGCGTGGTCACGGCCGGGGCTGGCCAGCAACAGCCTGATCCGCGGATTCTTGTCGTTGTCCTTCTCGTTGGCCGCGTACTGCGCGAGATACGCCCCCTGGACCTGTTCGAGGATCTTCCGCCGCTCGAAGGACTCGGGCGGGCTCATGGGCAGCATGAGGGCGATGCTGACGTAGGGAAACCGGACCGCGCGGGCGTTCTGCGCGGCGATCCGGGCGCTGATCGCGTCGAGATCCCGGGCGAAGCTGTGGCGCCCGTCGCTCACCCCGAAACACTCCGCCCCCTCGGCGGCCCGCCGCACCCCGGGCCCGCAGGACAGGTCCGGCCGCAGGGTCAGATACACCAGCCAGCCACCGGCGGCCAGGACGGCCAGCACGACGACGGAGGCCGCCGCCCTCGCCAGCCGGCCCGACCGCCGCCACCGGCCGCGCGCTCCACTTCCGGCGAACCGTGTCACCACACCCCTCCTTGTCCGTGCGGCCGGGGCCCCGGGTGGTCCCCGGCCCCGCCCCCCTCCCCGTGCCGGGCGCCGCCGCGGGTCCCGTCCGGACCCTCCGGCCCGGTGGGTCCGGTGAGCCGCAGGTCCGGCGCCTGCGCCTGTTCCCGGAGCTGGGCGCTCCACTGCCGGGCGGCCCGCCGGTACGTGGTGTCCTCCTCGTCCCGGGCCTGGTGCAGGATCTCCAGATCGGCCCGGACCGCGTCCAGGTCGTCCTCGCCCGGCAGGCAGTGGCACGGGTCGGACAGCCGCCACACCGTGGCGACCAGGCGCCGGATCGCGCGGTGGACCCGGTCCGGGCGAGCCGGGTCCGCGCAGGCGGGGCAGCCGGGCACCGGTGTCTCCCGGGCCCCGGAGGTGCCGGCCGGGACACCGGAACGGGGGGCCGCGCAGAGCGAGTTGAGACTCTCCAGCCAATCCCGGGGCGGGGTGGAGGCGAACCGGCGGTGCAGGGCGTGCACCACCACCTCGGTCCGCCCGAGTGCCAGGGTGTGGAAGAGGTACGCGTCCGGGTGCCCATCCGCGTACTCGTCCAGCCGGTGCGGGTCGTGGAGCGAGCGCAGCAGCAGATGCACCCGCTCCCGGCGCTCGTCCCGGCCCAGCAGGTGCAGCAGCAGGATCCGGGTGGCCCGGTCCCGGTCCAGCCGCTGGGCGCGCAGATGGGCGAGGGCCTGCTCGACCCGGGCCGCCGCGTCCTCGTCGGGGAACAGGGCGCGCCACAGCCGGACGGCGGACGGTTCGTCATCGGTGGCGCTGAGCAGCACCAGGCGCTCGCGCGCCTCCCGGTGCGGGAGCAGCCGCTCCAGCAGCCGCCCGGCGGTGGCGTCCAGCAGGGCCCGGCCGCCGACGGCTCCGCCCGTGCCCCGGAGCCGTACGCTCTCCTCGACCAGCAGGCGGGCACACCCCGAGCGGCCACCGCTGAAGCGCTCCACGAGGACGGGAAGCCCGGCCGGGTACCGGGGGACCACCTGGAGCATCGACCGGATCTGGAGGCCGGTCAGCGGAGCGAGGGCCAGCCTGACGCGGGCGAGGCCCGGCGGCAGCGCGGCGACGTCCCGTACCGGCCCGGCCGGGTCCGCCGTCCCGCCGAGCGAGGCGGCGACGACCACCGGACGGCCCGGCTCCGCGCCGACGGCGGCGAACCGTTCGGTGAGCGGGCCGAGGAAGCGCTCACCCAGCGGCGCGTGCGCGTTGTCGAGCAGCAGCAGGGGCTTGGCCGCCCGGTCCAGCCGCCGGCGCAGACCGTACTGGTCGCACACGTCCTCCACGAAGGCCCGCACCAGCCGTGCCTCGGCCTGGGCGCGGCTCACCCCGCCGCGGCGGAAGTCCCACACCGAGGCGAACAGCCGCTGTGCCGGGTCGCCCTGGAAGGCGTCGAGCTGGTCGCCCCACCAGCGCAGGGCGCCTCGCCCGGGACGGGCGCGCAACTGCTCGCGGGCCACCTCCAGCAACGGCTGCGCGGCCTCCGCCTCGGGGAAGACGGGCACCAGGGCGGCGGCCAGCCGGCCCACCACGTCGAGCCAGCGCTCCAGGGCCCGCCGGCGCGCCTGCCAGTCCGCCAGCTCGCTCGCCAGGACCGCGTCCACCTCGTCCTGTGCCCGGCGGAGTTCGGCGGGGGCCAGCCCCTCGTCCTCGGGGCGCCAGGCGGACACCACCACCAGCCCCACCGAAAGACGCCGGAACCGGATCCGCCGGGGGCCCAGACCGAGCTTGTGGGAGAGCAGATACAGCAGGCTCGTCAGCGGCGAGACATGGGAGTTCTCCAGCTCGTCGGCGCCCGCCCGCAGCGACGGCTCGCCCAGCCGTGGGTCCCCGCAGTCCGCCCTGGCCACGGCGACCCAGGGTTTGTAGGCCGTGTAGAGGCTGTCCAGCAGCAGGGTCTTGCCCGAATGCCGCTGCCCGACCACCTCCAGGACCGGATGGGCCCCGTCCTTCCGGCCGAACCGGCACACCTCACCGTCACGCCCGCGCCCCACCAACTGCGGCACCAGCCGGTCGAGTACGTCCTCCATCCCGTACGGCGTGGGTTCCATGGCACGCTCCCGTCCCCCTCGCGCCGCGCCCCCCGGGCCCGTACCGGCGCCCGTGTGAAGCTACCGGAGGCGGCGGGGAAGCCGTACGGGTTTCACCGGCGTGCGCCGCCACCCGGTGAAGTTGGCGCAAACCAGCCACCCGCTCGCCGTCCACCCCGCCACTCCGTGACCGCTGTCCCCCTCCGCCCCGTCCCCGGGCCAGGGAAGTTCTCCCGTCCGCGCATCCTCCGGAGGCGAGTTTGGCAGCCGTCGTGGCCGGCCCGTGCGGCCCGCCGGGGCCGTGGAGCCAAGGCTCGGCATGTCATCGGCTGTTGACGATCTCAGGTGGTCTAGTCCATGCTTTTCGGACGCCGAACGTCCGATCTCTGCCGCGTGGTTGCCCCCTCCGTGCCCGCGTGATCGCGGTGGCGACACCCCTTCGAGAGTGGAAACACCCATGCCCACGGCCGATCCCCACCCCTATCTTCACCGTGCCCCTTCGCCCGTCCCGTACTTCAGCGCCGACGGCGAGACCTATCTGACCCCGGCGCCCCTGCGCGAGCTGCGGAAGACCCGGCCGCTGCGGGTGCTCTCCGAGGAGGACTTCGCCTTCTGGCAGACGTACGGCTACGTCGTCGTGAGGGAGGCGATACCCCGGAGTGCCGCGAGCCGGCTGCTCGACTTCGCCTGGGAGTTCTCGGGCATGGACCCGGAGCGCCCGGACACCTGGTACCAGGAGCCTCCGTTCCGCTCCGAGCTCGACCGTGACCTGTACGTCTACGGCTTCGTGGAGGCGTACCACCACCAGCTCATCTGGGACAGCCGGCAGACCCGGCGGGTCTACGAGGCGTTCACCGATGTCTGGGACTGCGCCGAGCTGTGGGTCACCCTGGACCGGCTCAACCTCAATCCGCCCAATGTGGGCAGCCGTTCCCGCTCCCGGATCGCCCCCACCGAGCGGGGTTTCGACATCGAGCTGCACTGGGACGTCGACACCACCCTCGGGGTGCCGCCGCAGCGGGTGCAGGGGATCATCGCGCTCCATGACACCGGCGCCGAGCTGGGCGGATTCCAGTGCTGTCCTGAACTCTTCCGGCAGTTCGACCAGTGGAAGGCCGGCCGGCCGGCGGACCGCGACCCCTTCCGGCCGAGCATCGACCGGGCGGAGACGCCGGTGGTACGCCCCGAGCTGGGCGCCGGCGACCTGCTGATCTTCAACGGGATGCTGGCGCACGGCGTGGCACCCAACACCTCGGAGGGCGGCGTCCGGGCGGTGCAGTACCTCTCGATGATGCCCGCCCTGGAGACCCACCGCGCACTGCGGCGCTCCCGGGTCGAGTCCTGGCGCACCCTGGCCACCCCGGAGTGGAACGCCACCCTGCTCGGTGACGCCGTCCGCCCCGAGTCCCAGCGCTACGGCCCCGCCGAGCTGACCGGCCTCGGCCGCAGGCTCCTCGGCCTGGACTCCTGGCAGGGCGAGGACGGCACGGGGGAGGGGACATGAGCCGGATCTGCCTGACCCTGCCCACCAACCGGCCCTGTGCCGAGGCGATCACGGCACTCGGCGAGGAGGCGGTGTACGCCGCCGAGCGGTTCGGGGCCGAGGTGTGTCTGCTGGTCCTGGACTCCTGCGAGCCCCCGGAGTACGAGCGGCACGCCGCCGCGGTCCGCGAACTGCCCGGCCACCCGGGCGTCACCGCGTACCACCTGGACGAGACGGCCCAGCGCGACTTCCTGAAACGGGTCGTCGACCGCACCGGCGCCCCCGGGCCCGGACGGCTGCTCGATCTGATGCTGCCCGACGCCCTCTCCTACGGCGCCTGCACCAACCGGGCCTTTCTGCTCGCCGCCGCGCTCGGCTGTGAATCCGTGCACCGCCGGGACTCCGACAGCCGCTACCAGACCGGCCCGGACGGGCGGCCGGTCTTCCCCGTCCACCACGAACTCGCCGCCATCGGCCGCCGCGCCGCCGACGCCGCGCCGGCGGTGACCGAGACCGCGCTCGACCCCGCGCACCCGGACCGTCCGGTGGCCATGGTGGGTGCCTCCTTCATCGGTGAACTGTCGGTGGACATCGGGGAGATACGCGCCCTCGACCCCGACACCTACCGTGAGGTGGTCGGACTGTGGGCCCCCGCGCACTGGTCGGCCGAGCAGAGGCGGGAGCTGGCCGACGACTCCTTCGCGGGGGCCGGCACCGAACCCTTCACCGAGGACCACTCGCTGCTCACCGTGGTCGATCCGATGC
Source organism: Streptomyces pyxinae (assembly GCF_024756275.1). GTDB lineage: Bacteria > Actinomycetota > Actinomycetes > Streptomycetales > Streptomycetaceae > Streptomyces > Streptomyces pyxinae. The sequence goes on along the minus strand of NZ_JANUGQ010000004.1, from coordinate 327,972 downwards.
GGGTCGACATGTGCAACATCGCCTTCCACGGGGTGCAGGAGCACATCCCGCTGCTGCCCGCCACCGACACCATCGGCAGCGACTACTTCCTCATCCATGTGGTGCACAAGGCGGGGCTGCCCGGTGTGCTGCACAACCGGCACATCGTCAATCACTACACCGGTGAACGCCGCACCGACGCGGGCTTTCCGGCCTACCAGACCCGGTTCACCAAGTTCCTGCTCTCCATGCTCCATCTCCACCCGGTCTACGACCGGATGACCGCGGCCGGCCCCGGCCTGCTGGACGAGCGTCACCGGCCCCGCCCGGAGCTCGTCGCGGCCTTCGCCCGCGAGAGCGCCGCGGTGGACCGGGCGGAGAACGTCCGGCGGCTCGACGTGCTGGACGCGGCCTACCGCCGGCTCGGCGGCCGTTACGCGACCTTCGCCGACCGGCTCGCCCCGCGCCGCGCCCTCCTGCTGGACGCCGCCCGGCGGGACATCGAGGACTTCGCCCTGCTCACCGACGTCTGGCGGTCGCTGATCGAGGCGGCCCGGCACACCACGGTGGCACCCGCCCGATGAACGACCACTCGCCGCGGACCACCGGAAGCCGTGTCCCGGACGACGCCCCGGACGACGCTCCGGAGGAGGCGCTGTACGACGCCCTGGCCGCCGCGCCCGACGACCGGATCGTCTACGACCTCTCCGGCATCGAGCGGCGCTACCGCCGACTGCGCCATGAACTCCCCGACGTGGCCGTACGGTTCGCCCTGAAAGCCTGCCCGGTGGACGAGGTGATCGAGCACCTGGCCCGGCTGGGCGCCGGGGCCGACGCCGCGAGCCCGCGCGAACTGGCGCAGGCCCGCCGGGCCGGTGTCCCGGCCGATCTGACGCACTACGGCAACACCGTCAAGTCCGACCAGGACATCGCCGACGCCCATCGCCTCGGCATCCGTACCTTCGCCACCGACAACTCCGAGGACCTGGCCGCGATCGCCGCCCACGCCCCCGGCGCCCGGGTCTACTGCCGCCTCGCCACCAGCGGGGCCGGCGCCCTGTGGGGCCTCAGCCACAAGTTCGGCTGCCCGCCCGGCGATGCGGTCCGGCTCCTGACGGCCGCCGGTGACCTGGGGCTCGTCCCGGCCGGGCTCTCGGTGCACGTCGGCTCCCAGCAGATGACCGCCGACGCCTGGAGCGAGGCCCTCGACCTGCTCGCCACCACCCTGACCGAGCTGCTCCGGCGCGGCATCGCCCCGGACCACATCAACCTCGGCGGCGGGCTGCCCGCGCTGGGCTGCCTGGACCGGTACGGCAACCCGCTGGACCCGCCGCTCGACAAGATCTTCGCCGTGCTCAGGGAGGGTGTCGGACGACTGCGCCGGATCCACGGCGGCCCGCTCGCCTTCGTCATGGAACCGGGCCGCCATCTGGTGGCCGACAGCGGCGCCGTCCGCGCCCGGGTGGTGCGGCTCGCCCGCCGCCGCGCCCCGGACGGCCGGGTCCGGCACTGGCTCTATCTGAGCTGCGGCAAGTTCAACGGGCTGTACGAGTCGGACGCCCTCCAGTACCGGCTGCGCTTTCCCACCCACCCCGGCGGCGAGCGGATCCCGGCCGTGGTGGCGGGCCCCACCTGCGACAGCGACGACGCCTGGGACCACGACGACCGCGCGCTCGTCGCCGTACCGCGCGCACTCGCCTCCGGCGACCCCGTGTGGGTGCTGTCCAGCGGCGCGTACGCCACCAGCTATCTCACCCAGGGCTTCAACGGCTTCGCACCGCTGCCGCACAGCTGTGTCGCCGGCACCGGGCGGACGGCGGCGGACCACCGATGACCGGCGACGAACCCACCCCCGCCCCCGCCTCCCTGCCCCCCGCCCCCGCACGGCGCCTCCCGGCACCGGCCGTCCGGGTGCGCCGGATCCAGGAGGGCGACTGGAGCGCCATCACCGCCCTGGAGGCGGCGGCCTACACCCCGCTCGGCCTGAGCGAGGGCGAACAGCGGCTGCGGTCCCGCGCCGCCGTCTCCCCGGAGACCTGCTCCGTGCTGCACCTCGGTGACCGGCTCGCCGGCTATCTGCTCTCGCTGCCCTGCCCGCCGTTCCGCTGCCCGGACCTGGACCGCGCCGAACAGCCGTCCGCCCCCGGGCCGCACGCCGGCAACCTCCACCTCCACGACCTCGTCATCGCCCGGGAACTCCGGCGCCAGGGCCTCGCCCAGCGGCTGATCCGCCATCTCCGCCGGACCGCCGGGTCGCTCGGGTACGAGCGGATCTCGCTGGTCGCCGTCGGGGGAGCCGACCCCTTCTGGGCGGCCCGGGGGTTCACCGCCCACCCCGGCGTCCGACCGCCCGCCGGCTACGGCGACCAGGCCGTCTACATGTCCCAGCGTCTCGAAGCGAGTTGATGTCGTGCCCCGTCCCTCCGTCTGCCAGGGCTCCTTCGGCCGCGGCCAGTTGGCCATCGCCGCGCTGTTCTGCGCGCTGGGGTTCCAGTACGCCACCTGGGCCGCCCGCATCCCGGCCCTGAAGACCGAACTGCGGCTGACCGACGCCGAGGTCGGCGTCCTGCTGATGGCCGCGGGGGTCGGGGCCAGCGTCTCCTTCCCGCTGGTCGCCCTGCTGATGCGGCGGCTCGGCTCGCGGCGCCTGTCGCTGCTCTCCCTGCTCGGGCTCACCGCGCTGCTGCTCGCGCTGGCCGTCGCCCCGAACTACCCGCTCGCGCTGGTCGTCCTGTGCGCCGACGGGGTGCTGGTGGGCTGCCTCAACACCGCGATGAACGCACAGGGCGCCGCTCTGGAGGCCGCCCACGGCCGCAATGCCATGGCCAGGCTGCACGCCACCTTCAGCGGCGGTTCGCTGCTCGCCGCGCTGCTCGCCTCCGGTGTCACCGCGCTGACCTCTTCGGTCCTGGCCCACTTCGCGGTGGCCGCCGCCCTCCTGCTGCTGCTCTGTGCCTCGTCCCGCACCGGACTGCTCGGTGAGGAGGAGCCCGCCCCCGGGGCCGCGCCCGGGAAGCGCCGCGGCCGGCGGCTGGCCCTGCCCGCCGGGGCCACCTGGTGGATGTGCGCCGCCATGGCCTTCGGCACGGTCACCGAGGGCGCCATGAACGACTGGTCCGGGCTCTACCTCAAGGAGATCGCCGAGGCGCCCGCCGCGCTGCTCCCGCTGGGCATCGCCTCGGTCTCCGGCACGATGCTGCTGGTCCGGCTCTTCGCCGACCGGTTCCGGGCCCGCTGGGGCGACGGCCGGGTGGTGCTGTACGGCAGCGCCCTGGCCGCCGCCGGGCTGGCCTTCGCGCTGATGGCCGGCGGAGTCGTACCGGCGCTCACCGGCTTCGCGTGCGTGGGGCTCGGCGTCGCCGCCGTCACCCCCTGCGTCTATGTGGCCGCCGCCCGGCGGAGCCCCGAGGACCTGGCCCTGGTCGCCGCCATGGGCACCACCGGGCTGCTGGCCGGGCCGCCGCTCCTCGGCCTGGTCGCCGGGGCCGGCAGCCTCGTCTGGGTGTTCGCCGTGGTCGCGGGGTGCGCGGCCGCGGTGTCCCTGTGCAGCGTACGCATCCCGTGGACCCCCCGGGCGGCGCCGGAGCCCGAACCGGTCACCGGCTGAACCCGTTTGGCGCCGGCCGCCCCCACCCGGCGTACCGCGCGAGCCCCCGGAAGCCGTCCGGGGGCTCGCGCACCGGCGGCCGCCGGTCCGACTCGGAACCGTACGCGGTGACCTACCGCCTCGCGGTGCGGTCGAAGGCGGCGCGCGCCCAGAAGTGACCGACGACGATGAGGCCCACGCACCAGGCGAGCGCGAGGTAGCCGCTGTTGCCGATCCCGGTTCCCATGAGCAGCCCGCGCAGGGTCTCGATCACCGGGGTGAAGGGCTGGTACTCGGCGAACCAGCGCAGCCCGGTCGGCATCGAGTCGGTCGGCACGATGGCGCTGCCGAGGAAGGGCAGGAAGGTCAGCGGCATCGGTGTGTTGCTCGCGGACTCCGGGGTCCTGGACACCAGCCCGATGCCGGCCGACAGCCAGGTCAGCGCCAGGGTGAGCAGGATGAGCAGCCCGATCGCGGCGAGCCACTCCACGGCGGTGGCATCGGGGCGGAAACCGATCGCGACCGCCACACCGATCACCAGGGCGATGGCGATCAGGGTCTGGATCGCGCTGCCGACGACATGACCGGTGAGGAACGCGGCGCGGGAGATCGACATCGTACGGAACCGGTTGACGATGCCCTCGGTCATGTCGACGCAGACGCCGACCGCCGTGGCCACCGCCCCGGCTGTCGCGGCCATGAGAATGATGCCGGGAGCGACATAGTCGATGTACGCCCCGTCGCCCGCGCCGGGGATTCCGGCGCCGAGGGCGCCACCGAACGCGTAGGTGAACAGCAGCAGCATCATCACCGGCATCGCGACGACGGAGAAGGTCATCGACGGATAGCGCAGCGCGTGCCTGAGGTTGCGGCGCAACATGGTCATCGAGTCGCCGAAGGCGTGGGTGAGGGTGCTCATCGGGCCATCTCCGTGGCGGTGTCGGGGGTCCCGTGACCGGTGAGGGTGAGGAAGACGTCGTCGAGGTCGGGGGTGTGCACGGTCAGCGACTCGGCCCGTACCGCCGCGTCGTCCAGTGTGTCGAGGACGGCCCGCAGGGCCGGAACGCCGCCGTCGCCGGGGACGCGGAGCGTGAGTTCGTCCAGATCGCGTGCCGCCCCGCCGAAGTGCCGTGCGGCGGCCTCGAGTTCGGCGGCGTCGCTGAACCGGAGCCGGATGTGGCCGCCGGGGACGCGACGCTTCAGCTCCTCCGCGGTGCCCTCGGCGACCAGCCTGCCCCGGTCGAGGACGGCGATGCGGTCGGCCAGTTGGTCGGCCTCCTCCAGGTACTGCGTGGTGAGGAAGATCGTCACGCCGTGCTCCGTGACCAGACCGCGGATGATCTCCCACATGGTGCGGCGGCTGCGGGGGTCGAGCCCGGTGGTCGGCTCGTCGAGGAAGATGATCCTCGGGTCTCCGACCAGGGTCATCGCGAGGTCGAGCTTGCGGCGCATGCCACCGGAGAAGGTGCTCACCGGGCCGCGCGCCGCCTCGGTCAGCTCGAACCGCCGCAGGAGTCCGGCGGCGCGCCGCCTGCCCTCGCGGCGGGGCAGATGCTGGAGGTCCGCCATGAGGAGCAGGTTCTCCTCCGCCGTGAGGAGATGGTCGACGGCGGCGAACTGGCCGGTGACCCCGATGGCGGCGCGCACCCCCTCCGGCCGTTCGGTGAGGTCGTGGCCGGCGACCCGGGCGCGGCCGGCGTCCGGGGCGATGAGCGTGGACAGGATCTGGACGGTGGTGGTCTTGCCGGCGCCGTTGGGGCCGAGCAGGGCGAAGACGGTGCCCTCGGGGACGGCCAGGTCGATGCCGTCCAGGACGACCTTGTCGCCGTAGGACTTGCACAGCCCCAGGGCGGAGATCGCCGGTGGAGCGGTGGTCGGGGATGTCGTGGTCATGAGATCCGCCTCCGGCGGCTGCGGGATGGGTGATGACATGGTGGTAAGGACATGGGCATGACTATTCATGGAGTGGGCGCCGCCACGGGATCCGGCGCGGTGACCCGCGCCGGGGTCGTCGGGGGTGGCCCCCGGGCGTCCCCCGGCGGTCCGGGGAGTTCAGGCGCGGTGACCTCTGGGCGTCCCTCCGGTGGTCCGGGGAGGGCTCAGGCGCGGCGGATCACGATGTCGCCGACGCCGGCACGGGCATGGATCTCGACGGTCTCCTCGGAGGCGCCGGGTCCCTCGGCGGCACCGAGCGAGTTGCGGACGGTGCCGACCCGGGAGTTGACGTCCAGCCAGGCCGCGGTGGACTCCCGGACACCGATCTCCACACCGCCGGCGGCGGTCTGGAGCCGCAGCACCCCACGGGCCACGTCGTCGAGGCGGATGGCGCCGTTGGCGGACTTCGCCTCCACGGAGGCGTGGGCGACGCCGACCGTGATGCGGCCGTTGGAGGAGTTGGCCGTGAGATCACCGGTGATCTCGCCGACCGTGGTCTCGCCGTTGCCGTTCTTGATCGTCGCCGTCCCCGTGATCCCGCCGATCTCGATCCGGCCGGATCCGTGGATCTCGACCTCGCCCGCCGCGCGGCCGACACGGATGTCCCCGTGGTCCGTGCGCAGGTTCACGGCGCCGGCCTCGTCGAGCCGGATGTCGCCGAGCGAGGTCTTGACCCGGCACTCCCCGAGCGGCCCCTCGCCGGTGTAGTCCCCCATGGGGGAGGTGCAGTCGAGGCGTGAGCCGGCCGGGAGTTCGACGGTCACATCGATCGATCCGTGCTTGCCGAACAGCGAGCGCTTCCGGGGTCCCTTCACGGTCAGGGTGCCCTGGGCGTACGCGACCTCGGTCTGCTGCACCGCCCGTACGTCGGCGTCCTCGGCCCCGTTGCTCGGCAGCACCTCGACGACCGTGTCCGGTCGCTCGCCGGCCACGATCCGCACCTTGCCGACCTCGAACTGGAGGATCGCGGTGATGGGTCCGGGGGTTTCATAAGAAGGCATGGCTGTCCCGTCCTCTTGGCTCTGATGTCCGATGGATGCGCGCGTCGGCTCCGGTGGATGTGCGCGCGGGTGTCGCGGGTGATGCGAGGGCGGTGCTCGGCCTAGCGGACCCAGCCCCGGTAACTCTGTCCCGGGCGGGCGGCCCGGGCGGTGGCCCCGCCCGACCCGGCCGGTTCCAGGGCGACGGCCACCGCCCGTACGAGCCAGGCGTTGACCGACAGGCCCTCCCGGCCGGCGGCGTCCTCGACCCGGGCCTTGAGGTGCGCCGGGAGCCGGAAGTTGATGCGCGCGGTGCCGCTGTCCTCGCCGTCCCCGACGGATGGCGCCATGGGTGCGGCGGGTGGCGCCAACGGTGGCGCCATGCCGGTCGTGCCGCCGTCGGGCGCCTCGGCGGCAGGTGGCGCCGTCACCACGAATTCGGGGTCGAGTCCCCGCAGTCGCACGTCCACCGAGCCCGGCGCCAGCTCGCGGGTGATCTCGTCCGAAGCGGCGGACAGGGCGTTGAGGAGCGTCAGCCGCGCGGCGGACTCCAGCGGCGCGGTGAGCCGCTCGGCCAGGGCGCGCGCCTCTTCGCCGCCGGCGCCCGCGGCGACCGCGAGTTCCCGGCGAAGGTGATCGACATAGGGGGTCAGGTCCATGGAGAGATAGTGGCACCAGAATGGCACCATGGCAAGTCCTCGTGGCGCCATGCGGCGTTGTGTGGCGCCACGTGAGGTGCCATGGCGCTAGTCGGGAGGTGTCACGATGCTGGCGCGGGAGGTCCCATGGCGCCGGGAGGGGTGTGCCGCGCGCCTCGCGGGACCGGCGGCCGTACGCGAAGGGTGGCCCCGCTCACGCCGGCTTCGGAAAGCCGAGCCTCCGCTCACGCCAGCTCCGGAAACCAAGCTCTGGTGATTGCTCCCGGCCGGGGGGTTGAGCGCGCGAGCGCCGATGCCGGAGACTCGGCCGGGCCGGAAGCCCACCCCCCGCTTCCCCAGGCCCCACCCCCCCCACAAGGAGGCCCCCGTGCCGACGCATGGCCGCAAGCTCCGCACCCCTCTGTTTGTCATGACCGCCGCAACCTCGGCCTGTGTGATGGCCCTGGTCGATCCCCTCTCCGCGCAGGCCGCCACGTTCTGGGACGGTGACGCGGGCAAGGGCACCGGAGTGTTCGGCAGCGTCGAGTGCGCGACCCCGGGCAGCCTGGTCACCGCGGCCCAGACCGACGGGCACGGGACCGTGTTCCGCTACACCAAGTCGGTCGGCACCTACCGCTGCGAGTCGCGCGGCATCAAGGCCGGCGGCTCCCGTTACGCCTTCGCCGCCGACAAGACCTACTGGCTCGGCTGGGAGCAGAAGTTCTCCGTCGTCCCGGCCGGCGGCGACTGGGTCCCCTGGCAGTGGAAGTCCTATCCCAACAGCCAGCAGAACTACCCCGTGCTGATGACCGTCGGGAAGGGCAGGGTCAACCTCGTCTACGCCGGGCCCGGTCAGGACTGGAAGTACATCTGGTCCAAGCCGGTCACCGCCTTCGACTGGAACCGCGTCGCCATCGGCATCCACACCTCCGGCTCCGCCTCCTCCGGCTGGGTCGAGCTCTACTACAACGGTGCCCGGCAGACCTTCACCAACGGCTCCACCCGCTTCACCGGCCGCACCTGGGACTCCGCCAACGAGCCCAAGTGGGGTGCCTACGACCGGGGCAACACCAGCACCGAGATCGTCAACCGCGTCGACAGCCTGAAGATCGGCACCGCCTACGCCGACGTCTCCTGACCGCCCCGCCCCGCCCCGCAGCGCGGCCCCTGCCCTCCCGGTCTTCCGGCCGGGGCCGCGCGCCTCCCCGCACCGGCGACGGGACGGCTCCGAGCACCGCGCCCCGGGTCATGGCGGGCGGAAGCGGAGCCGGCGGTGCACCGCGACCGCCGGCGCGTCCGGCGTCAGCACCGCGAGTCCCGTGACGGTGCCGGTACGCGCGCCACGGCCCGGGGCGCGGCCACGTGCGCGTCACCTTCCTCCTCGGACACGGCGAGGTCGCGCCGGTGACCCGGGAGGTCCTGCGCGAGGCCGAACCCGGTCGCTCCCGCCGCCCCCACGTACACGCCGGACAGCGCCTGCCGGAGCCACCGCACCTCGCGAACCGTGGCCGTCCGGCGGACGGCGGTCCGGGCGGACGGTCAGGAGGCGGGCGGACGGTCAGGAGGCGGGCAGCCACTCCGGGCGCTGGGAACCGCGCGGCACCAGGATCTGCCGGTAGCCGCCGGGGGTGTCCGACATCCGCACCTGGTCGGTGACGCCCTGGTAGTGGCCGAGCGGGGTCTCGGCGGTGAACAGCTCGGGGTCCGGGTAGGAGTGGAGCTCGCCCGTGCCCGCGGTCTGCCGGGCGTACTCCTGGTCGAAGATGCCCAGGGAGAGGATCCACAGGGCGACGCGGGACAGGGAGACATGCACCCGGTAGCTGCCGCCGTCCCTGGCACGGCGGCGCAGCGCCTCGGCGATCCCGGCCGTCATGAACCACGAGACGAGGTAGTCGTTGACGACGGTGATCGGCGGCAGGGCCGGCTCGTCGCCGTCGCCCTCCAGGTGCAGCAGGCCGGTGAGGGCCCCGGCGGTCTGGTCGAAGCCCAGGTAGTCCTTCCACGGACCGGTCCGCCCGTTCAGCGACACCGTGGCGTAGATGAGGCCGGGGCGGCGGGCGACGGCCTCCTCCTCGGACAGGCCCACACGGTCCAGGAACCCGGGGCGGCGGTTGGCGTAGAAGACGTCGGCCTCGGACTGGAGCTTGTGAATGAGGGCCAGGCCCTCCTCGGTGTACGGACTCACCGTCGCGGAGCGCACCCCCACACCTGTCGTGTGGTAGGTGACATCGTGCTCCAGCTCGTACGGGCGCCACAGGTTGAGCACATCGGCACCGTGCAGGGCCATGGCGCGTCCCGCGCCCGCTCCGGCGATGATGTGGCCCATGCCCAGCGCGCGTACGCCGTCGAACGGGGCCGCCGGGTCGGCCGGCAACTGCTCCGGGGCGCTGTCTCCGACCCGGGTGATCTCCACCAGCGGCATCCTGGAGAGCACCTGCTGGTACTGCGCCTCGTCCAGGATCTCCCGGGGCGTGCGCACCATCGGCATCACACACCCGGCCTCGGCGCCGGCCCGCTCCAGCTCGCGGGCGTCCCACTTCGCGATCGCGGCGGCGACGTGCTCGGGCACCTCGCCCACGCCCAGCAGCCGCTGGGCGGCGACCTTGATGTTGGGGTAGATGTTGAACGGCATCATCCAACGCCCGTCCGCGGTGCGGTAGAAGTTGTTCGCCAGCGCCATGTTGACGATGGACGGTGTGCCGCTGGGGTAGCCGTTGAGGAGCTCCCACTTGCCCTCGTAGAAGGGGCACAGGCGGTGCGGGCCCTTGCGGAGGTCCATGTGGATGTCCTGGCCGCGGCCGGTGCGGTCCTTCCACAGAGCGGCGATGGCCGCCGACTTGGCGACCAGGGAGATGCCGGAGGCCGCGCCGAGCCGAAGGGTGCTCGGTACGACGGGGTCGGCGCCCTCGAAGGTGATGTGGCCCCCGGTGTCGCCCGGTCGCAGGCCGATCTCCCGGAGCACCTGGTCGGTCTCGGCGTGGACGTCGAACGCGTCGTCGGTGGCCGGGCCGGCGACGGCCTTCTTGATCTTGTCGGTGAGGTCCATGATCTCTTCGCTTCTCAGTGACGTTCAGGGGGGATGGGACCGTCAGGCGCGGGTGCCGCCGGAGTCGGGAGTCTCGCCCAGGGCGCGCATGAGGGCGATCTGCGCGCGGTCGCGCTCGGCGGCCAGCTCCTCGACGGTGCCCGTGCCGAAAGCCTCGTTGGCCTGCTCGACGAGAGTGGCCACGGTGGCATCGTCGAAGGTCGGGTCGCCCAGAGCCGGCCACATGGTGGTCTCCATGGCGCGGCCGAGGTGCTCGATGAAGTGGGGCAGCCCGCCGGGGCCGCCGCCGAGATGGAAGGTGCGGAAGGGGCCGCCGACCGCCCAGCGCGGGCCGAGGGAGGAGGTGACGATCTCGTCCAGCTCCCGCTCGGTGACCACGCCCTCCGCGACGAGGTGCACGCACTCGCGGAAGAGCGCGGACTGCAGACGGTTGGCGACGAAGCCGGGGACCTCCTTGCGCAGCACTTGCGGCTTCTTGCCGAGCGCGGCGTAGAACGCCCTGGCCCGCTCGACGGTCGCCTCCGAGGTCCGCTCGCCGGGCACGATCTCCACCAGCGGCACCAGGTGCGGCGGGTTGAAGGGATGGCCCACGACGAGGCGGGCCGGCTGCCGCATCGCGGTGGCGATGGCGCTGGCGGGAATGCTGGACGTCGAGGTGGCCAGCAGCGCGTGCGCCGGGGCCGCCTCCTCGATGGCCCGCCAGATCTCCCGCTTGAGCTCCAGGCGCTCGGGGCCGTTCTCCTGGACGACGTCCGCCTCCGCGACGGCGGTGGCGAGGTCGGCCTCGAAGGAGAGCCCCTCGGTGAGGTTCCCGGTCGGCAGGCCCAGCCCGGCCAGGGCCGGGGTGATCCCGGCGAGGCCCGCGCGGACGAGGTCCTCGATGTCCTCGCGCGGGTCGCTGACGACCACGTCGATTCCACGGGCGAGGAAGAGACCGGCCCAGGAGACGCCGATCACGCCGCCGCCGATGATCGCGGCGCGCCGGTAGGAATCCAGAACGGGCTCGGCAGCAGAGGCGGCAGAGGTCGCAGAGGCCGCAGAGGTCGGAGAGGTCGCAGAGGTCATGGTCTCGCAGCTTTCTCGAAGAGGTGTGCCGGTTCTCCCGAAGAGGTGCGCCGGGCTTCCCGGTGAACGCCCGTGGCGGGGGAAGCGGCCGTCCCGGACGTACCCGCCGGCTCAGGCGGCGAGGTAGTCGTGGACCGGCTCGACGGGGTTCAGGGACAGGTCGGTGACGATGTGGCTGGCCCGGACGATCTCCAGGACCGGCAGGTCGGCGAGCGGCGCCATGACATGGGCGGACAGCTGGAGCCGGGCCGGGGCGGTGAACGCGCTCCTCACGGTGGCGTCGGTGACCCGGGTGCGGACCAGTTCGCAGATGCGCGGGGTGCCGTCGTAGTTCGGGACCGTCTTGACCATGAAGGCGGCCGAGCAGATCTCCGCGCGGGCCTCGTCCGGGTCCAGCACGTGGTGCTTGTAGCCCATGGTGGCCGTCGCCACGCGGAGGGTGCCGTAGTCGAGCGTGCCGACCAGGGTGTCGGAGTCGAGGTAGAGGCGGGGGGAGCCGGACTTCTTCGGGTACGCGCTGTACTCGCGGCCGCTGGAGATCGCCGGGACGCTGTCCACGTACATCGCCAGGTTGAACTCGCCCGCCTCGCCCTCGTGCTCGACGGCGATCAGCTGGCCGGCCTCGGTGTAGTCGCCCAGGCCGGTTACGTCGGGCATGCGCATGATCTCGAAGCGGACGACCGGGTCCGTGACGGTCAGCGGCTCGGGGACCAGCCGGCGCAGCGCGTCGGGGTCGGTGCGGTAGTAGATGTTCAGGTACTCGCGATCGGTGAAGCGGTACCGGGTGGGCGCGTAGGCGGGGGAGTCCACCGGGGTGGTGAAGAGCCGGGCGACGTCCTGCTCGTGCATGAGGGCCTCCAGGGGAGTCGCCACCGGAAGGAGACCGGTGGCGGTCCGCGCACATCTCGCGGATTGCTCCCGCATCGGATTTTCTGGGGGAGGGGCGCCAGGTGCCGCTGGTGTGCTGCTGGTGAACGCCCACCACCCAGTGCACACCTCTCAGGGCAGGTCTGTCCAATATATGCTTGGGTCATGGCTCATATGCTTGAGGATATTCAGCTGACCAGGCGACTGCTGGAGCAATTCCTGGCGGTGGCCGACGAACGGCATTTCGGGCGCGCGGCCGAACGTCTCGGCATGAGCCAGCCGCCGCTCAGCCAGTCGATCCAGCGCCTCGAACGCGGCCTGGGTGTCACGCTGTTCGAGCGCGGCCCCGGCGGCGTCGCGCCGACCGCCGCCGGCGAGGTCTTCGCCGTGGACGCGCGACGCCTGCTCGACTCCCAGTCCGCCGCCATCGAGCGCGTCAGGCGCGTCGCGCGCGGCCTGGAGGGCGATGTCCGGGTGGGGTATGTGAGCATCCTCAGCCATCACTACCTTCCCGGGCTTCTCCGCGCCGCGGCCGAGGAACTGCCCGGCCTGCGGGTGCACCTGCACCAGGACTCGCCCGCGGCCCTCGCGGAGATGGTGCGCTCCGCCTCGCTCGATCTGGCGTTCCTCCGGGACCCCTCCCACCTGTCGGCCGAGCTCGTCAGCCGCGATTTCGCGGTCGAGCGCATCGCGGCGGCGGTGCCGCACCGCCATCCGCTGGCCGGCCGCGACGAGGTCGGTCTGAGCGAACTGCGCGACGAGGACTTCGTCCTCCCCGACGCCGGCGCGCTGCCGACGCTGGCTCACCAGGTCCAGCTCGCCTGCGGAGAGGCGGGGTTCACTCCCCGGAGCCGTGCCGTCTCGGACGACCTGACCGGACTGTTCAGTTATGTCGCCTCCGGCTTGTGCGTGAGCCTGCTGCCCGAGCGCCTCCGTGACTTCCATGTCCCCGAAGTGGCCTTCGTCCCCCTGCGGGAGACCTCGCCGCACCTGGAGACCACCCTGGTCGCCGTCCACCGCCCGGACACCGACACCGCCGTCACGCGCCTGCTGGAATTGATCGCCCACCACATGGCCTCCTGACCGGCCCCCGGCCGCCCGCGTCCGCCGGGCCCACTCGCTCCCGTGGCGCCGGCGGACACGGGCTCTCGCGGCGCGCCGCGCACGGATGCCCCCGGATGCCGCCGCACCCCTGCGCGCCCGCGTGCCCGAAGGGTGGCGCCATGGGTGCGGCGGGTGGTGCCACTGGGGGCACCGCGTCGGTCGTGCCGCTGGCGGGCGTCTCGGCGGCAGGTGGCGCGGTCACCACGAACTCGGGGTCGAGTCCCCGCAGCCGTACGTCCACCGAGCCCGGTGCCGGCTCGCGGGCGATCTCGTCCGAGGCGGCGGACAGCGCCATCGAAGGTCGCCCATGGCGCACTGCCTCTCCACGGACCTGACCCTCACGCCGACACCTTCGCCGGGAGCTCGCGGTCGCCGCGGGCGCCGGCGGTGAAGAGGCGCACGGCCTGGCCGAGCGGCTCACCGCGCCACTGGAGTCCGCCGCGCGGCTGACGCTCCTCAAGGCCCATATGGCGCCACTCGCCGCACCGGACGGTGCTCGCGCCACCGCAGTGCCACGGGTGGCGCCAGTGGACGGTGCTCCGGCGGGGTGTGGGCCGAGCCGGCGTCTTCCGCTGCTCCGGTTCCGGTGGAGCGGTGGCACCGACGACGCGTCGGGTCACCACTCGCTTCGGGCCCGGCCCGGATCGGAGACCGGCTGCCCGGATCGACGTCCTCTCCCGCGGCCGTCCGGCGAGGTGGACGCGCTCGGCCTCACCCGGACACCGCGACGGCTGTCGGCCTGAGCGGCCGGCGGATCGGCGGCGCGCGGGGGTGTCGCCCATGGCGCGGCGGCCGTCGCGCCACCGCTTCCGCTTCCCGGTGCGCCGGTCGGGGCCGGCGACCCGGCGGGCCCACCGCGCCGCTGACGCCCTGATCCAGGGGTGGGACGGAGGTAGTCCTCCCGCTCGCGGGCCAGGGCCTCGCGGTCCGGCGACGGCCCCCGGCCCTCCCGGAACGCGAAGTCCGTCGCACCCCCTGAGCCGGGGTGCCGCGACGATCACTGAAGCGGGAGTGAGCGGGGGCCGGGCCGGAGGACCGCCGGTGGGCGTGCCGCAGGATGATGACGGGTCAGGCCGCGCGATGCCGTGTCGCGCCCCGCTGCCGCAGCCGCGCCTGGATCCGGCCACCGATGACACGGGCGTCGAAGACGGGTTGGGGCGCGGTCGCCGGTCCGCGCACGTTCCAGCCGTCGTCGAGGCGGAAACGGCTGCCGTGCCACGGACACTGGACGCAGCCGTCGGACAGCGTGCCCTGCGAGAGCGGGCCGCCCAGATGGCTGCAGGTATCCGCCAGCACACGGACGGTGTCGTCCTGTTCGCGCACGACCAGGACGGGCACGTCACCGAGGTGTCGCCGTACGGGATGGCCGACGAGCAGACCGGCGAGGTCACCGATGTCCTGCCACCCGTCGGGGACGAGATGGGGCACGGCCTCGGCGTGGTTGGCGCCCGACGCCTGCCGGTAGGCGAGGTGCCCGCCGATGGCGCCGCCGATGCCGACCACGCCGAGCCCGGTGAAGCCGAGGACCTTGCCCGGTGCCGTCCGGCCGCGCGCGCGGGCCAGGAACGACGCCGCGTACAGGACGACGGCCGTGACATTGGCCGCCGCGTGCACCAGCCCCACACGCATCTGCGGCCGCTGCGACTCGGCCCAGTCGGCCCAGCCCGCCATGGCGGCCGGGGCGGCGGCGGCCAGCCCCACGCCGATCAGGGCCTGAGCCGATCCATGCCGGCCGGGCAGGGTGTCCAGCACCGCGGCCGAGAGCCAGGTGCCGATCGGGACCTGCACCAGCAGCGGGTGGAGCGGGTGACCCAGCCGGCGGCCGTGCAGCAGGTCCTTGGCCGGGCCGGGCGGCAGGACGCGCACGGCCCGTTGTACGACCCGTACGGCGCTGTCGAGCCGGCTCCACCGCTCCAGCCGGTCCATAGCGGCCAGGACCCTGCCGGGTCCCTCCGCCCGGGGAGTGCGCCGGCCGGCGGTGGTCGAGGAACGGAGTGTGTCCATGGCGGGCGGGTACCCTCCCGCCCGGCGTGAAACGGACCACCGCCCGGGACGGGCCTCCGGGCGGCGGACCGGACGGGCGCCGCGCGGTCACCGGTCGGAGGCCGCCCGCGGCGGCATCCCGCCGGCCGCCACCGTGACGCGTTCCCCGGGGGCGCAGCGCACGATCGCGTCCGCCCAGCCCCGTTCCCCGGCATGGCGGAGAAAGGCGTCCAGCGGCGAGCGGAAGACGGTGTAGTCGTCGTAGTGCACCGGCAGGGCCCGCCTCGGCCGCACGGTCTCCAGGAGTTCGACGCCCTGCCGGCCGTCCATGGTGACCAGCAGCCCTCCGGGCAGGGTGGTTCCGCCGAGGTGGACGACGGCCAGGTCCAGGTCCGGGCAGCGCCGGGCGATCTCCCTGACGCCCTCGTACATGAGCGTGTCACCGGTGAGATACATACGCAGGCGTACCGGCCCGCCCAGATCGCCGAACTCCAGCAGGCTGCCCATCACGGGCGGCAGCAGACGGGCCGCCGGCCCCCGGGCGTGGGCGCCGGGCAGAGAGGTGACACGGACCTGCTGCCGGCCGCTGATGAGCGGGTGACCCTCCCAGGTGCGCAGGCCCACGGCGCGGCGGAAGCCGTGCAGCCCCTGGAGACGGCGGGCCGCGTGCGGCGTGGTGACCACGGGCAGCGAGCGGTCCAGATGGCGGCGGGTGACGCGGTCCCAGTGGTCCCCGTGCAGGTGGGAGAGGACGACCGCGTCGAGGTCCTGTGGCAGTTCCCGTACGTCCAGGGCCGGTTCCGTCAGCCGCTTGGAGACCAGGCCGTGGCCCAGATAGGCCCGCTGCCCGCGGTGCAGGAAGTTCGGGTCGGTGAGCAGCGTGAGATCGCCGTACCGGATGAGCAGGGTGGCGTTGCCGATGAAGGACAGCTCGGCGGACGCGGCGGGGGGCACGGTCATGTCGTGACTCCTTCGGCGGGGACGCGTGCGGCTCGGACCCGGACGGCGAGGGGGGCTCCGCGCGGGCCGGGCCCCGGGCACGTCCGGCGGCGTGGTGACGGGTGACGAGTGCCACGACCGGAGCATGCCTCACCCCGGCGGCCGGGATTTCCGTACGGGCTACGGGCTACGGGCTACGGGCTACGAGACACGAGCTGCGGGCTGCGACGGGCTACGAGACACGAGCTGCCGGGTACGAGGCGGCGCGGACTCACCCGGAGGCGCGCTGATCTCCCCGGTCCGTGTCCGGGCGCGGGGACGACCGAGTACCGGAGCACGGCTGTACCGGCGGCGGCCGCCACCGAGGACGGAGCATCCGCACTCCGGGCTTCCCGCGCCCGGACCGCGCGGGGTGGCGCGGGGCGACATCAACGGCGGCATCGACGGCGACGGCGGCGACTTGTCCGCGCTCATGGCCCTGCCCGCCGCACCGGCGACCGGCCCCCACGCGCGCCCGCGCCGACCGCCTCACCGACGTCGCGAGCGCCCTCCCGGTGAGCGCGGGGACGGCTGAGCCCGGGTGACGGTCACCGGCCGAGGGCCTCGCGCACCCGGACCGGCCCACGAGGCCCGGCACCGGTGCCGGGGCTCGGTGCGGTACGTGCCCGAACGCCCCGTCGGTGGCGGGTCGCCGGCAACCGGCCACGGAGGCGGGCGGCCGGCGAGCCGGGCGGACCGCGGTCCGGCGGCGGCGCGGCGGCCGGGCGGCACACGGCCGGCCCGGTCACCGCCGGGCCGGCGCGGACCCTCGCCGGGGTGTGCCCGGCCGGCACCGGCAGTCCCGGGGCCCGGCCGGTCCACAGGAGGCGCATGGGTGCCACGGAGCCGTCCGCCTGCTCCGTTCGTACCAGTAGCGGTGGCCCGTGCCGGGCGGGGCGGCCACGGTGAGGTGGGCGCAGGCAGCCGCGCCGGTGCCTCATCCGCCTGGACAAGGGAGCTGGTCATGTCCGAACGCAACACGATGCTGCGCGCTTCACACGATGTGGGACTGGCCGCCTGGTTCGGCGGCTCTCTGATGGGCGCGGTCGGCCTGAACGGCGCGGCGCGGAGCGAGGGCGGCACCTGGCAGACGGCCGCGCGGATCGCCAGCTCGGGATGGGCGAAGTGGACACCCGTCAACGCCGCGGCCATCGCCGTCCACCTGTTCGGCTCCGGCGGGCTGCTCGCCGTGAACGCCCCACGCGTGGCCACCCAGCAGGGAGTGGCCACCTCCACACTCGCCAAGACCGTCCTGACCGGCGCGGCCCTCGGAGCCACCGCCTACAGCCGGGTACTGGGCAAGAAGATCGAACTCGCCACCTCCTCCGACCCGCAGGACGCCGAGAAGGCCGCCCGGCACCCGATCGACACCGACAAGGCCGGACGGCACCTGACGTACGCGCAGTGGGCCGTCCCGGCACTGACCGGCGCGCTGCTGATCCTCAACGCCCTGCACGGTGAACAGCAGCGCCCCGCCCAGCAGTTCCAGGGCATGTGGCAGCGCGCCCGTTCATTCACCCCGAACATGCCCTCCGGAGCGGACTGGCACTGGACGCACTAGGGGCATCACTCGCGGCGGTACGGGCAGGAGCGCGCCCGGTCGGCGGCGACGAGCGCGCGGGACACGGGTGGCGCGCGAACGGCGGAGGGACGCGGACAGCGCGCCGGAGCTCCCGGCCACCGCATACCCCCCCCCGCGGACGGTACGACTCGGTACGACTCGTTCTCAGCACCGCCTGCCGCGCCCCCTGCCCCCGTTCCCCGCTGCTCCCGCCGCGGCGGCCCCCGTCACGGGGCGGCCTGTGGCCTGCCCGTGGCGGCCCGCTCCGTGCGGGTGCCCCGGGCAGGTCACCGGGGCGGCGGCCGGTCGCCCCGGTCCGCCGCGTCCTGGGCCGTCGGGATTTCGGCGAGGTCGCCCCGGATGGTGAGGGCCGCGTCCGCCCCGGTGATCGTCAGCAGCCGCTCGGACCGGGCCGGGACGACGACCGGTGTGAGAGCGACGTCGTCGGCCCGGGCGCGGCGGAGCGGGCGCGGCACACTGTCGGGGCCGGAGGAGTGCCGGAAGGCCGCCCGCGGCATGTCCGGCACCAGGTGGCGGTGCGCACCCTTCGTGCGCACCGCCTGCGGCGGCGGCCCGCCCCGGCAGGACGCCGGACGGGTGGAAGCGCGGCGGGCCGGCCACGGTGATCACGGCGAGGTGATCCCGCTCGTGCCGGACGGTCACTCGCGGTCCCGGCGTTCATCCGGGAAGACTCCCGCCGGGGCGGCCCGGTCCGGCGGACTCCTCGGGCGGCAGACCGGCCAGAGCCGCGGCCCGGTCGGTGCGACGGGTCTCGGGTCCGAGCCATTCGCAGAACAGGACGGTGGCGTCGTCCTGCAACTGCCCGCCGTGGTGGTCGAGCACGGCGTGCATGAGGCGCCGCAGGGTCTCGGGCACGGGCAGGCCCTCGGCGTGGTGCCGGTCGAGGAAGTCGGTGAAGCGGTCCACACCGAACTCCTGGCCGCCGGCTCCGCGGGCCTCGATGATGCCGTCGGTGTGGAGCACGACCCGGTCCCCGGGCTCCAGCTGGTGCCGGCACGGCGTCACGGCCAGGCCCAGGCCCGTGCCCATCGGGTGTGCGGGACGGCAGCCGAGATGGCTGTGCCAGCGGCCGCCGCGCATGAGCACCGGCGGATGGTGCCCGCGATTGACCCACGTCAGCACCCCGGTACGGGTGTCCAGGTCGGCGAGGATGCCGGTGGCGTAACGGGTGTGACCGTACTGCTCGATCAGCGCCCGTTCGATCCTCTCGGTGGTCTCGCCCAGTCCCATGCCCTGGCGACGGGAGTTGCGGCAGGTCGCCATGGCGAGGTTGGCGGTCAGGTCGGCGGCGGTGTCGTGGCCCATGGCGTCGAAGACCGACAGGTGCACCACGTGGCCGGCGGTGGCGTAGTCATAGGCGCCCCCGCTGATCGAGTAGGCGGGCTCCATCGCCGCGGCGATCATCACCCGGCCGTCCGCGTAGCTGCGCGGCGGCATCAGGTTCCACTGCATCTCGGCCGCGATGTTCAACGGACGGACCCGCGTCAGCCGCGCCAGCGCGTCGCTGTTCCTCTCCTTGCTGTGCAGGATCAGAGCGATCACGGCGGCCAGCAGCGTCATGTCCTCCCGCGCCGCCGCGTCGCGGTCGGCGGTGGTGACCCGCAGCACCCCCAGCCGTTCGGTACCGTCGAGCAGAGGCACCCACCAGTGCCCCTCCCCGCCGCCCTCCGGAGTCCCGGGAAGGATGCGTCCGTACTGGTAGGCGCGTCCCGCGGGGCTGTCGTCGATCTTCAGCTCGGCTTCCTCGCCGACCGTGTCCTCCCCGGCGTCCAGGCCCTCGCCCGTCAGCAGCCGCAGCACATCCCGCTGGAGATCCCCGAGATAGATCAGGGCCTGGGTGAATCCCACGGCCCTGGCGTTCTCGGCCACGACGGACGGCAGCAGTTCCAGCGGCATCAGGTGGCTCGCGGTCAGCAGCCCCGCCAGCATCCGCCGCCCCCGCGCATCCCGGCGCTCATCGCTCATCGGCCGCGTTCCGTCCTTGTCGAAGGGCGACACGCCGCTCGCGCGCGGCATGCTCCTGGTTCCATGGTCCCTCTACCCCGGCGGGCCCGGACCTGCTCCTTCCCGGCGGCTTCCGCGCAAACGCCGCCCACGGCCCCACCCCGTCGGCTTCCGTTCTAGTGGTCGTCGCAACACCCCAGCTCAGGGGATGCGATGGACTTCAAGATCCGGGAGGGCCGGGGGCAGGCGCCAGGCCGAAAGGCCCTGGTCCGTGAGCGGGAGGAATACTTCCGGCTCATGGACCAGGGCGTCAGCAGCATGGAGGCATGCCGGGTCGTCGGGATCAACCGGCGCACGGGGAAGCGGTGGCGCAACGGACGCCAGGCCACGGGAAGCACGCGCAGTGCGCCACCGATCCGTCGGCCACTCTCCTCTGTCGGCCCGTCGCGGTATCTGCGCGAGGCCGACCGCATCCACATCGCCGACCGGCTGCGTGAGAAGGCATCGATCCGACAGATAGCCTCTGAGCTGGGCCGGAGCCCGTCCACCATCAGCCGGGAGATACGCCGCAACGGCATGCCACTGCGCGGGGACTCTTCCCGCTGGGCCTACCGCCCGCACGCCGCTCAGTCCCGCGCCGACGCCCGCCGGCCCCGGCCGAAGCCGGGAAAGATCGGCCAGAACCAGGAACTGCGCGACTTCATTCGGCACCACCTCGAACGCCGGTGGAGCCCCGAGCAGATCTGCCAGGCTCTACGGACACGCTTCCCCGACCGGCCGGAGATGCACGTGACCCATGAGACCGTCTACCAGGCCCTCTACGTTCAGGGCCGCGGCGAACTACGCCGTGAGCTGGCCAGGGCACTGCGCACCGGCCGCACGATGCGTAGGCCGCACCGCCAGTCCTACCGGCGCCAGCCCCGCATGGCCAAGGACATGGTGATGATCAGCGACCGACCCGCCGAGGCCGCCGACCGGGCCGTCCCCGGGCACTGGGAGGGCGACCTCATCATCGGCAAGGCCCACAAGTCCGCCATCGGCACGCTCGTCGAGCGCTCCAGCCGCTTCGTCACCCTGGTCCACCTGCCCGAAGGCCGCCGCCCCTCACAGATGCGGGACGCACTCATCCAGACCGTCTCGACCCTGCCCGCCCAGCTCAGACGCTCCCTCACCTGGGACCAGGGCTCCGAAATGCACCTGCACAAGGACTTCAGCACCGCCACCGACATGCCGGTCTTCTTCTGCGACCCCGGCAGCCCCTGGCAGCGCGGCTCGAACGAGAACACCAACGGCCTGCTGCGGCAGTACTTCCCCAAGGGCACCGACCTGGCCCGCTACACCCGCCCGGAGCTGGACGCCGTCGCAGCCGAGCTGAACAGCCGACCACGCAAAACGCTCGGCTGGGAAACCCCAGCCGGGCGTCTCGCTAAGCTCCTGGCAACAGCCAGTTGATCAACTTGTGTTGCAACGACCCCTGGAATGCGCCCGGGCAGGGCGGGGCCGGCCGCGGGCTCGAACGGCACCACCGTCCGGCCCCCGCTCCCGCCGGCGCGGGAGACCGCGAGGCCTCCCCGCTCCCGCCGGCGCGGGAGAGAAGGGCCGCGAGGCCCCACGTTCCCACGACACGCGGGACGGGCGGACTTGTCCGGGCCCGGGGCGATGGCCGGGGTCCACGTCCCCACGACACGCGGGACGGGCGGAACCGGGCCGCCGGCGCCTGCCCCGGCCCGAGTCCCGGAGAGGTCCCACGAGCACCGCCGCACCCCCGCCGCACCCCCTCGACACCCGCGGCCACGAAGGTTGGAGCGGATACGGCGGTGACCGTCGCCCGGAGTCCCGGAGGCCCGGAGGTCTAGATGTCCCGGAAGATCTCGATCTGGGCGCCGACCGAGTTGAGGCGCTCGGCCAGGTCCTCGTAACCCCGGTTGATGACATAGACGTTGCGGAGTACGGAGGTGCCCTCGGCCGCCATCATGGCGAGCAGCACCACCACGGCGGGCCGCAGCGCCGGCGGGCACATCATCTCGGCGGCGCGCCAGCGGGTCGGGCCTTCCACCAGGACCCGGTGCGGATCGAGCAACTGGAGCCGGCCACCGAGGCGGTTGAGGTCGGTGAGGTAGATGGCCCGGTTGTCGTAGACCCAGTCGTGGATGAGCGTCTTGCCCTGCGCGGCGGCCGCGATGGCCGCGAAGAACGGGACGTTGTCGATGTTCAGGCCCGGGAAGGGCATGGGGTGGATCTTGTCGATCGGGGCCTCCAGCTTGGAGGGCCGTACGGTCAGATCCACCAGCCGGGTACGGCCGTTGTCGGCGGTGTACTCGGCGGACCGGTCGTGGTCGAGGCCCATCTCCTCCAGGACCGCCAGCTCGATCTCCAGGAACTCGATGGGCACCCGGCGCACGGTCAGCTCCGACTCGGTGACCACGGCGGCGGCCACCAGGCTCATCGCCTCCACCGGGTCCTCGGACGGCGAGTAGTCCACGTCGGTGTCGATCCTCGGCACACCGTGGACGGTCAGGGTGGTGGTGCCGATGCCCTCCACCCGTACGCCCAGCGCCTCCAGGAAGAAGCAGAGGTCCTGGACCATGTAGTTGGACGAGGCGTTGCGGATGACGGTCACGCCGTCGTGCCGGGCGGCGGCCAGCAGCGCGTTCTCGGTCACCGTGTCGCCGCGCTCGGTCAGCACGATGGGCCGGTCCGGCGCCACGTCCCGGTCCACCTCGGCGTGGTACAGGCCCTCGGTCGCGGTGATGTCGAGGCCGAACCGGCGGAGCGCGATCATGTGCGGCTCGATGGTCCGGGTGCCCAGGTCGCAGCCGCCCGCGTACGGCAGCTTGAAGTGCCGCAGCCGGTGCAGCAGCGGGCCCAGGAACATGATGATCGACCGGGTGCGGCGGGCGGCGTCGGCGTCGATGGACTCCATGTCGAGATGGCCGGGCGGCACGATCTCCAGGTCCATCCCGTCGTTGATCCAGCGGGTGCGGACGCCGATGGAGTTGAGCACCTCCAGCAGCCGGTAGACCTCTTCGATCCGCGCCACCCGGCGCAGTACCGTACGGCCCTTGTTCAGCAGCGACGCGCAGAGCAGCGCCACACAGGCGTTCTTGCTGGTCTTCACGTCGATGGACCCGGACAGCCGGCGTCCGCCGACCACCCGCAGATGCATCGGCCCGGCATAGCCGAGCGACACGATCTCACTGTCGAGCGCCTCACCGATGCGCGCGATCATCTCAAGGCTGATGTTCTGGTTGCCGCGCTCGATGCGGTTCACGGCGCTCTGGCTGGTTGCCAGGGCTTCGGCCAACTGCGCCTGTGTCCAGCCACGATGCTGGCGAGCGTCACGGATGAGCTTGCCGATACGTACGAGGTAATCGTCTGACATATTCGCAGGCTATCTCACATATGAGATTCCCTCCTGGGGAGGGATCTGCGCGAGTGAGCCCGGTCTCCTCGATCGTGAACTGCCGGGTCACGCGGGGCGAGACGAGCGCCGCCGTCCGGGTGTCCCGGGAGAGAAAGGCGGCGGAGAGGAGTTGTGCCGCCGGGCCGGGCGCTCCGCGTCGGGGCGCTTCCGGCGGGTACCCGGAGGGGAGCGGGACCGGCGCCGCTCGGGGTCCGGAGAGGAGTCGGCTCCCTCTCGGGCACTGGGGAGAGGAGCCGGCTCCCTCGGCCCACCGTCCCGGCGGCGTTCGCCCGGCGCGGCCAGGCGCACGGGTACAGAGGTAGGGCGAACGTGCCGGGGACGGCGGGCGGGAGCCCACCGGATGGCGGCGATCACAGGCGTCCGGGCATGACCGCGCAGCGGTCATGTACTAGAGTTATCTCGACATCGAGATATCTGCCGAAAGACGCACCGCAGCCGCGCCAGCCGGTAAGGGTTACCTAACTAAGTCTTACCTTAGCGGATCGGCGCGGGGCCCACGAGGCAGGATGCGGAAAGTACGCGCACATTCATGAAGGAGACTGTCGTGTCGGCGAACAGCTTCGACGCCCGCAGCACGCTGCGCGTGGGCGACGAGTCGTACGAGATCTTCAGGCTGGACAAGGTCGAGGGCTCCGCTCGCCTTCCCTACAGCCTCAAGGTGCTCCTGGAGAACCTGCTCCGCACCGAGGACGGCGCCAACATCACCGCCGACCACATCCGCGCCCTGGGCAACTGGGACTCGCAGGCCCAGCCGAGCCAGGAGATCCAGTTCACCCCGGCCCGCGTGATCATGCAGGACTTCACCGGTGTGCCGTGCGTCGTGGACCTCGCGACCATGCGGGAGGCCGTCAAGGAGCTGGGCGGTGACCCGGCCAGGATCAACCCGCTCGCCCCGGCCGAGCTGGTCATCGACCACTCGGTCATCGCGGACAAGTTCGGCACCGCCGACGCCTTCGGCCAGAACGTCGAGCTCGAGTACGGCCGCAACAAGGAGCGCTACCAGTTCCTGCGCTGGGGCCAGACCGCCTTCGACGAGTTCAAGGTCGTCCCGCCCGGCACCGGCATCGTCCACCAGGTCAACATCGAGCACCTGGCCCGTACGGTCATGGTGCGAAACGGCCAGGCGTACCCGGACACCCTCGTCGGCACCGACTCGCACACCACCATGGTCAACGGCCTCGGTGTGCTCGGCTGGGGCGTCGGCGGCATCGAGGCCGAGGCCGCCATGCTCGGCCAGCCGGTCTCCATGCTCATCCCGCGCGTCGTCGGCTTCAAGCTGACCGGTGAGCTCACCCCCGGCACCACCGCCACCGACCTGGTGCTCACCATCACCGAGATGCTGCGCAAGCACGGCGTGGTCGGCAAGTTCGTGGAGTTCTACGGCGAGGGCGTCGCCGCCACCTCGCTGGCCAACCGCGCCACCATCGGCAACATGTCGCCGGAGTTCGGCTCCACCGCCGCGATCTTCCCGATCGACGACGAGACCCTCAACTACCTGAAGCTGACCGGCCGCTCCGAGCAGCAGGTCGCGCTGGTGGAGGCGTACGCCAAGCAGCAGGGCCTCTGGCTGGACCCGGCCGCCGAGCCGGACTTCTCCGAGAAGCTGGAGCTCGACCTCTCCACGGTCGTCCCGTCCATCGCCGGCCCCAAGCGCCCGCAGGACCGGATCGTGCTGGCCGAGGCCGCCGAGAAGTTCCGCAGCGACGTCCTCAACTACGTGGACTCCGTGGACGAGGCGGGCAAGGAGTCCTTCCCGGCCTCCGACGCCCCGGCGCACAGCGACGGCGTGCCGTCCAACCCGGTCACCGTCACGGCCCCCGACGGCTCGACGTACGAGCTGGACCACGGCGCCGTCACCGTCGCCGCC
Organism: Streptomyces pyxinae; assembly: GCF_024756275.1. Classification (GTDB taxonomy): domain Bacteria; phylum Actinomycetota; class Actinomycetes; order Streptomycetales; family Streptomycetaceae; genus Streptomyces; species Streptomyces pyxinae. Next base: position 302,994 of record NZ_JANUGQ010000004.1, on the reverse strand, counting down.
ATCACCTCCTGCACCAACACCTCCAACCCGTACGTCATGGTCGCCGCCGCGCTGGTGGCCAAGAAGGCGGTGGAGAAGGGCCTCACCCGCAAGCCGTGGGTCAAGACCACGCTGGCGCCGGGCTCCAAGGTCGTCACCGACTACTTCGACAAGTCGGGCCTCACCCCGTACCTGGACAAGGTCGGCTTCAACCTGGTCGGTTACGGCTGCACCACCTGCATCGGCAACTCCGGCCCGCTGCCGGAGGAGGTCTCCCGGGCGATCAACGACAATGACCTCGCGGTCACCTCGGTGCTCTCCGGCAACCGCAACTTCGAGGGCCGGATCAACCCCGACGTCAAGATGAACTACCTGGCCTCCCCGCCGCTGGTGGTCGCCTACGCGCTCGCGGGCTCGATGAAGGTGGACATCACCACGGAGGCCCTGGGCATCGACACCGAGGGCAACCCGGTGCACCTCAAGGACATCTGGCCGACCGAGGCCGAGGTCAACGACGTGGTGGCCAACGCCATCGGCGAGGACATGTTCAACAAGTCCTACCAGGACGTCTTCGCGGGCGACGCGCAGTGGCAGGCGCTGTCCATCCCGACCGGTGACACCTTCGAGTGGGACACCGAGTCCACCTACGTCCGCAAGCCCCCGTACTTCGAGGGCATGACGATGGACCCGGCGCCGGTGGGCGACATCACCGGGGCCCGCGTCCTGGCCAAGCTGGGCGACTCGGTCACCACCGACCACATCTCCCCGGCCGGTGCGATCAAGGCCGACACCCCGGCCGGCAAGTACCTCACCGAGCACGGTGTGGAGCGCCGCGACTTCAACAGCTACGGCTCCCGCCGCGGCAACCACGAGGTCATGATCCGCGGTACGTTCGCCAACATCCGCCTGCGCAACCAGATCGCGCCGGGCACCGAGGGCGGCTACACCCGCGACTTCACCCAGGACGGCGGTCCGGTGTCGTTCATCTACGACGCCTCCCGCAACTACATCGAGCAGGACATCCCGCTGGTCGTACTGGCCGGCAAGGAGTACGGCTCCGGCTCCTCCCGCGACTGGGCGGCCAAGGGCACCGCGCTGCTCGGCGTCAAGGCCGTCATCGCCGAGTCGTACGAGCGCATCCACCGCTCGAACCTCATCGGCATGGGCGTGCTGCCGCTCCAGTTCCCCGAGGGCGGTTCGGCGCAGGCGCTGGGGCTCACCGGCGAGGAGACCTTCTCCTTCACCGGGGTCACCGAGCTGAACGAGGGCACCACCCCGCGCACCGTGAAGGTCACCACCGACACGGGCGTGGAGTTCGACGCGGTCGTCCGCATCGACACCCCCGGTGAGGCCGACTACTACCGCAACGGCGGCATCATGCAGTACGTCCTGCGGAACCTGCTCCGCGCCTGACGGATCGCCCGCCGACCGGCTCCGGGGCCGCGCACCCGGGGCCGGTACGACTCCGGGCCCGTTCGCGGGCCCGGAGCCCCGGGGCCCGGACACCGGTGAGGCCGTACACCGGGCCGGGCCCGCACGTCCGGGCCGCCCGCACCTCTGGCGCCCGTACATCCGGGCGCCCGCGCGTGCCCGGCCCCCGCGCCCCGCACCGCCGGGCGCCGGTGACGCGAAAGGGCCGCACCCCGTCGGACGGGGTGCGGCCCTCCTCGCGCGTGGCGGGAGCCGGGTCGGCTCAGAACATCATGGTGTAGATGTTCCAGCCCGAGGCGCCGATCTGGGTCCGCGCCTTGAACGGGGCGGCGGCGTTGCCGGTGCCGTCGTAACGCCACAGGGCGCCCTTGGCGTCCCGGCCGATCAGGTCGGTGTGGCCGTCCGCGTTCAGGTCACCCGTGGAGACGAGGTAGTTGAACGTGTTCCAGCCGGAGCCGACCTTGGTGCGGGCCTTGAACGGGGCGGCGGGGTTGCCCGTGCCCTGGTACAGCCACAGCACACCGGACTTGTCCCGCGCCACGATGTCCGCGCGGCCGTCGCCGGAGAGGTCGCCCTTGCCGACGAGCTGGTCGAAGCCACCCCAGCCGGCGCCGACCTTGGTGCGGTTCTGCAGCGAACCGTCGGCGTTGCCCTTGTAGAGCCAGAGCACCCCGGTCTTGTCGCGGGCCAGGACGTCCGAGGCGGAGGAACCGCCCAGGTCACCCGCGACCAGCACCTTGTCGTAGATGTTCCAGCCGTGGCCCTCGTAGTTCTCCGACTCGTCGTCGGAGTTGTAGAAGACGTTCCCCTGCTTGTCCCAGACGTACAGGCCCTCGGCCTCGCCGTCGCCGTCGTGGTCGGCCTGGTCCGAGGCCGCCATCAGGTCCCAGCCGTCGCCGATCTGCTGCCGGGAGGTGAACGCGCCCTTGCCGTTCGGGATGTACATGAACAGCGCGCCCGACTTGTCGGCCGCGAACAGGGCGTTGACCGGAGCGGCGGCGCCGGCCTTGACGGTGGCGGTGGTGGGCGCCTTACCGGTGAACGCCTCCTTGCCGACGCCCGCCGCGGCGGCGGACGCCTCCGGGGCGGTGGGCTGCGGGTCCGCCACGGCGGTCCCGGCGGAGGTGCCGACGAGGGCGGCGACAGCCGCCGCGACGGCGAGACGCGAGAGCTTGCGCCCGCGCTTACGGCCCAAAGAATTGGCCACGTAACTCTCCATGTGAGTCATGAATCGGTGTGTCGGCGGAGCGGACGGCACAGGGCGGCACAAGCCCCCCGGGAGCCTTCGCGCCGCCGGGAACTCGGTGGTTCCCGGGCCGGCGCGCCGGGCTCGGCGGCCGCTCACGCGACTCCATGGATACTTCCACAGCATCTTTACCGGTCAACCGGTTTGACAGGCGGGGGCTGTTCCGGATTCTCGCCAAAGGTGCCCAAAGCGGTACAGCGCCCGGCGCCCTGTGATCAACCTCTCGGGCGGGTGCGGAACGCACGGGCCCCGGGGCGCGTACCGACGGCGCCGGCCGCACCCCGGGCCGGTCGCCGGTACGCGCCCCGGGCCGGTCAGGACAGCAGTTCCACCTCCGCGAGGGTCGCGCCAGGTTCGGTCGTCACCAGGCGGTACGTGGCGTAGGTGCCCGGTGCGGCGACCGTGAAGGCGCGGGTCTGGCGGTCCCAGGCGAAGGACTCGCCGCGCCGCTCGTCCAGCCGGGTCCAGGAGGTACCGTCCCTGGAGCCCTCCAGCACCCAGCCGGCCGGGGCCCGGTCCCGGGCGGCCGAGGTCAGGGTGTACTGGACCACCCGGGCCGGCGCGGCCACCGGGAGGACGGCGGTGGTCACCGGGGCCGAGGTGGCCGAGGTGTCGTCGGCCAGCGCGCCCGGTCCGGTCAGCGCGTCCCGGCGGGGGGACGGGGCCCGGTCGCCGGTGGTGAGCGAGACGGGCGCGGCACCCGGCCCGGTGCCCCAGCGGGAGGGGCGGGGGCCCATCGCGAAGTCCAGCGTCCCGCCCCGGGCCAGCAGTTCGTGCGGCAGGGCGGTGGAGGTCCAGCGCTTGCCGTTCACCCGCAGCCCCTGGACGTAGATGTTGCGCGCGCTGTTCTCCGGCGCCCGGACCACCAGGGTGCGGCCGTTGTCCATCCGTACCGTCGCCCTGGTGAAGAGCGGCGAGCCGACCGCGTACTCCCCGCTGCCCATCACCAGCGGATAGAAGCCCAGCGCGGAGAAGAGATACCAGGCCGACTGCTCGCCGTTGTCCTCGTCGCCGTGGTAGCCCTGGCCGATCTCGCTGCCGGTGTAGAGGCGGGAGAGCACCTCGCGCACCTTCTCCTGGGTCTTCCACGGCTGTCCGGCGGCGTCGTACATGTACGGGACATGGTGGGCGACCTGGTTGGAGTGGCCGTACATGCCCATCCGGACGTCCCGGGCCTCGGTCATCTCGTGGATGACACTGCCGTACGAGCCGACGAACTCCGGGCTCGCGGTCTCGGGGGTGGCGAAGTACCGGTCCAGCTTCTCGCCGAGCCCGGCGCGTCCGCCGTACAGATTGGCCAGGCCCCGGCTGTCCTGCGGGGCGGTGAAGGCGTACCCCCAGCCGTTGGTCTCGGTGTAGTCGTACCCCCAGACCCGGGGGTCGTACGAGGCGCTGTCCACCCGCCAGTCGCCCTTGAGGTCCCTGCCCTGGAAGAAGCCGGCCTTCGGGTCGAAGAGATGGACGTAGGAGAGCGCCCGGTTGCGGAAGTAGGCGGCCTCCTCCCGGTAGCGCGGCTTCTTGGTCTTCCGGTACAGCGCCTCGGCCATCCGCGCGATGCCGTAGTCGTTGAGGCAGCCCTCCAGGGTCCACGAGAGGCCCTCGTGGGTCTCGGTGGAGGCGTAGCCGAGGAACGGCGAGGTGGCCATCCCCTTGCGCCCCACCCCGTCGCCGGGCGGCACCACCGTGGCGTTCTTGAGCGCGGCCTCGTACGCCGCCTCCGCGTCGAAGTCCACCCCCTTGACCAGCGCGTCCGCGAAGGCCACGTCGGAGGAGGTGCCGGTCATCAGATCGGCGTACCCCGGTGAGGACCAGCGGGAGATCCAGCCGCCGTCCTTGTACTGCTGGACGAAGCCGTCCACCAGCTCACCCGCCTTCTTCGGGGTGAGGAGAGAGTAGGCGGGCCAGGTGGTGCGATAGGTGTCCCAGAACCCGTTGTTGACGTACACCCGGCCGTCCACGATCTTCGCGCCGGTGCGGGTCGGGGTGTCGGGACCGGTCCGGGGCGAGAACGGGCTGGCGTACCGGTCCTCGCCGTCCACCTTCTCGGAACCGGAGTTGGGGTAGAGGTAGAGCCGGTAGAGGCTGGAGTAGAGGGTGACCAGCTGGTCGTGGGTGGCGCCCTCCACCCGGACCCGGCCCAGTACCGCGTCCCAGGCGTCCTGCGCCCGGGACACCACCCGCTCGAAGCGGGAGCCCTCCGGGAGTTCGGCGGCCAGGTTCGCCCTGGCCTGCTCCACGCCGATCAGCGAGGTGGCCATCCGGAGCGTGACCGTCCGGTCGGCCCCGGCGTCGAAGCGCAGATGGCCCGTGACGCCCGCCGAGGCGGAACCGGTGACCGGCGCGTCGAAGACGCCGTAGACGAACATCCGGGTGGCGCCGGTGGACAGCCCGGACCTGACATCCGAGAACCCGGTGAAGGAGCTGGTCGCGGGGTCGAGGGTGAGCCCGCCCTGCTCGGTGACATTGTCGAGGACCACCGAGGCGTCCTCGCCCGGATAGGTGAACCGCATCATCGCCGCGTGGTCGGTCGGCGCCAGCTCCGCGCGCAGTCCGTTCTCGAAGGTGACTCCGTAGTAGTGCGGCCGGGCGGTCTCCCGCTCATGGCGGAACGGCAGCGCCCGGGCCGTCCGGCCGGTGGGCGGGGTCCCGGCGGCGGCCGATGGCATCAGCTGGAAGGTCTGCCGGTCGCCCATCCAGGGGCTCGGCTCATGGCTGGCGCCGAACGCCTGGAGCGTCGGCAGATTGTCCGCGTTGTTGCCCCGGGCGTAGTCGTAGAGCCAACTCAGCGAGGCCGCGTTGGTCACCGGGGTCCAGAAGTTGAAGCCGTGCGGCACGGCGGTCGCCGGGAAGGTGTTGCCGCGTGAGAAGGAGCCGCTGGAGTTGGTCCCGCGCACGGTGGAGGCGTACTCCGAGAGACGGGAGGGCCGCTCGACCGGGGCGGCGCGCCGGATGGCCAGATCGTCGATCCACCCCTGGAACTTCGCCGGGCCCTCCGGGGAGTCGTACGCCACCAGGATCCGGTCCACCGTCCTCCCCGCCGCGACCGTGCCGATGGCGGCGGTGACCTGGTTCCACTGGTTGACGTAGAGCCGCTTGGCCGCGCCCTGGCCCTGCGGGGTGAGCGCCCCGCCGTGGCTGTCGGTGGCCCGCAGACCGCTGAGGTAACTGCCGTCGGTGAAGGCCAGGTCGACCGCCACCCGGGTGGCCGGGTAGCGCGGATCGGTCTCCGGCATGTCGGGGAAGATCCGGTAGGACAGCTCGGTGTCCCGGCGGACCGGTACGTCCACGTCGAAGACCTTGTTGTACGAATAGGCCCGCCCGGCCGGGTGATGGGTGCCCGCGTACCGCAGCGCCCGTTTGCCGGTGAAGCCGGCGTTCGCCTTGGCGGTGGGGGAGCCCGCCGGGCCCCGGTCCGGGTGGCTGCGCATGGTGGCGGGCGCCGGGGCGGTGCCGTCACCGTCGGAGAACTGCACATCGGCGAGCTGGGTGATGTCGGACGCGCCGTTGTTGGCGGTGATCTCCAGCCGGTAGTGCGCGTACGCGGTGGTGTTCCCGGCCAGGTCGTACGACACGGTCTGGAAGCGCTTGGCGAAGCTCTGGCCCTCGCGGGTGTCCAGCGTCTTCCAGTCGGTGCCGTCGGCCGAGCCCTTGAGCGTCCAGTCCCTCGGGTCGCGCGGTGCGGCGTCGTTGGCCGAGGTCAGGGCGTAGGCCGCCAGCTTGACCGGGGCCCGGAGGTCGAACTCGGCCCAGGCGGTGGGGGAGAAGGCCAGCCACTTGGTGGTGGGCTGGAGGTCGACCAGATTCTCCTTGGTCTCCCCGCCGCCGGTGTTCTCACCGCTGGCCCGGACGGCGGTCACCGTGTCCGTGACATTGCCCGGGATGCCCGCCGCGTAGGCCCCGTCCACCCCGGAGGCCCGGGGGCGGCCGTCCGGGCCCGTCTCGACGGTGTCCAGCCAGCTGGGCCGGGGCTCACCGTCCTCGAAGGAGGACATGAAGGAGGCCGTGGACGGCGAGGAGGACGCGGAGGCCGAGGACATCGGGGAGCCGCCGGGCGCCCGGTCCGCCGCGGGTCCGTGCCGGCCGGGCGCGGCGACGGCGGCCTGAGGCAGCGCCGTCACCAGCAGGGCGGCGGCCGTCAGCAGGGCGGCCGGATGAAGGCCGGGCACCCGGGGGCGTCCGGTGTGGGGGTGTCCGGAACGGGCGCGTCGTCCGGGTCGTCGGGCGGATCGTCGGGGTCGCATCCCGCGCTCTTCCTTCTGCCGGGCCGTGAAACGGCTCTGGACAACGTTGTCAGGAGGGCCGTGCGGGAAACAGTAGGGAGGCAAGTGCGGTGTGCTGTCAAGGGTGTTGCCGCAAGAGCCCCGGCGGGACGAGCGGGAAGAAGTCCGGAGGGAGGGGGAAAGGAGCCTGTAAAAGGGGCAGGGTGAAGCCCGGAAGGAGGTGTGGGGATTTCAGCCGTCCGGGGGGTTCGGCGCCGGGCGTGCCGACGGCTTCGTGTCTCCCGTGCCTCTCGTGCCGCTCGATGTCCATGGACGGAAGGACGGGTGCGCGTGGACAGAGCCGCGCATCGGCTCCGGGAGGTCTCAACTCGGGAAAGACTGCTCGTCAACCCCGCTTTCGATCTTGCTCAGTTGACGGGGAGTGGACTATACCTGTCGGCGTCCGGGCGGCTTGGGGCATGGAACGGAACACCGCACCACCCGGCGCCACTTCGATCCGCACCACACGCGTCACACAGCACCACACCGCACCACACGCGTCACACCGCACCACCTTGCACCGAACAGCACCTGCACGACCCAGCAATCGACCGCGGTGGCGGCCCCTCCGGCTCAGGCGAGAGCGCGAGCGACCGGTACACCGCCTGAGTCCTGGAGAAGGCGAGGACTTGCGCATGGGAACCACCTCCGCTCGTGGCACCGAGGGCCCCGGCACGGACACGGCACACCTCGACGGCAGCCCCGGAGGCGTCGGCCGACGCGACCTGATCAAGCGGTCCGCGGCGCTCGGCCTGATCTCCGTACCGGCCATGGGCGTGCTGTCCGCCTGCGCCAGCGGCGGCGGCTCCGGCGACTCCGGCAAGGCCGAGAAGGGCGAGAAGACCGCCAAGAACCCGCTCGGCGTCAACGCCTCCGCCCCGCTCGAACTGGTCATCTTCGACGGCGGGTTCGGCACCCAGTACGCCGAGGACGCCAAGGACGTCTACGCGAAGACGTACCCGAAGGCCGAGGTCAAGTTCTCCAAGACCCAGAAGATCCAGTCCGTCCTCCAGCCGCGCTTCAACGGCGGCACTCCGCCGGACCTGATCGACAACTCCGGCGCCCAGCAGATGGACATGGGCGTCCTGGTGGGCAAGAAGCAGCTCACCGACCTCACCCCGCTGCTGGACGCGCCCTCCGTCGACGACCCCAAGAAGAAGGTCCGGGACACCCTGCGCCCCGGCATCGTGGAGATGGGCCAGTTCGACGGCGACCCGGTCTGGATCCTGTACTACGCCTACACGGTGTACGGCGTCTGGTACTCGCAGACCGCGCTGGAGAAGCTCGACGCCCGGTACCCGGAGACCTGGGACGAGATGCTCGCGCTCTGCGCCAAGGCGAAGAAGCAGGGCATCGCGGGCTGGACGTACTCGGGCAAGCACCCGTACTACATCCCGTTCTCGCTCTACCCGTTCATCGGCAAGATCGGCGGCGCCGAGGTGCTCGACGCCATCGACAACCTGGAGCCCAGGGCCTGGGAACACCCCGCCGTCAAGGCCGCGTTCGAGGCGTACTACGAGCTCTACGCCAAGGGATACATCCTCCCCGGCACCCCGGGCCTGGACCACCGGGGCTCACAGGGCGCCTGGGCGCGGGGCAAGGCGCTGTTCATCCCCAACGGCTCCTGGGTGGAGAACGAGGAGGCGAAGTTCATCCCCAAGGACTTCAGACTGGCGGTCGGCGCGCCCTCCGGCCTGGACTCCTCCGACAAGCTGCCGTTCGGCACCCTCTGGGCCTCCGGCGGCGAGCCCTTCATCGTCCCGGCCAAGGCGCGGAACGCCGAGGGCGGCATGGAGCAGTTGCGCATCATGCTCAGCGAGGCGTCCTCCAAGAGCTTCACCACCAGCACCAAGTCGCTCTCCGCCTTCAACGGCGGCACCGAGGGCATTCCGCTCTCGGACGGCCTCACGTCCGGTGTCGCCGCGCTGGAGAAGGCCGGCAAGAACGTGCTCAACCCGCGCCTCCAGGACTGGTACGTCAAGCTCCAGAAGGAGCAGATCGGTGTCGCCGGTCTCGGCGAGATGATGGCGGGCCGGGCCACCCCCGCCGAGACCATCAAGAAGATCCAGGGCTTCGCCGACGCGGCCGCCAAGGACTCGTCCATCAAGCACTTCAAGCACCAGAAGTGACGGCCGGGCCCCGGGGCCGGCGTCCGCGCACCGGCCGGCGGCGAGCCGGCCGGCCGCGCGGGCCCCGGGGCCGGCGGTCCCACGGAAGGACGAGTCAGCGACCATGCAACACGGCAAGTACCGCTTCATCATCGGGTTCCTGGCGGCGCCCCTCGCGCTCTACGCCGTCTTCGTCATCTGGCCCTTCATCCAGTCGATCTACTACTCGTTCACCGACTGGACCGGCCTGAGTCCCGAGTTCTCGATGGTGGGCTTCGCCAACTACACCAAGATGTTCCAGGACGAGGTCTTCTGGAAGTCCCTCCAGCACAGTGTGGTGCTGCTGCTGGTGCTTCCGGTGATCACCCTGGGCCTCGCCCTCTTCTTCGCCTTCATGATCAATGTCGGCGGGCGGCGCCGGAAGGGCGCGGCCGTGGGCGGAGTGCGCGGCTCCGGTTTCTACAAGATCGCGTACTTCTTCCCCCAGGTCCTCTCCATCGCGATCGTGGCGATCCTCTTCCAGTTCGCCTACGACCCCGCCCAGGGCATGATCAACGGCGCCCTGCGGACCGTCGGGCTCGACGGCCTCCAGCCCAACTGGCTCGGTGATCCGGGCCTCGCCCTCTGGTGCATCACGGCCGTGCTCGTCTGGTGCACGGTCGGCTTCTTCGTGGTGCTCTTCTCGGCGGGCATGGCCTCGATCCCCAGGGACTTCTACGAGGCGGCGCTGCTGGACGGCGCGAGCCGGGTGACCACCTTCTTCCGGATCACCCTGCCGCTGCTCTGGGACACCGTGCAGTCCGGCTGGGTCTACATGGGCATCCTGGCGCTGGGCGCCGAGGCGTTCGCCGTCGTGCACATCATGTCGATCGGCCCCGGCGGCCCCGACTACGCGACCACCGTCCTGCCGCTCTACGTCTACCAGGCGGCCTTCCGGGACGGCCAGGCGGCCTACGCCACCACGATCGGCGTCGCCCTGCTCGTCGTCACCCTGGCCTTCGCGGCCGTGGTGATGCGGCTGGGCCGGCGCGAACGGCTGGAGTTCTGATGAAAACCACTGACACGCCCCCCGCCGTCCCCGGCGCCCCGGCCGTGCCGGGTCCCCGCACGCCCGGCGCCCCGGCCGGCGACGCGCCCGCCGGGACCGGGCGGAAGGGCGGCGAGGGCACCGTCCTCAATGTGTTCTCGCACGGCATGCTGATCCTCTGGGCCGTGATGGTCGTGCTGCCGCTGCTGTGGGCGGTGATGTCCTCGTTCAAGACGGACGCGGGCATCTTCGACGAGCCCTGGGGGCTGCCGGACACGCTGCACTTCGAGAACTGGGGACGTGCCTGGACCGAGGCGCACATGGGCGAGTACTTCCTCAACACCCTGGTGGTGGTGGCGGGTTCGCTGGTGGGCACCCTGCTGCTGGGCTCGATGGCGGCGTACGTCCTGGCCCGGTTCGAGTTCCCGGGCAACCGGTTCATCTACTTCCTCTTCGTGGGCGGGATGAGCTTCCCGGTGATGCTGGCGCTGGTGCCGCTCTTCTTCGTCATGGAGAACACCGGGCTGCTCAACACCATCCACGGGCTGATCCTGGTGTACATCGCCTATTCGCTGCCGTTCACCGTCTTCTTCCTGACCTCGTTCTTCCGGACGCTGCCCACCTCCATCGCGGAGGCGGCGATGCTGGACGGCGCCTCGCACACCCGGACGTTCTTCCAGGTGATGCTGCCGCTCGCCCGTCCCGGGCTGATCAGCGTCGGGATCTTCAACTTCCTGGGGCAGTGGAACCAGTACATGCTGCCGACCGTGCTCAACACGGACCCGGAGAAGCGGGTGCTGGCCCAGGGGCTGGTGGAGCTCTCCACCAGCCAGGGGTACAAGGGCGACTACTCCGGGCTCTTCGCCGGCCTGGTGATCGCGATGCTGCCGGTGCTGGCGGCGTACATCGTCTTCCAGCGCCAGGTGGTGACCGGGCTCACGGCGGGCGCCGTCAAGTAGTCCCTCCCCCGAACCCCTCGCGAGCCCCCTCGCGCCGGCCGGCCCACGGGGCCGCCGGTGTCCGGCGGCCCGGGGACCACCGGTCTCCGAAACGCCCCGGCGGGTGCCGGCGCCCCGAGCGCCCCGCACCCGCCGGGGCGTTTTCGGCATGTGCGGACCGGCCCCGGCCGCACCCGTCGGCCCCAGTGGCGGACATACCGCATATATGCCGGTGAATGGGCATCTTATGTTTCCATTCACGCTCATCTGGGCTCCGCCCCACTCAAGGTCTTGACGGGAACCAACCCAAAAGGCTGAGCTTAGAGTTCACATGTTGGAGAAAACGGCAGGAGTGAGTGAGTCGATGGAGACTCCGGGGTCGCAGACATCTCTGCATCGGGCCAACCTCGAACGCGTCGTACGCGCCGTGCGCATGGCCGGTTCGCTCACCCAGGCGGAGATCGCCAGGGCCACCGGCCTCTCCGCCGCCACCGTCTCCAATATCGTCCGGGAGCTCAAGGACGGCGGCACCGTGGAGGTGACCCCGACCTCGGCCGGCGGCCGCCGGGCCCGCAGCGTCTCGCTCAGCGGGGACGCCGGAATCGTCATCGGGGTCGACTTCGGCCACACCCATCTGCGGGTCGCGGTGGGCAACCTCGCCCACCGGGTCCTCGCGGAGGAGGCCGAGCCGCTGGATGTCGACGCCTCGTCGGCGGAGGGCTTCGACCGGGCGGAACACCTGGTCAAACGACTGATCGCGACCACCGGCATCGGCCCGGACAAGGTGATCGGGGTCGGGCTCGGCGTGCCCGGCCCGATCGATGTCTCCTCCGGCACCCTGGGCTCCACCTCCATCCTGCCGGGCTGGACCGGGATCAACCCCAGCGAGGAACTGCGCGGCCGGCTCGGCGTGCCGGTGCACGTCGACAACGACGCCAACCTCGGCGCCCTCGGTGAACTGGTCTGGGGGAGCGGCCGGGGTGTCACCGACCTCGCCTACATCAAGGTCGCCAGCGGGGTCGGCGCCGGACTGGTGATCGCCGGGCAGATCTACCGGGGTCCCGGCGGCACGGCCGGCGAGATCGGCCACATCACCCTGGACGAGGCCGGGCCGGTCTGCCGGTGCGGCAACCGCGGCTGCCTGGAGACCTTCACCGCCGCCCGCTATGTGCTGCCGCTGCTCCAGTCCAGCCACGGGCCCGACCTCACCATGGAACGGGTGGTCCAGCTGGCCCGGGAGGGCGACCCCGGCTGCCGCCGGGTGATCGCCGACGTGGGCCGCCACATTGGCAGCGGGGTGGCCAACCTCTGCAACCTGCTCAACCCGAGCCGGGTGGTGCTGGGCGGCGATCTGGCCGAGGCGGGTGAGCTGGTGCTCGCGCCGATCCGCGACTCGGTCTCCCGGTACGCCATTCCCAGCGCCGCGCGGCAGCTGTCGGTGGCCCCCGGCGCCCTGGGTGGCCGGGCGGAGGTGCTGGGCGCGCTCGCCCTCGTCCTGAGCGAGATGGGCGACTCCACCCTGATGAGTGGTGTCGCGCGCGGTGCCACCGGGGATTCCGGTCAGAGCGGCGGCGCTCTTCCGGTGACCACGCCCGCGTTCACTTAGATAACGGATGGCACCGTTGTCATCTCGTTAAGGATTTACTCCTTGACGCCGACCTGGCGGCCGAGTTGACTTCCAGCCACCTCGGCCGCAACGTCGCGGCCTCGTCAGGGAGGCAACCCCACATGAACGCAATGACGCGACGCGTCGTCATAGGCACGGCAGCGGTCTCCATGGCCGTTTCCCTCGCAGCGTGTGGCAAGGCGGGTGACGACACCGCCGGCGGCAGTGGTGGCGACAGCAAGACCATCGGTCTGCTGCTGCCGGAGAACAAGACGACCCGCTACGAGACGTTCGACCGCCCGATCATCGAGGCGAAGATCGACGAGCTCTGCGGCGACTGCGACGTCAGGTACAACAACGCCGCGCAGGACACCGAGACCCAGAAGAAGCAGTTCGACTCGTTGATCACCCAGGGCGTCAAGGTGATCATTCTGGACTCGGTCGACTACAAGGCCACCAAGACCTGGGTGCGGGACGCGGAGAAGAAGGGCGTCAAGGTCGTCGCGTACGACCGGCTCGCCGAGGGCCCGATCTCCGCGTATGTCTCGTACGACAATGAGAAGATCGGCCGCCTTCAGGGCGAGGGCCTGGTCAAGGCGCTGGGCGCCGGCGCCAAGGACGCCAACGTTGTCATGATCAACGGCTCCCCGACCGACCCCAACGCGCCGCTGTTCAAGCGGGGCGCCCACAGCGTGCTGGACAAGCAGGTCAAGAAGGTCGTCTACGAGCAGGACATCCCCGACTGGTCCCCGGACGAGGCCAACAGGAAGATGGGCGCCGCCATCGACTCGCTCGGCAAGACCGGCTTCCAGGGCGTCTACTCGGCCAACGACGGCATGGCCGGCGGCATCATCACCGCGCTCAAGAAGCAGGGCGTCAAGGTCCCGGTGGGCGGTCAGGACGCCGAGCTGGCCGGTCTCCAGCGCATTCTCGCGGGCGACCAGGCGTTCACCATCTACAAGCAGATCAAGCCGGAGGCCGAGACCACGGCCGAGATCGCGGTCAAGCTGCTGAAGGGCGAGAAGATCGACGCCCTGACCCCGGCCAAGGTGGACAGCCTCAGCGGCGAGTTCAAGGGCATCCCGGCGAAGCTGTACGACGCGCAGGTCGTGACCAAGGAGAACATCGCCTCCACCATCGTCGCGGACAAGGTCTACCGAGCCGCCGACATCTGCACCGCCGAGTACAAGGCGGCCTGCGTCGCGGCGGGCGTGAAGTAACCCGCCGCCCGCCCGCCCGCCCGGACGCGACCGGGGCGGGACCGGCCCGGACGGCTCCGACAGCCCGGACACCCGGACGGCTCCCGGCTCCCGGAGCCGGCCCCGCCGCTTCCGGCCCGGCCCGGGGCGCGAGCGCCGTACGGCCCCGGGAGGCACCTCCGATCCGGTACGGCTCCCGGGCCCGGACCGCGCCCACCTGGACCACGCGGACCCGGTGGGTACGGCTCCGGGCACCCCGGGTCGCACCGGATCCGCTCCGGTCGTCCGCACGGGGCCGGGCCCCGGGCCTGCTCCCGGCTGCGGAAGCGGCCGGGGCCGGTTCCCCGGTACCGGTGCGCGGCGCCCGTCGTCCGGAGCGGGCCCGCCTGCCCGGTGGGCGCCCGGCCCCGTTCCGGAGCAGGCCGGGCGCACCGTGCCCGGCCGGGGCGCACCCCGCTCCGTACCGCCGGGGCCCCGGAGACCACCGGACCGGCGCGCGGCCCGTACCCGCCCCACGCCCGCGTGCGCACCCACCGGACGTACGCGCCCACCGGAGCGCCCGCCGGACGTACGCGCCCGACGACAGCCGGACCCGGTTCCGCGCCCCGGCCCCCGGGCCCGAGGCGGGGCCTCGTCCCTCCAGACCCTTTGTGCCAGCAGCAGTACCACCATCCCCGCCGACCGGCGGGTGAAGGAGATGATTCACGTGTCCGCTACGCCCGTGCTGGCGTTGCGCGGAGTCTCCAAGCGGTTCGGCGCCGTCCAGGCGCTCACCGATGTACACCTGGAGATCCACGCCGGTGAGGTCGTCGCCCTGGTCGGCGACAACGGCGCCGGCAAGTCGACGCTCGTCAAGACCATTTCGGGGGTCCACCCGATCGACGAAGGTGCCATCGAGTGGGAGGGCCGGCCGGTCCGGGTCACCCGGCCGAACGACGCCCAGGAGCTCGGCGTCGCGACCGTCTACCAGGACCTGGCGCTCTGCGACAACCTCGACGTGGTCGCCAACCTCTTCCTCGGCAGCGAGCTGAAGCGCTCCGCCGTCCTGGACGAGATCGCCATGGAGAAGCGGGCCAAGGAACTGCTGGACACCCTGTCCATCCGCATTCCGAGCGTCCGTATCCCGGTCGCCTCGCTCTCCGGCGGTCAGCGGCAGGTCGTCGCCATCGCCCGCGCGCTGATCGGCGACCCCAAGATCGTCATTCTGGACGAGCCCACCGCCGCCCTCGGTGTCGAGCAGACCGCCCAGGTGCTCGACCTGGTGGAGCGGCTGCGCGAGCGCGGCCACGGCGTGATCCTCATCAGCCACAACATGGCGGACGTCCGCGCCGTCGCGGACCGGGTCGCGGTGCTCCGCCTCGGCCGCAACAACGGTGTCTTCGTCGTCAAGGACACCACCCACGAAACGATCATCGCCGCGATCACCGGCGCCACGGACAACGCCGTCACCCGCCGGCAGGCACGCACGGCCACGAAGGAGGACGCGAAGTGAGCGACCTCACCAAGAAGACCCCCGGATCCCAGACCCCCGGATCCCAGACTCCCGGATCCCAGACTCCCGGATCCCCGGACCCCGTCGCCCTCGACAAGTCCTCCGACCGGGCGCCCGGCCCGGCCCCCGCCGGCAGCGCCGCGCCGGTGCCCGCCGTCGACCCCAGGCTGCTGGTCCGCGAGGAGGGCCTGAAGGGCTACTGGACCGAGTTCACCCGAAAGGTGCGCGGCGGTGAGCTGGGCTCCCTGCCGGTCTTCGTCGGGCTGATCGTCATCGCGGTCGTCTTCCAGCTGCAGAACGGCAACTTCCTCTCCGCCAGCTCCGTCGCCAACATCGCCGTCTACAGCTCCGGCCTCGGCATCATGGCGGTCGGCATCGTCTTCGTCCTGATCCTGGGCGAGATCGACCTCTCGGTCGGCTCGGTCGCGGGCGTCGGCGCGGCGGTCTGGGCCGTACTCAATGTGAGCAACGGCATGAACGACTGGCTGGCGGTCGGCATCGCCGTGGTCTGCGGGCTGGCGCTCGGCCTGCTGCACGGCTTCTTCTTCGCCAAGATCGGTGTCCCGGCGTTCGTCGTCACCCTCGCCGGGTTCCTCGGCTGGAGCGGTCTCCAGATCTGGCTGATGGGCAAGGAGGGCTCGATCAACGCCCCCTCCGGCAGCGTGGTGGAGAACCTCACCGCGTACTACTTCGAGGACAAGGCCGCCGCCTACGGTCTCGCGCTGGTCGCGGTCCTCGCCTACGCCGCCTCGCTCCTGGTGGACAGCAGGCGCCGCAAGGCCGCCGCGCTGCCCGCCCGGCCGGTGAGCGAGATCGTGCTGCGCACCGGTGTGGTCGCGGTGCTCTGCTTCGCGGTGGCGTACATCCTCAACGAGCCGGCCGGCGCGCGCGGGCTGCCGCTCGCCCTGGTGCTCTTCCTCGCCGTACTGGTGGTGGCGGACTTCGTGGCCCGCCGCACCACCTTCGGCCGGACCGTCTTCGCGGTCGGCGGCAACGCCGAGGCCGCCCGCCGGGCCGGCATCAACGTGGACCGGGTCCGGATCGTGGTCTTCGGCCTCTCCGGCATGCTCGCCGCCTTCGGCGGGCTCTTCGTCGCCAGCCTCTCCGGCGGCGCCACCAAGAGCCTGGGCAGCGGCAACACCCTGATGCTGGTCATCGCGGCGGCCGTGATCGGCGGCACCAGCCTCTTCGGCGGCCGGGGCAAGGTCTGGTCGGCGCTGCTCGGGATGATCGTCATCCAGTCGATCCAGCAGGGTCTGAACATGATCGGCATGGCCAATGAGATCCAGTACATGATCACCGGCGCGGTGCTGCTCGCCGCCGTGGTGATCGACTCGGTCTCCCGGCGTACCCAGAAGACCGCGGGCCGCGCGTAACCCCGCCGGCGCTCCGGGGGGCCTGCCCGCCCGGAGCCCCGCCGGGCCGGAGCCCGCACGGAGCCGCCACGGCCGGCACCGACGGGGCCGGCAGGGCGACGCCCGGGCCAGGGCCCGCCGGCCCAGGGCCCACGCGGGCCCGCGACGGCCTCCGGGCCGCGCGTGACCCCGCCCCCCCCGCCGCCGGGCCCGGCCCGGACGGTGAGGGGCGCGGCGGGTAATTCCGATCACTTCGTGCCCGGCGCCTCAACCGGCGCCGGGCACACCCGTGTCTGAGCCGACAGAGTGAAACCAGAACATGCCGCGGTCTGAGCCAATGGCGTGAACGGGGACCCGCCGCCCCATGACGCACGGGCGGAGCGGAACATTAGACTCGACCGAATCGGCATCTCGACCAGCTCAACACGCAAGGAGGCACGGGTGGCTCTGCTGACCCGTATCAGGGACCCGCGCGATCTCGACCGGCTCTCCCCGGAGCAGTTGGAGGAGCTGGCCGCGGAGATCCGGACCTTCCTCGTCGAAGCGGTCTCCAAGACCGGTGGCCACCTCGGCCCGAATCTGGGCGTCGTCGAACTGACCATCGCCCTGCACCGGGTCTTCGAATCCCCGAAGGACAAGATCCTCTGGGACACCGGACACCAGTCGTACGTCCACAAGCTGCTCACCGGCCGTCAGGACTTCTCCCGGCTGAAGATGAAGGGTGGCCTCTCCGGCTACCCGGCGCGTGCCGAGTCCGAGCACGATGTCATCGAGAACAGCCACGCCTCCACCGTCCTCGGCTGGGCCGACGGCCTCGCCAAGGCGAACGAGGTGCTGAAACGCGACGACCACGTGGTCGCCGTGATCGGTGACGGCGCCCTCACCGGCGGTATGGCCTGGGAGGCGCTCAACAACATCGCGGAGGCCAAGGACCGCCCGCTGGTCATCGTGGTCAACGACAACGAGCGCTCCTACGCGCCGACCATCGGCGGCCTGGCCAACCACCTCGCGACGCTGCGCACCACCGACGGCTACGAGCGCTTCCTGGCCCGCACCAAGGACATCCTGGACCGGACCCCGGTGGTCGGGAAGCCGCTGTACGAGACGCTGCACGGCGCCAAGAAGGGCCTCAAGGACTTCATCGCCCCGCAGGGCATGTTCGAGGACCTGGGCCTGAAGTACGTCGGCCCGATCGACGGCCATGACATCGAGGCGCTGGAGTCGGCACTCACCCGGGCCAAGCGGTTCGGCGGCCCGGTGATCGTGCACTGCCTCACCGAGAAGGGCCGCGGCTACCAGCCCGCCCTCCAGGACGAGGCCGACCGCTTCCACGCCGTCGGCAAGATCCACCCGGACACCGGCCTGCCGATCGCCACCTCCGGCGCCGACTGGACCTCGGTCTTCGCGGACGAGATGGTCGAGCTGGGCAAGGAGCGCGAGGACATCGTCGCGATCACCGCGGCCATGCTCCAGCCGGTCGGCCTGGACAAGTTCGCCAGGGCGTTCCCCGACCGGGTGTACGACGTGGGCATCGCCGAGCAGCACGGTGCCGTCTCCGCCGCCGGGCTCGCCACCGGAGGGCTCCACCCGGTCTTCGCGGTGTACGCCACCTTCCTCAATCGTGCCTTCGACCAGGTGCTGATGGATGTGGCCCTCCACAAGTGCGGTGTGACCTTCGTACTGGACCGGGCGGGTGTCACCGGCACCGACGGCGCCTCGCACAACGGCATGTGGGACATGTCGATCCTCCAGGTCGTGCCGGACCTCCGGATCGCCGCCCCGCGCGACGCCGACCAGGTCCGGGCCCAGTTGCGGGAGGCCGTGGCGGTGGAGGACGCGCCGACCGTGGTCCGCTACTCCAAGGGCGCGGTCGGCCCGGCGGTGGAGGCCGTCGGCCGGATCGGCGGCATGGACGTGCTGCGTGAGGCCGGGGCGGACCGGCCCGATGTGCTGCTGGTCTCGGTGGGCGCCCTCGCCCCGATGTGCCTGGAGATCGCGGATCTGCTGGACAAGCAGGGCATCTCCACCACGGTGGTGGACCCCCGCTGGGTCAAGCCGGTGGACGACGCCCTGCCGCCGCTGGCCGCCGGCCACCGGGTGGTCGTCACCGTCGAGGACAACGGCCGGGTCGGTGGCGTCGGCTCGGCGGTCGCCCAGGCGCTGCGCGACGCGGGCGTGGACGTGCCGCTGCGTGACTTCGGCATCCCGCCGCGCTTCCTGGACCACGCCTCCCGCAAGGAGGTGCTGGCGGAGATCGGCCTCACCGCCCCGGACATCGCCCGCCAGGTGACCGGGCTCGTCGCCAAGCTGGACGGCCGCTACGAGGACGCCGCCGCCGCGGACGACGCCGAGGTGGCCACCGCGCGCGACTGATCCGCGGGCGACTGATCCGCACGGCGGCCGGCGACCGCCCGCCGCCGTGCGGGGGCTCCACGAGCCTCCGCATGCCAGGAGAGGGAGGGCCCGGGGCACGCCGTACGCCCCGGGCCCTCCCTCTTCCCGAGCGGGTCCCGAGCGGTCCCGGCCACCGGAGCGTGTTGAGCCGGTCGGAGTATCCCCAGGGGGTTCCCAGCGGTCCTTTTGTGTGAAAGGCATACCCGAGGGCGAGCGCCATTCGGCGCTCCTCTCGAACATGGGCTGGACAGGCCGATGGCTACGGAGGTACGCCGGTGAGCACGGAGCAGCCAGCACGCGATACCGGAATGTTCCGGACGAAAAGCGTCGAGCAATCCATTCAGGACACCGAGGAGCCGGAGCACGCGCTCAAGAAGACGCTCTCCGCCTGGGACCTCACGGTCTTCGGTGTCGGTGTGATCATCGGCACCGGCATCTTCGTCCTCACCGGCAAGGTCGCCAAGGAGACGGCAGGCCCCGCCACCGCCCTGGCCTTCGTCACAGCGGGGATCGTCTGCGCGCTGGCCGCCCTCTGCTACGCGGAGTTCGCCTCCACCGTCCCGGTCGCGGGCTCGGCGTACACCTTCGCCTACGCCTCCCTCGGCGAGCTGCCCGCCTGGATCATCGGCTGGGACCTGGTGCTGGAGTTCGCCCTCGGCACGGCGGTGGTCGCGGTCGGCTGGTCCGGCTATGTGCGCTCGCTCTTCGACAACCTGGGCTGGCATCTGCCCGCCGTCCTGGAGGGTCCGGACGTACCCGGCGGCACCTTCGACCTGCTGGCCTTCCTGCTGGTCCTGGTGCTCACCGCGGTCCTGGTCGTCGGCATGAAACTCTCCGCCCGGATCACCGCGGTCGTGGTGGCGATCAAGGTGACCGTGGTGATGATCGTGATCATCGCGGGCCTCTTCTTCATCGTCGGCGACAACTACTCGCCCTTCATCCCCGACCCGGTCACCCCGCCCACCAGCTCCGGCTGGGACGCCCCGCTGGTTCAGACGATCTTCGGATACGCGCCCACCAACTTCGGCGTCATGGGCATCTTCACCGCCGCCTCGGTCGTCTTCTTCGCCTTCATCGGCTTCGACGTGGTGGCCACCGCCGCCGAGGAGACCCGGCTCCCGCAGCGCGACATGCCGCGCGGCATCCTCGGCTCGCTGCTCATCTGCACCGTGCTGTACGTCGCCGTCTCGCTGGTCGTCACCGGTATGCAGAACTACAGCAGGCTCTCGGTCAGCGCCCCGCTCGCCGACGCCTTCAAGGACGTCGGCCACCCCGTCTACGGCGGGATCATCAGCTTCGGCGCCGCCGTCGGTCTGACCACCGTCTGCCTGATCCTGCTTCTCGGCCAGACCCGGGTCTTCTTCGCGATGAGCCGCGACGGACTGCTGCCCCGCTTCTTCTCCATCACCCACCCGCGCTTCCGCACGCCCTACCGCCCGACCATCCTGCTCGGTGTGGTCATCGCCGTCGTCGCGGGCTTCACCAGCATCAACGAGCTGGCCACCCTGGTGAACATCGGCACCCTCTTCGCCTTCGTGGTGGTCGCCCTCGGCGTGATCATCCTGCGCCGTACCCGCCCCGACCTGCACCGTGCCTTCCGCACCCCCTGGGTCCCGGCCCTCCCGATCCTGTCGGTCGCCGCCTCCGTCTGGTTGATGCTCAACCTGCCGGGCGAGACCTGGTTCCGATTCGCCGTCTGGATGGTGATCGGCATCGTCGTCTACGCCCTCTACGGCCGCTCCCACAGCCGTCTCGCCACCCGGGCCCGGGGCGAGCGGCTCCCCTGACCGCCCCCGCGGTGCCGCCCGGCCCATGTGCCCGAAAACCGTCCGGGCCGGGGCGGTCCGCCCCTAGCGTGACCCCATGCCGTTGTTCCGGAGCTCCAGGAGACCCAAGAGACAGCCGTTGGCCCACACGGGGCCGGCCCCGGACTGGTGCCCGTGGTTCACCCCGGCGGAGTGGGCGGCCTTCCGGGAAGCCCTCGCCTCCGTCTTCCGCGATGCCGGGCCCGGCATCGCGGGCGGCGGCGCCGGGCCGGGGGAGGAGCGGTTCGTCCATCTGGGCCGGGCGGACGGGCACCATGTCCCGCTGGACCTCGGCCGGCTCGCGGCCGAGATCCGGCCGCTGCCCCGCTGGGAGTGGCCGGCCGCGCTGCTCCGGCTCACCGCGGAGGCCGAGCGCGGCCTCGCCGCCCTGGACGTTTTCGGGGGGCTCGCCCCCGATGACGTACCGGCCCTGCTGCTGCCCCGGCTCCGGCGGCCCGACGACATACCCGACGGGGTGGTGCACGGGACGCTCACCGACGAGCTGTCCGTCCTGGTGTTCGTCCGGGTGGGCGACCGGGCACACCCGCTCCCGGCCGAGCGTGCCGAGCGGTGGGGGATGACCCCCGAGGCGGCGCTGCGGCGCGCCCTCGCCAACCTCCACCACGATCCGGTCGCCCTCGGCCACGACGGCGACCGCGCGATGGTGAACGCCGAGAGCCCGGCCGGCTTCACCTCGGCCCATCTGCTGCGGGTGCCCGAGCTCCTCACCACCCCCGCCCCGCACGGCATCCTGGCGATGGTGCCGTACGAGGGCTCTCTCTTCTTCACGGCCCTGAACGCCGGGGAACCGCGGTGGCAGCTCATCGGCTGCGCGGAGACCGTCGAGAAGCACTGGGCCGAGCAGCCACCCGAACGGCGGTTGTGCTCCCGGGTGCTCTGGATGTATGAGGGCTCGGTGGAGTCCATCGGTGTGACCCCGGCGCCTCCGGGCAGCTCCGCCCCCGGGGTCGTCACCGGTTCGGAGCGCTTCCTCGCCGTGCTCTCCCGGCTGTCACCGGACGGGATCGTCTTCGACTGAGCCCGCCCGGAGGTACGCCCCCGCTCCGTTCCGCACGGGCCCCGCACCCGCGATCCGGCCCCGCGCGGACACCGCGCGGCGTCCGGGGTCCGGCCCGCGCGCGGGTGGCAGCGGCCGGACGCCCGGCGAGGCGCCGCCATGGCTCCGTCTCCGGCGCGGCCCGCCCCGGCCCCGTACCGGCGGGCGGTCCGGCGGAGGCGCCACCCGGGGGACCCGCACCGACGCGCCATCGGTACGGCGCCCGGCCGGACGACCCCGCCCGGCCCGGGGACCCGGAGCCCCGGCACCTGGGCGCCCGGCGATCGCGCCCCGCCGGCAGGGCGGGGACGGTCTATCGCACCGCCGACGGCCCCACGCACTCCGCGCCGTGCGCGGCGACCCGGCGGCGCAGCTCCCGGTCGGCCGTGACCACCACGCACGGCCGGTCCGCCGCCGCCCGGACCAGCTCCACGATCCGGTCGTCCCCGCTGCCGGGCGCCTCGACCACCCGGACCCCCGGCACCGGGGCCACACCCCGGGCCCGGCCCTCCACGACCAGCACCACCTCCAGCGGCCCGGGCAGCCCGGCCGCCCCCGTCTCCGCCAGCGGCACCAGCCGGTCCCGCAGCCGCTCGGCCGCGCCGAACCGGTCGCGCCACCAGCCGTCCGGCACCGAACCCACCACATTGGCGCCGTCCACGATCAGCAGCGCACCGCCGTCCACGCTCACGTGTCGTCCTCACTCATGTGACGTCCTCGCTCATGCGACCAGGGTGCCAGGCGGCGAGGCCCGCTCCGGACCCGCCGGACCCGCTCCGGGTCTGGCCGGATTTGGGCTGTCCGGGTGAGCCGCTCGTAGAATCGCCGGATGAGCTCCCCCGACGACGGCCGGGCCACCGGCACAGGCTCCCCGACCGACGACGGCGCCCCGGACGGTCGTACCGCCGGCGGCTTCGCATCCGACGACGGGTTCCCGTTCGACGACCCGGGCTTCCCGGAGGACCCCGGGTTCCCCGAGGACCACCCGCCCGAGGACTTTCCCGAGGACCCGGCGTACGAGCACGCGTACCCGGCCGGCGAACCGGCCGCCTTGTCCGGTGGCGCCGCCGGCCGCCCGGCCG
The DNA here is from genome assembly GCF_024756275.1 of Streptomyces pyxinae. Taxonomy (GTDB): domain Bacteria; phylum Actinomycetota; class Actinomycetes; order Streptomycetales; family Streptomycetaceae; genus Streptomyces; species Streptomyces pyxinae. The sequence continues at coordinate 280,016 of NZ_JANUGQ010000004.1, read as the reverse complement.
CCGGGGCGTTCGTCGGCGAGGCGCCCCTGACCGTGCTGAGCCGGGTCTTCGGCTACGACTCCTTCCGCGGCGAGCAGGCGGAGATCATCGACCAGGTGGCCGGCGGCGGTGACGCGCTGGTCCTGATGCCGACCGGCGGCGGCAAGTCGCTCTGCTACCAGATCCCCGCCCTGGTCCGCCCGGGTGTCGGGGTGGTGATCTCACCGCTCATCGCCCTGATGCAGGACCAGGTGGACGCGCTGCGGGCCCTCGGGGTCCGGGCAGGTTTCCTCAACTCCACCCAGGACCTGGACGAACGGCGGCTGGTGGAGGCCGAGTTCGCCGCCGGGGAGCTGGACCTGCTCTACCTCGCCCCGGAGCGGCTGCGGGTCGAGTCGACGCTCGCCATGCTGGATCGCGGCACCGTCTCGCTCTTCGCCATCGACGAGGCGCACTGCGTCGCCCAGTGGGGCCACGACTTCCGGCCCGACTACCTCCAGCTCTCGGCCCTCCACGAGCGCTGGCCCGACGTCCCGCGCATCGCGCTCACCGCGACCGCCACCCGCGCCACCCACACCGAGATCGCCGGCCGGCTGCGCCTCCAGGACGCCCGGCACTTCGTCGCCAGCTTCGACCGGCCCAACATCCAGTACCGGATCGTCCCCAAGAACGAGCCCAAGCGGCAGCTCCTGGAACTGCTGCGCGGGGAGCACCAGGGCGACGCGGGCATCGTCTACTGCCTCTCCCGGGCCTCGGTCGAGAAGACGGCCGCCTTCCTGGTCGAGAACGGCATCGACGCCGTCCCGTACCACGCCGGTCTGGACGCCCGGGTCCGCGCCGAGAACCAGGCCCGCTTCCTCCGCGAGGACGGTCTGATCGTGGTCGCGACCATCGCCTTCGGCATGGGCATCGACAAGCCGGACGTCCGCTTCGTCGCCCATCTGGACCTGCCCAAGTCGGTGGAGGGCTACTACCAGGAGACCGGCCGCGCGGGCCGGGACGGACTGCCGTCCACCGCCTGGCTGGCGTACGGCCTCCAGGACGTGGTGCAGCAGCGCAAGATGATCGACGGCTCCGAGGGCGACGCCGAGCACCGCCGCCGGCTCGCCGCCCATCTGGACGCCATGCTGGCGCTCTGCGAGACCGTGGAGTGCCGCCGGGTACGGCTGCTGGCCTACTTCGGCCAGGAGAGCACCCCGTGCGGCAACTGCGACACCTGTCTCACCCCGCCCAAGTCCTGGGACGGCACCGTCGCCACGCAGAAGCTGCTCTCCACGGTGGTGCGGCTGAAGCGGGAGCGGAACCAGAAGTTCGGCGCCGGCCAGCTCATCGACATCCTGCTCGGCCGCAAGACCGCCAAGGTGATCCAGTTCGACCACGACGCGCTCAGCGTCTTCGGCATCGGCACCGAGCTGACCGAGGCCCAGTGGCGGGGCGTGGTGCGCCAGGTGCTCGCCCAGGGGCTGCTCGCCGTCGAGGGCGACTACGGCACCCTGGTCCTGGGCGACGCCGCCGGCGAGGTGCTGGGCGGCCGGCGCCAGGTGGCGCTGCGCAGTGAACCCGAGCGCCCGGCCCGCGCGGCCCGGGGCGGGAAGTCCGGCGGCGGCTCGCGCAAGGCGCCGCCCGCCGATCTGCCGGCCGAGGCGGTACCGGTCTTCGAGCGGCTGCGCGCCTGGCGGGCGGCGACCGCCAAGGAGCAGGGCGTCCCGGCGTATGTGATCTTCCACGACGCCACCCTGCGCGAGATCGCCGCCGCTCCGCCGGCCACCCTGGCCGACCTGGGCGGGGTGAGCGGCGTCGGCGAGAACAAGCTCGCCAAGTACGGCCAGTCGATCCTGGACGCCCTCGCCGGGCCCGCCGAAGGAGAGTGAGGAGCCCGGACCAAGCTCCTGCCGCCGGTGCCACGCGTACGGTATCGGCGGCATATGACACCGGGCGGGCGGTACGGGGAGAACCTCTCCCGTACCGCCCGCCCGGTCGTCATCCCGGTTCCGGTCCGCCGGTCCGCCTGCCGTCCCGTCACGCCGGGACGGCAGGCACAGGGCCGGGGGCCCCGTTACGCAGGGACGCTCGCCACGCCCTGGGCGAGGAACGGCTTGCCGTTCACCCGCTGCGAGACGCCCTCGCGGTCCAGATACGGGGTGAGACCGCCCAGGTGGAACGGCCAGCCGGCGCCGGTGATCAGGCACAGGTCGATGTCCTGCGCCTCCGCGACCACGCCCTCCTCCAGCATCAGGCCGATCTCCCGTGCCACCGCGTCGAGCACCCGCTCGCGCACCTGGTCCTCGGTGAGCACCGTGTCGCCCTGCTTCAGCAGCGCGGCGACCTCCGGGTCCAGCTCCGGCTTGCCGGAGTCGTAGACGTAGAAGCCGCGCTTGCCCGCCTTGACGACGGCCGCCAGGTTCGGGGAGACCGTGAAGCGGTCCGGGAAGGCCCGGTTGAGGGTCTCCGACACATGCAGACCGATCGCCGGGCCGACCAGCTCCAGCAGCACCAGCGGCGACATCGGCAGCCCGAGCGGCTCCACCGCGCGCTCCGCCACCTCGACCGGGGTGCCCTCGTCGATGACGTTCTGGATCTCGCCCATGAAGCGGGTCAGGATGCGGTTCACGACGAACGCCGGGGCGTCCTTCACCAGCACCGCGGTCTTCTTCAGCTTCTTGGCCGCGCCGAACGCGGTCGCCAGCGCGGCGTCGTCGGTCCGCTCGCCGCGCACGATCTCCAGCAGCGGCAGCACGGCCACCGGGTTGAAGAAGTGGAAGCCGACGACCCGCTCCGGGTGCTGGAGCTTCGAGGCCATCTCGGAGACCGAGAGCGAGGAGGTGTTGGTGGCGAGGACGGCGTGCGCCGGGGCGACGGCCTCCACCTCGGCGAACACCTTCTGCTTGACCGACATCTCCTCGAACACGGCCTCGATGATGAAGTCCGCGTCCGCGAAGCCCTCGGCCTTGTCCAGCACACCGGTCACCAGGGCCTTGAGGCGGTTGGCCTTGTCCTGGTTGATCCGGCCCTTGCCGAGCAGCTTCTCGATCTCGGCACGGACATAGCCGACGCCCTTGTCCACCCGCTCCTGGTCGATGTCGGTCAGGACGACCGGCACCTCCAGACGGCGCAGGAAGAGCAGGGCCAGCTGCGAGGCCATCAGACCGGCGCCCACGACGCCGACCTTGGTGACCGGGCGGGCCAGGTTCTTGTCCGGGGCGCCGGCCGGCCGCTTGGCCCGCTTCTGCACCAGGTTGAAGGCGTAGATGCCGCTGCGCAGCTCGCCGCCCATGATCAGGTCGGCCAGCGCGGCGTCCTCGGCGTCGAAGCCCTTCTGGACGTCGCCGTCCTTGGCCGCCTCGATGATGTCCAGGGCGCGGTACGCCGCCGGGGCCGCGCAGTGCACCTTGGCGTCGGCGATCGCCCGGCCGCGCGCCACCGCCTGGTCCCAGCCCTCGCCGCGGTCCACCTCGGGACGCTCGACCGCCAGCTCGCCCTTGAGGACGGCGGCGGTCCAGATCAGCGACTGCTCCAGGAAGTCGGCGCCCTCGAAGATGGCGTCCGCGATGCCCAGCTCGTAGACCTGGGCGCCCTTCAGCTGGCGGTTCTGGCTGAGCGAGTTCTCGATGATCACCGATACCGCGCGGTCCGCGCCGATCAGGTTCGGCAGCAGGGCGCAGCCGCCCCAGCCCGGCACCAGACCGAGGAAGACCTCGGGCAGCGAGAAGGCGGGCACGGCCGCCGAGACGGTCCGGTAGGCGCAGTGCAGACCGACCTCGACACCGCCGCCCATCGCCGCGCCGTTGTAGTACGCGAAGGTCGGCACGGCCAGCCTGGCCAGCCGCTTGAAGACCTCGTGGCCGCCCTTGCCGATGGCGAGCGCGTCCTCGTGGCGCTTCAGCAGCTCGACGCCCTTGAGGTCGGCACCGACGGCGAAGATGAACGGCTTGCCGGTGATGCCGACGCCGACGATCGTGCCCTCGCCGGCCTCCCTCTCGACCTGGTCGATGGCCGCGTCGAGGTTGGCCAGCGACTGCGGGCCGAAGGTGGTCGGCTTGGTGTGGTCGTGGCCGTTGTCCAGGGTGATCAGCGCGAACCGCCCCGCCCCGGCGGGCAGGTCCAGGTGGCGTACATGGGCCTGGGTGACGACCTCGTCCGGGAAGAGCTCGGCGGCGCCCTTCAGAAGCTCGGCGGTGCTGCTCACTTGGTGCCTCCGGCGTCCTTGTGGTGCGGGTTCTCCCAGATGACCGTGGCGCCCATGCCGAAGCCGACGCACATGGTGGTGAGGCCGTAGCGGACCTCCGGCTGCTCCTCGAACTGCCGGGCCAGCTGCGTCATCAGCCGGACGCCGGAGGAGGCCAGCGGGTGACCGAACGCGATCGCCCCGCCGTACTGGTTGACGCGCGCGTCGTCGTCGGCGATGCCGTAGTGGTCCAGGAAGGCCAGCACCTGGACGGCGAACGCCTCGTTGATCTCAAAGAGATTGATGTCGCCGATGGCCAGCCCGGCCTTGGCGAGGGCCTTCTCGGTGGCGGGGATCGGGCCGTAACCCATGACCTCCGGCTCGACGCCGGCGAAGGCGTACGAGACCAGCCGCATCTTGACCGGCAGGCCGTTCTCGCGGGCGAACTCCTCGGAGGCGATGATCGACGCGGTGGCGCCGTCGTTGAGCCCCGCGGCGTTGCCGGCGGTGACCCGGCCGTGCACCCGGAACGGCGTCTTCAGGCCGGCCAGGTTCTCCAGCGTGGTGCCCGGGCGCATCGGCTCGTCGGCCGTGACCAGACCCCAGCCGGTCTCGCCCGCCTCCGGGTTGGTGCGGCGCACCGAGATCGGCACCAGATCCTGCTGGATCTTGCCGTTGGCGTACGCCTTGGCCGCCTTCTCCTGCGAGCGCACGGCGTACTCGTCGGCGCGCTGCTTGGTGATGTGCGGGTAGCGGTCGTGCAGGTTCTCCGCCGTCATGCCCATGAACAGGGCCGACTCGTCCACCAGCTTCTCGCTGACGAACCGCGGGTTGGGGTCGACGCCCTCGCCCATCGGGTGGCGGCCCATGTGCTCGACACCACCGGCGATCACGGCGTCGTACGCGCCGAAGGCGATCGAACCGGCCGTCGACGTCACGGCGGTCAGCGCGCCCGCGCACATCCGGTCGATGGAGTACCCCGGCACGGACTGCGGCAGCCCCGCCAGAATGCCGGCCGTCCGGCCCAGGGTGAGCCCCTGGTCCCCGATCTGGGTGGTGGCGGCGATGGCCACCTCGTCGACCTTCTTGGGGTCGAGCGCCGGGTTGCGGCGCAGCAGCTCCCGGATGGCCTTGACAACGAGGTCGTCGGCGCGGGTCTCGTGGTAGATGCCCTTCGGGCCCGCCTTGCCGAACGGGGTGCGGACGCCGTCGACGAAGACGACGTCCCTGACGGTACGAGGCACGATGGCTCTCCTCCAGGGTGCGGGGTGGCACTGCTGCGGGCGCACGGCTAAGCGCGCGCTTGCGCCCTCATGCTACTTATGAGTAACCAACCTGCCCAGTCCCCCCGCCCGGAGCGGCGAACCTCACACCGCCCCCACCCCCGACACCCCCTTTGTACGGGCCCGACGCCCCGCCCGCCGGGCGCGCGGCGCCGCGATCGACGCCCCTTTCTGGCATCTACGCCCCTTGTGTCCTGAAGAGTCGCAATCCACGAAAGTTGCTCAATCCCCTCCCCGCCCACGCTAAAGTCGCTGGTCAGCTCCTGTGCTCCCCGCGTATGCGGGGGTGCCCCCCCCGGCCCTCTCGTTCGTTCTGGTTCCACCGTGTGCTCCCCGCGTATGCGGGGGTGACCCCTGACGAAGAGCCGTGAACCGAACCACTACCAAGTGCTCCCCGCGTATGCGGGGGTGACCCCTCCGGCACGCCCGCGCCCGACGCGGCCCGTCGGTGCTCCCCGCACATGCAAAGGCGGCCCCTCCGTAAGACAAGAGAGGAACCGCCCCAGGCGGGAAACGGGCCGGTGGGCGCGCGCGGGGTCAGCTCTTCGGCTGCTCCTGGAGTGCCGCGACGAGCAGCGGGGTGACCTGGGCGATCTGCCAGGGGCGGGCGCCGTGGGTGGTGAGGGCGGCGGCCAGGGACTCGGGGGCCGGGTCGGCGGGGGGCTCCCAGCAGACGCGGCGCACGGTGTCCGGGGTGATCAGGTTCTCCGGCGGCAGGTTCAGCCGCTCGGCCAGGGCCGTGACGCCCGAGCGGGCGGCGGTCAGCCGGGCGGCCGCCGCCGGGTCCTTCTCCGCCCAGGCGCGGGGCGGCGGCGGCCCCGCGAGCTGCTGGCCCGGCTGGGGGAGCTGGGCCTCCGGCAGGGCGCGGGCGCGGTCCACGGCGGCCTGCCACTGCTCCAGCTGCCGGCGGCCCATCCGGTGGCCGTATCCCGGCAGGGCGGCGAGCGCCTGGGCGTGTGGCGGCACGGCGAGCGCGGCCTCGATGATGGCGGCGTCGCTCAGCACCTTGCCGGGCGACACGTCCCGGCGCTGGGCGATCCGGTCGCGCGCGGTCCACAGCTCACGTACCACCGCCATCTGCCGGCGGCGGCGCACCTTGTGCATGCCCGAGGTGCGGCGCCAGGGGTCCTTGCGCGGCGGCGGCGGGGGAGCGGCGGCGATCGCGGCGAACTCCTGGTGCGCCCAGTCCAGCTTGCCCTGCCGGTCCAGCTCCTTCTCCAGTGCGTCCCGCAGGTCGACGAGCAGCTCGACGTCCAGCGCGGCGTACCGGAGCCAGGGCTCGGGGAGCGGGCGGGTGGACCAGTCGACGGCCGAGTGCCCCTTCTCCAAGGCGTACCCGAGCACCGATTCGACCATGGCGCCGAGGCCCACTCGCGGGAAGCCCGCGAGCCGTCCGGCCAGCTCGGTGTCGAAGAGGCTGGTGGGGGTCATGCCTATGTCCCGGAGACAGGGCAGGTCCTGGGTGGCGGCGTGCAGGATCCACTCGGTGCCGGCGAGGGCCTCGCCCAGGCCGGAGAGGTCCGGGCAGCCGACCGGGTCGATCAGCGCGGTGCCCGCCCCGGCGCGGCGCAGCTGCACCAGATAGGCGCGCTGGCCGTAGCGGTATCCGGACGCGCGTTCGGCATCCACGGCGACGGGTCCGGTGCCACCGGCGAAGGCGGCGATCACTTCGGCGAGGGCGTGCTCGTCGGCCACGACGGGCGGGATGCCCTCGCGGGGCTCCAGCAGGGGGATGGGCGCTCCGTCGGCGCCGGCGGCTGCGACGCCGTCGTCCGGGGGGCCGCCCCCGGCGGTTCGCAGTGCTGTCTCTGCTGCGGTCTCTTGGGCGTCGGTCACCTGTCAAGGGTATCCGCGAACGGCAGGCGCCCGTCGCCGGAACGTTCCGTCGACGGGCGCTCACAGGGTCGGGAACCGGTCAGTGGATGATTCCCGTACGAAGTGCCACCGCGACCATGCCCGCTCTGTCGCCGGTGCCGAGCTTGCGGGCGATCCGCGCCAGGTGGCTCTTGACGGTCAGCGCGGAGAGTCCCATCGAGACCCCGATCGCCTTGTTCGACTGTCCCTCGGCCACCAGGCGGAGCACCTCCACCTCGCGCCCGGAGAGCTCGCGGTAGCCGCCCGGGTGGCTCGGGGCGCCGGGGGGACGGCGGTGCATCCGGGCGGCGCCGATGGGGGCGGCGCCGGGACGGGTCGGGTGGCCGATATTCGTACGCGTACCGGTGACGACATATCCCTTGACACCGCCGGCCAGTGCGTTGCGCACGGCGCCGATGTCGTCGGCGGCCGAGAGGGCCAGGCCGTTGGGCCAGCCGGCCGCGCGGGTCTCGGACAGCAGGGTGAGCCCGGAGCCGTCGGGCAGATGGACGTCGGCAACGCAGATGTCGCGCGGGTTGCCGATTCGGGGGCGGGCCTCCGCGATGGACGACGCCTCGATGACATCACGTACTCCGAGAGCCCAGAGATGGCGGGTCACGGTGGAACGGACGCGCGGGTCGGCCACGACGACCATGGCCGTCGGCTTGTTCGGGCGGTAGGCGACCAGGCTTGCGGGCTGCTCAAGGAGAACGGACACCAGGCCTCCTGGGAAGGTCGGGACACATCCGGCTCGGGGAAGAAGCCGGGCGAACCGTGCGGGAAGGGTCACAGACCTCTTCGGCAGCAATCCCGTCGGCCTTTAGGAAACGATCACGTTTTGATGACCAGAAATCTTCGCATTCGATGCAATTCGGACGAGTGATCGATGATATGACCATCCCCCGAGCGCCCCTGAGTGCTCTCACGAGCCCCTCGGCGCCCCTCGGCGCCCCTCGGCGCCCCTCGGGCCCCTGTGCCCCTCGGGCCCCTGAGCGCCCCCGGATGAGCTCAGGCGCCCCCGCGCGCCCCCGAAGACTCCCGAATGCTCCTCGTCAGACCCAGCCGGCGGTCGCGGCCCCCGGCCGGCCCGGTCAGGGCTGCCGGGGGCCCCGGCGCTGGGGCAGTGAGACGACGCCCGCGCCCGGCTCGGCCGGCCCGGGGGCCGACGGCGGCAGTCCCGCGATCTGGCAGAGCAGGTCGCACCAGGCCGCCAGGTGCGCCCCGGTGTCCGGCACCCCGTTCCGGTCCTCGCGCGGCGTCCAGGAGGCACGGATCTCGATCTGGGTCGCCGGGCGGCGGTCGCTGAGGCCGCCGAAGTAGTACGACCCCGACCGCGTCACCGTGCCGCCCGGCGCGCCGTACGCCAGCCCCCGCGCCTCCAGCGCCCCGGTCAGCCAGGACCAGCAGACCTCCGGCAGCAGCGGGTCCGTCGCCATCTCCGGCTCCAGCTCGGCCCGGACCAGGGTCACCAGCCGGAAGGTGCCCTCCCACCCCTCGTGACCGGCCGGATCGTGCAGCAGCACCAGCCGGCCGTCGGCCAGGTCCTCGTCGGCCTCCACCACGGCCGCCTCCACCGCGTGCGCGTACGGGGCGAGCCGCTGCGGCGCCCGGGTCGGCTCGACCTCGATCTCCGGGCGCAGCCGCACCGTGCGCAGCGCGTCCACCGCCAGCCGGAAGGCGGCCGGCGGAGCCTCCTCCTCGGTGCCGTCCGGTTTCCGGGTGCCGCCGGAATGATCGGAAAAATGTCCCTGAGCCGCAGCCATGCGGGGAAGCGTAGGCGGAAGCCGGGCCCTGTGCGGGGAGGGACACCCGGGCCGGGCAGGCGGCTTCCCGCCGCGTGCGAAGATTCTTGGCGTGAGTGCCAACGACCTGCCCCCCGCCGGTGCCCAGGACCTGACCCACGCCGGTGCCGGCGCCCCGGCATCCGGCGACCCGATCCCCGCCGGAGCGGCCGGCCGCCCCGCAGGCGCCGCCGGCCGGCTCCGGACCGCCCCGTACGCCCCGGCCGCCGCCCGTGACTCCGCCTTTCTGAAGGCGTGCCGGCGCGAGCCCGTGCCGCACACGCCGGTCTGGTTCATGCGGCAGGCGGGCCGGTCGCTCCCCGAGTATCTGAAGGTCCGCGAGGGCATCCCGATGCTCGAGTCCTGCATGCGGCCCGAGCTGGTCACCGAGATCACCCTGCAGCCGGTGCGCCGCCACAAGGTCGACGCGGCCATCTACTTCAGCGACATCGTGGTCCCGCTCAAGGCCATCGGGATCGACCTCGACATCAAGCCCGGCGTCGGCCCGGTCGTCGCCGAGCCGGTCCGCCGCCGCGAGGACCTGGCCCGGCTGCGCGACCTCACCCCCGAGGACGTCGCCTATGTCACCGAGGCCATCGGCATGCTCACCGGCGAGCTGGGCGCCACCCCGCTGATCGGCTTCGCCGGCGCCCCCTTCACCCTGGCGAGCTATCTGGTGGAGGGCGGCCCCTCCCGCAACCACGAGCACACCAAGGCACTGATGTACGGCGACCCGGAGCTGTGGGCCGAGCTGCTCGACCGGCTCGCCGCCATCACCGCCGCCTTCCTGCGGGTCCAGATCGAGGCGGGCGCCTCGGCGGTGCAGCTCTTCGACTCCTGGGTCGGCGCGCTCTCCCCGGCCGACTACCGCCGCTCGGTGCTGCCGGCCTCCGCCCGGGTCTTCGACGCCGTGGCGGAATACGGCGTTCCGCGCATCCACTTCGGGGTCGGCACCGGCGAGCTGCTCGGCCTGATGGGCGAGGCGGGCGCCGATGTGGTGGGCGCCGACTGGCGGGTGCCGGTGGACGAGGCGGCCCGGCGGGTGGGCCCCGGCAAGGCGATCCAGGGCAACCTGGACCCGGCCGTCCTCTTCGCCCCCCGGCAGGCGGTGGAGTCCGCGACCGACCGGGTGCTGGCCGCCGCCTCCGGCCTGGAGGGCCACATCTTCAACCTGGGCCACGGGGTGCTGCCCGCCACCGACCCGGACGCGCTGACCCGCCTGGTGGAGCACGTCCACACCCGCACCGCGCGCTGACCCCGGGCGGGGCCTCCCGGCGCCGCCCCCGCTCCTGCCCGCGCGCCGTCGCGCCGGCGGGGGACGCCCCGGCGCCGGACACGCCCGCGCGACGGCGGGCGGGGGCGGACCACCACCGGTCCCGCCCCCGCCCCCGCCCCCGTCGCCGTACCGGCCGTACGTCACCCCGTCGTACCGGCTCATGTGTCCCGCAGGGGTCAGCCGCCCGCCGCGCGCACCGCCGACACCGCCTTGCGGGCGGCCACCTGCACCGGATCCCAGACCGGTGAGAACGGCGGGGCGTACCCCAGGTCCAGGGCCACCAACTGCTCCACCGTCATCCCGGCCGTCAGCGCCACCGCCGCGATGTCCACCCGCTTCGCCGCGCCCTCCCGGCCCACGATCTGCGCCCCCAGCAGCCGCCCGGTCCGCCGCTCGGCCAGCACCTTCACCGTCATCGGGGCCGCCCCCGGGTAGTAGCCCGCCCGGCTGGTGGCCTCCACCGTCGCCGTGACGAACCGCAGCCCCGCCGCCCGGGCGTCCTTCTCCCGCAGCCCGGTGCGCGCGATCTCCAGCGAGCAGACCTTGCTCACCGCCGTCCCCACCACACCGGGGAAGGTGCCGTAGCCGCCCGCCACATTGGCGCCGATCACCTGACCGTGCTTGTTGGCATGGGTGCCCAGCGCGATGTGCCGCTCCCGGCCCGAGACCAGGTCCAGCACCTCCACGCAGTCGCCGCCGGCCCAGACGTCCTCCCGGCCGCGCACCCGCATCGACAGATCGGTGAGCAGCCCGCCGTACTCCCCGAGCGGCAGCCCGGCCGCCCGGGCGAGCGAGGTCTCCGGCGCCACGCCCAGGCCCAGCACCACCACGTCCGCCGGGTACTCCTCCTCCGTGGTGGCCACCGCCCGGACCCGGCCGTCGTCGCCGGTGAGGATCCTGGTCACCTCGGCGCCGCCCACCGTGGTGATGCCGAGCCCGTCCATCGCCTCCCGGACCAGCCGCCCCATGTCCGGGTCGAGCGTGGACATCGGCTGCTCGCCCCGGTCGAGGACGGTCACCTCGTAGCCGCGCTTGAGCAGCGCCTCGGCCATCTCCACCCCGATGTACCCGGCGCCCACCACCACCGCGCGCCGGCCCTCCGCCGCGGCGAGCGCGTCCAGCAGCTCCCGGCCGTCGTCCAGGGTCTGCACCCCGTGCACCCCCGGCGCGTCGATCCCGGGCAGCGCGGGACGGAGCGGCCGGGCCCCGGTGGCCAGCACCAGCTTGTCGTACCCGGTCCAGGACTCCTCGCCGGACTCCAGGTCCCGGGCCCGGACCCGCTGCCGCTCCAGGTCTAGTTCGGTGACCTCGGTGCGCATCCGCAGCGCGATCCCGCGCTCCCGGTGCTGCTCGGGGGTACGGGCCACCAGCTCGTCCGGCCCGTCCACGTCCCCGCCGACCCAGTACGGGATCCCGCAGGCGGAGTACGAGGTGAAGTGGCCGCGCTCGAAGGCGACGATCTCCAGTTCGTCCGGGCCCCTGAGCCGCCGGGCGCCGGACGCGGCCGCCATGCCCGCCGCGTCCCCGCCGACCACCACCAGCCGCTCCGGCCGCCGCCCTCCCGGGCCTGCCCGCCCCGCCGTCCCCACCCGCTCCGACTGCTCCGACCGGTCTGCCTGTTCCGACCGTTCCGACTCTTCCGGCTGTCCCCGCTCTTCCGACCGGTCTGCCTGCTCCGACTGCTTCGCCATGCGGGACACGCTACGGCGCGGTCACCCGGTGCCGCCGGACGGGCCGTCGTCCGACGGGCCGGTGGAGCCCTGGTCCGGGGCGTCCGGGGCGCCCGGGCCCCCGGGGGCGTCCTGGGCACCCGGGGCGGGGGAGCGGTGCGCCGGCCAGGCCGCCGGGAACCCGCCCGCCGGGGCGCCCGGGGTGTGCGCCGGGCGCCGGGCGGTGCGCGGCCGGACGAACCGGCGCCACAGCAGATATCCGGCCAGTGCCACCGCCAGCCACGGGGCCACCGCGGCCAGGACCACCGCCACCCAGGCCACCGAGGCGACCAGGGTCCGCCAGCCGGCCGCCAGCGCCTCCAGGAAGCCCGGCCGCTCGTCGTCCCGGTCCCGGACGGCCGCGCCGGGCTCGGTGATCCGCAGAGTGATCGTCGCCAGCGACGTACGGTCCCGCAGCGAGGACTGCTGGGCCAGCAGCGCCTCCAGATCGGCCTGACGCCTGCTCAGCTCGCCTTCCAGGGCGACCACGTCGCTCAGCGCCCCGGCCCGGTCCATCAGCGCCCGCACCCGCGCCACGCTCGCCCGCTGGCTGGCGATCCGGCTCTCCACGTCCACCACCTGGTCGGTGACGTCCTCGGCCCGCTGGGTGCGGGACAGCAGCTTCCCGGTGCCGGTCAGGGCGCTCAGCACCCGCTCGTACGACTCCTGGGGCACCCGCAGTGTGATCCGCGAGGTGACCCGGCCGCCGGCGTCCCGCCCGGTGTCCTCGCCCGCGACCTGGCCGCCGGCCCCGGTCGCGACGGTACGGGCGGTGGCCGCCGCCTTCGCCGCGTCGCCGGCCTCCACGGACAGCTCGGCCGTGCGGATCAGGAACTGGGCGGCCGGCTTCTTCGCGCCCGGTGCACCGCCGGTGGCGGGCGCGCCGCTCGGGGCGGGCCGGCCGGTGGCGTACGGCTGCCCGGGCGCGGCCGCGCCGGTGTCCTGCTTCGGGGCCGCCGCCTTGTGGTCCGACGCGCTGTCACCGGAGGAGCCGCGAGAGTCGGACGAGCCGGCGCAGCCGCTCAGCGCCAGCCCGGCGGCGAGCAGCAGGACCGCGAGTCCGCGCCGGCTCCGTCCGCCGGGCCACCGGCCCGCCGTGCCCCGCCGGTCCGGTGCGCCGGGCCGCGCCCGGAGGCCCGGCCCGCCGGCCGCGCCCCGCGGGTCCCGCTCCCCGGACCGGTCCCGCCGGCCGTCCCGTACGTCCGCCGTCATCCCTCGTCCCCCTCGCTCCCGCTGCCGGACAGCCCGGAGAGCGGCCCGAATGCCGCGCTCCCCGACACCGGTTCGACGTGCCGGTCCCGGGGATCGGTTTCGGCCAGGTGATTCCGAACGGGTCACGGTCGGGACTCGGCACGGTGTTTGAGAGAGTGGACCCATGAACGCGCAGCTCCGAGCGGAACCCGAACCGGCGGCCCCCCCGGGCGGCCGGGTCGTCGTCATCGGCGCCGGCATCGCCGGACTGGCCGCCGCCCACCGGCTGGCCTCGGCGGGCCGGCGGGTGACCGTGCTGGAGGCCGGCTCCCGGCCCGGCGGCAAGCTCCTCGCCGGGCAGATCGCGGGCGTCCAGGTCGACCTGGGCGCCGAGTCCGTGCTGGCCCGCCGCCCGGAGGCGGTCGAGCTGGCCCGGGCGGTCGGCCTCGGGGACCGGCTCCGGCCACCCGCCACCGCCACCGCGTCCGTCTGGACCAGGGACGCCCTCCGCCCCATGCCGAAGGGGCATGTCATGGGCGTGCCGGGCGATCCGTCCGCCCTCGCCGGGCTGCTCTCGGCCGAGGGACTGGCCCGGATCGAGCGGGACCGGGAGCTGCCGCCCGCCGAGGTCGGCGAGGACGTGGCGATCGGTGAGTTCGTCGCCGCCCGGATGGGCCGGGAAGTGGTGGACCGGCTGGTGGAACCGCTGCTCGGCGGGGTCTACGCGGGCGACTCCTACCGGATCTCCATGCGGGCCGCCGTACCGAAGCTCTTCGACGCCGTACGGGAGCGGCCGACCCTGACCGAGGCCGTCGGGGCCGTCCAGCGGGCCGCCGCCCAGGCCACGCCCGGGCCTGTCTTCCTGGGCCTCGCGGGCGGACTGGGGCTGCTGCCCGGCGCCGTCGCGGACGCCGTCACCGCCCGGGGGGGCGAGATCCGGTACGGCACCCCGGTCCAGGCCCTGACCCGCGCCGCCGACGGCTGGCGGGTGCGCACCGACCGGGAGACGCTGACCGCCGCCGCCGTGGTGGTCGCCGTACCGGCCGGGCCCGCCGCGCGGCTGCTCGCCGCCGAGTCCCCGGCCGCCGCCGGGGAGCTGGCCGCCGTGGAGTACGCCTCCATGTCCCTGGTCACCCTCGCCTTCCGGCGTGCCGACGCGGGCGCCCTGCCGGCCGGCTCCGGCTTCCTGGTCCCGCCGGTGGACGGCCGTACCGTCAAGGCGTCCACCTTCTCCTCCCAGAAGTGGTCCTGGCTCGGCGAGGCCGCCCCGGACCTGCTGGTGCTGCGCACCTCGGTCGGCCGGTACGGCGACGAGGAGTATCTGCACCGGGACGACGCCGATCTGGTCGCGGTCTCCCGCACCGACCTGGCCGCCGCCACCGGTCTCACCGCCGCCCCGGTCGCCACCCGGGTCACCCGCTGGACCGACGGCCTGCCGCAGTACCCGGTCGGCCACCTCGCCCGGGTCGCCCGGGTCCGGGACGCGGTCGCCAAGCTGCCCGGCATCCGGGTCTGCGGCGCCGCCTACGACGGGGTCGGCATCCCCGCCTGCGTGGCCAGTGCCCACCGGGCCGCGGACGAGATCATCGCCACGTCCACCCCGGCGCGGACCACGGAAAACGAGGGGCGAGAATAGCCCCATGAGTGCGCCCGAAAAGATTCCGAACGCCGGCAAGAAGGCGAAGGACCTCAACCAGGTCATCCGCTACACGCTGTGGTCCGTCTTCAAGCTGCGCGATGTGCTCCCCGAGGACCGGGGCGGCTGGGCCGACGAGGTCCAGGAGCTGTTCGATCAGCTCGACGCCAAGGACATCACGGTGCGCGGCACCTATGACCTCTCCGGACTGCGGGCCGACGCCGACCTGATGATCTGGTGGCACGCCGAGACCGCCGACGAGCTCCAGGAGGCGTACAACCTCTTCCGGCGCACCCGGCTCGGCCGCGCCATGGAACCGGTCTGGTCGAACATGGCCCTGCACCGCCCGGCCGAGTTCAACAAGTCGCACATTCCGGCGTTCCTCGCCGACGAGACGGCGCGCGACTATGTGAGCGTCTATCCGTTCGTGCGCTCGTACGACTGGTACCTGCTGCCCGACGAGGACCGCCGCCGGATGCTCGCGGACCACGGCAAGATGGCCCGGGGCTACCCCGACGTGCGCGCCAACACCGTCGCCTCCTTCTCGCTGGGCGACTACGAGTGGCTGCTCGCCTTCGAGGCGGACGAGCTGCACCGGATCGTGGACCTGATGCGCCATCTGCGCGCGTCCGAGGCGCGGATGCACGTCCGCGAGGAGGTCCCGTTCTTCACCGGCCGGCGCAAGTCGGTCGCGGACCTGGTGGCGGGACTGGCCTGACGGCCGCCCCGCCACCCGCAGACCCGGAAGATCAGACGGCGGGCGTCCGTCCGGCCGGTACCTCCGGCCCGGGCACCGTCCGCCGGTCCAGCGACACCGGGTCAGGCTCCGGGTGCGGCGCGCATGTCGCGCGCCGCACCGGCGTCACCCCGCGCAGCAGATAGTCCTCCAGATAGGTGTCGACGCAGTCGTTCTGACCACCCGACACCCCGTGGTTGCCCGCGTCCCGCTCGGTGACCAGCACCGAGCCCGCCAGCCGGCGCTGCAGCTCCTTGGCCCCCTCGTACGGTGTGGCCGCGTCCCGCTCGGACGCCAGGATCAGCACCGGCGGCAGTTCACCGGGACCGGTGCGCACCTCCAGCGGCCGCTGCCGGGGCGCCGGCCAGTACGCGCACGGCAGGTTGAGCCAGGCGTTGGACCAGGTCTCGAACGGCGCCGCCCCGGCCAGCCGGGAGTTGTCCCGGTCCCAGGTCGCCCAGTCCTCCGGCCAGGGAGCGTCATTGCACTCCACCGCCGTGTAGACGGCCGTGGAGTTCTCCGCCTCCTTCGCGGTGGACGGATCGGGCGCCGCCTGCTCGATCAGCTTCGCCGGATCGCCCGCCAGGTACTCCGCGAGCGCGCCGGCCCGCCGGGGCCAGTAGCGGTCGTGGTAGCCGGTGCTCAGCATCGCCGCCTGGAGCTCGCCGGGGCCCACGGTGCCACCGGCCGGCTCCTCCGCCAGCCGGGCCGCCGCCTTCTCGTACGACGCCTGCACCGCCCCCGGGGAGACGCCCAGACGGTACGTGTCGTCGTGCCGGGCCGCCCAGATCTTGAAGTCCAGCCACCGCTGCTCGAAGGCGAGCGACTGGTTCAGGTTGTTGACGTACCAGATCCGCTCCGGATCCGGGTCCACCGCCGAGTCGAAGACCATCCGACGGACCCGGGACGGGAAGAGGGTGGCGTACAGCGCGCCGAAGTAGGTGCCGTATGAAGCACCCAGATAGGTGAGTTCCGGCTCGCCCAGCGCCGCCCGCAGCACCTCCAGGTCCCGGGCGTTGTTGAGCGAGGTGTAGTGCCGCAGCGCCGGCCCGGTCCGCTCGGCACACCCCCGGGCGTACGCCCTGGCTCGCTCGATCCGCTCCCGCTTCTCCGCCTCCGAGGGCCGGACCACCGCCGGGGTCGGCGCCTCGACCGTCCGGGCGGGCTCCTGGCAGCTGATCGGCGCCGACCGGCCGACCCCGCGCGGGGCGTATCCCACGAAGTCGTACGCGGCGGCCAGCCTCTTCCACGCGGCCAGCCCGGCGGCGAGCGGGAAGTACATCGAGGAGCCGCCGGGGCCGCCCGGGTTGAAGACCAGCGCGCCCTGCCGGTCCCCGGGCGCCCCGCCGGCCCTCACCCGGCTGACGGTGAGGGAGATCCGGCGGCCGTCGGGTGCCGCGTAGTCCAGCGGCACCTGGACCGTGCCGCACTCCACCGGCGCGGGCAGCTCCTCGGCGGCGGGGCAGGGTCCGAAGGCGATGCCCGCCTCGGTCGCCCACCGCACGGCCACGGCGACCCCGTACTCCCCGGCCGGGCCCGGGGCACGGCCCTCGGCGGGGGCGGCGGCGAGCGCCGAGACCGCCAGCGAGCCGAGGGCGGTGGTGAGGGCGGCGGCGGTACGGAGCCGGCGCCGGGGCCCGGGCGGCGGAGCGGGGGCGGGCCGGGTGGTGCGCCGGGCCGGGTCGGGTGTCCTCATCGCGGTGTCGCGGTCCCTTCGTACGAGGCGGGGAGGACGACCGTCCCCAGCCCCCGGCGCCCGGCCAAGGACCGGTGGCCCGTGTCGGGATCAATGACCCTTTCGGGTGGTCCGACAACCATGTCAACGGCGACGCCCGCCGATCGGGTGAAGCCCGGCCGCACCGCGCCGGCCTGGTCGTCGGGCGCGCCGCGCGGGCCGTACCGGGGCACCGCCCGGCCGGCTCCGCCCCGCAAGCCGCCCGGGCGGGATCTCAGCCGCCGCCCCCTCCGCAGCCGCCTCCACCACCCCGCCGCGGCCTTGGGCCGCCCGGACAGCCCGAGCCACCCGTCCCGGAGCCGCAGTCCGGGCCGCCGCATCGGCTGGGGGCCGTACGGCGCACCACGCCACCGCGTCCGTCCAGGCGCCGTCGGCCCCTTCTCCCGCCCCGCCAGGGCCACCGAGGCACCGCCGGCGCGCCGCGCCCACCAGTAGTTGCTCGCGCGGTACCGGATCGGGCAGCGTCCGGAGCCCGTGCGGCGCCGCCAGGGCGCCGGGCGTGGTGACCGCGCCAGATGTCCTGCCGTACACGACCCGCTCCCGCCGGCCTGCCCCGGTCACCCGGCCGGCGACGAGCAGGCCGTCCACAGCGGCCACCATCAGGCCCCGGCCGGCCCCTGCGCCACCGCAAGGGCCAACGGGCAGGGCTGGTTGGGAGGCCCGTGGCGGACGCCACCGGTGCGCTCAGCACCACCGGGACAGGGAGCAGCAGGCACAGGGCCGCTTACGCCTTGGCCCGGTGGCGCAGCGGGGCCCCGAGACATACGGCACCAGCGGGCCCCACCCGGCCAGGCCGCCGCCGATCCTCTGGACGGCCCGGGTCCGCGGGGCCTCCTGCCGCAGGTAGTGCGGGGCACCGCCGGGAGCCTGCCCGTACGCCTCCAGCACCGCCTGTTCCACCGGATCGTGGACGACCGGACGGAGTACCATCACGATTCCCGGCCCGCCGACGGCGAGCCATCCGTCGCCGGCCGGCGCGGAGTCCACCACACGGCTGGGCCCGCTGCTCAGGAACGCGGCCTCCACCGGGTGCTGGAGCGTCCCGGGCGTGTCCCTCCGGTGCCGGGCCACCCGGACGGCAGCGACATCGACGAGAACGCCACAGCCGCGTACATCAGCGCGACCGCCGTTCCGGTGAAGCTCACGCCGTCCACCGTGCGCCCAGCACATCCCGGGCGCCCCGGAGCAGGCGGGCCGTCCGGGACGGCGGCCGCGCTCCGGCCCGGTCCTGCCACCAGCGGGCCAGCCGGCGGCGCGCGGCCGGGTCGGTCAGGTACGGCGACCGCTCGTCGACGAGCAGCCGTTCGGCGAAGTCCAGGGCGTCGCGCCGGTAGCCGCCGCGCATCGGCCGGGCGCCGGCGTACGCGGTGAAGGCCCGGCCGAAGTCCGGCCCGAGGATCGCCGGCAGCTCCGGCGCCAGCCGGGCGACCACCCCGGTCCGCTTGGCCACCAGTGCCCGGCTCTGCACCCGCAGCCGGGCGCGGTCGAACCCCTCGGGCGCCGGTGTCCCGGCGACCAGCGCCGACAGCAGCGCGGTCTGCGCGATGCCCAGCCGCTGCCGGGCACCCGGCACCTCCGGCCCCGACACGACCGGCCCCGGCACGACCGGTTCGTCCATGACCGGCCTCGGCGGGACCGGCCCCGGCACCTCCGGCCCCGTGGCGGGTCCGGAGGCGGCGGGCGGCACGGCCGGGAGGGCGCCCGCCGGCACCGGTTCCGCCCGGGTGGCGGCGCGCCGGGCGTGGGCGACCATCCCGGTGACCACGGCCAGTTCGGCGGCCAGCTCGGGGCCGGGCGGGAAGTCGTCGTCCCGTTCCAGCAGCACACCCGGTGGATCCACCCGGGCGGTCAGTTCGGCCAGCACGTCCAGCACGGCGCGGGGGACCGGGTGGGCGTGAGTGTCGTGCCAGATCCCGTCCCGCTCGACCCCGCCGGCCACATGGACGTACGCGATCGCCTCCACCGGCAGCGCGGCCAGTGCCTTGACCGCGTCATCGCCCCGGTTGACCTGGTTGGTGTACAGATTGGCCACGTCGATCAGCAGCCGTACCCCGGTCCGCTCGACCAGCTCGGTCAGGAACTGCGCCTCCGTCAGCTCCTCGTCCGGCCAGGAGAAGAGGGCCGCGATGTTCTCGACGGCCAGGGGCACCGGCAGGGCGTCCTGGGCGATCCGGACGTTCTTGCAGAGCACGTCGAGCGCGTCCCGGGTGCGGGGGACCGGCAGCAGATGGCCCGCCTCCAGCGCCGGTGACGCGGTGAGCGGGCCGCCCGCCCGGACGAAGGCGATGTGCTCGGTCACCAGCGGGGCGCCCAGCGCGGTGGCCGTCGCCGCCAGCGCCGAGAGCCGCCCGGCGTCCGGCCGGTCCGCCCCGCCGAGCCCCAGCGAGACCCCGTGCGGGACGACCGTCACACCGCGCTCGCGCAGCCGTACCAGGGCCTCCGGGGGGTGGCCGGCGCAGACGTTCTCCGCCACCACCTCCACCCAGTCGAGTCCGGGCAGTTCCGCCACCACGTCCGCGATCTCCGGGCGCCAGCCGATGCCCGTACCCAGCCGCGTCGGCTCCCTCATCCCGTCCCCCGTTCCCGTCCCTGTCCCCGCCGGTCCCACCCGGTCCCGGCTGCCCGGTCCTCCCGCCGGCCGGTCCCCGGGGTGATGGCCCCGAAGGCCGGCCGTCAATCCGGCAGGCCCCCGGTTCAGAGCTTGATTTGAGCTTCCGGGACAGTGACGTACGCGCTCAGGGAGCGGTTCCCCCCTCCCCGTGACCACCGGCCGGCGGGCGGTCGGTGTTGACGGCCGTCGGCGGCCCCGGCTGGGTGGAGGGGCGGGAGGTGAAGGACTGGTCGTCCCCGCTCGGCACGGCGGGGGAGGGGGCGGGCGGCAGACCGCCGCCGGGCGGCGGCGGACCGGTCGGGCTGGCGGTCGCGGCGCCTGCCGCCTCATTGGCCAGCGCGTCGAAGTCGACCAGCCCGGTCTGCTCCAGCATGGTGATGTGGTCCAGCACCGTCTGGTTGGCGTCGGTGGCGAGCTGCCGCACCAGGGAGTTGCGGGTGGTGTGCCGGACCTGGGCGACCAGGGCGAAGACCTTGCCGTGCGCGTTGCGCAGCAGATTGGCGAACTTCCGCTCGTACTCCTGCCCGCTCGCCGCCGAGAGCTCCCGCAGCCAGCCCTGCTGCTGCTCGTTGGGCTGGTTCGGCAGCTCCACCCCCAGCCGGGCGGAGACGTCCCGGACCCGCTGGTCCAGATCGGTGTGGCCGACCACCAGATGGTCACCCGCGTCCCTGATGGCCTTGCTCGGCGCCCGCTCGATCGCCTGCTGACCGGCCGGCAGCTCCCAGAGCCCGGCCAGCCGGACCTTGACCAGGAAGTCCCGGTCGGTGGCCGACAGCGGGCCCCACTGGGTGGCCACGGTCGCGGCGTCGAGGTTCGCCTGACCGGTGCCCGAGCGGTCGGCGTACGACCAGACCGGGAACGCCAGCGCCCCGATGGTCGCGACCAGCGCCGCGATGATGAGTACCGAGCCGTTGATCCACCGCAGCAATGTGCCTCCCGAGCCGTGCCTGTGCCCCACGGCGCCCGGCCGGGCCCTCGTGGCGGTGTCCGGAGGTACGTATAGCGGACCCGGGGCGTTCAGCGGCCCCGGGTGCGGAAGCCGACCCGTTTCCGACGGCCGGTCCTCCCGGGCCTGGCAGCCGACCGGGCCTGGCAGCCGACCGGGCCTGGCAGCCGACCGGCCGAGCCCCGGCCCGGGTGCCCCGCCCCGGGGTCAGCCGGCCACCGGGTCGAAGCCGGCCACCGGGTCGAAGCCGTCCGCCGGGGGCTCGGCCGCCACGGTGCGGGAGCCCGCGGCGATCTCGGTGAAACCCGCGTCCCGAACGACGGGCAGCCCGCCGTCGGTCAGCCGGGCCCACCGCTCCCGCGAGGAGGTGCGCACCGCCAGCGGGAAGCCGGCCCGCCGCCACTCCTCGCGCCGCCGCTCCGGAAGGGCGTACCAGAGCAGCTGGGCGCCGTGCCCGACCTGGGCCATCTCCTTGCCGGCCGACATCTCCAGCTCCGGGCTGAGCCAGAGCAGCGCCCGGCCGGGGCCCGGCTCGGACGGGGCGGCGGGGTCCGCCAGTTCGGTGCCGGAGACCTGGAGCTTGGCCAGCTCCTTGGGCCAGCCGTCCAGCGGGACCGGCGGGAAGACCCGTACCTCGGCACCGTCACCGGCGACCGTGAGTCCGGGCAGCTCGCCGGCCTTCCGCCACTCGGCACCGCGCGCCCGGCGCACCACCTTGCGGATCCGGCCGTCCTGCCAGGCCCGCAGCGCGGGCGCCCAGTCGCCGTCGCCGGTCGCGCGGTCGTGGGTGAGCATCAGCAGCACCGCCCGGGCCGCCGTCTCCAGGGCGTCGGTGCGCTCCGGGGGCGCGGCCCTCTCGATCCGGACCACCAGGGGAAGCACATACTGCGGGGCCTCGTCCCTAGCGTCCCGGTCGTCCCCGGCCTCACGGGCGTCCTGGGCCGGGGCCTGGGCTTCGCGGTTCACATCGTCGCTGCTCACCGGCCCAGTCTGCCAGCCGCCGGACGGCGCGCGCCGGGCGGTCTCCCGGCCGGTGTTCCCACAGTGCGCTTGTCGGTCCGGGGGGTCAGGGGCGACGATGCCGGACATGAAGAGTGATCTTTTCTCCTCCGAGAACATGGCCCAGCCCGCGACCGCGCCCGGCATGGTGCTCCAGAACGCCAAATCGGTGAAGTACACGGTGAACGGGGAGATGTACGCCCGGCAGGGGGCGATGATCGCCTGGCGGGGCAATCTCCAGTTCGAGCGGAAGGGCCAGGGCGTCGGCGGCATGCTGAAGCGCGCGGTCACCGGGGAGGGGCTGCCGCTGATGGCGGTGCGCGGCCAGGGCGAGGCGTGGTTCGCGCACGAGGCGCAGAACTGTTTCATCGTGGATGTGGAGCAGGGTGACGCCCTCACCGTCAATGGCCGCAATGTGCTCTGCTTCGACCCCACCCTCTCGTACGAGATCAAGACGGTGAAGGGGGCCGGGATGACCGGGGGAGGGCTGTTCAACAGCCTCTTCACCGGGTATGGCAGGCTCGCCGTGATCTGCGAGGGCAACCCGCTGGTCATCCCGGTCACCCACAACCAGCCGGTGTACGTGGACACCGACGCCGTCGTCGGCTGGAGCGCCCAGCTGAACACCTCGCTGCACCGCTCGCAGTCCTTCGGCTCCATGATCCGGGGCGGCTCCGGCGAGGCGGTGCAGCTGATGCTCCAGGGCGAGGGCTTCGTGATCGTCCGCCCGAGCGAGCTGACCCCGCAGAAGCCGGGCCAGCACTGACCCGCGCCGGGGCCCGGCCGCCCACCTGGCCCCGGCACCTGTCCGGGACCGGCGCCGGTCCGGGGCCCCGGCATCTGCCCGGGCCCGGTACCTGGCCGGCCCCGGTACCGTCAGCGCAGCTCGTCCGGGAAGAGCCCCATGGCGTACCTGTCGTACCACTGTCCGTCCCGGCGGAAGCAGCGCCGCAGCCGGCCCTCCTCCATGAACCCGACCTTCTCGTAGACCCGGCGGGCGGCGTGGTTCTCGGTGACGACGGTGAGCTCGATCTTGTGCAGGCGCATGTCCCCGAAGCCGTACCGGCAGACCGTCCGCATGGCGTCGGTGGCGTGGCCGCGGCCCCAGTACTCCTTCTCGCCCAGATAGATGTCGAGCGAGGCGATGCCCTTCTCCGGAGCGGCCTCCCGCAGCGCGACCAGACCGATCAGCACCCCGTCCGCCAGGGCCTCCACTCCGAGGAGCAGGTCGTCGTAGGCGTTGGCGGCCCGCGCGGCGAGCCGGTCACGGACCTGGGAGAGCGTCTGCGGGTGGGGGTTCTCCATCCAGCGCATGACCTCGGGGTCGTGATTCCACCGCCACAGCGATTCCGCGTCCTCGGCCCCCATCGCCCGCAGTCGCACCGACGTTCCGCGTATCACTCGCGCCACCTTCGTGTCCCGTCCGGGCCCGCGCCCGGAACCGGAAAGTGGTAACACGGGCGGTCCGGCGCCGGCCATGGGATTTCCCGGCCCGGCGGCGGAGGCCGCCCGGCCGCTCGGCCCGGCGTGCGCGGACGGGCGGCTCCGGCGAGTCGGCGCGGGCCCGAGGAGCCGGCACCGCCCCGGCAGGCGGCGCGGACCCCCCGTACCCGCCCGGGTTCAGCGTTCGTCGCCGTGTTCGGGGCGCATCAGCTCGGAGACCTTGACGAACCGGTAGCCCTTGGCCCGCAGCGCGGGCACGATCTTCCGGACGGCCCGCTCGGTGACGGGTGCCGCGCTGCGGGTGCAGTGCATCACCACCAGCGAGCCGGGCCGGACCCCGGCGAGCACCTGTTCGGCGACCGCGTCGGCGTCGGTGGCGAAGGCGTCACCGCTGACCACGTCCCACTGGACGGCGGTCACCCGGGCGGGCGCCAGCTCGGTGAGCGCGCGGTCGTCGTGGCAGCCGCCGGGGAAGCGGAAGTAGGGCACCACGTTCCGGGCGCCCGCCGTCCGGAAGGCGTCGAAGGCCCGGCGGACGTCGGCCACCTGCTCCGCCCGGCCGAGGACCGGCAGCCCGTAGCAGGGGTCCTTGAAGGCGTAGTGGCTGTACGAGTGGTTGGCGATCTCGAAGCGGGGGTCGGTGCCGATCGCCCGCGCCTGGTCCGGGTACTCCTCCGCCCAGCGGCCGGTCATGAAGACGGTGGCGTCCACCTTCAGCTCACGCAGGGCGCCGATCAGGGCCGGGTTGTCGAAGTGTTCGCCGCGCGCCGCCCGGGGACCCTGATCGGCCGTCATGTCGGCGTCGAAGGTGAGCGCCACCGTCTTGCCGGCCACCGCGCTGCCGCGCTCGAAGACGGGGGTACGGCCGCCGGGCCCCGGTGCCATCGTGGGCGGGGCCTGGGGCGTCGCGGCCTGCCCGGGGTGCCGGGGAGGAACCGCCTCGGCGGCGGGCCGGCCCGGCGCGCCGGCGGTGGGGTGGGCGGTGGCCGGCCGGTCGGCGGTACGGGTGCCGTCCGGGGCGGCGGGAGCCGCGCAGGCCGCGAGCGCGGCGGCGCCGAGGACGGCGAGCAGCGGGAGTTTCCGTTTCCGTGCAGAGAGGGTCACCGGGGGAAATTATCCGATTAACCCACCAGTGTCGGTACGGCACCCGGCGCGGCGCCCGGCCACCCCCGGAGTGGCCGAACGCCGCGCCCCTGACGAGCGGCGCCACCCCCGTCACCGGCGGCGCCACGCTCCCTCACCGGGGGCCGCGGGTCACCGCCAGGGGCCGGTCACCGCGAAGGTGGTGCCCGGGGTGTAGCAGTTGACGTACATCGTGCCGCCGTCCGGGGCGAAGGTGACCCCCGCGAACTCGCCCCACGCGGGCTCCTCCGGGGTGCCGATGTTCTGCGCGCCCCGGGCCATCGGATAGACCTCGCCCCGCCGGGTCAGCCCGAAGACGTGCTGGGCGCCGTCGCCGTCCTCGCAGACCATCAGCCCGCCGCCGGGGGCCAGGCAGATGTTGTCCGGGGCCTCGCCGGGCAGCCGTACGTCGGTGTCCGGCCCGAAGACGACCACGAGGGTCAGCCGCCGCCGGTGCGGCTCGTACTTCCAGACCTGCCCGTGGTGGTCCGCCGCCGAACCGTCCGCCGCCTCGGCGTAGCTGGAGACGAAGCAGACCGACGCCCCCGACCAGTAGCAGCCCTCCAGCTTCTGGGCGTGGGTGATGCCCCCGGGGCCATAGTCCTGGAGCCGTACCGGGGTCCGGCGGGCCAGTGGATCCGGTACGGGCACCCACTCCACGCCCTCGAAGACGGTGCCCGGCTCCTGGACCGCCGAGAGGTCCGGTACCCCCGGCACCCGCATCGCCTCCAGCTCGCCGCCGGCCCGCAGCGAACCGGTGCCGCCGAGCGGCCGGCGCGGCAGGAAGCGGTAGAAGAGCCCGAACGGACTGTCGAAGGCGTCCTCCGTCTCGTACACCACTCCGCCGCGCGGGTCCACGGCGATCGCCTCGTGCTGGAAGCGGCCCAGCGCGATGAGCGGTACGGCGCCGGTGCGCAGCGGGTCGGCCGGGTGGACCTCGAAGACGAAGCCGTGATCCTTGGTGTAGCCGTGGTCGCCCGTCCGGTCCTCGGTCTCCTCGCAGCTGAGCCAGGTACCCCAGGGAGTGGGCCCGCCCGCGCAGTTGACGGCCGTACCGGCGAGGGCCACCCGCTCGCCGAGCACGGTGTTCCGGCCGTCCAGCTCGAACGCGGTGCAGCCGCCCCTGGCCGCCGGGTCGTAGGTCAGCCCCCGGGCGGTGGGCACGGCGATCCGGCCGTCGTAGGCGTTCTCGTGGTTGCGGACCAGGTGCGTCCGGCCGCGCCGCCCGGCGAAGGCGGCCATTCCGTCGTGGTTGCTCGGCACCGGCCCCTCGCCGGAGCGCAGCCGGTCCCCCTCGCGGGAGAGCACCTGATAACGGAAACCTTTCGGCAGGTCCAGCAGACCGGCCGGGTCGGGGACGAGCGGGCCGTAGCCGGCGCCCCGGCCGAGGGCGGCTGCGGACCCGGTGAAGAGTTCGGACAGCGCCCCGGTGAAGGCGATCCCGGCCACCGAACCACCGGTACGGGCCAGGATCTGACGTCGTGTCGCGGACATGAGGCAACTCCCTGCTGGCGGACAGGAGATGTGCGGTGACCGCATGTGTGTATCACGCACCGTACGGGCGCGGGAACCACGCGGAACCGTCCGGCCGCACGGGTCGCCGGCGGCCCCGGAGCACGGGACCGCCGGCGGCGCCTCAGTGGCGCGGGCCGTCCGGGATCAGCCGAGCTCGGCGGTGAGGGTGATGGTGGTGCCGGCGAGCGCCTGGCTGACCGGGCAGTTCTTCTTGGCGTCCTCGGCGGCAGCGGCGAACCCCTGCTGGTCGACGCCGGGCACCTCGCCGCGCACGGTGAGGTGGATACCGGTGATCCCCTCGCCGGGCTGGAAGGTGACCTCCGCCTTGGTCTCCAGCCGGGTGGGCGGGGTGCCGGCACCGGTCAGGCCGTGCGAGAGGGCCATCGAGAAGCAGCTGGAGTGGGCGGCGGCGATCAGCTCCTCCGGGCTGGTCTTCCCGTTCGCCTCCTCGGCGCGCGAGGGCCAGGAGACCGGGTACTCGCCGATGCCCGAGGAGTCGAAGGTGACGACGCCCGAGCCCTTGAGCAGTTCGCCCTCCCAGGCGGTACGGGCGACGCGGGTGGTGGCCATGGTGGTGATTCCTTCCGATGGTCCGACGATGGGGTTCCGGTGGCTCGGTGGCGTGGCGGCGCCGGCCCGCTCACCGGCCGGGCGTCCGCGGTCGCGTACCCCCGGTCGCGCGTCCGGCCTCCGGCGCGAGCGCGGCGTCCGGCGAGGCGCGGGGCCGCACCGGGCGGCGCCCGTCACCGGAGACGTACCACCGCCACGGGCCGGACGGCCCGCCGCGGCGCGCGTACGGCGCCCGGCGCCGGCCGCACCGCCGAGCCGTACGACCCGTCAGGACGCGTGCGCACACGGCCCGCGGGGCGTACCGGACCCCAACCTACTGCCCGGCCAGGCCCTTCGCTTCCCGGGCCAGCGCGGTGAGCCGGGAGATCGCCCGGAAGTACTTCTTCCGGTAACCGCCGTTCAGCATCTCGTCGCTGAACAGCCGGTCGAACGGCAGCCCCGAGGCGAGGACCGGGACCTCCCGGTCGTAGAGCCGGTCGGCGAGCACCACCAGACGCAGCGCGGTCGCCTGGTCGGGCACGGCCGTCACCCCGGTGAGGCAGACGGCCGCCAGACCGTCGGTAAGCGCCCCGTACCGGCTCGGGTGCACCTTCGCCAGGTGGCCCAGCAGCTCCGGGAACGCGTCCAGCGAGGCGCCCGGCACCGCGTGCGCGGCCCGGGTGACCACCTCGTCCGAGAAGGGCGCCGGGGCCTCGGGCAGCCCCCGGTGCCGGTAGTCCTCGCCGTCGATGCGCAGCGGCCGGAAGTGCGCCGAGAGCCCCTGGATCTCGCGGAGGAAGTCCGCCGCCGCGAACCGGCCCTCGCCCAGCTTGCCCGGCAGGGTGTTGGAGGTGGCGGCCAGGGCCACGCCCGCCTCCACCAGCCTCCCCAGCAGGGTGGAGACCAGCACGGTGTCGCCCGGGTCGTCGAGCTCGAACTCGTCGATGCAGAGCAGCCGGTGCCCGCTGAGGGTCGCCACCGTCTGCTGGAAGCCGAGCGCCCCCACCAGGTTGGTCAGCTCCACGAAGGTGCCGAACGCCTTGAGCGCGGGCTCGGCGGGCGTGGCGTGCCAGAGCGAGGCGAGCAGATGGGTCTTGCCCACGCCGTACCCGCCGTCCAGATACACCCCGCGCGGCCCGGCCGGGGCGGCGGGCTTCCGGCCGAACCACCGGCGCAGTCCGGAGCCCGGCGCGCTCCCGCCGCCGAGTCCGGCGGCGAAGCCGCGCAGCACCTCCACCGCCTCGGTCTGGCTGGGCTGGTTCGGGTCCGGGAGGTACGTCTCGAAGCGCACCCCGTCGAAGCGCGGTGGCGGCACCATCTCCGCGACCAGACGATCGGCGGGGACGTGCGGCTCACGGGCGCACAGGGAGAGCGGAGCCGCTTCGGTTATGGCACTGAGGGACACGCTTCCACTGTAAGCGGCGTGCCAGACTCGCCGGCATGCGACGCCTCTTCCCTGTGACCGACCCGACAGCACCCGCCGGAGCCGCCGGTCCGGCACTCGGCGCCCGTACCGCCGGTTCGCCGGGCCCGTCCGGCGGGCTCATGGCATCCGGTGCCCCGGGCCCGTCCGCCGCCGGGGCGGCGGACGCCGTCCGGGACGCGCCGGCTGTCCCGGCCGGGCCGCCGGGGGCGCCGGAAGGCCCGGAGCCCCGGGAAATCCCCGGCTCGCGGGACTCCCGGGACCTCCCCGGCCCCCCGGAGGACCGGGACCTCCCCGGTTCCCCGGAGGACCGGGAGTGGTCCCTGGACGAGCTGGCCGAGGCGTACGCGTACCCCGCCGCCGCCCGGGCCCGTCCCTGGCTGCGTGCCAACATGGTCACCTCGCTGGACGGGGCGGCCCAGCACGAGGGGCGCTCCCAGCCGATCTCGTCCGCCACCGACATGCGGATCTTCGGCACCCTCCGGGCCCTCGCCGACGTGGTGGTGGTCGGCGCCGAGACGGTGCGCCTGGAGGGATACCGGCCGGCCCGCGCCCGGGAGGCGTTCGCGGAGCGGCGCGCGGCGGCCGGGCAGGGGCCCGCGCCCGCGATCGCCGTGGTCAGCGCCTCCCTCGACCTGGATTTCACCGCACCCCTGTTCACCGCCCCCCTCGTTCCGACGCTCCTGCTGACCGGGGCCGGGGCGCCGCCCGAGCGGGTCCGCGCGGCGGAGCGGGCCGGTGCCGTGGTGGTCCTGGCGGGGGACGGCGCGGGCGTGGACCCGGCCCGGGTGCCGGAGGCGCTGGCCGCCCGGGGGCTGACCCGTCAGCTCACCGAGGGCGGGCCGCGGCTGTTGGGCCAGTGGGTGGCCGCCGGGGTGCTGGACGAACTCTGCCTCACCGTCTCCCCGCTGCTGACCGCCGGGGACGCCCAGCGGATCGCCGGGGGGCCCGGGCTCGCGGTCCCGGCGCGGTTCGCACTGGTTTCCGTACTGGAGGAGGAGGGGTTCCTCTATACGCGGTACGGCAGGATCTGATCGGGGCGCGACGGAATCCGACCGGTACGGCCCGGGGGTGACGCGTACTGTGCCGGATGGCCCGCCGTGTCCGGGACTGTGCCGTACGACAACTCCGGGCCGGTCGGCCCGGAGTTGCGCGCCGAGTTGCGGAATCCACCGTTCCGGTCAGCTTCGGCTGGGCACACTTACTCTCGCAGTCCCCGTGCGATCACGGGGAAGGATGGTTTCGGCAGAAGGGCTCCCCAGATGTTCACAAGCGTTCTGATGATCGAGAAGCCCCTGTCGTCCGTGGATGTGGAGTTCGTCACCACCCTGCACGGGGACGAGCGCATGTCGTTCATCGTCCTGATGCAGCCCCGTGGTGATCAGGCCGTCGTGCTGTTGCGCGCCATCGACGACGTGGCCGTCGGAGAGATCAAGGAAGCCGCCCGCGAGGGCGAGGAGCCGGAGGGCCGGGCCGCGCGCGTCCCGGCCGAGACGGCCCTGGAACACTCCCTCCAGGTGCTGCGGAACGCCGGCTGCGAGGCCGTCGGGCAGGTGGTCGAGGACCATCCGCTGGACAGACTTCAGGCGGTGGTGGACGAATCCGGGGCCGACGAGGTGATCGTGCTGACCGCCCCGCACTACGTGGAGGAGTTCTTCCACCGGGACTGGGCCTCCCGGGCGCGGCACAAGGTGGGGGTGCCGGTGCTGAAGCTCTTCGCCCACAACGAATGATCCGCCGGATCGCCGGCCCGGCGGCCCGGTGATCCGCGGCCCCGTCGCCCCGCCGGTCTGTCGCTCCGCCGGGGATCGCCCGGCCGCTCCGCCGGGTCGTCCGGGGCTCCTCGGCCGGCCGCCTGCCGGGGCCCGGCCGGGTCCCGGCCCGGGGCTGCGGAGCGCGCCGCCGCGCACCGCATAGGCTGGGGCCCGCACACACGCCTCACCCCGGGGAGAGACCTATGGCACCCGCCATCCCTGCTGCCATGGAACGGCCGCACTTCATCGGCATCGGCGGCGCCGGCATGTCGGGCATCGCCAGGATCCTCGCCAGCCGAGGCGCCGCCGTGGCCGGCAGCGACGCGCGCGAGTCGGAGACCGCCGCCTCGCTGCGGGCGGTCGGGGCCACCGTCCACATCGGGCACGCCGCCGGCCACCTCGCCCCGGACGCCACCGCCGTCGTCGTCTCCAGCGCCATCCGCGCGGACAACCCGGAGCTGGTCCGCGCCCATGAGCTGGGCATCCCGGTGGTGCACCGCTCCGACGCGCTGGCCGCCCTGATGACGGACCTCCGGGCGATCGCGGTGGCCGGTACCCACGGCAAGACCACCACCACCTCGATGCTCGCCGTCGCCCTCACCGAGCTGGGGCTCGACCCCTCGTACGCCATCGGCGGCGACCTCGCGGGCCCGGGCACCAACGCCCGGCACGGCGCCGGTGAGATCTTCGTGGCCGAGGCGGACGAGAGCGACCGCAGCTTCCAGAAGTACGAGCCCGAGGTCGCGATCGTCCTCAATGTCGAGCTGGACCACCACGCCAACTACGCCTCCATGGCGGAGATCTACGAGTCCTTCGAGGCGTTCGCCGCCCGGATCCGCCCCGGCGGCACCCTGGTGGTCGGGGAGCACGAGGGCGCCCGCGAGCTGGCCCGCCGGGTCGCCGGACGGCAGGATCTGCGGGTCGTCCGGGTCGGTGAGTCGGCCGACTCCGACGCCCGGATCACCGCCGTGGTGCCCCAGGGGATGACCAGCGAGGTCACCGTCGAACTGGACGGCACCGCGCACACCTTCACCGTCTCGGTGCCCGGCCGCCACTACGCGCACAACGCCGCCGCCGCGCTGGTGGCCGGTGTCCGCGCCGGAGTCGACCCGGCCGCGCTGGCCCGGGCGCTCACCGCCTACACCGGGGTGGGCCGCCGCCTCCAGCTGAAGGGCGAGGCGGCGGGTGTCCAGGTCATCGACTCGTACGCGCACCACCCCACCGAGATGACCGCCGACCTGGAGGCGATGCGGGCCGCCGCCGAATCCGCCCGGCTGCTCGTGGTCTTCCAGCCGCACCTGTTCTCGCGCACCCAGGAACTGGGCCTGGAGATGGGCCGGGCGCTCGCCCTCGCGGACGCCTCCCTGGTGCTGGACATCTACCCGGCCCGCGAGGACCCGATCCCCGGCGTCACCAGCGCGCTGATCACCGACGCCGCCCGGGCGGCCGGCGCGGACGTCACCGCCGTCCCGGACAAGGCGGCCGTCGCCGAGGTGGTCGCGGGAATGGCCAAGCCCGGTGATCTTGTTCTCACCATGGGCGCGGGCGATGTCACCGACCTCGGTCCGGAGATCCTCGCCCGGCTGTCCGCCTGAGACCCGCCACACCCGAGGGAGCACGCACGCATGGCGTACGACATCGAGAAGCCGGACGAGCAGTGGCGCGCCGAGCTGTCCCCGGAGGAGTACCACGTCCTGCGCGAGGCCGGCACCGAGCGGCCGTTCACCGGTGAGTACACGGACACCACGACGCGGGGCGTGTACTTCTGCCGGGCGTGCGGCGCCGAACTGTTCACCTCCACCGCCAAGTTCGAGTCGCACTGCGGCTGGCCGTCCTTCTACGACCCCAAGGACGGCGACGCCGTCGAGCTGATCGAGGACCGGTCGCACGGCATGGTCCGCACCGAGGTGCGCTGCGCCCGCTGCGGCTCCCACCTGGGCCATGTCTTCGCGGGCGAGGGCTACCCGACCCCGACCGACCAGCGCTACTGCATCAACTCGGTCTCGCTCAAGCTCGCCTCCGACGAGGGCTGAGCCCCGGCCGGTCCCCGCTCCCGTTCCCGTCGGCACGCCCCGGCGGGAACGGACGTACGAGGCGGTGAGACGGGTCCCCCGGGGGACCCGCGCACGGCGATACGCGGCGTACCCTCCAGCGCGTGGTGAGGATCAGCGTCGGCCTCGAAGCGGAGCAGGCCGAGCGGGTGCGGCGGCATGCCGCGCAAGAGGGCATGGATGTTTCCGCCTGTCTCGTCCGTGCCGGGGGTCGTCAGATGGCGGAGACCGAAGCCATGGAGGCGCGGTTCGCCGGGGTGGACGCCCTGATCGCGGAGGCCGAGGCGGAAGCGGCGGCACTGCCTCCGTTGTCGGCGGACTCCGTCGGAGACCTGACGGAACAGGAAGAGAGGGAAGCCGAAGAGGCCCCCGCCCTCATATACGGCACGGGCCGGCCGGGGCCCCGTGGGGGTGTGTCGGCCTGACGCGGGAGTGGGCCGGCCGGGCCGGTCCGGCCTCCGGTCAGGCGGGCTGGAGGAGGTCCCAGCGGTTGCCGTAGAGGTCCTCGAAGACCGCGACGGTGCCATAGGGCTCGTGGCGGGGCTCCTCCAGGAAGCGCACCCCGGCCCCGGCCATCCGGGCGTGCTCGGCGGCGAAGTCCCCGGTGTGCAGGAAGAAGCCGACCCGGCCGCCCGCCTGGGTGCCCACGGCCGCCCGCTGGGCATCGGTGGCGGCGCGGGCCAGCAGCAGACCGGTGCCGGGCGCCGTACCACGCGGCCGGACCACCACCCAGCGGGAGCCGTCGCCCCGGTCGGTGTCCTCGACGAGTTCGAAGCCGAGCGCGTCCCGGTAGAAGGCGATGGCCTCGTCGTAGTCGCGGACGACCAGCGTGACCAGTGCGAGATGAGCCATGAAGGGGACGTTATACGTATGACAGGGCGGGGTCCAGGACTCCGGCCGGCTTTGGCCCCGGCCCATGGGCCGGTCTCGAGGTTCGGTCCCAAGGCCCGGTCCCATGGCCCCCGCTCGCCGGCCGGCCGGGCGGGGCCGGGAGAATGCGGGCATGGACGCACAGCAGCTCGCCGGGCTCATCGCCCGGGCCCGTGGTCTCGCCGTCCCGGGGGAGCGGCGGGTCCTCGGCATCGCCGGGGCCCCCGGGGCGGGGAAGTCCACCCTGGCCGGACGGCTCGCGGAGGGCCTGGACGGCGCCGCCGTCGTGGTGCCGATGGACGGCTTCCACCTCGCGGGCGCCGAGCTGCGGCGGCTCGGCCGGGCCGACCGCAAGGGCGCGCCCGACACCTTCGACTCGGCCGGGTACCTGGCCCTGCTGGCCCGGCTGCGCGCCCCCGAACCGGGTGTCACCGTCTACGCGCCCGCCTTCGACCGGAGGCTGGAGGAACCGCTCGCCGGGGCCGTACCGGTGGACCCGGAGGTGCCCCTGGTGATCACTGAGGGCAACTATCTGCTCCACGACGAGGGCCCCTGGGCGCGGGTCCGGGCCCTGCTGGACGAGGTCTGGTTCCTGGAGCCGGATCACGGCCGCCGGGTGGAGCGGCTGATCGGCCGGCACGTCCGGTACGGCCGGGAGCGAGCCGCCGCCGAGCGCTGGGTGCACCGCTCCGACGAGGCCAACGCCCGGCTGGTCGCCCCCGGCCGCGCCCGCGCCGACCTCGTCGTACATCCGTACTAGTCGCTGGCCGTGCACGCGTACCGTGCCGGACCCGGCACGGTACGCGCGGGCCCGGCCCCCGCCCCGCTCAGTCGTCCGTCAGGATCACGCAGGACTCGGCCGGGACACGCAACAGTCCCTCGTCCGGGCCGCCGGCCGCCGCACCGGTGGCGTCCGGGAGCGTCACCGGCTCCCAGGCGGCCAGCACCCGGCCGCCGGTGCCCACCGGGACCGGGGCGGGCTCGGGGCCGAGGTTCACCGCGATCCGCAGGTCACCGCGCCGGTACGCCAGCCAGCGGGCCCGCTCGTCGAAGACCACCCGCACCGCCGTCAGGTCCGGGTCGGTCAGGTCCGGCTGGGCGGCGCGCAGGGCGATCAGTTCCTGGTGCCAGGCGAGCAGCCGGGCGTGCGGCTCCCGCCCCGGCTCGCTCCAGTCGAGGCAGGACCGGTCCCGGGTGGCCCGCTCCTGCGGGTCCGGGATCTCCTCCTCGGCCCAGCCGTGCGCGCCGAACTCGCGCCGCCGGCCGGTGCGTACCGCCTCCGCCAGCCCCGGGTCGGTGTGATCGGTGAAGAACTGCCAGGGCGTACCGGCCCCCCACTCCTCGCCCATGAAGAGCATCGGGGTGAACGGCCCGGTGAGCACCAGGGCCGCGGCGCAGGCGAGCAGTCCCGGGGAGCAGGAGGCGGCGAGCCGGTCGCCGAGCGCCCGGTTGCCGATCTGGTCGTGGGTCTGGGCGTAGCCGAGGAAGCGGTGCGCGGGCGTGCGGCTCCGGTCCACCGGGCGGCCGTGGGTACGGGCCCGGAAGGCCGAGTAGGTGCCGTCGTGGAAGAAGACATGGCCCAGCGTCCTGGCCAGCGCGGCGAGCGGGGCGCGGGCGAAGTCTTCGTAGTAGCCCTGGCTCTCTCCGGTGAGCGCGGTGTGCAGGGCGTGGTGGAAGTCGTCGTTCCACTGGGCGTGCAGCCCCAGGCCGCCCGCCTCGCGCGGGGTGGTGGTGCGCGGGTCGCAGAGATCGGACTCCGCGATCAGGAACAGCTCCCGGCCCTGTTCGGCGCCGAGTTCGTCCACCGCCGCCGACAGCTCCTCCAGGAAGGTCAGCGCCCGGGTGTCGGCCAGCGCGTGCACCGCGTCCAGCCGCAGCCCGTCGAGCCGGTAGTCCCGCAGCCAGGCGAGGGCGCTCTCCCGCAGGTAGTCCCGCACCTCGTCGGAGCCGGGCGCGTCCAGGTTCACCGCCGCGCCCCACGGCGTGTGATGGGTCTCGGTGAAGTACGGCCCGAAGGCGGGCAGATGATTGCCGGACGGGCCCAGATGGTTGTGGACCACGTCCAGGACGACCTCCAGGCCCAGCCCGTGCGCCGTGTCGGTGAACCGCTTCAGCGCCTCGGGGCCGCCGTACGGCTCGTGCACCGCCCAGAGCGACACCCCCTCGTACCCCCAGCCGTGGACGCCGGGGAAGGGGCAGAGCGGCATCAGCTCCACATGGGTGACACCCAGCTCCACCAGATGGTCCAGCCGGGCGGCGGCCGCGTCGAGCGTGCCCTCCGGGGTGTACGTACCGATGTGCAGCTCGTACAGCACGGCCCCGCTCAGCCCGCGCCCCGGCGGCCGGTGGCGCCAGGCGAAGGTGCCGTGGTCCACCACCGCGCTCAGCCCGTCCGGGCCGTCCGGCTGGCGGCGGGAGCGCGGATCGGGCAGCACCGGCCCGCCGTCCACCGCGAAGCCGTACCGCGCCCCGTCCCGCGCGCCGGCCTCCGGCGCCACCTCCGCCCGCCACCAGCCGTCCCGCTCCGGGTCCCGGGTCAACGGGAACCGTCCACCCTCCAGTCGGAGTTCCACCCGCTCGCTTGCCTTCGGTGCCCACACCTCGAACAGCACTGGCGATCCCCTCGTCGACGACAGCGCCCATCCTGGCAAGATCCGTAACCGGAAGCACGGCACTCGGCCGAAGGCCACCCCTTCGCCCGGGCCGGCGCGGTGTCCGCGGGACCCGGGTCAGCCGGCCGGCCAGACGTAGTCCACCTGGCGTTCGAAGTTCACATACCCCGCCCGGGCGAAGGCCCGCGCCATCGGTACGTTCCCGAGGTCGGTGGCGGCGCGGATCCGGTGGACGCCCTCGGCGGCGAGCACCCGGGTGCCCTCGGCGAGTATCTCGTCGATGTACCCCCGCCCCCGGTGCTCGGGCAGCACCCCGAGGTAGGCGATGATCGGGTGGTAGTTGTTCCGTGCCGGGATCACGAACCCCACCGGGCCGCCGCCCTCCGGCAGTTCCGCGATCCGCCACCACGCACGCGGTGTGCGGTACCGGGCCAGTTCCTCCGTGTAGTGCTTCTCCGCCGCCGCGCGGGGCGAGAGACCGGAGGCCAGGTCGGCCCGTCCGTGCGCGTCCAGGGTGCCGTCCATCACCCGGGCCATCAGCGCCACCAGTTCCTCCCCGTCCCGCACCCCCCGGAAGACCAGCCGCCCGGTGGGCTCCGGCTCTGGCGCCCCGGACCGCCACTCCAGCCGCAGCCGCTCCACCAGCAGCCGCGCCCCGGTCCGCTCCACCACCCCGGTCCTGGCCGCCACCACCGCCCGGGCGGCCGGGTCCGTGCGCCAGTCCGGCGGTACGAACCGGGTGTACTCCGGGCGCGGCGCCCCCGCCGGAACCACCCGGGCGGTCGCCGTCTCCAGCAGTCGTACCGCCACCTCGGCCGGGTCCCCGGCGGCGGCCGGCCCATGGTGACGGCCAAGGGCGTCAAGGCCGTCGGGGACACCGGCGACACCGGGGCGGGCGGGGCCGTCAAGGAAGTCGAGGATGTCGAGTACCCGCGGCGGCCCACCGGGGGCGCCGGTCCACCAGGCCAGCCGGGCCACCACCCGGCCCGCCCCGTCGAGCGCCACCCACAGCCACTCGGGACGGCGGCGGCCGGCCGCCAGGTCGTCGGCCAGCTCATGGTCGAGCACATACGTCAACCGCCGGAAGAGTGGCAGCTCCTCGGGTGCGGACAGCGGGCGGAAGGTGACGGCCGCCGGCCGGCGCGCGTCTGTCATGTCGTTTCTCCTCAGCGGTGGTTCGAGCGGCCGGTACGGTACCGGGCGGGGCGCCGCCGGTCAGCGGGATTTCCGGCGACCGGAGCCGTCTGGACACCCCGGGCCTTCCGGACCGACAATCAGCCCGTGAGCACCCCGTACGAGTTCGCCACCCGGTCCGCCCGGCTCTCCGACGCCGAGCGGGACCGCGCGCTGGAACTGCTCAGGGACGGGGCCGCCCAGGGCCGGCTGTCGCACGACACCTTTCTGCGGCGGATGGAACTGGCCCTGGTCGCCCGCCGCTCCGACGAACTGGCCGCGCTCACCGCCGATCTGTGCTCCGAGGGCCGCTGGACCAAGCGGCTGGTCGGGGCGGTCGGCCGCGCCTCGGAGTTCACCGCCCGGCTGGGCCGCGCCTGGGAGGCCCAGCGGCTGCCCAAGCTGCTGCTGCCCGAGCCGGGGCCGCTGCCGCTGCGGATAGGGCGGGATCCGGTCTGCGGGCTGCGGCTCAGCCATGAGACGGTCTCCCGGGCCCATGCCGAGCTGACCCTGAGCGGCGGGGTGTGGCTGCTGCGGGACCTCGGCTCGACCAATGGCACCACCGTCAACGGCCGCCGGGTCACCGGCACGGTGGTGGTCCGCGCCGGCGACCTGGTCTCCTTCGGCCATATGTCCTTCTGCCTGTCGGCCCGCTGAGGTCCGCGGCCCGGCCGCCGCCGTGTGACGGTGGCCGTCGCGTGACGGGCGGTCGGGCGGCCGGCGGCGGAGGGGCCACGCCCGCGTCACGCGGTCAGTCAGTGGTGGGTGGTACGGCCGGTGCTCACCGGTCGCCGGCCGGGCGGCGTGGTTCGCGCCGCATCGCCCACAGCGCCGGCCCGCCCTGCGGCAGCCGCAGCTCCTCGCGCACGGTGAAGCCGAAGCGCTCGTAGAAGGGCGGGTCGGCCGGCTTGGAGGGCTCCAGACAGACCGGCAGACCCTCCGCGTCGGCCTTGACCGGCCCGAGCGCAGCAGGGCGGTCCCGAGCCCCTGGCCCCGGGCGGCCGGGTCGGCACCGATCACCGCCAGGTACCAGTGCGGCTCCCGGGGCGTGTGCCCGGCGGCCATCCCGACTCCGGCCGCGAACCGCTCGGCCCGGTCGCCCAGGACCTCCTGGAGCTCCCGGACGGTCTCCGCGTCCGGAACGGCCTTGTCCCGCGCCTCCGGCGGGACCCAGAACGCCGCGGCCGCCCCGGCGCGTTCGCCTGTGCCGTGGTGGACGTACTGCCGGGTGAAGAGCGTGGTGAAGCGGCGTTCCAGCCTCTGCGCGCGCGAGGCGTCACCGGGGAAGAACCAGCGCATCGTCGGGTCGTACTCGAAGGCGCGGGCCAGGGTGCGGCCGATCAGCGAGGTGTCGTCGGCCGTCGCCGCTTCGGGGTCGTTTGTCACCGGCGTGCGGCTCATTCCGTACCCCCGGGTGGCTCCCGGCCGTGGGGCGGGCCCGGCCGGCTCGTGGAGCCGACGGGGGGCGGAGCGCGAGGAGTTGGGCTCCGGGCCGGGGCGGTGGCGAGGCCGGGCCCAGGGCGGTGGCGGGGTCGGTGCTCGCCGCACGGCCGGGCTCCGGGCACCGGCCGCCGGGCGGACGGCGGTCGTGGGACGGGGCCCCGTGTCCGCCGCTGTCGCCACCGCCCGCCCCGGCGCGCGGGTGGGTGTACGGTCCGGGGCCCTTGTGCCGTACGCCCTGCCGCCGGGCGGCTCGCCGGGGAACGGCGGTCGCGCGTGCGCCCTGTCGCCCGGGCGGACGCGGCCGGCGCCCGGGGCCGAGGGGGCGGACGCGGGTGCCCGGGGCCGAGGGTACGGCCCGGGCGCGCGGGCCGGTTCGTCCGCCGGGTCCGCCTCCGCCGCCACCGGGGTCGGTACGGGCGCGGCGGACCGGGTCCTCAGTCCCGGCGGGCCAGCAGCGCCACCGGGCGGTCGCCGAACAGCTCCGCCAGGGCGACCGGGGCGCCGCCCGGGAACTCCCGGGCCCCCGCCGGGTCCCCGGCCAGCGCGTCGTGCCAGACCCCTTCGGGCAGGGTGAGCGCGGTGTCCGCCCAGCCACCGGACTGCGCCAGCCGGAGCGAGAGCCGGGTCACCGCCGTGACCACCTCGTCCGCGCGGGCGAAGGCCAGGCAGTGTCCGGCGGCCGGGCCGGTGGCGGTCAGCGGGGTGTAGCCGCCGGCCGGGCCGAACGCCTCCGGGCGCTCCCGGCGCAGCGCCAGGGCCGCCCGGGTCAGCCCGGTCTTCTCGTCCTCGCCGCGCTCGTCACCGGGCTCGGCCGCCGCGAACGGCGCCCGGTTGTCCGGGTCGACCAGCGCCCGGTACTCCCGCTCGGTGCCCTGGTACAGGTCCGGCACGCCCGGCATGGTCAGCTGGAGCAGGGCCGCGCCCAGGATGTTGGCCCGGAAGTGCGGGGCCAGTTCGCGGGCCAGCACCTCCACCAGGTACTGCGGGGGACCGGCCGGGCCCGCGGCCGCGAAGTCGGTGACGGCCCGTTCGTACGCCTCGTCCGGCTCGGTCCAGGTGGTGCGCAGGCCCGCCTCGCGGACCGCCTTGAGCAGCGCGGGCCCCAGCCGCGCGGCGTCCGGCGTCCCGAAGCCGACCGCCGTCTGCCAGCCGGTCCAGCCCACTCCGCCGTCGGGCGCGGGCGCCTTGGGGTCCACGTCGGCGAGCAGTTTGGCGAACCGCTCCGGGCACTCCGAGAGCACCGCGATCCGGGCCCGGACGTCGGCGCTGCGCTTGGTGTCATGAGTGGAGAGCACCGTCCCGGAGGCCGGCCAGTCGCGGGCCAGCCGGGCGCAGTAGGTGTGGAACGCCGCCGGCTCCACGGCCGGCCGCCCCGGCTCCCCGCCCACCTCATTGGCCGAGAGCAGCGGGGTGTGGCGGTAGAAGGCCAGGTCCTCCAGGGACTTGGCGCGCAGCGCCGACGAGGTCTGGGCGAACCGCACCCGGAACGCCCGCTCGTCCGGCCCGTCCCCGCGCAGCCCGAGCGCCAGGTCCCGTACGAGGTCGACCGCCGCCGCCTCGTCCGGCACGGCGAAGGCCGCCCGGGCCTCGGCCGCCGCCTCCGGGGTCAGTACGGTCTCGTCCCCGGTGCCGTACGGCCGGTAGACCGGCAGCCGGACCAGCAGCTCCCGGACGGCCTCCCGCAGCGCCCAGGGGGCGTGGTCGCGGGTCGCCGGGTCGGCGGCGGCGATGCGTTCCGCCGTCCGGGTGAGGTAGGAGACCTCGGCGGCGAGCTGATGGGTGACCACCTCGTACGCCGCCCGGCGCGCCGTGGCCGCCCAGTCGCCGCCCCGGTCGGCGGCGGGCCGGGCGTACGCCCGATACCGCTCGGTCAGCTCGGCCGCGCCCGCCGGGTCCACGAAGACCCCGTCGATCCGGCGCAGCGCGTCGTACCCGGTCGTCCCGGCCACCGGCCAGCTCGCGGGGAGTCGTTCCTCCTCGCTGAGGATCTTCTCCACCACCGTCCAGCAGCCGCCGGTCGCCCGGTCCAGCTCGCGCAGATACGTTTCGGGGTCCGCGAGCCCGTCCGGGTGGTCGATGCGCAGCCCCTCGATCACCCCGTCCCGCACCAGCTCCAGGATCTTGACATGGGTGGCCGCGAACACCTCCGGGTCCTCCACCCGCACCCCGATGAGGTCCGAGATGGTGAAGAAGCGCCGGTAGTTGAGCTCGGTGCGGGCCAGCCGCCACCAGCCGAGCCGGTACCACTGGGCGTCCAGCAGCTCCGGCAGCGGCAGTCCCTCCGTACCGGGCCGCAGCGGGAACTCCTGGCCCCCGCAGCGCAGCAGACCGTCCACCACCCGGGCTCCGGCCAGCTCGTCCCCGATCCGGCCGCCGAGCACCGGCAGCAGTACCTTGCCGTCCCCGCCCGCCCAGTCGATGTCGAACCAGCGGGCGTACCGCGACCCGGGCCCCTCCCGCAGCACCTCCCGGAGCCGGTGGTTGTGGCGCGGGGAGGCCGCCATGTGGTTGGGCACCAGGTCCACCACGAGCCCCAGGCCGTTGGCCCTGGCCGTCGCGGCGAGGGACCGCAGCCCCGCCTCGCCGCCCAGCTCCTCGCGCACCCGGCCGTGGTCGGTCACGTCGTACCCGTGCGAGGAGCCGGGGACCGCCTCCAGGACCGGGGAGAGATGGAGGTGGGACACCCCGAGCGAGGCCAGGCGGGGCACCGCGCGCTCGGCGGCCGGGAACGGGAACTCCGGCTGGATCTGGAGCCGGTAGGTGGCAGAGGGCGTCATGGACACGCTGGTACCCGCTGGAACGCGGTCTCTGTCATCGGCTCACGCCATTTACGCCCCCCGCCGCACCGGGGCGCGGGCGGCCGAGGGCCGCACTCCGGAGCGCGCGATCGGGGGACCGGCGGCCGGGGGATCGGGGGGCGGGGGTACGCCCGGCCCGGTACCCGTGCGGGCGGTCGCCGTACCCCGGCCCGGCCTGCTGTCCGCGCGCGCGGACGGCGTACCCCGGCCCGGGGGGCCCGGGTACGCACTACGAGCATCCGAAAAGGTGAATCGCCGCCGGGTGCCCGGCGCCCGGTGTCCGGTCCGTGCGCCCGGCGGTTCCGGACGGACACCGGCCGGTACGCCCGACGGGGCCGGGGAGGCCCCGGCCGGGCCCGGGGCCGGGCGCACCAGGGCCCGGTGGGCGCCGGGCCGGGGCGTTACGCCGGGCGGCGCAGGACGGTCATGCTGCGACCCATCAGGGTGAGCCGGTCGCCCGCGGCCACCTTGGCGCCCTGGCCGGGCCGGACGCTCTCCGGCACCGCCGTGTCCACCACCACCTGCCACTGCCGGCCGTGGTTGACCGGGACCACGAACTCCAGCTCCTCCGCCCCGGCGTTGAACATCAGCAGGAAGGAGTCGTCCGCGATCCGCTCGCCGCGCGGCCCGGGCTCCGAGATGGCGTTGCCGTTCAGGAAGACCGACAGCGCCTTGGCGTGCGCCGCCTGCCAGTCCTCGGAGGTCATCTCGGAGCCGTCCGGGGTGAACCAGTTGATGTCCGACAGCTCGTCGTGGGTGCCCTCCACCGGCCGCCCGTGGAAGAAGCGCCGGCGCCGGAAGACCGGGTGGTCCCGGCGCAGCCAGACCATCGAACGGGTGAATTCGAGCAGCGCCCGGGCCTCCGCGGCCGCCTTGCCGCCCGGCGCGCCGGCCCGGTCCCCGGAGCCGGCCGGGCCTTCGCCGTCCGCCACCGGAGGGGCCTCCGGCGCCTCCGTGGTCCCGGCGTCCGGCCACTCCACCCAGGACAGCTCGTTGTCCTGGCAGTAGGCGTTGTTGTTGCCGCGCTGGCTGCGGCCGAACTCGTCCCCGTGGCTGAGCATCGGTACCCCCTGGGAGAGCAGCAGGGTGGCGATGAAGTTGCGGGTCTGGCGCAGCCGCAGCGCGTTGATCTCGTCGTTGTCCGTCTCGCCCTCGGCACCGCAGTTCCAGGACCGGTTGTGGCTCTCGCCGTCCCGGTTGTTCTCGCCGTTGGCCTCGTTGTGCTTCTCGTTGTACGAGACCAGGTCGCGCAGGGTGAAACCGTCGTGGCAGGTGACGAAGTTGACCGAGGCCAGCGGACGGCGCCCGTCGTCCTGGTACAGGTCCGAGGAACCGGTCAGCCGGGAGGCGAACTCCGCCAGGGTGCGCGGCTCGCCCCGCCACAGGTCCCGGACCGTGTCCCGATACATGCCGTTCCACTCGGTCCACAGCGGCGGGAAGTTGCCCACCTGGTAACCGCCCTCGCCCACGTCCCAGGGCTCGGCGATCAGCTTCACCTGGCTCACCACCGGGTCCTGCTGGACCAGGTCGAAGAAGGACGACAGCCGGTCCACCTCGTGGAACTGCCGGGCCAGGGTCGCCGCCAGATCGAAGCGGAAACCGTCGACATGCATCTCGGTCACCCAGTACCGCAGCGAGTCCATGATCAGCTGAAGGACGTGCGGGGAGCGCATCAGCAGCGAGTTGCCGGTGCCGGTGGTGTCCATGTAGTACCGGGGGTCGTCGGTGAGGCGGTAGTACGACGGGTTGTCAAGCCCCCGGAAGGAGAGCGTCGGGCCCAGGTGGTTGCCCTCGGCGGTGTGGTTGTAGACCACGTCCAGGATGACTTCGATCCCCGCCTGGTGGAGCGCCCGGACCGCCGACTTGAACTCCAGCACCTGCTGGCCCCGGTCGCCCCAGGAGGCATAGGTGTTGTGCGGGGCGAAGAAGCCGATGGTGTTGTAACCCCAGTAGTTGGCGAGTCCGGCGTCCGCGAGCCGGTGGTCGTTGACGAACTGGTGGACCGGCATCAGCTCCAGCGCCGTGACCCCCAGCTCCGTCAGGTGCTCCAGCACGGCGGGGTGCGCGAGCCCCGCGTAGGTGCCACGCAGATCGTCCGGGAGGGCCGGGTGGCGCATCGTCAGGCCCTTGACGTGCGCCTCGTAGATCACGGTCCGGTGGTAGTCGGTGCGCGGCGGCCGGTCGTCACCCCAGTCGAAGTAGGGGTTGACGACCACCGAGGCCATGGTGTGCGGCGCGGAGTCCAGGTCGTTGCGGGAGTCCGGCTTGCCGAAGTGGTAGCCGTACACCGCCTCGCCCCAGTCGATCGCACCGGAGACGGCCCGCGCGTACGGGT
Source organism: Streptomyces pyxinae (assembly GCF_024756275.1). GTDB lineage: Bacteria > Actinomycetota > Actinomycetes > Streptomycetales > Streptomycetaceae > Streptomyces > Streptomyces pyxinae. Next base: position 237,027 of record NZ_JANUGQ010000004.1, on the reverse strand, counting down.
CGAGGAGCAGCTTGGCGGAGTTGCAGCGCTGCCCGTGCTCCGGCGCGTACGGCCCGTGGACCCGGAAGCCGTACCGCTGACCCGGCATCACCCCCGGCAGATACGCGTGGCGCACAAAGGCGTCGCTCTCCCGCAGCTCCACCGCGGTCTCGGAGCCGTCGTCGTGGAGCAGACACAGCTCGATTCGTTCGGCGGTCTCCGAGAAGACCGCGAAGTTGGTTCCGGCGCCGTCGTAGGTGGCACCGAGGGGATACGCCTGTCCCGGCCAGACCTGCATCGATAGGACTCTTCCACTTCTGATCCGGCTGAATGGTGGCTTTTTTGCCGATCCTCCCCGAAAGTGGTGCGACCTCCTAGGACTTCCCGCCGTCGGGGACGGTGAGTCGCCCGGAGCCGGCGCTTCCGGCCCCTCCGCCCCGCGCGCCCGGTGCGGCTCGCTCCGGCCTCCCGTTCTCTGTACCCCGCCCGTGCCCGGCTTCCACCCGGACCCGCCCCCGGCGGCCCGGACCGGAACCGGCCGCCACGCCGGTCCTGCCCCGGGCATGTACCCGGCCCGTGCCGGGTGGATACCCCGCTTCCGGCCGGGCAAGGCGAGGACCGGGGGCGAGGACCGGTCAACCTCGCACATCTGGATGTCGCCCGCATCGAACGCCGTCCGGCGGTGCCCGGGACCGCCTCCGGCGGCCGTCCGGCGGCCCCGTCCGGGCGGTGCCAATCATTATGAATCCGCTCACTCCGGTCGAACTCGGCCCGGAGAACGGCCATTTTGGCCAGGGGAGTTGACCGGGGAGGGACGGCAACGGGCTGCGTCCCGGCCCACTCCCGGAGTAACCTTCCTTGATCGTTGGAGACGGGTGCACACGGGTGTACGGAAGCAGAAGGCGGTGCGCGGGTGAGCTCGGGAGGGCTGGAGCTGCCCCCAGGTGACCCAGGTCATGAGGGGGACTCCACTGACCCCGCTGATGTCCCGCCCGGCGCGGTCTCCCTCGCCCGGCCCATGGAGATCGGCGCGGAACTGGACTGGGGACCGGACGCCTGGAGCGAGGTGCGCACCCGGGCCCAGCGGGCTGGCCGCGCCTACATCTGGCTGAATCTGGTCGAACAGCGGCTGCGTGCCGTGGTGGCGGCGGTGCTGCGTCCGGTCTACGAGCCGGTGCACGGCGACGAGTGGGTGGTGGCCGCCGCCGGCCCCGCCGGACAGGAGTGGGTGCAGCGGGCGGTGGCGGTCCGGGAGGTGTCCCGCCGCAAGGGCTATCTCCTCGACCCGGCCGACGACAATGTGCTGAGCTTCCTCACCCTGCCCCAGCTGCGGGAGCTGATGGTCCAGCACTGGCCCTGCTTCGAGCCCTACTTCGACGACCGCCGCGAGGTGGAACTCGCCCTGGACGAGCTGGAGGTCACCCGGAACGTGGTCTCCCGCAACCGGGCGCTCTCCCGGACCGTGCTGGACCAGTCGGAGCGGGCCAGTGCCCGGCTCCTGGAGATCCTGGGCGGTGGCGCCGGGGTGCCGTCCGCCCACCGGCTGCCGGTGGACGCGGTGGAGGACCTGGTCGGGGACCGGTACGCGGACGTGGTCTCGGTCCACCCGGACCGGGTGCGGCTCCAGCGGCAGCTGCCCGCCGAGGACCTGTTCGGCGGCGCCCGCCGGCTGGACGCCATCGGCATAGGTCTCAATCTGCTGGTGCAGAACTTCTCCGGGCGCCGGCTGGTGCGGCTGGCCGAGACCGGCTGCCGGATACGGCTGCTCTTCCTCAATCCGGCCAGCAGCGCCGTCCGGCGGCGGGAGCGGGAGCTGGGGATCAAGAAGGGCGAGCTGAGCCGCTCGGTCGAGATGAACATCCTGCACATGCGCCGGGTGCGCGCCCGGCTCCGCGACCCGGGCGCCTTCGAGATCCAGGTCTTCGACGAGACCCCCCGCTTCACCGCCTATCTGGTGGATGGCGACGGGCCGGACGGGGTCGGGGTCGTCCAGTCGTATCTGCGCCGGGCCCGGGGGATGGAGGCGCCGGTCCTGGTGCTGCGCGGCGGCAGGCGGGCGGTGGTCCGGTCCGGCGCGGAGAGCGAACACGGCCTCTTCGAGATCTACCGGGAGGAGTTCGAGTCCGTCTGGACCGACTCCCGCCCGGTCTCCTGACCGGCGCTCCGGTCAGTTCTCCGGCGGGCCGTCGGACCGGTCGCCCGGACGGTCGGCCCGGACGGCCGGATCCCCCCCCGCCCGGCCCGGCCCCCCGGGAAGCCGCCAAGTCGGGTTGGTACCCGCACGGTCCGGGAACCCGGCCTGACGCCCCGTCGGCGCCCTCGTCGGGAGGGAGCCGGGGACGGCGTTGTCAGTGGCGCGTGCCAGGGTGAAGGACACAGGGGGAGTGCACCGCGGGACCGTGCGCACCAGGGCGCCGCGCGTCCGGCGCGCCCGGACGGGGGAACGCACCAGAGCACCGTGGAAGGAGCAGCATGGGCTGGCACGGGGAGACGCTCGTCGGCTTCGATCTGGAGACGACGGGCACGGATCCGCGCGAGGCGCGGATCGTGACGGCGGCGATCGTGGAGGTGCGGGCCGGGGAGGTGACGGCCCGTCGGCAGTGGCTGGCCGATCCGGGCGTCCGGATACCGGCGCAGGCGTCCGCCATCCATGGCATCAGCACCGAGCGGGCCGCCGCCGACGGGCGCCCGGGCCGCGAGGTGGCGGAGGAGCTGGCCGAGGCGCTCACCGGATACTGGGCTAGGGGTGTCCCGGTCGTGGCGTACAATGCCGCCTTCGATCTGACCCTGCTCGCCGCCGAACTGCTGCGGTACGGGCTGCCGTCGCTCGGTGACCGGCTGGGCGGCGCCCCGGCCGGTCCGGTGATCGATCCGTACACCATCGACCGGGCCGTCGACCGCTACCGGCGCGGCAAGCGCAATCTGGAGGCGGTCTGCGGGGAGTACGGCGTACGGCTGGACGGTGCCCACGAGGCGGCGGCCGACGCGCTCGCGGCGGTGCTGGTCGCCCGGGCGATAGCCGGGCGGCACCCCTCGGTGGCCGCGCTGACCCCGGCCGAGCTGCATGACCGCCAGATCGGGTGGTACGCCGAGTGGGCCGCCGACTTCCAGGGGTTCCTGCGCCGCAAGGGGAGCCCGGACGCGGTGATCGACCCGGTCTGGCCGCTGCGGGAGCCGGTCCCGGGCACCCCGGTCCGGACACCCTGAACCGGCGTCAGAACGGGTACCAGCGCACCTCCGGGTCGCCGTCCCGGAGCGAGGCCACCCGGCGGCGGAACTCGGCCAGCGCCTTCGGGTTGTACGGGGCGTGCTGGGCCACCCAGGCACAGCTGGCCGTCTCCCGGGCGCCGCGCAGCACCGCGCAGCCGTCCCACTCGCGTACGTCCCAGCCGTAGGCCCGGGTGAACGCGTCATGGGCCGCCGGGTCCAGGCCGTACCGGTCGCGGGCGAGCGCGAGCACCACCAGGTCGTGTTCCCGCAGGTCCGAGGAGAAGGTCTCCAGGTCCACTAGCACGGGTCCGTCCGGGCCCACCTGGACGTTCCGGGGCAGCGCGTCGCCATGGACCGGACCCGGCGTCAGCCGGGGGGTGAGCGCGGCAGCGGCGGTGGCGAACCCGTCCCGGCGCTCCCGCAGATAGGCGGCGTCCGCCGGGTCCACCGCCTCCCCGGCCAGCCGCAGCCAGCGCTCGACCCCGCCCAGCAGGTCCCGGCGCGGCAGCGGGACCGGCGGCTCGGGCAGCGCGTGCACGGCCCGGAGCAGCGGCGCCAGGTCGCGGGGCTCGGCGGGCCGGACGGCGGCGGGCAGCCGGTACCAGAGGGTCACCGGGTGCCCGGCCACCAGCCGGGGCGCCGGCTCCGCCGCCCGGGCCGCCGGGACACCGCACCCGGCCAGCCAGGCGGAGACGGCGAGCTCCCGCTCGGCGCGGGCCAGCAGCTCGGCGTCCCGGCCCACCTTCACCACCAGGTCACCGACGCCGAAGGCCGCGTTCTCGCCCAGCGCCAGCAGCTCCGCGCCGGCCACCTCCGCCGCGCCCGCCACCCCGGCCGCCGCCAGGACCTCCCGTGCCCGTGCCTCGTCCACCGTCGTCCGCTTCCTTCCGCTGTCCGCGCGCCATGGGCCATGTGCCGCCGCCGTGCCCCGGTCCGTACCGGGCCGCGCCGGGGCCGGTTCGCCGGCGCCCGGCTCCGGCAGTCTCGCATCCCCGGAGCGGCGGGCCGCCGGCCGCCCGCCCGGGCCGGGGGCCACCCGCACGGCCGGGCGTGCGGTCTCCGGCGGGGGTGGTGGTTCGAACGAGGGTGCAGGGAGACGACATGCCCGGATTTGGCTGGTTTTTGATGTCGGCTCGTTGTTGAGTGGGTCCCGGTCGGGCGACGCTCTTGATATGAGCGCGTCAATCCGCCAGTCTTTCGAGCCGGCGCCCGGAGGATTTCCGTCCGAGGGCCGGTCCCCCCACAGAATGACGAGGAGACCCCTCTACATGACCACTCGCAAGCGTGGATCCCGGCTCGCCGCCGCCCTGGCGGCGGTGGCCGGAGTCAGCGTGCTGGGCATGTCCTTCGCCGGCGCCGCCGTCCCCCCTCCCAAGCCCCCGGCGGGTACGGTCCACGGGGCCGGCGCCCAGGGCGCCGTCACCGGCAGCTACATCGTGCTGCTGCACGGCCGGTCCGCCGAGACCGACAAGGCGGCCAAACAACGGCTGGCGCAGAAGTACGGCGGCACCCTGAAGCGCACCTACTCCTTCGCCGTCAACGGCTTCTCGGCCGACAACCTGTCCGAGGCCAAGGCGAAGGAACTCGCCGCCGACCCGGCGGTCTCCGCCGTGGTGCAGAACAAGACGTTCCGGATCAGCTCCGCCGCGGCCGGCGCCACCACTGTCAGTGCCACCCAGGAGAATCCGCCCTCCTGGGGGCTCGACCGGATCGACCAGACCGACGCCGCCCTGGACAAGAAGTTCACCTATCCGGACACGGCCGGTGAGGGCGTCACCGCCTATGTGGTGGACACCGGTGTCCGGCTCACCCACCAGGACTTCGAGGGCCGGGCCACCTCCGGCTTCGACGCCATCGACAACGACACCGACGCCAGTGACGGACACGGCCACGGCACCCATGTCGCGGCCACCCTCGCCGGAGCCGCCCACGGTGTCGCCAAGAAGGCGAAGATCGTGGCCGTCCGGGTGCTCGACGACTCGGGTGCCGGCACCACCGATCAGGTCGTGGCCGGGATCGACTGGGTGACCGAGCACCACCAGGGGCCGTCGGTCGCCAACATGAGCCTCGGCGGCGGTGCCGACCAGGCGATGGACGCGGCCGTGCGCGGCGCCGTCGCGGCCGGGATCACCTTCGGCGTGGCGGCCGGCAACGAGAGCCAGGACGTCCAGCAGGTCTCCCCGGCGCGGGTGGCCGAGGCCATCACGGTCGCCTCCTCCACCACCGCCGACCAGCAGTCCGACTTCTCCAACTTCGGCACGCTGGTGGACCTGTACGCCCCCGGTTCCTCCATCACCTCGGCCTGGAACGACAGCGACACCGGCACCAAGACCCTTTCGGGTACGTCCATGGCCACCCCGCACGTGGTCGGCGCCGCCGCGATCTATCTGGCCGGCCACCCGGACGCCACGCCCGAGCAGGTCACCAGGGCCCTGGTGGACGGGGCCACCGCGGGCAAGATCACCAACGCCACCCAGGGCACGCCCAACAAGCTGCTGAGGATCGTCCAGTAGCGGGGTTACCCTCCCAGAACCGGTGGCCGCCGTGCCCGCCCCCATGGGGCACGGCGGCCACCGCCCGTTCTGTCAGGATGGGGGCCATGGAGATCACCTACGCCGCCCTGCTGCGCGGAATCAATGTCGGCGGCGGCAAGAAGGTCCCGATGGCCGAGCTGCGGGACCTGCTCACCGGCCTGGGCCATACCGGTGCGACCACCTATCTCCAGAGCGGGAACGCGGTCTTCACCGCCGCCTCCGGCACCGGCGAGGACGCCCTCGCCGCCGAGCTGGAGACCGCGATCGAGGAGCGGTTCGGCTTCCGCGTCGACTGCCTGGTCCGCTCCGGTCCCTACCTCCGGTCCGTGCGGGACGCCTGCCCCTTCCCGGCCGGCCGGCTGGAGGGCCGACAACTGCACGTCACCTTCTTCTCCGGGCCCGTCGCCGCCGACCGGTTCGCCGCGCTGGACGCGGACGCCTTCCGGCCCGAGGAGTTCCGGCTCGGCGACCGGGCGCTCTATCTGTACGCGCCCGAGGGCCTGGGCCGCTCCAAACTGGCCGTCGCGCTCTCCCGCCCCGCGCTGAACCGGGGCCTCGTCGCCACCTCGCGCAACTGGAACACTGTCCGGAAGCTGGCCGAACTGACCGGCGGCTGACGCCCGGTGGCCGCGCCCGGCCCACCGGCCCCGCGCCCGCCCGGTGGCCGGCGCCCGGCCGCGTGTCCGCCCGCCCGCCCCGCGCCTGCCCGGACCGGTGCCGCGTCCGGGGCCCGGACCGGCACGGGCCCCGCGCCCGAGGCCCCCGCCCGGCTCAGCGCCGTACCAGCCGCCTCAGCGCCAGCCGGGCCAGCGGCGCGTACCCGGCCACCGCCCAGACCGGTCCCGTCACCCGAAGCTCGGTCAGCGCCCCGCCGCCCGGCCGCTCCCGCACCTCGTGGCGCAGCCGCAGCCGGACCGGCCCCAGCCGCACCCGCCAGCTCCAGATCCGCCGCTCCTCGTCCACCGCCTCCACCACGAACGGCACGCCCACCCCGAGCACCGTCCGGATCTCCCCGCGCAGCCCCGGCACCACCCGGTCCCCGGCCACCCGCACCGCCCGGATCTGCGGTGACCACTCCGGCCAGCACCCCGGCGTCACATACCGCCGCCACACCGTCTCCACCGGCGCCGTCCCCGCCGCCCGAAGCCGCACCTCCGTCACCGGCCACCTCCGTACCCGTCCGCCGAAAACCCCATCGTGGTGCCCACCGGCCCCCGCCGCACCCGCGTGCGACCTTCCGGATGACGGGCCTTCAGCGCCCGTGGCGGGGTACCCGGGTGCGCATGGGGATGCCAAGAGCAATGAAGATCGCGCTCTACGCGGTGGGGCTGTATGTGATCTGTGTGCTGATGCTGCGCTTCCGGCGCGACGGGATGGAGTGGGACAAGGCGCTGCTGGTCGGTCTCGCGGTGACACCGCTGGCGGCGGGCCTCGGCTGGCTGCGGGACGGCATGCTGAAGGGAGCGCCCGAGCGGGGGCGGAGGTGGCGGGCCAGGCGGCAGAACCGGGCCTGACGGCCGCGCCGGGGCTCAGGCGACGGCGGCGTGGGACCGCCAGGCACGGGCCTCGTCGTAGCGGGTGAGCAGCAGCCGGGCCAGTTCGGGGGCGGGACCGAGGACGCCGGCGAGGACGTCCGCGCCCGCGGCGCCCGCGGCGATGCGGTCCGGAAGGCGGCCGGGCGCGATGACGTACGGGGCCACCGCCACCCGGGCCACCCCCTGGGCACGCAGGGCGCGGACCGCGTCCTCCGTACGGGGCGTGGAAGCGGAGGCGAACGCGGGCCGCACGGCGCACCAACCGGCGCGCCGCAGCTCCCGCGCCGTTTCTGCGATCGCCGCGCCCGCCTCCGGGTCGGTGGAGCCCGCCGAGGCCAGGACGACCCCGGTGCCGGACTTGTCGCCGGGGCTCAGCCCGGCCTCGTACAGCCGCCGTTCCACCGCTGCGAGCAGCAGCGGGGAGGGGCCGAGCACCGGGGCCTGGCGCACCCGCAGGCCCGGCGGCGCCTCCCGCAGCGCGGCGGGGAGGTCGGACTTGGCGTGGAAGGCCCGGGTCAGCAGCAGCGGCAGGGCCACCACCTCCCGTGCCCCCTCGGCCGCCAGCCGGTCGAGCACGGCCGGCACCGAGGGCACATTGAAGTCGAGGAACGCCGTCTCCGTCCGCACCCCGGGCCGGAGCGCGGCGGCCCGGCGCACCAGGGCGTGGACGGTCGCGGCGTGCCGGGGGTCCCGGCTGCCGTGGGCGACGACGAGAAGGACGGGGGAGGCGTGCATGGAAACGTTCAGCTCCTGACCAGCAGGCCCCGGCTGCGCAGCACCCACCGCTCCAGCGGACTGAAGACCAGCAGGTCGATGGCGACGCCGACGACCAGGATGAGGATGATCGCCAGGAAGATGCCCGGCATGTCGATGTTGTTGCGGCCGTTCTCCAGCAACTGGCCGAGGCCGAGGCCCAGATCGGGCGAGGAGGCGATGATCTCCGCCGCCATCAGCGACCGCCAGGAGAACGCCCAGCCCTGCTTCAGCCCGGCGAGATAGCCGGGCAGCGCCGCCGGCATGACGATGTGCCGGGCGCCCCGCAGCCCGGTCGCCCCCATGGTCCGGCCGGCCCGCAGGAACAGCGGGGGCACCTGGTCGACGCCGGCCACCAGGCCGTTGGCGATCGACGGCACCGCGCCCAGCAGGATCACCGCGAACATCATCGAGTCATTGAGCCCCAGCCAGAGCACCGCGGGCGGCACCCAGGCCACCGAGGGCAGCGACTGGAGGCCGGAGAGGATCGGGCCGATCGCCGCCCGGACCACCCGCACCCGGGCCACCAGGAGCCCCAGCGGGGTGCCGATGGCGAGTGCCATCAGAAAGCCGAGCAGCGCGCGGGAGACCGAGGTCCACAGGACGTCCAGCAGGGTGCCCTGCAGCCACATGGCGGTCAGGCTGTCCCAGACGGCGGACGGCGGCGGGAGCTTGTAGCTGTCGGTGACCCCGCCGGAGACCAGCAGCTGCCAGACCACCAGGACCAGCGCGACGGCGGTCACCGGGGGCAGCACCTTGCGCAGCAGCACCTCCCGGACCGGCACCCGCTGCTCCCGCACCGTTTCCAGCGCGTCCAGTCCCGCTTCGAGACCGGCCAGGTCGTCGGCGTTCTTCCCCGGCCCCGGAGCCCCCGGCCCCGGAGCCCCCGGCCCCGGAGTTCCGGATCCCGGCGTTCCCGGCCCGGGCGGGGTCTTGGCGGTCGTCGTCTCAGTCGCGGCCATGGCGGCGGATCTCCCCCCGTAGTTCTTCGGTGATCTCCACGGACAGCTCCGCCACCGCGGCGTCCTCGATCCGGCGCGGGTGCTCGATGCCGACCGTCCACTCCCGGGCCACCCGCCCGGGCCGCGAGGAGAGCAGCACCACCCGCTGGGCCAGCCGCACCGCCTCGCGCACGTTGTGGGTGACGAACAGGACCGAGACGCCGGCCTCGCGCCAGATCCGGGTCAGCTCGTCGTGGAGCACGTCCCGGGTGATGGCGTCCAGCGCCGCGAACGGTTCGTCCATCAGCAGCAGCCGGCTGTCCTGGGCGAGCGCCCGGGCCAGCGCGACCCGCTGGCGCATCCCGCCGGACAGCTCGTGCACCCGCTTCCCGTACGCGCCGCCGAGCCGTACCAGACCGAGCAGCCGCTCGGCCTCGGCGCGGCGCCCGGCCTTCGCCACCCCCCGCAGCCGCAGGGCGAGTTCGATGTTCTTGCCCGCCGTGAGCCACGGGAAGAGCGCGTGTTCCTGGAACATCAGGGCCGGCCGGCCGCCGGTGGTCTCGATGGACCCCGCGGTCGGCCGGTCGAGTCCGGCGACCAGATTGAGCAGGGTGGACTTGCCGCAGCCGGACGCCCCCAGCAGGGTGACGAATTCGCCGGGTGCGACATCGAGCGAGATGTCGTCCAGCACGAGCTGGGGGCCCGCCGGGCCGGCGAAGGACTTCGACACATGCGTCAGCCGGGCGGCGTGGGTCGCCGCCGCCGTACGGTCACCGGCCTCGGCGTATGCGGTGGCCATGATCGTCACCTCCTGGGGATGTCGGGATGTCGGATTGCCTGGGAGCCGGGTCGTCACCGGGTCGGGACGTCCGGCGGACGGGTGGGGACACGGCCCGTACGGCGTATGCCTGTTCGGCGGTGCGGCCGTACGGGCCCTGCGGCTACGGGGTGCCGAGGCCGGCGTCGGCCACCGCGGGCCTGCCCTCGGCCTTGAGTACCTTGTTGAGCGGCCGCAGGTCGTAGATCCCCTTCAGGTCCGGCTTCTTGAGCAGCCCGGCGCCGACCGCGTGGTCCGCCTGCGCCTGGAGGGTGCTCGCCAGCGGGTCGTCGGTGAACCGGATCGACGGCCAGGCCGCGTCGATCACCTGGTCGCCCAGCGCCTTCCCGGAGAGCGCCTTCAGCTTCTCGTTGGCGGACGCCTTGGCCTTCTCCTGGTGGGCGTTGATCCAGGCGTTGGTCCGCACCGAGCCGCGCAGCACCGCCTCCACCACGTCCGGGTGCTCCTTGAGGAACGTCTGCGACACGATGATGTTGGTGATGACGAACTTGTCACCAGGCCACAGCGTGGACTCGTCCAGCAGGACCTTGGCGCCCTCGGTGACCAGCTTGGAGGCGGTCGGCTCGGGCACCCAGGCACCGTCCACGGAGCCGGACTTGTACGCGTCCGGGGTCACCTTGTTGTCGGTGCGCACCACCGAGACGTCACCCTTGCCGCTCTGCGGGTCGACCTTCCAGCCGCGCTCGGCGGCCCAGTGCAGGAAGGCCACGTCCTGGGTGTTGCCGAGCTGCGGGGTGGCGATCCGCTTGCCCTTGACGTCGTCCAGCGTCTTGATCTTCGCCGGGTTCACCACCAGCTTCACCCCGCCGGAGGCCGCGCCGCCGACGATCCGGAGGTTGGAACCCTTCGACTTCACATAGCCGTTGATGGAGGGCGAGGGGCCGATGAAGCCGATGTCGATGGAGCCCGCGTTGAGCGCCTCGATCTCGGAGGGACCCGCGTTGAAGGTGGAGACCTTCAGCTGGGTGCCGCCCAACTCCTTCTGGAACAGGCCCTCCTGGTCACCCACGAGCGCGGTGGCGTGGGTCAGGTTGGGGAAGTAGCCGAGCCGCACCTCGCCGGCCGAGAGCTTCTCGCCCTGGGCGGCCACCTTCTTGTCGGCGGTGGCCTCGGAGCCGTAGCCGCAGGAGGCGAGCGCCCCGATCAGCAGGGGCAGGGCCGCGACGGCGGCGAGCCCGCGGCGGGTGGTGAGTCCGGTGTGGCCGGCGGAGCCACGGAGGGCGGCGAGACGGCGGGACGGTGCGGACACGGGAGGGGGTCCTCTCGTTGGCCCGGTGTTCAGGTCCTCCGGGGATCCGGGGACGCGGCCGGGAGGCGGTCGGGTCTTCGTGGGGGCGGCGGTACGGTCGTGCGGAAACGCCCGTGGGGGGCGCGGGGCGCGCGGGCGGCGGCGGTCAGGCACATCGGGCCACTCCGCCCTGCCCGCTGCCGAGCCTGCCGCTGCCGATCCGGCCGCCCTCCTTGGCGAAGGTCGCGTACACATCGGCGTACCGGAGGGTGAGCGCCATCAGAAGTCCCAGCCCTCGTCGTCGGCGGGTGCCGCCGGGGCGGCGGCCGGGGTGAGGGAGTCGCCCGCCATGCCGGCCGCCAGGGTGGTGCCGTCGGCCGGGTCGATGAGCAGGAAGGAGCCGGTGCGCCGGGAGTCGGCGTAGGAGTCGAGCGGCAGCGGCTCGGCGGTGCGGACGCGCACCCGGCCGATGTCGTTGGCCACCAGCCGCCCGGGGGACGGGTGCTGGGAGAGGTCGTCCAGGGTGAGCCGGGACGGGATCTCCTGGACGATCGCCTTGACCGTACGGGTGGTGTGCTTGAGCAGCACCCGCTGCCCCGGGACCAGCGGTTCGTCGGCCACATGGCAGACGGTGGCGGTCACTTCGCGGGTGGTGGCCGGGGCGGTCGCGGTGGGGGCGATCAGATCGCCGCGCGCGATGTCGATGTCGTCGGCGAGCCGGACGGTCACTGACTGCGGGGCCCAGGCGATGTCCACCGGGGTGCCCAGCGCGTCGATCGCGGTGATCACCGAGGTGCGGCCCGAGGGCAGCACGGTCACCGGATCGCCCACCCGCAGCGCGCCGGAGGCTATCTGGCCCGCGTAGCCCCGGTAGTCCGGGTGCTCGGCCGTCCCGGGCCGGATGACGTACTGCACCGGGAAGCGCGGCGGGCAGCCGGTCAGATCGTGGCTGACCGGCACGGTCTCCAGGTGCTCCAGGACGGTGGGGCCGCCGTACCAGTCCATGTGCGCGGACGGCTCCACCACATTGTCGCCGGCCAGCGCCGAGATCGGGATCGCGGTGATCTCCGGGACGCCCAGCTCGGAGGCGTACGCGGTGAACTCCCGCGCGATGGCGGCGAAGACGGCCTCCTCGTACCCCACCAGGTCCATCTTGTTGACCGCCAGCACCACATGCGGCACCCGCAGCAGGGCGGCGACGGCGGCGTGCCGGCGGGTCTGCTCGACCACGCCGTTGCGGGCGTCCACCAGCACCACGGCCAGCTCGGCGGTGGAGGCCCCGGTGACCATGTTCCGGGTGTACTGCACATGGCCGGGGGTGTCCGCGAGGATGAACCGGCGGCGGGGCGTGGCGAAGTAGCGGTAGGCCACGTCGATGGTGATGCCCTGCTCCCGCTCGGCCCGCAGCCCGTCGGTGAGCAGCGCCAGGTCCGGGGCCTGCTGGCCGCGCGAGCGGGAGGCGTGCTCGACCGCCTCCAACTGGTCGGCCAGCACCGACTTGGAGTCGTGCAGCAGCCGGCCGACCAGGGTGGACTTGCCGTCGTCCACGGAACCGGCGGTGGCGAACCGCAGCAGCGTGGTCGCGCTGAGCCGCTCGGTGGTGCTCGTCATGACTAGAAGTACCCTTCGCGTTTGCGGTCTTCCATCGCCGCCTCGGAGAGCTTGTCGTCGGCGCGGGTGGCCCCGCGCTCGGTCAGCCGGGAGGCGGCGATCTCCGCGATCACCGCGTCCAGGGTGGTCGCGTCGGACTCCACCGCGCCGGTGCAGGACATGTCCCCGACCGTGCGGTAGCGGATCAGCCGGGTCTCCACCGGCTCCGACTCCTTCGGCCCGCCCCACTCCCCGGCGGTCAGCCACATGCCGTCGCGGGAGAACACCTCCCGCTCGTGCGCGAAGTAGATCTCCGGCAGCTCGATCCCCTCCCGGGCGATGTACTGCCAGACGTCCAGCTCGGTCCAGTTGGAGAGCGGGAAGACCCGTACGTGCTCGCCGGGCGCGTGCCGGCCGTTGTAGAGCTGCCACAGCTCGGGGCGCTGGCGGCGCGGGTCCCACTGGGAGAACTCGTCCCGCAGCGAGAACACCCGCTCCTTGGCCCGGGCCTTCTCCTCGTCGCGCCGTCCGCCGCCGAACACCGCGTCGAACCGGTGGTGCCGGATGGCATCGGTGAGCGGCACGGTCTGCAGCGGGTTGCGGGTGCCGTCCGGGCGCTCGCGCAGGGTGCCCGCGTCGATGTACTCCTGCACACTGGCCACATGGAGCCGCAGCCCGTGCCGGGCCACCACCCGGTCCCGGTAGGCGAGCACCTCCGGGAAGTTGTGCCCGGTGTCCACGTGCAGCAGCGCGAACGGCACGGCGGCGGGCGCGAACGCCTTGAGCGCCAGCCACAGCATGACGATCGAGTCCTTGCCGCCGGAGAACAGCAGCACCGGGCGCTCGAACTCGCCCGCCACCTCCCGGAAGATGTGCACCGCCTCGGACTCCAGCGAGTCCAGGTGGGACAGGGCGAACGGGCTGTCGGTGCCGTCGTGGGCGGGGGCGACCGAGGTCACAGCAGACCCCTCTCGGTGAGCAGCGCGTGGACCGCCGCGGCGGACTCCTGGACCGTCTGGGCTTGCGCCTCGACGCGCAGATCGGGGGAGGCGGGCTCCTCGTACGGGTCGTCCACCCCGGTGAGCCCGGTCAGTTCGCCCGCCGCCTGCTTGGCGTAGAGCCCCTTCACATCGCGTACCGAACACACCTCGACCGGGGTCGCCACATGCACCTCCAGATAGGCGGTGCCCTCCTGCTGGTGGCGCTTGCGGACGGCCTCCCGGCTGCCGGCGTACGGGGCGATCACCGGTACCAGCGTCAGCACCCCGTGCGAGGCGAGCAGTTCGGCGACGAAGCCGATCCGCTGGACGTTGGTGTGCCGGTCCTCGCGGCCGAAGCCGAGGCCCGCCGAGAGGAACGTCCGGATCTCGTCGCCGTCGAGCACCTCGGTCCGGCGCCCCTCCGCGCGCAACCGGTCCGCCAGCGCGTGCGCGATGGTCGTCTTGCCGGCGCTCGGCAGTCCGGTGAGCCAGATGGTGGCCCCAGTCACGTGTGTCTCCCGTGGGTGCGGTGGGGTGGTGGTCGGGTGGTGGTGCTCGCCCGGCGGGCGGGTGCGGGGGTGGGCGGCGGACGGGCTGTGCGCGCCCGTCATCCGTGGAGCCCGCACTCGGTCTTGGTGCGGCCCGCCCAGCGGCCGGCCCGGGCGTCCTCGCCCTCCAGCACCCGGCGGGTGCAGGGTGCGCAGCCGACGGAGGCGTAACCGTCCGTCAGCAGCGGGTTGGTGAGCACCCCGTGCTCGGCCACGTACGCGTCCACGTCGTCCTGGGTCCAGCGGGCGATGGGGGAGACCTTCACCTTCCGGCGCCGCTCGTCCCAGCCGACGACCGGGGTGCCGGCGCGGGTCGGCGACTCGTCCCGGCGGAGCCCGGTCGCCCAGGCGTCGTAGCCGGTCAGCCCCTCTTCGAGCGGGGCCACCTTCCGCAGCGCGCAGCACAGGTCGGGGTTCCGGTCGTGCAGCCGGGGACCGTGCTCGGCGTCCTGCTCGGCCACGGTGCGGCGCGGAGTGAGCGTGATGACCCGGACGTCCATCACCGCGTCCACCGCGTCCCGGGTGCCGATGGTCTCGGGAAAGTGGTAGCCGGTGTCCAGGAAGACCACGTCCACACCGGGCCGGGCCCGGGCGGCGAGATGGGCGACGACGGCGTCCTCCATGGAGGAGGTGACGCAGAACCGCTCCCCGAACGTCCTCGCCGCCCAGGAGAGGATCTCCAGCGCCGGGGCGTCCTCCAGCTCCCGGCCGGCCCGCTCGGCCAACTCCCTGAGCCGGGCGGCCTTTTCGGCCTCCTGAGCTTCGCCGGCCTCCTGAGCGGGCGTCGTCATGTCGTGCCTCCGTCGGCCTGAGGGGGGCTGTCCGGGCCGGGGGCGTCCGCCGGTCCGGACGCCGCGCCCGGGCGGAGCCCCCGGGACAGCAGCCCGAGGAACTTCAGCCGGAAGGCCCGGTTGCACCCCGCGCACTCCCAGGCGCCGTGCCCCTCCTCGCTCGGTCGCAGATCCTCGTCCCCGCAGTAGGGGCAGTAGAACGGTGCGGCGCGTTCGCTCACGACTGCGCCTCCCTCACACGGTTCGCTTCTCCGCCCGCGCGGCGCGGCGGCGCGGCTTCCGTCGTCGGGTGCGGCCCGGTGGCCGCGCGTGCGACGCTCCGTGCCTGTTGGTTCGCTTCTCCGCCCGCGCGGCGCGGGGGCGCGGCTTTCGTCGTCGGGTGCGGCCCGGTGGCCGCGCGTGCGACGCTCACGAGAGAGCCTCCTCGGAGGCGCGTGCCGCCCAGGTGGCGAAGCGCTCGCCGGCCTCGCGCTCGGTCTGGAAGCGGCGGAGCACTCGCTCGACGTAGTCGGGGAGCTCCTCCGAAGTGACCTTCAGCCCGCGCACCTTGCGGCCGAAACCGGGCTCCAGGCCCAGCGCGCCGCCCAGGTGTACCTGGAAGCCCTCCACCTGGTTGCCCGCGTCGTCCAGCACCAGCTGGCCCTTGAGGCCGATGTCCGCCACCTGGATACGGGCGCAGGCGTTGGGGCAGCCGTTGATGTTGATGGTGATCGGCTGGTCGAACTCCGGGAGACGGCGCTCCAGTTCGTCGATGAGCGAGGCACCGCGCGCCTTGGTCTCGACGATCGCCAGCTTGCAGAACTCGATGCCGGTGCAGGCCATGGTGCCGCGCCGGAAGGGGGACGGGGTCACCCGCAGATCCAGCGACTCCAGCGCCGAGACCAGCGAGTCCACCTGCTCCTCGTGCACATCGAGGACGATCATCTTCTGCTCGACGGTGGTGCGCAGCCGGCCGGAGCCGTGCGCCTCCGCCACCTCGGCGATCTTGGTGAGCGTGGCGCCGTCCACCCGGCCGACCCGGGGGGCGAAGCCGACGTAGTAGAGGCCGTCCCGCTGCCGGTGCACCCCGACGTGGTCCCGCCACCGCTCCACCGGCTGCTCGGGCGCCGGTCCGTCGGCCAGCTTCCGGCCGAGGTACTCGTCCTCCAGGATCTGCCGGAACTTCTCCGCGCCCCAGTCCGCCACCAGGAACTTCAGCCGGGCCCGGTTGCGCAGCCGCCGGTAGCCGTAGTCGCGGAAGATCGAGATGACGCCGGTGTAGACGTCCGGCACCTCGTCCAGCGGCACCCAGGCGCCCAGCCGGACCCCGATCTTGGGGTTGGTGGACAGCCCGCCGCCGACCCAGAGGTCGAAGCCCGGTCCGTGCTCGGGATGGCGCACCCCGACGAAGGCGATGTCATTGATCTCGTGCGCCACGTCCAGCAGCGGCGATCCCGAGACGGCGGACTTGAACTTCCGGGGCAGATTGGAGAAGTCCGGGTTGCCGACGATCCGGCGGTAGATCTCCTCGACGGCGGGCGTCCCGTCGATGATCTCGTCCGCCGCGATCCCGGCGACCGGCGAGCCGAGCACCACGCGCGGGGTGTCGCCGCACGCCTCGGTGGTGGAGAGGCCCACCGCCTCCAGACGGCGCCAGATCTCGGGGACGTCCTCGATCCGGATCCAGTGGTACTGGACGTTCTGCCGGTCGGTGATGTCGGCGGTGCCGCGCGCGAACTCCTGGGAGATCTCCCCGATGACCCGCAGCTGCTCGGTGCTCAGCCGCCCGCCGTCGATACGGACCCGGAGCATGAAGTACTCGTCGTCCAGCTCCTCCGGCTCCAGGATCGCGGTCTTGCCGCCGTCGATACCGGGCTTGCGCTGGGTGTACAGACCCCACCAACGCATGCGCCCGCGCAGGTCGTTGGGGTCGATGGAGTGAAATCCCGCCTTGGCGTAGATCGTCTCAATGCGTGTCCGCACATTGAGACCGTCGTCGTCCTTCTTGAACTGCTCGTTGCCGTTGAGGGGCGTGAAGTGGCCCGCGGCCCACTGACCCTCGCCGCGATGCCGTCCGGTTTTGCGTCGGGCGGCGGCGGGAGCGGGCTTTTCCGGGGTGGCGGCCATGGCGATACGTCCTTCGGGACTGCAGGAGGGCGGCTCTGACCTGCGCATACGCGGGCGAGGCCACGGGATGGCGCCGCGTGTGCGGGGAGATGAGGAGGTCGGTGTCTCGCGGAGGTGCTGGGTCGCTCAGCTCACCGGACAGATGGCGCTGGACATGCGGCCGAGGTCGACGTGGCGTCGACTCACCAGGGCGGTTCCAGCTGAAGACATGGCGGAAGCCTGGCACGGGAGTTCGGAGCCAGTCCAGCTTTGTCCGTGATGTGGACTACTCTGTCTCGCGATACGAGATGACTGTGCTGCGGACCACATGGCGCCGGGAAGCGTGCCCGGCCCGGGAATCCGCCGGAATCCCGGGTTCCGGGGGCGTACGGCTCCGGGCCCGACCCGGCCGGAGCCGTACGGGGCGGGTCAGTCGTGGGCGCCCGGCCAGGGGCCCGGGGTGGGGCGCTCCTCCTGCTCGGCCACCTCGGTGGCGAAGAGCCGGAAACCGCGCCGCAGATAGTTGTCCATCGCGTGCGGACCGTCCAGTGAACAGGTGTGCAGCCAGACCCGCTTGGTCGGCGCGCGCTCCGGCCGGCGCTCGGCCAGGTCCCAGGCGCGGGCCGTCCCGTACGACAGCAGATGACCGCCGATCCGGCGCCCCCGGAAGGCCGGTATCAGCCCGAAGTACGCGATCTCGACCGTCCCGTCGTCCTGCGCGTCCAGCTCCACATAGCCGGCGGGCGTGCCGTTCTCGTACGCCACCCAGGTCTCGGCACCCGGACGCTCCAGGATCTCCCGCCACTCGGCACGGGTCAGCCCCAGCCGGTCCGTCCAGTGGATGTCACCGCCCACGGCCGAATAGAGGAAGCGGCTGAACTCGGGCGAGGGCACCCCGGCCCGGACGATCCGAATGTCCCCGGGCGGCTCGGCGGCCGGGCGCAGATCTTCGGGCGAGGTCTGTTCCAGGGACCAGGTGGTCACGGTGATGCTCATGGCCCCAGCGAACCACGACCGGCCGGCCGCCCCGCCACCGGCCGGTCGACCGCGGCCCGTCCCGGCCTGCCCGCCAGGCCCGGCCGGCCCGGCGAATCTGGCAGGCCCGGCCGGCCTCGCGGGTCCACCGGGCCCGCTGGGTGCGGCCCGTCCCACGGAGTGGACACCATGTCCACCGAAAGCCTCCCCGCCCCCGTCGCCCCCGCGCTCCGCGCTCCGGTCAGGGGCCCGGCCCGGCCGGCGCGGGCGGCCGCCACCGCCGGGGCGGTCGAGTGGGGGAGCAGGTCCGCCGGGTCGGCCGGGGGCACCACCGCCACCTCCACCTCGTCCCGGAAGCGGTACGGCCGGTGGTCCAGCACGCCCGCCAGGGTGCGCCGGATGCGGGACAGCTCGGCCCGGACGGTCACCGTGCGGGTGCGGTCGCCGAACAGGTCGCCGGCCAGCTCCGCCGCCGTCCGCCCGTCCCGGTGCACCGCCAGCAGATAGAGCAGCTCGGCATGGCGCGGGCTCAGCTCCTGGATCCAGCCGCCCGCCGCCCCGGACACCTCCACCGTCCAGCGGCGCGGCCGGCTCATGTCCAGCACCACCCGGCCGGCCCCGGCCCCGGCGGCCGGCTCCTCGTCCACGACCCGCAGCAGCCAGCCACCCGGCAGCGGCTCCGCCACGCACGCCCCCAGCGACGGCAGCCACACCCGGCCGGCCGCGAACGACGCCGGCAGCGGCAGCCGGTCCGGCGGTGCCACGCCGGTCACCGCCGCGGTCCAGCCGTGCGGGTCCACCACCAGGGCCCGGCCGCCCACCCGGCAGAGCAGCGGCGCGGCCACCGACCGGAGCCGGGCCAGCTCGGTGAGGTGCCGGTTGCGCAGCTCCGCCTCGGCCAGCCGGGCCACCGAGGCGACCAGCAGCAGGGTCAGCGGCTGCATGGTGCCCAGCGGCCCGCTGACGTCCACGGCGCCGAGCAGGGTGCCGTCCCGGGGGTCGGTGATCGGCGCGCCGGCACAGGTCCAGGGGTGGTGCGTCGACACGAAGTGCTCGGCCGAGTGCACCTGCACCGGCCGCCGGGTGACCAGCGAGGTGCCCAGGCCGTTGGTGCCGACGGTCGATTCCCGCCAGTCCGCGCCCGGGACGAAGCCGTGGATGTCCGCGCTGCGCAGCACCGCCGGGTGGCCCTCGCGCCAGAGCACCCGCCCCTCGGCGTCGCCCACGACCATGATGTGGCGCATCGGTCCGCCGCCCGTACCCGCCATCAACCCCTCCCGCAGCACGGGAAGCACCTGGGCGAGCGGGGACTCGGCCCGGCGGCGGGCCAGTTCGTCCGGGCCCAGCAGCCCCGAGCGGCGGTCACGGTCCGGGTCCACCCCGGTACGCATCATCCGCTGCCACGACGCCCCTATGTCCGCGCGCGGCCCGGGGGTGGGCCGCCCGCCCCGCAGCGCGGTGTCCCGGACCCGCTGGAGCAGCCGGGTCGCCTCCCGGGCGTCCATGCCGGCGAGCCGGCCCATCTCCACGGTCCGCACGGTGGCTTCCGGCATTCCGGCCCTCCCCACTGGTGCCGTCATCTCTTCCGCTCTTCCGCGTACCGGACGCTTTTCGGCGTACCGGTCATTCCGAGGCCCTCCGGCGTCTCGCCGTGACCCGGTCGTCCCGAGGCCCTCCGGCGTTCGCCGTGTCCCGATGGTCCCGAGGCCCTCCGGCGTCGGCCGTCTCCTCGGATATTCCCCCTTCCCGGGCGGCGGCCGACGCAAGGATCCGGCCGAAACCGCAACCTCTTGCAACTCTCGCGGGCGCCCCCCGTCCCGTACGACAGTGAGGGCGTACCGGTCCGCCGGTACGGCGACGGGGTGGTGCCGTGTCGGCGCAGCACCACCCCACTCGCCTGCCTCCGGGCGCCCGGGCCTCCGCCCTCCCCGTGTGCGGGCCCGGGCCCCGAGGCGGTCGCCGGGCCCACGAGCGCGCCGAGTCGCCCGCCCACCGGAAGCGCGGGCCGTCCACCGGAACCACAGGCCGTCCACCCGAGCCGGAAGGCACCCGTCCGCTTCCCTCAGTCCACCGGGCGGGCCCGCTCGACCACCGAGCCCAGGTCCAGGGTGCCCGGCAGGGTGCCGAAGGCCGCGCCCCAGTCGCCGCCCAGCCGGGAGGCGCAGAACGCGTCCGCCACCGCCGGCGGCGCCCAGCGCACCAGCAGCGACCCCTGGAGCACCAGCGCCATCCGCTCGACCAGCCGGCGGGCCCGGGCCTCGACGCCCTCCAGATCCGCCAGTTCGGTGAGGAGATCCTTGACCGCCCCGTCCAGCCGGTGGTCCGCGCCCCGGGCGGCGCCCACCTCCCGGAGGAAGGCGTCCATCGCGCCCGGCTCCCGGCCCAGCGCCCGCAGCACGTCCAGCGCCTGGACATTGCCGGAGCCCTCCCAGATGGAGTTGAGCGGCGCCTCGCGGAGCAGCCGGGGCATGCCCGACTCCTCGACGTACCCGTTGCCGCCCAGGCACTCCAGCGCCTCGGCGGCCACCGGCGTACACCGCTTGGTCACCCAGTACTTGGCCACCGGCACCGCGATCCGCAGAAACGCCCGCTCCCGCTCCGAGCCGTCGTCGTACGCCGCCGCCAGCCGGAGCGCCAGCGTGGTCGCGGCCTCCGACTCCAGTGCCAGATCCGCCAGCACGTTCCGCATCAGCGGCTTCTCGATCAGCACCCCGCCGAAGGCGCTCCGGTACGCCGAGTGGTGCACCGCCTGCGCCACCGCCTGGCGCATCAGCGCCGCCGAGCCCAGCACACAGTCCAGCCGGGTGGCCGCCACCATCCCGATGATGGTCCGCACCCCGCGCCCCTCCTCGCCCACCCGGCGCGCCCAGGTGCCGTCGAACTCCACCTCGGCGGAGGCGTTCGACCGGTTGCCGAGCTTGTCCTTGAGCCGCTGGATCCGGAAGACGTTCCGGCCGCCGTCCGCCAGCACCCGGGGCACCAGGAAGCAGGTGAGCCCCCCGGGCGCCTGTGCCAGCACCAGGAAGCCGTCGCTCATCGGTGCCGAGCAGAACCACTTGTGCCCGGTCAGCGCGTACGTCCCCGCCTCCGCCAGCGGCACCGCCGCCGTGGTGTTGGCCCGTACGTCGCTGCCGCCCTGCTTCTCCGTCATCCCCATCCCGAAGAGCACCCCGCTCTTCCCGGCGGGCGGCAGCGGGTCCTCGCCCTCGTACACCCGCGAGGTGAGCCGGGGCTCCCACTCGGCCGCCAGCTCGGGGTCGGTGCGCAGCGCGGGCACCGCGGCATGGGTCATCGACAGCGGGCAGCCGTGGCCCGCCTCGGTCTGGGTCCACACCAGAAAGCCGGCCGCCCGCCGCACATGGCCGCCCGGCCGGTTCCAGGCGCCGGTGAGCCCGTTGGTCACCGCGTGGCCCAGCAGCCGGTGCCAGGCCGGATGGAACTCGACCTCGTCGATCCGGTTGCCGTACCGGTCGTGGGTGCGCAGCCGGGGCGGGTTCTCGTTGGCGAGCACCCCCCACTGCTGCGCCTGGGCGGAACCGGCCGTCGTGCCGAGGGAGGACAGCTCCCGCCGCGCCTCGTCCCGCAGCTCCTCCGGGAGGTGGCGCTCGACCGCCTCGGTGAGGGCCCGGTCGGCGGTGTAGACGTCGTATCCGACCAGGGGCGGAGCCTGGTTGGTCACTGTGTGGGTGCTGGTCGCCATGCGGCTACGGTAAAGAGGTGCAGGCAGCAAATGAAACACCCGAGTCGTCGCCGAAAGCGTCCGGCCGGCTCCACCGGGCGAGGGCCCTCTACCGCAATGTCTCCAAGCGGCGCATGGCCTGGTTGCTGCTGAAGGACACGGTCAACTCGTGCGTCGAGTACCGGATCCTGGGGCTGGCCGCCGAGGCGGCGTTCTTCACCCTGCTGTCGCTGCCGCCGCTGATGCTCGGCCTGCTCGGCCTGCTCGGCTACATGGACGACTGGACCAGCACCACGACGGTCTCCTCCATCGAGAAGAACATCCTTCACGCGGTGGGCACCTTCCTCTCCGACCGGAGCGTCAACGACATCGCCCGGCCGCTGCTCGCCGACGTCACCCGCAACGGCCGCCCCGACATCATCTCGATCGGCTTCGCCATCGCCCTCTGGTCCGGCTCCCGGGCGGTCAATGTCTTCATCGACACCATCACCGTGATGTACGGCCTGGACGGCCACCGGGGGATCGTCGCCACCCGGCTGCTCGCTTTTCTGCTCTACCTGGTGGCGCTGGTGATCGGCGCGGTGGTGCTGCCGCTGGCGGTGGTGGGGCCCGACCGGGTGGTGGAGCTGGTCCCCTGGGGCACCGAGGTCGTCGCGATCCTCTACTGGCCGGTGGTGATCCTGCTGTCGATCGCCTTCCTGACGACGCTGTACCACGTCTCGGTCCCGGTCCGTTCGCCCTGGGTCGAGGACGTGCCGGGGGCCCTGGTGGCGCTGGCGATGTGGGTGCTGGGGAGCTTCGGGCTGCGGCTCTATCTGACCAGCACCGTCGAGGGGCCCACCATCTACGGCTCGCTCGCCGCGCCCATCGCGGTCCTCCTCTGGATCGGCATCTCGGCCTTCGCGGTGCTGGTCGGCGCGGCCGTGAACGCCGCGATCGACCGGGTCTGGCCGTCCGTCGCCACCGCCGCCGCCCGCGCCGAGACCGAGCGGGCGCGCACCGCCGAGGCGGCGGCGCTGGTGGCCCGGGCGAAGTCGGCGGTCGAGGAACTGGACGACGACGACCCGGACATGCCGTCGGAGTTCCCCGAGCGGTGGTCCCGCTTCCTTCCCCCGGAGGACGTCCGCTCCCGGCTGCAGAGCTCCCGCGAGAAGGAGCAGAAGGAGCAGGGCAAGCAGAAGGAGCAGGGCAAGCAGGAGCAGAAGGGGCGGGCGGATCGGAAGGGACGCGAGGAGCGGCCGGGGGAGAGGGGCGAGGCGCCCGGGGAGCCCCTGAACGGCGGCGAGAACGGAGCCGGGGGAGGCGACGGGGCCTGGTGGGACCCCTGGAACACCCCGCCCGGCCGCAACGGGGACCAGCGGCGCTAGAAGACCCCGTCCCGGTCACGGGCCCCCGGTCCCGGGTCCCGGGCGCCGGTGGGCCCGCCCGAGGCCCGGACGGGCATACCGGCCGGAACCGCCTCGTCGGGCAAAGGAACGTAATGATACGGTAAAGAAAGATCCTTACGCGCCACTGCACCCCCCCATCCGCCCCTTCGCGCGCCGTGTCGCACCCCGTCGCACGCCCCGCGCCGTCCGGGCGACCCACCGGAGGAGCGACATGGGTACCCGCCGCACCCCGCTGCCCGGCGTCGGCACGCAGTACGACTTCGTCACCGACGCGGGCCAGCACATATCCGTCGTCGTCCACCACGACGGCCGCCGGTTCCTCGGCTTCTACCGGCCCGACGATCCCGACACCTGCCAGGCGTCGGTGCAGCTCACCACCGGCGAGGCCACCGCGCTGGCCCACCTCGTCGACCCGGCGCCGATCGACGCGGTCCGCACCGACGGTCTCGACCTGGTCACCGAGCACATCCCGGTCACCGCCCGCTCGCCCTACGGCGGCCGGCAGCTGGGCGACACCAAGGCGCGCACCCGCACCGGGGCCTCCATCGTCGCCGTGCTCCGCCGCCACAGCGCCCATCCCTCCCCGGGCCCGGACTTCCGGCTCGCCATCGGGGACACCCTCGTCGCCGTCGGAACCCGCGAGGGTGTGGACGCCCTCGCCGCGATCGTCGGCGGAGGCTGACATGCACGACACCACCGCGCTCCTCATCGAGCTGGGGGCGGTCATCCTCGGCCTCGGGCTGATAGGCCGCTTCGCCGGGCGGGTCGGCCTCTCCCCGATACCTCTCTACCTCCTCGCCGGACTCGCCTTCGGCCACGGCGGACTGCTGCCGCTCAACGCCAGTGAGGACTTCGTCGCGGTCGGCGCCGAGATCGGCGTCATCCTGCTGCTGCTCCTGCTCGGCCTGGAGTACAGCGCCTCCGAACTCGTCACCAGTCTCAAGACCCAGTACCCCTCGGGCGCGGTGGACTTCGCGCTCAACGCCGTGCCGGGCGCGGTGGCCGGGCTGCTCCTCGGCTGGGGGCCGACCGGCGCGGTGGCCCTCGCCGGGGTCACCTGGATCTCCTCCTCCGGGGTCATCGCCAAGGTGCTCACCGACCTCGGCCGACTCGGCAACCGCGAGACCCCGGTCATCCTGGGCGTCCTGGTCATCGAGGACCTGTCGATGGCGGTGTATCTGCCGCTGCTCACCGCCCTGCTGGCCGGCGTCGGCCTGGCCGGCGGCAGCATCACCCTGCTCATCGCCCTCGGCGCCGTCGGTCTGGTGCTGTACGCCGCCCTCCGCCACGGCCGGGTGATCAGCCGGGCGGTCTCCTCGGACAACCCCGAGATGCTGCTCCTGGTCGTGCTCGGGCTCACCGTGCTGGTCGCCGGGATCGCCCAGCAGCTCCAGGTCTCGGCCGCCGTCGGCGCCTTCCTCGTCGGCATCGCCCTCTCCGGGGAGGTCGCGGAGGGCGCCCGGAAGCTGCTCACCCCGCTGCGCGACCTGTTCGCCGCGGTCTTCTTCGTCTTCTTCGGGCTCTCCACCGCCCCGGCCGACATCCCGCCGGTGCTGCTGCCCGCGTTGCTGCTCGCCCTGGTCACCGCCGCCACCAAGATCGTCACCGGCTGGTACGCGGCCCGCCGGGCCGGGATCGGGGCGCGCGGCCGGCTGCGGGCGGGCGGGGCGCTGGTCGCCCGGGGCGAGTTCTCCATCGTGATCGCGGGGCTCGCGGTGGGCACCGAGCCGCGCATCGGGCCGATCGCCACGGCGTACGTCCTGATCCTGGTCGTCCTCGGCCCGCTCACCGCCCGCTGGACCGAGCCCGCGGTCGGCCGGCTGCGCGGCCTGCTGGGCCGGGGCACCCCCGCCGGGTCCGCCCCGCCGCCCGCCGGGCCCCCGGCCCCGCCCCCGGCCGGCCACGAGGAGCTGGCCGAGGCCCCGGGGACCCCGGCCGCCAGCTGATCCGCCGGAACCCGGAGCCGTCCCGGTGTCCGTCACCGCCCGCGTCCCCGGAGCCGTCGCCCCGGGAGCCGTGGCCACTCGGTCCCGTGGCCGTTCCGGCGTCCGTGGCCGCCCGCCGTCCGTGGCCGCCCGCTGTGCGTGGCCGCCCGCTGTGCGTGGCCGCCCGGGCGCCCGCGGTCGCCCTGGCCCCGCTGCCGTCCAGGTGTCCGCGACAGCCCGGCTCGCGGGCCGTCCGGACGGCGGGCGGGAGATCCGTACAAGGCCGGTTCCTCCCGGCGCCCCCCGTGCCATGATGTGAGCCATGGCATACGGGGAGGGTGGGGCGCCGCGTCAGGTCATCCGGATCAGGCCGGCCGGGGAGACGCCCGGCAGCGATGTGGAGGCCCTGCGGGTCTGGCTCGCGCGCGAGCGGTTCCTGAGCGAGCGGCTGGCGAGGGGGGAGTGCAGGCTCCAGGAGCGGCCGGTGGCCGACGCGACCGGGACGCCGATGGGCCTCGGCTCGGAGATCGTCCTGGTGGTGGTGCAGGGCGTCACCGGTGTCGTGGTGCTCGAACTCATGGAGCAGGCCAAGAGCGCGGTACGGGAATGGCAGGAGAACCGCAGGTCCGTCGGTGACGACGACCCGCCGGACTTCGATGTCACCGTGGACGGCGACGACGCCGGGTGACCCGGTGGCGCGCTTCGACCCGCGCGGCAGCAGGAACCACGCACTTGTCGTCACCGTCCCCCGGTACCACTCCGACCGGCCGCCGGATCCCTCCGGGGCGCTGGGCGACATCGCCGCCGTCCGGCACAACGCCACCGGGCTCGCCCGTGCGCTGCGGGCCGGCGGGGTCTTCGGGCCCGACGAGGTCACCCTCGCCGAACCGGACGGCGCCGACGCCTTCTACCGGGAGCTGACCCGCGCCTGCGCGCGGGCCGAGGGGCTGCTGCTGCTCTACTTCGCCGGCCACGGTCTGGTCTCCAGCTACCACGACCCGGACGAGCTGTGGCTCGCCATGCCCGGAACCACCATCGTGCCGGGCGGCCCGCCGGTGGTGCTGCGGGCGGTCCGCTGGACGGAGCTGCTGCCCGCCGCGCTGGCCCACGCCCGGGCCGAGCAGCTCGTGGTGGTGCTCGACTGCTGCCACGCAGGGAACGCCTCGGCCGCCTGGAACAAGCTGCCCGCCGCCGACCGCCGGCGGGTCTCGCTGCTCGCCTGTGTGGAGGCCAACGACCGTATCGACGCGGGGGACGCGGCGACCCCGACACCGTTCACCGCCCGCCTCGTCCAGCTGCTCGAAACGGGGGTGACGGGGCGCGGCGGGGAGGTGGGTTTCGCGGACCTGGCCGACGCGCTCACCGCCTACATGTCCGCCCACCACACCACCCTCCGCCGTCCGCCCACTCCCTGGCTGCCGCACAGCTGCCCGGCCGAGGCGGCCGATGTGCTGCTCGCCGGGCTCGGCACGCCCCCGGCGGGCCCCGATGGCGGTGCCGGCCAGGACGGTGACGGTACGGAGCCGGGGCCCTCGCCGGACGGCGGCGGCGCGGTCCCGGGGGAGCCGGACACCGGACCGGCGGCCCCGGGCGGCCGGGAGTACGCACCCGGTACGGCGGGACCGGTCGGCGGCAATGGGGCGAGGGGAGAGCCGGGGGCCGGCCGGTCCGGGCGGCGCCGGTCCGCCGGCGGGGCGGCCGCGCTCGGCCTCGTCCTGGGACTGCTCGGCCTGCTCGGCGCCCTGGGATACCCGGCGTTACGCGCCCTGTGGGCGTCCGAGGAGCCCGCCTCCTGCCCGCCGCCGCTGGAGCTGCGGGTGCTCACCGATCCGGACGCGGCACCGACGGTGCGCAGGGCGGCCGCCGCGTATCTGAACTCCGACGCCGACCGCGACCACGGCTGCCGGGGCAGTGGCATCACCGTCTACAGCGCCCGGGCCACCGCCGTGATCACCGCCTTCCGCGAGCAGGCCAGGTTCTGGCAGTCCCCGGACGCCACCACCAACCCCCAGCGGGACGTCGGGCCGCAGCCGGACGTCTGGATTCCCGGCTCGGTGGCGAGCGTGGCCTGGGCCGGGCCCGGCACGGCCGACGGCGATGCGGATGCGGATGCCGACGGTGGGGGAAAGGGCGGGGGAGCACCGGTGACGCTGACGGCCGGGGAGCCCTTCGTGCACTCGCCGCTGGTGCTCGCGGTGCCCGGGAGGCTGGCCCCGGCGGACCAGGGCGAGCGGAGCGGCCGGTCGCTCGCCCAGCTGCTCGCGGCGCACCCGCTCACCGTGGCCCGCGCCGACCCCGAGCACACCGACGCCGCCCTGCTGGCCACCGTCGGGCTGTACGGCGGGCTCCCCGGGGCCGCCCCCGGCGCCGAGCGGGCGCTCTGGTCCGGCGGACCGACGCCGCCGGACGGCCGGGCCCTGCTCTGCGCGCTGCCCCGGGACCCGGCGGCCGACCGGAGCACCGCCGCGCTGGTCCCCGAGCATCTGCTGCGCACCGGCACCCGCTGCGAGGCCAGGACCCGGGAGCCCCGGGTGGCCGAGTATCCCTCGGACGTGCCCCGGCTCGCGCTGCCGTTCGTCCGCGTCGCGTGGGCGGGGGCCACCCGGGACGCGCCGGCCAGGCGGGCGGCCGTGGAGCGGTTCCGGCAGTGGCTGACCGGCCCGGCGGGGGTGGCCGTCTTCACCGCCGACGGCTACCGCCCCGGCTCCGGCGAGGGCCCGGGCGCCGGGAGCGGGACGACCGCGCCGCCGGCCGAGGGCACCCTCGCGGACCCCGGGCCGCTGCCCGACCAGGCCCCGGTCGCCGCCGTCGCCGCGGCCCTGGAGGGCTACCGCAAGGCGCGCGGGCCCGGCCGGGTGCTGTTCCTGCTCGACAACTCCGGTTCCATGCAGCCGCTCTGGGACGGCCCCAGCGGCGCCCCGGGAATCGTCCGGCAGGCGTTCGACGACCTGGGCGGCGAGGACGCGTACGGCGTCTGGACCGTGTCCGCCGCGCCCGGCGCGGAGCGCGCGTACACCCCCCTGCTCGCGCTGGCCGCGCACGCCCGGCGTGCCGAGGCCGAGGCCGCGCTCGCCCGGGCCCGGGTCGCGGACCTGGAAGCCGATCCCTACGCGGCGCTCCGCTCGGCGCTCGACGCCATGCGCCCCCGGAACGCCGGCGACGACAGCCCCCGGCTCATCGTGTACGTGACGGACGACGAGGATCACGACCGGCTCACCGGCGCCCGGCTGACGGAACTGCTCGGGGCTCTGCGCGCCGCGGCGGTCCCGGTGGTGATGGCCTCGCTGGACATCGGCGCCTGCGCGGCCGGCAAGGCCGACGCCCGGATCGCCGAGGCGAGCGGCGGCCGGTGCGTGGACGGTTCGGAAGATCTGGCGGCCGGAGTGCGGGCCGAGGTCGCCCGCACCGGCACCGGTGACCCGGGAGAGGAGCCCTGAGACCGCCATGCGACTCCCGGAGCCGGAGCCAAGGGACCCGAGGCCGACGGACCCGAGGCCGACGGACCGAAGGCCCACGGACCCGAGGCCGACGGACCCGAGGCCGACAGACCGAAGGCCCACGGACCCGAGGCCCCCGCGACCTGCCGCCCCGGCCCGGCAGGCGGTCCCGGCCCGCCCGGCCCGGCCGGAGCGCGTCCGGCGACCCGGCCGGATGCGGAGGCGCGGTAGCTCCGCCGCGCTCGCCGCCCTGCTCGCCCTCCTCCTCACCGCGACGGCCTCGCTGCTCGGCGCCTGTTCCGCCGGGGACGACGGGACCGGCCCCGCCCCGGGCCCGTCCGCGCCCGGCCCCGGCGACCCGCTGATCGTGGCCAGCGGCCGGGACGTCACCGGTAAGGGCGGCATCCGGGAGCGGCTGATCGAGCAGTGGAACGCGCGGCCCGGAGTGGCCTACCGGGCCCGGCTGGTGGAGCTCCCCGGCTCCGCCGACGAGCAGCGCAGCCAGCTCCTGGGCGGCCTCCAGTCCGGCGGCGCCCGGTACGACGTGGTCAACCTCGACGTCACCTGGGTCCCGGAGTTCGCCGAGGCCGGGCTGGTCCAGTCGCTCGACCCCGCGTTCCTGGACGGCGACGTCATCGACTCCGTGGCCCGCACCGCCCGGTGGAACGACGCGGTGTACTCCGTACCGTTCAACACCGATGTCGGCCTGCTCTACTACCGCCGCGACCATCTGACGCGGGCCGGGGTGCGGGACACCCGGCTGGGTTCCGGCACCACCTGGACCGAGCTGCGCGGCCTGATCCGTACCGTCGAACACCGGCGGCCCCCGGGACAGGAGGCCGGCTGGACCACCCAACTGGCGCCGTACGAGGGCCTGACGGTCAACGGCATCGAGGCGTTCGCCTCCGTCATGGCGAAGGGACAGGGGCTCACCGACGAGCGCGGCCGGTACACCGGCACTCCCGGTGTCCTGGAGGACGGCCTCGACG
Source organism: Streptomyces pyxinae (assembly GCF_024756275.1). GTDB lineage: Bacteria > Actinomycetota > Actinomycetes > Streptomycetales > Streptomycetaceae > Streptomyces > Streptomyces pyxinae. The sequence goes on along the minus strand of NZ_JANUGQ010000004.1, from coordinate 207,622 downwards.
AACTGCGTGTCCGCACCGACGCCTCCGACCTGCTGTCCGAGGCCACCGGTTCCGACGAGACCGCCTCGCTCACCGCCTTCGCCGACGGCCGGACCACCTTCCTGAGACACTGGCCCTACGCCTACCGGATCCTCCACCAGTCGCTGAACGCGCAACAGCTGGGCGTGGCCCCGCTGCCCGGCCGGGCCGTGCTCGGCGGTCAGAACCTCGCCGTCACCACGGCGGCCACCGGCCCCCGGGCCGCGGCGGCCCGCGAGCTGATCGCCTTCCTCACCGACCGGCGCAGCGAACGCTGCCTGCTGGACGCCGGGTTCGCCGCCACCCGCACCTCGGCCTACTCCGACGAGCGGGTCACCTGCCGGCTGCCGTCGCACGGCGCCTCCCCGACCACCACCGGCGCTCCGGGCGGTGGTGCGCCGGAGAGCGCCGACCGGATGCCCCGGGACGCGAACGGGCGCCCGCGGTACGCCCGTACCATCCTGCTCCCCGCCCTCAACGGCTCCGTGGTCGAGCGCCCCCGCACCCCGCACTACGGGGCCTTCAGCCAGACCTTCCTGAGCGGGCTGAGCCGGCTCTTCGAGGACGACCCGCCCTCCGACAAGGAGCTGGCCCGGGACCTGGACGCCGCCCTCCGCCGGGTGCTCCCGGTGGCCCGCTGACCGGCCCGGCCGCCGCCGGTCCTGGGCCCCGGCGGCGCGGTGTCCCGGCACGGTGGCGTCCCGGCACGGTGGGGGCCGGCGCTTCCTCATGTCCCCGGGCCCTCACCGCGCGGCCCCGGGCGTTCGCCGTGCGGCTTCCCGTCCTCGGGGTGCGCGGCCCGCTCCTGGTCGCTCCGGGCGGCGGTGGCGCACAGCTCGTCCACCAGCGGCAGGACGCGCCGGGCGTAGTGCAGGAGCAGCCCCCCGGCGGCGGTGGGCACTACTCCACCGGGACATCGGCGGAACAGCGGCAGACCGCAGACCCGTTCCAGCCGTTGCAGACGGCGGCTGACGTTCGCCTGGTTGATGCCGAGCAGGCAGGCGGCGCCGTGCAGGGTGCGGGCCTCGTCGATCGCCCGCAGCAGTCTGAGATCCTGGAGTTCGATGTTCATGGGGGAATCCGGGTGGGCGAGTTGGCGAGCGGGGACGGGTCGCGGCCGGCCGGACGGCGGTCTCGTGCGGACGGCGGCATCGTGCGGGGAACGGCAAGGGGAACGGGAACGGGGCGGCGGAGCCGGGCGCCCGTCACGGTGGCCGCACCGCCCGGCGCCCCGGGGCCCCCGACGCCGGGGCCCGGTGATGGGCGAGGGCGCGCAGCGCGCAGGAGAGGCTCCGGGTGAGCGCGGGGAGGAACGCGGCGCCCGGGCCGTCGGTACGGAACAGCAGACAGTGCCGCACACCCCGGGACAGGTCGGCGACCGGCCGCAGGACCACTCCCGGGCCGACCGGGCGCAGTACCTGGGCGAGCGTGACGCACCGCTGGTTGCGGATGACACTGCCCCGGCAGCCGTTCACCGGAATGTCATGGGCGAGCCGGGGGGCGAAGCCGAAGCCCTCGCAGAGCGCGCGCAGCTTGTCGGGACAGCCGTCAGGACCCGAGCAGGTGATCCAGTCCTCGTCCGCGAGGTCGGCCATGACGATGCGCCCGCCGTCGGCCAGGGGGTGACCGGCGCCCAGCGCCAGCGCCACCCGTGACCAGCCGAGGACCACCTCCGCCAGGCCGGGCCGGCACACCGGCGGGGTGTCGCTCTCGTGGTCGATCAGCGCGATGTCGATCTCGCCCGCCCGGACCAGCTCGGTCAGTTCCCACGAGGAGGCGGCGGTCACCACCCGGGGGCGCCGGTTGCCGGCGTCGAGGCAGTCCAGGCAGCGCAGCAGGAGCTCGTACAGCGGAGTGGTGGCCCACCCCACGCGCAGCAGCCGGTCCCGCTGCGTGTGCAGCGTCGTCAGCTGCTGCTCCAGTTCGTCGAGGAGACGCATGATCGGTTCGGCGCGGCCCAGGACGGCAGTTCCCAGCTCGGTGGGCCGGGTGCCCCGGATGTCCCGCTCGAAGAGGGTTCCGCCCAGGGTCTGCTCCAGCCGGCGCACCTGTCTGCTGAGATTCGGCTGGGACAGGCCGAGGGCGATGGCCGCCCGGTTGACACTGCCGAGCTCGGCCACGGCGCGGAGGATGCGCAGATGCCGTATCTCAAGATTCATGGCGGGCAGTAAACCGCCATCGCGTTCCCCCCACCACACCTGCGAGTAAATTCGCACACCTGTAAAGGTGACGCGAGTAGACCGTGCGGCCATACGGATTCGTTTGGCGGTTATGCCGATTATGTCCCCCGGGCGGTGAGCGGGATATGCGCCGAAGGCATAGCGGCCCGACATTACCGGGACCGTGCGTTTCGCGTGAGACTCCTCCCTGCTGAATCGCGAGCCCCCGCCGCACGGCTGTTTCCCCCCACCACCGCAAGGGCGGATAATGTTCGACCTTGAACCACTCACTGACAAGTGCAAGTTTGTATTGTCTGAGGCTGACCATGTGTGCATCGGTATCAGCCCATTCAATAGCTACTTCAGCACTCGGCGCATCGCCGCGCTGGCCGCCTGGGCCATGTCCCGCTTCGGGTCCTGCCACTTCTTCGTCCCGGACGGCCCGGCCGCCTTCACCCTCGAAGCCCTCGGCTACCCGGCCGGGCGTGCCCGGCACAAGGCCGCCCGCCAGGGCGCCTATGTGCACAACAAGCTGGCCACCGCGCTCGGTTCGCTCGGGATCTCCCGGCCCGAGAGCCTGGTGTGGGGGGCGCGGCGCCTGGCGGCGTCCCCTCGCTACCAGGAACTGCGCGAGGCCGCACAGCGGCTGTTCGACTCGGACGACGCCTTCCGCGCCGCCTGTCTGGACGCCTCCCGCTGGGTGCTCGACCGCAGGCTGCCGGACGGGCGGGAGCCCACCGAGGAGCAACTCGCCCTGGCGGTGCGCTACTTCCTGGCGGAGCTGCCGCTCTTCACGGACTCGGCCACCATCTGCCTGGACAGTCCCGGGCGTCCCTCGCTCTTCGTCTACCACCAGCGGGTCCGTTTCCTGGAGCGCCTCTACCGCGGGGAACTGGCCTGGCGCCCCGCCGAGCGGCAGGGCTTTCTGCTGGTGACGGAGAAGGTCCGGGCGGGGGAGCCGGTATGAGGGCCGCCCGGCCGGCGGAGGCCGGTGACGACTACGCGCTGACGCCCGTGCCCCGGGCGGCGCGGCACTCCTGGGTCTCCGTGGCCGTGCAGCGATTCGGGCAGGTCTCCTCGTTCCAGCAGTTCATGGTCGGTGCCGTCCTCGGATACTCCATGACCTTCCGGGACGCGTTCCTGGCGATCACCTTCGGCTCCGTCCTGCTGGAGTGCGTCACCATCGCCCTGGGGATCGCCGGTGTCCGGGAGGGGCTCTCCACCTCCGTGCTGGCCCGGTGGGCGGGCTTCGGGCACAAGGGGTCGGCGGCGGTCGGCCTGCTGATCTCGCTGAGCCTGGCGGGCTGGTTCGGCGTCCAGAACGGCGTCTTCGCCGAGGGCATGCACGGCCTGGCCGGCTGGGCACCCGCCTGGGCGTGGGCGATCGCCGGCGGCGCCGCGGTCACGGTGATCGCGCTGTACGGCTTCCAGGCGATGGCCCGGACCGCGTGGCTCACCGTCCCGGCCTTCCTGGCGCTGGCCGGTTACGCGATCGTGGACACCCTGCGCGACCACTCCCTGCGGGAACTGGTCACCGCCCCGCCGCCGGGCCCGGCGATGTCCCTGGCGGCGGGGACCACACTGGTGGCGGGCGCCTTCGTGCTCGGCGCGATCATGACTCCGGACATGACCCGCTTCAACCGGAGCTCGGCCGATGTCGTCAAACAGACCCTCATCAGTGTGACGCTGGGCGAGTACGTCATCGGTCTCACCGCGGTCCTGCTCGGCCATGCCGCCCGCAGCCCGGACGTGGTCGGCATCATCACCTCCTCGTCGGGACTGCTGGGCACCTTCGTCCTGGCCACCGCGATCGTCAAGATCAACGACTGGAATCTCTACTCGTCCTCGCTGGGCCTGGTGAACTCCGCCGAGGTGCTCCTCGGCCGGCGGCTGGGCCGGCGCGGGGTCACGCTCGTCCTCGGAGCGGTGGGCACCCTGCTCTCCGCCGTGGGCATCGCCGGCCACTTCACCGGCTTCCTGACCACACTCGGCGTGCTGGCGCCCCCGGTGGCCGGCGTCCTCATCGCCGAGTACTTCGTGGTGCGCGAGTGCCGTCCCGTGTTCGACCGGGCCCGGGCCGAGGGCGTACTGCCGGAGACGAGCGCCCCGTGGCTGCCGCTCTCCCTGGTGTGCTGGGCCGCCGGCTGGGCCGCGGGCACCTGGGTGGAGCCGGGCATCCCGGCCGTGAACTCGCTGCTGGCGGCGTTCGTCCTGTACGCCGCGGCCGGCCTCGCCCTGGCCCGCCGCACCGGGGCCGATGGGCGGACCCGCCCCGTGCGGCCCCGGCGCACCGAGCCCGGCCCGGTGAACGCCGGCCCGGTGAACGCCGGTCCGGATTAGGCCCGCCCGGACCGGGGCCCGCCCGGTGCACGTCCGTCCGGAGTCCGCCTGATGTACGTCCGTCCGGAGTCCGCCTGGTGAACGTCCGCCCGGTGCACGTCCGCTCGGAGTCCGCCCGGTGCACGTCCGTCCGGAGAGTGCCCGCCCGGCGTACGCCCCGGCGCGCCCCCGGGGCCCGGAGGGACTTCCGGGGAGCGCCCGCCCTGGGTCGCCCCTCCGGGACCAGCCACCCCCGCCGGCGGGGCCGTACCGCCCCCGTCCCCGCCGGTCACCGAGAACCCCCACTACCTCAGGAGGCCGCCGTGCTGCCGCTGATCGCCAGGGAAGAGCTCCGGCAGGCGATACGGGACCAGTCCGTGATCGTCGTCGACACCATGCCCGCCGACTACTACGCGCGCGAGCACCTTCCCGGCGCCCGTAACATCCCCGGCTTCCCGTACGAGGAGGCGGCCGGGTTCACGGACGAACACGCGCCCGTGGTGGTGCCGGACAAGTCCGTGCCGGTCGTCGTCTACTGCGCCAACGTGCCCTGCCGCAACAGCGAACTGGTCGGCGCCCGGCTGGCCGAACTCGGTTACGCCGATGTGCGCAAGTACCGCGAGGGCATCGAGGACTGGGTGTCCGCCGGGCTGCCCACCGAAGGCACCCGCGCCGCGGTTCGGCCCGGCCCCGGTGCCGGCTCGCCCGGCTGAGCCCCGGTCCCCGGCGGAGCCCGTCCGGTCCCGGTGCGCCGCACCGGCCGGGGTGGCCCGCCCGCCGGGCCCGCGTCCCGGCCATCTGTTCCGATCGCTCGTTCCCGGCCGTCGGGCCCCGGGGCCACCCGGTCCCGGGGCAGTCCGTCCGCCCCACCGAAAGGAAATGTCATGTTCAAGACACTCGCCACGGCGGCGACCACCGCCCTGCTGATGCTGGGCGGGGCCGCCGTGCCCGCCGTCGCCGCCGCCCCCGCCGCCCCGGTGACGTACCGGGCCGCGGCCGACACCCCCTCCGAGATCGACGTCACCTCGGCCAACTACCAGCAGGTGGTGGAGTACTCGAAGACCAAGCCGGTGGTGCTGGACTTCACCGCGACCTGGTGCTCCTGGTGCCAGAAGCAGAAGCCCTACCTCGCCCAGTACAACAAGGACGACAAGGGCGCCTGGATCTGGGCGCGCGTCGACGCCGACACCAACCGTGACCTGGTCAGGAAGTTCAAGGTCAGCGGTCTGCCGACGCTGGTGAACCTCCGGAACGGCGCGGAGGCCGGCAGCCGGATGGAGGGCTGGGACGGCGCCCGTGCGCTCCGCACCTGGCTGAACAACCTGTGAGGCCCTGAGAACCGGCCGGCACCCGGCCGGTGACGGGTGCAGGGTGCCGGCCCGCGGCATCGCGCCCCGTGGCGCCGCCGCGGGCCGGTGCCCACCCGGCCGCCCTCCCCCCGAAGTTCCCCGAAGTCCCTGGAAGTCCCCGGAAGTCCCCGGGGGGTTCCGGCAGTCCCTGGAACCCCCCGGGAGTTCCCCGAGGTCCCCGGGCGGTCCCGGACGCTCCGGCTCCGCACCCGTCCCGGCGGACCCACACCCCCGAAAGGCAGACCTCATGGATCACCCCGACAGCGCGACCGGCCGGCAGCGGACGCCGGAAGCGCGCACCGGCCGGGCCGCCCCCGCCGGTGCCCGCGCCCTGGCCGCCGTACGCCTCACCCGCTCGCGCCTCACCACGGCCCTGGCCGCCGCCGTCTGTCTGCCCCTGGCCGCCACGGTGCCCTCGCCGGCGCAGGCCGCCGGGCACACCGGCGCGGCCTCGCCCGCCGCCGTGGCACGGACCTCCCCGGACGCCACCGTCCACATCATCCGGCTCAATGACGTCGAGGCGACGACGGAGGCGGTCACCAGGGTGGCCACCGAGATGACCGCCGCTCACGGCGGCAGCGTCCGGCGCGTGTACACCGATCCGATGCAGGGCTTCTCCACCGCGCTCACCCCGGAGCAGGTGAGGAAGTACCTCAAGGACACCCGGGTCGGCGCCGTCACCGAGGACCAGATCTACACCGTCGCCGGGCGGCTCGCGCCGCTCGGCTCCGGCAGCCCGTCGCCGGCCGCGGCCGTGCCCTGGGGGCTCGACCGCGTCGACCAGCGGGAACTGCCCCTGGACGGCCGGTACTCCGTCACCCGGGGCGCGCCCGGCGTGCGCGTCTATGTCGTGGACACCGGAGTACGGACCGGCCACGGCGACTTCACCGGGCGGGCCCGTGGCGCCTATGACGCGATCAGCCGGCGCGAGGGCGGCGGCGGCCAGGACTGCCACGGCCACGGCACGGCCGTCGCGGCGATCGCGGCGGGCCGGGCGGCCGGGGTGGCCCGGCAGGCGCGCGTGGAGTCGGTGCGGGCGCTGGGCTGCGACGGGAAGGGCACCCTGGAGCATCTGCTCACCGCGGTGGACTGGATCACCGGCCATGCCCGCAAGCCGGCCGTGGTCGCCCTCGGCTTCTCCGGCCCCGCTGCCTCCGTACTGGACCTCCAGCTCTACCACATGACCCAGAAGGGCATCGCGTACGCGGCCCCGGCGGGCGGCGGCTCCGACGGCACGGACGCCGACTCCTGCGACCTGACACCGGGCCGCCAGACCACCGCGCTCACCGCCGCCGCCACCGGGCCGGACGACAGCAGGGCGGCGGGGTCCAGCCACGGTTCCTGTGTGCATCTGTTCGCACCCGGTGCCGGCATCCCGACGGCGTCCGCCGCCGCCGACCGCCGGTGGGTCACCCTGACCGGTACCTCGGCCGCCGCCGCGGCGGTCGCCGGTGCCGCGGCCCTCCAGCTCGCGGCCCGGCCGGCCGCCACCCCCGCCGACCTGGACAAGGCGCTGATCGACGACTCGACCAAGGACCGGGTGCGGGACGCCGGCGAGGACTCGCCCAACCGCCTGCTGCACGTGGGGGACGGGGGCCCCGGCCCGGTGTCCGCCCCGGGGGAGCCGGGCCGGTGAGCGCGGAGTCGCTTCCGGGACCCAGACCACCCGGCGAGCCGGCCGGCGCCCCCCGTGGACTGCCCGGCGCGCGGGACGGCGGCGCCGACGAGCCCCGTGAGGTGATCGTCATCGGCTCGGGCCCGGCCGGGTTCACCGCGGCGCTCTACGCGGCGCGCGCGGAGCTCTGTCCGCTCGTCCTGTGCGGCGAGGCCTTCCAGGGCGGTGCGCTGGCCACGACCACCGAGGTGGAGAACTACCCGGGCTTCCCCGAGGGCGTCCAGGGACCCGAGCTGATGGACCGGATGCGCGCCCAGGCCGAACGGTTCGGCGCCGAGACCCTGGAGCGCGATGTGGTGACGGTCGAACTGACCGGCCCCGTCAAGCGGTTGACCGACTCGCGGGGCGCGGTCCACCGGGCCCGCGCCGTGATCGTGGCCACCGGGGCGGGGCACCGCCGCCTCGGTCTGCCCCGCGAGGACGAGCTCGCCGGCCATGGCGTCTCCTGGTGCGCCACCTGCGACGGGTTCTTCTTCCGGGGCCAGGACCTGGTGGTGGTCGGCGGCGGTGACACGGCGCTCGAAGAGGCCTGTTTCCTCAGCCGGTACGCACGCTCGGTGACGGTCGTCCACCGCCGCCCGGAGCTACGGGCCTCGCGGGTGATGCGGCGGCGCGCTCTCGTCGACCCCGGGATCACCTTCCTGCTGGAACACGAGGTGGTGGAGCTGCGCGGCGCGACCTCGCTCACCGGGGTCGTCGCCCGCTCCGTGCGCACCGGCGGGACGGTGACCCTCCCGGTGACCGGTCTCTTCGAGGCGATCGGCCACATTCCGCGCAGTGAACTCTTCGCCGGGGTGCTCGACCGGGACGAGAACGGCTATCTGCGGGTGGAACCGGGGTCGACCCGGACCGCTGTGCCCGGTGTCTTCGCGGCCGGGGACGTGGCCGACCACGTCTACCGCCAGGCGGTGACGGCGGCGGGCAGCGGCTGCGCCGCCGCGCTGGACGCGGAGCGCTACCTCGCCGCCCTCGGCGACGAGGACGGAAGCGGCGAGGGCGGGAGTGCCGGGACCGGGCACGACGGGACCGGTGCGAGGCAGGCGGCGCTCCGCGTGGCCACCACCGCCGGGCGCAGCCCCCGTCGCTGACCGGGAGGGCCACGGTGCCGCCGGGCCGCCGCCACGGCGCCCGGCCGGCACGGTGAGCGGTCCCGGACGGGAATCGGTCCCGGACGGGGAATTCCTGGCCGGAAAACAGGAAAGGAGACGGCGCCATGACGTGTGAGTGGGTTTTCCCTCAGCTGCCCCTGTCGCCGTCGCATTTCCCGGGAGTGGAAAATATCTGCTTTCCCGGCATTGACCCGGCGAGCCGGTGGCGGATAAGTTCTCCTCATCACCACATACGGCGCTCCGTTCGAATGACGCCAGGGTGGTGGCCGTGTGCCCGAGTGGTCAGGGAACCGCCTGCAAAGCGGTCTACATCGGTTCGAATCCGGTCGCGGCCTCTGTCGAGAAAATTCATTGTCATGCCCCGTCCTGTACCGCTTTTTCCGCAAGCGCATGCGGACCGCCTCCGTGCTGTATTTCCGGAGTGGCGTTCGGGTCCGCACCCGCCGCTTTTCCCACGCCAGGCGAACGGAAATCCGCTGCCATGTCCGACCCCTCGGCTCCCCGCTCGTCCGCCCCGTCCGTGGCGGTGCCGGAACCGTCCCCGGCCGGCACCGCCGGGCCGGCCCTCTCCCCGCTGCGCGGGCGGCTCACGGTGGCCGCCGTGGCCTTCGCCGTGTTCTCCCTGGTCACCACCGAGATGCTGCCCGTCGGCCTGCTGACCCCGATGAGCGCGGCGCTCCAGGTCTCCCCGGGCACCGCCGGACTGGCGATGACGCTGCCGGGGGTCGTGGCCGCGCTGTCCGCGCCGCCGCTGGCCCTCGCCGTCGGCCGCCACGACCGGAGACCGGTCCTGTGTCTGCTGATGGTTCTGCTGACGGCGGCCAATCTGGCCACCGCGTTCGCGCCCCACTTCGCCGTGCTGCTGGGCGCCCGGGTGCTGATCGGGCTGGCCATCGGCGGAATCTGGCCGATAGCCGTGGGCATCGCGGGCCGCCTGGTGCCGGAGCGAGCCGCCCCGGCCGCCACCTCGGTGATCTTCGGTGGAATCGCCGTCGGGTTCGTCGTCGGGGTGCCCCTCGGCACGTTCGTCGGGGGGCTGGGGAACTGGCGGATCCCGTTCGCGCTGATGGGCCTGGGGTGCTTCCTGGTCCTCGTGGCCCTGGCGGTGCTGCTGCCGCCGCTGCCGTCCCGCCGGGCGGTGCGGCTCGCGGAGCTGCCGGACCTCCTCCGTAACGCGCGGCTGCGCACCGGACTGCTCGTCACCGCACTGCTGGTGACCGGTCACTTCAGCGTCTACACCTATCTGCGTCCCTTGCTGGAATCGGTCGCCGGGACCTCTCCGGAACTGCTCAGCGGTCTGCTCCTCGGCTACGGAGCCGCCGGGGTGGCCGGGAACTTCCTGGCGGGAACGCGCGCCCACCGCGCCCCCGGGCCCACGCTCGTCGCGGTATCGGTCCTGCTCGCCGGATCGGTGGTACTGATCCCGCCGTTCGGCGCGGCACCGGTCGCCGCCTGGATCCTGCTCATCGGCTGGGGAACGGCGTACGGAGGCGTGTCGCTCAGCGCCCAGGCGTGGGTGCTGCGGGTCGCCCCGGCCGCCGGTGACGTGGCCTCGGCGCTGTTCATCTCCGTCTTCAACGCGTCCATCTCGCTGGGGGCGCTGACCGGAGGACGGATCGCCGACGGCGGCGGTCTCCACTGGCTGCCCTGGTTCGGCGGCGCCCTGGTGGCACTGGTACCGGCGGTCCTGTGGGGCGCCGGCGGTCGTAGAACGAGGTGATCGTGACTCCGGCGAGCAGGCTGACCGCCACTCCGACGCCAGAGTGACCAGAGCCCGGCCGAGTCCGGCGCTGGACTGGCCGGGTGGTCAGATGCCGGCCGCCGTTCCCGCTCTCGCGAGGTGACGTCCAATTCGGTGGTGCCGTCCCCCGGACGGGGCTATGGTTCTGCTCGTCCGTTCGCGAGGGACGCGTGAGTGATGCGCGAGTGAGCGGTGTCGATCCGTCATGAGGTTGAGAAGAAGCAGGGGGTGAGGACATTGATGACTGTCACGGAGGCGGGCGCTGCCCGCACGCAGGAGTTCATCGTTTCCATCCCTGTGGTCTCCGGCTGACCCTTCTTCCGCCGCGCGTGCGGCGTGCCGTGCCGGGGCCACCCTTCGAAGGGTTCCCCCTTGAACGAGGTCTTCTCCACCCCGTCTCGCTCCTCCTTGTCTTCCTCCTCTTCCTCCGTTTCCTTCTCCGCGTCCGCCGCTTCTGTCTCCGCCGCGTCCGGCGCCGGGCATCCGCTCGCCCGGTACGGCTGGGACAGCGCCTGGGAGGCGGAGTTCGCTCCGTACGCCGCCGACGGATATGTGCCGGGGCGGGTGGTGCGCGTCGACCGCGGCCAGTGCGATGTCGTCACCGCCGAGGGAGTCGTCCGCGCCGACACCGCCTTCGTCACCCCGCACGACCCGCTGCGGGTCGTCTGCACCGGTGACTGGGCCGCCGTGGACACCGGGGGCACGCCCCGGTACGTACGGGCCTGCCTGCGGCGGCGTACCGCCTTTGTGCGCTCCACGTCGTCCCAGCGGTCCGAGGGCCAGATCCTCGCCGCCAACGTCGACCACGCCGTGGTGGCGGTCGCGCTCACCGGCGAACTCGACCTCGGCCGGATCGAGCGGTTCCTCGCCCTGGCCTGGGAGTCCGGGGCGCAGCCGCTGGTGGTGCTCACCAAGGCCGACCTGGTGCCCGACCCGGTGGTCCTCGGCCATCTCGTCCAGGACGTCGAGGCCGGCGCGCCGGGGGTGCGGGTGCTGGCCGTCAGCTCCGCCACCGGTGAGGGTATGGGCGCGCTCGCGGAGATCGTGGCGGGCGGGACCAGTGTGCTGCTCGGCGTCTCCGGCGCGGGTAAGTCCACCCTGGCCAACGCCCTGCTCGGCACCGACACGATGGCCGTCGGCGCGATCCGGGAGGTCGACGGCAAGGGCCGGCACACCACGACCACCCGCAACCTCCTGGTGCTCCCGGGCGGCGGGGTGCTGATCGACACCCCGGGGCTGCGCGGTGTCGGGCTGTGGGACGCCGGGCACGGGGTCGGCCGGACGTTCGCCGAGATCGAGGAGCTGGCCGGGGAGTGCCGGTTCCACGACTGCGCGCACCGCACCGAGCCGGGGTGCGCGGTGCTCGCCGCCATCGACGCGGGCGAGCTGCCCGAGCGCCGGCTGGACAGCTATCGGAAGCTGCAGCGCGAGAACCAGCGGATCGTCGCCAAGACCGACGCCCGGCTCCGGACCGAGATCCTGAAGGACTGGAAGCGCACGGTCGCCGCGAGCCGTGAGGCGACGGCCATCAAGCGGGGCGGCCGGACCCGCTGATCCGGACCCGCTGATCCGCTCGCGTCCGCCGGCCGCCCGGCCGGGCCCCACGCGTGCGGTGGTCCCGGGCGTGCGGTGGTCCCGAGCCCGTACGCGCTTCCGCCGCGTACGGGCCCGGACCGGGCCACGGCCGGGACGGCGCCGCGAGCGGTGGTGCCCGGCCGGCCGCGCACCGTGCCACCCGGTACCTGGCACCCGCCACCGGGGGCCGGTGGCGCGGGAATTGAGCCGTCCCACGGCCGGTCACGAGGCGACGGAACCGTTGCTTCCGCGCGTCCCCGGTTCCGCTTTTCTCGCGGGACGTGACAGGCGGTTCACTCCGGGGTCATGGTCGACGGCTCTCGCTCCGGTCCCGGCCCCACGCCGGGCCCCTTCGCGGTGTCGCCGCCCCGGCCCGGCCGCTGCCGGGGACTCCGGGGGCGGTGGCTCGACTTCGGCGTTAACGGAGAGTCCCTCCGGTGGCGGCGGTTGCCCCGGGACGGCCCGGGGCAGTCATCGGGTGGCGCCAGGGGTGGCGCTGCCTCGCGCCACCCCTGGCGCGGGACCACCTGACACCTGACCACGCGGGGGGCGGAGAATGGGCGGCGACGCCGTGGACCTGGAGCTCGACAAGGCGCATTCGGCCCGGATGTACGACTATTACCTGGGCGGCGTGACCAACTTCCCGGCCGACCGGGAGGCCGCCGGCCGGGCCCTGGCGGCCTTCCCCTCGGCGCTGGCCGCCGCCCGCATCAACCGCCGCTTCATGCACCGCTCCACCCGGTTCCTCGCCGAGCGGGGCCACGACCAGTTCCTGGACATCGGCACCGGCATCCCCACGTCGCCCAACCTCCATGAGATCGCCCAGGCGGTGAACCGGCGCTCCCGGGTCGTCTACACCGACAACGACCCCATCGTGCTGGCGCACGCCCGCGCCCTGCTGCACAGCCACCCCGAAGGCCGTACCGCCTACGTCCAGGCCGATGTCACCGACCCCGGCACGCTGCTCGGGCACCCGGTGCTCGACCAGACGCTCGACCTGGACCGGCCCGTCGTGCTCAGCCTCAACGCCCTGCTGCACTTCGTCACCGACGACCAGGACGCCCACGGGATCGTCGAGCGGCTCATGGAGCGGCTGGTCCCGGGCAGCGCGCTGACCATCAGCCATGCCACCCCGGACTTCGACCCGGCGGCGATGGCCCGGGTCACCGACACCTATGTCGCCGTCGGCACCCCGCTCCAGGCCCGGAGCCGTACCGAGATCGCCCGTTTCTTCACCGGCTTCGAGATCCAGGAGCCGGGACTGGTGCCGACCCATGAGTGGCGTCCCGACCCGGACGAGCCGTTCGGGAGCGTCACCGCCGCCGAGGCCGCCTGCTACGCCGCCGTCGCCGTCAAGCCCTGAGCCCCGGCGGCCCGGTGGCCCGGGCACGGACCGGCCGGCCGCGCGGCCCGTGTCCGGTGCCGGGTACGGCCCCCGGCACGGCCGCCCGGCCGGTCCGCCGTACGGGGGCGTACCTACCGGAGGCCGTACCTATCGGAGGCCGTACGTACGGCACACCGGCCCACCGCCGGTACGGTCTACCGGGCGACCCAGCCGCGTTCGTACGCGTGCCAGCCGAGTTGCAACCGGGTGGTCACCCCCGCCAGCTCCATCAGCCCCCGCACCCGGCGCTGCACCGTGCGCAGCCCCAGCTCCAGCTGCTTGGCCACACTGGCGTCCGTCATCCCGGCCAGCAGCAGGGAGAGGATCTCCAGGTCCGTGCCGTCCGGGCCGGGCGCCGGGCCCTCCAGCACCCGGCCGCCGGTGCCCAGCCGCAGCGGCAGCGCCTCCCGCCAGACCGCCTCGAAGAGCCCGGTCAGCGACTCCAGCAGCCCGCTCCCGTGCACCATCACGGCGGCCGGCTCGGCGCCCCGCCCGGTGAGCGGGACCATGGCCAGCGACCGGTCGGCCACCACCAGCTTGGTCGGCACCCGCTCGGTCGCCCGCACCCGCTCCCCGCGCCCCAGCGCCACCGACAGCTCCCGCACCCCGCCGGGCAGCGCCAGCACCTCCCGCTCGACCACCACCCGGTACGCCACCCCCCGGGCCGCCGCCCGCTCCTCCGCCTCGTTCTCGGCGGCGCTCACCGCCAGCGGCTCCCCGGTGACCAGCGCGCACACCTCCCGCGCCGCGCCCAGCTGGAGCTGGCGGAACCGGTGCGCCACCGCGCTGCGCCCGGTCACCACCTCCACCAGGTCGTGCACCGCGGGCTCCACCGCCTCGGCCCGGTACTCCTGGGCCAGCAGCGCCGCCGCCAGCTCCGCCCGTTCGAGCTCGTGCCGCTGCTGGGTCAGCAGCGCGCCCAGCGCCACCCCGGGCGGCGCGGCCACCCAGCGCCCGGTCCGCGCCGACGACTGGGCGGCCAGCCCCTGGGACTCCAGTCGCCGCAGCGCCCGTTCGGTGTCCGGTTCCGGCAGCGCCAGCCGGTGCGCCAGGTCCGCCACCTCGGCCGCGCCGAGCGCGACCAGGGCCCGGTAGGCGGACTCCTGGTGTTCGTCGAGACCAATCGCGGTCAGCATCGTGCCCTCACCCCTCCGCCCCGGACCCCCGCCGGACGCCGTCGCTCCCGGGCGCCGCGGTGGAAACGGGCCACGGCGCGCACCCGACGCCGGCCATCATCCCCGTATCACCCGCCGCTCCGCCAAGCCCGGGTTCCGGAGGGCGCCGGACGGGTGCCGGACATGCGGGCCGGGATGACGGGGTACGCCGATGATCGTACGGGGGTGGCCATCCGGGAGGCGTAACGACGCCCGACATGACTTGATAGGAATCATGGCAAAGCAGAACGTCGCGGAACAATTCGTCGAGATCCTCGGCCGGGCCGGTGTGCAGCGGCTGTACGGGGTCGTGGGAGACAGCCTCAACCCGGTGGTGGACGCGGTCCGCCGCACCGCCGGCATCGACTGGGTGCACGTCCGGCACGAGGAGGCCGCCGCGTTCGCGGCGGGCGCCGAGGCGCAGATCACCGGGAAGCTGGCCGCGTGTGCCGGCTCCTGCGGGCCCGGCAACCTCCATCTGATCAACGGCCTCTACGACGCCCACCGCTCGATGGCGCCGGTGCTGGCCCTCGCCTCGCACATCCCCACCAGCGAGATCGGCTCGGGCTACTTCCAGGAGACCCACCCCGACCGGCTCTTCCAGGAGTGCAGCCACTACAACGAGATGATCTCCAGCCCGGAGCAGATGCCCCGGCTGCTCCAGACCGCCATCCAGCACGCGGTCGGCCGACGGGGCGTCTCGGTGGTCACCCTCCCCGGGGACATCGCCGCCAAGCCCGCTCCGGAGAAGGCCACCGAACACGCCCTGGTCACCTCCCGGCCGACGGTCCGCCCCGGCGACGACGAGATCGACGCGCTGGTGCGGATGATCGACGACGCCCGCAAGGTCACCCTGTTCTGCGGCAGCGGCACGGCGGGCGCGCACGCGGAGGTGATGGAGTTCGCCGAGCGGGTCAAGGCCCCGGTCGGCCACGCGCTGCGCGGCAAGGAGTGGATCCAGTACGACAATCCGTACGACGTGGGGATGAGCGGGCTGCTCGGCTACGGCGCCGCCTACGAGGCCACCCACGAGTGCGATCTGCTGATCCTGCTCGGCACCGACTTCCCGTACAACGCCTTCCTCCCCGACGACGTCAAGATCGTCCAGGTGGATGTGCGGCCCGAGCACCTCGGCCGGCGCTCCAAGCTGGACCTGGCGATCTGGGGCGACGCGCGCGAGACCCTGCGCTGTGTCACCCCGCGGGTCCGGGAGAAGAAGAGCCGCGCCTTCCTCGACAAGATGCTGAAGAAGCACGCCGACGCGCTCGAAGGGGTCGTCAAGGCGTACACCCGCAAGGTGGAGAAGCACACCCCGATCCACCCCGAGTACGTCGCCTCGGTGCTGGACGAGATGGCCGACGACGACGCCGTGTTCACCGTGGACACCGGTATGTGCAACGTCTGGTCGGCCCGGTACATCACCCCCAACGGCAAGCGCCGGATCATCGGTTCGTTCAGCCACGGCTCGATGGCCAACGCGCTGCCGCAGGCGATCGGCGCCCAGCTCACCGACCGCAAGCGGCAGGTCGTCTCGATGTCCGGCGACGGCGGATTCACCATGCTGATGGGCGACTTCCTCACCCTCGTCCAGCAGGATCTGCCGGTGAAGATCGTGCTGTTCAACAACTCCTCGCTGGGCATGGTGGAGTTGGAGATGATGGTGGCCGGACTGCCCGCGCACGGCACCGCCAACCACAACCCGGACTTCGCCGCCATCGCCCGCGCGGCCGGCGCCTACGGAGTGCGGGTGGAGAAGCCCAAGGAACTGGCGGGCGCCCTCAAGGACGCCTTCCGGCACAAGGGTCCCGCGCTGGTCGACGTGGTCACCGATCCCAACGCGCTCTCCATCCCGCCGAAGATCAAGGCCGACATGGTCACCGGCTTCGCCCTCTCGGCCAGCAAGGTCGTCCTGGACGGCGGCGTCGGCAAGATGCTCCAGATGGCCCGCTCCAACCTGCGGAACGTCCCCCGCCCCTGAGCCGTCCCCGCACCCGAGCCGTCCCCGCCCCTGAATCGTCCCCGAACCCCCGGCGCGGGGTCAGGGCCGCCCGGCACCCCGCACATCCGGCGCGGGGGCCCGGCCCGGGACCCCGCGCACGGCGCGACCGGTTCGCGCGGCTTACGCCCATGCGCCCCCCGTGCTCCGCCGTGACCGATGCGTGACACACGGTGGGCCCGGGCATGCATCCCGTGAGCATGTTCGAGCGGAAAGGGCCGATGACGTGCGGGTGGGGGTTATGAGTGGGCGTCAGGCAGGGGCGGCCGGGCCGGCCCCGGGCGAGCGCGGACCGCGCGCGACCGGGCAGGGGGCGGACGGACCGGAGCAGGGGCCACTCGCGCGCTGGCACCGCCAGGTGGGCCCCGCCGATCTCAAGGCCGTCCGGGAGATCCGCCAGGATCTGCGGGAACTGCTGCGCCACTGGGGCGGCCCCGGGTCGGCCGACGTCGCGGAGCTGCTCACCAGCGAGCTGGTGACCAACGCGCTGATCCACACCGAGCGCGGCGCGGTCGTCACGGCGACCCTCGGCCCGGCCGGTTTACGCGTGGAGGTACGGGACTTCCTCGCCGCGCCGCCGACCCCGCACCGCCCCTCGGTCGACGACGGCACCCACGGCCGCGGCCTGGTGCTGGTGGACGGCCTCGCCGACGCCTGGGGGGTGCGCGGCCACGGCGTGGGCAAGGTGGTGTGGTTCGAGCTGTCTCCGGGAGGCGACGGCGGCCCGGCCGGTTCCAACGGCTCGGCCGCCGGCCGCACCGGCACGAGCGACGCGGGAGACACCTGCTCCTAGGGGGTGTCTCTCCGACCACGAGCGACGATGAGCGGTCATTGAGCGGTCCCGGTCATGCGCGGCCCCGGCGAGGTGGCCGGCCGGCTCCTCGCTCGGGCCGTGCTCAGCGGGGCCGACCTCGGGAGGCCCGGTCCGGGCGTCCGCCGGGCCCGGGGGCGGCCGCCCGCGCCGGGCGGAGTAGGCCGACCACCAGCCCCATCGCCCGGTCCAGCGCCCCCAGGACCTCAGCGGCGTGATCCGGTACGTCCAGCGTCTCGAAGGCGTGGCGCCCGTGCGGTACGTCCACCACCTCCACCCGCGCCCCGCACTCCTCGGCCACCGCCAGGAACTCCGTGACCGTCGCCGCGATCTCCGGACTCTCCCGGCCCACCCGGGTCAGCACCAGGGGCAGCCGCCCCGCCCCGCGTACCGCCGCCGCCGGGCGGAACCGGTCACCGGTCGCGCCCCAGCCGGGCAGCGGCGCCAGCACCGGATAGCTCGCCGCCAGACAGCGCAGCCACGGCGGCGGGGCGGCCAGCCAGTCCGCGGCCAGCAGCCCGCCGGCGGAGAAGAACCAGAGCGCCACCCGGTCCCCGTCCACCCGGTGGTCCGCCCGGATCACCTCCACCGCCTCGGCCACATCGCCGGCGGCCCGCTCGTACTCCCCGGTCCCGTGCAGCCGGTGGTCCACCGTCACACCCACCACCCCGCGCTCGGCCGCGTACCGGGCATAGCCGGTGAAGAGCGGCCAGTCCCGTGGTGTCGGCCGCACCCGGGCCGGCACCGGTCCGCCGTGCACGAACACCACCGCCGGCCGGGGCCCGTCGGCGTCCGGGGCATAGAGGTCCACCCGCCCGATCCGGTCCCGGGGCCGCTCCACGGGACTCAGCGGGAACGGCCGCAGCCGAGCGGGGATTCCGGCCGCCGACGGGGAGATCCGCCGGCCCTCGCCGGCCGCCGCCGCCAGCAGCACCCGGGCCAGCTCGCCGGGCGCGGAGAGCATCGGCCAGTGGCCGGTGTCCAGTTCGAAGAAGCCGGTCCGGGGGCCGGCGAGCGACCGCAGCCGGGGGTCGCCCAGGGCCACCAGCTCCTCGACCCGGGCGAGGGTGGAGCCGTTGCCCGTGCAGAGCACCCCGCTCCGCGGCACCGCCGCGACCGCCTCCGGCAGCCGGAGCGGGGCGGTCAGCGTGGCCGCCGGCTGTGCCACGGCGCGCCCGGCCAGCCGGTCCAGGCCGGCCGGGGAGAGCCCGGCGGTGCTGCCCAGCCGGTGCCAGTCACCGCGAGCCGGTGGCGCCACCCAGGGCCCCCGGCCGGCCGGCTCCGCCAGGGCGGGCAGCAGCGTCAGCGCCGTATCACCGTCTTCCGCCACCCCGGTGTCCAGATGAACGATCCGGGCGACCCGGCCCGGCCGCCGGCCGGCCGCGCCCAGCACCGGCAGGAGGCCGTAGCCATGGCCGACGAGCACCAGCTCCGCCGCTCCGGTCCGGTCGATCAGGCCGGTCAGCTCCGCGATGTGCGTCTCCAGATCCACGCCGGGCGGGACGGCGGCCGGGCGGCCGTCCTCCAGACCGGTGAGCGGGGCGGGGTACGCCTCCGCGCCCGCCCGCCGCAGCGCCCCGGCCACCTCGTCCCACACCCAGCTCCCGGTATGCGCCCCCGCCACCAGGACGAACGCCGTCGTCGGCCGGGCCGTCGGCACCGCCGTGCCGGCCGTGTCCGTCGCCCCGGTCCCGTCCGCTGTGTCCACCGTTCTCGCTGTCCCTGCTGTCCCTGCTGTCCCTGCTGCCCCTGCTGTCCCGGTCCCTGTTGCCCCTGCCGTCCCCGTCGTCCCTGTGGTGCCCGTCGCGACCGGTGTGTCCGGCGTGTCGGCCGTGTCCGCCGCGTTCGTCTTGCTCGTCTTGCTCGTCGTGTCTCTTGTCATCCCCGGACTCCTCCCGGACGCACGGCCGCCACGGCGGCGGTCGCCACCCCGGCCCCTCCGGCCGGTCACGTCCGCCGTTACGGTAGGAACTCCCCCTGAGGGAGGTTCAAGTGGTGAGCGCCGACGGCTTCTGGAGCATCGGGGAACTGGCCGCGCGGGCGGGCGTCACCGTCAAGACGGTCCGCTTCTACTCGGACCGGGGGCTGCTTCCCGCGGCGGGCCGCAGTTCGGGCGGCCACCGCAGATACGGTCCCGGGGCGCTGGACCGGCTGCGGTTGATCCGCTCGCTGCGGAGCCTGGACCTGCCGGTGCCGGACGTGGAGCGGGTGCTCGACCGCGAGGACGACCTGGAGGACCTGGTCGCGGAGCGGCTGAGCGACCTCGGCACCCGGCTGGCCGCCCTGCGCTGGCGGGAGGCGGCGCTCCGGTCGCTCCAGGGCTGCGGGCCGGAGGAGCGCGCCGACCGGCTGCGGCTGATCGGAGCCGTCGCCATGCCGCCGGACACCACGGCACTGGCCCGCTTCTGGCGGCGCTGGCTGGGCCCGGCGCGGCTGCCGGCCCCGCTGCTCGCGGCCGTGGTGGACGCGGCGGTACCCGAGCCGCCCGCGGAACCGAACCCGTCCCGGGTCCTGGCCTTCGCCCGGCTGCACGCCCTGGTCTCCGGCGACTGCCGGGCCGGTGCCGCTCCCCATCAGCCCGCCGCCCACCGGCCGGACGCGGGGGTCCGGCCGGCCGTGCTCTACGCCGGGCTGCGTGAGGCGTACGACCTCGCCGCCCCCGAACTGCGCGCCGGGCGGCCGCCGGTGGCGGGCGAGGCGCTCGACGGCTTCGTCTCCGCCTACGCCCGGGCGGGCGGTGTCCGGGACATACCCGCCTTCCGCCGGCTGCTCGGCCGGCGACTGGCCGCCGACCCCCGGATCGACCGCTACTGGGACCTGGTGGCCGAGCTGACCGCCCCGGACTCCGGCCCGGCCGAGCCGACGCCGGGCGCGGCCCACGACTGGCTGCTCGCCGCGCTGGCCGGAACCTCGGGGGAGGGACCGGGGCCCGGTGGCGCCAACGGATGATCATCCGGCCGCGAAAGGGATTGAACCGGCGCCTCCGATGACCGAGAGTCGATGTACAGAAGATCTTCGGCGGGCGGGCGCGACACGTGTGCCCGTCCGGCGAAGCGGAGTCTCGGGAGGCGAACGAGGTATGCGGAGAACCGGGTTGGTGGCGATGGTGGCCGGTCTGCTCGTGGGCGGGCTGGTGGCCCCGGCGGCGAGTGCGCCGGTACGGACGGCGGCCGGGAGCGGCCGGGGCGCCGCCGCCCCGGCCGTGGACGCGACCGTCCATGTGAGCCCCGACGGCCGGAACGAGGGCGACGGGACCAAGAGTGCCCCGGTGGCCGACATCGCCGGGGTGGAGCGGGTCGTCGCGAAGCGCGGCGCGACCGGCGCCGTGACCGTGCTCTTCCGGGGCGGCACCTACCGGCTGCCGCAGCAGCAGCTGCACCCCACCGGGGCGCGGAGCATCGACTTCGCGGCCGAACCCGGCACCGGGCGGCCGGTGTTCGACGGCGGGCGGACGGCAGAGTACTGGCTGAAGGTCATGCCCACCGAGACCCGGCTCTCCTTCACCGGCTTCACCGTGCTGCGCTACACCATTGGCGGCATCATGCTGCGCGGCACCGGCACCGGGCCGGGCAAGCGGATCACCGGGGCCACCATCCGGGGCAATGTCTTCAAGGAGATCGGCGGCCCCGCCAGCGGGTTCGGCGCCGTCCACCTCAACTACGCGGATCACACGCTGATCCAGAACAACGCCTTCCTCGATCTGGTCAACGGCGAGTGCGGCGGCTGTATGCACGGCGTCTATCTGGCGCTGGAGAGCAACGACAACCGGGTGACCGGCACCACCACCTTCGCCCGGGTCAGCGGCGACCCGGTGCGTGTCACGGACTTCAGCAACCGGAACACCGTCTCCGGCGCCACCTTCGACCACACCGGCACCCATGCCGCGCTCTCCGTCTGGCGGCTTCCCGACCGCCCGCGCCAGTGCTCCTCCGGCAATGTGCTGTACAGCGACGAGTCCGCGATCACCGGGTTCACGGGCGAGCCGCTGCCGGCGGTGGCGGAAGGGTCGAAGCCGGAGGAAGGGCCGTGCCCGGACGCGGTACGGCTGGAGCCGGCCGGCTGACGGCGAGCGGGTGCGTCGGTACGGCTCCGGCGGCCGGCGGACGAGCCCGTGCCCCGGTCGGGCGGAGACCGGGGCACGGGCGATAGGGGGAGCGGCGGGAGCAGGTGGCGCGGACGGCCGCCGCTTCCGGCCGTCCGCGCCGGGCGCTACCCGCCGTCCGGGGTGGGCGGTCGCTCCTGCTGTCCGGCCCGGCGGCGCCGTGGCGCGAGGACCGGTCGGCTCAGCCGAACTGCTGCTCCAGATCGGCGAGTTTGCGCTCCAGGGAGTCGAGCCGGGGGAGACTCTGGGTGTCGTCCTCGGCGGTGAGATCGACCGTACGGGTCTCCGCCCGGGCCTGCCCGCCGCCCGGGGCGGCCGACCGGGACCGGTGGTCGGCCCCCGGGGCGGCCGACCGGGGACGGGGGTCGGTGCCCGGGGCGGCGGTCCGGGGGTGCTCAGTGCCGGTCACGGCTTGCAGGGAGGGCCGGGATCGAAGCGGCAGCTGTCCTGGCCCGGTTATGGCGGGCTCCGCGACGGCGGGCCCCACGGCGGCCGGGGCGGAACCGGAGCCGACGTGGCCGACCTCCACCTCCACCTGAGGCCCGGTCACCGGGGGCACCATGCCGATCTGCCGGCCGCCCCGGCCGAACCGGGCGCGGTGCTGCCGGTTCAGCGCCTTGATCCGGGCCCGCTCCAGCTTCTGCTGCTCGCGGCGGCGCTGTCGCTCCAGCTCCTTCTGGCGCCGGTCCTCCCGCACCTCGTCCACCGCCTCGTCCAGCGTGCGGACGCCCTCCAGCAGCATCAGCGACCAGGCGCCGAAGGTCTCCCGGGGCGCCCGCAGCCAGCGGACCACCCGGATCTGAGGAAGCGGCCGGGGCACCAGGCCCTGCTCCCGGAGGGCGGCCCGCCGGGTCTGCTTGAGCGCCCGGTCGAACAGCACCGCCGCCGACAGCGACATGCCCGCGAAGAACTGCGGGGCACCCGCGTGGTCCAGGCCCCGGGGAGCGTGCACCCAGTTGAACCAGGCGGCCGCCCCGGCGAACAGCCACACCAGGAGCCGGGAGCCGAGGGCCGCGTCGCCGTGGCTGGCCTCGCGCACCGCGAGCACCGAGCAGAACATCGCCGCGCCGTCCAGCCCGAACGGCACCAGATACTCCCAGCCGCCGCTGAGATTGAGGTTCTGCCGGCCGAAGCCGACCAGACCGTGGAAGGAGAGCGCGGCGGCCACTGCGGCGCAGCAGAAGAGCAGCAGATAGGAGGCGGTGCCGTAGACGGCCTCCTTGCGCCGGCGCCGCTCCTCGCTGCGCTCCCAGGAGTCGTCGGCGGCGGCCGTCTTTCCGGCGGCGCGCCTGCCCCGGGTGAGCACCGCGACCGCCGCCAGGGCCCCCACGAGCATCACGCCGCCGGGAAGCAGCCAGTCCAGCGCCATGTCGGTCATTCTCATGCGGTGTTCCTCGCGTCGCGGTGGGGCCCTTCGGTCAACCTGGGCTCGATCCGCCTCCGTCGGCGCCGGAAGCCGGCACCGGAGCGCCCCCTTCGGCTCACTCGCCCGGCGTCATAGTGACCGAGGAGGCGGAGAGCCCACCGGCTTTTCGCGCAAGAGAACGCGGTCGGGGACGGACGGCATACGAATAGGTACGATTCCCTCGAACTGACGCTTGGTGAGATGGAGTTACGTTCGAGTCAGGTGGCGCATGAAACCACTCGTCCGGGTGGCGTGAATCCCCCGGACGGCCCTGTCGGCACGAGGTGGCGCGAGGCGTCGCGCCGACCGGTCAGGCGGAGGCGCTCAGTCGGCGGACGCGCTCGGCGTCACAGGTGCGCGGGCAGGTCACACAGGTGTCGTCCGGGCGCACGGTGTAGAAGAGGCAGCAGCTCGCCCGGTCGCGGGTCGGCAGCGGCGTCCCGTCCGGTCCGGTCAGCTCCCGGAAGGCGGCCGTGCCGACGTACGGCTTGGTGGCACCCGGCAGCAGCAGCTCCAGCTCGGTCCGGGCGCGGGACTCCTCGCCCAGCAGGTGGGAGACGTACCAGAGGCTCTCGACGATCTCGTCCGTCACCATGCCCCACAGCGCCCGCTTGCCGCGCCGCATCCGGGGGCCGAAGCCGCCCAGCACCGGGTCCAGGTGTTCGGCGACGGCGGCCCGCACCTCGGCCCGGAGCGCCTCCTCGTCCGGCACCACCCGGGCGCCGGGCAGCGCGGCGGCCGGGTCACCGGGCAGGCAGGCGAACTGCCGCACCCGGACGGCCATCCGGCCGCGCACCCGCTCGAAGGAGACATCGGCGGCGGGCACCCGGGGCACCCGGCGGCGCAGGAACCACGGAATGGTCACCAGCAGACAGGCGGTCCAGGCGTACCGGTGCAGACCGAAGGAGGCGATCACATCGGGCCGGCCCCGCTCGCCGTAGTCCCGCAGCACCTGGGCGTCGTCCCAAGCCAGAAAGGCGTCCAGCTCCGCGCCGCCGGCCGCGAGCTCGTCCGCGCCCACCCAGGCGCCGCCGCGCGGCGCCCGTTCGTCCTCCGCCAGCTCGCCGACGCGCAGCCCGGGGAAGACCTCCGCCAGCCGGGCATAGGCGTCCGCGACGGGCGAGGGCAGAGCGGAAAGCAGTGTGGGGGACATGCAGGACCACCGAATCGCGATCGTTAGCAGGTAAGCCTTACCTTACCGGATCGTTTCGACGGGACTGTTCGGCCTCTGTTTGCTTATGGTGCACGCGGGACCCGTGCGCCGCGAGCCGGGTCCGCAGACCCGGCGGCAGGAGGACCCGAGTGGAGCAGGCGAGCAGGCACGGCGCGCTGCCGGCGCAACCCGGCCCGCCGGACGCCGCCGCGTCCCCGGTGGTACGCCACTCGGTACGGGGCCAGGTTCTCACCGCGCTGCGCAGCGCGCTCGTCGACGGCGAGCTGGTGCCCGGTGAGGTGTACTCGGCGCCCGCGCTCGGGCTGCGCCTCGGGGTGTCGGCCACCCCGGTGCGTGAGGCGATGCAGCAGCTGGCCCTGGAGGGCGCCGTCGAGGTGGTGCCGAACCGGGGCTTCCGGGTGATCGAGCGCACCTCCAGGGAACTGGCGGAGCTGGTGGAGGTCCGGGCGCTGATCGAGGTCCCGGTGATGCTGCGGCTGGCCCGCACCGTGCCCGCCGGCCAGTGGGCACGGCTGCGTCCGCTCGCCGAGGCCACCGCCACCGCCGCCGCCCGGGGCGACCGGGCCCACTACGCCGAGTCGGACCGTGCCTTCCACCGGGCCGTGCTCGCGCTGGCGGGCAATGAGCAACTGGTGGCCGTCGCGGAGGACCTGCACCGCCGCTCCCAGTGGCCGCTGGTCAGCGTCCCGGCCGAGCGTCGGGCGGATCTGGTGGCGGACGCGGCCGAGCACGGCGCGCTGCTGGAGGCGCTGATCGCCCGGGACCTGACGGTGGTCGAGTCCCTGGTGCGGGAGCACTTCACCGGCGCCAAGGGCTGAGCCGCCCGGACCCGGACCCGGAGGCGGAACCGGACCCGGGCGCGGACCCGGAGGCCGGCCCGGGGGTGGCGGACGGGGCCGGGGAACGGAAGCAGCCGTCCATCGGAAACGGCCGTGCACAGAGAACGGCCGTGCACGGAAAGCGGCCGTGCACAGGAAGCAGCGGATCACCGGAAACGGCGGGGATCGTCGCAAAAACGGATCATCGGAATAATCGGAATGTGAGGGGGAGGGCGCGTGCGGGTCGCGGTGTGGGCGCTGGCGAACCGACTGGGAGTGGTGGCCGGGACGCCCGCCGAACTGCTCTCCGCCGTGCTGGCGGGTCACCGGCGTCCCGGCCCGGTGGAGCTGCCCGACTGCCCGGGCGCCGCCGAGCTGGCCCGGGAGCTGGCCCCGCTGCTCCCGGTCGAGCTGGTCCAGCCGCCGGAGCCGTCCGGTCCGCCGGGCGCCGGGCCGGACCGGCCGGCCGGTGGGACAGGGGCCGGGCCCGTCGCCCTCGGTGATCCGGTGGCGGTCTGCGCGGCCGACCCGCTGCGGGTGACCGCCGGGTACGAGTCCGGCGCCGCCGGCCACGGCGGACTGCGCCGGGCCTGGTTGCGGGCGGGTCAGGCCCTGGTCCGGGAGGGCGCGCCGGCCGACCGGGCGCTGATACTGCTGACCGCCCTGCCCGGGGACGCCCACCCGGAGGTGCGCGCCGCGCTCGCCGCCCTGGCCGTGGGCACCGCCTGGCGGGCCGCGCCCACCGAGCCCCGGGGTGCCGTCGCGCTGGCGGCCCACCGTGACCTGCTGCTGGCGGCCGACCGGTCCGGGATGGCGGACGGCCCCGGCGGAGCGCTCGCGACCGGGACACGGCCCCGGGCCCTCGCCGCCGCCCCGGACGGGACGCCGCTGCTGCTGGACGAGCGGGGTCGCCTGCACAGCGCGGGCGGCCCGGCCGACCGGCTGGTCCGGGCGGTGGCGGCCACTCTGGAACGGCACCCGGGCACCGCGCTGGCGACCGCCGGTCCCACCGTGCTGGTGGGCGACCGGACCGGTTCGGTGCACGCCTTCGGCCTCGGCGGGGTCGAGCAGACGGCCGCCCACTCCGGCCGGGTCACCGCCCTGACGGCCATGCCCGGCACGTCCGGGGCGCGCTCCGTCGTCTACTCCGGCGGGGCCGACGGCACGGTACGGGGCTGGGTCCCCGGACGGTCGGCGCGCCCGCGCCCGCTGGCGTCCCGGCCCTGCCCGGTCGTCGCCCTGGGCGCCGGCGGCGGACTGCTCGCCGTCGCCTGGGGGGACGGACTGGTGGAACTCCGCCGGGCCGGGGCGGGGAGCGCGATGGACACCCGTACGGACCCGGACACGGTGGACTCGGGCGCGAAGGCGGCCGACCCGGACACGGTGGGCACGGGCGCGAAGGCGGCGGACGCGGGCGGGGCGGACACGGACGCGGCGCGGACACTGTCCTTCCGGCCGGGTGTGCCGGTCCGCGCGGTCGCGGTCGCCGGGGGCGGGACCCTGGTGATCGGCACCGACGAGACCCTGATCCGGCTGCGGCCCGCCCGCTCCGCCGGGGACTGATCCGAGCCGCCCGGCCGGGGCGGGTTCCGGCACGCATGCTCTGTCCGGAGCCGATCCCGGGCCCGTTCCACCCGCCCCGCCGCGGCGACCGTTCCCCGGCCGCCGGTCCCGCTCAGGCCGCCGGACGGGGGGCCAGCCGGCCGCCCAGCCAGGTGGGCACCCCGCCCAGCAGCCGGAACAGCCGCCAGGCCTCGGCGCGCAGCCGGCTCGCCTCAGGTTCGGGTTCGGCGTCCGCCAGCGCCGCGAGCGCCGGAGCCGTACCCACCAGGTGTCCCAGCTCCTCGCGGATCCGCAGCGACTCGGCGAAACCGTGCCGGGCCTCGGCCAACTCGCCTTCCCGCAGGGCCAGTCCGGCGAGGTGGCGCCAGGTGGAGGAGAGCAGCAGGGTGTCCCCGAGCGCGGCGGCGCCGGTATGGGCCCGGCGGTAGGCGGCCCGCGCGGCCTGCGGGGAGTCGCTCAGGTCCTGGGCGACCAGCCCGCGCCGGAAGTCCAGCAGCGGCCGGCCGGGGGAGTCCGGGGCGACCAGCGCGGCCGCCCGGCCCAGTGCCGCACGCGCCTCGTCGGCCCGGTCCCGTACGCCCAGCAGGGTGGCCGCGTAGGCGAGATGGCCGCGCTCGCAGGCGGCGGCGCCGCGTTCCCCGCCCTTCCGGGCGACCGCCTCGGCCAGCCGTACCGCCGTCTCGGCCTCGGCCCAGCCGCGCTCGGTGTAGAGACAGCGCTCGATCAGCAGGGCCGCCCGCTCCACCGCGACGGCGGGCTCGGTGGCGTGCGGCGCCAGCAGCGCCGCCGCGTCGGTCCAGCAGCCTCGGGAACGCAGCCGCCACACCGCGGCCCGGAGGGGATCGTCACTCTCGGTCGTTCCGGAACCAGACACGGCGGTTTCCGCCACTTGCCCTCCCCGAGCACACCGTTGGGCCGTTGGGTCGGGACGCAGTTCAGCATGGATCGCCCGCCCGGCCAAGGGGGTGGGTGAATGGATTCACAAACCGGGGGCGGTCGCGCTCCGGCGCGTTCCGGTGCCGTTCCCGGTCCCGCTCGCGCTCCTCGTGCGATCACCGCCGGCCGGGTCAACGGCCCGGGTACGCCTGCCGGGTGCCCTCAGCGGCCCGGTCACCGGCCCACCGGGTCACCCTCCGCCCCGTCGTCCGGGGCGGTCAGGGCGAGGTGGCCGCCGTCGTCGAGCGGGGTGGGCACGGTCAGGGTGGCGACCGGTTCGGTTCCGTCGAATAGGTGAATCTCGCCGTGACCGCCCCGGCTGACGGCGGTGAATCCGGCCCCCGGTGAACCGGCGATCGCCCGGCGCTGCACACCGTCCCAGGGGGTCGAGCCGGGCCGGGGCGCCCCGGCCATGGGCGGCAGTGGCCGGCGGGCCACCGTCCGGACGCCGGCCGGCCCGGGGGTGAGCAGGATCAGTTCGTCACCGTCCGGGTGGACGCGGGCGAAGGCGGCGTGCCGGTCGGTGAGGGCCAGCCGGAAGACCAGGCCGGGGCCGAGCGGCACCCGCTCGGTACGGCCGGTGTCCAGCGCGTGGCACCAGGCGTCGTTCGACCACTCCGGCCAGCGCCCCGGGTCGGCCGGGCCGCCCCGGACGCAGGACCAGAGCGCCCGGCGCCCCGGGTCGAGCCGCAGATAGTAGCCGCGCCCCGGGCCCGCCCAGGCGAGCGGCTCCTCGGCCACCAGCCCCTCGCCGGCCCGCCGGGCCCGGTGCACCCCGGAGCCCGTCGCCGCGAACACCCGTCCGGTGCACGGGTCCTGGGCGTCGCCGTGCCCGTCGGGGTCGGGCAGCGGAAGCCCGTACGCGGCCCCGACGGCCGGGCAGCCGGGCGCGGCGGCCAGCAACTCGGCGTGCCGGTACGCCGCGAGCGCACCCGGCTCCCGGTGACGGAGCACCACCAGGGCGTCGTCCGGCGGGCCCAGCACCGTCACCCCCGGCTCGCCGGTGCGGGTCCGGACCCGCACCGCGCGCGGCCCGCCGGGGGCCGCCAGGTCGACGGCGGTGAGCAGATCGCTCCACGCGGCCTCGTCGCGGCCGAGCCCGGTCGAGACGGCCAGCAACCGGCCGGAGGGATCGGCGGCCAGATGTTCGGCCGGAACGGCGACCGGGGCGGTGGCGGCGACCAGGGGCCGGCCGTGATCGGGGCCGTAGGGATCGAGCACCACCACCTCGCCCGCCAGATCGTCCGCGAAGGCCCACCGGCCGCCGGGGAGTGCCAGGAACCCGGCGTGCTCCGCGAGATGCCGGCCGGTCAGCTCACCGGCGAGCCGGCCGTCCGGCAGGTCCAGCACCCGCACCGTCCCCGCCACCTGGTCGGCCACGAGCAGCCGGGGCGGCAGCCGCCGCGAGCCGGTCCGGGACGGCTGCCGCGCGGGGGCGGGTGAGCCGTACGCCGGGGAGGCCGGTGCGCGGTCCGCGGGGGCGGTCCGTGAGCGATCCGGGAGGGAGTGCGGTGTGTGGTCCGGAAGGGGGCGCGGTGGGCGGGGCATGGCGGACTCCGGGGGCTGGTGGAAGTGGTGGATTGTTGATAATGATTATCATGTGGCGACTTGCCGGCGGGAGTGCCGTCGCCCCTTTCGCTGTGCCCCCTCGCTGTGACCCCTCTTCTGTGGAGTACGGAAAACGCCATGCCCTCAAGGAAGTTGATCGCCCATGTCCGCCGCTGGACGGCCGCCGCCGTCCTCGGCACCCTGCTCACCGGCTGCGGCGCCACCGCCACCGAGGACACCGCCGCCTCGGGCCAGGAGGGGCCGAGAACCACCACCTCGGTCCGGCCCATCACCGCCGCCCGCCGGATCACCGACGCCCGGGGTGTCACTGTCGCCACCGAGCGGCCACCCCGCCGGATCGTCTGTCTGGTCGCCCTCTGCGACGACATGCTGACCGAACTCGGCATGACCCCGGCCGCCACCAACTCCCGGCTGCTGGCCCATCCGAAGTTTCTCGGCCGGGCGCGGGCGGACCGGATCCCGGCGATACCCGGCGGGTTCCTCGCCCCCGAGGCCGAGGCGATCCTCGCCCAGAAGCCGGATCTGGTGATCGGGCTGGCGGACACCCACGGCAAGCTGGCCCCCGCCCTCCAGGGCGCCACGGCCTTCTGGCCCGTACAGCCCGGGAGTTGGCAGGACAGTGTCGGCTATCTCCGTGATCTGGCCGCGCTCACCGGGCGCACCCGGCAGGGTGAGGCGGCCGAGCGGGCCTTCCGCACCAAGCTCGCCCGCGCCGAACGGGCGCGCAGCGACAAGACCGCACTGATCGTCTTCGGCAGCGACGAGAACTTCGGCGTCGCCACCCCCGGCGACGACGTCACCGCCGGTCTGCTGCCGAGACTCACCGACTATCCGTGGAGCAGCCGGGGAGTCGACGGCACCTACAGCCTGGAGGAGATCCTCGCCCGGGACGTGGACGTGCTCTTCGTGGAGACGCTCTCCTTCGGCGGACCGGCGAGCGGCAAGCTCTCCGACAAACTGGCCAAGAACCCGCTCTGGTCCCGGATTCCGGCGGTCCGGGAGGGCAGGGTGCACGAGGTGGACGCCGAGGTCTGGGCCAAGGGGCGCGGCACCCGCTCCCTCTCCCTCGTCCTCGACGAGGCGACGGCCGCGCTGGCATGACCGCCGACGGAACCCGGAACGGGGTCGTCCCGCACCCGGCCGCCCCGCACCCGGCCGCCCCGCACCCGAGCGCCCCGGACGCGAACGGCCCGGGCGTGTCCGCCGCGTACCCGGATGCCCCGGGCGCGAATGCCCCGGACCCGGATACCCCGGACCCGGATACCCCGGACCCGGAAGGCCCGGGCGCGACCTCCTTCGGTACGACTCCGGAGGCGGCCGCCTCGTCCGCGGCCGTAACCGACCCGGGAGCGGTCACGGTCAACTCCTCAGCGATCGACCGGACTTCACCCGGCCCGGCCGCTGTCGCCCCGGGCGGGCCGGCCGGTGCGGCTCCGTCCGGGTCGGTGGGGCGGCGCCGGGCGAGCGGGGCGCGGTGGCAGCTGCCCGTCGCCGGGGCGCTGCTGCTCCTGGTGACCGGAGCCGCGCTCTGCGCCGGTACGCCCACGCTGGCGCCCACCGCCCTGCCCGGGGCTCTCACCGGCGACGGCCTGGCCGGGGTGGTGGTCGGTGAACTGCGGCTGCCCAGGCTGCTGCTGGCCCTGGTCGCGGGCGGCTGTCTGGGCGCGGCCGGGCTGGTGCTCCAGGAGGCGCTGCGCAATCCGCTCGCCGTCCCGGAGATGCTCGGCGTCTCCAGTGGGGCGGCGCTGGGGGTGGCCGCGCCGCTGGTGCTCGCGCTCCCGGTGCCCGCCGTCGTCCAGCCGCTGGCGGCGCTGGCCGGTGCGGCGGCCGGCGGGCTGCTCACCCTGCTTGCCGCCGGGTTCGGGCGCAGCCCCTCGGCGGTGCTGCTGACCGGGGCGGCCGTAGCCGCCGCCCTCCAGGCCGCCCTGCTGGTCCTGATGGTCCTCGCCGACCAGCTGGACCTCCAGCTCATCTACCGCTATCTGCTCGGCAGCCTCTCCGCCCGGACCTGGGACGACCTCACCGGACTCTGGCCCTGGCTGCTCGCGGCCGTGCCCGCGCTGGTGCTCTGCGCCCCGGTCCTGGGGGTGCTCAGGCTCGGGGACGACGACGCCCGGGCGCTCGGGGTGCGGGTGCGCCGCGCCCGGCTCGCCGCGCTCGCCATCGCGGTCCTGCTGATCGCCCCGGTGGTGGCCGTCTGCGGCCCGGTCGCCTGGGTGGGCTTCCTCGCCCCGCATCTCGCCCGGCGGCTGCGCCCGGACACCGACGCGGTCGGCTGGCTGCCCTGGTCCGCGCTCTGCGGCGCGCTCGCCGTGGCCGGTGCCGATCTGCCGGCCCGGCTCGCCCTGGCGCCGGTGGAAACTCCGGTCGGCGCCTGGACCGCACTGCTCGGCGTACCGGCGGGCGTGATCCTGCTGCGCACGGGAGGCCGCCGATGACCGGCCCCGCTCCGCTGACCCGGGAGGGTGCCCGGCCGGCCGGCCGTACCGCCGTACGGGTGAGGCTCGTCCGCCGGTACGCCCTGCTCGGGCTCGCCCTGCTGGCCGCCGCCGGGGCCGGGCTGCTGGCCGGCCGGGCGGTCGCCCCGGCGGACGTCTGGGAGGTGTTGAGCGGCGGCGGCGATCCGATCGCCCGTCATGTGGTGCTGCAACTCCGGCTGCCACGCGCCCTGGTGGCGCTGGTCGCGGGGGGCTCGCTCGGGCTGGCCGGGGTCGTTCTCCAGGCGGCGCTGCGCAATCCGCTGGCCGGTCCGGAGGTCACCGGGGTCACCCCGGGTGCCGTGCTCGGGGCGGTGACCGCCACCGGTCTCGGCCTGGCCGGCTGGCGTTCCCCGGCCGCCGTGGTCGCCGCCGCCTGTCTGGGCGGCCTCGCCGGGGCGGGGCTGCTCTGGCTGGTCGCCGGACGGGAGAAGGGCGACCCGGCCCGGCTGGCGGTGCACGGGGTGCTGGTCTCGGCGGTGCTCTCCGGGCTCACCGCCGTGGTGCTGCTGGTCGCGCCCGGCGAGCTCGGCAGTGTGGTGCAGTGGCTGGTCGGTTCCACCGAGGGCCGGGTGTGGGCGCACTGGCGGCTGCTCTGGCCCTGGGCGGCCGTCTGGGCCCTGGCCGCCTGGGCGCTGGCGGCCCCGCTGACCCTGCTGCGCTGCGGCGACGAGCAGGCGTCCGCCGCCGGGCTGCGCACCGACCGGGCCCGGCTCGCCGCCCTGGGGTGCGCGGTGGCGCTGACCGCCGGTGCCGTCTCGGTGGTGGGCGCCCTGGGTTTCGTGGGGCTGCTCGTACCGCACCTGGCATTCGCCCTGTTCGGCG
This sequence comes from Streptomyces pyxinae, assembly GCF_024756275.1. Classification (GTDB taxonomy): domain Bacteria; phylum Actinomycetota; class Actinomycetes; order Streptomycetales; family Streptomycetaceae; genus Streptomyces; species Streptomyces pyxinae. Next base: position 175,463 of record NZ_JANUGQ010000004.1, on the reverse strand, counting down.
CGGATCTGCGGGCGGCGCTGCCCGGGGCCGCGCTGCTCGGGGCGGTGGTGGTGGGCGGCGCCGACGCGGCGGCCCAGTCGCTCTCCCGGGTGGCGGCGCGGGTGCTGGAGGTGGACCGGCTGAGTGTGCCGGTGGGGGCGTTGACGACCTGTGCCGGAGCCGCGCTGCTGCTGCTCGTGGCCCGGCGGAGAGGAGACCAGGAGTGAGGAGAGACCAGGGGTGAGAGGAGACCAGGAGTGACGGGAGCGCGACACCCGGGGCCGGGCCACCGGTGGCCGGGACATCTGTCACCGGAAGGGGACCGCCGCCCCGAGGAGGCTGGCTTGCCCCGGGAGTTCGGGGGAGCGGGACCGGCCGGGGAGATGCTCCGGGTGGCCGGAGTGGGGTTCGGCTACCCCGGGCGGCAGGTGCTGGACGGGGTGGAGCTGAGTGTCCGCGCCGGGGAGCTGGTCGCCCTGGTGGGCCTCAACGGCTGTGGCAAGAGCACCCTGTTGCGGCTCTGCGCCGGGCTGCTGAGACCCACGAGCGGCCAGGTGCTGCTGGGCGGGGACGACCTCGCCCGGCTCTCCCGCCGGGCCGCCGCGCGCCGGGTGGCCCTGCTCCATCAGTCGGCGCCCGCCGTACCGGGCATGACCGTACGGCAGTTGGTGCGCCAGGGACGGTACGCCGCCCGGGGGCCGCTCGGCATGCTCAGGGACGGCGACGACGCGGTGTGCGCCCGGGCGCTGGCCGATGTGGGGGTGGCCGGCTGGGCCGACCGGCCGGTGGACGCCCTCTCCGGCGGGGAACGGCAGCGGGTGCGGCTGGCGATGGCGCTGGCCCAGGACACCCGGGTGCTGCTGCTCGACGAGCCCACCACCTATCTGGACCTGCGTCACCAACTGGAGGTGATGCGGACGGTGGTGCGGCTGCGGGAGGAACGCGGGCTCACCGTCCTGATGGTCCTGCACGACCTGGGGCACGCCGCGCGGTTCGCGGACCGGATCGTCGCGCTGCGGGACGGCCGGGTGGCCGCCGACGGCCCGCCCGGGCGGGTGGTCACCCCCGGGCTCCTCGCCGGTGTGTTCGGTGTGGCGGGCCGGGTCGGGCTCGATCCGGAGGGTGGCTGGCCGGTGTGTTACCCGGATCACCCCCTGCCGTTCGAGACAGTTGTCGAACGGGACTTGCAAAATGAAAATCATATTCATTAGTGTTCCTTACGCACCGCCGGTCCGGCGGCGCGGTCCCTAACGAATGGAGGCTCAACTCATGGAGCAGCACAAGGTGTTCACTCCGATCGCCGAGCAGGGTCAGCTGGCCCACCTCTCCGCGACGCACTCCAACGCCCTCGTGGAGAACCCGTTCGCCGACCTCGGCGAGGCCGGTGACACCGCCGCCGAGGCCGGCGCGGAGAAGTAACACCTCCGGCGGGCCCGCCCGGACACCCTCCGGGCGGGCCCGTCCCCGTCGTCCCCGACCCGCTCCGTCGTCCCCGACCGGGCCCGGCTGTCGTCGTCCGCCCGTTCTCTGCCGCTGTCCGTCGTTCTCTGTCGTTCTCTGTTCTCCTCGTTGTCCGTCGTTCTCGTCTGCCGCTGTCTTTCGCTGTCTCCAGGAGGAACCCCGTGGCCACCGCACGGCTCGCGCCCGGCGTCGCCCTTGTCACCGTCCCCGGCCGGGGCCTCGCCGTCCGGACACCCGACGGGGAGTTTCTGCGGGTGGACACCGGCGGGGTGCCCGAGGCGGCCCTGCTGGCCCACCTCACCGCCGGCCGGGCACCCGCGGCCGGCGGGGCCGCCCCGCAGGACCGGTCCGCCCGGCTCGCCGCGCTCACCGAGGCGTTCGAGGCCGCCGGGCACGCCGTGCGGACCCCGCCCGCTCCACCGCTCGCCGGCCGTACCGTACGGATTCTCGGGGACGCCCGGCTGACCGTGCCGCTCGCCCGGTACGCGGCCGAGGCAGGCGCCGAGGTGGAGGCGGCGGACGAACAGGGGGCAGCCCTCCGGGAGTCCGGCGACCCCGAGCGCACCGCCGTGGTCTGGTGTCTGGACCGGCCGGTGCCGCCCGGCCTCTGGGACGCCGCCGACCGGGCACTGCCGGCCCGTCGCACCGGCTGGCTCCGCTGCCACCGGGAAGGCGCCACCGCCTGGCTGGAGCCGCTCGCCGCCGGGCCGGGCGATGTCACCGCCGGGCACATCCGGCTCCGCAGGCTCGCCGCCACCCCCGCCCACCGGGAGCTCGCCGCCTACTGGGAAGGCCACCGGGCGCACGGCGAACGGGACTTCGCCCACACCGAGACGTCCGCGGCGCTCACCGCCGCCCTGCTGACCGCCGACCTGATCGCCTGGGCCGGTGGGGCGCCCCGCACTGTGCGCCGCCGGCTGCGCCGGCTGGACCTGCGCGACCTCACCCTCACCGGCCATCCCGTGCTGCCCGTCCCCGGGGTGGCGCCGCTTCCGGCGGAGCTGCCGTGACCACCGTACGGATCCACGGTCTCGCCACCGGGCTGCTGGTGCCCGCCGGGCGCGGGCCGCACCCCGCCGTGGTGGTGCGCACCCCCTACGGCCGGGAGGCCCACCATGCCGAGCTGCGCGGCTGGGCGGCCCGGGGGTTCGCCGCCCTCGCCCAGGACGTACGCGGCCGATACGGCTCCCCGGGGTGCTGGCGCCCCTATGGCGAGCACGAGGCCGAAGACGGCGCGGCCACCCTGCGCTGGGTCCGCGACCAGCCCTGGAGCGACGGGCGCATCGTCACCGCCGGCGCCTCCTACGCGGCCCACTGCGCCCTCGCCGCCCCGGGCGACGCGGTGATCGCCGCCGTCCCGGCACTGGGGCTCGCGGAGACCGCCCGGGAGACCACCGGGCCCGAGCGGCTGGCCTCCCGGGCCGGCTGGTGGGCCGCGCACGGCGACCGGAGTGCCGCCCACCCGGCGCCCGGAGCGCCGGAGTTGGACCGGCTGCCGGTCGCCCGGCTGCTCGACCGGCCCTCCTGGCCGGCGCTCTGGGCCGCTGCCCGCCGCCCCCTGCCCACCGGCCGGGTGCCACTGCTGGCCGTCGGTGGCAGCCGGGACCCGTTCGCCGGCGACACCCTGCGCCTCTGGCGCCACTGGCGCGGCCCGGCCCGGCTGTTGCTCGGCCCCTGGGGCCACGGCCTCACCGCCGAACCCGCGCCCGAGGCCCGCCCCGCGCACGGGATCGACCTCGGGGAGCTGTACGTCGCCTGGGCCCGGGCCGCGCTCGACGGCACCCTGGCCGGCCGCACCGGCGCCATCGCCCTGGGAGGCAGCGACCACTGGTACGGCGCCCACGAGCGCCGGCCGGCCGCGCGCTGGGAGTTCGGCGCCCGGACGGGCCTCCGGCCGCTGCGCGGCACCGGCTTCCTGGCCGACCCCGGGCGCCCGGTCCGCTCCGACGACCTGGCCGTGCCGGACCGGGGCGCGCCCGACCGGTGCCTGCTGGTCAGCCCGCCGCTGCCGCGCCCCCTCGATCTGCTGGGCCCGGCCGAGGCCCGGCTGGACGCCGTGGCCGACACCGCCTCGGCCGACTGGGCGGTCCGGCTGGTGGCCCTGGACCCGGCCGGGCGCGCCCAGCCGCTCGCCACCGGGATCGTCCGGCGCGCCCGGCCCGGCCCCTTCACCGTGCCGCTCGGCCAGCTGGCCCGCCGGCTGGACGCCGGCACCCGGCTCCGTCTGGAGGTGGCCGGCCATCACTTCCCGGCCCACGCCCGCAACCCGCACACCGGCGAGGACCCGGTGACCGCCGTCCGGCTCACCGCCTCCCGGCGCCTCGTCCGGATGGCCGGCAGCGCCCTGCTGCTGCCCGTCGTCCGGGGCGCCCGGCCCATCGATCCCGTACAGGAGACCATCCGTTGACCCCCCTCACCGGTGGGTGGCCCGCACCCCCCGCCGAACCCGCCCCCGATGCCACCTGTGCCACCGATGTCACCAACGCCGCCGGTGTTCTTGATTCCCCCGGTCTCGACGAGCTGGTGGACCCGGTCTGCGGGCTGGTCCGCGCCGTCGCGCCGGTGCCGCACCCGGACGGCGCCCCGCCCCGCTACACCGCGATGACCGCCGATGTGGCCGACGCCCGCCGGTTCGGCGCCTGGCCCGCCGACCGGGTGTCCCTGGGCACCACCTTCGGCGACCCGGAGGGCGCCCGGATCGCCGCCGTCGCGGAGGCCGTGGAACGCTACTGCGGCAACCGGCTGCCGCCCCCCGGCCACCCGGACGCGCCCCGCCGCGCCACCGCCGCCCAACTGCGCTCCGAAGGACACCGGTTGTACGGCCCCGGAGACGTACCGGTGTACGCCGACTGGCAGTACGGCCGGCCCGGCTTCGCCTACCGGCCGCTCACCGAGGACACCCCCGCCCTCTGGGCCCGGGCCACCGACGATGGCGCTCCGACCCTCGTACCGGTCGCCCTCAGCCACCTCAACTGGCGTCAGGGCGAGTACCGTTCACTGCCCCGCACCCACCACCTCAACTACGCGGGCATCGCCACCGGCCAGGGGCTGCCCGACGCGGTGGAGCGCGGACTCCTCGAAGTGGTCGAGCGGGACGCCCTGGAACTCTGGTGGCACCTCGACGGACCCGCCCGGGGCATCGACCCGCACTCCGTCCCCGGCCTCGACCAGGACCTCGCGGGCTGTGCCCTGGACGTCCATCTGGTCGAGATGCCCTCGGAGTTCGCCCCCTGCGTGGCCGCGCTCGTGCACGACCCCGCGCGATCCATCCACGCCGCCGGGTTCGCCTGCCGGTACGACCCCGCCGAGGCCGCCCGCAAGGCCGTGCTGGAGGCCGTCCACACCTGGGTCTTCACCCAGGGCGCCACCGAGGCCGACGGCTGGGTGTTCCGGGCGATCGAGGCCGGGATGCTGGCCCGGGGCCTCTATCTGGACCACCGCCCCGACCGCCGCTATCTCGACGTCTGCGGACCGGAGTTCGGGGCCGTACGGGACCTCGGCGCCCATGTCCAGGTCTGGCTGGACCCCCGGATGGCGCCGTACGCCCGCCGCTTCACCGACCCCGCGCTCGGCACCGTACCCGTCCAGGCGCTCGCTCCCGGCAGCCGGGCGGCCCTGGACGCACGGCTCGCCGAGCGCGGCCACCGGGTCGTCACCGCCGACCTCACCACCGAGGACGTCCAGGAGACCCCGCTCCGGGTCGCCCGGGTGCTGGTCTCCGGCCTGGTGCCCAACGCCCCCGCCGCCTTCGGCTACTTCGGCTGCTCCCGGTTCCGGGACGCCGCCCTGGAACGCGGCTGGCGCACCACCGCCCCCGTCGCGCCCGGCGACTTCACCCTCGCCCCGCCGCCGCACATGTGAGGCCCCTCATGACTTCTCCCCAGGACCCGGCGACCGTGCCGGTGCCCCGCCGCCACCCGCCCGGTTCCCCGGCGGGTCCGCCGTCCCGGACCGGTCCGGTCCCGCCGGTGGGTCCGGACACCGCGCTCGCCCGCGCCCGGTCGGCCGGGACGCCGGGGCCGGACTTCCCGGCCGGTCCGCTCGTCACCCCCTGGCCCGGACCGCCGCTGCCGGTACCGCCCCGGCTGGACCGGCTGCTCCGGCTCTCGCTGGCCGGCGCCCGGCTGCGGCCCGCCGCCTCGGCCGGCGCCCTCCACCCGGTCAACGCCCAGCTGCTGCTGGGCCCCGGGCACGGGCTGCCGCCGGGCCGGTACGCCTACCACCCGGTGCGCCACGCGCTGGTGGCGCGCGGCGCGGTGGCCGGGGCCGTACCGGCCGGGGCGCTGGCGGTGCTGACCGCCACCCCCCGCCGTACCGTCTCCCACTACGGCCACCGGGGCTGGCCGCTGGTGCTGCTGGACGCCGGCCACACGGTCGCCGCGCTCGCCCTGGCCGGGGCGGTCGAGTGGTGCCCGGGGGCCGGCCGGGAGCTGCTCGCGGCGGCTGCCGGGCTGCCGGCCGACGGACCCGAAGTGCCGTTGCTGGCAGTGCGGTTGACGCCCGGCCCGGCTTCGGCGCTGCGGCGCTGGGCCGCCTGCCCGCCGGGCACCCCGCCCCCGGACGACCCCCACCCCGAGCCCCCGGTGCTGACGGAGGCCCGGTGGATCCTCGCCGGTCCCGCCGGGCCGGGCGCCCCGGAGTGGGAACCGCTGACCGCCGCCGAGCTGCCGGATGCCGTGCCGGGCGCCCGCCGCAGCGCGGAGCCCGGCTTCACCGGAGTGCCGGGACCGGCCCAGCTCGACCGGCTGGCGGCGGTGGCGACGGCCTGCGGAACGCCCTCCGGGCTGCGCTGGCGGCTGGTCAGGGACGAGAACCCCGCCGGTGCCGGCCCGGGCGTCGGTGTCGGTGCCGGCGCCGGGGCCGGCGTCAGTGCCGGTGCCGGTGCCGGTCCGGACACGGGCGCCGGGGAACTGCGGGTGCTCGCCCGGCGGGCCGCCGGGCAGGGTTGGGTGTCGGCCGCCGGGGCGCTGCTGCTGGCCCATGGCTGCCCCGACGACGCCGAACCGGACCGGATCCGCCGCGACCATCTGCGCGCCGGGTACGCCGTCGGGGTCGCCCAGGCCCTGGCCGCCCGCCTCGGTCTGCACTCCCGGCCGGTCGGCTCCTGGCAGCACGGCCCCGGCGCCCCGGCCCACCCCGTGCACGCCCTGGCGCTCGGCACCCGGCCGGCCCCCGGAAGGGCGGGTGAGCCGTCATGATGCTCCACCCCGAACTGCTGCGGGCCGCCCGCGCCGGGCGCCGGCCGCTGGCCGGGGCGACCGCTCTGCTCGGCGCGGTCGCCCTCACCCATCTCGCCCAGGCCGGGCTGCTCGCCCTGGCCCTCGCCCGGATCGCCCGGGGCGACACCGCCGGGCTCGCGCTCCCGCTGGCCGGGGTGCTCGCTACCGTCGCGTTGCGGGCCGGGCTCGGCCACCGGCAGCGGGTGCTGGCCGTCCGGGCCGGTGCCACGGTACGGGTCGCCCTGCGCGACGCGCTGCTGGCCCGGCTCGGCACCCTCGGCCCGGCGCGCGGCGCGGACGACCGGGCGGGGGCGGTGCGCGCCACCCTGGTCGACGGCGTGGAGGGAGTGGACGCCTATGTCTCCCGCTATCTGCCGCAGCTGATCCTCACCTGCGCCCTGCCGCCCCTGCTGCTGCTCGCCGTCGCCGCCGTGGAGCCGTACGCCGTGCTCGCGCTCGCCCCGGCACTGGCCCTGGCCCTCGGCGCACCCCGCTGGTGGGACCGGCTGCTGCGGCGGCGCGGCCAGGAGCACTGGGAGAGCTACGAGGCGTTGGCCGCCGACTATCTGGAGGCGCTCCAGGCCATGCCCGCGCTCCGGGCCGCCGGGGCCACCGGCCGGACCCGGCGCCGGCTGGAGGAGCGGTCGGCCGCGCTGCACCGGGCGACCGTCGCCAAACTGCGGGTCTCTCTGGTGGACACCGGCCTCACCGACCTCGCCGTGCAGGGCGGCACGGTCGCCGCCGCGCTGGTCGCCTGCGCCTCGGCCGCCTCCGGGCGCACCGCCGCCACCGGGACCTATCTGGTGCTGCTGCTGGCGGGGGAGTGCTTCCGGCCGGTCCGCGACCTCTCCCGGGAGTGGCACGCCGGCTATCTGGGCGTCTCGGCCGCCGACGGGATCGCCGCGCTGCGCACCGCCCACCCGGCCGTCCCCGACACCGGGACGCTGCCCGCCCCGGTCACGGCGCCGGAACTCCGCTTCCAGGACGTCACCTTCGGCTACCCGGGCGCCGCGGGCCCCGCGCTGCGCGGGGTCTCCTTCACCGCCGGCGCCGGGCTCACCACCGCCGTGGTCGGTCCCTCGGGCGCCGGCAAGTCCACCCTGCTGGCTCTGCTGCTGCGGCAGTGGGACCCGGACGCGGGGCGGGTGACCGTCGACGGGACGGACACCGCCGCGTACTCCCTGGCGGCGCTCCGGCGCGGGATCGCGGTGGTCTCCCAGGAGACGTACCTCTTCCACGCCTCGGTGGCCGAGAACCTCCGGCTCGCCCGGCCGGACGCGAGCGACGCCGAACTGCGCGCGGCGGCCCGGGCGGCTGGGATCCACGAGGAGCTGGCCGCCCTGCCGGCCGGTTACGCCACAGTGATCGGGGAGCGCGGCGCCACCCTCTCGGGCGGTCAGCGCCAGCGACTCGCCCTCGCCCGGGCGCTGCTGGCGGACGCCCCGGTGCTGGTGCTCGACGAGGCGACCAGCGCCGTCGACGAGCGGCGCGAGGCCCGGATCGGGCGCGCCCTGCTCGCCGCCGCCAAGGGCCGCACCCGGCTGGTGGTCGCGCACCGGCTGGCCTCGGTCCGGGACGCCGACCTGATCGTGGTGCTGGACGCCGGCCGGGTCGCGGCCACCGGCACCCACCCGGAGCTGCTCGCCCGCAGCCCGCTCTACGCCCGGCTGGTGGCGGCGGGCGCGGGGGAGACGGCGCAACGGAACACCGGAGAGCCGGGGGTCCGCGAGCGGGAGCCCGGCGAACGGGACACCGGCGAACGCGAGGCGGAGGAGCGGAAAACCGGGGAACGGGCCGCCGGCGCGCGGAACAGCGGGCGACGGCACGTCGGCGAACGGACCCGCGACGACCGAAGCGGTGACGACCGGAAGGCCGACGAGCGCAACAACGACGACCGGAACGACAACGAGCGGGGCGCGGAGAAACGGAAGACCGGGGAGCGGGTCACCGTCGCGCGGAACAGCGGGGAGCGGTACGCCGACGAGCGAAACGGTGGCCAGCGGAACGCCGACGACCGGAACGCCGATGAGCGCAACAACGACGACCGGAACGACGACGAGCGGGAGGCGGCATGAGTACGGAGGCGGTTCCGGCGCGATGGGACGGGACGGCCCCGGGCGCCGGTACGCCCCCGGACGGTGCACCGCCCCACGGACCCGCCCCGGTCCCGGGAGGCGGGACCGCGCCGGCCCCGGAGGGAACGCCGGGCGGCCCCGCGGCCGGGCCCGCCGACCGGCCGGGTGCCGACGACGGCCCCGTGCCCGGGCGCGGGGCGCTGCGGGCCCTGCTCCCGGTGCTGGCCGCGCACAAGGCCATGACCGTCCGGACCTTCGGCGCCGCGCTCGCGGACCAGACGGCGCTGGTGGCGCTGGTCACCCTGGCCGCCGGCACGGTCGGCGCGGCGGTCACCGACGGGGCGGCCCCGGGCCCGGCCACGGTCGCCGCGCTGGTCGCTCTCGTCCTGGCGCGGGCGCTGCTGACCTGGCGGGAGATGGACCTCTCGCACGACCTGGCCTACCGGGTCCTGGCCGAGCTGCGGGTACGGGTCTTCGACGGGCTGGCCCGCAGCGCCCCGGCCCGGGTCGGCGGCCGGCGCAGCGGGGACCTGGCCGCGGCGGCGCTGGGGGACGTGGAGGCGCTGGAGTTCTTCTACGCCCATGCCGTGGCCCAGCTCGTCGCCTCGGGCACGGTGTTCGGCGCGGGCACCCTGGTGCTGGCCGCCCTGGATCCCTGGCTGGCGGTGGCCGTACTGCCGGTCGCCGCCCTGCTGGTGGTGGTCCCGCTGCTGGACGGCCCGGGGCGCACCGCCCGGGGCGCGCGCACCCGGCGGGCCGCCGCCGAGCTGTCGGCCGAGGCGGTCGAGACCGTCGACGGCCTGCGCGAACTGCTCGCCGCCGGCGCCCTGGAGCGCCGTCGGGCCCGGCTGTGGGCGACCGGGGAGCGGCTGGGCGCGGCGCAGCGGGCCGAGCAGTCCCGGGAGGCGGGCGAGAGCGCGGTGCGGGAGCTGCTGGTGGTGGCGGGCACGGTGGCCGTGGTCGCGGCGGTCGCGGCCGGGCACGGGCCGGGCCGGGCCTGGGCGCCGGCCGCCATGGCGCTGGCCCTCGCCACCCTGGCCCCGGTCGCCGACGCGGCCGCCGCGCTGGGCCGGGCGGGCGGACTGCGGGCCGCCGCCGCCCGGGTCGGCGCCGCGCTCTCGGCCCCGGCCGGTGCCCCGCCGCCCGGGGCCCCGCGTCCGGTGCCGGCCGGCCCCCTGGGCGTACGGCTCCGGGGGGTGCGCTTCGGCTACGGCGCGGGCCCGGTGCTGGACGGGGTGGACCTGACCGTACGCCCCGGCGAGACCCTGGCCCTGATCGGCGGCTCGGGCGCGGGCAAGTCGACCTGCGCCCATCTGCTCGCCCGGTTCTGGGACCCGGAGGACGGGGCGGTGGAACTGCTCGGGGCGTACGGAGACCCGGTCGATCTGCGGGAGGTCGCGGACCCGGAGCTGCGCCGGACGGTCGCGGTGGTGGGCCAGGAGGCGCCGCTGCTGCACGGCACCCTCGCGGACAATCTCCGGCTGGCCGCCCCGGAGGCGGACGACGAGCGGCTGCGCGCCACCGCCCGGCTGTGCGGGGTGGACCGGATCGCCGCCGGGCTGCCGGACGGGTACGCCACCGTGGTGGGGGAGCGCGGGGCCACCCTCTCGGGCGGTCAGCGCGCCCGGGTGGCCCTCGCCCGCGCCCTGCTGGCCGACCCCAGGATCCTGGTGCTCGACGAGACCACGGCCCAGCTGGACGCGGCCGGGGACGCCGAGCTGGCCGCCGCCCTGGCCGCCCCGGGACCCGGTGGCCGGAGCCGTACCACGGTGGTCGTCGCGCACCGGGCGGCCACCGTCCGTCGGGCCGACCGGATCGCGGTGCTGGAGGGCGGCCGGATCGCCGGGACGGGCACCTGGGCCGAGCTGTCCGCGCGGGGTGGCGCCTTCGGCCGGGTGCTCACCCGCTGACCCGGCCGGGGTGTCACCGGCGGGCCCGGCCGGGACACCCGCCACCGACCCGGCCCGGGTGCCACCGGCGGGCCGGCCCGGGGTGCCCGACCGGCCCCGGCCGACCGGGTGGTCCGCCCCGCCACCCCCGCTCACCAGCCCTTCTCTCCGCTCCGGTCGGACCGGAGCAGGGTGCGCAAAGCCACCCACAGAGATGTTCATGGCGGGTTTTGGGTCAACCTTGGCTGAAAAGTGGGGGGTGGTGCACACCGGTCGAACGCTCCTCCGTAGGGTGATCCCCGTCGGGGGACTGTTTCGGGGTGCCGTGGGGGCGGTGTCCCGGTACTGCGCACTACTGGGGGGTTCGATGCCGACTGTGGCGGTTCAGTGCGTCGTCATGAGTGAGGCAGAGGTGATCGCCCGTGGGTAAGCGGGGCAAGCCGCCGGAGCGCGGCCGGTGGTCCGGGCGCGGCAACGGCGCCGAGCGGGCCGCCGGTACCGACGAGCGGGCGGCCGGTACCGACGGGCGGACCGGGTGGGCGGCGCCCGCCGGGGCCCGCCGTGCCGCGCCCAACGGAACCCGCCGGGCCCCCCGGCCCGCCGCCGGCGGCCTCCGCGACCGGCTCGCCCCGCTGCTCGCCCGGCTCGCGCCCCTGCTGGCCCGGCTGACCCCGCTGCTCGACCGGCTGCGCCCGGTCCTGGCGAGGCTGCGTGAGCGGCTGCGGCCCTGGCTGCGCCGGCTGCGGCCCGCCTACCCCCGCCCGGGCCGCACCGGCTACCGCCGCTGGATACCCTCCTGGCGCCAGCTCGCCGGTGCCGTGCTGTCCGCGGCCGGCCTGCTGGTGGCCACCGTGGGCCTGATGTACTGGACCACCGACATCCCGGAGGACCTCAACTCCTTCGCCACCCAGCAGGACAACGTCTACTACTGGGCGGACGGCACCCAGATGACCCGGACCGGCTGGGTCCGCCGCCAGGAGATGCCGCTGGAGCAGGTGCCCGAGGACGTGCGCTGGGCGGTGCTGGCGGCGGAGAACGCCAGCTTCTACTCCGACCCCGGTGTCTCGCCCTCCGGCATCCTGCGTGCCGCCTCCCGGATGATCGGCGGCGGCGAGACCCAGGGCGGCTCGACCATCACCCAGCAGTACGTGAAGAACGCGTACCTCAACCAGGACCAGACCTTCTCCCGGAAGTACACCGAGATCCTGCTGGCGCTCAAGGTGGACAACGCCTTCAGCAAGGACGAGATCCTGGAGGGCTACCTCAACACCAGCTGGTTCGGCCGGGGCACGTACGGCATCCAGCGCGCCGCCCAGGCGTACTACGGCAAGGACGTCTCCGAGCTCAACGCCAGTGAGGGCGCCTTCCTGGCCTCGCTGCTCAAGGGGGCGGGGCTCTACGATCCCGCGCTCGGCAAGGCCAACCACGCCCGGGCCGTCGAGCGGTGGAAGTGGACGCTGGACCGGATGGTGGAGATCGGCAAGCTCTCCCCGGAGAAGCGGGCGACGTTCACCCGGTTCCCCGAGCCGACCCAGGAGACCGGCGGCCGGACCGAGCTGGACGGCCAGCAGGGCTATCTGGTCGAGCTGGCGAAGTCGTACATCACCCGCAGCGGAAAGGTCTCCGAGGCCGAGTTCGACCTCGGCGGCTACCAGATCTACACCACCTTCGACAAGACCCGGACGGAGGAACTCGACAAGGCGGTCCAGGCCGCCCGCAAAAAGCTCGACCCGAAGAAGCGGAAGACCGACACCTTCGTCCGCACCGGTGCGGCCACCGTCGGCGCCGACGGCCGGATCCTCGCCCTGTACGGCGGCCCCGGCCAGCTGAAGCAGGGGTTCAACGAGTCCAACGCGGTGACCGTCCCGGCGGGCTCGGCCTTCGCGCCCTTCGTGTACGCCGCCGGGCTCACCGACGGCGTGGTGAAGGAGCGGGATGCCCCGCGCTCCCCGGTGACCCCGGAGTCCACCTACAACGGCCAGCACGACGCCGCCGTGATGACCCCCGAGGGCCCCTACTGGGACCGCAACGGCAAGATGGTGCGGGGCAAGAACGACGGCGGAAAGTCCTGGGGGGAGAACATCAGCCTGCGCCGGGCGCTCGCCGACTCGGTGAACACGCCCTTCCTCCAGCTCGGCATGGACGTCGGCCTCGACCGGCTGCGCGTCCACGCCCAGCGGGCCGGCATCCTCGCCTCCAGCCTCGGCCCCCAGGTGCCCGCCTTCGCGCTCGGCAATTCCACGCCCAGCGCCATCCGGATGGCCACCGCCTACGGCACCTTCGCCGCCAAGGGCATGCACACCGAGCCGTACTCGGTGCTCCGGGTCAGCCGCAACGGCGCGGACATCCCGATGGCCGCGCCCGAGCCGGAACGCGCCTTCACGTCCGAGGTGGCCGGGGAGGTGACGGACGCCCTGCGGGACTCGCTGGACTCCGGCGCCGGCCGGAGCGCCCGGGTGCCCGGCGCACGGGCGGCGGGCAAGCCCGGCACCACGGAGGACAACAAGGCCGCCTGGTTCGCCGGCTACACCGAGACCGAGGCCACCGCCGTGGTGCTCTACCGGATGGACCTGCACAAGCTGGAGCTGATCCCGCTGGACGGAGTGGCGGGCAACCGTTCCCGGACGGTCGGCAGCACGCTTCCGGCCGACATCTGGCAGGCGTACGAGAAGGCCATGGCCGCCCACTCCCGCTGAGCCCGGCCGCCGGGAGCCGTCCGGCGGTGCCCGGCAGTGTCCGGCGGGTCCCGCCGCCGCCCGGCCCCGGAGGCCCGGCGTACGCACGCGGCCCGTGACCTCGGCGTCCGCGCGTCCTGGCGTCCGCGCATCCCGGAGGCCGCCGCCGCTCGACCGCCGCCCGGCCCGCCCGCGACGGGCCCGGCCGCCGGACCGGCCCGGCGCACTCCCACGGAGAGGGCCCGGCCGCCGGACACCCTGCCGAGAGGTGTCCGGCGGCCGGGCCCTCGTACGGGTCACGCCGCCACCGGCCGGGCCATGCGCACCGGCCCGGCCCCGCCGCCTACTTCACCACGCTCTTCCAGATCGGCGCCTGGGCCGGGTCGAGCGTCCGGAGCTGCTCCAGGACCGCCGGGTCCTGGGCGTCCAGCCAGTCGCTCAGCTCGCGGAAGGAGACGCACTTGACGTCCTTGCGCGGGCAGACCTCCCGCATCACGTCCTCCACGGCCTGCATGTAGATGCCGCCGTTCCACTGCTCGAAGTGGTTGCCGATGAACATCGGCGCCCGGCTGCCGTTGTAGACGCGGTTGAAGCCGTTGAGGTACGCCTGGCGGGTCGTCTTCTCCCAGATCTGGTACATCGCCGGATTGCCGTCGGTCTTGCCGTTGGACTGGTTGTAGAGGAAGTTGAAGTCCATGGAGAGGACCTGGATCTCCTTCTCCGGGTACGGCAGGAGCTGGAGCGGGAAGTCCCAGACGCCGTCCTGCTTGCGCGGCCAGGTCTGGAAGTTGCCCGGCGAGCTGGCGTCGTAGCGCCAGTCGAACTTCTTGGCCGCCGGGATCAGCGTCTTCTGCCCCTCCAGGCAGGGCGCGCGGCCGCCGACGAACTCCCGGTCGGGGTCGAAGGGCAGCGCCGGCAGGTCGGTGAAGCCGGTGTTGGTCTTCCACTTCTTGACGAAGTCGTACGTCTGCTGGATCTCGCTGGTCCACTCGGCGGTGGACCAGTCGTCGCCGCCCTTGGCGCCGCAGAAGTGCCCGTTGAAGTGCGAGCCGATCTCGTGCCCGTCCTTCCAGGCCCCGCTGAGCTGGCCGAGCGTGGTCCGGATGTGCTCGTCGGTCGGGTACGAGATGGCCGCCGAGCCCCGGCCGTGCTGGGGCGGCTCATAGAGGTTCTTCTTCGCGGCCGGCAGCAGATAGATGCCGGTCAGGAAGAACGTCATATGAGCGTTGCTCTCCTTGGCCACCTCGCGGAAGTGGGAGAAGAGATGGTCGTCGCCCTCCAGCGCGCCGTCCCAGGAGAAGACCACGAACTGTGGTGGCTTTTGTCCTGGTTTGAGGCGTTCCGGCTTCAACTGTCCCGGCTGCGGGCCGGTCCAGGAGGTGGAGCCGTCGCCGAGCACCTTGGTCTTGCCGTCCCAGGGCTGGGCCCGCAACTTGGCGAGAGCACCCTGCTGCCGTTCGCCCGCGCCCGGCTTCGACCCGTCGGAGCCGGGGTCGGCCTTCCCCTGGGTGGCCGCCGCCGAGGTCTCCTGATCGCCGGTGAGCGTCCTGCCGAGCAGCAGGGCCACGGAGACCAGCACCAGCGCGGACGCGGCCAGGAGTGCGGTGCGGGCATGGTTGTTGCGGCGGGCGCGCCTACGGCTGCCGCGTTTGCGGGTACTTCGGGGCATCGGTGCGGCTGCTCTCGGCAAAGGGGAAACAGGTACTTTGATCCGGCATGACGAACTGAATATAGAACGTCCAGTCTCCGCGATCAGTGCCCCGGACCGATGTGATCATCGGGTGGTTGCCGGACCGAGACCCTCCGTTCTCCGGACCGTTGCCGTCCGACCGCGGTCCTGCCGCCGTCCGATCGCTGTCCGTCAGCCGTCGGCCCCCAGCCGTCAGTCGCCCGCCGCCGGGGTCCAGTGCGCCGGGCGGGCCAGTCCCTCCGGCAGCCTGGTACGGGCGTCGCCCCGGGCCGCGTTCAGCTGCGGCTGCGTGACGAACAACGCACCGGTCAGGTCGGCCCCGCCGAGCCGGGCGTCCCGCAGGTCCGCGCCGAGCAGATCGGCCCGGCGCAGATCCGCGCCGCGCAGGTCGGCCGCGATGAGATACGCCCCGCGCAGCCCGGCCCCGTGCAGATCGGCGCCCTTCAGCCGGGCGCCCATCAGGTCCGCGCCCCGCCGGTTCTTCTTCCGGCCGGGCGTCCCGGCGCGGGCCAGCTCGCCGGCGCGCAGCAGCAGCGCGCCGACCTCGCCCCGGTGCGGCCCCACATCGAGCCGGGCCAGTTCCCCGGGGGCGAGCGCGGTGAGCCGTTCCGTCTCGTCGCGGAGCCGGCGGGCCTCGCCGTGCAGCGAGCGGGCGGGCTTCAGCGCCAGCACCTCGGTGAGATGGACGAGCAGCTCATGGAGCTGGCGCATCACGGGGAAGACGGCGAACATCAGCGGAGCCGTCTCCGGATGGGCCCGCCAGTCCCGGCCGCCGAAGGTGACCTGGGACACCTTCTGCCCGGCGCCGAAGCAGTCGTAGACGGTGCAGCCGGTCCAGCCGCTCTCGCGCAGCCGGGAGTGGATGCCGCACCGGAAGTCGGTCCGCAGATTGCCGCAGGCGCGGCCGGCCGGCTTGTCGGCGGCGAACTCCGCCGACCTGGCGAAGGGCAGGGCGGCGCAGCAGAGTCCGAAGCAGTCGGCGCAGTCGCCGCGCAGTGCTCCGGCCGGCGGCCGGGTGGTGCCGTCGGTTTTCGGGGGGTCGGCCGGTCCGGACACGATGGGTGGCTCCTGCTCTGTCGGTTCTGTCGGCCCTCGGGGGCTCTTCGGTGTTCTCGGCCCGGGGGCAGGGGGAGAGAGACGGGCGGTTCTCCCGGCCCCGGGGAATTCTCCCGGCTCCCGGGGACGGCGCCGCCGGCGGACCGTGACAGTCGGTGGCGCCGGTGGTGGCGGGCCGTCCGGGCCCGGCGGGGCGCCCGAGCCGGGGCGTCAGGACATGCGCAGCGCGAGGAAGAAGTCCAGCTTGTCCTCCAGCCGGGACAGGTCCCGTCCGGTCAGCTGCTCGATCCGTCCCACCCGGTACCGCAGGGTGTTGACGTGCAGATGGAGCCGCGAGGCGCAGCGGGTCCAGGAGCCGTCGGAGTCGAGGAACGCCTCCAGCGTCGGGATCAGCTCCGCCCGGTGCCGCCGGTCGTAGTCGCGCAGCGGGTCCAGCAGCCGGGCGGTGAAGGCGCGGCGTACGTCGTCCGGGACGAACGGCAGCAGCAGGACGTGCGAGGCCAGCTCGTGGTGGCCGGCGGCGCAGACCCGCCCCGGCCGGGCGGCGGCGACCCGCCGGGCGTGCCGGGCCTCCTCCAGGGCGCCGCGCAGCCCCTCGGCGGAGTGCACGGCGGCGCTGACGCCCAGAGTGAGCCGCCCGTCGCCGTCGAGCCCGGCCGAGAGCGGCGCCCGTACGGCGGCCAGCAGGGTGTCGGCGTGCAGCCCCCGCGAACCGTCCGTACCGTCCGTACCGTCCGCCCGCTCGGCCCCGTCGGGGGCGTCACCGCCCGTGGCCACGCCGCCCGGGCCGTCCCCGGACGAGTGACCCGGCGCGGCGGCGGTGCTTCCGGCCGCGCCCGAGCCGGCGCGGTCCGGCCCGGCGGGCAGCGGCACCAGCGCGACGGCCTCACCGCCGAAGTGGGCGACGGCGATCCGGTCGGCCGGGTCCGGTCCGGTCGCGGCCGGGTCGACGAGGATCTCCTCCAGCAGCGCCTGGGCCATCGCCCCGGTGTCGGGCGCCGTCCCCGCCGTCCCCGTCGTCCCCGCCGTCCCCGTCGTCCCCGCCGTTCCTGTCGGGTTCGCCGTCCCCGCCGTGCCCGGGGCACCCGTACCCGGGGTGTCACCCGCCTCGGCGGTCCGGCCGCCGCCCCACTCCACCCGGGCCACCACCACCTGCCAGTGCGGGGCGGTGCCAAGGCCCGGGAGCAGCACCGGCGCGGCCACTCGCAGCCGGGCCGCCACCTCGGCGGGCGCGGCACCCGCCTGGACCAGCTCCAGCACCTCCTGGGCCAGCCGGCGCCGTACCGCGCGGGCGGCCTCCCGCCGGTCCCGCTCGACGGCGATCAGCTGGGTGACCCCCTGGAGCAGGTCCAGCCGGGCGGCGGGCCAGTCGCCGGCGTCCGCCTCGACGGCCAGCAGCCAGTCGGAGAGCAGCGTCTCCCGGGGCTCCCGCACGGCGGGCGCGCCGCCGCGCCCGGTGTTCCGGATCGGGAAGAGCGAGTACGTGGTCGAGCCCACCGTCGCCCGGTGCGGGCCGCGCCGCCCGGAGCGGGTCGCGGCGAGGTGCTCCCCGGCCAGTACGGCACCGGCCCCGTCCGGCAGGGCGCGGTCGGCACCCGCGATCCGGCGGCCGGTGGGGGAGAGCACCCAGGCCCGGAGGTCCAGGTCGGAGCCGAGCAGATCGAGGACGACCTCGGGGCCGCCGCCGGCCGGGCCGGAGGTCATCAGCCGCCGGTGCCGGTCCACCACGGCGGCCAGGTCCCCGGCGCGCTCCCCGGACACCTGGCGGACCACGTGCTCGGTGATCGTCGCGAAGGCGACGGACTCATGGACGGCGAAGAGCGGCAGCCGGTGGCGGGCGCATGCCTCGACCAGATCCTCCGGAACCGCCCCCAGCTCCGCCTCGCCGGCGGCCAGTCCGGCGACCCCGGCGGCGGCCAGGATGCGCACGAACGGCTCGCAGTCGGCCGCGTCCCGCCGCCAGGCGAGCCCGGTGAGCACCAGCTCGCCGCCGGACAGATAGCGGCTGGGGTCGCGCAGGTCGGTGGTCATCACGCCGCGCACGGTGCGGTCGAGCTCCTCCTCGCCGCCGAGCAGCCGCAGGCCCAGCGCGTCGGTCTCCAGCAGTGCGCGCAGCCGCATCTCGTTCGCCGCCGATCTCTCTCGTGGGGTGGTCACGGGTGTTCTGGATGTTCTCCCGTCGGTCCCGGACACGGCTCGGCCGGGGCCACGGTTTCCGGGAAGAAACGAAGAGATGACAACTCCTCGCCGTTCGTTCGAATCTACAAGTCTAGCGGCCGGGCCAGCCAACTCCTTCATGGGATCCGTGACTGCACCCGAGGGCACGCCGCTCGGTCTACTGAGTCACAGCGCGTGAACAGGACATGAACGAAGCCGCCGGCGGCCGTCGACCACTGACGACAGCCGGCAACAGCTGACAGACAGCGGCTGGCGGACAACGGCCGACGGACGTCAGCCGGCAGAAGCCAGCCGGCAACAGCCGACGACATGGGCCGGCCGTACCCCGTGCCCCGGCGTAGACAAGCGCATCGTCCGAACAGTATTTCGGTCGCACCGGTCCCTCCGGGGCGGCCCGGTCCCGCCCGCCCACCGGCGGAACACCGGACCGGCCGTCCCGCACATCCCGGGGGAGCCGGCGGAACCGGGACCCCGGATGGAACGACGAGCACGGCGGCCGGCGCGCACCCCGCGCCGACAGCCGTCGGCCCCCGCCGGACCACCACCCGCCTCCGCCGGACCGGCCGCCGGAACCACTGCCGGACGACGCGGCACCGGAACACGTGGAAGAGAGCCGCACATGGACTTCCTTCGCCCGGCCACCTGGGAGGAGGCGCTCGCCGCGAAGGCCGAGCATCCCTCGGCCGTCCCCATCGCGGGGGGCACCGACATCATGGTCGAGATCAACTTCGACCACCGGCGACCCGAGTACCTGCTGGACCTGAACCGCGTCGAGCCGCTCACCGAGTGGGAGGTGGGCGCGGACACCGTCCGGCTGGGGGCCTCGGTCCCGTACAGCAGGATCATGGAACGACTGCGGACCGAGCTCCCCGGGCTCGCGCTCGCCTCGCACACCGTCGCCTCCCCGCAGATCCGCAACCGGGGTGGGGTCGGCGGCAACCTGGGCACCGCCTCCCCGGCCGGCGACGCCCACCCCGCCCTGCTCGCCGCGGGCGCCGAGGTGGAGGCGGAGTCGGTACGCGGCTCCCGCCGCATCCCGATCGACGCGTTCTACACCGGTGTCAAGCGCAACGCGCTCGCCCCCGACGAGCTGATCCGCGCCGTGCACATCAAGAAGGCGACCGGACCCCAGCAGTACTCCAAGGTCGGCACCCGCAACGCCATGGTGATCGCCGTCTGCGCCTTCGGGCTCGCGCTGCACCCGGACACCCGGACCGTGCGCACCGGCATCGGTTCCGCCGCGCCCACCCCGGTACGGGCCGGGGATGCCGAGCTGTTCCTCGGCGCGGCGCTTGAGGAGGGCGGCTTCTGGGAGAGCGGCCGGGCCCTCCCGCCCGCCCTCGCCCGGCAGTTCGCCCAGCTCGCCGCCGGCGCCTGCAACCCCATCGACGACGTCCGGGGCACCGCCCGGTACCGCCGCCACGCCGTCGGCGTCATGGCCCGCCGCACCCTCGGCTGGGCCTGGGAGCAGTACCGCGCCACCGGCCGTCCCCTGGAAGGAGCCGCGTAGCCATGCGCGTCACATTCACGGTCAACGGTCGCCGCCAGGAGGCCGACGACGTCTGGGAGGGCGAGTCCCTCCTCTACGTCCTGCGCGAGCGGATGGGGCTGCCCGGCTCCAAGAACGCCTGTGAGCAGGGCGAGTGCGGCTCCTGCACGGTCCGGCTGGACGGGGTGCCGGTCTGCTCCTGTCTGGTCGCCGCCGGCCAGGCGGAGGGCCGGGAGGTCGTCACCGTCGAGGGCCTGGCCGACCACGCCCGCCGCCGCGGCGACCGGTCCGGCCACACCCCCGGTGCCGGTGCCGGATCCGGCCCGGCCGGTCTGTCCCTCCAGGACGCCCGCGGCTGGACCGCCCGGGGGACCGGCTCCCGTACCGGCGATGCCGCCGCGCTGGCCCCGATCCAGCAGGCGTTCATCGACGCCGGGGCCGTCCAGTGCGGCTTCTGCACCCCCGGGCTGCTGGTCGCCGCCGACGAGATGCTGGAGCGCAACCCCTCGCCGTCCGACGAGGACATCCGCGAGGCGCTCTCCGGCAACCTCTGCCGCTGCACCGGCTACGAGAAGATCCTGGACGCCGTCCGGCTCGCGGCCGCCCGCCAGGAACCCCGCGAGCCGCAGAGCGGAGGAGCGCGACCATGACGGAGCCCACCACCTCCCCCGCCACCGCCGCACCCGGCCCTGCGTATTCGGGGGACGCCGGGGCCGCCGCGACCGCCGCCGGAGCCGCCCCCGGAGACGCCCGGGCCGGTACGCGGACCGCCCTCGGGGGCGCCCGGACCGCCGCCCCCGTCGGCACGCCGACCAGGATGACGCAGGGTTCGCGGACCCGGGGCGGCATCGGCGAGTCCACCCTGCGCCCGGACGGCACCCTGAAGGTCACCGGCGAGTTCGCGTACTCCTCCGACATGTGGCACGAGGACATGCTCTGGGGCCAGATCCTGCGCTCCACCGTGGCCCACGCGGAGATCGTCTCCCTGGACACCTCGGAGGCGCTCGCCCAGCCCGGGGTGTACGCCGTGCTCACCTACGACGATCTGCCCACCGAGGTGAAGAACTACGGCCTGGAGATCCAGGACACCCCGGTCCTCGCCCACGGCAGGGTCCGCCACCACGGCGAGCCGGTCGCCCTGGTCGCCGCCGACCACCCGGAGACCGCCCGCCGGGCCGCCGCCAAGATCAGGGTGGAGTACCGGGAGCTGCCCGTCGTCACCGACGAGGCGTCCGCCACCGCACCCGGCGCTCCGCTGCTCCACCCCGGGCGCGACGACCACCACGCCGGGCACGTACCGCACCCGAACATCGTGCACCGCCAGCCGATCGTCCGGGGCGACGCGACGGCCGCCGCCGGGCGCGCCGATGTGATCGTCACCGGCGAGTACGTCTTCGGCATGCAGGACCAGGCGTTCCTGGGGCCCGAGTCCGGGCTCGCGGTGCCCGCCGAGGACGGCGGTGTCGACCTCTATGTGGCCACCCAGTGGCTCCACTCCGACCTGCGCCAGATCGCCCCGGTGCTCGGGCTGCCCGAGGAGAAGGTCCGGATGACGCTCGCCGGGGTCGGCGGGGCCTTCGGCGGACGCGAGGACCTGTCCATGCAGATCCACGCCTGTCTGCTGGCCCTCCGCACCGGAAAGCCGGTCAAGATCGTCTACAACCGGTTCGAGTCCTTCTTCGGCCATGTCCACCGGCACCCCGCCCGGCTCCGGTACGAGCACGGCGCCACCCGGGACGGCCGGCTCACCCACCTCAGGTGCCGGATCGTGCTGGACGGCGGCGCCTACGCCTCCGCCTCCCCGGCGGTGGTCGGCAACGCCTCCTCGCTCGCGGTGGGCCCGTACAAGGTGGACGACGTGGACATCGAGGCCGTCGCCCTCTACACCAACAACCCGCCCTGCGGGGCCATGCGCGGCTTCGGCGCCGTCCAGGCGTGCTTCGCCTACGAGGCCCAGATGGACAGGCTGGCCGCCGAACTCGGCATGGACCCGGTGGAGTTCCGGCAGCTCAACGCCATGGAGCAGGGCACCCTCCTGCCGACCGGGCAGCCGGTCGACTCACCCGCGCCCGTCGCCGAGCTGCTGCGCCGGGTCAAGGCCCGGCCGCTGCCGCCCGAGCGCCAGTGGGAGACCACCGAGGGCGCCGACGTCCGCGCGCTGCCCGGCGGCCTCTCCAACACCACCCACGGCGAGGGCGTCGTCCGCGGCGTCGGATACGCGGTCGGCATCAAGAACGTCGGTTTCTCCGAGGGGTTCGACGACTACTCCACCGCCCGGGTGCGGATGGAGGTGATCAACGGCCATCCCGTCGCCACCGTGCACACCGCGATGGCCGAGGTCGGCCAGGGCGGGGTCACCGTGCACGCCCAGATCGCCCGCACCGAACTGGGCGTCGCCCAGGTCACCATCCACCCGGCCGACACCCGGGTCGGCTCGGCCGGTTCCACCTCCGCCTCCCGCCAGACCTATGTCACCGGAGGTGCCGTCAAGAACTCCTGCGAGCTGGTACGCGAGAAGGTCCTGGAGCTCGGCCGCCGGAAGTTCGGCAGCCATCATCCGGCCTGGGCCACCGCCGAACTGCTGCTGGAGGGCGGCAAGGTGGTCACCGACGGCGGCGAGGTGCTCGGGGACCTGGTGGAGGTGCTGGAGGACGAGGTGGTCGAGGTCGAGGCCGAATGGCGGCACCGCCCCACCGAGGCGTTCGACCTCCGCACCGGCCAGGGCAACGGCCATGTCCAGTACTCCTTCGCCGCGCACCGCGCGGTGGTGGAGGTGGACACCGAACTCGGCCTGGTCAAGGTCATCGAGCTGGCTTGCGCCCAGGACGTGGGCAAGGCGCTCAATCCGCTCTCCGTCGTCGGCCAGATCCAGGGCGGCACCACCCAGGGCCTCGGGGTCGCGGTGATGGAGGAGATCGTGGTGGACCCGAAGACCGCGAAGGTGCGCAACCCGTCCTTCACGGACTATCTGATCCCCACCATCCTGGACACCCCGACCATCCCGGTCGATGTGCTCGAACTCGCCGACGACCACGCCCCGTACGGGCTGCGGGGCATCGGCGAGGCGCCCACCCTGTCCTCCACCCCGGCCGTCCTCGCGGCGATCCGCGCCGCGACCGGACTGGAGCTCAACCGGACGCCGGTACGCCCCGAGCACCTCACCGGCACCCTCTGACGGCCGGCCGGCCGGGCCCGACGGCCCCCGGCGCGGCGGCCGTCAGGCCCGACAGCCGGCCGTCCGGCGGCCCCTTTGGCACGGCACGCAAGCCCTCCGGGCGGCGCGGACCCGGGAACGTCACACTCCCGTACGCCCGCCCCGCCCGGAGCCCCGGTGACCGCACCGCTCGCGGTCCCCCCCCACCCCCACGGGGAGGCGGCCGAACCGCCACCTCCCGTCCCGTTCGTCTCGGGCCGTCCCCCGGGTCGTGCAGCCGTACACCATCCCAAATCCCGTCGGCCGGCAGGCCGTACGGGTGCCCCTGTGAACCTTGGGAGTAGCAGGCATCATGACCCAGTCGTCAGTGCAGCCGGTGACCACCGCCGAGGACGCGGGCCCCGGCTCGCGCGTTCCCGCCGGGCGGTCCTGGCTCGACCGGTACTTTCACATCTCCCACCGGGGGTCGACGGTCGCGCGCGAGGTGCGCGGCGGCATCACGACCTTCATGTCCATGGCGTACATCCTGTTGCTCAATCCGCTGCTGCTGGGCGGTCAGGACGCGCTGGGCGCCAAGCTGAGCCAGCCGGCACTGGTCACCGCCACCGCCCTCGCCGCCGCCGTGACCACCCTGGCGATGGGCGTCATCGGCAAGGTCCCGCTCGCCCTGGCGGCCGGCCTCAGTGTGTCCGGGGTCCTCTCCACCCAGGTCGCCCCGCACATGTCCTGGCCGCAGGCGATGGGCATGTGCGTGGTCTACGGCGCGGTGATCTGCCTGCTGGTCGTCACCGGCGTCCGCGAAGTGGTGATGAACGCCATCCCGCCGGCCCTGAAGCACGGCATCACCATGGGCATCGGCCTGTTCATCGCGCTGATCGGCTTCGTCAACGCCGGGTTCGTCGGCAAGGGCCGGGGCAGCGGCCCGGTCGCCCTCGGCGCCGGCGGCTCGCTGACCGGCTGGCCGGTGGCGCTCTTCGCCGTCACCCTGCTGCTGATCTTCATGCTCCAGGCGCGCCGGGTGCCCGGCGCCATCCTGCTGGGCATCGTCATCGGCACGGTCGTCTCCGTCACCGCCACGGCCGCCGGGCTGATCGACGAGGCCGAGTGGGGCGGCAAGGCGCCGCTGCCGCACGGCGGACTGATCTCCATGCCCGACTTCTCGCTCCTCGGGTCCGTCGAGTTCGGCGGCTGGGGAAAGCTGGGCGCCTCCACCGTCGGCATGATCGTCTTCACCCTGGTGCTGGCCGGCTTCTTCGACGCGATGGCCACCATCATCGCGGTGGGCCAGGAGGCCCGGCTCGCCGACGCCCGGGGCCGGATGCCCGGACTGAACAAGGCGCTCTTCATCGACGGCGCGGGCGGGATGGCCGGCGGCGCGGCCGGTGCCTCCGGGCAGACGGTCTTCATCGAGTCCGCCACCGGGGTCGGGGAGGGCGCCCGCACGGGGCTGTCCGCCACGGTCACCGGGCTGTTCTTCGCCGCCTGCCTCTTCTTCACCCCGCTCACCCAGCTGGTGCCCGGCCAGGTGGCCTCCGCCGCGCTGGTGGTCATCGGGGCGATGATGCTCCAGAACGCCCGGCACGTGGACTGGACCGACTGGTCGGTGGCGGTCCCGGTCTTCCTGACCGTGGTGCTGATGCCGTTCACCTACACGATCACCACCGGGGTGGGCGCCGGTGTGATCGCGTACTGCGCCATTAAGGCGGCTCAGGGAAAGTGGCGGGAGCCGAGCGTCCTCATGTGGGTGCTCTCCGCGGTGTTCATTTTCTACTTCACAACGGGTACCGCGCACTGACGAGGGGCTTGCCCCTGCTCGCCCCCTGGCCCTCCGTCCCCCGGTCTTCCCTG
Source organism: Streptomyces pyxinae (assembly GCF_024756275.1). Classification (GTDB taxonomy): domain Bacteria; phylum Actinomycetota; class Actinomycetes; order Streptomycetales; family Streptomycetaceae; genus Streptomyces; species Streptomyces pyxinae. Next base: position 150,750 of record NZ_JANUGQ010000004.1, on the reverse strand, counting down.
GTCCGGGACGACCTTCGAGTCCGAGAGCTTCCCCGAGGAGAACGACATGCTGGACATCGCCGCCGAGCTCAGCCGGTGGGCCGGCCAGGGGCGCCGGTTCGCCGTCGCCACCGTGGTGGCCGTCGGCGGCAGCGCGCCCCGGGAGCCGGGCGCCGCCCTCGCCGTGGACGACGAGGGCACGGTCATCGGCTCGGTCTCCGGCGGCTGTGTGGAGGGGGCGGTGTACGAGCTGTGCCGGCAGGCGCTCCAGGACGGCCGGACCGTTGTCGAACGCTTCGGCTACAGCGACGACGATGCCTTCGCCGTGGGCCTGACCTGCGGCGGAGTCATCGACATCCTGGTCACCCCGGTTCGCGGCGGGGTGCTGCCCGCCGCGCTGACGGCCGCCGCCGGCGGGGAGGCGGCGGCCCTCGCCAGGATCGCCGGGGGGCCGGAGGAACTGCTGGGCAACGCGCTGCTGGTGCGCCCCGACGGCTCGTACGAGGGCGGGCTCGGCGGCCATCCGCTGCTGGACCGCACCGCCGCCGGGGAGGCCGCCGCGCTGCTCGGCGCCGGGCGCACCGGAACCGTCACCATCGGCGCCGAGGGCTCCCGGTGCGGCCGGCCCCTCACCCTGCTGGTCGAGTCGAGCGTGGCGCCCCCGCGCATGATCGTCTTCGGGGCCGTCGACTTCGCCGCGGCACTGGTCCGGGTCGGCAAGTTCCTCGGCCACCATGTCACGGTCTGCGACGCCCGGCCGGTCTTCGCCACCCGGGCCCGCTTCCCCGAGGCGGACGAGGTCGTGGTCGACTGGCCGCACCGCTATCTGGCGGCCACCGACACCGACAGCCGGACCGTGCTCTGCGTCCTCACCCATGACGCCAAATTCGATGTGCCGCTGCTGGAACTGGCCCTGCGGCTGCCGGTCGCCTACGTCGGCGCGATGGGCTCCCGCCGCACCCATGAGGACCGCGCGCGCCGGCTGCGCGAGACCGGGGTGACCGAACGGGAACTGGCCCGGCTGCGCTCACCCATCGGGCTGGACCTCGGCGCCCGCTCGCCCGAGGAGACGGCCCTCTCCATCGGCGCGGAGATCGTCGCCGCCCGGCGCGGCGGCAGCGGGGTCGCGCTGACCGGCGCCCACACCCCGATCCACCACGACGCCCCGGCCGCCCGGGTCCGCCGGATGGACTCCGTCGCCTGACCCGCCCCGTGCCGCCCGCCGGCCACCCGGGTCCTCCGGGCGGGTCAACGGGCCGGGCCGGGCTTGCCGCGTGCGCGGCGTGCGCGGCGTTTGCCGCCCGGGGCGCCGGGCACCAGCAGTGCTGTCGGGAGAACGGCCCCGAGTTCCCGAGATGAGGAGCGCGACCATGTCGACCCAGGACAAGAAGACCAAGCCGTCCGCCAAGGCCGAGGAGATCAAGGGCGCGGTCAAGGAGAACGTCGGCCGCGCCGTGGGCAACGAGCGGCTGACCGCCGAGGGACGCGCGGAGCGCGCCAAGGGCGATCTCCGCCAGGCGGGCAAGAAGGTCAAGGACGCCTTCGACCGGTAGCACCGGCGACGGACGGCGGATGGGACACCGGGGGATCCCCCGGAACGCGGCGGTGGCCCGGCGGAGACGATCCGCCGGGCCACCGCCGGTTTCCGGGCCCCGTTCCGGCCCCGCGGCCGTCGCCCGGAATGCCGGGACGTGTGACCTGCCCCAGGCTGGATACGCGGCAGGCGTACGTACGAAAGATCCAATGGGTCCACGGATCCGCACACGCGCGGGATCCGCGGACCCACAGACGCACGGCGCACAGACGCGCGCAGAGGAGAGGAGGCCGGCGGGCCATGGACAGCGACGAAGCGATGGGTGACGAGGTCTACCAGCCCAGCGGCTCCGAGGCATCCGAGGTCTCCGAGGACGAGGGCATTCTCGACCCCGAGGACACCTTGTCGGACCGCGAGGCCGACCCGTACGACGAGGGCTGGTCCCCGCCCGAGCGGCCGCTCGCCGTGGACCACGAGGGCACCACCGCCCGGGAGCAGCGGGAGGGTGAGTCCCTGGACCAGCGGCTCGCCGAGGAGGTGCCCGACCCCTCCCTGGAGGAGCCGGAGCGGGTCCGGGACGACGACGGCATCGGCGATCTGGCCGGCGGCAACGGCGAACCGGTGGACGACGAGGTCGGCGCGGCCCGCTCCGGGCGGCTGGTCGCCCCGGACGAGGGCGCCCACGCCGACGCCGAGAAGGACATGATCGCCGAGGACGTGGGGGTGGACGGCGCCGCCGCCTCGGCCGAGGAGGCGGCGATCCACACGGTCCCGGACGACGACGAGGTGCTCCCGGACGACGGGTCGCGCTGACCGCCGTACGGGCGGGACGGGCCCGGTCCGGTGCCCGTCCCGCCCCCGGGGCCGGTGCCTGTCCCGCCCCCCGCTCCTGTCCCGCCCTCCCCGCTCCTGTCACGGCACCGCCGGGCGAACGCCTGCTTCGGCCCCCCCATCGCGTACTCACGGCCCACGGACCGCCCGCATCGCGGTCCCGCGGCCCCCGGCTCCGCCCGACCCCGGCCGGACCACCCCCCACCCGCCGTACGGAAGGCCCCACCGTGCAGCACACCGCCACCGGCACCGAGCCGGTCACCACCGCCTCCGGCGTCACCCTCCGGGTGAACGGCACCGCCCACACCCTCGACGTCGACCACCGCACCACCCTGCTGGACGCCCTGCGCGAGCGGCTCGGGCTCACCGGCGCCAAGAAGGGCTGCGACCACGGCCAGTGCGGAGCCTGCACGGTGCTGGTGGACGGCCGGCGCGCCAACAGCTGTCTGCTGCTCGCGGTCGCCCAGGACGGCACCGAGATCACCACCGTGGAGGGCCTGGCGGGCGACGCCGGCGACGGGGAACTCCATCCGCTCCAGCGCGCCTTCCTGGACCGGGACGCCTTCCAGTGCGGCTACTGCACCCCCGGCCAGCTCTGCTCGGCCGTCGGACTGCTGGCCGAGGCCGCCGCCGGGCACCCCTCCTACGTCACCCCGCCGGACACCGGTTCACCGGACGGTCCGGCCTCACCCGGCGGACCGGCCGGTCTCACCCCGGCCGAGATCCGTGAGCGGCTCAGCGGCAACCTCTGCCGCTGCGGCGCCTACCCGCGCATCGTGGAAGCGGTCGCGGACACGGCGGCGGAGGCGGCCCGGTGAGGCCCGTCGGCTATGTCCGGGCCCGCAGCGTCGAGGAGGCCGCCGCCGCGCACGCCGGGCACCCGGGCGCCCGTTATCTGGCGGGCGGCACCAATCTGGTCGACCTGATGAAGCTGGGCGTGGAGTCGCCCGGCACCCTGGTGGACGTCAGCAGGTTGCCGCTGGACACCGTGGAGCCGCTGCCCGGCGGGGGTCTGCGGATCGGCGCCACCGTGCGCAACAGCGACCTCGCCGCCCATCCGCTGGTCCGCGCCTCCTATCCGGTGCTCTCCCAGGCACTGCTCGCCGGGGCGTCCGGGCAGCTGCGGAACATCGCCACCACCGGCGGCAACCTGCTCCAGCGCACCCGCTGCCCCTACTTCCAGGACCCGGCCAAGCCCTGCAACAAGCGTGAGCCGGGGACCGGCTGCGGTGCCCGGGAGGGGGGCCACCGGGACCACGCCGTCCTGGGCCACTCACCGTCCTGCATCGCCACCCACCCCTCCGACATGGCCGTCGCCCTCGCCGCGCTCGGCGCCACCGTGGAACTGCACGGGGCGGACGGGGCCCGGACCGTCCCGGTCGGGCAGTTCCACCGGCTGCCCGGGGACCACCCGGAGCGGGACACCGTCATCGGGCCCGGCGAGCTGATCACCGCCGTGGTGCTGCCGGAGGCCCCGGCGGGGCTGCCGTCCGCCTACCGCAAGGCCCGCGACCGGGCCTCGTACGCCTTCGCGCTGGCCTCGGTCGCCGCCGTCCTGGAAGTGGCGGACGGCGTGGTGCGCCAGGTGGGCATCGCCTTCGGCGGGCTCGCCCACCGGCCGTGGCGGGCCGAGCGGGCCGAGGCCGCGCTGCTCGGCGCGGCGCCCACCGGGGAGAACATCGCCCGCGCCGTCGACGCCGAGCTGGACCGGGCGGAGCCACTGCGGGACAACGCCTTCAAGGTGCCGCTCGCCCGCAACCTCGCCCGCCGGGTGCTGACCGGACTGGCCGGCCCGGCCGCCCGCCCGTGACCGGCCACCGGCTCGCCCGGCCGCCCGCCCCTGACCGGTCACGGGCGCGTCCGGCCGCCACCACCCGCCGGCCCGCCCGGCCGTGACCACCGGCCCGGCCCGACCGGCCGTGAGCCCGCTGGCCCCGCCCGGGCGCCCGCCCCGGTACGCGTACGGCCGACCGAACGAACGTCCGTGCCACTGAAGCGGAAGGACCCGCGATGCGCCCCACCGCCGCCACCTCCACCCTGGCCCCCGCGTCCGGCTCACTGGGCGCCGACACCGCGCGTCTGGAGGGCCGGGACAAGGTCACCGGGACCGCCCGCTATGCCACCGAGCAGGCCCACACCCCGCCCGGCTGCGCCTATGCCTGGCCGGTCCCGGCCACCGTGGCGCGCGGCCGGGTCACCGCCGTGGACACCGCCGCCGCCCTGGCGCTGCCCGGCGTCCTCGCCGTACTGACCCCGGACACCGCGCCCCGGCTGGGCCACGCCGAGGACCCGACCCTCGCCGTGCTCCAGGACCACCGGGTGCCGCACCGGGGCTGGTTCGTCGCCCTCGCCGTCGCGGAGACCCCGGAGCAGGCTCGCGCCGCCGCCGGAGCCGTACGGATCTCCTACGCGGCCGAGCCGCACGACGTCGCCCTCACCGCCGGCCACCCGGACGGCTATGTGCCCGAGACGGCCAACGGCGGGGAGGCCGGCAGCAGCCGGCGGGGCGACCCGGAGGCCGCCTTCGACGCCGCCCCGGTGCGGATCGACGCCGCCTACCGGGTGCCGCCGCTGCACAACCACCCGATGGAGCCGCACGCCGCCTTCGCCCACTGGGACGGCGACCGCGCCGAACACCTCACGGTCTACGACTCCAGCCAGGGTGCCAACGCCGTACGGACCGCGCTGGCCCAGCTGTTCGGGCTGGCCGAGGGCCGGATCACCGTGATCTCCGAGCACGTCGGCGGCGGCTTCGGCTCCAAGGGCACCCCCCGCCCCCATGTGGTGCTCGCCGCCATGGCCGCCCGGCACACCGGCCGTCCCGTCAAACTGGCCCTGCCCCGGCGCCAGTTGTCCGCCGTCGTGGGCCATCGCGCGCCCACCCTGCACCGGCTGAGGCTGGGCGCCGAACGCGACGGCACCCTGGTCTCGGTGAGCCATGAGGTCGCCACCCACACCTCCCGGATCAAGGAGTTCGTGGAGCAGGCCGCCGTACCCGCCCGGGTGATGTACGCCTCGCCGCACAGCCTCACCAGCCACCGGGTCACCCCGCTCGACGTGCCCACCCCCTCCTGGATGCGGGCACCCGGCGAAGCGCCCGGGATGTACGCGCTGGAGTCCGCCATGGACGAACTCGCCGTGGAGCTGGGCATGGACCCGATCGACCTCCGGGTGCGCAACGAGCCCGTCACCGAACCGGGCAGCGGACTGCCGTTCAGCAGTCGCCACCTGGTGGAGTGCCTGCGCGAGGGCGCCCGCCGGTTCGGCTGGGGCGACCGCGACCCGCGCCCGGGGGTGCGCCGCGAGGGCGATCTGCTGACCGGCACCGGGGTCGCCGCCGCCACCTACCCCGTACTGGTCGCGCCCTCCACCGCCTCGGCCACCGCCCACCCCGGCGGCACCTTCACCGTCCGGGTCAACGCCACCGACATCGGCACCGGCGCCCGGACCGTGCTGGCCCAGATCGCCGCCGGGGCGCTGGGCGCGGCACTGTCCGCCGTGCGCGTCGAGATCGGCTCCACCCGTCTCCCCGCCGCCCCGCTCGCCGGCGGCTCCTCCGGCACCGCCTCCTGGGGCTGGGCGGTCCACGAGGCGTGCGCCGCCCTGGTGGACCGGCTCGCCGACCACCACGGCGCGCTGCCGCCCGAGGGACTGACGGCCACCGCCGACACCACCGAAGCCGCCTCCGCCGCCCCGGCGTTCGCCCGCCACGCCTTCGGCGCCCACTTCGCCGAGGTGCAGGTGGACACCGTCACCGGCGAGGTCCAGGTGCGCCGGCTGCTGGGGGTGTACGCCGCCGGCCGTATCCTCAACCCCCGTACCGCCCGCTCCCAGTTCGTCGGCGGCATGGTGATGGGTCTCGGCATGGCGCTCACCGAACACAGCACCATGGACCCGGCGTTCGGCGACTTCACCGAGGCGGACCTGGCGATGTACCACGTGCCCGCGCACGCCGACGTGCCCGATGTGGACGCCCACTGGATCGACGAGGAGGACCACTACCTCAACCCGATGGGCAGCAAGGGCATCGGTGAGATCGGCATCGTCGGCACCCCCGCCGCCATCGGTAACGCCGTCCACCACGCCACCGGCGTCCGTCTCCGCCACCTTCCCCTCACCCCCGACCGCGTCCTGCCCGCCCTCGCCTGACCGGACCTGTCCGGACCCGATCGGAGGCCCGGACGCCGGGCCCGCCGGGCCGGGCAGGCCCGCCCTCGCCGGACCCCGCAGGCCCCGGGGAGGCTCAGGGGCCGTAGCTGACCGTCACCTTCTGGAAGCCGAGCGATCGCAGCAGACCCTGGAGCATCCGGGTGGTGTTCTGCTCGGCGCGGGCGGTGAGACGGCTCTCCCCGGCGGCGTCCGCGATATGGCGCACGGCCAGTCGCTGCACGGCCTGCTCGGTGTTCGGGTTGTCGGAGAAGAGATCGCCCAGCCGGTCGAGCAGTCCGCGCTGTTTGGCGACGGCGTAGGAGCGGTCGGGGTCCAGGGCGGGCTTGCCGAGCGCGGCGTGCGGCAGCCGGAGGGCGGCGGCCGTGCGGTCCTCGTTCACCGTCACGTCCCCGGCCCCCAGCCGGCCGAGGTCCACATACGCGTCCACGGTGCCCGCCCCCACGTAGAGCGTGCGGGTGCCGCGTACCGCGTCCGGCAGGAACCGGACGTCCTTCTCCAGGTCCACGACGACCTGGAAGCTTCCGGAGGCGGCGTCGTAACGGCTCATGTCCCGCAGGGACTCCAGGAGTACGGGACCGGAGCGGTCCCGGGTCTCCTCGCCGAACAGACCGAGCCCGGTGAGCGGGGTGAAGCGGAACAGCGCGAAGAGCAGGGCGGCCAGTACGAGGAGCACCCCGGCCGCCCTCAGCCAGGAGCGGCGTGCCCCGGGGGAGGGCCCGGGCGCCCCGGGGGCCGGCGGACGGGCCCCGGGGGCCCCGGGCGACGCGGTGGGCGTACTGGAGGACATGGCGGCGGCTCCTTCCCGCCGTGCGTCTGCCCCGGGAGCGGTCAATCAGACGTGCTGTGCCGGGAGTTGGTGACTCACCAGGTGACGGGAAGGGACTGCGGGCCGCGGATCAGGCCCTTGCGCTGCCAGACCATCTCCTCCGGTGCGACCGCCAGCCGCAGCTGCGGGAAGCGGCCGAGCAGTCCGGAGAGCATCACCTCGGACTCCATCCGGGTCAGCTGGGCGCCGATGCAGTGGTGCGGGCCGTGTCCGAAGGCCATGTGCGCGCTGGCCGTACGGTCGAAGTCGATGACGTCCGGGTCGTCGTAGACCTCGGGGTCCCAGTTGGCCGCGAGGTACGAGGCATAGACCACCTCGCCGGCCCGGATCAGCACCCCGCCGACCTCCACGTCCTCGGTGGCCACCCGGGGCAGGCCCACGCCGTTGCGGTGCGGGATGAAGCGCAGCAGCTCGTCCACCGCCTGGGTGAGCAGCTCCGGCCGGGCGCGCAGCCGGGCCAGGTGCTCGGGGTGGGTGAGCAGCGCGTACACCATGTTGGCGCTGTTGTTGCGGACCGCGTGGGCGCCGCTGACCTGGATCGCGGTGGTGACCGAGATGGCCTCATCACGGTTGATCTCGCCCCGGTCCAGGGCGTCCGCCAGCACGGTCGCCAGGTCTTCGCGCGGCTCCCGGCGGCGCCGTTCGAGCAGCTCCACGATGTACGCGGTGAGCTCGGCCTTCACCTGGCGGCTGCGCTCCGGTCCGGGCCCCGAGGAGAGCACCAGGTCCGGCCAGGCGGCCAGCCGGTGGTGCTCCTCCTCGGGCACGCCCACCAGATCGCTCACCACCGCCAGCGGGAACGGCCCGTGGAACAGGGCCATCAGATCGGCCGGGGCGCCGTGCCGCTCCACCTCGTCGAGCAGCCGGGCGCAGGTCTGCTCGGCCAGCGGGCGCAGCCGCTTCATGCTGCGTCCGGTGAAGGCCCGGGTGACGACCTTCCGCAGCCGGGTGTGCTCGGGCGGGTCGGTGTAGTTGAAGCCCGCGTGCGAGGCGACGGTGTGGCCGGTCATCCCGGTGGCCCTGGTCTGCCGCTCCACCAGTGCCCGGCGGCTGAACCGGGGGTCCGAGGTGACCATCCGGACGTGCTCGTACCGGGTGACCAGCCAGGCCTCGCCCTCGCCGTGCGGCAGCCGGATCCGGGGCACCGGGTCGTTGTGGAGGAAGTCGGCGAGCAGCGGGTCGAAGTCGAGACCCCGCAGGTCCTCGATCTCCCAGAACCGCGCGGGCGGTGTCTCGGCCGTGGTCACGTCCGTCATGGTGGGGAAACTCCTCTGTCCGGCTGGTGCCCGGCTCGCGCCGGAGCGGGGTGCGGTCTCGACGGGCCGGACGCCCGCCGTCCGCGGCCCCGGGCCGCGGGCCCGCGTCGCCGGCCACGCGGATGTGTTCCCGGACCCGGTCCGGTCGTGTCGCCGCGCTCGCCAACCACCCCTGAACGGAGGAGCCCCGCCCCGTCCCCCGCGCGAGCGGCGCAGAATGCCCCACTCGGCCGGTCGATGAACATACTTGCTGTGACGAATGGGTGAGGCCGGGAGCGGAGCCGGTACGCGACCGGAGGGCCGGGGGCAAGCAGAAGCCTCGTCGGTAGGAGCTCTCATCAGGAGACCCAAGCATGCCAGCGACTTCCCGCATGACCCGCGTCGCCGTACGCACCCTGTTCGCCACCTCGATCCTCGCCACCACGCTCACGGCCGCCCCGGCCGTGGCGCTGGACCGCGGGCTCCCGAGCCACCAGTGCACCGTCAACGGTGTCAGCGTGCCGCCGGGCGCCGAGGTCCGCGGCACCAACCGCAAGGACCGGATCGAGTGTGAGAACGACGTCGAGAACATGACCATCTGGGGCGGGGGTGGCGACGACTACATCCGCGTCAAGGGGCTCATCATCGACTCCCAGATCCTCGGCGGGGACGGCGACGACACCATCCAGACCAGCCACCTGGCGCCCCGATACGGTCAGTCGACCGTGCGCGGCAACAACGGCAACGACACCCTGATCGTCGCCACCGTGCGCGGCACCGCCGAGCACGGCGCCACCGTCTACGGCGACATGGGCAACGACAAGATCACCGTCGGCAGCGTCCACGGCGCCCCCGGCGACTACGCCCGCGGCGGCGGCCAGGTCTTCGGCAACGACGGCGAGGACCACATCGTCACCGGCGCCATCGACTTCGGCGGCCGTGCTCTCGGCGGCTCGGAGAACGACCACATCGAGGCCAAGTCCCTCGGTGCCGAGGCCGGCGGCGTCATCCAGGGCGGCCCCGGCCAGGACCGCATCAGCGGCCTGGGCGGCAGCGTGCTCAAGGCCGGCCCCGGCTGGGGCTTCGTGGACGGCGGGCTCGACGACGACCAGTGCCGCGTCGTCCACGCCTCACCGGACCGCGCCCGCTCCACCATCGCCAGCTGCGAGTGAGGCCACGGCCCACCGCGCGGTGACCGCCCACCGGGCCGGTCGGGGTGCTCCCGGCCGGCCCGGTGGCATGCGCGGGGGCCGGTACGCACGGGGACTCGTACGGGGGCCGGTACGCACGGGGCTCGTACGGGGGGCGTGCCCGGCGGCGTACGGCAGCGGCCCGGCAGCGGGCGCCGCCGTCAGGCCAGGCGCTCGCGCACCATGAAGGCGGCCCGCTTGTCGGGCAGGTCGAGCTGGCGGATCATCCGGAACCCGGCGCTCTCGAAGGCCCGCACCGAGCGCACATTGCGGATGTCGGGCTCGGCCACCACCCGGCCCGCGTACGGGTCGCTGCGCAGCAGCCAGTTGGAGACCGCCCGCAGCAGCACCGAGCCGAGCCCGCGCCCCCGGCACTCCGCCGGGCCGAGCAGCAGATGGACGCCCGCGTCCCGGGGGCGGGCCGCGTAGTGATGGGCGAGCGGGTCGAGGTCGGCCCGGTACACCTCCCAGTAGCTCATCGGCGTACCGTCCAGACAGCCCACGAAAGGGGTGGAGTGGGCGCTCGCCACCTGCTGGCGCAGATAGGCGGCGACCCGCTCCAGCGGCTGGGCGCGCACCCAGTAGCGGGCCACCTCGGGGTCGTTCATCCAGGCATGGATCAGCTCGGCGTCGTCGGCCGGGTCGACCGCCCGGAGGGTGAACGTCCCCTGTGCCAGCTCGGTCTCCGCGACCAGTATGTCCTCGCGTATCACTGCGTCACCTCCGCTATCGGGTTGGGAATGCCGACGTACACGGACTGGGACTCCAGAGGTCCGGTCAGTTCGTCCAGTCCGTGGACGCGGGTCAGGAGATTGGCCTTGCACCGCAGCTCCGGCGCCCGCGCCAGCAGCGCGGCCGGCGAGTCACCGGGCTCCTCGGCGGCGCCGGGACTCCCGGCGCCGTCCGGGCCGGCGGCCGGGTCCGCCACCCGGCCGGTCACCCGGTCGGCTCCGCCGCCGGCTGGCCGGTCAGCGGTTCGGCCGGCCGCCCGGTCGGCCAGGAAGCGCCGGGCGTGGCCCAGCAGCCGCTCCTCGCGGGCCAGGCCCTGGGAGCCGAGGGCGCCGACCAGGCCCAGCAGGTTGTTCACGCCCAGGTAGTAGACGAGGCGCTCGTCGATCACCTCGTCCGCCACCTGGGTGCCCAGGTCACGGCCGACGCCCGGCATCCAGCGGTACAGCGCGGGACTGCGGCTCGGCGAGAAGTAGTAGCCCTGGTTGTCCCGGTAACGGCCGCCGCACGGCAGCCCGTCCCGGTCCAGCACCACCAGTGTGTTCTGCTGGTGCGCCTCCAGGCCCAGGCCGTAGCGGGCGTGGAGCCACAGCACCGGTGCCACCACGTGGTCCAGATAGCGCAGGAACCACTCCTCGGCCGCCTCCGCCACCGTCCGCCCGGTCCGGCCCGCCCGGGCGTGGACCAGCGCCGACAGCCGGGAGCCGCCGCCCGGCAGATCGGGCCGGGGCGCGACCAGACCGGCCACGCATTCGGCCTGCGCGGCGCCCGGCCGGAACGGGTTCTCCCGCAGGACGGCGTCCAGCCCGGTGGGGGAGCCGTCCGGGGCGTCCACCGCCAGCCACGCCGGGTCCCGTACCAGGCCGAAGCCCGGGTGGGCGGCGGCCAGTTGGGCGCCCAGGCCAGCGGCGAGCAGCCGGGCCACCGCGACGCCCCGGCGCAGCTCCGGGCGCAGGTTCTCGCGGCGGGAGTTGGTGATCCGCAGCCCCAGCGAGAGCTTCAGCATCACCGGCGCGTCCGCCCGGTACAGGGTGCGGACCGAGGAGGTGGGCGACCACTCCGGGCCGGCCGGGCCCAGGTCGTGCAGCAGACCGCCGGCGAGCAGCGCCCGTACGCCGGGGCGGCCCCGCACGTCCCGCGCCTGCCAGGGATGGGCCGGGAGCAGCACCGTGCCGGGCGGGGCCGCGGGCGCGCCGGGCAGGGCGGCGAGCAGCTCGGCGGCGGACCGGCCCAGCGCCGAGTCGGCGGCGACCACCCGGGGGTCGGCGGCGAACCAGTGCAGCGGGAAGGCGCCCCGGGCCTCGGGCGAGAAGCGCTCCGCCTCCGTGCCGGTCAGTCCCTCCCGGCTCTTGGGGGCCGGATGGAACGGGTGGCCGGTCAGCAGCGCCTGCTCGGCGGCGAGAAAGGCGGTGGTGCCGGGCGGGTCATCGGGCGCCGCCGAGCGGAGCCGTACGAACTCCGCCACCCGCAGCGCCGAGTCGGTGACCCGGCCGGTGAGTTCGGCCGTGGCGGCCGGGTCGCCGCCGGACGCCTCCAGGGCGAGCAGCGCGGCCACCACGGCGGCGGGCGCGGGTGTCCCGGTGGCCAGCCGGGCCGGGCCGAAGCGGTGCCACCCGGCCGGCGACCAGTGCTCGACCGGGACGGTGAGCACCGTGCCCGAGGCGGGCAGCGGCAGGCGCAGCACACCGCCGGCGGGCCGGGCCGCTCCCGTCTCCCGCACCCAGCAGCGCAGCAGCCGGGCGGTGGCGTCACGGTCGGCCCAGCCGCCGGGGTCGTCGGCGGGTCCGGGCGGTCGGGGCGGGGAAGCGGGGGAGGAGCTCATCTGTGCGGCCAGGTCCTTCGGCGTGGGGGCCGGGCGGCGGCGGACCACCCGGGGGAGACGGGCGACTCGCCGCCCGCCGGGTCGTACGGGGCACGGGGGCGCGGAGTTCAGGGACGGTGGGTGCCCGGCGGATGCCCGGCGGGCGTTCCGGGACGGCGGCCCGGGGACCGGCCGGACCGGCCCGCCGGGTGGGCCCGGACGGGCGGGCCGGGGGTCGTCCCGGCAACCGGGCCGGGCGGGTGGCCGGGACTGTCCCGACGACCGGGTCAGCGGGCGGTCGGCCGGTGCGGGCGCCGTCCCGGTCCCGAGCGGCTGGGGGATCGCTCAGGCGCGGGACGGTCTCAGCGGTGGTCGCCGGGGGCCGGGTCGGCCGGGTGGTCGCCGGCCGGGCGGGCGCCGGGGAGACCGAAGGTGGTGAACGCGGTACGGCGCGGCAGCGGATAGACCTCCTTGCCGGTCAGCGCGTTGAGGATCACCGCCGACCGCCAGGCCGCCAGCCCCAGGTCGGGGGCGCCGACGCCATGGGTGTGGCGCTCGGCGTTCTGGACGAAGACCGAGCCGGCGACCGTTCCGTCGAGCTCCAGCCGCTGCCGGGCGTCGATCAGTGGCCGGCCCGCCGCGTCCCGCAGCAGATACGGGCCGAGCGGTGCCAGCAGCTCCGCGACCGACCGCTCGGCGTACCCGGTGGCCAGCACCACCGCGTCCGTGGTCAGCCGCGCCTCGCCGCCCTGCTCCGTATGGGTGAGCGTCAGCTCCACCCGGCCGCCCACGGCACGGCCGCCGGTGACCGCGACCCCGGGGGTCAGGGTGACGTCGGGCCAGCCGTCCGGCGTCACCCGGCGATAGAGCTCGTCGTGGATCTCGCCCAGTGTCTCCGCGCTGACCCCCTTGTAGAGCTGCCACTGCGCGGGCAGCAGCCGGTCCCGGACCGGCTCGGGAAGGCCGTGGAAGTAGTGGGTGTAGTCGGGCGTGAAGTGTTCCAGGCCCAGTTTGCTGTACTCCATCGGGGAGAACCCCCGGGTCCGGGCCAGCCAGGTCAGCCCCTCCCGCCCGCGCGGCCGGGCCCGTAGCAGATCGAGCAGCACCTCCGCGCCGGACTGCCCGGAGCCGACCACGGTGACATGCCGGGCGGCGAGCAGCCGCTCCCGGTGCGCCAGATAGTCGGCGGAGTGCAGCACCGGGGCCGCGGGGTCGCCGGCCACCGTGCGCAGTGGTTCGGGGACGTACGGGGCGGTGCCGACCCCCAGCGCGAGGTGCCGGGCGTGGAACCGGTCCGTCCGCTCGGCCGTGCCGCCCGTGCCGAGCCGGGTGACGTCCACCTGGAACGCCGCCCGCTCCGTGTCCCAGCACACGCTGTCCACCCGGTGGCCGAAGCGGCAGGACGGCAGCCGTTCGCTGACCCAGCGGCAGTACGCGTCGTACTCGGCGCGCTCGATGTGGAACCGTTCCGCGAAGTAGAAGGGGAACAGCCGCTCGCCCTCCCGGACATGGTTGAGGAACGACCAGCGGCTGGTGGGGTCCACCAGGCTCACCAGGTCGGCGAGGAACGGCACCTGGAGGGTGGCTCCGTCGATGAGCAGCCCCGGGTGCCAGTGGAAGGCGGGGCGCTGCTCCAGGAAGAGCGCGTCCAGGCCGGGCACCCCGTCCGCCAGTGCGGCGAGCGACAGATTGAACGGGCCGATGCCGACGCCGAGCAGGTCCAGCACCCGGTCGTCGCCGGGGAGCCGGCCGGGCGCTCCCGCGCCCTCCGGCCCGGCCCGGCCGGCGGGGGCGGAGCGGCGGGCCGGGGCGGCCGGGGCGCCCGGCCCGGTGGTGCTTCCGCCGCCGGGGCGGCGGCCGGACGGGGATATGGCTGGAGCCATCGGGGTCAGGGTCCTTCCAGGAGCTCGGTGCGTGCGGCCGCGACGACGGCGGGCAGCAGCAGGTCCGCCAGCTCGCCTCCGGTGGTCCGCGGGTGGAGCAAAGTGGCCTTCAGCCAGAGGCGTACCGTGCCGTCGGCGTCCTCCGCCAGGGCGCGGCCCACCACCGCCCGGCCGTCCGCCAGCAGCCGCCGGCGCACCCCGGCCACCAGTGCCTCGTCCCTGCCGGCCGGCAGGGAGTCGGCGGCGGCCGGGCGGAACAGCACGGTGCTGATCCCGGGGTCGCCCGGGCGGCGGCGCAGCTCCGGATGGGCGTCCACCCGGGCGGCGAACACCCCGGCGGCGGCCACGCAGTGCTCCACCAGGGCGCCGATGCCCCGGCGGCCCAGGGCCCGCAGGGTGACGGCGATCTTCAGTACATCGGGGCGGCGGGAGGTGCGCAGCGAGCGGCCCAGCAGATCCGGCAGCCCGGCCTCGGTGTCGTCATCGGCGTTCAGATAGTCGGCCTGGAACTCCAGCGGGCGCAGCGCCGCCGCGTCCCGCACCGTCAGCAGCCCCGCCGACACCGGCTGCCAGCCCAGCTTGTGCAGATCCAGGGTGACCGACACCGCCGCGTCCAGCCCGGCCAGCCGGGGCGCGAGCGCCTCACTGAAGAGCAGCGGACCGCCGTAGGCGGCGTCCACATGCAGCTCGGCGCCGTGCGCGGCGGCCACCTCGGCCAGCTCGGGCAGCGGGTCGATCAGCCCCTCGTCGGTGGTGCCGGCGGTGGCCACCACCAGGGCGGGTCCGGCCAGCCCGGCGAGCGCCCGGTCCACCTCGGCGGGCACCATCCGGCCGGCCCGGCAGCCCGTGGTCACCGGGGCGGGCAGGCCGAGCAGCCAGGCCGCCCGGCGCACGCTGTGGTGCGCGTTGCTCCCGCACACCACCCGCACCCCGGCCGCGCCGGCCGCCCGGGCCCGCTCCCTGGCCAGCAGCAGGGCGACCAGATTGGACTCGGTGCCCCCGCTGGTGACCAGGGCGTCCGGGGCGGGGGCGGCCGGGTGGACCAGGGCGGCGAGGGCGGCGGTGACCCGCTCCTCCAGTACGGCGGCGGCCGGGGCCTGGTCCCAGGAGTCCATCGACGGGTTCAGCGCCGAGGCCGCCAGGTCGGCCGCCGCCGCCACCGCCAGCGGCGGACAGTGCAGATGGGCCACGCAACCCGGATCGGCCGGGTCGGCCGCGCCCTCGGCCACCGCCCGTACGACGCTACGCAGGGCCTCCCCGGCCCCGGTGCCGTGCTCGGGCAGCGCGGGGGAGCAGGCAGCGGCCAGCCGCTCGGCCACGGCCGCCGGGCCGCCCGCCGGGAGCGGCCCGGAGCGCGCTGCCGCCCCCTCGGCGAGAGCGTCGAGCACCACGCCGGTCAGCTCGGCCAGAGCGGCCGGCCCCCCGGTACCGCCGGCGACGGCGGCCGTCGCCGGCGGGCCGGCGGGGCCGGGAGCGCCGTGCGCACCGGACGAGCCGCCGGCGCCCGGCGTACCGGACGTGCGGGACGTGCCGGTTGGGCCGCCGGCGGGGAGCGGGCCGTACGCCATGCCGGTGCCGGGCACCTCGTCGGTGCCGTACGCCGTGTCGGCGCCGGCCGCTGGGTCGGCGCCGGACACCTCGTCGGTGCCGGGCGCCCCGGGACCGCCGGGTGCCGGGCGGGGAGCGGGGGTGCCGGGTGCGGAGGGGAGCACGTTCACGCTCGGCTCTCCAGCGCCCGGGCGATCCGGTCCAGCAC
Organism: Streptomyces pyxinae; assembly: GCF_024756275.1. Classification (GTDB taxonomy): domain Bacteria; phylum Actinomycetota; class Actinomycetes; order Streptomycetales; family Streptomycetaceae; genus Streptomyces; species Streptomyces pyxinae. The sequence goes on along the minus strand of NZ_JANUGQ010000004.1, from coordinate 134,816 downwards.
CGTGTCGGCCTGCTCGTCGGTGAGCACCAGGGGCGGGAGCAACCGCAGCACGGTGTCGTTCCGGCCGCCCAGCTCCAGGATCAGTCCCCGCTCCAGACAGGCGGCCCGCAGTGCCCGGGCGAGCACCGGGTCGCTGGGCGGCGCGCCGTCGGGCCCGGGGCTGCCGCCCGGATCGACCAGCTCCACACCGATCATCAGCCCCCGTCCCCGTACCTGCCCGAACTCCGGGTGACCCGCGGCGATCTCCCGCAGCCCGCGCCGCAGCCGCTCGCCCAGTTTCAGCGCCCGCTCGGCCAGCTGACGCTCCGCCACGGCGCGCAGGGTGACCAGGCCGGCGACCATGGCCAGGGTGTTTCCACGGAAGGTACCGGTGTGGTGACCGGCGGGCCAGGTGTCCAGCTCGGGCCGGTAGGCGATCAGGGCGAGCGGCTGGCCGCCGCCCACCGCCTTGGAGGTGACCAGGATGTCGGGGGTCACCCCCGCCCGCTCACACGCCCAGAAGTGGCCGGTGCGCCCGACGCCGGTCTGGACCTCGTCCACGATCAGGACGATGCCGTGCTCGGCGGTGATCCGGCGGATCTCACGCAGCCAGCCGTCCGGCCCTTCGATCACCCCGCCCTCGCCCTGCACCACTTCCAGCACGACCGCGGCCGGCCGGCCCACCCCGCTGCCGGGGTCGGTGACCAGGCTCTCCAGCAGCCGTGCGGACAGCTCCCCGGAGCGCTCGGCGTCCCCGGTGCCGAACGGGCAGCGGAGCCCGTACGGGTAGGGCAGCCGGGTCACCGGTACGGCGTCCGGCCCGGCGGCCCCGCTCATCCGGACCGGACCGGAGACGGCGGCCGCGCCCAGGGTCATCCCGTGATACGCCCCGGTGAAGGCCACCACCCCGCGCCGGCCGGTGGCGTGCCGGGCCAGCTTCAGCGCCGCCTCCACCGCGTCGGTGCCGGCCGGTCCGCAGAAGTGCAGCCGGGCGTTCTCCCGCAGCTCTCCCGGGAGCAGGCCCAGCAGCGCGCCGCTGAACGCGTCCTTCTGCGGCGTGATCAGATCCAGGGTGTGCAGCGGCGCGCCCGAGGCGAGCACCGCCTGCATCGCGGCGATGGTCTCCGGGTCGTTGTGGCCCAGCGCCAGGGTGCCGGCCCCCGAGAGGCAGTCCAGATAGGTGCGGCCGTCGGCCCCGGTGACCACCGCGCCGGCGGCGTGCACGGGGGCGACGGGGAGGGTGCGCGCGTAGGTGCGGGCGGCGGATTCGCGCCGCTCCTGGCGCTGGAGGAGCTCGGCGCGCAGTGCACCGTTCGGCATGGGGATGCCCTTCGGTCGTGGTGCGGAGGTCCGGGCGCGGGGCGCACGGGGGACCTGCGGCGGACCCACCCCGTCGGACCTGAAAGGTTAGGTTAGCCTAACCTGTTGGTCGATCAAGAATACTGCGTGGCGAGCCGAGTGGGCCCATGAGCCAGTCAACCGCCCTTGCTGGCAAGCTTGTTGTGCACTCCTCCCGCAGATGGTGAAGTCATGGCGCGATGTTGACCCCGGCCGCCGGGGCGGGGTACCGCCCCACCCTGGGCAGTCGCATACTCCCTCTGCGTGCACGGGTGCCGCCGTGCCCGTGCCGCACCTCCGTCCCGCGAGTACCGTCCGGCGATCGGTGATCGGCGGTCAGGGACCGGTAAGCAGGTGATCAGCGATCGGCAATCAGCAGAACGAGTGACGTGGCGGGGGCCGCGAGCGCTCCAATCGGTTCGATCCGCAGTCGGTGCGCGTACCGTCTCCCCCGGCGGTAGGGGGCTACTTTGCCGCGCGTCCCGCCCGTATGCGCGTTGCGAGGTTCCGCATGGTGACAACGACCGGTACCGCCTCCGCCGTACCCCGCGCGCGACGGCGGGCCGGACGGGTGCTGGTGGACTGGCTCACCACCACGGACCACAAGAAGATCGGCCAGCTCTATCTGGCCACTTCCTTCGGGTTCTTTCTCGCGGCCGGGGCCCTGGCTCTGGTCATGCGCGCCGAACTCGCCCGGCCCGGCCTCCAGCTGGTCTCCAGCGAGCAGTACAACCAGGCGTTCACCCTGCACGGCACGATCATGCTGCTGCTCTTCGCCACACCGACCTTCGCCGGCTTCGCCAACGCGGTGATGCCGCTGCAGATCGGTTCCCCGGACGTGGCCTTCCCCCGGCTGAACATGTTCGCGTACTGGCTCTTCCTCTTCGGCGGTCTGATCGTCCTCGGCTCGCTGCTGACCAGTGAGGGCGCCGCCGACTTCGGCTGGACCGCCTACGCCCCGCTGAGCCGGTCCGGACACACGCCGAGCGTCGGCGGCGATCTGTGGATCATGGGCCTCGCGCTCTCCGGCTTCGGCACCATCCTGGGCGCGGTCAACTTCATCGCCACGGTGGTCGGGATGCGTGCCCCGGGCATGACCATGTTCCGGCTGCCGATCTTCACCTGGAACGTGCTGCTCACCTCGGTCCTGGTGCTGCTGGCCTTCCCGGTGCTCGCCGCCGCGCTGCTGGTCCTGGAGTCCGACCGCCGGTTCGGCTCGCGCGTCTTCGCACCGGAGAACGGCGGGGCGGTGCTCTGGCAGCACCTCTTCTGGTTCTTCGGCCACCCCGAGGTCTACATCATCGCGCTGCCCTTCTTCGGCATCGTCACCGAGGTCATCCCGGTCTTCTCCCGGAAGCCGCTCTTCGGCTACGTCGGCCTGGTCGGTGCCACCATCGCCATCACCGGGCTCTCGGCGGTGGTGTGGGCGCACCACATGTTCGCCACCGGCGCGGTGCTGCTGCCCTTCTTCTCCTTCATGAGCTTCCTCATCGCCGTGCCGACCGGGGTGAAGTTCTTCAACTGGATCGGCACCATGTGGAAGGGGTCGATCAGCTTCGAGACCCCGATGCTCTGGGTCACCGGCTTCCTGGTCACCTTCCTCTTCGGCGGACTCACCGGGGTCATCCTCGCCTCGCCGCCGATGGACTTCCATGTCACCGACAGCTACTTCGTGGTGGCCCATTTCCACTATGTCGTCTTCGGCACGGTCGTCTTCGCGATGTTCGCCGGCTTCCACTTCTGGTGGCCCAAGATGACCGGGAAAATGCTCGACGAACGAATCGGGAAGATCCATTTCTGGACGCTCTTCACCGGTTTCCACACCACCTTTCTCGTCCAGCACTGGCTGGGCGCGGAGGGCATGCCCCGGCGGTACGCGGACTATCTGGCCGCCGACGGCTTCACCGCCCTCAATACGGTTTCCACCATCGGCGCCTTCCTGCTGGGGCTCTCCACGCTGCCCTTCCTCTACAACGTGTGGAAGACCGCCTGGTACGGGGAGCGGGTGCGGGTGGACGACCCCTGGGGATACGGGCGCTCGCTGGAGTGGGCCACCTCCTGCCCGCCGCCCCGGCACAACTTCACCGCCCTGCCCCGCATCCGCTCCGAGTCGCCCGCCTTCGACCTGCACCATCCGGTGATCACCTCCCTCGACCGGGCTCGCGTCACCGGCCACCGGGACGTGGTCGAACCCGGCGAGGGCGCCGCTCCGCCGCTCTCCGGCGACAACGACTGACCGGCGGCCCGGGCCGGGGCCCGTGCGGTCTCGCCCCGGTGGCGGGCGGCCGGGGGCCGTGCTCTGCTGGGGACGCGCCCGGACCGGCCGGGGCGCGGAGGGCGAGGTGTCCGCCATGGCGAAGGACAAGGCGCGGAGCAAGGCGCGGGACAAACGGCTCGGCAAGGGCGACAAGGTCGCCTGGCAGAGCCACGGTACGGAGGTGCCCGGCACGGTGCGCCGGAAGATCACCGAGCGCACCGAGGCCGCCGGCCGTACGGTCGACGCCTCCTCCGAGGAGCCGCAGTACGAGGTGGAGAGCGAGAAGTCCGGCCGCTCGGCCGTCCACAAGCCGGAGTCGCTCCGCAAGAAGGGCGGCAAGGGGTGAGCGGCGAGGACCGCGACAGCACCCGGGCCGACTTCCGGGAGGCCGTCAATATGACCGCCTCCGAGCTGGAGAAGTGGCTCGGCACGGAGGAGTCCCGGAGCGTGGGGCAGAGCGAGGACGGCGGCGAGAGCACCGGCCACGCCTCCGGCCGGCGCATCGTGAAGCTCCTGGGCACCAAGAAGGACGACCTCACCGACGACGACCTGGCCCATATGCGGAAGGTGGTCGGCTACGTCCACCGCCACCTCGCCCAGCGTCCCAAGGGCGACACCTCGGACACGGCCTGGCGCCACTCACTGATGAACTGGGGCCACGACCCGGAGAAGTGACCCCGCCTGGTCGGTCCCGCTCCGGGCCCTCGGCCTTACGGCCCCGATCGCGTCCTGCCGGAGCACCCCGCCGGTCCCGGCCTCGCCCCGCAGGACCCGGCCTCGCCCCCGCCGTCCCGTCGTGGACAGGGACCCCGTCCACGACGGCCCGTACCGTGCGGGGCATGTCCGCTCCGCTCCTGGTGCTTCCGCTCCCGCCATCGGTGCCGCCGCGCTCGACCGCGCCACCCCGGCCCGCCGTCCGCTGCTGACCCGCGCCAAGCTGTCCGCCGAGCGGGCGGCGGGCCACCTGGTCGGCCTCCGGACGCAGAACATCACGTGACCCCACTACACCCTGGCCGCCCGGCTCGACGGCTTCGGCTGGAAAACCTGTCCGGTCCGACCGGTCCGAACGGCCCGATGGCGTCCAGGGGCGTGGTCCGGCCCCCGGCGCCACGCTCCACACCCATACGCCGAGGAGGCGCTGCGGCTCCGCCCGCTCGTCCAAGGTGGGGAGTCCGGACGAGCGGGAACGCCGGAGCGCGCCCGGAGCGGCGCGCCCTCCGCCGGCGAGAGGCCGCGCCCCACCGGTCGGACATCACCGAGGGGTGGTGGATCACCGCCGGCGGTAGCACGATGTGGCCGGGAACGGTGTGACGAGCGGGTGGAGGGCAGATGGCGGAGAGCCGTGCGACGGAGACGTTCCGGGAGGCCAGGGACTTCCTGCTGCGGCACCGGGACGACTACCCGGCGGCCAGGGCGGGCTTCCGCTGGCCCCGCCCGGAGACGTTCAACTGGGCACTGGACTGGTTCGATGTGATCGCGGCCGGCAACGACCGCACCGCTCTCCATCTGGTGGAGGAGGACGGCTCCGGGACCAGGCTCTCCTTCGCCGAACTGGCCGCCCGCTCCGACCGGCTGGCCAACTGGCTGCGCGGACACGGCGTCCGGGCCGGCGATCCGGTCCTGGTGATGCTCGGCAACCAGACCGAGCTGTGGGAGACCGCCCTCGCCGCGATGAAGCTGCGGGCGGTGGTCATCCCGGCCACCCCGCTGCTCGGCCCCGTCGATCTGCGCGACCGGGTGGAACGCGGCGCGGTCCGTCATGTCCTGGCCCGGTCGGCCGACACCGCCAAGTTCGCGGCGGTGCCCGGCGACTGGACCCGCATCGCCGTCGGCGGCGCCCCGGACGGCTGGCTCGCCTACGAGGACGCCGGCACCGCCCCGGGCGGCTTCACACCCGACGGGCCCACCCGGGCCGGCGACCCGCTGCTGCGCTACTTCACCTCGGGCACCACCGCCCGCCCCAAGCTGGTCGAGCACACCCATGCCTCCTATCCGATCGGTCATCTGACCACCATGTACTGGATCGGTCTGCGGCCCGGCGACGTCCACCTCAACATCTCGTCGCCGGGCTGGGCCAAGCACGCCTGGTCGAGTCTCTTCGCGCCCTGGAACGCCGAGGCGACCGTCTTCGTCCACCACTACGAACGCTTCGACCCGGCCCGGCTGATGGCCGAGATGGACCGGGCGGGCGTCACCACCTTCTGTGCTCCGCCGACCGTCTGGCGGATGCTCATCCAGGCCGACCTGAGCGCTCTGCGCACCCCGCCCCGGGAGGCCGTCGCGGCCGGCGAACCGCTCAACCCCGAGGTCGTCGGGGCCGTCCGGCGCGCCTGGGGCGTGACCGTCCGGGACGGCTTCGGGCAGACCGAGACCACCGTGCAGGTGGCCAACACCCCCGGCCAGGAGCCGCGCACCGGTTCCATGGGACGGCCCAGCCCCGGCTACACGGTGGAGCTGCTCGACCCGGTGACCGGTGAACCGGGCGTCGCCGAGGGCGAGATCGCCCTGGACCTCTCGGCCGCCCCGGTCGGTCTGATGACCAGCTACCACGGGGACCCCGAGCGTACCGCCGAGGTGATGGCGGACGGCTACTACCGAACGGGTGACATCGCCTCCCGCGACGCGGACGGCCATCTGGCCTATGTGGGCCGGGCGGACGACGTGTTCAAGGCCAGCGACTACAAGATCTCGCCGTTCGAGCTGGAGAGCGCCCTGCTGGAGCACGAGGCCGTGGTGGAGGCGGCGGTGGTGCCGGCGCCCGACCCGGTGCGGCTGGCGGTGCCCAAGGCCTACGTCGTCCTGGCGGCGGGGTGGGAGCCGGGTCCGGAGACCGCCCGGGCGATCTTCGCGCACTCGCGTGCCGTGCTCGCCCCGTACAAACGTGTCCGGCGGCTGGAGTTCGCCGAGCTGCCGAAGACCGTCTCGGGCAAGATCCGCCGGATCGAACTGCGGGAGCGGACGGCCGCGGGCCCGGCGGCGGGTGCCGTCGAATACACCGAAGGAGAACTGTGACCACGCTGTCCTACGCCCACGGCACCGGCGGCTCCCCGCTGACCGCGGACACCATCGGTGCCCATCTGGCCCGGACGGCCGCCCGCCGGCCGGACGGCGAGGCGCTGGTGGACCTGGCCTCCGGACGGCGCTGGAGCTACGCCGAGCTGGACGCGGACGTGACCCGGCTGGCCCGGGCGCTGCTGGCCCGGGGCGTGGCCAAGGGGGACCGGGTGGGCGTCTGGGCGGTCAACTGCCCGGAGTGGGTGCTCGTCCAGTACGCCACCGCCCGGATCGGTGCCGTCCTGGTCACCATCAACCCGGCCTATCGCGCCCACGAGCTGGCGTATGTGCTCGACCAGGCGGGCATCGGGCTGCTGTTCGCCTCGGTGGCCCACAAGTCCAGTGACTACCGGGCCCTGGTGGCGCGGGTCCGCGCCGAGCGCACGGCATCGCTCACGGCGGTCCACTTCGGTGACCAGGAGTGGACGGAGCTGCTCGGACGCACCGTGCCCGACGAGGAACTGACCGCCCGGGAAGCGGAACTGTCCTGCGACGACCCGGTGAACATCCAGTACACCTCGGGTACCACCGGTTTCCCCAAGGGTGCCACGCTCACCCATCACAACATCCTCAACAACGGCCGGTCCGTCGGCGAGACGCTCGGCTACACCGAGCGCGACCGGATCTGCCTGCCGGTGCCGTTCTACCACTGCTTCGGCATGGTGATGGGCAATCTCGCGGCCGTCTCGCACGGGGCCTGCGTGGTGCTGCCGGGTCCGTCCTTCGAGCCGGCCGCCACCCTGGAGGCGGTCCAGCGGGAGCGCTGCACCTCGCTCTACGGGGTGCCGACCATGTTCATCGCCGAGCTGGACCTGCCGGACTTCGCCGGGTACGACCTCTCCTCGCTGCGCACCGGGATCATGGCCGGCTCGTCCTGTCCGGTGGAGGTGATGAAACGGGTGGTCACCGAGATGAACATGGCCGAGGTGTCCATCTGTTACGGGATGACCGAGACCTCCCCGGTCTCCACCCAGACCCGGCGTGACGACGACCTGGAACGCCGCACCGGCACGGTCGGACGGGTGTTGCCGCACCTGGAGGTGAAGGTCGTCGACCCGGACACCGGGACCACCGTTCCGCGCGGTGTGCCCGGGGAACTGTGCACCCGGGGCTACAGCGTGATGCGCGGTTACTGGGACGAGCCCGAGCGCACCGCCGAGGTGATCGACCCCGCCCGCTGGATGCACACCGGTGATCTGGCGGTGCTCCGGGAGGACGGCTACGTACAGATCGTCGGCCGGATCAAGGACGTGATCATCCGGGGCGGCGAGAACGTCTACCCCCGCGAGATCGAGGAGTTTCTGCACGCCCACCCGAAGATCGCGGACGTGCAGGTGGTCGGCGTCCCGGACGAGCGGTACGGCGAGGAGATCCTGGCCTGCGTGATCCCCCACGACCCGGCCGACCCGCCGGCGCTGGAGGAACTGTCCGCGTACTGCGCCGACCGGCTGGCCCACTACAAGGTGCCGCGCCGGCTGGAGATCCTGGACGCCTTCCCGATGACCGTCAGCGGCAAGGTCCGCAAGGTGGAGCTGCGGGAGACCTACGGCCGGAGATAGCCGCCGGTTTCGCGGGCAGGAAGTGTCGCGAGGACCGGGCCCGTCGGCTCAGGCCCCCCGGGCGACGAGCTCCTCGGCCGGGGAGCCGACCGGCTGCGGTGCGCCGGTGAGGTCCATGGCGAAGAGCGGCAGCCCCACCTGCTCGGCCCGGGCGCGGGCCTTCTCCTCGTATCCGGCCAGGGAGAAGAAGACGCTCAGGGCGGGTGCGGCCAGGCCGGTGAGCCAGAGGCACTCGACGGCCCGCAGCGAGACCGGCCGGGTGGTCGGGTCGACCTGGGCGATCACACCGGGACCACGCAGATCGATGCCGGCGGCGGTGCGTTCCTCCGGCCGGTCCAGCTCCCGGAAGCCCAGCCAGCGCAGATAGCGGGCGGCGGCCGTCACCGCGTCCCGGGCGGTACGGATGGTCACCGGGCGGAAGTCGGGCCGCTGTGGTGCCGAGGGGTGTGGGGCGGGGACCCGGACGGCCGACCGCCCGGTGCCGGCCACCGTGGCACCGGCCGCCGGCCCGGCAGGGGCGCCGGGAGCATCGGGCGTCCCGGCGGGCGGGTGAGGTGCGACGGTGACCGGACGGACGGGCAGCCGCAGCAGGGCGCCGCAGGGGCAGCCCAGTTCGGGCTGCGGCCACTGGCCGGTGAGCCCGCAGGCGGTACACCGGACGGTGACCCACTCATCGGTCCAGGTGCGGTGGGTGACCGGTTCGGCGGGGGCGCCCGCGGCGAGCGGCGGCACCACCGGCGCGCCACAGGCACACGGATAGGCGGGCGGCGTGTAGGCGTGCGCCCTGCGGCAGACCGGGCAGCGCACCGGCACGTTGTCTCCCATGTCAGGCCCCCATCGGTCCCTCTGCGATCCGCCCCATGGTCCATCACCGGGGGCGGATTGGGGAGTGGGTTCGGCCAACTGCCCGCCGGATGGGCACTCCCTTGACGGCTCCAGGGGAGCGTCCTACATTACTTCCGTATAACAGAATAAATATTTCGCACTGCGGAATATTGCCGGGCTCGTGAGGTGGGTCCCGCTGAGCGCCCGCCCGTGCAGCCGGCCCCCTTCCGAGCCCCGTGCTCCGCAGCACTCACCACTCGTCCGCATTCCGGATCGACGCTCTCAGGTGGCGCGACAGAGCCCGTATCCGCCAGGCCTCTCAGGAGCACTCCATGCCCCGAATGACCGCAGCCCGAGCGGCAGTCGAGATCCTCAAGCGGGAAGGCGTCCGCCACGCGTTCGGTGTGCCGGGCGCGGCGATCAACCCCTTCTACAAGGCGCTCAAGGAGGGTGGCGGCATCCACCACACCCTCGCCCGGCACGTCGAGGGCGCCTCGCACATGGCCGAGGGATACACCCGCGCAGCGCCCGGCAACATCGGTGTCTGCATCGGCACCTCGGGTCCCGCCGGCACCGACATGATCACGGGCCTCTACTCGGCGACCGGTGACTCGATCCCGATCCTCTGCATCACCGGCCAGGCGCCCACCTCCGTGATCCACAAGGAGGACTTCCAGGCCGTCGACATCGCCGCCATCGCCGGACCCGTCACCAAGGCCGCCACCACCGTTCTGGAGGCCGCCCAGGTCCCCGGCGTCTTCCAGCAGGCGTTCCATCTGATGCGCTCCGGCCGCCCGGGTCCCGTCCTCATCGACCTGCCGATCGACGTCCAGCAGACCGAGATCGAGTTCGACCCGGAGACGTACGAGCCGCTGCCCGCCTTCCGGCCGGCCGCCACCCGCGCCCAGATCGAGAAGGCGCTCTCGCTGCTGCTCGCGGCCGAGCGCCCGCTGATCGTGGCCGGCGGCGGGGTGATCGGCGCCGACGCCGCCGGGCTGCTGAGGGAGTTCGCCGAACTCACCCGCACCCCGGTGATCCCGACCCTGATGGGCTGGGGCGTGCTGCCGGACGACCATGAACTGCACGCCGGCATGGTCGGCGTGCAGACCGCGCACCGCTATGGCAACGCCACCTTCCTGGCCTCGGACTTCGTGCTCGGCATCGGCAACCGCTGGGCCAATCGGCACACCGGCTACCGGCTCGACGTCTACACCGAGGGCCGCACCTTCGTCCATGTGGACATCGAGCCCACCCAGATCGGCAAGATCTTCGCCCCCGACTACGGCATCACCTCCGACGCCGGGGCGGCCCTGGAACTGTTCATCGAGGTCGCCCGTGAGCTGCGGGCCGCCGGACGGCTGCCCGACCGCTCGGCGTGGGTCGGCGCCGCCCAGGAGCGCAGGGCCACCCTCCAGCGCCGCACCCACTTCGAGAACGTGCCGCTGAAACCGCAGCGGGTGTACGAGGAGATGAACCGCGCCTTCGGGCCCGAGACCCGGTACGTCACCACCATCGGCCTCTCCCAGATCGCCGGTGCCCAGCTGCTGCACGTCTACCGGCCGCGCCACTGGATCAACTGCGGTCAGGCGGGCCCGCTCGGCTGGACCGTCCCGGCCGCGCTGGGCGTCGCCACCGCCGATCCGGAGGCCCAAGTGGTGGCGCTCTCCGGGGACTACGACTTCCAGTTCATGATCGAGGAGCTGGCGGTCGGGGCGCAGCACCGCATCCCGTACGTCCATGTGCTCGTCAACAACGCGTACCTCGGCCTGATCCGGCAGGCCCAGCTGGGGCTGGACATCAACTTCCAGGTGAACCTGGAGTTCGAGAACCTCAATGCCCCGGAGCTGGGCGTCTACGGGGTCGATCACGTCAAGGTCGCCGAGGGGCTCGGCTGCAAGGCCATCAGGGTGACCGAGCCCGACGGGCTGCTGCCGGCCTTCGAGGAGGCGAAGAAGCTGGCGGCCGAGCACCGGGTGCCGGTCGTGGTGGAGGCGATCCTGGAGCGGGTCACCAACATCTCGATGAGCCGGACCATGGACATCAGCGACGTCTCCGAGTTCGAGGAGCTCGCCACCGAGCCCGGTCACGCCCCCACGGCGATCCGGGAGCTGACCCGGCCCGTCTGAGCCCCGGCCCGGCCCCGGTCACCGCCGGGGCCGGGCGAGGGGTGCGGCCACCGGCCGGCGCGTACGCCCGCGGCCGTATCTCCGCCGCTTACCGCCCCGCCGGCGCGGGCCCGGGCGACCGCCGGGTCAGGGGGTCCAGCGCAGGGCCCGCATCACCCGCCAGTCGACCTTGGCGGTGCGGTCCGCCTGGATCTCCACCCGCAACTGCTCATTGGTGGCAAGGATCCCGTTCCGGCTGACCTGGGCGTTGAGCACGCCGTCCGGGCCTATCACTCCGCAGTCGATCGGCAGGTCCAGGGAGAGCCGGCCGGTGGCGAGGGCCAGGTCGTGGAAGCGCATCTGGACCCGGGTTCCGGGCTCGCCCTTCACCGTGGCGTAGGCGGTGACCGCGTAACTGCACGGTCCCTGGAGCAGCGGCGGGTCGTACGCCATGGGGATCAGGGTGTACGCACCCGGCTGCAGCGTCGGGCCGCCGGCCCTGGTCTCGTTGATGACGGTCGGCATCGGGTCCTCCTCTGAAGGGGGCGGAAGCTGGCCGGTCGCCCCGGTGACGATCCCGGGAAAGACCTCGTCGTTGAACTGCCGCACCCGGGCGTCCCCGGGGCAGGCGGTGCCGCTGGTGGACCACGCCCGGAACAGCCGGTGGTAGCCGTACCCCGGGTCGGACGCACTCCGGCAGACCCGCAGGGGTATGCCGTGGTGGTGGTGCAGCCAGACGCCGAGCCGGACGAGCTGCTCGATCTGCTGATCGGTCCAGGGGTCGGTGTGCTGGAGGTTGGAGGCCGTCTCGACCGACACGGCCCCGGTGCCGTCCGGACGCCGGTTCGCCTGGTAGTTGGAGTCCGCCCGGGTCTCGGTGCCGATGTACTGGGCGAGATCCCCGGCGTAGCCGAGCCCGAAGTGGCTCTCCAGATTGGTGGAGTCGCGCCAGTACTCGTACATGCGCCGTGCGGTCCAGGGCGCGGCCACGCTGTGCAGGATGAACTGGGTGGGGCGGATCGCCGGTTGAGCATCCGACTCGGGCTGCAGCTCCATACGGGTCGCAGCGGGGTACCACGCCATGGGCCCCTCCTCTCGGGCGCCTGTCAGGTGCACGTTAAGTACGTACCGTGGTGATATACCCGCTCTGCGTAACCGTCATCCATGGGTGGTCCGATCCGGAACGGGGTATTCGGCATCCATGGCAGAAGTAGTGGACGCGGACGAACTCCTCCGGCGCATCCGGGTGGCCCGTGACTGGGCCGGCGAGCAACAGCGCACCGCCCGGGACGACACGACCGCGGCGGCGTACGAGGCGGTGCGGGCGGTGCTCGACAAGGTGATCGACCCGTCGGGGCACTAGGGTCTCTCCCCGGTCGCCCGGGCTGGGCGGGGCGACGGCCGGGCGCCGGGCGCGGACCTCCGGCCGGTCGTACGGACGGTGCTGCCCGGAATCGGGCGCGGCGCGCACACGCGAGAGCGCGGAGCCGGGGCAGGTGAGCCCGGCTCCGCGCTCCGGTCCGGTGCGGGGGTGCCCCGAGAGTGGAGTCCGTCCGGCGGCGCGAGGCCGGCGCGACGGGACATTCGCGCCGCCGGACGGGGCCGGTGGGGGAGGAGGTGGAGACCGCGGCGGGCGCGACGGAACTCCGGAGGGCCCGTCTTCAGGTCAGGCGGGTGGGTCCCCGGTTCCTCGCCACCGCACTGGCGCGCGCGCCGCCGCGGTCCTCCTGCCGTCCGTGGCGCCGGACCACCCCTCGACGGGCCCGTGCCGCGGACTGCGCACGAGGGCCGGCCTCCCGCCGACCGTCGTACGCGGTCTTGTCGTCCTGCTGTTCCCCGGTGGAACGTCTTCGCTCCCGGCGCGCGGGCCCGGGGCGGCGCTCACTTCTCGCGCAGGTCCCGGACCGCTTCCTCGACCCGGCGGCCGTACTCGGGGTCGGCGGCGTGGAAATGGGCGAGGATCCTCTCGATGACGTCCTCGCGCGAGACCTGGGAGAGGCCGCCCGCGATGTTCGCCACCAGGCGCGCCCTCTCGTCCTCCGACATCAGCCGGTAGAGCTCGCCCGCCTGGAAGAAGTCGTCGTCCTTGGTGTGCTGCGGGGCGGCGTGCGTGCCCGTCCATCCCCGCACCTCCAGCGGCGCGGTGAGCGGCGCGCCGGTCTGGGCGGGCCCGGCGTAAGAGTTGGGCTCGTAGTTCTTGTCGTGGCGGGAGCCGCGGCGGGTGGCCATCAGTCCGTCCCGGCCGTAGTTGTCGGCCACGGCGGCCCGCGGTGCGTTGACCGGCAGCTGGGTGTGGTTGACGCCGAGGCGGTAGCGATGGGCGTCCGCGTAGGCGAACAGCCGGCCCTGGAGCATCTTGTCCGGGGACGGGCCGATGCCGGGGACGAAGTTGTTGGGCGAGAACGCCGCCTGCTCGACCTCGGCGAAGACATTGTCCGGGTTGCGGTCGAGCACCAGCCGGCCCACCCGCTTCAGCGGGTAGTCGGCGTGCGGCCACACCTTGGTGAGGTCGAACGGGTTGAAGCGGTAACCGTCCGCCTCGGCCGCCGGCATGATCTGGACGTACAAGGTCCAGGACGGGTGCATCCCGCGCTCGATGGCCTGGAGCAGGTCGGTCTGGTGCGAGTTGGCGTCCCGGCCCACCGTCTCCGCCGCCTGCCCGGCGGAGAGCGAGCGCACGCCCTGGTTGGTCTTGAAGTGGTACTTGACCCAGAAGACCTCGCCGTCGGCGTTGTTCCACTGGTAGGTGTGGGAGCCGTAGCCGTTCATATGGCGGTACGAGGCGGGGATGCCCCGGTCCCCCATCAGCCAGGTGACCTGGTGGGTGGCCTCGGGGGAGTGGGCCCAGAAGTCCCAGACGTTGTCCGGCTCCTGGCGCCCGGTGAAGGGATCGCGTTTCTGGGAGTGGATGAAGTCGGGGAACTTGATCGGGTCCCTGACGAAGAATACCGGGGTGTTGTTGCCGACGAGGTCGTAATTCCCCTCCTCGGTGTAGAACTTGACAGCGAAGCCCCGGGGGTCGCGGACCGCGTCCGCGCCGCCGAGCGAGTCGGCCACCGTCGAGAAGCGCAGGAACAGGTCGGTCCGTTTGCCGACCTCGGAGAGGAAGGCGGCCCGGGTGAAGCCGGTGATGTCGTCGGTGACCTCGAAATGGCCGTACGCGCCGGAGCCCCGGGCGTGCACCACCCGCTCCGGGATGCGCTCACGGTTGAAGCGCGCGAGCTTCTCCAGCAGGTGCTGGTCCTGGAGGAGCAGCGGACCGCCGGCACCGGCGACCGCGGAGTTCTGGTTGTCGGCGACGGGGGCGCCGGACTCGGTGGTAAGCACGCGCTTCGACATCGTGACCTTCCGGTACGTACGGGGGCTGCGGGCGGTGCGAGGAGCGTAGGTTCGCCCCGGAGAGAGCGTCAACAGTTTGTTGAAAATGGAGGAGGTGCTTCCGGATGGCGCCGGCGCCTGGGCGCGACAGGACAGGGTGTCGGCGCCGGCGCCACCCGGAAATCGGTGGCCCGCCGCAGGAGCGGGCGGGGTCAGACCTCCGCGCCGGAGAGCCGTTCGACGGCGCGCAGCAGGGCGGAGTGGTCGAGCCCGCCGTCGCCCTGGGCGCGGAGGGAGGCGACCAGTTGGGCGACCACGGCGCCGGCCGGCAGTGCCGCGCCCACGGCCCGGGCGGCGTCGGTGACGATGCCCATGTCCTTGTGGTGGAGGTCGATGCGGAAGCCCGGAGCGAAGTCCCGGTTGAGGAAGTTGTCCCTCTTGCGGGCGAGGACGGTGGAACCGGCCAGCCCGCCGGCCAGGACGTCGAGCGCGGCGGGGAGGTGTACGCCGGACTTCTCCAGGAAGACCACGGCCTCGGCGCACGCCTGGATGTTGACGGCGACGATCAGCTGGTTGGCCGCCTTCACCGTCTGTCCGGAGCCGTGCGGTCCGCAGAGCACGACGGTCTTGCCGAGGGTGCCCAGGAGGGGCCGCGCCCGGTCGAAGTCGGCCTGCTCGCCGCCGACCATGATGGAGAGCACGGCCTCGACGGCGCCCGCCTCGCCTCCGGAGACGGGGGCGTCCAGTACCCGGATCCCCCGCTCGGTGGCCGCCTTCGCCAGCTCGACCGACGTTCCCGGGGTGATGGAGGACATGTCGATGAGCAGCGTGCCCGGCCGGGCGTGGGCCAGGATGCCGTCCGGGCCATAGGCGACCGCCTCGACCTGCGGGGAGGCGGGCACCATCGTGATGACGACGTCGGCCTCCCGGACGGCCTCGGCCACCGACCCCGCGGCCTTGCCGCCGGCCGCCGCGAGCCGGTCCAGCTTCTCCTGCTCCAGTGTGTAACCGGTGACCTGGTAACCGGCCCGCACCAGGTTCTCGGACATGGGGGAGCCCATGATGCCGAGCCCGATCCAGGCGACGGACGGCAGAGGCTCCGGGGTCTGCCGGGAAGGAGTACTCATGTCGGGGTGCCTCTTTCGCGAGCGGGGAGTGAGGGGGCGGGAGTGCGCGAAGGTGTGAGAGGTCAGTGCGCCGCGCGCAGTGGGCGGGGCAGCCAGTCGAACGCGTCCGCGCTCGGCCGGTCGCCGGGCTTGTACTCCAGGCCGATCCAGCCGTCGTAACCCGCCTCGCGGAGCCGGTCGAGCAGTCCCGCCAGCTCCAGGTCACCCGTGCCGGGGGCGCCCCGGCCCGGATTGTCCGCGATCTGGACGTGGCCGGTCCTGCCGGCGTACCGGTCGATGACCTCGGGCAGGTCCTCCCCGTTCATCGACAGGTGGTACAGATCCAGCAGGAACTTCGCGTTGCCAAGCCCGGTGGCCGAGTTGACCCGGTCGGCCACCTCGACCGCGGCCGAGGCGCTGACCAGCGGATAGTCCGGCGACTCAGGGCGGTTGAGGGCCTCGATCAGCAGGACCGCTCCGACCCGGTCGGCGGCGCGGGCGGCCAGCGCCAGGTTCTCCAGGGCAAGTTCGTCCTGGCGGGCCGGGTCCGCGCCCGGGATCCGGTTGCCGTAGAGCGCGTTGAGGGCGGCACAGCCCACCGAGCCGGCGAACTCGGCGGCCACCTCGACATTGGCGCGGAACCGGTCGGACTCCTCACCCGGTACGGAGAGGGCGCCCCGGTCCGGTCCCGGAAGCCGGCCGGCGTAGAAGTTCAGGCCCACGAGCCGGGTACCGGCGTCCTCCAGCGCCTTTCGCAGACCGTCCAGCTCGCCCCGGGCGGGCGTGGGCGTCTCGATCCAGGGCCACCACAGCTCCACCGCCGTGAAGCCCGCCGCGGCGGCGGCTGCGGGGCGCTCCAGGAGTGGAAGCTCGGTGAAGAGGATCGACAGATTCACATCGAAGCGCCGGTCCTTGTCGGCGTCTTCGGGGAAGCGGGCCATGAGGGCGACGCTCCTTCCGTATAGCGGAATCTACTTTCTGCTTAACGGAAGAGTGTATCCAGTCGGCGCACCTGTCAAGGGTTGAAGACCGACCGGTCGCCACTGGTCACCGGGTGGTCTCGTGCGCCGGCGGGTTTCCGCCCGGTTGGCCGAGGAGCATCGCTCGGAGGGTCCGGCGCTACGGTGAGCCCATGCAGCGATTGAGGGTCGAGTTCACGACGGAACCGTTCGATCTGGACGAGGCGCCCGCCCATGCCGTGGTGGCGCGCGAGGTCATCCAGGGCGCCCCGCTGGACGCGGTGGACGTCGGGCCGTTCGGCAACACCGCCGAGGGTGGCGCCGACGCCGTGCTCGACGCGGTGGGGGCACTGCTGCGCCGCACCCTGGAGGCCGGGGCCACCCGGGTCTCGCTCCAGGTCAATGTGATCGGGGAGGCCGACAAGTGACCGAACTCCGGGACCATCCGCTGGTCGCGGCCGTGAA
This sequence comes from Streptomyces pyxinae, assembly GCF_024756275.1. Classification (GTDB taxonomy): domain Bacteria; phylum Actinomycetota; class Actinomycetes; order Streptomycetales; family Streptomycetaceae; genus Streptomyces; species Streptomyces pyxinae. The sequence goes on along the minus strand of NZ_JANUGQ010000004.1, from coordinate 117,851 downwards.
GCCGCTGGTGGACGCCATGGGCGGGGAGCTGCTCGTGCCCGAACGGGCCCAGCCCGACGACGTGGTGCTGTCCTGGGAGGGAGAGGACGTGGTCGCTGTGCGGCTGCCCCAACTCGCCGACTCGCTCGACCACATCCTGGCCGCCCTGGAGCGACGGCACGGCAAGCCGCTGGCGGAGCTCGACCGCAAGAGCAAGCAGGAAGTCGTCCGGACCCTGGAAGCGCGCGGCGCCTTCTCGGTGCGTCACGGCGTGGAGACCGTGGCCGGCGCCCTCGGGGTCAGCCGGTTCACCGTCTACAACTACCTGAACCGGGAGAACGCCGCCAAGGGCCAGTGAATCACCCGCCACTGACACGGCCGCCGTCCGGGAGTGACCGGGCGGCGGCTTTCCGCCGGACGGCGCGGAGGAACTCCATACCGAATCGTGTACAGAACTTTTCAACAAAGTGTTGACGTTGGGTCGGGCCGGGGCGTTAGCTGTCCGCAGCCCGTCCACAGCACGACGAGAAACAGCCACGGAGGCTCCCGTGACTTCGAGTCCGACGCCGGGCCTCACCCGGTTCAACACCTCTGCGGACAGCGAGGCGCTCGCCGCCCTGCACGAGGTGTGTGCCAGTTCGGTCTGGGGGAGCGCGCTGCTCGCCCGGCGCCCGTTCGCCACCACCGAAGCCCTCCTGAACGCCGGCGACGCCGTCATGGCCGAGCTGACCGAAGGGGATCTCGCCGAGGCGATGGCCAGGCACCCGCCCATCGGCCGCCCCAAGCCCGGCGACCCGGTCTCCGCCCGCGAACAGCGCGGCGTGGCCGGTGCCTCCGAGCGACTCCGGGCGGAACTGCTCGAACTGAATCTCGCCTATCAGGAGAGGTTCGGGCACGTCTTTCTGATCTGCGCCACCGGCCGGACCGGGGAACAGATGCGCGACGCACTCCGGGACCGGATCGACAACCCGCCCGCCGTGGAGCGGGAGATCGTCCGTACCGAGCTGACCAAGATCAACCGTATCCGGCTGACCCGCCTGGCGGACGGCCCCTAGTCGCCCTCCGGCACCGCGCCGCTCAACGGTGGGGGCAGTACCGCGCCGGGCCCACCGGCAGCGGTGCGCACCGGTGCCGGCTCCTGGTCCGGGCGCCCGCCCGGAGTATTGCCGCGCGGCACGAGCGGGGGGCGGGCGCACCAACCCCGGCCCTGCGCGCGGGAGCACGGCTGCGAGCGCACGCCTGCGGGCTTCCCGGCCCGGACACACGCACACCATGCGCGCCACGCCCAAGGGGAAGAGAGCACATGAGTACGGAAACCACCGCCTCGGTGTCCACGCACATCCTGGACACCAGTGCCGGGCGCCCCGCGGCGGGCGTCGCCGTCCGGCTGGCCGCCCGGACCGGCCGCTCGGCGGAGTGGACGGCGCTCGGGGGCTCGGCCACCGACGCGGACGGGCGTTGCAAGGATCTGCCGGCGCTGCCGGAGGGCACCACCCATGTGCGTCTCGACTTCGACACCGAGGCGTACCTCAGGCGCACGGGCACCGGCCCGCACGTCCCAGACCAGCAAGCCGAGGCGCAGCAGGACGCCCCCCGCATCAGGGACAGCGGTGTGTTCTTCCCGGAAGTGGCGATCACCTTCGCCGTCACGCCGGGCGAGCATTATCACGTACCGCTGCTGCTCAACCCGTTCGGCTACTCCGTTTACCGAGGGAGCTAGCAGACACCATGACCGCCCAGCCGCCCCACTCCGCCCGCCCCGTGATGCTCGGTCAGAACCAGTACGGCAAGGCGGAGAACCGCGTCGTCCGGATCGTCCGGGACGGCGACACCCACCACATCAAGGACCTCAACGTCTCCGTCGCCCTCTCCGGTGACATGGACGACGTCCACTACTCCGGCTCCAACGCCAGCGTACTCCCGACCGACACCACCAAGAACACGGTGTTCGCCTTCGCCAAGGAGCACGGGATCGAGTCGGCCGAGCAGTTCGGCATCCACCTGGCCCGCCACTTCGTCACGAGCCAGGAGCCGATCCACCGGGCCCGCATCCGGATCGAGGAGTACGCCTGGGAGCGCATCGACACCTCCGAGGCCAACTCCGGGTTCATCGGAGCTGAAGAGGTCAGGCACTCCTTCGTCCGCAGGGGCCAGGAGACCCGCCTGGCCGAGATCACCTACGACGGCGAGACCTGGCAGATCATATCCGGGCTGAAGGACCTGGTCGTGATGAACTCCACCCACTCGGAGTTCTGGGGGTACGTCAAGGACAAGTACACGACGCTTCCCGAGGCGTACGACCGCATCCTCGCCACTGAGGTGTCCGGCCGCTGGCGATTCAACTGGAACGGTGACGACCAGAAGACGCCGCACTGGGAGAAGTCCTACGAGCAGGTGAAGAAGCACATGCTCCAGGCTTTCGCCGAGACCTACTCCCTCTCACTTCAGCAGACTCTCTATCAGATGGGCGCGCGCATCATCAACCACCGTACGGAGATCGACGAAGTGCGGTTCTCGCTGCCCAACAAGCACCACTTCCTGGTCGACCTCGAACCCTTCGGCCTCAAGAACGACAACGAGGTCTACTTCGCGGCTGACCGCCCCTACGGCCTCATCGAGGCCACCATCCTGCGGGACGGCACCGAACCGCTGATCCCGGTCGACCTGACCAACCTCTGACGCCAGGCCGCCGACCGCCCTGCCCACCCGGCGGGGCGGCCCCGGACCGGAGGGAACAGCCATGGCACAGCCAGCGCCGGGGCCCATGCGCGGCCCCCGCCCCACCCCACCGGTGACGGTCCCCTGTCACCCGGTGGACGAGAAGCTCCCTGTCACGCGGCTCGTCCCCGCCGCGCTCCAACACATCGCCGCGATGTACGCGGGCGTCGTCACCCCTCCGCTCATCGTCGGGCAGGCGGCCGGGTTGGACACGGCCGCCATGACCCGGCTCATCGCGGCGAGCCTGCTCGTCGCCGGACTCGCCACCCTGCTCCAGACCCTGGGCCTGGGTGGCTTCGCCGGCAACCGGCTGCCGTTCGTCAACGCGGCGTCCTCGGCGGGCATCGCACCGATGCTCGCCATCGCCGAAACCAGCGCTCCCGGTCATCAACTGCCGGCCATTTACGGGGCGGTGATGGTGGCCGGAGCCTTCTGCCTCGCCGTCGGCCCATTCTTCGGCCGGCTCCTCCGCTTCTTTCCACCGCTGGTCACCGGGGTCGTCATCACGCTCATCGGGGTGACCCTCATGCCCGTACCCGTGGCCTGGGCACAAGGCGGCGACCGGGGCGCAGCCGACTTCGGTGCCGGGAAGCACCTGGCGCTCGCCGCCTTCACCCTGGTGGTGATCCTGCTCTTCCAGCGCTTCGGCCGGGGCTTCGTCAAGCAGATCGCCCTGCTGCTCGGCCTGTTCTGCGGCACCCTCGCCGCCGTCCCGTTCGGCCTGGCCGACTTCGGCGCGCTGCGGGAGGCACCGGTCGCCGCGCTGCCCGCTCCCTTCGCCTTCGGCGCCCCCGAATTCCATCCCGCCGCCATCCTCTCCCTCTGCATCGTGATGCTGGTGCTGATGACCGAGTCCAGCGCCGGGATGCTGGCCCTCGGTGAAATCTGCGAGCGGCGAACCGACGGCCGTACCATCACCCGTGGCCTGCGCACCGACGGCCTCGCCACCCTGCTCGGCCCCGTCATCGGCACCTTCCCCACCTCCGCCTTCGCCCAGAACGTCGGTGTGGTCTCACTGACACGTGTCCGCAGCCGCTATGTCGTGGCCGCGGCCGGCGGCGCGCTGCTGGTGCTCGGGGCCTTCCCGGTGCTCGGCGCCGTTGTCTCGCTCGTCCCGATGCCCGTCCTGGGCGGCGCCGGGATCGTGCTCTTCGGCTCCATCGCGGTCAGTGGCATCCGGACCCTCTCCGAGGCCGGACTCGACGACAGCTCCAACATCATCCTGGTGGCCGTCGCGCTGGGTGCCGGCATCATTCCACTCGCCGCCCCCACCTTCTACGAACGCTTTCCCGCCTGGGCGCAGACCGTGCTCGGCTCCGGCATCAGCGCCGGGGCCCTCGCCGCGGTTCTGCTCAACATCTTCTTCCACCATCTCGGCACCCGCGGCCGCCCGGCCGCGGCACTCGAATCCTCCTAGGGCCCTGCCGTGCCCGCCGCCGAATCCCGGCCGGATTCCCGGATACGCGGGAACCAACACCGCCTCTCACGACAAGGAAGCACCATGGCACCTTCGGCAGCCACCCGGCGCACCGTGATCGAGAACTGCGCGATCGCGACCGTGGACGCCCAGGACACCGAGTACGCCTCGGGCCACATCGTCCTCGCGGACAACCGGATCGAATCGCTCGGCGCCGGCCGTGCCCCGGAGACTCTGGAGAACGTGGTCCGTCGTGTCGACGGCACCGGGCATCTCGCCACACCCGGCCTGATCAACACGCACCACCACTTCTACCAGTGGATCACCCGCGGCCTCGCCACCGACCACAACCTCTTCGACTGGCTCGTCGCCCTCTACCCGACCTGGGCGCGGATCGACGAACACATGGCACACGCCGCCGCCCAGGGTTCCCTGGCGATGATGGTGCGTGGCGGCGTCACCACCGCCATGGACCACCACTATGTCTATCCGCGCGGCGCCGGTGACCTCTCCGGTGCCATCATCCGGGCCGCCGCCGACATGGGGGTCCGCTTCACCCTCGCCCGTGGCTCCATGGATCTCAGCGAGAAGGACGGCGGACTGCCGCCGGACTTCGCCGTCGAGTCCCTGGACGACGCACTCGCCGCCACCGAGGAGACCGTCCGGAAGTACCACAACTCCTCCTTCGACGCCATGACCCAGATCGCGGTCGCCCCCTGCTCGCCCTTCTCCGTCTCCACCGAACTGCTCAAGCAGGGCGCCGAGCTGGCCCGCCGGCTCGGCGTCCGGCTGCACACCCACGGCTCCGAGACCGTGGAGGAGGAGCGGTTCTGCCAGGAGAAATTCGGTATGGGGCCGACCGACTACTTCGAGTCCACCGGCTGGCTCGGCGAGGACGTGTGGATGGCCCACTGTGTCCATATGAGCGACTCCGACATCGCGGCCTTCGCCCGTACCGGCACCGGTGTCGCCCACTGTCCCTCCTCCAACGCCCGGCTCGCGGCCGGCATCGCCCGCGTTCCCGACATGCTCAGGGCGGGCATCCCGGTGGGCCTCGGCGTGGACGGCACCGCCTCCAACGAGTCCGGCGAGCTCCACACCGAACTCCGCAACGCCCTGCTGGTCAACCGCCTGGGCGCCCACGGCGAAACCGCCCTCAACGCCCGTCAGGCGCTGCGCCTCGGCACCGCCGGCGGGGCCCGGGTGCTCGGCCGAGCCGATCAGATCGGCTCACTGGCGACCGGCAAGCTGGCCGACCTGGTGCTCTGGCGGCTCGACGGGATCGGCCACGCTTCGATCGCCGACCCGGTCACCGCCCTGATCTTCGGACCGCCCGCCCCGGTCACCGCCTCCTTCGTCGACGGGCGCCAGATCGTGGAGAACGGGCGGCTGCTCACCGCCGACGAGGAGGCCATCGCGCGCACCACCCGCGACGAGGCCCGCCGCCTCGCCCGTATCGCCGCCGGCGACTGAGCCGGTCGCTCCCAGAACTCCGGTCGGGGGGGACGGCCCCCGACCGGGCGCCGGGGACCCGAGCGGGGTGCCCGGCAGCCGGACGGAGGGCGCCGGCCCATGATCGGGCCGGCACCCTCCGGACGGTGAACCACCCCCACCCGACCGTTCGCGGTCCCGTCTCCGGTACCTTTCACGGCTCCGGCCGCCGACACCCCCGGCGGTCCGACCGCCCGGCGTACTCCCCGCTCCGGCCTCGCCGGTGACACGGCAACAGCGCCATCTCGCGCACGTGCCGTCGGCGGCGATCCCGCCGGGGGGCCTCCTCCGCACCAACCGGGCCGCCCGCCATCGCCACCGGGGCACCGCGCCGAGCCCCACCGCGCGGCCGGCTTCTCTCACCGGTGCCGGCCGTGCGGTGACCGCCGATCCGGTCTCCAGCGGCCCAGGACGACTCGCGGTGGCCGCCCCCGTCACCACCCGAAGCCCGCCCCGCCACGCGCGCCGTACCGCACCGAGCGCCTTCCGCACCGCGTCCCGCCCGCACGCACCGGCCGTACGGCACCACATCGCGCCGCACCGCACGAACCGCACCACCTCCCTGACACCCGCGTCGACCGACGACGCGTAACCGACCGGAGGACCGCCGTGACCGCTCAGCCGAGGTCCAACACCGCTGCAGAGCCCGCCGACAGCCCCACCGCGCAGCCCGCGCCCGACGGCGCTCCCGTCGACCGGAGGCACCCGGTCGACGAGACCCTGCCGCCCCTGAGGATGCTCACCAGCGGGCTGCAGCACGTCGCCGCCATGTACGCGGGTGTGGTGGCACCGCCCCTCATCGTCGGAGCGGCCGTGGGCCTTTCCGGCACCGAACTCACCTTTCTGACCGGTGCCAGCCTCTTCACGGCCGGTCTCGCCACCTTTCTCCAGACCCTCGGGATCTGGCGGATAGGCGCCCGGCTGCCGTTCGTCAACGGCGTCACCTTCGCCGGGGTGGCCCCGATGCTCGCCATCGTGGACAGCACCGAGGACAAGTCCGATGCCATACCGCTGATCTTCGGGGCCGTCATCGTGGCGGGAGTTCTGGGCTTCCTGGCCGCCCCGTTCTTCAGCAAGCTGGTCCGGTTCTTCCCGCCGGTCGTCACCGGTACCGTCATCACCCTGATCGGTGTCTCGCTGCTTCCCGTCGCGTTCGGCTGGGCCCAGGGGCCGAACCCGCGCGCATCCGACTACGGGTCGGCCACCCATCTGACACTGGCCGCCGTCACCCTCGTCCTGGTCCTGCTGCTGCGCCGGTTCACCCGCGGGTTCGTCAAGCAGATCGCCGTGCTGCTGGGGCTGGTGCTGGGCACCCTGGCCGCCATCCCCTTCGGCGCCACCGACTTCGGCCCGGTCGTCGAGGCCGACCTGATCGGCTTCCCCGCTCCCTTCCACTTCGGGCCGCCGCGGTTCGCGGTGGCCGCTGTCGTCTCGATGTGCGTGGTGATGCTGGTGTCCATGACCGAGTCGACCGCCGACATGCTGGCGCTCGGAGAGATCGTGGACAAGCCGGCCGACGAGCGGACCATCGCGGCCGGGCTGCGCGCCGACACACTGGGCTCCGCTCTCAGCCCGCTTTTCAACGGTTTCATGTGCAGCGCCTTCGCCCAGAACATCGGGCTCGTCGCCATGACCCGCATCCGCAGCCGGTTCGTGGTCGCGACCGGTGGCGGCTTTCTGGTGCTGATGGGCCTCTGTCCGGCGGCCGCGTCGCTGATCGCCGTGGTCCCGCGCCCGGTGCTGGGCGGTGCCGCCGTGGTGCTCTTCGGCTCGGTGGCCGCGAGCGGCATCCAGACGCTCGTGAAGGCGAGCCTGGAGAAGGACAACAACGTGCTCATCGTGGCCGTCTCGCTCGCCGTCGGCATCATTCCCATCACCGCGCCGGAGTTCTACCACGCCTTCCCGGAAACCGCGAAGATCATCCTGGACTCCGGCATCTCGACCGGCTGTGTCGCGGCCGTCCTGCTCAACCTGGTCTTCAACCACCTGGGCGGGCGCCGGGACGACGACGAGGTGACCGCCCCGATGGAGCCCGGTGAGGAGATCTCCGGCACTCGCGCTCCGAGGGCCGCGCCGGCTCACTGAGGCGGCTCGGCCGGTGCCCGGAGCCGTCCGGGGGCGGCCCGGCCGGTTCGGACCCGCTCCGGTCCGGGGGCCTCGGCTCACCTTCCGGGGCCCGGTGCGGTTGACGGCGCCGGTCCGGTCGTCCCGGTTGCCGGTGCCGGCGCGCCGGCCGGTGGTGCGGGCCCCGGCACCGGAACCTCTCCGGACGCCGGCGCCCGTCCGGCTGCCGGGGCGGGGCCGGCGACCCGCGCCTGCCCGGCTCTCCTCGCCTGGCCGGATACCGCGTCCCGCTCCGTCCGGCCGCCGTGTCCGGTCCGCCCGGACCCCTGTACCGGGCGGAACGTCCCTCCGGGCGCCGGCGGGATCAGCGGTCCGGACGCCAGTCAGGGCGCCGACCAGCGAGGCCCACCACCCGGTCGAGCAGCGGAGCCCCGTCCGGGACGGGAACGGGCGGGCCGAACGGACTGCTGTCTTCAGGGCCGTCACTCGCGGCGGCCAGCATCTCGTACGAGACCCGGAGCGATGCCTCGTCGGGGGCGTAGTCCTGACCAGTGGCGCGAGCCAGGTCCCAGCCGTGGACGACCAGCTCGTCGAGCGCCACCGCGCCCGCCACCTCTCCCGGCAGGGTGAGCCCGCCGGCCCGGGTGATTCCCTGCCAGGCCGACGGGTCCCGCCAAGCCTCGGCCAACTCGGTGAGAAGCCGGGGGAGTGTGATCCGCCAGTCGGCCCCCAGGACCGGCCGGGCGGCCTCCGGATGGGTGTCGGTGGCCGGTCCGAAGCGCTTCCGGGCGGCTTCCCGGAAGGCCGACGACAGGACGGCGACATGTCCGAGCAACTCTCCGACGGTGTACTCGGGGCAGGGCGTCGGCCCGGAGAGCCGGTCGTCGGTGACGCCTTCCAGCAGCCGGACCATGCCATGAGCCGCCGGACCCAGGTCCGGGGGCTCCGATCCGGCGTCCGGGCCGTCGGGCCGGTCCCGGTCCGCGGTGGCGGGTCGGCCTGAGCGCCGCTCAGGCGTCGGGCGGCCCCCGGCGGGTGCTGTGGCGGCAGGGGTGTCGTGCGGGCCCTGAGCGCTTCGGAAGTCTCGTGTCTCGTCCATACCCGTGCTGACTCTCCGGGCGTCGGCGATTCATCGGTCGGCTGCCCGATCCGGCGCGTACCGCTGCCCGGCCGTACCTGCCGGGACGACGAGGCGGCGCCCGGCGGTGTGCCGGGTCGCGCCGAACCCGGGCCCTGTGACGGCGCGGCCGGAGACGGTGAAGCGACGCCCGGCGGCCGCCCGCCGGCCGCCGGGGGCGGCGGAGCGCTCGACGGCGCCGGGTCCGCCGCCCCCGGCGGCCCGGCGGAAACCACGCGAGCCGGGTGCCGGCGGCTGCCCGCCGACGCGGTGCGGGCCGGCAGCGAGCCACTCGGCGCGGACTTCCGCCGCATCGAGTTCCCAGCCGGTGGTGTGCCGGTCGACCGCTCACGACCGGCCGCCGGCGAACCGCCGGCCGTCCGCGGTCCGGCGGTCGGGCTCGCGCCGTCAGCCGGCACAGGCTCGTCGCGGTGGTGACCGCCGTCCACCCGATCGCGGCCTCCGGCCCCGTCCACGCGCGGTGTGCCGCGCTCCGTCCCGGCAGCGGAGAGGGCGCCCGGCGGCCCGGGCGGCACCTCCGGCCGGTCACGCCCGGCCTCCTGCCGCCCCCTCGCCGCATCGTCCGGCCCAAGTCCGTGATCCCTGCCCTTCGGCGCTGCGGGCGCCGCCACGTCCGGTCCTGCCGACAGCTCCGCCCGGTGCCGGCACTCCGCCGCGAGCCGGGGGTATGCCCGGGCGATGGCTCCGTACACCCGGGCCCGCAGCAGCCGTTCCGCCTCGGCCCGGCCGGTGTCGCCGAACAGCCCGTCCAGCAGGGTCTCGTACCGCCGCAGCGCATGGCGCAGATAGGCGACCTGGCCCCGTGCTCTGCCCTCCGGCGTGTCCGGTGGTGCCCCCTGCCCCAGCAGGCCCCGATGCCGGGACGCCCGCGCCTCCAGCTCGGCTTCCGACAGCACCGGCACCCGCAACTGCTCGGCGCGGATCCCGGCCAGCACCGCTTGTCGCCGCCGCTCCGCCGCCACCCGCGCGGCCGTAGAGCCCGGCCCCGAAGCCGCGGCACACGCACCGAATTCCGGAGCTCGCTCCACCGCCTCCACCCGGTCCAGCAGATAGAGCCGCACCGGGGCGAGCGACCACTGCCGTGGATTTCGCCCCTGCAAGTCGGGCTCGCCGAGCAGCGCACTCACCATGGCGTCCGTCCAGCCGCGCCGACGCAGTGCCGGAAGCGTCACAAAGGTCATACGGTCCCGCATGGGGTTCCCCTCCCGGATGTCGCATCCGCATGGTCGTGAGATCGTCACGCAAAGTGACGGAGATCAGTGAAGCGCATCCCACTGACAACGGCCCCGGGCAAGCGCGTCCGTTCACCCGTTCGTATGGTCAGGCCGTGGCAGGGGCCTCGCCGGTGGCCGCCGCCCATACGCTCCCGGCGTGACCCGTACCACTGCGCTGAACACCGGACGTGACGACTTCCTCCGCTGGGTGGCGGACGAGCGGGGGCTCGACCTGCCGGCCCGGCCGGTGGACGCCGTCCTCGCCCTGCTCTCCCTCAACGGGGCCGACCGCCGCTCCGGGGTGCCCGAACCCACGCCGCCGCTGGTCCGCCGGCTTCTCCACGAAGATCTGCCGGTGCTGCTCCAGGTCACTCCCGACGAACTGGCCGCCCTGCCGGACGTGCTCATCGCGCTCGCCGACCGGGCACGGTCGACCCACCGGCTGAACGCCAAGCGCCACGCCCGGCTGCTGGAGACCGTGGGCCACGCGGTACCGGACTTCGAACGGGCCATGCGGGACCCGCGCAATCTGACCTGGCCGCGCTGGTACGCCGCGCTGCTCACCGCCGATGGAGTCGACCGCGACGACTCCGGAGCGGTACGGGAGTGGCTTGCCGCTCTCGACCGGACACCACGCGGCGAGCGGCCCCCGCTTCCCGGTGGAGTGCACCGGGCCCACCTGGCGGACCGCACCTTCGCCGCCCGGACCCTGCTCACCGAGGCGCTGCTCGGCGCGGCTGCCCGGGATGCCAGGGGTGTCCCGACTGCCGGACCGCTGCTGACGGACCCGCCCCGGACGGCGGAGGAATGGGAGGAGCTGGCCGACGAACTGCTGGGCCGCTGGACCGCCGAGGGACTCGGCGCGGCGCTCGCCGGGCCCCGCTCCGACCTCGCCCCCGGTCCTGAGTCCCTGCCGCATCTCGCTCTCGCGGACCGGTTGCTCGACGAACACCTCGACTACTACGGGCGCTCCGACGCTCCACTGCTGCCGCCTTCCGGGCTGCCCGCCCCCGGCGAACTGCGGGCCCTGTTGCACGCCGCCCCGCTGCCCGCCGCGCTGGCCCGTGGAGCCGAAGCGCCCGGTCTCGCCGGAAGCGCCGCGGCCCCGGACGGCGCCGCCCTGCGGGAGCTCGCCGAGCGGTGCGGCTTCCCCGGGCCGGCCGGTGGTGTCTGGAGCGAGGGCACCCCCGAGGAACTGGCCGAACTGGCCGCCGACATCCTGACCGCCACCGTGGAGCGGATCGCCGCCGAAGCCGCACCCGCCGACGCCTACGCCCCGGACGCGTCCCATCTGCTCTACGCGCTCTACGAGCGGGGCGGGATGCCCGACTCGGTGGCCCGCGAGGTGGCGGATGTGGCCGGCTGGGAGCTGGACCCCAAGGTGGTCGAATCTCCGGTGCCCGTCCCCGGAGCACCCGTACCGGGTCCGTACGTCCTCCCTGCCGCCGATCGGCTGGGGCAACTGCTGGGCCGGGTCGCGCCGGACGAGAGCGAGCGGTCCTCCCTGGAGAGGCCGGCCCGGTCCCTTGCCGCCGTGCTGGACCGGCTGGCCGCCACCGGCTGTCTCTTCCGGTCCGGTGACGCCTACGGTCTGACTCCCCTGGGCAACGCCGCCGTGCGTCACGCCCTGCTGGCGGGTCAGGTCGCCGCGCCCTTGCGGGACACCGTCCTCGGCTGGGATCCGGACGAACTGATCGCGGCGGCCGACAGCTGGTCGGGACCGGCCGCCGTGGCCGCCCTCGCGGACTGGGTCGCCGGGCACGGGGGAGGCGACGACACCTGGCGCATCCTGCTCGCGGCCCTCTCCCGGATCCACACCACCCACGGGGAGGGGCCCAAGTCGGTGTTCACCCTGCTGAAAGCGGCCGGGATGCCTTCGGCTCCGGTCCGGGAGGTGCTCACCGACCCCGTACTGGGCGGATACGCGCGCCGCCTTCTCGTGTCGCGGGGGGAGGAGGCACCGGAGGCGGTGGTGCCCTACTCCGCCCGGGCCGTCCTTCTCGACGAGGAACTGATGGCGCACTGGCTGGCCGACCTGCGGGCCCGCCGTGCGGCCGAGCCGGCAGGGCCGGACGACCGGTCCGCGCCCGGCGCCCTCGTCACCGCTTTCGACACCGCGGCCGCGGGCTGGCCCGGTGGCCCACAAGCTCTGCTGGCGGCGCTGGCGGCGGCCGGGCCGCACAGTTTCACCATCTACACCAAGGACCTGGCCGCGAATCACCCTGACGCCCGGGTACGGCGATGGGCGACGCGGGTGGCGAGACAGCCGGGGACCTGAACCGGGGCCGGCCGTAAACAGCCGGCTGTCCTGCGGCCGCCACACTTCCTCCGCTGCCCGGCACACCGCGGCCGGTCGTCGCAGGGGGCCGGCGCCCCGGCTCCGCGACAGCCGCCGTCCCCCGCCGTGGTTCCTTCGAGCGGTCCGTCACCTCGTCGTCCTGGATCGGCGCTTGGCCGCCAGCCCCGGCAGGCCGGCCAGCCCGCCGAGGAGACCGGCCAGCAGAAGGCCCCACGTCGGAACGCCGGCCGCCTGCCAGGTGGGACGGTCCAGATTGGCGTGGATGATGGTCAGCTGGACCGCCACCAGGAAGCCCCCGCCACCTCCGAGGATCGAGACGCACCACGCACGGACCGCCGGACGCGCGGTCAGCCCCCGCCTCCACAGGGCCGCCACGACCGCCACGACCACCGTCCACAGCGCGGTGGCCACCACCGGGGTCACCCAGAGCGGCATCGACCCGTCCGGGACGTCCGAAGTGGCCCGCCAGTGCGTCGCCACCGGGTCCGGCAGCCGGTGGCGCAGCAACGACGGAGGTACCAGCAGCGTGCACCCCACCACCATCCAGATCGTGAACAGAGCCCCTTCTCGGCCTCGCCGCTTCGTCACAACCTGTCCCGTTCCCATTCGACTTCTCCCGTCGCCGATCGTGCGCCCGGTACGACCGGCCCCTTGATGCGGGCCGCCGGGTATGCCATACAGGTCTGGACCAATTCAGCGTCCGCCCGTGGAGGCCAGGCCGTGCAACGCCCCCTCGTCCCCGCCGTGTCGGCAGTCCTCGCCGTCCTCGCCCTCACCGCCTGCGGCGGTCCTGAGGAGCACCGTGACACCGAACGGCCCTCTGCCCCCGGGGGAGTCACGGCGCAGGCGAGCAGTGCCACCTCGGTGCATGTGATGTGGCGGCCCGCCACCGACGACCGGGCGGTGACCGGCTATGAGGTGTTCCAGCAGGGGAGCAGGGTGAAGACCGTCACCGGCGGCCGGGTGATGACCGATGTGGACGGGCTCACCCCCCGGACGGCCTATCGCTTCAGCGTCCGCGCCCGGGACGCGGCGGGGAATCTCTCGGTCACCAGCACCGCCGTCCCCGTGACCACTCCGGTCGACAGACCGGACGACCGTACGGCCCCGAGCCGCCCCACCCGTCCGCACGGCGCCGTCGTCAGCGGTCACGAGGTGGTCCTCGGCTGGGCGCCCAGCAGCGATGACACCGCCGTCACCGCCTACGACATCTACCAGGAGGACTCCCGCGTCCACAGCGTCGGCGGCGGTGAGACCACCGCCCGGATCACCCGGCTGCGCCCGGGCACCGTCTACACGTTCACGGTGCGGGCGCGCGACGCCGCCGAGAATTCCTCGCCGGACAGCGAGGCGGTCGATCTCACCACCCCCACCGCACCGGGTGCCCGGCCGGTGACCGCCCCCGCGGCGCTCACCGCGACCGCCGTCAGGGGCGCCGTTCGGCTGACCTGGACCCCGCCCGTCACCGGGGCGCCGGTACGGGAGCACCAGCTGTACCTCGACGGAAAGTTCGCCACCACCATCGTCTGGGGCGGCCCGCCGCCCACCGGGACGGCGAGCTACACCTTCACCGTCACTGATCCGCCCGGCACTCGTTACAGTGTCAAACTGCGGGCCCGGCTCCCCGATGGCACCTGGGGTGGCTTCTCGGCCCAGCGCACCGTTGTCACCCGGTAACCCCCCACGGCGCTCCATGGGCTCAGCACGGCCCCGTCGTCGGGGCGGGCCGGCCGTACGAGCTGCCGGCACCCGGACCCCGCCCCGGCCGGTGGCAGCCGACGGTGCGGGGCGCGGGGGAGAGGCTCCTGTTCACGACGTACCGCCACGCAGCCGCCGGCCGCCGAATGATCCGGTGGTGTCCGTCCTCCGCCACCACTCGTCCAGTCCTCGCCGGTCCATGGCGGCCCAGTCGGGAGTGGCCTCGACCAGAAGGTGCCCCAGACGGCGGCCCAGCTCCACCATGGTGCGGCCGACAGAGGCGCGGTCGGCGTCGTAGGCCGCGAGCCCCTCCGGCCAGTCGGCCGCGCCGGTCAGGGACCGTTCCAGGGCGGTGGCGTCCTGGAGTGCTTTCACCGCTCCCGCTCCCGTGTGCGGGCGGGCGACGGTGGCCGCGTCACCGGCCAGGAGCAGCGCACCGCCGGCGTACCGGGGCGCCGTGAAGTCGTAGATCGGCTGGAGGAACAGCTCGTCCGGCGCGGTGACCCGCACCATCTCGGCCCAGTAGGGCGGCAACTGCTCCTCGACGAGCCGCAGCAGTCGGCGCCGCAGCGTCTCGGTGACCGTCCGGGCAGCGGCCGGAACGGCGCCCGTCCCGTCGTCAACCGCCGAACCGGTGGAAGCCGTTCCGACCGTGGTGTCCGCCTCGCCGGGGGCGGGGGCGCCGGTGCGCGGACGGGGGAGGAGGGCGGCTGCGGCGTCGTGGTCCGGGGGAGGTGTGGCGTACAGTACCCAATTGATCCGCAGTCCGCCCCGGCCGTCCGGTATGCGGTAGGCGATGACATGGCCGCCCGGGAAGACCACATAGGCGCATTCGTCGTCCGCCCAGCGCTCCGCCTCCGGCAACCGCTCGGCGGGATAGGCTCCCCGCCACGCGACATATCCGGCATACTCGGGTCGTACCGGCTCGCCTGCCACCGCCTCACGTATCACGGAACGGTAGCCGTCCGCACCGATCACCAGGTCGTAGCGGCCGGTGCCGGAGGTGGTCACCAGCTCCGCCCCGGGGGCGCTGCCGGCGCCACCGGAGTGAGCGGTCACCGACTCCACCGCGGTCGCCGCGCGGAACTCGACCGAGGCGGGCACCCGCTCGCGCAACTCCCGCCACAACGGACCCCAGTTGTAGGTGCGGAACGGGAAGGTCATCGTGTCGATGACCCGGCCCATCGCGGACGTGCCGTCACCGACATACCAGCGCCGGTGGTTTATCGGAGCCGACGGCATGTCGCCGTCCAGATACCCGGCGGCCTCCAGCTCGGCATAGCGTTCGCCGTGCACGGCCAGTCCGACGCCCCGCTCGGCGAGGTGCGCGCCGGACCGCTCGAACACCGTGATCTCGGTCGCTCCGCCCCGGTGCACGGCCAGCGCGGTGGCACAGCCGGCGATACTGCCGCCCACAATGGCGACTCGTTTTCCCTGCATGATGCAATCATGGCATCACGGCCCCGGGAGCGAGGCGGCTCAAGGGGCCGTGATGGCGAAAGGCTTTCGCCCGAGCGGCGGTTGACAGTGTCCCGTGAGCGTTCCGGCCGCTGTACGGCGATGATACGGACGCCGGCCCCGACCGGCCGGGCACCAGCGGGCGCGGTCGGCCGGGGCCGGCGGGCCGGACTCAGCCGGTGAGCTGTTCGTAGGCGGGAAGGGTCAGAAAGTCCGTGTAGTCCTCGTCCAGTGAGACCGCGAGCAGCAGATCGTGCGCCTGCTGCCACTTTCCTGCGGCGAACGCCTCGTCGCCCAGTTCGCCGCGGATCGCCGCCAGCTCTTCGGAGGCGACCCGGCGGGCGAGTTCGGGTGTGGCCTTCTCGCCGTTCTCGAAGACGACTCCGGCATTGATCCACTGCCAGATCTGCGAGCGTGAGATCTCGGCCGTGGCGGCATCCTCCATAAGGTTGAAGATGGCCACCGCGCCCAGCCCGCGCAGCCATGCCTCGATATAACGGATACCGACCTGCACCGCGTTGCGCAGCCCCGCGTACGTCGGCTGGGCCTCCAGCGAGTCGATGGCGATCAGGTCGCCTGCCGCCACCGAGACGTCCTCGCGCAGCCGGTCCTTCTGGTTCGGCCGGTCGCCCAGGACGGCGTCGAAGGAAGCCATGGCGATCGGCACCAGGTCCGGGTGGGCGACCCAGGAGCCGTCGAAGCCGTCGGCGGCCTCCCGGTCCTTGTCGGCCTTGACCTTCTCGAAGGCGATCCGGTTGACCTCCGCGTCGCGCCGGGACGGGATGAACGCCGCCATGCCGCCGATGGCGTGGGCTCCCCGCTTGTGGCAGGTGCGGACCAGCAGTTCGGTGTAGGCGCGCATGAACGGGGCGGTCATCGTCACGGCGTTGCGGTCGGGCAGTACGAACCGTGCGCCGCCGTCCCGGAAGTTCTTGACGATCGAGAAGAGGTAGTCCCAGCGTCCGGCGTTGAGGCCGGAGGCGTGTTCGCGGAGTTCGTAGAGGATCTCCTCCATCTCGTACGCCGCGGTGATCGTCTCGATCAGCACGGTCGCGCGGACGGTGCCCCGGGGGATGCCGGTGTATTCCTGGGCGAAGACGAAGATCTCGTTCCAGAGGCGGGCCTCCAGATACGACTCGGTCTTGGGCAGGTAGAAGTACGGACCCTTGCCGAGGTCGAGCAGACGCCGGGCGTTGTGGAAGAAGTAGAGTCCGAAGTCGACCAGCGCGCCCGGCACCGGTCGGCCGTCCACGGTCAGATGACGCTCGTCCAGGTGCCAGCCGCGAGGCCGTACCACCACGGTGGCCAGCTCCCCGGCAGGCTTGAGGGCGTACGCCTTTCCGGAGTTCGGGTCGGTGAAGTCGATGGCGCGGCGGTACGCGTCGATCAGATTGAGCTGCCCGAGGATCACATTCTCCCAGGTGGGAGCCGAGGCGTCCTCGAAGTCCGCGAGCCAGACCCGGGCGCCGGAGTTGAGCGCGTTGATGGTCATCTTGCGGTCGATCGGCCCGGTGATCTCCACCCGGCGGTCGTCGAGCGCGGCGGGTGCCGGGGCGACGCGCCAGCTCTCGTCCGCCCGGATGTGCGCGGTCTCGCTCGGGAAGTCGAGAGTGCTGGTACGGGCGATCTCGGCCCGCCGCTCGGCGCGCCGGGCGAGGAGCTCGTCCCGGCGGGGAGTGAACCGCCGGTGCAGCTCTGCCACGAAGGCGAGGGCCGCGTCGGTCAGGACCTCCTCCTGCCGGGGCAGCGGCTCGGCGGCGATGGCCAGCGGCGACGGCGCTGGTGCGGACATGGGCTGTCACTTCCTTCAGCGGGCTGCACGGGGCGCCGTCCCTTGTTCGGCGCGCCGGACGGGCACCGAGTGCCATGGCGACCGGGAGGCGGGGCGGGTGCCCCGTGGGCGGTCAATCGCTTCTGATCAGTGGATAGTAGTTTCCTTATGGTGGAAACTCAATGGTTTGTTGATGTCGAGATACTCCGGATCGACAGAATCCGGCCCGCGATGCCACCCCGTCCTCCCGGCGGCCCGGGGCGCGTTCCCGCCGGTCGCCGGAGCCGCTTGCCGAGCGGCCGCCCCGTTGGTGCGCCGGCGACCGGGCCTCACGTCTCCAGGCGGGCGAGGTCCGCCACTGTGTCGATGTCGTACGGCTCCGCCACGTCCGCGCACTCGATCAGCGTGATCACCGCCTCCTGGGCCCGGAGGTAGGCGCGGGCCCCCCGGTCGCCCCCGGCGCTCGCCGCCGCCTCCGGCCACCGGCAGGCCCCGAGCAGCACCGGATGGCCGCGCCGTCCGTCGTACGTGGCCGCCGCGAGCGAGGTGCGGGAGTCGTACGCGGCTGCCACCCGGGCCACCGCCTCGCCCCCGATGCCCGGCTGGTCGACCAGGGACACGAGGGCCGCGTCCGCTCCGGAACCGGCCAGTGAGGCCAGTCCGGCGCGCAGTGAGGAACTCATGCCGGCGGCCCAGTCGGGGTTCTCCACCAGAACGCAGCCGGGCAGCCCGGCCCGCTCGCGTACGGTGTCCGCGGCGGCGCCCAGCACGATGTGGACCGAGTCGCAGCCACCCGCCCACAGCGCCGCCGCGGCGTGCTCCACCAGAGGGCGGCCTCGGTGGAGAAGCAGGGCCTTGGGCCGGCCGCCCAGCCGCCGGCCGCCGCCGGCCGCCAGCAGCAGGCCCGCGATCACCGGTGCGTCATGGGCGTCCGGCGGGCCGGGAGGGTGCGTCTGGGGATCCATGCCCCCTGCATACCGCACCCGCTCCCGCGCCGGGCACCGAACGATGGACCGTCCGGTGCCGGGAGCAGGACGCGGCCCGCTGCCGACCGGTCTTCCCGGGGGTGGAGGTGCCCCGCCCGGCGCGCGGGTGCGAGGGGCGGGCGCCAGGATGGAGAAGAGGACGTCGACGCGCGGGAGGACCCCGATGACCACCCTTCACATCGAGATAACGGTCTCGGATTACGAGGCCTGGAAGGCGGGATTCGACCGATTCGCCGACTTCCGCCGGCTGGGCGGCGTGCGCCATCATCGAGTCCTGCGGCAGCGGGACGACGCCGGACGAGTGGTGATCGACCTCGACTTCGACACCGCCGAGGACGCCGAACGGTTCCACGACGACGTACGCACCCGGGTGTGGTCGTCGCCGGACAACATCCAGGGGCTCATCGGTCCGCCCCGGGCGGTCGTCCTGGAGACGGTCGAGGCGGACTGACCGAGCCCCGGCGGGACGGGTGGTTCACGGGCCGGGGCGCGGTCGCGCCCGAACGTCACCGGGACGGACCGGCGACCGGAGCCGGAACGACCGGCAGCCACGGCGCCTCGGCCGGTCTGGTGGGCGGTGGTTCAGCCCTGCGGCGGCGTGGAGGTGCCGGCGATCGCGGCCGACAACTCCCGCGCCACCTCCTGGAGGACCGGCACGATCCGCTCGGTGGCGGCGTCGGTGACCCGTCCCGCCGGGCCCGAGATGGAGATGGCGGCGGCGGTCGGCATGTCCGGGACCGCGACCGCCAGGCAGCGGACCCCGATCTCCTGCTCGTTGTCGTCCACCGCGTACCCGGCCCGCCGTACCTGCTCCAGCGCGCCGAGGAAAGCGTCCGGGTCGGTGATCGTCTTGTCGGTCGCCGCGGGCATGCCGGTCCGGGCCAGGAGTGCCCGTACCTCCTCCGGCGGGGCGTCGGCGAGCAGGGCCTTGCCCACGCCCGTGGAGTGCGGCAGCACCCGGCGTCCCACCTCGGTGAACATGCGCATCGAGTGCTTGGACGGCACTTGGGCGACGTACACGATCTCGTCGCCGTCGAGCAGTGCCATGTTGGCGGTCTCCCCGGTCTCCTCGACCAGCCGCGCCAGGCTGGGGCGGGCCCAGGTGCCGAGCAGCCGGGACGCCGACTCGCCGAGACGGATGAGGCGGGGCCCGAGGGCGTACCGGCGGTTGGGCTGCTGGCGCACATATCCGCAGGCGACCAGGGTGCGCATCAGCCGGTGAATGGTGGGCAGCGGCAGCCCGCTGCTCGCGGAGAGTTCGCTCAGTCCCACCTCGCCGCCGGCGTCGGCCATCCGCTCCAGGAGGTCGAAGGCGCGCTCCAGGGACTGGACGCCACCCGACGCGGCGGGCTTGGCGGCGGCTTCGGTGGTGCTCGCGCTGGACGTCGGCACGGCAACGGTCCTTTCGGGGAGGACGGACAAGGCAGCAGCCTACCGGTCCGGTTCGTCCGGCACATTGTTCCCGGTGGGACGTCCGGGCCGGTCAGGGGCTGTTTGTCCGGCTGTCCACGGTCTGTTCCCACAGCCCTCGGTGCAGGTGTTGTGGTGAGCGCCATTCTCTTATGTGGAAACTGATTTCTGCTTTGTGGAAACATCCGAATCGGTTGCGCATCCCCGCTCACCCTCTGGATCACCCTTGACGGGCTCCGATCGGGGGTGAACACTCCTTCAACAGTTCGTTGAAACGATCCGGCCGACGAGGCCGAGACGCAACGGAAAGCGGGGCGGGCGTGGGCGGAAACGACGTGCTGGGCGCGCGGGAACCCGGGCGCGGGCTCCATACCGGCGATGTGTCCGGTGTGGAACTCGTCCTGCGGTCGACGCGCGTGGTCACCCCGGACGGGACCCGCCCCGCGGTCGTCACCGTCCGCGGCGGCACCATCGAGGCCGTGCTGCCGTACGACGCCGAGCTCCCGGCCGGGGCCCGGCTGGAAGACGTGGGCGACCACGCGGTGCTGCCGGGGCTCGTCGACACCCACGTCCATGTCAACGACCCGGGGCGCACCGAGTGGGAGGGCTTCTGGACTGCCACGCGCGCCGCGGCCGCCGGCGGCATCACCACCCTGATCGACATGCCGCTCAATTCCCTGCCGCCCACCACCACCGTGAACCATCTCCGGGTCAAACGGGCGGTGGCCCGGGAGAAGGCCCATGTAGACGTGGGCTTCTGGGGCGGAGCCCTGCCCGACAACACCGAGGAGCTGCGCCCCCTGCACGACGCCGGGGTGTTCGGCTTCAAGTGTTTCCTGTCGCCGTCCGGGGTGGACGAGTTCCCCCAGTTGGACCGGGAACGGCTCACCGCCGCGCTCACCGAGATCGCCCGATTCGACGGGTTGCTGATCGTGCACGCCGAGGATCCGGGACGCCTGGACGCCGCGCCCCAGCGGGGCGGCGGGGCGTACGCGGACTTCCTGGCCTCCCGGCCGCGCGAGGCCGAGAACGCGGCCATCCGGACTCTGATCGACCAGGCCCGGCGGCTGGACGCCCGGGTCCATGTACTGCATCTGTCCTCCTCCGACGCCCTGCCGCTGATCGCCGAGGCCCGGCGCGAGGGCGTCCGGATCACCGCCGAGAGCTGTCCGCACTTCCTCACCCTCACCGCCGAGGAAGTCCCGGACGGGGCCACCGAGTTCAAGTGCTGCCCGCCCATCCGCGAAGCCGCCAACCAGGACGCCCTGTGGCAGGGGCTCACGGACGGCACCATCGACTGCGTGGTCTCCGACCACTCGCCCTCCACCCCGGAGCTCAAGACCCCCGACTTCGCCACCGCCTGGGGCGGCATCTCCTCGCTCCAACTCGGGCTGCCCGCCGTCTGGACCGAGGCGCGTCGCCGGGGCCGCACCCTGGACGACGTGGCCCGCTGGATGTCCACCGCGCCTGCCGCCCTCGCGGGGCTCACCCGCAAGGGCGCCATCGAGGCCGGCCGCGACGCCGACTTCGCCGTCCTCGCGCCCGACGAGACCTTCACCGTCGATCCGGCCGCGCTGCACCACCGCAACCGGATCACCGCGTACGCCGGCCGGACGCTGCACGGCGTCGTCACGGCGACCTGGTTGCGGGGGAGCCGCATAGCGGACCGCGGCACCCCGGCCGCCCCCAGCGGCCGGTTGCTCGAAAGGAACCAGTGAAAGGAACACCCGACCCCGTGACCGGCATCCCGCGCTTCACCGGCGACGCCCGCCCCTACGCCGGAGGCGACCCGTACGCCGACTACCGCACCGCCGACTTCCCCTTCACCGTCCACGCCGACCTCGCGGGCCGGACACTCGGTGCCGGGGTGATCGCCGCCAACGACGAGTTCTTCGCGGAGCGCGAGAACCTGCTCAAGCCCGGACCCGCCGTCTTCGACCCCGAGCGCTTCGGCCACAAGGGCAAGGTCATGGACGGCTGGGAGACCCGCCGCCGCCGGGGCGCGTCCGCCGCCGAGCCGTACCCCGCCGACGGCGACCACGACTGGGCGCTGATCCGGCTCGGGGCCCCCGGGGTGATACGCGGAATCGTCGTGGACACCGCTCACTTCCGCGGCAACCACCCGCAGGCGGTGTCGGTCGAAGGGGCCTCGGTGCCCGGTACGCCGTCCCCCGAGGAACTGCTGGCGCCCGGCGTCGCATGGACCACCCTGGTGCCGCGCACCCCCGTCGGCGGCCACGCGGCCAACGGCTTCGCCGTCGAGGCGGAGCGCCGCTTCACCCATCTGCGCCTCAACCAGCACCCCGACGGCGGTGTCGCCCGGCTGCGGGTGTATGGCGAGGTCGCCCCCGACCCGGAGTGGCTCACCGCGGTCGGCACCTTCGACCTGGTCGCGCTGGAGAACGGCGGTGTGGTCGAGGACGCGTCCGACCGCTTCTACTCGCCGGCCACCAACACCGTCCAGCCCGGCCGCTCACAGAAGATGGACGACGGGTGGGAGACCCGTCGCCGCCGCGACCGGGGCAACGACTGGATCCGTTACCGCCTGGCCGCCTCCTCCGAGATCCGGGCGGTCGAGATCGACACCGCCTGTCTGAAGGGCAACAGCGCGGGCTGGGCGGCGCTCTCCGCCGGTGACGGCTCCGGCGTCTGGACCGAGTTCCTGCCCCGCACTCGCCTCCAGCCGGACACCAACCACCGCTTCGTGCTGCCCGAGCCGGTCAGCGGCACTCATGTCCGGATCGACATCTATCCGGACGGCGGTATCTCCCGGCTGCGGTTGTTCGGTGCCCCGACCGACGAGGGCACCAAGCGACTCCTCGCACGCCATCTGGAGCTCGGGGGCTGAATCCCCTCCGCGTAGGTATGGCTGTACGGCGGTACGGCCTTCGGCACCGCGCCGCCGACAGGAGCCGGGCCCGGTTCCGCCGGCGGCCGCGGCGCCCCGCCCGGGGCCGGGGACCCGCATCCCCTGCCCCGGTCCCGGACGGCGACGAGCCGCCGTCACCGCCGCCCGACGCGGTCCGCCAGACCCAGCAGCGCCAGGCCCAGCACCGCCACCACGACATTGACGAACACCTCCTTGCCGTGCAGCAGTCCGACGCCCTCGGTCAGGTACCGGGTGAAGCCCATGAACCGGAACCAGCCACCGGTCAGCTCCCGCACCACGCCGCAGACACCCGCGACCAGCACCACCATGCCCAGGATTTCCAGCGATTTCTTCATGTTCCCGATCCTGGGCCGGCCGGGCGCTGTTTCGCGTCCGACTTGGGCAGGGTGAGGGCCGACGAAAGTATCGGCTTCTCCGACTTCGGTACCGCCCCGTTGCCGGGAGACCCGCCGGTCGGTCCCGCCGCATAGCCTCGGCGGTATGACCCGTGCCGAGTACCCGTGGCTGCTGCCCTCCGATCTGGCCGGCCCCGCCGGACCGGGCCGCCGCCGGCGGCGTACCGTACGGGACTGGCTGGTCGACACGGTCGCCTTCGCCGGAGCGGCGTTCATCGGTCTGCTCGCCGCAGAGGCGTCCCGCCGGGCCGACAACGCCCCGGCCGCCGTGCTCGCCGACCAGTTGCTCGGCGCCACCGCCTGCTGTGCCCTCTGGTTCCGCCGCCGGTGGCCGGTCGCCGTGGCACTCGCCGTCTGCGCCGTCGATGCCGTCGCCCCCGCCGCGAGCGGTGCGGTCCTGGTCGCCCTCTTCGGGGTCGCGGTCCGCGTGCCGTTCCGACGGCTCTCCCTGGTCGGCGGAGCGGCCCTGGTCAGCGGCGTCGTCCAGGCCTTCGTACGCCCCGACCCCGAGATGAGCACCCTCGCCGCCATCACGCTGGGAGTCGTCCTGCTTCTTCTGGTCACCGGCTGGGGCATGCTCGTCCGCTCCCGGCGGCAACTGGTGGCCGCTCTGCGGGAGCGCGCCGTCCGGGCCGAGGCCGAGGCGGAGCTCCGGGCCGAGCGGGCC
Organism: Streptomyces pyxinae; assembly: GCF_024756275.1. Classification (GTDB taxonomy): domain Bacteria; phylum Actinomycetota; class Actinomycetes; order Streptomycetales; family Streptomycetaceae; genus Streptomyces; species Streptomyces pyxinae. The sequence goes on along the minus strand of NZ_JANUGQ010000004.1, from coordinate 94,256 downwards.
CAGCGCGCCGCCCGGGAGGCCATTGCCCGCGAAATGCACGATGTGCTGGCGCACCGCCTCACGCTGCTCAGCGTCCACGCGGGCGCCCTCGAGTTCCGGCCCGGCGCGCCGCCCGCCGAGGTCGCCCGGGCCGCCGGGGTCGTCCGGGACAGCGCCCACGAGGCCCTCCAGGACCTGCGGGAGATCATCGGTGTCCTGCGGGCGCCCGGTGACCCGGGTGACGGCGACCGGCCGCAGCCGACCCTGGCGACCCTGACCGCCCTGATCAGTGAGTCCCGCGCGGCGGGAATGCGGGTCGCCCTGGACGACGAACTCACCGGCCCGGCCGACGCCGTGCCCGCCGCCACCGGCCGTGCGGTCTACCGGGTCGCCCAGGAGGGGCTGACCAACGCCCGCAAGCACGCCCCCGGTACCGAGACCGCGGTGACCCTGCGGGGCCGCGCGGGCGAGGGCGTCACGGTCGAAGTGCGCAACTCGCCGCCCACCAGGCCCGTCCCCCGGGTCCCCGGATCCGGCCAGGGGCTCATCGGGCTCGCCGAGCGCGCCGCCCTCGCCGGCGGCCGCCTCAGCCACGGCGCGGACCCGGACGGCGGCTTCACCGTCCGGGCCTGGCTACCGTGGCCCGCATGACCATCCGGCTGATCGTCGTGGACGACGACCCTCTTGTCCGTGCGGGGCTCACTCTCATGCTCGGTGGTGCCGACGACCTGGAGATCGTCGGCGAGTGTGCCGACGGTGCCGAGGTGCCCGCGCTGGTGGACCGTACCGGACCCGATGTCGTCCTCATGGACATCCGGATGCCGGGCGTGGACGGCCTCACCGCCACCGAACGGCTCCGGGCCCGGCCGGACGGGCCCGAGGTCGTCGTTCTCACCACCTTCCACGCCGACGAGCAGGTGCTGCGCGCCCTGCGGGCGGGCGCGGCCGGATTCGTCCTCAAGGACACCCCGCCCGCCGAGATCGTGGCGGCCGTCCGACGGGTGGCGGCGGGTGACCCGGTCCTCTCCCCGGCCGTCACCCGCCAGCTGATGGCCCATGTCGCGGGGAAGGCGGGTGGCCAGGACCGGGAGGCCGCCCGGCGCGCCGACGCCGCCACCCGGCTGGCTGCCCTGGCCGGGCGGGAGCGCGAGGTGGCCCTCGCCGTCGGCCGGGGTGCCTCCAACGCGCAGATCGCCGCCGCGCTCTATATGAGCGTGCCCACCGTCAAGACACATGTCTCCCGGGTGCTGACCAAACTCGGGCTCAACAACCGGGTCCAGATCGCCCTGCTGGTCCATGACGCGGAGCTGTCACGGCAGCCCGCCGACCGTCTCGGTGAGTCCGGCCGGTCCGCCCCGGGCGGGCCCCGGCCCTGATCTCGATCCGACGCGTCGTGCCGGCCACGGCTCTCCGCATCTCCGTGGGGAAAGACATGGAACCCGTCGGGCTGTCCGCCCGCCAAGCGGAGAAGGGGGACGTCGCGGGCCGGAAAATTATTATGACAGTGCTTATGTAAGTGCTGTTACGGTGATTCCGTGACCGGATTCGATGAAGAACGCGACCCCACCCGGCAGAGCCTCTGGCGTCCGCTGCGCCTCCTCCAGGCGTCGATGGACGCCGAGCTGGCCCGGGTCTATGCCGAAGGACGGATCGACGGGCTCAGGCCGAGCTTCGTCATGGAACTGCTGCGGCTGCACGCCCAGGGGCCGATGACCATCAAGGAGCTGGCCGACTCGGTCGGCCGGACCCATTCGGCGCTGAGCCAGAAGGTGGCGGCCATGCGCGCGGCCGGCTGGGTCCGTACCGTCGCGGGCGACGACGCGCGCAGCAAGAGAGTGACCCTCACCGCGAAGGCCGTGAAGGTCGTCGGACGCCTGGCGGCGGAGTGGCGCGCCACCGAGGCGGCCGTGGCCGAGATCGAGGCCGAGATCCCCTATCCGCTCAGCCGGGCCGTCGCCGACATCGAAGCTGCCCTGGCCCGCAGGAGTTTTCACGACCGGGTGGCCGAGAAGCTGGCCCAGGACCCGGCGTGGCGCTGAGACGTCTGCTGCTCGACGTGGCTCCGCTGCGGTCGTCACCACCCTTCCGGCGGTTGTGGATCGGCCAGACACTCTCCGGTTTCGGCAGTCAACTGACGGCCGTGGCGGTGATGTTCCAGGTGTGGCGGACGACCGGCAGCCCCGTCTGGACCGGGGCGGTGGGTCTGGCGCAGGTGATCCCGCTCGTCGCCTTCGGGTTCTTCGCCGGATCGCTTGCCGACCGCGCCGACCGGCGGACGGTCTACCTGGTGATGACCGGCGGGCAAGCCGGGTGCGCGCTTCTGCTCGCGCTTCAGACCCTTCTGGATCGTCCGCCGATCGTCGGAGTGCTGCTGCTCGTCGCGGCGCAGGCCGCCTGTGCCGCCGGAGCCGGGCCGGTCTCCCGCGCCGTTCTTCCGTGTCTCCTGCCGCGCCACGAGCTGGCGGCCGGCCTGGCGCTGCGGCAGCTGTCGTTCCAAGGGGCCATGCTGGTGGGGCCCGCCCTCGGCGGACTGATCGTGAGCGGGGCGGGGGCCGGTGCCTGCTACGCGATCGACGCGGTCACCTTCGGCGCCGTGTTCCTCGGCGCGCTCGGCCTGCCGCAGACGCCCGCCGGGGACGGCCCCGCTCGGCCGGGCGCGAGCGGGATCCTCGACGGACTGGCCTTCCTGGCCGGGACCCCGGTCGTCCGTGGAGCCCTGCTCACCGATCTGGCCACCACCGTGCTGTCCATGCCGATCAGCCTCTTCCCCCTGATCAACTCGGAGCGGTTCGGCGGAGATCCGCGTACACTGGGGCTCTTCCTCACGGCCGTCGCCGCGGGCGGTGTCACCGCGTCCCTGTTCTCCGGCGTCTTCACCCGGCTCGCCCGTCCGGGCCTCCTGACGCTGGCGGCGTCCGCTGTATGGGGCGGTGCGCTGATGCTCTTCGGAATGTCGTCCCGTCCGTGGTGGGGGTTCGCCCTTCTCGCCCTGGCCGGAGCGGCCGACACCGTCTCCGTGGTCGCCCGGGGGACGATCGTCCAGACGCACACTCCGGCCCGACTGCTGGGCCGGGTCGCCGCCGCGGAGCAGGTCGTCGGACAGGCCGGGCCCGAGCTCGGCAATCTGCGCGGCGGCCTGGTCGCCGGCGCCACCACCGGCACGACCGCGCTGGTCAGCGGTGGGCTGCTGTGCCTCGCCGCTGTCACGGCGGTGGCGATCCGCACCCCCGGACTGCGGCGGTCGCCCGCACCGCTGTCCCCGTCCGCCGCTCCGGCGGTCCCGGAGTGCGGGTAGGGGCTCACTCGCATCGGCCGGGGCTGTCACAGCCGCGTGGTAGGCAAGGGCTTCCCGAGCAGTTCCGGCAAGTGAGGGGTGCGCCGGGCCACGGCCGGGGGCACCGCAGGGTCGCGCGCCGGCTCCGCGCGGGCCCCCGTGCCGCTCACCGGGCGGCGGCGGGGGCGCCGGCGGGCAGGGCGCCGGCGATCTCGTCCAGGCGGACCGGGCGGCGCTCGCGGCGGGAACGCTCGCAGGCCTCGGCGACCAGAAGGGCGCGCAGCGCCTCATGGCCGTCGCAGGGGTTGGCCGCCTCGCCGCGGGCCAGGCGGACGAAGGCGTCCAGCTCGGCCTCGTACGCCGGTGTGAACCGCTCCAGGAAGCCGGGCCAGGGAGCGGACGGACGGGGCGGGCCGAGAGGTTCGGCGGAGGTGAGTGGGGTGCGGGCGTCCAGGCCCACCGCGAGCTGGTCCCGCTCGCCCGCCAGCTCCATGCGGACGTCGTAGCCGGCGCCGTTGCAGCGGGTGGCCGTCGCGGTGGCGAGGGTGCCGTCGTCCAGGGTGAGCAGCACGGCGGCGGTGTCCACGTCGTCCGCCGCCCGGAACATCGGGTGTCCGGCGTCCGAGCCGGTGGCGTACACCTCCACCACCTCGCGCCCGGTCACCCAGCGCAGGATGTCGAAGTCGTGCACCAGGCAGTCCCGGTAGAGCCCACCCGACAGCGGCAGATAGGCGGCGGGCGGCGGAGCCGGGTCGGCGGTGGTGGCGCGCACGGTGTGCAGCCGGCCCAGCCGCCCGGAGCGCACCGCCTCCCGGGCGGCCCGGTAGCCGGCGTCGAACCGGCGCATGAAGCCGAGTTGCAGGGCGGTCCCAGCCGCCGCCACCTCGTCCAGCGCGGCGAGGGTTCCCGGCAGGTCCACCGCGATCGGCTTCTCGCAGAAGACGGGGAGCGCGGCGTGGGCGGCCCTGGCGATGAGACCGGCGTGCGAGGAGGTCGCGGAGGCGATCACCACGGCGTCCACGCCATGGGCGAAGATCTCGTCGACGGTGACGGCGGTGGCGCCGGTCAGTGCGGCGATCCGCGCCGCCCGGGCCGCGTCGGCGTCGGCGACCAGCAGCTCCCCGACCTCCGGATGGCGTCCGAGCACCCCCGCGTGAAAGGTGCCGATCCGTCCCGTACCGATGAGTCCGATGCGCATGGCCCCAAGGTGGCGGGGGCCCGGCGCCCTGTCAAGCATTTGTCCTGACAACAGGACTTCACGACTTTCCGTCAACCCTGGGCGCGGATACCCTCGGCCCGTGCCCAAGCAGACCCGAGCAGCCCGAACCCCCCGCGCCGAGACCGGCACGGCGGCGGGGCCCGTCGTACGGCTGCCGCTCGGCGTGGACCGCACCAGCCCCGTACCGCTCTACTTCCAGCTCTCCCAGCAACTGGAGGCGGCGATCGAGCACGGGGAGCTCACCCCGGGCAGCCTGCTCGGCAATGAGATCGAGCTCGCCCGGCGGCTCGGGCTGTCCCGTCCCACCGTCCGTCAGGCCATCCAGGCCCTGGTCGACAAGGGGCTGCTGGTCCGGCGCCGGGGAGTCGGCACCCAGGTGGTGCACAGCCAGGTCAAGCGGCCGCTGGAGCTCAGCAGCCTCTACGACGACCTGGCCGGCGCCGGCCAGCGCCCCGCCACCGCCGTCCTGGTCAACCGGCTGGAGCCCGCGCCCGCCCGGGTCGCCGCCGCGCTCGGCGTACCCGAGGGCGCGGAGGTGCGGTATGTCGAGCGGCTGCGGTCCGCCCATGACGAGCCGATGGCCCGGCTCCGCAACCATCTCCCGGCCGACCTGCTGGAGCCGGCCACCGAGCAGCTGGAGGAGACCGGGCTCTACCGGCTGCTGCGCGCCGCCGGTGTCACCCTGCACAGCGCCCGCCAGACGGTCGGCGCCCGCGCCGCCGCCCGGGAGGAGGCGGAGCTGCTGGGGGAGGAGCCGGGCGCGCCGCTCCTCACCATGGAGCGCACCACCTACGACGACACCGGGCGGGCCGTCGAATTCGGCTCCCACATCTACCGGGCCTCCCGGTACGCCTTCGACTTCCAGCTGCTGGTCCGCGGCTGAGCGCCGAGCCGTCCGGGCTCGCGAGGTACGCGCCTCCACAGGTCTTCCGTACGATGTAAGAATGTCCGGACAAAACCTGGACGAGTTGCCCCGCCGCCGTCCACACTCACCCCATGACCGATACTTGGCGAGTCGGGACGAGGCGATATGCCCCCCGTCGGCACCTCGGAGGACACGAAGAAGGGCACGGCGTCGTGGCAAGGGTTCGGACAGGGGCGCGCGCGGTCGGCGCGGTGCTCGCGGCGGCGCTCGCGCTCTCGCTCGCGGGGTGCAGCAGCACCGGCGGCAAGCGCGCGGAGGACGCCCGCAAGGCGGCCTCGGCGCAGGGACACGCGGCGGTGAACACCCCCAAGTGGACCATCGCCATGGTGACCCACTCCGGGGACGGTGACACCTTCTGGGACATCGTCCAGAACGGCGCCAAGCAGGCGGCGGTCAAGGACAACATCAACTTCCTCTACGCACACAGCGACGAGGCGCAGCAGCAGGCGCAGCTGGTCGACTCCTACATCGACAAGAAGGTCGACGGACTGATCGTCACCCTCGCCAAGCCCGACGCCATGAAGGCGGTGGTCGCCAAGGCGGTCAAGGCCGGCATCCCGGTCGTCACCGTCAACTCCGGCTCCGCCCAGTCCAAGAGCTTCGGCGCCCTCACTCACATCGGTCAGGACGAGACCATCGCCGGCGAGGCGGTCGGCGAGGAACTGGACAAGCGGGGGCGCAAGAAGGCCCTGTGCGTCCTGCACGAGCAGGGCAACGTCGGCCACGAGCAGCGCTGCGCGGGCGTGAAGAAGACCTTCGGCGGCGATCTGCAGAACCTCTACGTGGACGGCACCAACATGCCCGACGTCCAGGCGGCCGTGGAGGCCAAGCTCCAGACCGACAGCTCCATCGACGCCGTGGTCACCCTGGGTGCCCCGTTCGCGGACGCCGCCGTCCAGGCCGTGCGGAGCGCCGGGTCCAGGGCCGAGGTCGACACCTTCGACCTCAACGCCAAGGTCGCCGCCGCGCTCGATTCCGGCCGGCTCGGCTTCGCCGTCGACCAGCAGCCCTACCTTCAGGGGTACCAGGCCGTGGACCTGCTCTGGCTCTACCGCTACAACGCCGATGTGCTCGGCGGCGGACGGCCCGTGCTGACCGGCCCGCAGATCATCACCAAGGACGCCGCCGCCGCGCTGAAGGAGTACACCGAGCGGGGCACCCGATGACCACCACCGTCCCACCCGTCAGGAGCGAGGATCCCTCCGCGGACGAGCGGCTGCTGCGGGTCTCGCCGCTGCGCAGGCTGCTCGGCCGCCCGGAGCTCGGCTCGGTCGTCGGTGCCCTCGCCGTCTTCCTCTTCTTCGCGCTCGTCGCCGACGGCTTCCTCCGGGCCTCCAGCTTCGGCACGGTCCTCTATGCCGCCTCCACCATCGGGATCATGGCGGTGCCGGTGGCCCTGCTGATGATCGGTGGCGAGTTCGACCTGTCGGCCGGAGTGCTGGTCACCAGCTCGGCGCTGATCTCCTCGATGTTCAGCTTCCAGCTGACCACCAACGTCTGGGTGGGCGTCCTGGTGTCGCTGCTGGTCACCGTCGCCATCGGTGTCTTCAACGGTTTCATGCTCACCCGGACCAAGCTGCCGAGCTTCATCATCACGCTCGGCACCTTCCTGATGCTGACCGGGCTCAACCTGGGCCTCACCAAGCTGATCAGCGGTACGGTGTCGACCAAGACCATCGCCGACATGGAGGGCTTCGGCTCGGCCCGCGCCCTCTTCGCCTCCCAGCTCACCCTCGGCGGTGTCGAGCTGAAGGTCACCGTCCTGTGGTGGTTCGGCCTGGTCGCGCTCGCCACCTGGATCCTGCTGCGCACCCGGGCGGGCAACTGGGTCTTCGCCGTCGGCGGCGGCCCGGAGGCCGCCCGCGCGGTCGGTGTCCCGGTCCGCGCCACCAAGACCGGGCTCTACATGGGCGTGGGCTTCTGCGCCTGGGTCTCCGGACAGCATCTCCTCTTCTCGTTCGACGTCGTCCAGTCCGGCGAGGGCGTCGGCAACGAGCTGATCTACATCATCGCGGCGGTGATCGGCGGCTGTCTGATCACCGGCGGCTACGGCTCCGCCATCGGCGCGGCGGTCGGCGCCTTCATCTTCGGCATGACCAGCAAGGGCATCGTCTACGCCGAGTGGAACCCGGACTGGTTCAAGTTCTTCCTCGGCGCCATGCTCCTGCTGGCCACCCTGCTCAATGCCTGGGTACGCAAGCGCGCGGAGGCCACCGCATGACCGGCACCACACCCCCGGCCGGATCCACGGCAGTGACGGCGGCGAACGACGGCACGGCCCTGGTGGAGCTCGACGCCGTCAGCAAGTACTACGGCAACATCCGCGCCCTGGAGGGTGTCTCCCTGGAGGTCCACCCGGGCGAGATCACCTGTGTCCTCGGTGACAACGGTGCGGGCAAGTCGACCCTCATCAAGATCATCTCCGGGCTGCACGGGCACGACGGCGGCACCCTGCGCATCGATGGCGAGGAGACCGCTCTCGCCTCGCCGCGCGACGCGCTGGACCGGGGCATCGCCACCGTCTACCAGGACCTGGCGGTCGTCCCGCTCATGCCGGTGTGGCGCAACTTCTTCCTGGGCTCCGAACCGACGAAGGGCACAGGTCCGCTCCGACGGCTCGACGTGGCCCGGATGCGCGAGACCACCCGCGCCGAACTGTTGCGGATGGGCATCGACCTGCGGGACGTGGACCAGCCGATCGGCACCCTCTCCGGCGGCGAGCGGCAGTGTGTCGCCATTGCCCGGGCCGTGTACTTCGGCGCCAAGGTGCTGGTCCTCGACGAGCCCACCGCCGCGCTCGGTGTCAAGCAGTCCGGCGTGGTGCTCAAGTACGTGGCGGCGGCGCGCGACGCCGGTCTGGGCGTGGTCCTCATCACCCACAACCCGCACCACGCGTACCTGGTCGGCGACCGGTTCGTCCTGCTGAAGCGCGGCACCATGACCGCGAGCCACACCAAGGACGCGGTCACTCTGGACGAGCTCACCCGGCAGATGGCGGGCGGCAGCGAACTGGAGGACCTGCGCCACGAGCTGGAGCGCGCCCACGCGACCTGACGGCCCGGGCTGCCGGCGGGGCCGTACGCCCCGGCCGGCTCCGCCGCCGCGCCTGCCCCGTGCCCTGTCGCCCGCCTGCCCGCCGCCGTGGCCGGCCGCCCGCTGTGCCGGCCCTCCCGCCGGAGCCCGGGTCGGGGACCGGCGGGACGGCCGTGCGCCGGCGGCGGGGACCTACCTGGCAGAATCGGGGGCGGCGGGCGCCGTCCGCCGCCGGCCGTACCCCCACCCCGCCGGCTCCCCCCACCCCCACAGGGACCGATGAGCACGTACCGCGACTTCGCCCACCGCGGCTCCGCACGGGCCACCGTCCTGCGGACCGTCGGCACCCGCGAGCGGCGTTCGCACCTGACCGCCCCCCGGGTCCCGACCGTCGGCATCGACATCGGCGGTACGAAGGTGATGGCCGGAGTCGTCGACGCGGACGGCCAGATCCTGGAGCAGATCAAGACCGAGACGCCCGACAAGTCCAAGAGCGCCAAGGTGGTCGAGGACACCATCACCGAGTTGGTTCTCGATCTCTCCGACCGGCACGACGTCCACGCCGTGGGCATCGGCGCGGCCGGCTGGGTGGACGCCGACCGCAGCAGGGTGCTCTTCGCCCCCCACCTGGCCTGGCGCAATGAACCGCTGCGCGATTCGCTCCAGGGCCGGCTCGCGGTGCCCGTCATGGTGGACAACGACGCCAACACCGCCGCCTGGGCGGAGTGGCGGTTCGGCGCGGGGCGCGGCGAGGACCATCTCGTCATGATCACGCTGGGCACCGGTATCGGGGGCGCCATCCTGGAGAACGGCCAGGTCAAAAGGGGCCGGTACGGGGTGGCGGGCGAGTTCGGCCATATGCAGGTCGTCCCCGGTGGCCACCGCTGCCCGTGTGGCAACCGCGGCTGCTGGGAGCAGTACAGCTCGGGCAACGCGCTGGTCCGGGAGGCCCGGGAGCTGGCCGCGGCCGACTCCCCGGTGGCGTACAACATCATCGAGCGGGTCAAGGGCAGCGTCCCGGACATCACCGGTCCGCTCATCACCGAGCTGGCCCGGGAGGGTGACGCCATGTGCGTCGAGCTCTTCCAGGACATCGGGCAGTGGCTCGGCGTCGGCATCGCCAACCTGGCCGCCGCCCTCGACCCGTCCTGCTTCGTCGTCGGCGGAGGCGTCAGCGCCGCCGACGACCTGCTGATCGGCCCCGCCCGGGACGCCTTCCGCCGCCACCTCACCGGGCGCGGCTACCGGCCGGAGGCCCGGATCGTCCGCGCCCAGCTCGGCCCGGAGGCCGGAATGGTCGGCGCCGCCGACCTCGCCCGGCTCGTCGCCCGCCGCTTCCGCCGCGCCAACCGCCGCCGGGTCGAGCGCCATGAACGCTACGAGCGATACGCCCAGGCCATCCGCAACGGCGGCTTCACCACCACCGAGGAACCGCCGTCGTGACCGTTCCCCACCAGGCCGGCCCGCCGGAGAACCGCCGGCACATGATCGTCCGCCGCTGGCTCACCGCCGCCGTCATCGTGCTGCTCATCGGCATCCCGGCGGGCTATCTGGTGATCTCCGCCGAACAGAGCCGGGACAGCGGACGCGACAAGGAGGCCGAGTCCTCGGTCACCGGGCTGCAGGACAGCTGGCCGTCGAAGATGAAGCGCAATGTCTTCGAGGTGCCGGTGCCGGCGCAGTCCCAGGACGTGGCCTACTTCGAGACCAGCAACTGGAAGTCCAGCCGGCTGTACGTCGAGTTCACCACCAGCGGCGCGGGGCTCGACGTCTTCCTGCGGGAGATCGGCACCACCCGGGCTCAGCTGTCGCTCGGCAAGGTCACCATCAGCCACCGCGACGCCACCACGGTCGGCTGGGACTTCCCGGACGACCACGACTGGTCGGCCACCACCCACCGGCTGCCCGACCCCCGCCCGGTCCGCGACATCACCGTGGACCTCTCCGACCCGGCCGCCCCGCACGTCTACGTCGTCTCCACCGCCGCCCCCTGAGCCGCCGGGAGCGGCAGCGTGGCGCCGGCCCGCCGGGCCGGCGTGAACGGGCCCGGTACCGGTGGCGCCGCGGCCGCACCGCTCCCGCCCCGGAGCCGTCCGGGCCCCGTTCGGGTGGCACCGGCCCGGCGGTGCCACCACCGCGTTCCGCGCCGGCCGGCTCCGTCCCGGACCCGCCCCCGCGCCGGGGTCCGGCCCCGGGGGCGCCGATCACCCCCGCGCTCATTACCCTGGAGCGGGTGAGTGAGACGCAGACGCCTTCGCCTACGCCCCTGACGAACGGGCCGCTCGGCCCGGTCATGCCGCCGGGACCGGACCCGCTGCACGCGCCCAGGACCCTCGCCCACCGGTCCGACGGGCCCGCCGACGCTCCGGTTCTCGTCCTCGGCCCCTCGCTCGGGACGACCCTCCACATGTGGGACAGGCAGATACCCGAGCTCGCCCGCCAGTGGCGTGTCCTCCGCTTCGACCTGCCCGGCCACGGTGGTGCGCCGGCCGATCCGGCCGCGGCGGTCGGGGAGCTGACCACCCGACTGCTGGCCACCCTGGACGAACTGGGCATTCAGCGCTTCGGGTACGCCGGTTGCTCGATCGGCGGCGCGATAGGCGCCGAGCTGGCCCTGCGCGCCCCGCACCGGCTCGCCTCGCTCGCCCTGGTCGCCGCCTCGCCCCGGTTCGGCACCGCCGACGAGTTCCGTCAGCGCGGCGTGATGGTCCGGGCCAATGGGCTCGAACCGATGGCCCGCAGCGCCCCCGAGCGCTGGTTCACGCCCGGCTTCGCCGCCGCCCAGCCCGCGATCGTGGAGTGGGCGGTGCAGATGGTCCGTACCACCGATCCCGCCTGCTATGTCGCCGCCTGCGAGGCACTGGTGGCCTTCGACGTACGGACCGAGCTGAGCCGGGTCGGCGTGCCCACCCTGGTCCTGGTCGGCTCCGAGGACCGGGTGACCGGACCGGCCGAGGCCCGGACCCTGGTCGCAGGCATCCCGGACGCCCGTCTCGCCGTGGTGCCGGGCGCCTCGCATCTGGCGCCCGTCGAGCAGCCGACCGCCGTCACCGACCTGCTGGTACGCCACTTCTCCACCGCCTGGGTGCCGTCCGTGCCCGAGCCCTCGACCGGCCCGACCCCGGTGCCGCCCGGTCCCGGTCCGGTCGGCGTACCCCCGGTGCCGCCCGGTCCCGGTCCGGTCGGCGTACCCCCGGTGCCGCCCGGTCCCGGTCCGGTCGGCGTACCCCCGGTGCCGCCCGGTCCCGGCCCCGCTCATGCCGCCGTCCCGGCAGGTGTGCTCCCGGTGCCGCCCGGTCCCGGTCAGGCGGACGTCCTGGACGCTCCGGTGCCGCCCCCGGCTCCGGAGGCGCCTCCCGTGCCGGTGGCGCCCGGTCCCGCGCGGGAGGTGGCGCACCCCGACCGGTACGACGCGGGGCGTCCCGACCCGTACGAGAAGGGGCTGCGGCTGCGCCGGGAGGTGCTGGGCGACGCCCATGTGGACCGCGCCCTGGCCGGCGCCGACGACTTCACCGGTGACTTCGACGAGCTGATCACCCGGTACGCCTGGGGCGAGATCTGGGCCCGGGACGGCCTGGACCGCCGGACCCGCAGCTGTGTGACCCTGGCCGCCCTGGTCGCGGGGGGCCACCTGGAGGAGCTGGCCCCGCACACCCGGGCCGCCCTGCGCAACGGTCTGTCGCCGGCCGAGATCCGCGAGGTGCTGATGCAGACGGCGGTCTACTGCGGGGTACCCGCCGCCCAGGCCGCCTTCAAGGTCGCCCGCCGGGTGATCCTTGAGGAGACCAGTCCCGAGGCCTAGGGTCCGGCTCCGGAACGCGGAGCGGCCCGGACGCCGTACACCGGCCCCGGGCCCCGCCCCCCGGTCCGGGCCGGCCCGGACCGGGCGACGAACCAGTCTGTGAGAGTGGGGAGCCATATCCATGAAACTGACGAAGAAGTCCCACGCCTGTGTCCGGCTGGAGGAGGAGGGCCGGACGCTCGTCATCGACCCCGGCGGCTTCAGCGAGCCGGACGCGGCGCTGGGCGCCGATGGACTGCTGGTGACCCATGAGCACCCCGACCACTTCGACGAGGGGCGGCTGCGGGCGGCCCTGGAGGCCAACCCGGCGGCCGAGCTCTGGACCCTGCGGAGCGTGGCCGACCAGCTCTCGGCGGCCTTCCCGGGGCGGGTGCACACGGTGGGCCACGGCGACACCTTCACCGCCGCCGGCTTCGAGGTACGGGTGCACGGGGAACTGCACGCGGTGATCCACCCGGACATCCCGCGCATCACCAATGTCGGCTTCCTGGTGGACGACGGCGCGGTGTTCCACCCCGGGGACGCGCTCACCGTCCCGGACCAGCCGGTGGAGACGCTGCTGCTGCCGGTGCACGCCCCCTGGAACAAGATTTCCGAGGTGATCGACTATGTGCGGGAGGTGAAGCCGGGGCGCGCCATCGACGTCCACGACTCCCTCCTCACCGACCTGGCCCGGCCGGTCTACGACCGCCAGATCGGTGAACTGGGCGGCGCCGCACACCTCCGGCTCACCCCGGGGGACACCACCGACGTCCGGCCCGGCCGGTAATCCGGCGCGCGGGCCGTCCGGCGCCCCGTCGGCGGCGCTCCCGACCGCCCCGGGACGGCCGGGAGCCGCCCGTGGTCCGCGCCGGTTGTCCGATCCCGCCGTTAGGCTTTCCGTCATGCGCATCGCCACGTGGAACGTCAATTCGATCACTGCCCGGCTCCCCCGGCTGCTGGCCTGGCTGGAGAGCAGCGGCACCGACGTCCTCTGCGTCCAGGAGACCAAGTGCACCGCCGAGCAGTTCCCCACCGAGCAGCTGCGCGAGCTGGGTTACGACTCCTCGGTGCACGCCACCGGCCGGTGGAACGGCGTGGCCCTGCTCTCCCGGGTCGGCCTGGAGGACGTGGTGCACGGCCTCACCGGCGGTCCGGAGTACGAGGGCGTCCAGGAGCCGCGGGCCATCTCCGCCACCTGCGGGGGCGCGCGGATCTGGTCGGTCTACGTGCCCAACGGCCGCGAGGTCGCGCACGACCACTACGCCTACAAGCTGCGCTGGCTGGAGGCGCTGCGGGACGCGGTCGCGGAGGACGCCGCGGCCGCCCGGCCGTTCGCCGTGCTCGGGGACTTCAACATCGCGCCCACCGACGACGACGTGTGGGACCTGTCGTTCTTCGAGGGCTCCACACACATCACCGAGCCCGAGCGCGCGGCGCTCGCCGCACTGCGGGAGACCGGGCTCGGCGATGTGGTGCCGCGTCCGCTCAAGTACGCGCACCCGTTCACGTACTGGGACTACCGGCAGCTCTGCTTCCCCAAGAACCGGGGCATGCGTATCGACCTCGTGTACGGCAACAAGCCGTTCGCGGACGCGGTGCGCGACTCCTACGTCGACCGGGAGGAGCGCAAGGGCAAGGGTGCCTCGGACCACGCCCCGGTGGTGGTCGATCTGGAGCTGTGAGAGCCGGAGCCGCGAGGGCCGGAGCCCGGGAGCCGGCCGGCCGGGCTCCGGCGGCCCGGCCGACCGGGATTTCTCCGGGGGTTCGGCGTTCCGTTCCCCGTGCTCCGCGCGTGCCCTGTGGTGCGTGGGGCACAGCGGTGCGAGGCTGGGCCGTATGAACATCCCCTTCCTGGACGCCTGGCGCAAGCGGCACGACGGCCCTTCGGAACCGCCGCTGGTCTCCGCCTTCGACCGTGACCCCGAGGGGGTCGCCGACATGCTCTCCGAGTGCGAGCTGCTGCGCGCCCGAGTCCAGGAGTCGGGTGTCCGGCTGGACGACAGCCCCCGCTCACTCGCCGCCCTCGACCAGTTGCCGCCGCGCTGGCGCGACGACCCGGAGGAACTGCCCTCGCTCGGCAACGACGTGGGCCTCTACCTCGGCACGGTGCTGGTCCGGACGGTTCCCGGGGCGGTCTGGCGGATGAGCCCGGACGGCCGGCCGGTGGTGCGGCTGGCCTCCGGGCGCGAGGTCGATGTGGTGGCGGCGGGGCTGGAATGGGCGATGACCGGCGCGCCCGAACTCTCCCAGCTCTACGCCGAGTCCGCCGAGAACTGACGAGCGTCCCCCCGACCGTCCGGCCGGGTCGGGCGTCCCCGCCGCCCCGGCCGCCACCGTTCCTGCTCACTCCTCCCGCAGCGGCACCGAGAGATACGACGGGTCGGCCGCCGGGGAGGAGAAGGTCAGCCGGGCACCGAACGGATTGTGCTCGGCGTAGAGCGGGTCCACGGTGTCGACGACCACGGTCAGCCGGTGCCCCGCCGGGACGTCGTACGCGGTGGAGCCCAGCTCCAGGTCGACGCCGAACGGCCGGCCCGGGGTCCGGTCGTGGAAGGTGTACGGTGCCGTGCTGACCAGCTTGCCCAGCCCGAGCGGGCCCACGTCGTAGAGGTACGCCATGAAGGTGCCGCTCGACGCGGTGCTGCTGACCGTGGTGTGCAGCCGCGCGGTGCCCCGGACGTGCTGGATGGCGCCGTATCGTCCGGACTCCCAGACCGCCGCGAACGGGCGGGGGAGCAGCGGGACGGACACCACCGGCGGCAGCTTCAGGAACTGGTCGAGCGCGTTGGAGAGGATGACCATGCCGCCGTTGGCGCCCGAGTCGACGTTGGCGAGGATCCGCTGCCGGGCGCCCAGGGCGATTTTGCGCTCGGTGGCGCCGACCGACTTCCAGTCCGGGTAGGTCTCGTAGCCGCCGCCCGAGCGGGAGGAGAGCTGGACCGGGCGCTCCCGGTCCACGCCGTTGTCAACCCCCTTCAGGTAGTGGTCCAGCCATCGATGGGCGCTGTTCCAGGTGTCGTTGGGGACGCCGAGCAGTCCGGCGAGTTCGGGTGTGACATGGTCGCCGGGGCGCAGCTCCAGCCGCTTGGGACCGGCGAGCTTCTCGTAGAAGGCGGCGTACTGATTGGGCGGAAAGAGCGTGTCGCCCCAGGCGCCGGCGAGCATCACGGCGGGGCCGTTGGCGTTGAGCCGGTCCAGCTGGTTGGCGGGGGAGCGCCGGGCGGCCCAGGCCCTCATCGCCTCCTCGCCGGAGAGGTCGGAGCTCATGAACCCCCGCAGTACCTGCTGGAATTCGGCGCTGGGGCGGCCCGCGAGGTACCCCGCGCCGCCGAGCAGGGCGCCCGCCTGGAGGTGCTGGGTGCGGCCGCCGTAGATGGACTGCTCCAGGTCGCCCCAGCCGCTCAGGGCGACCACCGTCCGTACCCGCTTGTCCTGCGCGGCGGCAAGCAGGGTGATGCCCGCGCCGTAACTCATCCCGGCCATCCCGACGGCCGCCGGGTCGGCGGGTGTGTGGGCCAGCGCCCAGTCGATCACCCGGGAGGCGTCCGCGATGTCCGGCGGCCCCGCCACCTCGATCTCGCCGCCGGAGCCCAGGAAGCCACGAGTGGTGTAACTGACCACCACATAACCGGAGTCCGCGAACTTGCGGGCCTGTATCAGGTACTGCAGCTGGGACGTGGCCCAGCTGGCCGGGAGCACGAGCACCGGATAGCGGTGGCCCGGTACGGCGTCAGTGGGAGTGACCACATTGCCCTTGAGCACGACGCCGCCGTCCCCCGGGATGTCGACGAACCGTATGCCGCCGCCGGAGGACCGGCCGGCGGCGGCCCCGGAGGCCGGTGCGGCAGCCGGTGTCTCCGCGGCGACCGCGCCGGACGGTCCGGTGGCGAGCACGGCACTCGCCACCAGTGCGGTCAGCAGGGCTCCGGTCGTCGTCGTACGCAGGGCGGTGCGGGGATTTCCCACGGCTCACTCCTCGGATGCGGTAAGGGGGCATCCGGGGTATGCACGTGTGGCACACGTAAGTAACCGAGCAGTAAGTTACGTACCGGTAACGATCGTTGGGGCTGGTGAGGTTCGCGCCAACTCCCGTCCGGATTGTTTCGGCCGGGAGTTGGCGCGGCTCGGGGAACGGTCAGTGCGCCGCGGACTTGGCCTGCCAGTCGGCCCAGGAGACGTTCCAGTCGCCGTAGCCGTTGTTGACCGCCTGAGTGCCCTTGGCATCCGCGCCGTCCACTTCGAACGGGTCGCCGGGCCGCACCTGGCCGTAGAGCCAGCCGGCGTCGGAGGTGCTCATGCCGAGGCAGCCGGAGCTGTGGTTGGTGTTGCCGAAGTAGGCCTTGTTCCAGGGGGCGGCGTGGGCGTACATGCCCGACCAGGTGAGCCGCATCGAGTAGTCGACCATCTTGTCGTAGGCATCGCCCAGTCCGACCGTCTCGGAGCGCATGTTGATGGTGCCCTCCTTCGACATCAGCACCGTCTTGCCCCGCCAGGACGCCTTGTCGCCGCCCGGGGTGCCGCCCGACATCGGGAGCTCCCGGACCACCGCGCCGTCGCGCAGCAGCTTGAGGGTGTGGTGGTCCAGATCGGCCTTGACCACCTGGTGGGCGCCGACGGTGAAGCCGGTCTGGTAGTCACGTACGAACCAGCCGCCCTCGCCGCCCGAGTCGACACCGTTCAGTTCCGCGGCGAGCGTCACCTTGGTGCCCGGCTTCCAGTACTCGCGCGGCCGCCAGTCCACCCGGTCCTTGCCGGAGTAGTCCTTCATCCAGCCCCAGGAGCCCTCGGTGTGGTTGGAGGTGGTGACCTTCAGGCGCTTCTCCACCGCGGCCTTGTTCTTCACCGGGTGGTCGAAGACGATCGACAGCGGGTGCCCGATGCCGACCGTGGTGTTCTTGCCGGGTGCCAGGGTGAGCTTGTTGACCTTCTCCGGGGAGGCGGTGGCGAAGTCCGCCCGCGCGGTGCCGCCGCCGGTGTCCCGTGCCTCCACGCTGTACGCGGTGCCCGGCGCGGCCGGCCGGGCGGAGGTCCAGGTCTTGCCGTCGGAGGCGACCGCACCGGCCAGGGTCGCGCCCTTGGAGTCGGTGACGGTCACCTGCTGGAGCCGGCCCGCCGCGAGCTTCACCGTCACCGGCTCGCCCGCCTTGGCCTGCCGGCCGCTGAGGTTGACCGAGATCCGGGTGGTGGGCTCGGCCGCCTTGCCGGAGCCGGTCCCGGAGCCCTCCGCCCCGCCGCACGCGGTGAGGGCGGCCGCGGCGAGGACCGCGGTGCCGGACAGAACGGCGGTGCGGAACGGGGTGCGCGGGCGTATGCGGCTCAACTCGAAAACCTCCGATACGAATGGTCGTCCCCGGGGAAGAGGGCGCTTCAGGTTGACGGGTTGCCGCGATCCGGAAACTTTCCCCCGGAACGGGTGTGACACGCCCGACACCCGCACGGAGGTTGGACGGCCGGCCGGCGCGACCGCCAGCCCACCGGGTCCCCGGCGAACCCGGCCCGGTTGCCGTATCCGTTGGACGGAAACCGACATGGGGTGTGCGTGGGGCGGGCGTGGCCAGGAGAGCCGCCGTCGTGCCGCCGCTCGCGGTCCGGGCGGGTTCACCCGCCTCCGTCCTCCGCCACCATCACCCGTCCTCGGCACCGGTCGGATCGCCGGCCGGTGACCTGGGGCGGTCGCCCGCCGGGCGTGCCCGGTCCCGGGCGCTCCGGGCGCCCCGTCGGCCGCCCGCACCGCCGCCGGTGCCCGGTTCGGGGCCGGTCCCCGGGGCCGGGTCCGCGGGAGCCGGGGCGGCGGCGGTCACCGCGGCCGGGACGGCCGCCGGAGCGGTCCGGGCGGCGCGGGTGACGTCCGCGACGAGCTCCACCACATCGGGGCCGTACGCCTCCGAGTTGACGACCTTCAGCAGCAGCACGAACGAGCCCCGCCGGCCGTGCTCCCGGGCCAGTCGCTCATGGTGGCGGGCCAGATAGCGCGCCGCCGCCTGGTTGGTGATGGCCCGCTGCCCGCAGAAGAGGAAGACCGGCCGGCCGCCCTCGCCCGCCGTGAGCCGGGCCAGGAGCACATACTCGAAGGCGCCCCGCTCCGCCCGGTACTCCTCGCCGCCGATCCGGAAGGTCCCCCGCTCCGCCACCGGTTCCGGACCGGTGGTGACCCGCACCCCGGGCAGCAGGCTCCGCAGATGCGCCGCCATCCGGCGGTTGGAGCCGGGCCCGCCGAGGCAGAATTCGGCGCGCTCCCCGAACCCCTGGTGCGCCGTGTCGTGCCGCACGATCCGGGCGTGCGCCCCGCACTCCTTGATCAGCGCCGCCAGCTCCAGCAGCGCGAACACGTCGAACCGGTGGACCGCGCCTCCCGCACCCTCCTCGCCTGCCTCCTGGTTGACCACCAACAGGCATTCGGCGTCGGGTGGCAGACCGAAGAAGGCCCGCTTGCGGCCGAGACGGCGCCGCCAGAGCGTGGTCCGGGCCAGCCAGCCGAGCGCGGCGCTCACGGCGGTGGCGAGCACTCCGAGCACGATGTCGAGGAGGTCTTCCGTCATGGCCGCGCATGCTAGCGGGGGAGCGGAACCCTGTTCGAGTCGGTCCTGGTACGGCCCCTGGCCTGAAGTTAGGCTGCGCGCACGGTCGTCGGGTCGTCAACCGGAGGTGCGCATGCGTCGCTCCACTGTACGGAACCTCTCCCTCGCCGCGGTCGCCGCCACGGCCCTGTCGGTGGGCGCCGCCGCGCCACCCCCGCTCGCCGCGCCCCCGGCCCCGCCGCCCGCGCCGGTGCGGCAGCCGGCGAACCAGCCGGCCGCTCAGGGCACGGCTCCGGCGCCCGCCCGGGGCGGCACACCGGTCAAGGTCCCGGAAGCGATCGGGTACGGCGGGGCGGTCTCCAGCGTGGACGCCGATGCCTCGGCGGCCGGCCTGAAGGTGCTCAAGGCGGGCGGCAACGCGGTGGACGCGGCGGTGGCGACGGCGGCGGCGCTCGGTGTCACCGAACCGTACTCGGCGGGCATCGGGGGCGGCGGCTACTTCGTCCACTACGACGCCCGCACCCGCGCCGTCCATACCATCGACGGACGCGAGACCGCCCCGGGCTCGGCGGACGCCTCCCTCTTCTTGGCGGGCGGCAAGCCGATTCCGTTCGACGAGGCGGTGACCAGCGGGCTGAGCGTCGGCACCCCCGGCACCCCGGCCACCTGGCGGACCGCGCTCGGCGCCTGGGGCAGCAAGCCCCTGGGCGAACTGCTCAAGCCGGCCGAGCGGCTGGCCCGCGACGGCTTCACCGTGGACGCCACCTTCCGCTCGCAGACCCAGGCCAACGAGGCCCGGTTCCGGGACTTCCCGGCCACCGCCGCGCTCTTCCTGCCCGGCGGGAAGCCGCCGGTCGTCGGCTCCCGGCTCAAGAACCCCGATCTCGCCCGGACGTACGAGAAGCTGGGGCGCGAGGGCGCCGACGCGCTCTACCGGGGCGAACTGGCCGCCGACATCGTCCGTACCGTACGCAAGCCCCCGGTGCGCCCCGGCGCCACCCGTACCGTACGGCCCGGCGACCTCACCACCCGGGACCTGGCCGGGTACACGGTGGAGCGCCGACAGCCCACCCGCAGTGGCTACCGGGGGCTGGACATCTACGGCATGCCGCCGTCCTCCTCGGGCGGCACCACCATCGGTGAGGCCCTCAACATCCTGGAGCGCACCGACCTCTCGCCCCGGGCGGCTTCCCAGGAACGGTATCTTCACCGGTTCATCGAGGCGAGCCGGATCGGGTTCGCGGACCGGGGACGCTGGGTCGGTGACCCGGACTTCGAGGACGTGCCGGTCAAGGGGCTGCTCTCGCAGCGCTTCGCGGACAGCCGGGCCTGCCTGATCCATGACGACGCCGCGCTCACCAGCCCGCTCGCGCCCGGGGACCCGCGCCACCCCCGGCCGTGCGGGGCCGGGGGCCGGGCCACCCCGACCACGTACGAGGGGGAAAACACCACCCACTTGACGACGGCTGACAAATGGGGCAACGTCGTCGCCTACACGCTGACCATCGAGCAGACCGGCGGCAGCGGGATCACCGTGCCCGGCCGGGGCTTCCTGCTCAACAACGAGCTGACCGACTTCTCGTTCGCTCCGGCCGATCCGGCCGTGCACGACCCGAACCTCCCGGGCCCCGGAAAGCGGCCACGCTCCTCGATGTCCCCGACCATCGTCCTGGACCGGCACGGCCGACCGGTGCTGGCGGTGGGTTCGCCGGGTGGCGCGACCATCATCACCACGGTGCTCCAGACCCTGACCGGGGTGCTCGACCGCGATCTGCGGCTGGTCGACGCCATCGCGGCGCCCCGGGCCAGCCAGCGCAACGCGCCCGCGACGGAACTGGAACCGGCGCTGTACGACAGCCCCTCGCGCGCCCGCCTGGAGGCGCTGGGGCACTCCTTCAAGAAGAACCCGGAGATCGGCGCGGCCACCGGCGTGCAGCGACTGCCGGACGGTCGCTGGGTGGCAGCGGCCGAAACGGTCCGGCGGGGCGGCGGCTCGGCCATGGTGGTCCGCCCGGCGCGCTGACGGACGGACACGACCGGCCGCCGGGCGTCTCGGCGGCCGGCGGGCCCGGGGCGCCCCCCTGGCCCGGCCGCGCCGTACATCGCGAATCACCCGGCCGGGTCTTGACAGGCGGGTGGCGGCGGGAGTGCCGTGGTAGCGACCTTCCGCGCAACCGCCGGCGCCTCGGCGCCCACCCGGCCGGTCGCGCGCACGGCGCCCGGGGCCGCAGCACTCCCGATCTCCATCCCGCCCACTTTCTTCCCCTGCCCATGACTGCGCCGGATGGGGCGGTATTAGAATGGCGCTCATGGTGCGCACCCCTCTCACCCCCGAAGAACGCGAACGCGGCGAGCGGCTCGGCCGGTTGCTCCGTGCGGCCCGCGGCCCGCGTTCCATGCTGGAGATCGCCACGGCGGCGGGACTCTCCGCCGAGACGCTGCGCAAGATCGAGACCGGCCGCGCCCCCACTCCGGCCTTCTTCACCGTCGCGGCGCTGGCCGGGGTCCTGGAGCTGTCGATGGACGAACTGGTCGCGCACTGTGCGCCGGAGCCCGCCGCGGCATAGGGTCGTCCGGTGTGATCCCCCATGGAGTGGCCCAGGGCAAGTACGTCAGTCTCACCACGTTCCGCAAGGACGGCACGCCCGTCGCGACCCCGATCTGGTTCGCGGTCGACGGCGACGAGCTGGTCATGTGGACCCGCGCCGATTCCTGGAAGGTGAAGCGGCTGCGGCGGAACACCCGGGTTCTGGTCGCCCCCTGCGACGTACGCGGCCGGGTGGCGGCGGGGACGCCCGCCGTCGAGGGAACCGGCCGGCTGGTGGAGGACCTGGCGCGGGTGCGGAGACTGCTCGCCCGCAAATACTCCTGGCAGTTCTGGCTGATCGACGTCCCGGCCACGCTCTGGCGGCGTGGCCGGCGGCCGCACGTGGGCATCGCCGTACGGTTCGGCGCCGCTCCGCAGTCCGGCGCGAACGGTCCGGGTGCCGCCGAGCCGGGGACCGGTCCGGGCCCGGTCGGCTGAGCCGCCGGGGTGGACGGCGGGGCCGGTTCTGCCGTGTCGGGGACCGAAAACTCGCCGTAGCCGCGCTGTAACACCCCTGCGGTCCAATGCCTGCGGACCGGACGGGCCCGGGCGGTCCGGGCGCCCCGGTCGGTGGCGAGGGGACGGACGCGGACATGGCAATGCCTCTACCCGTGCACGGTGAGACGGGGTTCACCGAGTGGCTGGCGCGGCTGACGGCCGTGCTCGATCCCGGGGCCGGCTGGTACGGCGTCTTCCTCCGGCGGGACGCCGAGGGACTCCGGGCCTGCGTCGCCGGTACGGAGCTGCCGCCCTGGGACGTGGTGGAGGCCCTGCTCCAGGACCTCGCCGCCCTCCGGGGACCGGACGCGGCGGACGCCGAACTGCCCCGGGCCCGGGCCCTGCACACCAGGGCGGCCGCCGCCCGGGACCGGCGCCCCGGCGGGCGCCCGGCCCTGCGCGGCCGGCGGGCGGCGATGGAGCGCGAGCGGGACCGCGCCGCCGCCGGGGCCGATCGGGTGTCGGTCCTGTTGGGTACGGTGGCCGAGGGCTCCGCCGAGGCGGCGCGGCTGGCCGGGGAGCTGGCCTGGCTGCGGGACGACCACGCGCGGGCCTCCGCCCGGCTCGTGGAGCTGGACGCCCGGCTGGCCGCGCTCGGCCCGGAACCGGCCGCGGTCGCCCGGGAGGCCGCCGGCCCGGAACCGGCGCCCGCCGTGCCGGGGCCCGAGCCCCTCGCGCCCGGCCCGGAGCCCGCCGCAGTGGGACCAGGGCCCGGCGTGCGGGAGCCGGAGGCCGCCGTGCCCGGTCCGGAGGCCGCCGCC
Source organism: Streptomyces pyxinae (assembly GCF_024756275.1). Taxonomy (GTDB): domain Bacteria; phylum Actinomycetota; class Actinomycetes; order Streptomycetales; family Streptomycetaceae; genus Streptomyces; species Streptomyces pyxinae. The sequence continues at coordinate 71,678 of NZ_JANUGQ010000004.1, read as the reverse complement.
TTAGCCGGGCCGCGCCTCCGCTCCCGGTCGCACGCGGCCCGGGGAGCCGTCGCCCGGAAGCGGCCGCGCGGCGCCCGGTACGCCTGGCTGGACGCGGACGCCGCCGAGACCACCGGGGATACCGACGCGCCGGCCGTCCCCGGCGCCGGGTCCGGCCATGACCCGGGAGCCGGGTATCCGCCGGCCCCGCGCCCCGGCGCGTACGGCGCCGGGGCCGCCGTCCCGGAGCTGCCCGTCGTCGCCGCCCTGCCGCGTGGCGCCCGGTTCGGCACGGTGCCGGAGCCGGGGGTCCGTCCGCCGGAGGGTCCGGAGCCGCTGCCCGAGCCGGACGAGGCGGATGTGCGGGCGGTCCGGCGAACCGTGGCCGCCCTGCCCGCGCTGCGCCGGACGGGACGGAGCGGCGAGGCCCTGGTGCTGCTCTGCGAGGCCGCCCGGTGGCCGGCCGGGCGACTGGTGGCCCTGGCCGCCGGACTGGAGGCCGCCGGGCTCGCCGCCGACTGGGGCACCCTGCTCTGGGAGGCGGCCGCCCTGCCCCCGGACCGGCTCGTCGCCCTGGCCGGTGCCCTCGGCGCGGCGGGCCGGGCGGCGGACGCCCGGGGGCTGCTGCGCCAGGGGGTGGCCCGGCCGGCCGCCGAGACGGCCGCCGCCGTGCTGGCCCTGGCCGAAGGCGGGAGCGGCGCGCACGCGTGGGCCCTGGTGGACGCCGTCGTACGGTTCCGGGCCCCGGAGGAGGCGGCCCGGCTCGCCGGACAGGCCCCGGACCGGCTGGTCCCGCTGGTGCTGGCCGCCGCCCGCGCGGCGTCCCCGGACCGCGAGGCGGACCTGGTCCACGCGCTCCGGGTCGCCGGACTGGCCGCCGGCTGAGCCCGTGGCCGTATGCCCCTGGCCCGTGCCCCGCGCCGGCGGCTCCGTCCGCGTCGCCGCTCTCATCGCCGCCGAGGCCGAGGCTCATGCTCCGCGCCCGCCGCCCCGTCCCTCCCGCGCCTTCCGGACTTCCGATGCCCCGCGCCGCCACGCCCCGAGCCCGCGACCCCCACCCCGTCCTCGTATCCCTTCATCCCCGTATCCGCTTCTCCCCGGCTTCGACCAGTGGGGTGCGAAACGTGATCGACTGCTCCGCTTCCCGGCGGTGGTCTTGCTCCGGGGTGTGACGAGGCTTACGTTCGCTTCCTACGCACCCGTCCACCCGCGTAGAGGCTCGTCGCGCCGTGCCGAAGGAGCAGCTCATGTCCCATGTCGTACGTGCCGCGCTCGTCCAGGCGACCTGGACCGGCGACACCGAGTCCATGATCGCCAAGCATGAGGAGCACGCCCGGGAGGCCGCCCGGCAGGGCGCGAAGGTGATCGGCTTCCAGGAGGTGTTCAACGCCCCGTACTTCCCGCAGGTACAGGAGCCCGAGCACTACCGCTGGGCCGAGCCCGTTCCGGACGGCCCCACCGTCCGCCGGATGCGGGAACTGGCCCAGGAGACCGGTCTGGTGATCGTCGTTCCGGTCTTCGAGATCGAGGACAGCGGCTTCTACTACAACACCGCCGCCGTGATCGACGCCGACGGGAGCTACCTGGGGAAGTACCGCAAGCATCACATTCCCCAGGTCAAGGGGTTCTGGGAAAAGTACTACTTCCGTCCCGGCAACCTCGGCTGGCCCGTCTTCGACACCGCCGTCGGCCGGGTCGGTGTGTACATCTGCTACGACCGGCACTTCCCGGAGGGCTGGCGCCAACTCGGGCTGGCCGGCGCACAGCTGGTCTACAACCCGTCCGCCACCCATCGCGGGCTCTCCGCCCATCTCTGGCGGCTGGAACAGCCCGCGGCCGCCGTCGCCAACGAGTACTTCGTCGCCGCGATCAACCGTGTCGGCCGCGAGGAGTACGGTGACAACGACTTCTACGGCACCAGCTACTTCGTCGACCCGCGCGGCACCTTCGTCGGCGACCCCGCCTCCGACAAGGAGGAGGAACTGATCGTCCGCGACCTCGACTTCGGCCTCATCGACACCGTGCGGCAGCAGTGGGCCTTCTACCGGGACCGGCGGCCCGACGCCTACGAGGGGCTGGTGCGGCCGTGAACGAGCTGCTCGCCCGCCACCGGGCCGTCCTCCCCGACTGGGTCGCCCTCTACTACCGGGACCCGATCGAACTCACCCACGGGGAGGGCCGGTACGTCTGGGACGCCGAGGGCCGGCGCTATCTGGACTTCTTCGGCGGCATTCTCACCACCATGACCGCGCACGCCCTGCCGGAGGTCACCAAGGCGGTGAGCGAGCAGGCCGGCCGGCTGATCCACTCCTCCACCCTCTACCTCAACCGCCCCATGATCGAGCTGGCCGAACGCGTGGCCGCGCTCTCCGGCATCCCCGACGCCCGGGTCTTCTTCACCACCTCCGGCACCGAGGCCAACGACACCGCGCTGCTGCTCGCCACCTGCCACCGCCGCTCGCAGCAGATCCTGGCCATGCGCAACAGCTACCACGGACGCTCCTTCTCCACCGTCTCGATCACCGGCAACCGTGCCTGGTCGCCCACCGGCCTCTCCCCGCTCCAGACGCTGTACGTGCATGGCGGCGTCCGGACCAGGGGCCCGTTCGCCGGTCTCTCCGACGAGGCGTTCACCGCCGCCTGCGTCGCGGACCTGGAGGACCTGCTCGGGCACTCCGGTGACGTGGCCGCGCTGATCGCCGAACCCGTGCAGGGCGTCGGCGGCTTCACCTCTCCGCCCGACGGGCTGTACGCGGCCTTCCGGGAGGTGCTCGACCGGCACGGGGTGCTGTGGATCTCCGACGAGGTGCAGACCGGCTGGGGCCGTACCGGCGACCACTTCTGGGGCTGGCAGGCGCACGGCGCCGCGGGCCCGCCGGACATCCTCACCTTCGCCAAGGGCATCGGCAACGGCATGTCCATCGGCGGCGTGGTGGCCCGGGCCGAGGTGATGGACTCCCTGGACGCGAACTCCATCTCCACCTTCGGCGGCTCCCCGGTCACCATGGCCGCCGGTCTCGCCAACCTCTCGTACCTGCTGGAACACGACCTCCAGGGCAACGCCCGGCGGGTCGGCGGGCTGCTTCTCGAACGGCTCCGGGCCGCCGCCGCGGGCGTGCCGCACGTGAGGGAGGTACGCGGCCGGGGGCTGATGCTCGGGATCGAACTGGTCCGGCCGGGCACCGACGAGGCCGCCCCGGAGGCGGTCACCGCCGTTCTGGAGGCGGCACGGGAGGGCGGGCTGCTCCTCGGCAAGGGCGGTGGCCACGGCACCAGCGCCCTGCGGATCGCGCCGCCGCTCTCGCTGACCGTGACGGAGGCGGAGGAGGGCGCGGCCGTCCTGGAACGAGCCCTCCGCTCCCTCTGAGGCCGGCCCGGGGCCCCGGCGCGGGCCGGGGCCCCGGGCACAGCGGCCCCCGCCGCGCTCCCCGACGCGAGATGAGATGAGGACCCGCCATGGCACGCACTCTGATCACCGGCGGACTGGTCGTCACCGCCTCCGACGAATTCCACGCGGAGGTGCTCCTCGACGGCGAGCGGATCGCGGCCCTGGCCGCGCCGGGCAGCCAGGACTGGACCGCCGACCGGGTGATCGACGCCGCCGGAAAGTATGTGATCCCGGGTGGCGTGGACGCGCACACGCACATGGAGCTGCCGTTCGGCGGCACCTTCGCGTCGGACACGTTCGAGACGGGGACACGAGCCGCGGCGTGGGGCGGGACGACGACGATCGTCGACTTCGCGGTGCAGCCGAAGGGAGAGGCGCTCCGGGTCGGACTGGACGCCTGGCATGCGAAGGCGGACGGGAACTGCGCGATCGACTACGCGTTCCACATGATCATGTCGGACGTGAACGAGTCGACGCTCCGGGAGATGCCCGGCCTCGTCGAGCAGGGCGTGACCTCGTTCAAATTGTTCATGGCGTATCCGGGGGTCTTCTACTCGGACGACGGGCAGATCCTGCGGGCGATGCAGCAGGCCGGTGACACGGGCGGGCTGATCATGACGCACGCGGAGAACGGCATCGCGATCGACGTCCTGGTCGAACAGGCCCTCGCCCGGGGCGATACCGATCCCCGCCATCACGGGGAGGTCCGCCGGGCGCTCCTGGAGGCGGAGGCGACCCACCGGGCGATCCAGCTGGCCCGGGTGGCGGAGGCTCCGCTGTACGTGGTGCACGTGTCGGCGGAGGAAGCGGTCGCGGAACTGACCGCCGCCCGCGACCAGGGGCTGCCGGTCTTCGGCGAGACCTGCCCGCAGTACCTCTTCCTGTCCGCGGACAACCTCGCGGAGCCGGGCTTCGAGGGAGCCAAGTACGTCTGCTCGACCCCGCTGCGGCCGAAGGAGCACCAGGCGGCGCTGTGGCGGGGACTGCGGACCGACGACCTCCAGGTGGTCTCCACCGATCACTGCCCCTTCTGCTTCACCGGGCAGAAGGAACTCGGCCGAGGGGACTTCTCGAAGATCCCCAATGGTCTCCCCGGCGTGGAGAACCGCATGGACCTGCTCCATCAGGCCGTCCTGGACGGGCACATCTCGCGCCGGCGCTGGATCGAGATCGCCTGCGCCGCCCCGGCCCGGATGTTCGGCCTCCATCCGCGGAAGGGCACGATCGCACCGGGAGCCGACGCGGACGTCGTCATCTACGACCCGCACGCCGTCCAGACCCTGTCGGCCGAGACCCACCACATGAACGTCGACTACTCGGCGTACGAGGGGAGGACGGTCACCGGCCAGGTCGAGACGGTCCTCTCGCGCGGCGAGGTCGTCATCGACCGGAGAACGTACGTGGGCCGTGCCGGCCACGGAAGGTTCGTGCCCCGTGCCACCTTCCAGTACCCGGGCTGACCCCGGGGTCGCGCGGCACCGCCCGGCACGTGGCGGCCCGGCGCGGAGCCCGGAGTCGCCCGGGGCGGGGTGGGTGGCGTGAACACGGCGGGTGTCCCCGTGCGGCGGTGCCGCGCGCGGAATAACCCGGGGGGTCGCCGGGTTCGAAGCCGGCATGAGCGACGAGAAGGCGGAATCCAGCGTGCCGGCCTGGGTCGGCGAACAGATCGAGCAGATCCTGCGGACCGGGACGACGGAGGGCGTCGGGGTGGCCGGCCTGCCCATCGTGCTGCTGACGCTGCGCGGGGCGAAGTCCGGCAGGCCGCGCCACACGCCGGTGATGCGGGTGGAGCACAACGGCAGCTACGCGGTCGTCGCCTCGAAGGGCGGCGCACCCGAGAACCCCGTCTGGTACCACAACATCACGGCGCATCCGGAGGTCTCGCTCCAGGACGGGACGGTGACGAAGACCTATATCGCCCGGGAGGCGTCCGGCGACGAGCGCGCGCGGTGGTGGGAGCGGGCCGTGGCGGCGTTCCCGCCCTACGCGGACTACCAGACCAGGACGGACCGCCGGATCCCGGTGTTCGTGCTCGACCCCGCGTGACCGCGCGCGGCCCGTGTCCGTGCCGCTCGCCCTGAGCACGTACCCGGGGTGCCCTGAGCGCGTACCCGCGCCGGAGGCGGGCGGGGGGAAGGGCCGGAGCCCCGCTCCGCCCCCGCCCGTGACACCGTGCCCGTGGCGCCGGGGTCCCGCTCAGTCCGTCTCCGGCGGCGCGGCCGGCGGCTGGGCTGGGCGCAGCCGCATCCAGAGCAGGAACAGCAGCCCGAGGGCGAGCATCGCCAGCCCGGTCCAGAGGTTGATGTTGATCCCCTGGGCCTTTCTCAGCTCGGCGTCGGAGGCCAGCAGACCGGCGACGGTGACGATGACCCCGTAGACGGTGAACAGCCCCCCGATGATGCGGCGGATGTCGAAGAGCCGGGCCGCCGTCGCGGACTTCGCCTCCAGGCGGGTGACTTCCTCACGCAGTTCGGCGGGCGGTGGCGTGGAGCCGGGCGCGGAGTGCGGTTCCGAGTGCGGTGCGGACATGGGCGATCAGCCTCCGGGCGGTCAGAAGGAGTCGGAAGAAGTCAGAGGGAGTACGGGAGGTAGCAGGCGACGGCCAGGACGACGGCGCCCCAGCCCAGCAGCGCCGGGCGGCGGTACCAGGCCCGGTCGCTCTCGTCCGGGGGCTCCGTCATGCCCGGCGAGGTGGTTCCGTAGACCAGGCCGGCCAGTTCGGCGGCGGGCTTCGGCGCGGTGAACAGGGACACCCCGACCATGACGACCGCGCCCGCGACGAAGCCGACGATCGCGGAGACGAAGTTGGCGCCCTGCTCGGACGGGATGGCGATGACGCCCTGCCGGTAGAAGACGAAGTAGTTGACCATCGCGGCGGTGGTGCCCGCGGCCAGCCCCCAGACACCGGACTTCACCGAGGCGCGCTTCCAGAACATGCCGATGACGAAGACCACGAACATCGGGACGTTGAAGAACGAGAACAGCGTCTGCAGATAGCCCATGATGTTGGAGAAGCTGGCGGCGAGGAAGGCCGTGCCGATGGAGGCGAGCACTCCGACGGCGGTGATCAGACGGCCGAATCGCAGGTAGTACTCGTCGTCACGGTCCCGGACCACGTACCGGGCCCAGATGTCCGAGGTGAACACGGTGTTGAACGACGACACATTGGCGGCCATGCCGGCCATGAAGGCGGCGAGCAGACCGGTGACGGCGATGCCGAGCACCCCGTTGGGCAGCAGTTCCCGCATGAGCAGCGGGATGGCGTCGTTGTAGGTGAGGTCCGAACCGGAGGTGCCGATCTCCGGGACGATCGCGGCGGCCACCAGCCCCGGGATCATCACCAGGAAGACGATGAACATCTTGGGGAAGGCGGCGATCAGCGGGGTGCGGCGGGCGGCGGAGAGGTTCCTGGCGGAAAGCGCCCGCTGCACCTCGGCGAAGTTGGTGGTCCAGTAGCCGAAGGAGAGGACGAAGCCCAGGCCCAGCACGATGGTGAGCCAGTTGGCGCCGAGCGGGTTCGCCTCGCCGATGCCCGTACCGGACCAGGCGTGCAGGAACGCCTCACCGTGCCGCTCGGTCAGCGTGGCGCTCAGCCCGTCCCAGCCGCCCGCCCGCTTGAGCCCGAGCACGGTCAGCGGGATCAGCGCCGCCAGGATCACGAAGAACTGGAGCACCTCGTTGTAGATGGCCGAGGACAGACCGCCGACCGTGATGTACGCGAGCACGAACAGCCCCGCCACGACGATCGAGACCCACTGCGGCCAGCCCAGCAGCGCCTCGACCACGATCGACAGCGCGTACAGGTTGACGCCCGCGATCAGCACGGCGGCGAAGGCGAACAGCGCCGAACTGAGCAGATGGGCGCTCCGGTCGAACCGCTGGAGCAGGAACTCCGGCACCGAACGGACCTTGGAGCCGTAGTAGAACGGCATCATCACCAGGCCGAGGAAGACCATCGCCGGAACGGCGCCGATCCAGTACCAGTGGACGACGGCGACACCGTACTGCGCGCCGGTCGCCGCCATGCCCAGGATCTCGGTGGCGCCCAGGTTGGCCGCCACGAACGCCAGACCGGTGACCCAGGCGGGCAGCGACCGCCCGGAGAGGAAGAAGTCGAGACTGGTCCGCACACTGCGCCGGGCGGCGAAGCCGATGCCCAGGACGACGAGAAAGTAAATCGCCAGGATGGCGTAGTCGAGCCCGTTGGTCGGCAGCCGCAGCCCGACGGCCAGGGGCAGATCCGCGTGGGTATGCATGGGGAACCCGCTTCGTCGCGTGAACAGTTCCTGCCGGAACCTACGCCCCGGCGTTCGGAAACTGAACGGATGAGCTGGTGTTCTTTGTTGGATTGTGATCTGGATCGCGATCCGACGGCGAGGGAAGAGGGGCCGACCGCAGGACACGAACGATCCGTTCCGGCAGTGGACAGTCGTCACTTGGGTGGCGAGGCTCGGTGGCTCCGGTGTGGGAGGGCGCGGACTGCGAGGAGTGCGAGGAGGCGCAGCGCGCACGGCGGTGATGGTTTCTGTCTGTTTCTGTTGTCCTTGATGGGCGCCCCGGTGAGGCATCCCGGCCACCTCCGGGCACCCGCGCGGCAGCCGGTCCGGAGGACACGGCCGTCCGGGGACCGGAGGAGGCCGCCGTCCGGGAAGGGACGGGCACCGCCGTCCGCGAAGGGGCGCGGAGCGCGGGCCGACGGTTGAGCGAGGACCGGCGTGGAAGGCTTCTCCGGAAGAAGCCCCCCGCGCCATCTGCCAGTACCTTGACCGAGGAGACCCCGGATGGACTTCGGACTCGTCCTCCAGACCGACCCGCCCGCCTCGGCGGTGGTCAGCCTGATGCGGCGCGCGGAACGCCATGGCTTCCGCTACGGCTGGACCTTCGACTCCGCCGTGCTCTGGCAGGAACCGTTCGTCATCCACAGCCGGATTCTGGAGCACACGCGTGCCCTGACCGTCGGCCCGATGGTCACCAACCCCGTCACCCGGAGCTGGGAGGTGACCGCCTCCACCTTCGCCACCCTCAACGACATGTACGGCAATCGCACCGTCTGCGGGATCGGACGAGGCGACTCCGCGCTGCGCGTCGCCGGGCGCCCGCCCACCACTCTGGCCCGGCTCGGTGAGGCGATGCGGGCCATCCGGGACCTGGCCGAGGGGCGAGAGGCCCGGGTGGACGGCCGCTCGATCCGCATCCCGTGGGTGCGCGACGGCCGGCTCCCGGTCTGGATGGCCGCGTACGGGCCGAAGGCGCTGGCCCTCGCCGGGCGCGAGGCGGACGGCTTCATTCTCCAACTGGCCGATCCCGCCCTCACCGAGTGGATGATCAGATCCGTCCGCCGGGCGGCCGAGGAGGCGGGCCGGGACCCGGCCGAGCTGACCATCTGCGTCGCCGCGCCCGCGTACGTGGGCGACGACCTGGCGCACGCCCGCGAGCAGTGCCGGTGGTTCGGCGGCATGGTCGGCAACCACGTGGCCGACCTGGTGAGCCGGTACGGCGAGCACTCCGACGCGGTGCCCGAGGCGCTCACCGCGTACATCAAGGCCCGTGAGGGCTACGACTACCGCCACCACGGGCGGGCGGGCAACCCCTCCACCGAGTTCGTGCCGGACGAGATCGTGGACCGCTTCTGTCTGCTGGGTCCGGCCGGCGCGCACACCGAGAAGCTGCTCGCCCTGCGCGACCTGGGGGTCGATCAGTTCGCGCTCTACGCGATGCACGACGCCAAGGAGGCCACCGTCGACGCGTACGGCTCCGAGGTCATCCCGGCGGTCAACGGCTGAGGCCCGGTGGGGCCGCCGGGCCTGAACGGGGGTGCTCCCGGCCGCCCCGGGACCGCTCCGGTCGCCCTGCTGACACCTTCCCTACCGTCCAGTAGGCTCCGGCCCATGCCGACCGAAGCCATCGCCGGACTGACGGATCAGATACAGCGGTTGACGGAGGGTCGGGTCAGTTCGGCCGCCCTGGTGCTGGACGCGCTGGAGCGGATCGAGACGAGCCGGGCGACCCTCAACGCCTTCCGGTGTGTACGGGCGGAGGCCGCGCTCGCCGAGGCCGAGGACGCCGACCGCAGGCTGGCGACGGGGGAGCGGCTGCCACTGCTCGGCGTGCCGGTGGCGGTCAAGGACGACACCGATGTCGCCGGGCTGCCCACCGCCTTCGGCTGCGCGGGCACCCTGCCGGCCGCCACCGCCGACGGAGAGGCGGTGCGCAGGCTCCGGGCCGCCGGGGCGATCGTCGTCGGCAAGACCAACTCCTGCGAACTGGGCCAGTGGCCGTTCACGGAGGGCCCCGCCTTCGGTGCCACCCGCAACCCCTGGAACACCGACCACACACCCGGCGGTTCGTCAGGGGGCTCGGCCGCCGCCGTGGCCGCCGGACTGGTGCCCGCCGCGCTCGGCTCCGACGGCGCCGGTTCCATCCGCATCCCGGCCGCCTGGACCCATCTGGTCGGCATCAAGCCGCAGCGCGGCCGGGTCTCCGTCCACCCGTACACCGACTGCTTCGAGGGCCTCACCGTCAACGGCCCGCTGGCGCGTACCGTCGCGGACGCCGCGCTGCTGCTGGACGCCGCCGCCGGGCCGCATCCGGGTGACCGCCACCACCCGGGTGCCCTCGACGCCTCCGCCGCAGCCCGCCGGGAGCCGGGCCGGCTGCGGGTGGCCCTGGCGCTGAAGCCACCCTTCACCGCCACCCGCGCTCCGCTGCACCCGGGCGTCCGGCGGGCCGTCACCGACCTCGCGGAGGCGCTGGCCCGGCTCGGCCACACCGTCGAGGAGGCCCGGCCCCGCTACGGCCTGATGGGGCTCAGCTTCCTGCCCCGCGCCGCCGCCGGGGTCGCCGCCTACGCGGGCCGCCACCCCGAGCCGGGGCTGCTGGACCCGCGCACCCGGGCCGCCACCCGTGCCGGCCACCGGCTCGGCGGCCGGGTACTGCGCGCCGCCCGGGCCCGCGAGACGCACCAGCACCGCAGGATCGGGGCCCTCTTCACCGGGTACGACGTGCTGCTCACCCCCACCACGGCGGCTCCGCCCCCGCGCATAGGCGCCTATGACACGCTCTCCGCCTGGCGTACCGATGTCACCATGGCGGCCGCCTGTCCCTATGCCTGGACCTGGAACGTCCTCGGCTGGCCCGGTGTCAATGTGCCGGCCGGCTTCACCCGGGACGGCCTCCCGGTCGGCGCCCAGCTCCTCGGGCCCGCCCACAGCGAGGAACTCCTGATCTCCCTCGCCGCCCAGCTGGAGGCCGACCGGCGCTGGGCCGACCGCGTCCCGCCCGGCTGCTGAGTCCCGGTCACCGCCGGGGCCGCCGTACCCGGTGCGCCGCCGGGTCGCCGGGGTGGCGTGTCGCACCGGGCGGGCCGCCGCACGGAACGCGTCGCCGTACCGGACGCGCCGCCGGGTCAGGGCACCCGGGCCGTCCACTCCGGGGTGGCGAACTTGGTGCGGGCCAGCTCCTGGGCGCGGGCCAGCTCCTCGTCGGTGACGGCGCCGGGCGTCAGCCCGTACCGGTCACGGAATGAACCGACCATCCGCTCGATCACCGCCTCGCGGGGCAGTCCGGTCTGCCGGCGCAGCGGGTCGACGCGCTTCTTGGCGCTCCTGGTCCCCTTGTCCGAGAGCTTCTCGCGCCCGATGCGCAGCACCTCGGTCATCTTGTCGGCGTCGATGTCGTACGCCATCGTCACATGGTGCAGCACCGCGCCGGAGCCGCCCACCACCCGCTTCTGCGCGGCGCCCGCGATCTTCCCGGCCTCGGTGGCGATGTCGTTGAGCGGCTGGTACCACGCCTTGACGCCCATGTCGCCGAGGGCGCCCAGTACCCAGTCGTCCAGATAGGCGTAACTGTCGGTGAAGGACAGCCCGCTGACCAGGGAGTCGGGTACGGACAGCGAGTAGGTGATGGTGTTGCCCGGCTCGATGAACATGGCGCCGCCGCCGCTGATCCGGCGCACCACGGTGATGCCGTGCCGCTCGGCGGCCTCCGGGTCCACCTCGTTGCGGAGCGACTGGAAGCTGCCGATCACCACGGCGGGCGCGCCCCACTCCCAGACCCGCAGGGTCGGCGGGCGCCGGCCCGCCGCCACCTCGGCGGTGAGCACCTCGTCCAGCGCCATGTGCAGCTCGGGCGGCTGCGGCCCCTGGTGGACGAGCTGCCAGTCGTAGTCCGTCCAGTCGGTGGCGTGCGCCAGGGCGCGCCGCACCGCCACCCCGATGCCCTCGCTGGTCAGCCCGAACATCTGGGTGCCCGGCGGCAGAGCGGCGTCGATCCGGGCGGCGAGGCCCGAGGCGTCCAGGTCGGCGGGGGCGCCCTCCAGCGCCCGGTCGATGGCGGTCAGCGCCTCGTCGGGTTCCAGGAAGAAGTCCCCGGCCACCCGCACCCGGCGGAGCACTCCGTCCTCCGTGTCCAGGTCGACCACGACCAGCTTGCCGCCCGGAACCTTGTACTCACCGTGCACCTGTCACCGCTCCCGTCCCCGGTCCGGAGCGTTCCCGGGCCGTCCCGCCACCCTATGCCCGGGACCGGGGGCCGCCGGGCCGGGGCGCAGGGCGGCGGTCCGCCGGCGAGGCGGATGCCGCGCGGGCCGAATACCGGTGTCCGGCTGTCAGTGGGCTGTGGTTCTCTGGACGCATGATCGAACACTTCCCCGGGATCGCCCTGTCCGAGGTGGAGGCGGCGATACGCGACGCCGCCGCCACCGAGATCATGCCGCGCTGGCGGCAGCTCGCCGCGCACGAGATCGTCGAGAAGAAAGGCCCGCACGACCTGGTGACGGTGGCGGACCGGGGAGCCGAGGAGCGGCTGACCGAAGCGCTCGGGAAGCTGCTGCCGGGCTCGGTCGTGGTGGGGGAGGAAGCGGTGCACGCCGATCCCGCGGTGTACGACGCGCTGCACGGCGACGCGCCCGTCTGGATCGTCGACCCGGTGGACGGCACCCGGCAGTTCGTCCACGGCGACCCGGGCTTCTGCACCCTGGTGGCGCTGGCCCTCCGGGGCGAGGTGCTGGCCTCCTGGACCTACGCCCCGGCGCGGGACGAGATGGCCGTCGCGGTGCGCGGCGGAGGGGCCCGGATCAACGGCGCGGAGATACGCTCCGGGGCGCTGCGTCCGGGCGCCGGGCTGCGGGTCGCCATGTCCCACCCGGACTACACCACGCCGGACCAGAAGCGCGCCCTGCTGGGGCTGCGCACCGAGGGGGTGGCCGCCCGGCCCTGCGGGTCGGCGGGGCTGGAGTACCTGGCGGTGGCGCGCGGCGAGCTGGACGCGGTGGCGTTCTCCTGGGAGCTGGCCTGGGACCACGCGGCCGGCCTGCTGCTGGTGACCGAGGCGGGCGGCGCCCACCTCACGCCGGCCGGTGTCCCGTTCCGGATCACCGGGGAGAACGCCCTGCCGTTCACCGCGGCGCGGGACGCGGCCACGGCGGAGCGGGTACGGGCGCTGCTGAGCACCCACACCCCCTGACGGCCCGGACCGGCCCCGCCCGCGCGGTCGCACCCGGTCGCCGGCCGGGTCCGGGCCGCGCGGAGCCGGGGGCCGGCCGGCAGGGGGTGCCGCAGGCCCGCGCCGGTCCGGACCGGCGCCGGCCATTGGGTCCGGGCTCCGCGGGGCTGCGGTCTGTCCGGGCCGGGCTCCGCGGGGCCGGGGCCCCGTCGTCCGGTCCGGCGGGCGGAATATCCTGGATGCCCTGGCCGTCGGCTGACGAAGGAGTCCGAAGGTGCCGTCGATGCTCGATGCCGTCGTGGTGGGGGCGGGGCCCAATGGCCTGACCGCCGCCGCCGAACTGGCCCGCCGCGGTTTCTCCGTCGCCGTCTTCGAGGCCCGGGACACCGTGGGCGGCGGAGCCAGGACCGAGGAGCTCACCCTTCCCGGCTTCCGGCACGACCCGTGCTCCGCCGTGCATCCGCTCGGCATCGGCTCACCAGCCTTCCGGGCCATGCCGCTCGGGAAGTACGGGCTGGAGTGGGTCCACTCGGAGCTGCCGATGGCCCATCCCTTCGACGACGGAACGGCCGCCGTGCTCGCCCGCTCGGTGGCCGAGACCGCCGCCTCCTTCGGGCCCCGGGACGCCGGCACCTACCGGCGCCTGGTGGAGCCGTACCTCGACCGGTGGGAGACGCTCAAGCGGGACTTCATGTCCCTGCCGCTGACCGCCCTGCCCCGGGACCCAGTGGGTCTCGCCCGCTTCGGCCTCACCGGGCTGCCGCCGTCCACCTGGCTGCTGCGCCGGTTCCGGGACGACCGGGCCAGGGCGCTCATCGCCGGTCTGGTGGCCCATGTCATCGCCCCGCTGGACGGCTTCGCCACCAGCGCCATCGGCCTGGTCTTCGCCCTGTCCGCGCACGCCCACGGCTGGCCGGCCGCGCGGGGCGGATCCCAGTCCGTCTCGGACGCGCTCGCGGCGTACGTCCGGGACCTCGGCGGTGAGATCCAGACCTCCTACGAGGTCAAGCGGCTGGACGAGCTGCCGCCCGCCCGCGCCTACGTCTTCGACACCTCGCCCACCGCCCTCGCCCGGATCGCGGGCCTGGGCCGCACCTACGACCGCTACCGCTACGGCGCCTCGGTCTTCAAGATCGACTACGCCCTGGACGGCCCCGTGCCCTGGACCGCCGAGGCGCCCCGCCGGGCCGGCACCGTCCAAGTCGGCCCCGGCAGCCGGGACATCGCCACGGCGCTCCGCCAGGCGTCCGGCGGCACCGCCCCCGAGATGCCGTTCCTCATCACCGCCCAGCCCAGTCTGGCCGATCCCACCCGGGCCCCCGAGGGCAAGCAGGTCTTCTGGGCCTACGGCCATGTGCCGAACGGCTGGCAGGGCGACCTCACCGACGCGATCGAGCGTCAGATCGAGCGGTTCGCGCCCGGTTTCCGCGACCTCGTGCTGGCCCGCGCCACCGCCGGTCCGCCCCAACTCGCGGCGCACAACGCCAACTACATCGGCGGGGACATCGCCTGCGGCGCCGCGAGCGGCCTCCAGCTGCTGCTGCGGCCCAAGCTCTCCCTCTTCCCGTACCACACCCCGCATCCCGCCGTGTTCCTCTGCTCCTCCGCCACGCCGCCGGGGCCGGGCGTGCACGGCATGTCCGGTCACAACGCGGCCAAGGCCGTCTGGCGCCATCTCAGGAGGAACTGACCGTGCGCATCACCCTGGTCCGGGGCGACATCACCCGCCAGCACGCCGACGCCCTGGTGAACGCCGCCAACTCCTCGCTGCTGGGCGGCGGCGGAGTGGACGGAGCCATTCACCGGCGCGGCGGCCCGGAGATCCTGGAGGCCTGCCGGGCGCTGCGCGCCTCCCACTACGGCAAGGGCCTGCCCGCCGGCCAGGCCGTCGCCACCACCGCCGGCCGGCTCGACGCCCAGTGGGTCATCCACACCGTCGGCCCGGTGTTCAGCAAGAGCGAGGACCGCTCCGAGCTGCTCGCCTCCTGCCACCGGGAGAGCCTGCGGGTCGCGGACGAGCTGGGCGCCCGGACGGTCGCGTTTCCGGCCATCTCCACGGGCGTCTACCGCTGGCCGCTGGAGGACGCCGCCCGGATCGCCGTCGAGACCGTGCGGCACACCCCCACCTCGGTGGAGGAGGTCCGCTTCGTCCTCTACGACGAGCGGGCGTACGAGGTCTTCGCCGCGGAAGTGGGCTGATCCATCCGGTCCGAGGACCTGCGGGGCAGCCCCCGCGCCGGGCCTCGCGCCGTCCCCGGCCGGCCGGGGACGGCGCGCTCAGGTGATGCTGATGACCGCCGTCGGGCACCGTTCGGCGGCCTCTTCCACCGCCGCCCGCCGCCCGGCGCCCGGGGTGGCGTCGAGCAGGATCACCGTGCCGTCCTCGTCGTCCTGGTCGAAGACCCCGGGGGCGAGGAGTACGCAGGTACCCGCGCCGCAGCAGAGGTCCCGGTCGATCTCGATCCTCATCGGGGCCGCCTCCTCACCAGCGCACCGGAAGTGCCAGGACGCCGTACGTCACCATCATCTCCCGGGTACCGATCTCCTCCGCCGGCACCGCGAGTTCCAGCCGGGGGAATCGGCGCAGCAGCGACTCGTAGCCGACGGCGAGTTCCAGCCGGGCCAGATGGTGCCCCATGCACTGATGGGGGCCGCTGCCGAAGGCCAGATGCCGGGTCGCGCCGCGCCGGATGTCGAACACGTCCGGATTCTCGAAGCCGAGCGGGTCACGGTTGGCGGCGGGCAGCGACACCGTCACGACCTCGCCCGTGCGGATCGACCGCCCCTCGAACTCGAAGTCCTCGGCGGCGACCCGGACCGGGCCGATCTGCACCACACTGAGGTAGCGCAGCAACTCCTCCACGGCACCGTCCAGCAGGGACCAGTCGGCGCGCAGCTCCGCCAGCTGCTCGGGGTGGCTGAGCAGGGCGTAGGTGCCCAGCGCCAGCATATGGGTGGTGGTCTCCAGCCCGGCGATCAGCAGAACGATCGTGATGCCCAGCAGTTCCTCGTCGCTGAGATCGGTCTCGACGGTGAGCCGGCCGAGGATGTCCGGACCCGGATCCTCGCGCGCGGCGCCGATCAGGGCGTGCAGCATGCCGCCGAGGAGGGTCATCGACTGCCGCATCTCCTCCCCGCTGCTGGAGAGGCTGAAGAGTACGTCGACATGGCGCCTGAACTCCGCACGGTCCTCCTCCGGCAGTCCGAGCAGCTCCGAGGTGACCAGCGTGGGCAGTGGCTTGGCGAACGCCTCCACCAGATCGACGGGCCCGCAGTCGCGCTCCATCGCGTCCAGCAGCCGGTCCGCCATCTCCTGGACACGCGGACGGAGTTCCCGTACCCGCCGAATGGTGAAGTGCTTGCTCAGCAGGCGGCGGTAACGGGTGTGCTCGGGCGGATCCATATTGACGAACATGCCGGTGGGCAGAGCGTCGGTGCTCAGCTCGGAGCCGGGCGTCATGACCGGGGAACGCTTCCCGGCCGGCAATGAGCTGAACCGGGTGTCGCCCAGTACGGCCCGCCCGCTCGCGAGCCCGGTGACGAGACGGCCGATGTGGCCGTCCGGGTATCGCAGCGGGGTCACCGGGCATTCCGCGCGCGCTTCCGCGAAAGGTGCCGGCGGATCGAAGGGGCAGCCCGACGGGCGCGCCGTGGGGAAAGGGCGCGGCAAGCGATTCTCGGATTCCTGCGATTGCGTGGTCTGCGTCATGGGACGGTGCGGCCTCTTCGTCATTCGTCAGAGGAAAACAGGAAAGGCTGTGCGGCCGACAACCCTCCCGCGACCGCCCCTAGGGTTTTCCTTAGTCCTGGTCGCCCCGCCCGACCGGTGCCGAGGACGCCGGCCGCCGGCCCGCGCCGTCCGTTGGGGATTCCCCTAGAACTGATCCGGTACGGCGCCATAATCCCGTCCACGGAGCCGAAACTGAGGTCACTCCGCCATATGTGCGGTGTCTCGCGGTGTCTTTTCGTTCTCTGTGTGGGTGGGTGGAGCGCAATATGGTCGAGTCCGGGCTCAACGGAACGGGGAATCGGGCCGGTTCGGCTTCGGCGGATTCGGCGGACGGCATAGCCGTCATCGGCCTCGCCTGCCGGCTGCCGGGTGCCGCCGACCCGGCCGCCTTCTGGCGGCTGCTCAGCGAGGGCGCGGACGCGATCACCGATGTCCCCCCGGACCGCTGGGACGGGGCAGCCGTGGCCGACGCCGACCCGTCCGCGCCCGGCCGGACCGACATCCGCCGGGGCGGATTCCTCGACCGTATCGGCCACTTCGACGCCGGGTTCTTCGGGCTCTCCCCCAAGGAGGCCGCGGCCATGGACCCACAGCAGCGGCTGGTGCTGGAACTGGCCTGGGAGGCCCTGGAGGACGCACAGGTGCGCCCGGGGACGCTGCGCTCCACCCGTACCGGAGTCTTCGTCGGCGCCATCTGGGACGACTACGCGACCCTGCACCACCGCTCCGGGCTCACCGCCATCTCCCCGCACACCGTCACCGGTCTGCACCGCGGCATCATCGCCAACCGGGTCTCGTACTTCCTCGGTCTGAACGGCCCCAGCCTGACCGTGGACTCCGGCCAGTCCTCCTCCCTCGTCTCGGTCCACCTGGCCTGCGAGAGCCTCCGCGAGGGCGAATCGACGATCGCCCTCGCGGGCGGTGTGAACCTCAACATCGTTCCCGAAAGTACTCTGGGAGCCGCCAAGTTCGGTGGCCTGTCCCCGGACGGCCGCTGCTTCACCTTCGACGCCCGCGCCAACGGTTACGTCCGCGGCGAGGGCGGCGGCATCGTCGTCCTCAAGCCACTGGCCCGGGCCGTCGCGGACGGCGACCCGGTCTACTGCGTGATCCGCGGCGGCGCGGTCAACAACGACGGCGGCGGCGACGGGCTGACCGTACCGCTGCAGTCCGGACAGGAGCAGGTGCTCCGGCTCGCCTGTGAGCGGGCCGGGATCGACCCCGCCGAGGTCGGCTATGTGGAGCTGCACGGCACCGGCACCAAGGTGGGGGACCCCGTCGAGGCAGCCGCACTCGGCGCGGTGCTCGGCGCGGGACGCGAGCCCGGCCGGCCCCTGCGCGTCGGCTCGGCCAAGACCAACGTCGGCCACCTGGAGGGCGCCGCCGGCATCACGGGCCTGCTCAAGGCCGCCCTGTCGCTGAGCCACCGCGAACTGCCCGCCAGCCTCCATTTCGAGACCCCGAACCCGGCGATTCCGCTCACCCGGCTGAACCTGCGGGTGCAGACCGAACACACCGCGTGGGAGGAGCGGGACGGCCGTCCGCTGCTCGCCGGCGTCAGCTCGTTCGGCATGGGCGGCACCAACTGCCACCTCGTGCTGGCGGAACACCGCGCGCCGGCCCCGGCGGACGGCCCGGAGCCGGGGACGAGCCCGGGGCCGGGGACGGAACTGGAGCCGGGGACGGAACAGGGGCCGGGCGCGGTCCAGGCTCCGGCCCTGTGGCCGCTGTCCGCCAAGACCGCCTCGGGGCTGCGCGGACAGGCCGCCGCCCTGCTCGCCCATGCCGAGGCGCGGCCCGGACTCGCGCCGGCCGACATCGGCCGGGCGCTGGCCACCGGCCGTACCGCCTTCGAACACCGAGCCGTTGTCGTGGGCGAGAACCGCGACGACTTTCTGCGCGCCCTGCGCGAGTTGTCCGCCGGCGGCACGGACGCGGCCCTGACCACCGGCCGCTCCGGGCCGCGCTCCAAGGTCGCCTTCCTCTTCTCGGGCCAGGGCAGCCAGCGGGCCGGGACGGGACGCGAACTGGCCCGGACCTTCCCGGTGTTCGCCGCCGCGCTGGACGAGGTCTGTGCGCATCTCGACCCCCGGCTGCCGAGGCCGCTGCGCGAGGTCATGTTCGCACCCGAAGGCACCGGGGAAGCGGCCGAGCTCGACCGGACCCTCTACACCCAGACCTCGCTCTTCGCCGTCGAAGTCGCCCTGTTCCGGCTGCTGGAGAGCTGGGGGATCACCCCCGATGTGCTGCTGGGCCACTCCATCGGTGAGATCGCCGCCGCCCAGGTGGCCGGCGTCCTGTCGCTCGCGGACGCCTGCGCCCTGGTCGCAGCCCGGGGCCGGCTGATGCAGGCACTGCCCGCCGGCGGTGCCATGAGCGCGATCCAGGCCACGGAGGAGGAGGTCCGCGCCCGCATCGGTGACCGGACGGACCGCCTGAGCGTCGCCGCGGTGAACGGCCCGGACTCCGTGGTCGTCTCCGGTGACGAGGACCTGGCCACGGAACTGGCCGACGTCTTCGCCGCCCAAGGCCGCAGGACCAGCCGGCTGCGGGTCAGCCATGCCTTCCACTCCGCGCACATGGAACCCATGCTGGAGGAGTTCCGCCGGGTGGCCGAGGGGTTGACCTTCCACCCGCCGCTCATTCCGATCGTGTCCAATGTGACGGGCCGGCTGCCCGGGGACGTGGATGGTCCCGGCGGGCAGGACGGGCGTGCGGGGGAAGCAGGGCGTGAGGAGGACGCAAGGGGCGGGGCGTACGAGGGGTGCTCGGCCGCGTACTGGGTCCGCCACGTCCGCGAGGCGGTCCGGTTCTCCGACGGCCTGGCCCGCCTCGACGAGTACGGCGTCCGCACCTACCTGGAGCTCGGGCCCGGGGGCGTGCTGACCTCCCTGGCCCGCGCCCGCACGGACGGCGATGCCCTGTACGTGCCCGCCCTGCGCGCCCGCCGCCCCGAGGCGCGGGCGCTGCTGACGGCGGTCGCCGCGCTGCACGCCCACGGTCTGGAACCGGACTGGACCGCCCTGTTCGGCGGGCGAGCCACCCGGCGCAGGGTCGCGCTCCCCACCTACGCGTTCGAACGGCAGCGACACTGGCTGGACGGGAACCCCACGGCCACCCCCACCCCCACCCCCGTCTGGGCCCCTTCTGCCGCGGCGCGGCGGCCGGGCGCGATCGACGGGACCGGAGCCGCGCCCCTGGGCGCTCTGGCGCGGCGGCTCACTGGTCTGCCCGAGTCCGAGCGCGACGAGGCGGCACTCGACCTGGTCCGCGCCCATGTCGCGGCCGTACTGGGGCACACCGAAGCCCGTCAGGTCGACCCCGAGTGGACCTTCAAGGACCTCGGCTTCGACTCGCTCAGCTCCGTGGAACTCCGCAACCAGCTCGCTGAGGCCACCGGACTGCGCCTGCCCAGCGGGCTGTTGTTCGATCATCCGACCCCTGGCGCACTCGCCCGCCACCTCAACTCGCTGTCCCTGGGCGAGAACGCGGCGACGGGCAAGGACCCGGCGGTCCCTCTGCCCGGGACGGCGGCCGACCCCGACGAGCCGATCGCGATCGTCGGCATGAGCTGCCGACTGCCCGGCGGGGTGCGCTCGCCGGAGGATCTGTGGCGGCTGGTCGCCTCCGGCGGTGACGCCATCACCGGATTTCCTGCGGACCGAGGCTGGGACGTCGAAGCGCTGTACGACCCGGAGCCCGGCACACCCGGCAAGTCCTCGACGCGGTACGGCGGCTTTCTGCACGACGCCGCCGAGTTCGACGCCGGCTTCTTCGGCATCAGCCCCCGGGAGGCCGCCGCGATCGATCCCCAGCAGCGGCTGGTCCTGGAGACCGCCTGGGAGGCGTTCGAGCGCGCCGGCATCGACCCGGCCACCCTGCGGCGGAGCCCGACGGGTGTCTTCATCGGCGCGACGGCCCAGGACTACGGCCCCCGCCTGCACGAGCCGGTCGACGGCATCGAGGGCTATCTGCTGACCGGCACGACGACCAGTGTCGCCTCGGGCCGGGTGGCCTACACCTTCGGCCTGGAGGGTCCGGCGGTGACGGTGGACACGGCATGCTCCTCGTCCCTGGTCGCTCTGCACCTGGCGATCCAGTCGCTGCGCGGCGGCGAGTGCTCGATGGCCCTGGCCGGCGGGGTGACCGTGATGTCCACGCCCGGCATGTTCGTGGAGTTCAGCCGGCAGCGCGGGCTGTCGGCCGACGGCCGGTGCAAGGCCTTCGGCGCGGGTGCGGACGGCACCGGCTGGGCCGAGGGCGCGGGAATGCTGCTGGTGGAGCGGCTGTCCGACGCGCGGCGCCATGGGCATCGGGTGCTGGCGGTGGTGCGCGGCAGCGCGGTCAACCAGGACGGTGCCTCCAACGGCCTGACGGCGCCGAATGGTCCGGCGCAGCAGCGGGTGATCCGACAGGCGCTGGCCGCCGCCGGACTCGCGCCCACCGATGTCGACGCGGTGGAGGCGCACGGCACCGGTACCCGACTCGGCGACCCGATCGAGGCGGACGCCCTGGGTGCCACCTATGGGCGGGACCGGCCGGCGGACCGGCCGCTGTGGCTGGGCTCACTGAAGTCCAACATCGGCCACACCCAGGCGGCGGCGGGCGTGGCCGGCCTGATCAAAATGGTGATGGCCATGCGGCACGGGGTGCTGCCGGGGACTCTGCACGTGGATGAGCCGACCCCGCAGGTGGACTGGTCGACAAGCGGTGTGCGGCTGCTGACCGAGGCGGTGGAGTGGCCGGCGGGTGACGCACCGCGCCGGGCCGCCGTGTCCTCGTTCGGCATCAGCGGCACCAACGCGCATGTGATCGTCGAGCAGGGCGCTGTGCAGGAAGAGTTCGCCTCCGCGGCGGCCGGTGCGGACCCTGGTTCGGGTGTGGTGGTTCCGTGGGTGTTGTCGGCGCGGAGTGAGGTGGCGCTGCGGGCGCAGGCGGAGCGGCTGTTGTCCTTCGTGGATGCTGAGGGGGCTGGTGCCCGGCCGGTTGATGTGGGGTTCTCGCTGGCCGCCTCGCGTGCGTCGCTGGAGCGGCGGGCGGTGGTCGTGGGTGGTGATGTGGCGGAGTTGCGGCGGGGGTTGGAGTCGGTTGTCTCCGGTGCTGCTGTGGTGGGCGGTGCGGTGGGGGGCAAGGTCGGGTTCTTGTTCTCGGGCCAGGGTTCGCAGCGGGCGGGGATGGGGCGTGAACTCTACGACGCCTTCCCGGTGTTCGCTGAGGCGTACGACGAGGTGTGTGCGCGGCTGGACGCGGTGGTCGATGTCGATTCGGAGGAGTTGCATCAGACGGGGTCGGCTCAGCCGGCGTTGTTCGCCGTCGAGGTGGCGCTGTTCCGGCTGTTGGAGTCGTGGGGTGTCCGGCCGGACTTCGTGGCGGGTCATTCGGTGGGGGAGGTCGCGGCCGCGCATGTGGCGGGAGTGTTGTCGCTGGAGGATGCGGCGGCTCTGGTGTCGGCGCGGGCTCGGTTGATGCAGGGGTTGCCGGGTGGTGGGGCGATGGTGGCGGTGGAGGCGACTGAGGAGGAGGTGGTGCCGCTGCTGACGGAGGGGGTCGGGGTGGCGGCGGTCAATGGGCCTCGGTCGGTGGTGATCTCCGGTGCCGAGGACGTGGTTGTCGCGCTTGCCGAGGTCTTCCGGGAGCGGGGGCGTAAGACCTCGCGGTTGCAGGTGAGTCATGCGTTTCATTCGCCGTTGATGGAGCCGATGTTGGCGGAGTTCGGTCGGTTGGTGGCCGGGCTGACGTATCACGAGCCCCAAATCCCGGTGGTGTCGAACCTGACGGGTGCGCTGGCGGAGCCGTACACCGCCGACTACTGGGTGCGGCATGTCCGGGAGGCGGTGCGCTTCGCGGACGGGGTACGGACCCTCCACGGATTGGGTGTGACGACGTTCGTGGAGGTCGGGCCCGGGGGCGTGCTGAGTGCGCTGGCGCAGGGGTGCCTGGAGGGTGACGGTGTGGTCGCCGTGCCGGTGCTGCGCGCCGACCGCCCGGAGGCGTATGCGGTCGCGGAGGCGGTCGGCCGGCTGTATATGTACGGGGTCTCGCCGGACTGGCGGGCGTTCTTCCCGGGGGCGCGGCAGGTCGATCTGCCGACGTACGCCTTCCAGCGCGAGCGCTACTGGCTCGACGCACCTCGCCCGGTGGCGGGCCCTGGCGTTCCGGAGGCGATGGACGCCGCGTTCTGGGACTCCGTGGAGAGCGAGGACCGTACAACACTCGGCGCGCTCCTGGGGCTTGAGCCCGCCGCGCTGGATGTGGTCGCCCCCAGGCTGTCCGCCTGGCGCAGGCAGCGGCGGGAGCAGTCCACCGCCGACGGCTGGCGTTACCGGATCACCTGGCAGCCGCTCGGGGACTTCGGCGGCGCGGCGCCGTCCGGGACCTGGCTCTGGGCGGGCTCCGAGGACACCGCCTGGACAGAGCGGATCCGGGCCGCGCTTGAGGGACTGGGCGTCGCACTCGTGCCGCTGGCCCTGGAGGAGGACACCGACCGCGAGTCGCTGGCCCGGGCCCTGACCGACGCCGCAGGCGGTGAGGCCGCCGGCATCGTGTTCGCGGCTCCGCGTGCCGGGGCGGGGGCGGCGGACCGTGCCCTTCAGCGGCTGGTTCTGCTCGTCCAGGCCCTCGGCGACGCCGGGCTCGACATCCCGCTGTGGGGTCTGACCAGCGGCGCGGTGTCGACCGGCACCGAGGACCCGCTGACCGACCCCGTCTCGGCTCAGCTCTGGGGTCTGGGCAGGGTCGTCGCCCTGGAGCAGCCGCAGCGCTGGGGCGGCCTCGTCGATCTGCCCGCCGAACTCGATCCGCGTTCGCTGGAGCGCCTGGCCGGCCTGCTCGCCCAGGACGACGAGGACCAGCTCGCCGTGCGCGCCTCCGGTGTGTTCGGCCGCCGTCTGGTACGCGCGCCGCACAGCGCCGCACCGGCGGACCCGCCTTGGTCGCCGCGCGGCACGGTGCTGGTGACCGGTGGTACGGGTGCGCTCGGCGGCCGGGTGGCCCGCTGGCTCGCCACCGCCGGAGCCGAACATCTGCTGCTCACCAGCCGCCGGGGGCCCGAAGCTCCGGGTGCCGCCGAACTCGCGTCGGAACTGTTGGAGATGGGGGTCCGGGTCACCGTCGCGGCGTGTGACACGGCCGACCGCGACGCGCTTGCCGCGCTGTTCCGGCAGCACCCCGTGAGCGCCGTGGTGCACACCGCCGGCGTACTCGACGACGGCCTGGTCGAATCGCTCACGCCCGAGCGGCTGCGCCAGGTGCTGCGGCCCAAGGTGGCCGCCGCGCTCCACCTGCACGATCTCACCCGGGACCGTGCGGACCTCGACGCCTTTGTGCTCTTCTCGTCGATGACCGGTGTCTGGGGCAACGGCGGCCAGGGAGCCTACGGCGCCGCCAATGCCTTCCTTGACGCCCTCGCCGAGCACCGCCGTGCCGAGGGTCTGCCCGCGCTGGCCGTCGCCTGGGGCCCCTGGGCGGACGGCGGCATGGCCGACGGCGCCGCCGGAGACCACCTGCGGCGGCGCGGCATCCGGGCGATCACGGCCGCGCCCGCCCTCGCCGTGCTGCACGGGGCACTGACCCGGGGCGAGACCGCCGTGACCGTGGCGAACGTGGACTGGGACCGCTTCGTCCCGGCCTTCGCCGGTTCCCGCCCGTGTCCGCTGCTGCTCGGTGTGCCGGAGGCCCGTAACGCCCTGGAGGCACACGCGGAGGCCCCCGGAAGCACCGACGCGTCTTCCTCCGCGCTGGTCCGGCGCCTGCTCGGCGGCACGCCGGGGGAGCAGACGCGTATCCTGCTGGACCTGGTCCACACACAGGCCGCCCTGGTGCTCGGCCACTCCGGCAAGGGCGCCTTCGACGCCGACCGGACGTTCCGCGAGACCGGCTTCGACTCGCTCACTGCCGTCGAACTGCGCCACCGGCTGGGCGCGGCCACCGGGCTCAAGCTGCCCGCCACCCTGGTCTTCGACCACCCGACGCCCACCGCGCTCGCCCGCCGGCTGCGCGAGGAACTCCTCGGCCGGCCGGAACCGGTGGCGGAAGCCGTCCGGCCGACGGCCGCCGCCACGACCGACGAGCCCCTCGCGATCGTCAGCATGAGCTGCCGCTTCCCCGGTGGCGTCCGGACGCCGGAGGATCTGTGGGAACTGCTGCGCTCCGGAGGGGACGCGGTGTCCGGCTTCCCCACCGACCGGGGCTGGGACATCGACTCCCTGTACGACCCCGACCCCGACCGGTCCGGCCGGACGTACGCGCGGGACGGCGGTTTCCTTCAGGACGCCGACCGCTTCGACGCCGGGCTCTTCGGGATCTCGCCGCGTGAGGCGCTGGCGATGGACCCCCAGCAGCGGCTGCTCCTGGAGACCGCGTGGGAGGCGTTCGAGCGCGCGGGCATCGCCCCCGCCTCCGTGCGCGCCAGCCGTACCGGCGTCTTCGTCGGCACCAACGGCCAGGACTACGCCAACGGATTGCGCAACGCGCCCGAGGAGACCGAGGGTTACGCGCTCACCGGCAAGGCGGCCTCGGTCGTCTCCGGGCGCATCTCCTACACGTTCGGCCTGGAGGGGCCGGCGGTGACGGTGGACACGGCGTGCTCGTCCTCGCTGGTGGCCCTGCACCTGGCGGCTCAGGCGCTGCGCGCCGGCGAATGCTCGCTGGCGCTGGTCGGCGGGGTCACCGTCATGACCACACCGGACCTCTTCGTGGAGTTCAGCAGGCAGCGCGGGCTGGCTCCCGACGGCCGTTGCAAGGCGTTCGCCGCCGGTGCCGACGGTACGGGTTGGGGCGAGGGCGCCGGCCTGCTCCTGGTGGAGCGCCTCTCGGACGCCCGCCGCAACGGGCACCCGGTGCTGGCGGTGGTGCGGGGCAGCGCGGTGAACCAGGACGGCGCCTCCAACGGCCTGACGGCCCCCAACGGCCCCGCTCAGCAGCGGGTGATCCGGCAGGCGCTGGCCGCCGCCGGGCTGACACCCGCCGATGTGGACGCCGTCGAGGCACATGGCACGGGCACCCGGCTGGGCGATCCGATCGAGGCGCAGGCGCTGCTCGCCACCTATGGCCGGGAGCACTCCGACGACCGGCCGGTGTGGCTGGGATCGGTCAAGTCCAACATCGGTCATACCCAGGCCGCGGCGGGTGTGGCCGGTGTGATGAAGATGGTGCTGGCCATGCGGCACGGTGTGCTGCCGCGCACTCTCCATGCCGACGAGCCGACCACGCACGTGGACTGGTCGGCGGGGGCCGTGCGGCTGCTGACCGAGCCGGTGGAATGGACCGGGACCGCCGCACCGCGCCGGGCCGCCGTCTCGTCCTTCGGCATCGGTGGCACCAACGCGCACACGATCATCGAGGAGGCACCCCCGGCTGACACGGCCGAGCCGGCCGGGGAACACCGCCCGCTGCCGGCGCCCGTACCGTGGGTGCTGTCGGGCCGGACGGAGGCGGCACTGCGGGCCCAGGCGGAGCGCCTGTCGGCCTTCGCGGCCGACGATGTGTCGCCGGCCGACACCGGATTCTCCGCGGCGACCACCCGGTCGGCGCTGGAGCACCGGGCCGCGGTGATCGGCGCCGACCCGGCGGGATTGCGGGCGGGACTGAGGGCCCTCGCGGCGGGCGAACCGGTGAGCGATGTGATCGTGGGTCGTGCCCATTCGGCGGGCAAGGCCGGGTTCTTGTTCTCGGGCCAGGGGTCGCAGCGGGTGGGGATGGGACGTGAGCTGTATGACGCCTTCCCGGTGTTCGCTGAGGCATTCGATGCGGTCTGCGGGCTGCTGGACGCTCCTGTGAAGGTGGATGACGCGGAGGAGTTGAACGAGACGGGGGCGGCTCAGCCGGCGTTGTTCGCGGTTGAGGTGGCGTTGTTCCGGTTGTTGGAGTCGTGGGGTGTCCGGCCGGATTTTGTGGCGGGTCATTCGGTGGGGGAGGTCGCGGCTGCTCATGTGGCGGGGGTGTTGTCGCTGGAGGATGCGGCACGGTTGGTGTCGGCGCGGGCTCGGTTGATGCAGGCGTTGCCGGGTGGTGGGGCGATGGTGGCGGTGGAGGCGTCCGAGGAGGAGGTGCTGCCGCTGCTGACCGGTGAGGTGGGAGTGGCGGCGGTCAATGGGCCCCGGTCGGTGGTGATCTCCGGTGCCGAGGACGTGGTTGTCGCGCTTGCCGAGGTCTTCCGGGAGCGGGGCCGTAAGATATCGCGCTTGAGGGTCAGCCATGCCTTCCATTCGCCGTTGATGGAGCCGATGTTGGCGGAGTTCGGTCGGGTGGTGGCCGGGCTGAGTTTCCACGAGCCCCGTATTCCGGTGGTGTCGAACCTGACGGGTGCGCTGGCGGAGCCGTACACGGCTGAGTATTGGGTGCGGCATGTCCGGGAGGCGGTGCGTTTCGCGGACGGGGTGCGCACGCTGCACGGGCTGGGGGTCACCACCTTTGTGGAGGTCGGGCCCGGGGGTGTGCTGAGTGCGCTGGCGCAGGGGTGCCTGGAGGGTGACGGGGTGGTCGCCGTGCCGGTGCTGCGCGCCGACCGCCCGGAGGCGTATGCGGTCGCGGAGGCGGTCGGTCGGCTGCACGTCAGCGGCGTCGAAGTGGACTGGCGTGCTTTCTTCCCGGGCGCCCGGCGCGTCGATCTGCCGACGTACGCCTTCCAGCGCGAGCGCTACTGGCTCACCGCCCCTGCCTCCGCCGGTGACCTGCGTGCGGTGGGGCAGGGCGAGGCCGGTCATCCGCTGCTGGGCGCCGCCGTGCCACTGGCCGACGGAGACGGACATCTGCTCACCGGGCGTATCTCCACGCACACCCATCCGTGGCTGATGGAGCACGTCGTCAACGGGGTCGCCCTTCTACCGGGGACCGCGTTTGTCGAGCTGGCGATCGGTGCCGCCGACGCCGTGGGCTGCGATCTGCTGGAAGAACTGACCCTGGAGACACCGCTGCTCGTGCCCGAACGAGGCGGCGTCGCACTTCAGGTGCGGGTCGGGGGCGACGACGGCTCGGGCCGCCGGCCGCTGACCGTGCATTCGCGAATCGACGACGAGGGCGCGACCGAGGGGCCGTGGGTCCGGCACGCCTCCGGCTCGCTGACCGTCGCCCCGGAAGGCGCGGCGGACGGCTCGCTCACCGCATGGCCGCCCGTCGGGGCGGAACGACTCGCTCTTGACGGGTTCTACGACCGGCTCGCGGACAAGGGCTTCGACTACG
This sequence comes from Streptomyces pyxinae, assembly GCF_024756275.1. Classification (GTDB taxonomy): domain Bacteria; phylum Actinomycetota; class Actinomycetes; order Streptomycetales; family Streptomycetaceae; genus Streptomyces; species Streptomyces pyxinae. The sequence goes on along the minus strand of NZ_JANUGQ010000004.1, from coordinate 43,959 downwards.
GGCCTGTCTTCCAGGGGCTGCGTGCCGCCTGGCGGAGCGGGGACGACTACTACGCCGAGGTGGAACTGCCCGACGCCGAGAGGCCGGTGGCGGGTGCGTACGGTCTGCATCCCGCGCTGTTCGACGCAGCTCTGCACACCGTCTGGCTGGGCGCGGTGGAGCCCGGGACCGGGACCGGGAACGGGCTGCTGCCGTTCACCTGGAGCGGGGTGCGCCTCACGGCCGCCGGGGCCACCTCCCTGCGGGTGAAGGTCTCGCGCGTCGGCCATGGCACCTCCACCGTGTCGCTGGTGCTGGCCGACGGTATCGGTGAGCCGGTCGCGCTCATCGACTCGCTGGCGCTGCGCCCGGTCTCCGCCGACCAGTTGCGCGCCGGCTCCGACGGTGCGGACTCGGTCCTCGGTCTGGAGTGGAGGCCGATCGAACTGCCGTCGCTGCCCGCCGACGCGCCGTCGGCGTCCGCCGAACTGCCGTCAGGGCCCGCGTGGGACGGTGTGCGGATAGCGATGTACGAGGATGTCGCCACGCTGCGGGCGGCCGAGCCGCTGCCGGACGCCGGAGCCGACGCGGTGGTCGTGCCGTGCCCGACCGGGGCCAGTGCGGATACCGTCACCCGGGTCCGGGAAGTCACCCGAACGGTACTCGAACTGGTGCAGTGGTGGCTGGCCGCGGAACGGTCGGCCCGCCTGGTGCTGGTGATGCGGACGGGGGACCTCGCCCAGTCGGCGGTCCGTGGGCTGGTGCGCTCGGCGCAGAGCGAGAGCCCGGACCGTGTGGTGCTGGTGGAGACCGACGGCGGTGCCGATACCGGTGCCGGTACCGTTGCCGTCGGCGGCGTCGGTGGTGATGACGCCGATGGTGGTGACGACGCCGATGGTGGTGGTAACGCCGATGGTGGTGGTAATGGCGATGGAGGTGGTGGCGGCGGTCTCGCCCGGTTGCTGCCCGGCCTGATCGCCTCCGGTGAGCCGCACGCGGTGGTGCGCGCGGGCGAGATCCGGGTGCCGAGGCTGGTGCGCCTCACCGCGCCGGGGGCTGACGCGGAACTCCCCGACCTCGGCTCCGGCACCGTGCTGCTGACCGGCGCGTCGGGCGGACTTGGGGGGCTTTTCGCCCGGCACCTGGTCGCGGAGCACGGTGTCCGCAGCCTGCTGCTCGTGAGCCGTCGTGGTGGGAACGCACCGGGTGCGCCCGAGCTCTCCGCCGACCTGGCCGCACTGGGTGCCGATGTCACCTGGGCCGCCTGTGACGTGGCCGACCGCGAGGCCGTACGCGACCTCCTGGCCGGGCGGAACCTGTCCGCGATCATCCACACCGCCGGAGTCCTGGACGACGGAGTCATCGGCTCACTGACTCCCGAGCGGCTGGACCGTGTGTTCCGTCCCAAGGTCGACGCGGCGCTGAACCTGCATGAACTGGCCGGAGAGCTGAGCGGCGAGCTGTCCGCGTTTGTGCTCTTCTCCTCGGTGGCGGGCATCCTCGGCATGCCGGGCCAGGGCAACTACGCCGCCGCCAACACCTTCCTCGACGCCCTCGCCGAGCACCGCCGTGCCCAGGGCCTGCCCGCCACATCGCTGGCCTGGGGCCTGTGGGCGCAGGACAGCGAGAGCGCCATGACCGGCGGCCTCGACCGCACCGATCTCACGCGCATCAGGCGCATGGGCCTCGCCGCCATTCCTGCGTCGGACGGCGTGCGGCTGTTCGACGCGGCGCTGGCTCTGGACCGGGCGGCGGTCGCCCCGGTGCGGCTGGATCTGGGCGGTCTCGGGGGTGCGGTGCCTCCGGTTCTGCGCGGGCTGCGGGGTCCTGTACGTGGCAGTGCGCGGCGCGTGGCTGGGACGGCCGCGCCGAAGGGGTCGTTGGGGCAGCGGCTGGCCGGGCTGTCGGAGGCCGAGCGCGAGCGGCTGGTGCTGGACCTGGTGCGTACCGAGGTCGCGGCCGTACTCGGGCACACCGGTGCGCAGTCGGTGGGCGCGGACGACTCGTTCCGGGACATCGGCTTCGATTCCCTGACCGCCGTCGAGCTGCGCAACCGGCTCAACTCGGCCGTCGACATGCGCCTGCCCGCCACACTGATCTTCGACTACCCGAGCCCGCTCGCTCTCGCCCGCTTTCTCACCGCCGAGGCCGTGGGTTCCGGCGAGGCTGCGGCAGCGGCGCCGGAGCCCGTCCCCCGGGTCACCGGCGCGGTGGACGAGCCGATCGCGATCGTGGGCATGGCCTGCCGTTACCCCGGTGACGTACGGTCGCCCGAAGACCTCTGGCAGCTGGTGCTCTCCGGGCGCGACGCCGTGGCGGGCTTCCCCGAGGACCGTGGCTGGGACATCGAGAAGCTCTACGACCCGGATCCCGACCAGTGGGGTACCAGCTACACCCGGGAGGGCGGATTCCTCCACGACGCGGCGGAGTTCGACGCCGAGTTCTTCGGGATCTCGCCGCGTGAGGCGCTGGCGATGGACCCGCAGCAGCGGCTGCTGCTGGAGACGTCGTGGGAGGCGTTCGAGCGGGCGGGCATCGATCCGGCCTCGGTGCGGGGCAGCAGGACCGGTGTCTTCGCCGGGGTGATGTACCACGACTACGGCGGGCGCGTGCACACCTCGCCGGCCGGACTTGAGGGCTACCTCGTCAACGGCAGCGCGGGCAGCGTCGCGTCGGGCCGGGTGTCCTACACCTTCGGTCTGGAGGGTCCGGCGGTGACGGTGGACACGGCCTGTTCGTCCTCCTTGGTCGCCCTGCACCTGGCGGCCCAGGCGCTGCGGAACGACGAGTGCACCATGGCTCTGGTCGGTGGCGTCACGGTGATGGCCGGCCCCTCCGTGTTCGTGGAGTTCAGTCGGCAGCGTGGTCTGTCGGCGGACGGTCGGTGCAAGGCGTTCGGTGCCGGCGCGGACGGTACCGGGTGGGCCGAGGGTGCGGGGATGCTGCTGGTGGAGCGGTTGTCCGATGCGGAGCGGAATGGGCATCGGGTGCTGGCGGTGGTGCGGGGCAGCGCGGTGAACCAGGACGGGGCGTCGAATGGTCTGACGGCGCCGAACGGTCCGGCGCAGCAGCGGGTGATCCGGCAGGCGTTGGTGAACGCCGGGGTGTCTTCGGGCGAGGTGGATGTGGTGGAGGCGCATGGTACGGGGACGGAGCTGGGTGATCCGATCGAGGCGCAGGCGCTGCTGGCGACCTATGGTCAGGGTCGTCCGGAGGGGCGGCCGGTGTGGCTGGGGTCGTTGAAGTCGAATATCGGTCATACCCAGGCGGCGGCGGGTGTCGGTGGTGTGATCAAGATGGTGATGGCGATGCGCCACGGGGTGCTTCCGGAGACGCTGCATGTGGGGGAGCCGTCGCCGCATGTGGACTGGTCGGCAGGTGAGGTAAGGCTGTTGACCGAGGCAAGGGAATGGCCGCAGGCCGGCCACCCGCGCCGAGCGGCGGTGTCCTCCTTCGGCGTGAGCGGCACCAATGCCCATGTGATTGTCGAGCAGGCGCCTGCTCGGGCTGAACTGCCGTTGACAGAGCCGGACCCTGGTTCGGGTGTGGTGGTTCCGTGGGTGTTGTCGGCGCGGAGTGAGGTGGCGCTGCGGGCGCAGGCGGGGCGGTTGTTGTCCTTTGTGGATGCTGAGGGGGCGGGGGTTCGGCCGGTTGATGTGGGGTTTTCGCTGGCTGCCTCGCGTGCGTCGCTGGAGCGGCGGGCGGTGGTCGTGGGTGGTGATGTGGCGGAGTTGCGGCGGGGGTTGGAGTCGGTCGTCTCCGGTGCTGCTGTGGTGGGTGGCGCGGTGGGGGGCAAGGTCGGGTTCTTGTTCTCGGGCCAGGGTTCGCAGCGGGTGGGGATGGGGCGTGAGCTGTATGTGGCGTTCCCGGCGTTCGCCGCTGCTTATGACCGGGTTCGGGAGCACCTGGAGGTGTCGCTGGATGCCGGTGCGGAGGAGTTGCATCAGACGGGATGCACCCAGCCGGCGTTGTTCGCGGTTGAGGTGGCGTTGTTCCGGTTGTTGGAGTCGTGGGGTGTTCGGCCGGACTTCGTGGCGGGTCATTCGGTGGGGGAGGTCGCGGCCGCTCATGTGGCGGGGGTGTTGTCGCTGGAGGATGCGGCCGCGTTGGTGTCGGCGCGGGCTGCGTTGATGCAGGCGTTGCCGAGTGGTGGGGCGATGGTGGCGGTGGAGGCGACTGAGGAGGAGGTGCTGCCGCTGCTGACGGAGGGGGTCGGGGTGGCGGCGGTCAATGGGCCTCGGTCGGTGGTGATCTCCGGTGCTGAGGACGCGGTCGTTGCGATCGCGGAGACCTTCCGGGAGCGTGGGCGTAAGACCTCCCGGTTGCAGGTGAGTCATGCGTTTCATTCGCCGTTGATGGAGCCGATGTTGGCGGAGTTCGGCCGGGTGGTGGCCGGGCTGACGTATCACGAGCCCCGGATTCCGGTGGTGTCGACCCTGACGGGTGCGCTGGCGGGGCCGTACACGGCTGAGTATTGGGTGCGGCATGTGCGGGAGGCGGTGCGTTTCGCGGACGGGGTGCGGACGCTGCACGAGCTGGGGGTCACCACCTTTGTGGAGGTCGGGCCCGGGGGCGTGCTGAGTGCGCTGGCGCAGGGGTGCCTGGACGGTGACGGGGTGGTCGCCGTACCGGTGCTGCGTGGGGAGCGGCCGGAGGCGTATGCGGTCGCGGAGGCGGTCGGCCGGCTGTACATGTACGGGGTCTCGCCGGACTGGCGGGCGTTCTTCCCGGGGGCGCGGCAGGTCGATCTGCCGACGTACGCCTTCCAGCGCGAGCGCTACTGGCTCGACGCACCCCAGGCCCCCGGTGACATCCGGGCCGCCGGTCTGGGGGTGGCGGATCACCCCCTCCTCGGTGCCGCGATCGCGACGGCCGACAGTGAGGGGGTTCTGCTCACGGGGCTGATCTCCCTCGAAACCCACCCGTGGCTCTCCGACCACGCCGTGAACGGGACGGTTCTGCTGCCCGGCACCGCGTTTGTGGAGCTGGCGACCCGGGCGGGCGACGAGACGGGCTGCGGACGGATCGAGGATCTCACCCTGGAGCTTCCCCTGATCGTGCCGGAGCGTGGTGGTGTCACCCTCCAGGTGACGGCCGGTGCGGAGGACGAGTCGGGCCGGCGGCAGCTGAGCGTGCACTCGCGGGTCGGAGGCGGTTCCTGGCTGCGGCATGCGACGGGTGTGCTGTCCCCGACGGTGGAGTCGCCCGCCGAGGGCCTGGGCGCCTGGCCGCCGTCTGGTGCGGAAGCCGTCGATCTGACGGCGTTCTACGAGGAGATGGCCGCGGCGGGCCTGGAGTACGGACCCGCCTTCCGGGGGCTGCGGGCGGTGTGGCGCGGCGGAGACGAGGTCTTCGCCGAGGTCGAGCTGCCGGAGGGCTCGGTTGCCGATGCGGCGGGGTTTGCTCTGCATCCGGCGCTGCTGGATGCCGCTCTGCACGCCCTCGCCGCCGGTGGGCTGGTATCGATGGAGGACGGCCCCGCCCTGCCGTTCGCCTGGTCCGGTGTCGCCGTCCATGCTGTCGGTGCGGCCATGGTGCGGGTGAGACTGTCGAAGGCGGCCACCGGTTCGGTGACGCTGACCGTGGCCGATGGCGCCGGTGATCCGGTGGCCTCGGTGGACTCGCTGTCGCTGCGGACCGTGTCGGCGGAGCAACTGCGTGGTGCCGGTGCCGGCGCAGGGGTTGGTAACGGCGGCGGTGGTTCGCTCTTCGAACTGGACTGGACGCCGTTCGCCCTGCCGACTGCCGCCGACGCGCTGGTGATCCAGGCCGTCGAGTCCACTGATGACTTCGATGCGCTGCGGGAGTTGGCGGAGGCGTCCGATGTCGTGGTCGTCCCGTGCCCGACGGGCTCCGGCGAGGGCATGGGTACGGACGAGGCCGACCGTGTTCGTGAGGTCAGCCATGCCGTGCTGGCGTTGCTGCGGTGGTGGTTGGCGGAGGAGCGTGGGGGGCGTCTGGCGCTGGTGACGCGTCCTGGTGATCTGGCGCATGCGGCGGTGTGGGGGCTGGTGCGGTCGGCGCAGTCGGAGCATCCGGACCGGTTGGTGCTGGTGGAGGCCGAGGACATCGGGGACGCGGTACGGGTGTTGCCCGCGGTGGTGGCTTCCGGTGAGCCGCAGTTCGCGGTGCGCGGCCAGGAGGTGTTCGTACCGCGCCTGGTGAAGTCCACCGGAGCCGCAACCACCCGTACGCCGGACTTCGGCGCTGGGACGGTGCTGGTGACCGGTGCGTCCGGTGCCCTGGGCGGGCTCGTCGCCCGGCACCTCGTCGCTGAACACGGTGTGCGCGGCCTGCTGTTGGTCAGTCGGCGTGGTGCGGAGGCGGCCGGCGCGGGTGAGCTGGAGGCCGAACTGATCGCGGGTGGCGCGGAGGTGCGCTGGGCCGCGTGTGACGCGGCCGATCGGGAGGCTCTCGCCGGGGTGCTGGCGGATACGCCGGTGACGGCCGTGGTGCATACGGCGGGTGTTCTGGACGACGGGGTGATCGGCTCGCTCACCCCGGAGCGCCTGGACGCGGTGCTGCGGCCCAAGGTGGACGCGGTGCTCAACCTTCACGAGCTGACGGGCGATCTGTCGGAGTTCGTCGTCTTTTCTTCGGTGTCCGGGATCCTGGGCAGCGCGGGCCAGGGCAACTACGCGGCGGCCAACACCTTCCTCGACGCCTTCGCCGAGGCCCGTCGCGCCCAGGGGCTTCCCGCGACCTCGCTGGCGTGGGGTCTGTGGGAGCAGGGCGGTGGCATGGCCGACCGGCTCGACCGGACGGACCTCACCCGACTGAAGCGGGTGGGCCTGGCCCCGCTGGCCGTCGATGAGGGACTGCGGCTGTTCGACGCGGCGCTGGCTCTGGACCGGGCGGCGGTCGCCCCGGTGCGGCTGGATCTGGGTGGTCTCGGGGGTGCGGTGCCTCCGGTTCTGCGCGGGCTGCGGGGTCTGCGCGGTCCTGTACGTGGCGGTGCGCGGCGCGTGGCTGGGACGGCCGTGCCGAAGGGGTCGCTGGGGCAGCGGCTGGCCGGTCTGGCGGAGGCCGAGCGCGAGCGGCTGGTGCTGGATCTGGTGCGTACCGAGGTCGCGGCCGTACTCGGCCATGCCTCGGCCCAAGCGGTCCGGCCGGAACTCGCCTTTCAGGAAGCCGGTTTCGACTCACTCACCTCGGTGGAACTACGCAACCGGCTCAACGCGGCCACCGGGCTCCGGCTGCCCGCGACGCTGGTCTTCGACCACCCGACGCCCGTTGCGCTCTCCCGTTTCCTGCTGACCGAGACACTGGGCGTCCGGGAGGGGACCGGGGCCGCCGTCGCCGCCGTCACCGGGACGGACGAGCCCATCGCCATTGTGGGCATGGCCTGCCGTTACCCGGGCGATGTGCGGTCCCCCGAAGACCTGTGGCGCCTTGTCGCCTCCGGCGGCGACGCGATCTCCGGCTTCCCCGAGGACCGGGGCTGGGACATGGAGAAGCTCTACGACCCCGATCCCGACCACTCCGGCACGTCCTCTGTGCGCCACGGTGGCTTCCTCCACGAGGCGGCCGAGTTCGACCCGGCCTTCTTCGGGATCTCGCCGCGTGAGGCGCTGGCGATGGATCCGCAGCAGCGGCTGCTGCTGGAGACGTCGTGGGAGGCGTTCGAGCGGGCGGGCATCGATCCGGCCTCGGTGCGGGGCAGCAGGACCGGTGTCTTCGCCGGGATGATGTACCACGACTACGGCGGCCGGGTGAAGACGGCTCCCGAGGGCATGGACGCCTATCTGGGCAGCGGCAGCGCGGGCAGCGTCGCGTCGGGCCGGGTGTCGTACACCTTCAGTCTGGAGGGGCCGGCCGTCACGGTCGACACCGCGTGCTCATCCTCCCTGGTGGCGCTGCATCTGGCGGCCCAGGCGCTGCGCAGCGGCGAGTGCTCGATGGCGCTGGTGGGCGGTGTGACCGTCATGGCGACTCCCTCGACATTTGTGGAGTTCAGTCGGCAGCGTGGTCTGTCGGCGGACGGTCGGTGCAAGGCGTTCGGTGCCGGCGCGGACGGCACCGGGTGGGCCGAGGGCGCGGGAATGCTGCTGGTGGAGCGGTTGTCCGATGCCGAGCGGAATGGGCATCGGGTACTGGCGGTGGTGCGGGGCAGCGCGGTCAACCAGGACGGGGCGTCGAATGGTCTGACGGCGCCGAACGGTCCGGCTCAGCAGCGGGTGATCCGGCAGGCGCTGGCGAACGCCGGGGTGTCCTCGGGCGAGGTCGATGTGGTGGAGGCGCATGGTACGGGGACGACGCTGGGTGATCCGATCGAGGCGCAGGCGCTGCTGGCGACCTATGGTCAGGGGCGTCCGGAGGGGCGGCCGGTGTGGCTGGGGTCGTTGAAGTCGAATATCGGTCATACCCAGGCGGCGGCGGGTGTCGGTGGTGTGATCAAGATGGTGATGGCGATGCGCCACGGGGTGCTCCCGGAGACCCTGCATGTGGGGGAGCCGTCGCCGCATGTGGACTGGTCGGCAGGTGAGGTAAGGCTGTTGACCGAGGCAAGGCAATGGCCGCAGGCCGGCCACCCGCGCCGAGCGGCGGTGTCCTCCTTCGGTATCAGCGGCACCAATGCCCATGTCATCGTCGAGCAGGCACCGGCCCCTGCTGAGCAGCAGCTTCCCGCGACCCCGGACTCGGGTCCCCGTGCGCCATGGGTGCTGTCGGGCAGGACGGAGGAGGCACTACGGGCCCAGGCGGAGCGGCTGTTGCCCCTGGCCTCGGACACGGACCTGCGGCCGGCCGACATCGGGTTCTCGCTCGCCACCACGCGCTCGGCCATGGAGCATCGAGCCGCCGTGGTGGCGGAGAGCCGGGACGAATTCCTGGAGGGGTTGCGGGCGCTGGCCGGCGGGGCGCCGTCCACCCGCGTCGTCCTGAGCGAGCCGGGGGCCGGCGAGGGCAAGCTCGGGTTCCTCTTCTCGGGCCAGGGGTCGCAGCGGCTGGGTATGGGGCGTGAACTCTACGACGCCTTCCCGGTGTTCGCTGAGGCGTACGACGAGGTGTGCGCGCTTCTGGACGCGGTGATCGATGTCGACTCGGAGGAGTTGCATCAGACAGGGTCGACTCAGCCCGCTCTCTTCGCGGTTGAGGTGGCGTTGTTCCGGTTGTTGGAGTCGTGGGGTGTTCGGCCGGACTTCGTGGCGGGTCATTCGGTGGGGGAGATCGCGGCCGCGCATGTGGCGGGGGTGTTGTCGCTGGAGGATGCGGCCGCGTTGGTGTCGGCGCGAGCTCGGTTGATGCAGGGGTTGCCGGGTGGTGGGGCGATGGTGGCGGTGGAGGCGGCCGAGGAGGAGGTGCTGCCGTATCTGACGGAGGAGGTCGGGGTCGCGGCGGTCAACGGGCCTCGGTCGGTGGTGATCTCCGGTGCTGAGGACGCGGTCGTTGCGATCGCGGAGACCTTCCGGGAGCGTGGGCGTAAGACCTCCCGGTTGCAGGTCAGCCATGCCTTTCATTCGCCTTTGATGGAGCCGATGTTGGCGCCGTTCGGCCGGGCGGTGGCCGGGCTGACGTATCGCGAGCCCCGGATTCCGGTGGTGTCCAACCTGACGGGTGCGCTGGCGGAGCCGTACACCGCCGACTACTGGGTGCGGCATGTGCGGGAGGCGGTGCGCTTCGCGGACGGGGTACGGACCCTCCACGGATTGGGCGTGACGACGTTCGTGGAGGTCGGGCCCGGGGGTGTGCTGAGTGCGCTGGCGCACGGGTGCCTGGAGGGCGACGGGGTGGTCACCGTGCCCGTACTGCGGGGGGACCGTCCGGAGCGGCAGGCCGTGGTGACCGCGCTCGCGGAACTCCATGTGCAGGGGGTCTCGCCGGACTGGCGGGCGCTCTTCCCGGGCGCCCGGCGCATCGATCTTCCGACGTACGCCTTCCAGTACGAGCGCTACTGGCTCGAAGCACCTGAGGAGTTCACCGGCACCGCCGCTGCCGCCGGGCTCGGGCTGGGTGCTGCCGGGCACCCGTTGGCGGGGGCGGCGGTCGCGCTGCCGGGAGCGGGTGGTTTCCTGGTCACCGGGCGGCTCTCGCTCACCTCCCACCCCTGGCTCGCCGACCACCGGGTCATGGGCACTGCGCTGCTGCCGGGTACCGCGCTCGTGGAGCTGGCGGTGCGGGCGGGGGACGAGGCCGGCTGCGGCCAGGTGGAGGACCTGACGCTGGAAGCGCCGCTGATCGTGCCGGAGCGGGGCGGAGTGGCCGTGCAGGTGTGGGTCGGTGCCGAGGAGGAATCGGGCAGGCGCGCGCTGAGTATGCACTCGCGGGCGGACGGCTCCCCGGGTGACGCGCCATGGGTGCGGCACGCGGTCGGTACCTTGACGGACGCGCAGCCCGAGGGGGTGCGAGGTCCGGACGATGGTCCGCTCGGGGCCGACGACGGTCCATCCGGTGCCGGGGACGGTCCGCTCGGGGCCGACGACCGTCCGCACGGTGCGGCTGTCGCCGCCTGGCCGCCGGGGGGCGCGGAGTCGATCGATCTGACCGGCTTCTACACGGAGGTGGCCGCGGTCGGCCTGGGCTACGGCCCGGTCTTCCAGGGGTTGCGGTCGGTCTGGCGCGACGGGGAGGACGTCTTCGCCGAGGTCGCCCTGCCCGAGGGCACGGAGGCGGACGGCTTTGCCCTGCACCCGGCCCTGCTGGACGCGGCGCTCCACGCGATCGGCGCGGGCGGGCTCGTCCCCCTGACCGAGGGGCCGCTGTTGCCCTTCGCCTGGTCCGGGGTCGATGTGCGGGCCGCCGGAGCGACGGCACTGCGGGTCAAGGTGTCGCGGACGGGCGCGGATTCGGGCAGTGGCACGGGCACGGGCACGAGCACGGAGACGGCCACTGACACGGTGTCGCTGACCGTGACCGATGAAGCGGGCGGCCTGGTGGCCACGGTCGGCTCGCTGGCACTGCGGCCGGTGTCCCGGGAGCAGCTGCTCCAGGCGGGTGGCTCCGGCGGGCGGGCCGACGACTCGCTGTTCGGCCTCGTCTGGCGGCCCGCGCACCTCACCGGGGCCGAGGCCCCTGCCGGGACCGGCATACGGAGCTACCCGGACCCGGCCGCGCTGTACGCCGATCCGGCCCTGCCCGAGGTCGCGGTCGTCGCGGTCGCGCCGGGCCCGGATCCGGAGGCGGCCGGCCCGGACACCGCCGAGCGGGTGCACAGTGTCGCGAGTGAGGCGCTGGAGCTGGTTCAGCGGTGGTTGGCGGAGGAGCGTGGGGGGCGTCTGGCGCTGGTGACGCGTCCTGGTGATCTGGCGCATGCGGCGGTGTGGGGGCTGGTGCGGTCGGCGCAGTCGGAGCATCCGGACCGGTTGGTGCTGGTGGAGGCCGAGGACGTCGGGGACGCGGTACGGGTGTTGCCCGCGGTGGTGGCTTCCGGTGAGCCGCAGTTCGCGGTGCGCGGCCAGGAGATGTTCGTACCGCGCCTGGTGAAGTCCACCGGGCCCGCCGCGGGCCGTCCGGACCTCGCCGCCGGAACCGTGCTGGTGACCGGCGCCTCCGGGGCCCTGGGCACACTGGTCGCCCGGCATCTGGTCACCGAGCACAAGGTGCGCCGGCTGCTGCTGACGAGCCGCCGGGGCGCGGAGGCCCCCGGCGCGGCCGAGCTGGCGGCCGAGTTGACCACCTGGGGAGCCGAAGTCACCTGGGCCGCTTGCGACCTGGCCGACCGGGATTCGGTCGCGGTCATGCTGGACGGCCTGGGCGGCCATCCGCTGTCGGCGGTCGTACACACCGCGGGGGTTCTCGACGACGGCATCGTCACCTCGATCACCCCGGAACGGATGAGGGAGGTCTTCCGGCCCAAGGTCGACGCCGTACTGAATCTGCACCACCACACCCGGGGGATGGGCCTGGCCGCCTTTGTGGTGTTCTCGTCCGTCGCCGGAATGGTCGGCAGCGCCGGCCAGGCGAGCTACGCGGCGGCCAATGCCTTCCTCGACGCCTTCTCGGCGTACCGTCACCGCGCCGGCCTGCCCGCCACCTCGCTGGCCTGGGGGGTGTGGGAGCAGCCCGGTGCGATGACGGGCGGTCTCGCCGAGGCCGACCGGGCGCGGATGGCGCGCGGGGGAGTGCTGCCCCTGTCGCCGGCGGACGGGCTGCGGCTGTTCGACGCGGCACTGGCCTCGGACTCGGCGGTGCTGGCGCCGGTCCGTATCGACACCGGTGGGCTGGGCACGGCGGACGGGACACCGGCGGTACTGCGTGCCCTGGTGGAGCCGGCGGTCCGGAGGACGGCGCGAGCCACTGCCGCTCCGGTCGTGTCCTCGCTGGCCGAGCGGCTGGAGAGGCTGCCGGAGGCCGAGCGGCACAGGACCGTTCTGGACCTGGTACGGGCCGAGGTGGCCGCGGTCCTCGGGCACGCGTCGGACCGTACGGTCCGGCCGGAACACGCCTTCCAGGACCTGGGATTCGATTCACTCACGGCAGTCGAACTGCGCAATCGGCTGAACAAGGCCACCGGACTGCGGCTGCCCGCGACGCTGGTCTTCGACTGTCCGACACCCGCTCTCCTCGCCGGTCAGGTGCTCACGGAGACGGTGGGAACGGCGGGGGCGGCCGGGCCGGCCCTAGTGGATTCCCTACTTGCCGATCTGGACAGGGTCGAACAAGAATTGGTGACGAAGTTGTCAGAGGGTGCAGCCCGCGACCGGATCCTGTCAAAGCTCCAGGCAGTACTGGCGATTGCCGGTGAATCCGGCGGGACGTCGTCCGTGCCGGAAAGCGCTGGAACGGGCAGCGATCTGGAATCGGCCACGGACGACGAGGTATTCGATCTGCTCGGCAAGGAATTCGGGATCTCCTGACCGCTCCGGTGCGTCCCGGGAGGCCCCTTGCCGAATTCCGCTAAGTCTTCGCAAGGGTGAGGGACGATTTCGGTGGCGAACGAGGACAAGCTCCGCTATTTCCTGAAGCGAGTCACCGCAGACCTCCAGGAGACCCGGCGGCGCCTTCGTGACCATGAGGACGCCGCCGGGGAGCCGGTGGCCATCATCGGGATGAGCTGCCGTTACCCCGGAGGGGTCGACTCGCCCGAGGATCTGTGGGAGTTGGTCGCCTCCGGCCGGGACGCCGTCACGGAGTTCCCCGCCGACCGGGGCTGGGACCTGGAGGCGCTGTACGACCCCGACCCGGAGGCGCGGGGGACCAGTTACGCCCGCGAGGGCGCCTTCCTGCGGGACCTGGCGCGGTTCGACGCCGGCCTCTTCGGGATCTCGCCCCGCGAGGCGCTCGCCATGGACCCCCAGCAGCGACTGCTGCTTGAGACGTCCTGGGAGCTCTTCGAACGGGCCGGCATCGACGCCGCCTCGCTCGCGGGGAGCCGGACCGGGGTGTTCGCCGGAATGATGAACCACGAGTTCCTCGCCGCGCTCCAGAACTCGCCCGAGGATCTGGAGGGTTACCTCGGCACGGGCACCTCGGGCAGTGTCGCCTCCGGCCGGGTCGCCTACACCTTCGGCCTCGAAGGGCCGGCCGTGACGGTCGACACGGCGTGCTCGTCCTCGCTGGTCGCCCTGCACCTGGCCGTACAGGCGCTGCGCAACGGCGAGTGCTCGCTGGCCGTCGCGGGCGGTGTCACCGCGATGGTCGGCCCCGCCACCTTCGTCGGCTTCAGCAGGCAGCGCGGGCTGGCTCCCGACGGCCGCTGCAAGGCGTTCGCCGCCGGTGCCGACGGTACGGGCTGGGGCGAGGGCGCCGGACTGCTCCTGGTGGAGCGCCTCTCGGACGCCCGCCGCAACGGACACCAGGTGCTCGCGGTCGTTCGGGGCTCCGCCGTCAACCAGGACGGCGCCTCCAACGGCCTGACCGCCCCCAACGGCCCCTCGCAGCAACGGGTGATCCGCCAGGCCCTGGCCACCGCGCGACTGACCGCCGCAGAGATCGACGCGGTGGAGGCGCACGGCACGGGCACCCGGCTGGGCGATCCGATCGAGGCGCAGGCGCTGCTCGCCACCTACGGCCGGGAACACTCCGGCGACCGGCCGCTGTGGCTGGGCTCGATCAAGTCGAACATCGGCCACACCCAGGCCGCGGCCGGTGTGGCGGGTGTCATCAAGATGGTCATGGCGATGCGCCACGGCCAACTGCCGCCCACTCTGCACGTCGACGCGCCCTCCCCGCACGTGGACTGGTCGGCGGGCGGCGTGCGGCTGCTGACCGAGCCGGCCCCCTGGCCGGCCTCGGACCAGCCGCGCCGGGCCGGTGTCTCCTCCTTCGGAATCAGCGGCACCAACGCACACACGATCATCGAGGAAGCCCCGTCGGCCGAAACCTTTCCCCAGGACACCGAGGCGCCGGAGCTCTCGGAGGCCGCAGAGGCCGGGAGGATTCCTGTCGGCTCGGGAGAGATGCCGGCGGAGGCCTCGGGGGCGACCCCGAAGGAGGACGGGAAGGCGGCGGAGAGCGTGCGCCCGGCCGAGGGCGGACCGGTGCCATGGGTCGTCTCGGGCAAGACCGAGGCGGCCCTGCGCGCGCAGGCCGAGCGCCTGCTGCCCTGGGCGGACGCGGAGGTCTCGCCGCGGGACGTGGCGTTCTCGCTCGCCACGACCCGCACGGCTCTGGAACACCGCGCGGTGGTGCGGGGCGAGACCCCGGCCGAACTCGCCGAAGGACTGCGGGCGGTGGCCGCCGGCTCCCCGGCCGTGAATGTGTCGCACGGCCAGTCCGGCACCGGCGGCCGTGTCGCCTTCCTCTTCTCGGGCCAGGGGTCGCAGCGGCTGGGTATGGGGCGCGAGTTGTACGAGGCGTTCCCCGTGTTCGCTGAGGCGTACGACGAGGTGTGCGCACTTCTGGATGCGGTGATCGATGTCGATTCGGAGGAACTGCACCGGACGGGGTCGGCTCAGCCCGCTCTGTTCGCGGTTGAGGTGGCGTTGTTCCGGTTGTTGGAGTCGTGGGGTGTTCGGCCGGATTTCGTGGCGGGTCATTCGGTGGGGGAGGTCGCGGCCGCTCATGTGGCGGGGGTGTTGTCGCTGGAGGATGCGGCACGGTTGGTGTCGGCGCGGGCTGCGTTGATGCAGGGGTTGCCGGGTGGTGGGGCGATGGTGGCGGTAGAGGCGGCCGAGGAGGAGGTGCTGCCGCTGCTGACGGAGGGGGTCGGGGTGGCGGCGGTCAATGGGCCTCGGTCGGTGGTGATCTCCGGCGCTGAGGACGCGGTTGACGCGCTTGCGGAGTCCTTCCGGGAGCAGGGGCGTAGGACGAGCCGTCTGAAGGTGAGTCATGCGTTTCATTCGCCGTTGATGGAGCCGATGTCGGCGGAGTTCGGCCGGGTGGTGGCCGGGCTGACGTATCACGAGCCCCGGATTCCGGTGGTGTCCAACCTGACGGGTGCGGTGGCGGAGTCGTACACCGCCGACTACTGGGTGCGGCACGTCCGGGAGGCGGTGCGCTTCGCGGACGGGGTACGGACCCTGCATGGGCTGGGCGTGACGACGTTCGTGGAGGTCGGGCCCGGGGGCGTACTGAGTGCCCTGGCGCAGGGGTGCCTGGACGGCCCTGACAAGGGCGGGGTTGTCGCCATCCCCGCCCTGCGCGCCGACCGCTCCGAGCGGGCCTCGCTTGTCGGCGCGGTCTCCGAACTGCACGTCCAGGGGATCTCACCGGACTGGCACGCCTTCCTCCCCGGTGCCCGGCCCGTCGAACTGCCCACCTACGCCTTCCAGTACGAGCACTACTGGCTCGACCCCGCCCCGGCCGCCCCCGGCGATGTGCGGGCGGCCGGCCTGGGCTCCGCCGACCACCCGCTGCTGGGCGCCGCCGTCTCGCTGGCCGGCGGGGACGAACGGCTGCTCACCGGCCGGCTGTCCCTGCGTACGCACCCATGGCTGGACGACCATGCCGTGCTCGGCAGCGTGCTGCTGCCGGGTACCGCGTTCGTCGAACTGGCCGTCCGTGCCGCCGACGAGGCCGGCTGTGAGCTGCTGGAGGAACTCACCCTGGAGGCGCCCCTCGTGATCCCCGAGCGGGGTGGCGTGGCGGTCCAGGTCTGGGTCGGGGCCGACGACGGCTCCGGGCGCCGGCCGCTGACCGTGCACGCACGCCCCGAGGGCGACGATGATCTGGCGTGGGTGCGGCACGCAACCGGTCATGTCGCCGAGGCGGCGGGCGATCCGGCCGCCGGTCCGGGGCTCGCGGTGTGGCCGCCGGAGGGCTCCGAGCCGGTCGACCTCGACGGCTTCTACGACCAACTGGCGTCGCTCGGCCTGGAGTACGGCCCGGCGTTCCGTGGGCTGCGGAGCGTCTGGCGGGCGGGCGAGGAGATCTTCGCCGAGGTCACCCTCCCCGACGGCACGGACACCGGCTCCTTCCTGCTGCACCCGGCCCTCCTGGACGCGGCGCTGCACGCGCTCGGCGCGAGCGGTAGGGACGACGCCGGCGGGGCGGGTGGCCCCGGCGGTACGGACAACGCCGGCGGGGCGGGTGGCCCCGGCGCTACAGCCGGTACGGCCGGTACGGCCGCCACAGGCGGTTTCCCCGGGGCGGCGGAGGACGGGCCGCTGCTGCCGTTCGCCTGGTCCGGGGTGTCCGTCCGGGCCACGGGCGCGTCCACCGTACGGGTGCGGCTGGCGCCGGCCGGCCGGGGCGCGGTCTCCCTGCTCATGGCCGACGCCGCCGGTGAGCCGGTGGCATCCGTGCGGTCGCTGACGCTCCGCCCTATGTCGGCGGGGCAGCTCCGCGAGCACTCCGCCGACGCGATGTTCGGCATCGAGTGGGCGCCGCTGCCCCTGCCCTCCGGCGGCGCGGACGGACCGGTGATCGCGTACGTCCCCGATCTCGCCGCTCCGGGCGCCGCCGGGGAGCTGTCGCGGTCGGACGTGGTGGTCGTCCCGTGCCCCGACGGCCCGGAAGGGCCTCCCGAGGCCGAGCGGGTGCGCGCGGTCACCACCGAGGTGCTGCGGCTGCTCCAGCGGTGGCAGGCCGAGGACCGGGCGCCTCGCCTGGTGCTGGTGGCGCGCTGCGACGACCTCGCCCATGCCGCCGCGGGCGGACTGGTGCGCTCGGCCCAGGCCGAGAACCCCGGCCGCATCGTGTTGCTGGAGACCGACCGCCCGGCCGACGTGACCGGGCTCGTACCCGGGGTCGTGCTGTCGGGTGAGCCCCATGTGGCCGTCCGGGACGGGGAGGCCCGCGCACCGCGCCTGGTCCGTGCCGCGGGCGCCGACCAGGCGGCGACCGGGGACGCGGCCTCCGGGGCGTCGGCGGACACGGCCTCCGGTCCCGGGGAGACCGCCGACGCCTCCGGTCGCCTCGGCACCGTGCTGCTCACCGGGGCCTCGGGCGCGCTCGGCGGGGCCCTCGCCCGGCACCTGGTGGCCGCACACGGGGTGCGCAGGCTGCTGCTCGTCAGCCGCCGGGGTGCCGAGGCCCCGGGCGCGGAAGACCTGGCGGACGAACTCGCCGCGCTGGGAGCCGAGGCGACCTGGGCCGCCTGTGACGCCGCCGACCGTGACGCGCTCGCCCGGCTGCTGGCCGGCACCCGGGTCGACACCGTGGTGCACACCGCCGGAGTGCTGGACGACGGAGTGATCGCCGCGCTGACCCCGGAGCGCCTGGACGCCGTCCTGAGGCCCAAGTCCGACGCCGTACTCAATCTGCATGAACTCACCGACGCGAGCACGAGGTTGCTGCTGTTCTCCTCCGCCGCCGGCACCTTCGGCAATCCCGGCCAGGGCAACTACGCCGCCGCCAACGCCTTCCTGGACGCCTTCGCCCGGCACCGCCGTGCCCAGGGCCGGCCCACCATCTCGCTGGCCTGGGGCCCCTGGGAGCAGGCGGGCGCCATGGCCGACGCCCTCGACGCGGCGGGCCGGTCACGGATGGCGCGCTCCGGGGTGCTGCCGCTCTCCACCGAGGACGGGCTCCGGCTGTTCGACGCGGCGCTCGACTCGGACCGGTCCGTCCTCGTACCGGTCCGGCTGGACACCACCGCGCTGCGGAACCGGCCGGCCGGGCCCGTACCGGCACTGCTGCGCGGACTCGTACGCGTCCCCGATCGCGGCACCGCCCGGCGCGCCGCCGCCGGAGCACCGGCCGACCGGCTCGCGGGACTCTCGGGGCTCGCGGGGCTCTCCGGGGACGAGCGCGACGAAGCCGTGCTGGACCTGATCCGGACCGAGGTCGCCACCGTACTGGGGCACTCCTCGTCACGGGCGATCCAGCCCGCACACGCCTTCCAGGACCTGGGGTTCGACTCGCTGACGGCCGTGGAACTGCGCAACCGGCTCGCCACCGCCACCGGCCTGCGGCTGCCCGCCACGCTGGTCTTCGACCACCCCACCCCCGCCGCCCTGGCCCGGCACATCGGCACCGAACTGCTCGGCGAAGCCCCGGCCACCGCGCCCGCCACCACGGAACGCCGTTCCCCGGCCGGCGCCGACGAGCCGATCGCCATCGTCGGCATGAGCTGCCGACTGCCCGGCGGGGTGCGCTCACCGGAGGACCTGTGGCGGCTGGTGTCCTCCGGCCGGGATGCCATCTCCGGGTTCCCGGTGGACCGTGGCTGGGACATCGAGGCGCTGTACGACCCCGATCCCGAGCACCCCGGCACGACCTACGCCCGCGACGGCGGCTTCCTGTACGAGGCGGCCGACTTTGACGCCGGCTTCTTCGGCATCTCGCCGCGTGAGGCGCTGGCGATGGACCCGCAGCAGCGGCTGCTGCTGGAGGCGTCCTGGGAGGCGTTCGAGGGGGCCGGGATCGACCCGGCGACGGTGCGCGGCAGCCGCACCGGCGTCTTCACCGGCCTGATGTACCACGACTACGGTCAGGGACCGCGCGAACTGCCCGAGGGCGTCGAGGGACTGCTCACCACCGGGGGCTCCGGCAGTGTCGCCTCCGGCCGGGTGGCCTACACCTTCGGTCTGGAGGGTCCGGCGGTCACGATCGACACGGCCTGTTCGTCGTCGTTGGTGGCGTTGCATCTGGCGGTGCAGTCGCTGCGCAGTGGTGAGTGCTCGATGGCGCTGGCCGGTGGTGTGACCGTGATGGCCGGTCCGAGTGTGTTTGTGGAGTTCAGCCGGCAGCGCGGGCTGTCGCCGGACGGCCGGTGCAAGGCGTTCGGCGCCGGGGCCGATGGCACCGGCTGGGGCGAGGGCGTGGGCATGCTCCTGGTGGAGCGGCTCTCCGACGCCCGGCGTTATGGCCACCAGGTACTGGCGGTGGTGCGGGGGAGTGCGGTCAATCAGGATGGGGCGTCGAATGGGCTGACGGCGCCGAATGGTCCTGCTCAGCAGCGGGTGATCCGGGGGGCGTTGGCCTCGGCCGGGTTGGTGTCGGGTGATGTCGATGTGGTGGAGGCGCATGGCACGGGGACGACGCTGGGTGATCCGATCGAGGCCCAGGCGCTGCTGGCGACCTATGGTCAGGAGCGGTCGGAGGGCCGGCCGCTCTGGCTGGGGTCGCTGAAGTCGAATATCGGTCACACTCAGGCGGCTGCCGGGGTGGCGGGTGTGATCAAGATGGTGATGGCGATGCGCCACGGCGTGCTGCCACCGACTCTGCATGCGGCGGAGCCTTCGCCGCATGTGGACTGGTCGGCCGGTGAGGTCCGGCTGCTGACCGAGGCGGTGGAATGGCGGCCGGAGGCGGGCCACCCGCGCCGGGCGGCGGTCTCATCCTTCGGCGTCAGCGGCACCAACGCCCACACCATCATCGAGCAGGCACCGCCGGTGGCCGTCGAGAAGTCCCGGGAGGCTGCTGCCGACGGCCCTTTGCCCTGGGTGCTCTCCGGCAGGACCGAGGCGGCACTGCGCGCCCAAGCCGCCCGACTGGCCTCCTTCCTGGCCGATACCGACACCGACACCGATGCCGGCACTGACGGCGCCCCGGCCGCCCCGGCGGCGGTCGATCTGGCCTACTCGCTGGCCACCACCAGGGCGGCCTTCGAACACCGGGCCGTGGTCGTCGCGGACACCCCCGAGGGCCTCCAGCAGGGGCTGACCGGGCTCGCGGGCGGCTGGACCCCGCCGGGCGTGGTGACCGGCTCCGCCCGCCCGGGCGGCGCCAAGACCGTCTTCGTCTTCCCGGGCCAGGGCTCCCAGTGGACGGGCATGGCCGCCGAACTGCTGGACACCTCACCGGTCTTCCGCGACCGGATCGAAGCCTGCGAACGGGCCCTCGCGCCTCATGTGGACTGGTCGCTGACGGAGGTGCTGCGCGGTACGTCCGACGCCGAGCAGGACCGGGTGGATGTGCTCCAGCCGGTGCTGTGGGCGATGACGATCGCGCTGGCCGAGGTGTGGCGCGCCTTCGGAGTGACGCCCGCCGCCGTCGTCGGACACTCCCAGGGCGAGGTCTCGGCGGCGGTGATCGCCGGGGCGCTCTCCCTGGAGGACGCGGCACGCATCGTGGCGCGCCGCAGCCTCGCGGTGCTCGAACTCCAGGGCCGTGGCGGCATGGTCTCGGTGACCCTCCCGGACGAGGCGGCGCGGGAACTGGTCGGCCGGTGGTCCGGACGCCTCGGTGTCGGTGCCGTGAACGGACCCGGATCCGTCGTGGTCTCCGGCGACACCGACGCCCTGGACGAACTCCTCGCGCACTGCGCCGAAGAGGGGATTCAGGCCCGTAAGGTCGCCGTCGACTACGCCGCGCACTCGCCACAGATCGAACGGGTCGAAGCGCGGGCCCGAGAGGGATTCGCCGGCATCGACGCCCTCTCCGGCGCCGTACCCTTCTACTCCACGGTGACCGGCGGGAAACTGGACCCGGCCGAACTCGGCTCCGGCTACTGGTACCGCAATATGCGGGGGACCGTACGCTTCCATGACGCGATCCGGGCCGCCCTGGCCGACGGGCACGACACCTTCATCGAAGTCAGCCCGCACGCCGTACAGTTGGCGGGCATCCAGGACGCCATCGAGGCCGCGGGTGCCGAGGCCGTGGCCGTCCCGACGCTGCGCCGGGGCGACGGCGGCCGTCATCGGCTGCTGATGTCGCTGGCCCTGGCTCACGCGCACGGCGTCGGTGTCGACTGGGACGCCGTCCTGCCGGGCGCGCGCCCGGTGGATCTTCCGACGTACGCCTTCCAGCACGAGCGGTACTGGCTGGAGGCGGGCGCCCCGGCCGGTGACGTGACGGTGGCCGGGCTGGACGCCGCCGACCATCCGCTCCTGGGCGCGGCGGTGGAACTGCCCGACGCCGGAGGCCATTTGCTGACCGGACTGCTCTCCCTGCGCACGCAGCCCTGGCTGGCCGACCACGCGGTGCTGGGCGCGGTACTGCTCCCGGGCACGGCGTTCGTGGAACTGGCCGCCCATGCGGCGGCCGAGACCGGCTGCGACAGGGTGGACGAACTCACCCTGGAGGCGCCGCTGGTACTGCCCGAACAGGGCGGCGTCGCGGTCCAGGTCCTGGTGGGCGCACCGGACGACTCCGGCCGTCGCCCGCTGAGCGTGCACTCGCGCGCCGGGGAGGGCCCCTGGCTCCGTAACGCCACCGGCGCCCTCGCCGTGGGCGGCTCCGCCTCCGGTACCGAGCTGAGCGACTGGCCCCCGGCCGGCGCGCGACCGGTGGACCTGGACGGTTTCTACGAACGGCTGGCCGACCTCGGTCTGAGCTACGGCCCACTCTTCCAGGGGCTGCGTGCCGTCTGGCGCGGCGGCGACGACGCGGTCTACGCCGAACTGGCCCTCGACGGTGCGGACCGGCCGGGTGCGGATGCCTTCGGTGTGCACCCGGCGCTGCTCGACTCCGCGCTGCACGCGCTGGGCGCGGGCGGCCTGGTTCCGGCGGCCGACGGACCCCTGCTGCCCTTCGCCTGGTCCGGTGTCACGGTGCACCGGACCGGGGCGTCCGCCCTGCGGGTACGGCTCTCCCGGGCCGGCGAGGACGCGATACGGCTGGAGGCCGCCGACGGCTCGGGCCGGCCCGTCGCGTCGGTGGAGTCGCTGACGCTGCGCCCGGTCTCGGCCGACCAGCTGCGGACCGGCTCCCGGGACTCCCTGTTCGCCCTGGAGTGGACGCCGCTCACCGATCCGGGCCGGGCCGGAGCCGGGTCCGGTACCAAGTCCGGCTCCGGGGCCGAAGTTCCGGCCGTACGGGTCTACGACGACATCGCCGCCCTTCGCTCCGCCCCGGCGACGGGCACGCCCGCGGACACGGGCACGCCTCCGGAGGCGGGTGCGGACGCGGACACGGACACGGGCACGCCTCCGGAGGCGGGTGCGGACACGGAGGGGGAGGCGGACGCCGTGGTCGTACGGTGCCCGATCGGCTCGGGCGACCCGGGCGCCTCGGCTTCCGACGGCGAACGGGTCCGCGACGTGCTGGCCGAGGTGCTCGGGCTGGTGCAGTGGTGGCTGGCCGAGGACCGAGCGACCCGGCTGGTGCTGGTCACCCGGGGCGCGGTCACCGCCGGTGCGGGCCCGGCGGACGACGGCCCGGCCCGGACCGTCTCGGCCCAGCACATCCTCGTACCGGATCCGGTGCAGGCGGCCGTATGGGGTCTGGTCCGCTCGGCACAGTCGGAGCACCCCGACCGCATCGTCCTCCTCGACACCGAGGAGTACGACGAGGGGGACGGCCTCGGAGAGAGCCCCGGGGACGGCGCCGGGGCCCCTGACCCGAACGGCGCCGGAGGCACCCACAGGGACGGTTCCGGAGCCGCCGACCGGGACGGCGGCTGGTGGCGGGGCGCGGCGGCGGCCGTCCCCCGGCTCCTCGCCTCCGGGGAGCCACAGGCGGCACTGCGCGGCGAGACACTGCTGCTGCCCCGGCTCGTCAGGGCCGCCCCCGACGCCGCGGCGAGTGCCCCGGACTTCGGCACCGGGACGGTGCTGGTGACCGGCGCGTCCGGTGCCCTGGGCGGACTCGTCGCCCGGCACCTCGTCGCTGAACACGGTGTGCGCGGCCTGCTGTTGCTGAGCCGGCGTGGTGCGGAGGCGGCCGGCGCGGGTGAGCTGGAGGCCGAACTGATCGCGGGTGGCGCGGAGGTGCGCTGGGCCGCGTGTGACGCGGCCGATCGGGAGGCTCTCGCCGGGGTGCTGGCCGGTACGCCGGTGACGGCCGTGGTGCATACGGCAGGTGTCCTGGACGACGGGGTGATCGGCTCGCTCACCCCGGAACGCCTGGACGCGGTGCTGCGGCCCAAGGTGGACGCGGTGCTCAACCTCCACGAACTGGCCGGCGAGGTGTCGGCGTTCATCGTCTTCTCCTCGCTCGCGGGCACGCTCGGGACTCCCGGCCAGGCCAACTACGCGGCGGCCAATGCCTTCCTGGATGCCTTCGCCCGGCGCCGCGCCATGCGGGGACTCCCCGCGGTGTCGCTGCCCTGGGGCCTGTGGCGGCGGACCGGCGCCATGACCGAGGAACTCGGCGGAGCGGACCGGACCCGGCTTGCGCGCGGCGGTGTGCTGCCGCTCTCCGACGCGGACGGCCTCGAACTCCTCGATTCCGCGCTCGCGTCGCGGCAGGCCCTGGTGGTGCCGGCCCGGCTGGACCTCGCCGCCCTGCGGAACGCGACCGCCCCGGTGCCGCCGCTGCTGCGGGGGCTCGTCGGCGGCCGGCCGCGGCGCCCGGAACGGGCGGGCTCCGTACCGCTGGCGGAGCGACTCGCGGACCTCCCCGGGAGGGAGCGCGAGGAAGCGGTCCTGAACCTGGTCCGCTCCGAGGTCGCCGCCGTCCTCGGGCACGGCTCGGGCAAGTCCGTCCAGGCCGAACGGGCCTTTGGCGACCTGGGCTTCGACTCGCTCACCTCGGTGGAGCTCCGCAACCGGATGAACCGGGCCACCGGGCTCCGGCTGCCCGCGACGCTGGTCTTCGATCATCCGACGCCCGCCGCGCTGGCGCAGCGGGTGCTGAAGGACCTCCCCGTCGGCGCGGGCGGGACGGCGTCGGCCCTCGACGAGCTGGACCGCCTCACCGCCGTCCTGGACGGCGCCGGGGCGGAGGGCGTGGACAACGTCACCCGAACCAGGATCACCATGCGTCTCGCCGCTCTGCTCGCCCGCTGGAACGGGGACGAACAGGCCGATCCGGGAGTCTCCGGCGGAGCCGGGGGCGAAGACGACCTCAGCTCGGCGAGCGACGAGGAGCTGTACGAGCTTCTCGACGACGAACTCGGCATCTCCTGAACCGCACAGGCCAAAAGGGGCGGGCAACACCGATGGCAACACCGATGATGAACGAAGACAAGCTCCGGGACTACCTCAAGCGGGCCACCACCGACCTGCGCCAGGCCCGGCGGCGGGTGCGCGAGCTGGAGGCCCGCGACCAGGAGCCGGTCGCGATCGTGGGCATGAGCTGCCGGTTCCCCGGCGGCGTCAACTCCCCTGATGACCTGTGGCAGTTGCTGGACGCGGGGCGCGACGCGATCTCATCGTTCCCCGAGAACCGCGGCTGGGACGTGGACGCGCTCTACGACCCCGACCCCGAGCGGCCCGGCAAGGTCTACACCCGGCACGGCGGCTTCCTCCATGACGCGGCCGGGTTCGACGCGGACTTCTTCGGGATCTCGCCGCGCGAGGCGCTGGCGATGGACCCCCAGCAGCGGCTGCTCCTGGAGACCGCCTGGGAGGCCTTCGAGCACGCGCGCATCGACCCCGCCTCCCTCAAGGGGAGCCGCACCGGGGTCTTCACCGGTCTGATGTACCACGACTACGGCTTCACGCCCGGTGTCCTCCCCGAAGGGGTCGAAGGGCTGCTCAGCACCGGCAACTCCGGCAGCGTCGCCTCCGGGCGCATCGCCTACACCCTCGGCTTCGAGGGCCCGGCGGTCACCGTCGACACCGCCTGCTCGTCCTCGCTGGTCGCCCTGCACCTCGCCGTACGGGCGCTGCGCGCCGGTGAGTGCTCCATGGCGCTCGCCGGCGGGGTCACGGTCATGGCGGGCCCGAGCGCGTTCATCGAGTTCAGCCGGCAACGCGGACTCGCCCCCGACGGCCGCTGCAAGTCCTTCGCGGCGGCGGCGGACGGCGCCGCATGGTCCGAAGGCGCCGGGCTGCTGCTGGTGGAGCGGCTCCGGGACGCCCAGCGGCTGGGCCACCGGGTGCTCGCGGTCGTCCGGGGCAGCGCGGTGAACCAGGACGGTGCCTCCAACGGCCTGACCGCGCCCAACGGTCCTTCCCAACAGCGCGTGATCCTCGAGGCGCTGGCCGACGCCCGGTTGTCCGGCGAAGAGGTCGACGCCGTCGAAGCGCACGGCACGGGTACGAGCCTCGGTGACCCGATCGAGGCGCAGGCACTGCTGGCGACCTACGGACAGGATCGCGGGCGGCCGCTGCTGGTCGGCTCGCTGAAGTCGAACCTCGGCCATACGCAGGCCGCGGCGGGGGTCGCCGGCGTGATGAAAATGGTGCTGGCGATGCGGAACGGAGTGCTGCCGCGGACACTGCACGTGGACCGGCCCACCCCGCGGGTCGACTGGTCGGCCGGCGCGGTCGAGCTGCTGACCGAGCCGGCCGGCTGGCCGGAGTCGGACCAGCCGCGCCGGGCCGGTGTCTCCTCCTTCGGGATCAGTGGTACCAACGCCCATGTCGTCATCGAGCAGGCCCCCGTCCCGGCGGCGGAGGAGCCGGCGAACGCCCCGGCTGACGACCCGGCTGCGGGAGCGCCGCGGGCGCGGACCCCGGCCGTGCTGCCGTGGGTGCTCTCCGCAAAGACCGGAGAGGCGCTGCGCGAGCAGGCCCGGCGCCTGCTGAAGGCGGTGGACACCATGGCGGCGCCACCGGCCGATGTGGGCTACTCGCTGGCGACCACCCGATCCGCACTGGATCACCGGGCCGTGGTCGTCGGCGCCGACTTGGCCGAGCTGCGAGCGGGGCTGGAGGCCCTGGCGGCAGGGGAGTCGGCCGGCGATGTGGTCGGGGGGCGTGTTCTCCCGGCGGGCAAGGTCGGGTTTCTGTTCTCGGGACAGGGTGCGCAGCGGATCGGCATGGGGCGCGAGTTGTATGACGCGTTCCCGGTATTCGCGGAGGCGTACGACGAGGTGTGCGCGCGGCTGGACGCTCCGGTCGATGTCGCCGCCGACACCCTGAATCAGACGGGGTCGGCTCAACCCGCCCTGTTCGCGGTTGAGGTGGCGTTGTTCCGGTTGTTGGAGTCGTGGGGTGTTCGGCCGGATTTTGTGGCGGGTCATTCGGTGGGGGAGGTCGCGGCCGCTCATGTGGCGGGGGTGTTGTCGCTGGAGGACGCGGCCGCGTTGGTGTCGGCGCGGGCTCGGTTGATGCAGGCGCTGCCGGGCGGCGGGGCGATGGTGGCGGTGGAGGCGGCCGAGGAGGAGGTGCTGCCGTATCTGACGGACGAGGTCGGGGTCGCGGCGGTCAACGGCCCTCGGTCGGTGGTGGTTTCGGGTGCCGAGGAGGCCGTGGCGGAGATCGCTGAGCTCTTCGCCCGGCAGGGTCGTAGGACCAGTCGTCTCCAGGTGAGCCATGCGTTCCATTCGCCGTTGATGGAGCCGATGTTGGCGGAGTTCGGCCGGGTGGTGGCCGGGCTGACGTATCACGAGCCCCGTATTCCGGTGGTGTCCAACCTGACGGGCGGGCTGGCGGAGCCGTACACGCCGGAGTACTGGGTGCGGCATGTCCGGGAGGCGGTGCGTTTCGCGGACGGGGTACGGACCCTGCACGAGCTGGGGGTCACCACCTTCCTGGAGATCGGGCCCGGAGGCGTACTGAGCGCACTGGCCCAGGGATGCCTGGATGACGTGGACGAGAACGGGAACGTGGACGAGGCCGGGATCGTCGCCGTCCCCGCGCTGCGCGCCGACCGCCCGGAGCCGTACGCGGTCGTCGCCGCCCTGGGCCGGTTGCACACCCATGGGACCTCGCCGGACTGGCGAGCGCTCTTCCCGGGTGCTCGGCAGGTCGATCTGCCGACGTATGCCTTCCAGCGCGAGCGCTTCTGGCTCAAGGGCACGGCCGCGCTCGATGTCTCCTCGGCGGGCCTGGACTCCGCCGGCCACCCGCTGCTCGGCGCGATGGTGGAGACCGCCGGGGGAGCGGACCTGCTCTTCACCGGCCGGCTCTCCCCGGCCGACCCGCCCTGGATCGCGGAAGCCCAGGTCGGCGGCGTGCCGGTGCTGCCGGTTGCCGCGTTCGTGGAACTCGTCCTGCACGCGGGCCGACAGGCAGGATTCCCGCACCTGGAACACCTGCACCTGGACGCCCCGCTGGTGCTGGCGGACCAGGGTGCCGTACGCGTCCAGGTGCAGATCGGCGCGGGCGAGGACACCGGCCGGCGGTCGGTACGGGTCTTCAGCCGGACCGCCTCCGGGAGCGCCGGCGAACCATGGGTCTCCCATGTCACCGGAGAGCTCTCCCGGGACGCTCCGGCGGCGGAGTTCGACCTGATGAGCTGGCCGCCACCGGGCGCCGAGCCGGTGGACGCCGAGGCCTGCCCGGGGCTGTCCGCCGCCTGGCGCGTCGGGGACGAGCTGTACGCCGAGGCCGTACTGCCTCCGGCGGAGCGGGACCGGGCGGACCGCTACGGGCTCCACCCGGTGCTGCTGGACGCCGCCGTGCGGCTCCACGCCCGGGCCGGGGGCACCGACGGGCTCGGCGAGGTGCTCATGCCGTACGCCTGGAGCGGGGTGTCCGTGCACACCCCGGGGGCCGGAGCCGTACGCATCCGGGTCCGGCCCGCCGGCGGCGGTGCGGTGGCCGTGGAACTGGCCGACGCCGACGGCGCTCCGGTCGCCTCGGTGGCGTCGGTGCACACCCGTACGGTCTCCCCGCAGCAGGTGCTGGCCTCACGGGTGGCGCACCGGAACTGGATGTTCACGGTCGACTGGGTCGAGCACACCGGGGCACCGGCCACCGGACCGGAGCCCGCCTGGCCCGTCCTCGACGGTGAGGACCCGGCCGCCGCTCTCGCCGCGCTCCGCGAGGCGATCGACGACGGTGCGACCCCGCCCGCCCACGTGCTGCTGCCCTGCGCCCGGGGCGAGGGCCACACCGCCCCGGCGACACGGGCTCTGCTGGCCGGTGTGCTGTCCGCCGTCCAGGAGTGGGTCACCGACGAACGGTTCGGGGACGCGCGGCTGGTGGTGCTGACCCGTGGAGCGGTCGAGCTGCCCGGCGCCGCGCCCGACCCGGCACACACCGCGCTCACCGGACTGGTGAAGTCGGCCCAGGCCGAACACCCGGACCGCCTGCTGCTACTGGACGCGGACGACTCGGTCGCGGGCGGCGCCGTGGGCCCCGCACTCGCGGCGGCGCTCGTCGCCCTGGACGAGCCACAGGCCGCGGTGCGCGGCGGCAAGCTGTTCGTACCGCGTCTCGTTCCGGTCGCCGCGCCGGAGACCCCCGATGCCCCGGAGGGCCGGGACGCCCCGGACGCCGGCCCCGATGGTCCGGCGTGGGATCCCGAGGGGACCGTGCTGCTCACGGGGGCGACCGGCGGCCTCGGCCAGTCGCTCGCCCGGCACCTCGTGACCGAGCGCGGCGCTCGGCGGCTGCTGCTGGTCAGCCGTCGCGGTGCCACGGCCGACGGAATCGGGGAACTCGTCGCCGAACTCACCGGCTCGGGGACGCACGTGGACGTGGCGGCCTGCGACATCGCGGACCGGAGTGCCCTCGTGGAGCTGCTGGCCTCGGTCCCGGCCGAGCACCCGCTCGTGGCCGTGGTGCACGCGGCGGCGGCCCTGGACGACGGTGTGATCACCGCCCTGACCCCGGAGCGGCTGGACACCGTGCTGCGGCCGAAGGCGGACGGGGCGCTGCATCTGCACGAGCTGACCCGGGACCTGGACCTCTCCGCGTTCGTCCTCTTCTCCTCGCTGGCCGGTGTGCTGGGCGGCGCCGGAGCGGCGGGCTACGCGGCGGCCAACGCGTTCCTGGACGGGCTGGCACGGCAGCGCCGGGCCGCCGGTCTGCCCGGCACCTCGCTGGCCTGGGGCCTGTGGACGGAGAACGGCGGCCTGGGGGACCGGATCACCGACGCCGACCGGGACAGGATGGGCCGCGCCGGAGTCGTACCGTTCACCTCCTCCGAGGGGCTGGCCCTGTTCGACGCCTGCCTCGGCGTGGACCGGCCGGTGGTCGTCCCGGTCCGGCTGGATCTGCCGGGGCTGCGCTCCATGGCCCGGGCCGGCCTGCTCCCGGCGGTCTTCCGCGACCTGGTGGGCGACCCGGGCGGCGCGGCCGGCGCGGCCGCCGCGACCATGGGGCCGCCCGCGCCGGCCCGCCGCCTCGCCGGGCTGCCGGAGGCCGATCAGGAGAAGGCCCTGCTGGACCTGGTGCGCAACCAGGCGGCCGCCGCGCTGGGCCATGCCGACGCGGCCCGGATCGAGCCCGGCACGGCCTTCCGGGACATCGGCTTCGACTCCCTGACGGCGGTGGAGCTCCGCAACCGGCTCAAGGCCGCTACCGGGCTCCGGCTCAAGCCCACCCTGGTCTTCGACCACCCCACCCCGGTCGCGATCGCCCGGTTGCTGCACAAGGAGCTGGTCCTCGACCTCGCCGCCGTGACCCCACCGGTGCTCGACGAACTGGACCGCTTGGAGGCCCAGTTGGCCGCACTCGCTCCGGAGGACGCGGTACGGGACAAGGTGACCGCCCGGCTCAAGGCGCTGCTCTGGAGGTGGACCGACACCCACCGGGACACCGGGACCGGCACCACCGGCACGGCGAACGCCTCCCGCACCGCCGATGTCACCGCTGCCGGCGCCTACTCCGGCCCCGGTCATGACCCCGATCTCGACCGGATCGACGCGGCCACCGACGACGAGATGTTCGACCTCATCGACCGCGAGCTCGGCTCGCTCTGACTCATTCGGCGGATCCGACGGATCGCTGGCGGATCGCTGGCAGACCTCCGACGGATTTCCGAGGAATCTGCGGCGGATCTTCGCCGGGTCGTCTCCGGCGAACTCTTCGGTTCCTTCGGTTCCTTCGATTCTTTCGGCTCCTTCAGCTTCTCCGACTCTTCGCACGCACTGCTACCGAGGACGTAAAACATGTCGAACGACGACAAGCTCAGGGACTACCTCAAGCGCGTGATGGTGGACCTGCGCCAGACCCGCAGGCAGCTGGGTGAGCTGGAGGAGAAGGACACCGAGCCCATCGCCGTCGTCGGGATGGCCTGCCGCTACCCGGGCGGCGTCGGTTCGCCCGAGGACCTGTGGCGACTGGTCTCCTCGGGCGGCGACGCGGTGTCCGGATTTCCCGCCGACCGGGGGTGGGACCTGGACACGCTCTACGACCCCGAGCCCGGGCGCACCGGCCGGACGTATGTGCGCGAGGGCGGCTTCCTGGACGGTGCCGCCGACTTCGACCCGGGGTTCTTCGGGATATCCCCCCGCGAGGCCCTGGTCATGGACCCACAGCAGCGGCTGCTGCTCCAGACCTCCTGGGAAGCGTTCGAGCGCGCCGGCATCGACCCCACCACCGCACGCGGCACCCGGGCCGGAGTCTTCGTCGGCACCAACGGCCAGGACCACGCCTACCTCCAGCGACAGGGCGACAGCGACATCGAGGCCCATCTCGTCACCGCCAACACCGCCGCCGTGGTGTCCGGCCGCATCTCGTACGCCCTCGGCCTCGAAGGCCCGGCCGTCACCGTCGACACCGCGTGCTCGTCCTCGCTGGTGGCGCTCCACCTGGCCGCCCAGGCGCTGCGCCGGGGCGAGTGCTCGCTCGCCCTGGCGGGCGGGGTGACCGTGATGGCCACACCGAACACCTTCATCGCCTTCAGCGCCCAGCGCGGTCTCTCGCCCGACGGCCGCTGCCGCGCGTTCTCGTCCACCGCCGACGGCACCAGTATGTCCGAGGGTGTCGGAGTGCTCCTGCTGGAACGGCTGTCCGACGCCCGCCGCAACGGCCATGAGGTACTGGCCGTCATCCGGGGGAGCGCCGTCAACCAGGACGGCGCCTCCAATGGCCTCACCGCGCCGAACGGTCCCTCGCAGGTACGGGTGATCCAGCAGGCGCTGGAGAACGCCCGGCTCACCGCCTCCCAGGTGGACGCGGTGGAGGCGCACGGCACGGCCACCACCCTCGGCGACCCGATCGAGGCGGAGGCGCTGCTCGCCACCTACGGCCAGGAACACCCGGGCGACCGGCCGCTGTGGCTGGGCTCGATCAAGTCCAACATCGGTCACACCCAGGCGGCTTCCGGTGTCGCCGGTGTGATCAAGATGGTGATGGCCATCCGCAACGGTGTGCTGCCGCAGACGCTGCATGTGGACGAGCCGTCCCCCCAGGTCGACTGGTCGGCCGGTGGGGTCAGGCTGCTCACCGAGGCCGTCCCCTGGCCCGAATCGGACCGCCCCCGCCGTGCGGCCGTCTCGTCCTTCGGGGTCAGTGGCACCAACGCCCATACCATCATCGAGCAGGCCCCGGCCGTCGACGACGAGCCCGCCGGCCAGACCATCGACGGGGCCGACGGGATCGCTGCCGCCGGTGCGCTGCCCACGCTTCCGTGGGTGCTCTCGGCCAGGAACGAGGCGGCACTGCGGGCCCAGGCCGAGCGCCTGCTCTCCTTCCTGGCGGACGGCCCCGACCGGTCGCCGGCCGACATCGGCTTCTCCCTCGCCACCACACGTACCGCCTGGGACACCCGGGCGGCCGTCGTCGGTGAGAACCTGGCCGAACTCACCGAAGGAGTACGGGCACTGGCGTCGGGCACGCCGTCCGCTGCCGTGGTCTGCAACGCGTCCCGCACCGGGGAGAAGACCGGGTTCCTGTTCTCGGGACAGGGTGCGCAGCGGGTCGGTATGGGGCGGGAGTTGTATGACGCGTTCCCGGTGTTCGCGGAGGCGTACGACGAGGTGTGCGCGCGGCTGGACGCTCCGGTCGATGTCGACTCGGAGGAACTGCACCGGACGGGGTCGGCTCAGCCCGCTCTGTTCGCGGTTGAGGTGGCGTTGTTCCGGTTGTTGGAGTCGTGGGGTGTCCGGCCGGACTTCGTGGCGGGTCATTCGGTGGGGGAGGTCGCTGCCGCTCATGTGGCGGGGGTGTTGTCGCTGGAGGATGCGGCACGGTTGGTGTCGGCGCGGGCTCGGTTGATGCAGGCGTTGCCGGTGGGTGGGGCGATGGTGGCGGTGGAGGCGGCCGAGGAGGAGGTGGTGCCGCTGCTGACGGAGGGGGTCGGGGTGGCAGCGGTCAACGGCCCCCGGTCGGTGGTGGTTTCGGGGGCTGAGGACGCGGTGGCGGAGATCGCTGAGCTCTTCGCCCGGCAGGGTCGTAGGACCAGTCGTCTTCAGGTGAGCCATGCGTTTCATTCGCCGTTGATGGAGCCGATGTTGGCGGAGTTCGGCCGGGTGGTGGCCGGGCTGACGTACCACGAGCCCCGGATCCCGGTGGTGTCGAACCTCACGGGTGAGGTGGCGGAGTCGTACACCGCCGAGTACTGGGTGCGGCATGTCCGGGAGGCGGTGCGTTTCGCGGACGGGGTACGGACCCTCCACGAGCTGGGTGTGACGACGTTCGTGGAGGTCGGGCCCGGCGGGGTGCTCAGCGGTATGGCGCAGGGCTGTGTGGACGGTGTCGCCACCGTGCCGGTGCTGCGCGCCGACCGCCCCGAGACGCGGGCCGTCGCCACCGCGCTCGCGGAACTGCACGTCCAGGGCGTCTCCTTGGACTGGCGGGCACTCTTCCCCGGCGCGCGAAGGGTCGATCTGCCGACGTACGCCTTCCAGGAGCGGCGTTTCTGGCTGGACGCCCCCGAGGCCGGAGCGGCGGTCGTGGACGCGGTGGACGCCGACTTCTGGGCGAGCGTCGAGCGGGAGGACGCCCAGTCGCTCGCCGCCACTCTGGGGCTGAGCGCCGAGGAACTGGACGCCGTCGTACCCAAGTTGTCGGCTTGGCGGCGGCAGCGACGCGAACAGTCCGCGGTGGACGGCTGGCGCTACCAGCTGGCCTGGCAGCCGTTGAACGGGCTGCCCGCCGGCGACCTCGCCGGCGGCAACTGGCTGTTCGCCGCGCCCGAGGGCGACGCGTGGGCCGAGACGATCCGGGCGGCCCTCGCGGGACGCGGCGCGCGGCTGGTCCCGCTGGCGGTCGGCGCGGACGCCGGACGGGAGTCCTTCGCGGCCGAGCTGACCCGAGTCGTGGCGGAGAGCGACGGGCTCGGCCGGGTCGACGGAGTGCTGTCACTGCTGGCGCTCGACGAGGCCGCCTCGCCCGAACACCCCGCGCTCTCCCGGGGGCTCGCCGGAACCGTGGCGCTGGCCCAGGCGCTGGGCGACACGGGCATCGACGCGCCGCTGTGGTGCGTCACCCGGGGCGCGGCGGCCACCGGCCGCTCGGACGACGCTCCGCTCAGCGCGGTGCAGAACCAGGTCTGGGGCCTCGGCCGCGCCCTGGCCCTGGAGCACACCCGGCGCTGGGGCGGCCTGATCGACCTGCCGCTGACCATGGACGAGCGCGCCGCCGGCCGGCTCGCCGCCGTGCTGAGCCAGGGCACCGGCAGCGCGGAGGACCAGGTCGCCGTCCGGGCGTCCGGGGTGTTCACCGCCCGGCTCGCCCCTGCCCGCGGCGGCGCCGGCCGGCCCTGGTCGCCGCACGGCACCGTACTGATCACCGGCGGCACGGGGGCGCTGGGCGGTCATGTCGCCCGCTGGCTCGCCGGTGCAGGGGCCGAGCATCTGGTGCTCGCCGGCCGGCGCGGCCCGGACGCGCCCGGCGCGGCGGCCCTCAAGGTCGAACTGGAGGCGCTGGGAGCACGGGTCACCCTCGCCATGTGCGATGTGGCCGACCGCGACGCGGTGGCGGCGGTGCTCGCCGAGCACACCTTCACCTCCGTCTTCCACGCGGCGGGTACGGCACAGTTCGCCCCCTTCGACACGCTGACCCCGGCCGACTTCGCCCGGGCACTGGAGGCGAAGGCGGCCGGCGCGGCGCACCTGGATGAACTGCTCGGTGACCAGGAGCTGGACGCCTTCGTTCTCTTCTCCTCGATCGCCGGGGTGTGGGGCAGTGGTCACCAGACCGCCTACGCGGCCGGCAACGCCTTCCTCGACGGGCTCGCCACGCGGCGTCGGGCCAACGGGCTGACGGCCACCGCGATCGCCTGGGGCCCCTGGGCCGACGGCGGCATGGTCACCGACGCCGACGAGGAGCAACTGCGCCGCCGGGGCGTCGTCACCCTGCCCGCCGCCCGCGCCGTGACCGCGCTCCGGCGCGCCCTGGAGTGCGACGACCCCACGGTTGTGGTGGCCGACATCGACTGGGAGCGGTTCATCGGACCGTTCACCCTGGCCCGCCCGAGCGCCCTGCTGTCCGAGTTGCCCGAGGTGCGCGGCGCCACCGGCTCCGGGGACGCCGCACCGGCCGCCGCCGGGAACGCCGCGTCCCTGACGGCCCGGCTCGCCGGGCTGCCGGAGGCCGAGCGCGCCCAGACCCTGACCGACCTGGTACGCGCACAGGTCGCGGCCGTCCTGGGCCACTCCTCGCCCACCGAGATCGAGCCCGACCGGGCGTTCAAGGACCTCGGCTTCGACTCCCTGACCGCCGTCGAACTCCGCGACCGGATCAACACGGCGACCGGTCTCGCGTTGCCGCCCACCCTGGTCTTCGACCACCCCAACCCCTCAGCTCTCGCCCGTCTCCTGGGGACCGAGCTGCTCGGCACGGAGACCACCGCGCCACAGGGACCGCACCCGGTCGCCACCGACGACGAGCCCATCGCCATCGTGGCGATGAGCTGCCATCTCCCCGGCGGCGTCGACAGCCCCGAAGCCCTGTGGGACCTGGTGACCTCCGGCGGTGACGCCATCTCCGGGTTCCCGGTGGACCGTGGCTGGGACATCGAGGCGCTGTACGACCCCGATCCCGAGCGCCCCGGCACGACCTACGCCCGCGACGGCGGCTTCCTGTACGAGGCGGCCGACTTCGACGCCGGCTTCTTCGGGATCTCGCCGCGCGAGGCGCTGGCGATGGACCCGCAGCAGCGAGTGCTGCTGGAGGCGTCCTGGGAGGTATTCGAGCGGGCCGGGCTCACCCCCGCCCAGCTGCGCGGCAGCCGGACCGGTGTCTTCATCGGCATGGCCTACCAGGGCTACGGGGCGGAGGTGCGCCGGACGCCGGAGGGCGTCGAGGGACACCGGCTGGTCGGCGGCGCGTCCAGCGTCGTCTCCGGCCGGGTGGCCTACACCTTCGGTCTGGAGGGTCCGGCGGTCACGATCGACACGGCTTGTTCGTCGTCGTTGGTGGCGTTGCATCTGGCGGTGCAGTCGCTGCGCAGTGGTGAGTGCTCGATGGCGCTGGCCGGTGGTGTGACCGTGATGGCCAGTCCGAGTGTGTTTGTGGAGTTCAGCCGGCAGCGTGGGCTGTCGCCGGACGGCCGGTGCAAGGCGTTCGGCGCGGGTGCGGACGGTACCGGCTGGGCCGAGGGCGTAGGTGTGGTGCTGGTGGAGCGGCTCTCCGATGCCGTACGCCACGGGCATGAGGTTCTCGCGGTGGTGCGGGGCAGCGCGGTGAACCAGGACGGTGCGTCGAATGGTCTGACGGCGCCGAACGGTCCGGCTCAGCAGCGGGTGATCCGGGGGGCGTTGGCCTCGGCCGGGTTGGTGTCGGGTGATGTGGATGTGGTGGAGGCGCATGGCACGGGGACGACGCTGGGTGATCCGATCGAGGCCCAGGCGCTGATCGCGATCTATGGTCAGGGTCGTCCGGAGGGCCGGCCGCTCTGGCTGGGGTCGCTGAAGTCGAATATCGGTCACACTCAGGCGGCTGCCGGGGTGGCGGGTGTGATCAAGATGGTGATGGCGATGCGCCACGGCCTGTTGCCGCGCACGTTGCATGTCGAGGAGCCTTCGCCGCATGTGGACTGGTCGGCCGGTGAAGTCCGGCTGCTGACCGAGGCGATGGAGTGGCCGGAGACCGGCCGCCCCCGTCGCGCGGCGGTCTCCTCCTTCGGCGTCAGCGGCACCAACGCCCACACCATCATCGAGCAGGCACCGCCGGTGGCCGTCGAGAAGTCCCGGGAGGCTGCTGCCGACGGCCCTTTGCCCTGGGTGCTCTCCGGCAGGACCGAGGCGGCACTGCGCGCCCAAGCCGCCCGACTGGCCGACTGGCTCGACACGCGGGGCGGATGGACGGCTGCCGACATCGGTCGCTCCCTCGCCGCCCGGGAGACATTCGAGAACCGCGCGGTGCTGCTGGCGGAGGGCTCGGACGAGCTCCGGCAGGCGCTCTCCGCCCTTGCCGCAGGCGAACCGGCGGCCAATCTGACGCTGGGACGAGCTCGTTCCGGGGGCAAGGTCGGTTTCCTGTTCTCGGGACAGGGTGCGCAGCGGATCGGCATGGGGCGCGAGTTGTATGCGGCCTTCCCGGTGTTCGCGGAGGCGTACGACGAGGTGTGCGCGCGGCTGGACGTTCCGGTCGATGTGGACTCGGAGGAACTGCACCGGACGGGGTCGGC
This sequence comes from Streptomyces pyxinae, assembly GCF_024756275.1. Classification (GTDB taxonomy): domain Bacteria; phylum Actinomycetota; class Actinomycetes; order Streptomycetales; family Streptomycetaceae; genus Streptomyces; species Streptomyces pyxinae. The sequence goes on along the minus strand of NZ_JANUGQ010000004.1, from coordinate 7,695 downwards.
TCAGCCCGCTCTGTTCGCGGTCGAGGTGGCGTTGTTCCGGTTGTTGGAGTCGTGGGGTGTCCGGCCGGATTTTGTGGCGGGTCATTCGGTGGGGGAGGTCGCGGCCGCGCATGTGGCGGGGGTGTTGTCGCTGGAGGATGCGGCCACGCTGGTGTCGGCGCGGGCTGCGTTGATGCAGGCGTTGCCGAGTGGCGGGGCGATGGTGGCGGTGGAGGCGGCCGAGGAGGAGGTGGTGCCGCTGCTGATGGAGGGGGTCGGGGTGGCGGCGGTCAACGGTCCTCGGTCGGTGGTGGTTTCGGGTGCTGAGGAGGCCGTGGCGGAGATCGCTGAGCTCTTCGCCCGGCAGGGTCGTAGGACCAGTCGTCTCCAGGTGAGCCATGCGTTCCATTCGCCGTTGATGGAGCCGATGTTGGTGGAGTTCGGTCGGGTGGTGGCCGGGCTGACGTATCACGAGCCCCGTATTCCGGTGGTGTCGAACCTGACGGGTGCGCTGGCGGAGTCGTACACGCCGGAGTATTGGGTGCGGCATGTGCGGGAGGCGGTGCGTTTCGCGGACGGGGTACGGACCCTGCATGAGCTGGGGGTCACCACCTTCCTGGAGATCGGGCCCGGGGGCGTACTGAGCGCCCTGACGCAGGGGTGCCTGGGCGACGGCGGCGTGGTCACCGTCCCCGTACTGCGGGGGGACCGTCCCGAGCGGCGGGCTGTGGTCACCGCGCTCGCGGAGCTCCATGCGCACGGCGTCTCCCCGGACTGGCGGGCGCTGTTTCCCGGGGCACGACGGGTCGATCTGCCCACCTATGCCTTCCAGCGCGAGCGGTATTGGCTGGCGGGAGAGGAGGACAACGCCGCCGTCGCCGGCACTCCGGCGGACGCGGCCGACTCGGGGTTCTGGGACACCGTGGAGCGGGAGGACGTGGAGTCCCTCGCCGCGACCCTGGGCGTCGGCGCGGACACGTCGCTGAGCGCGCTGCTGCCCCGGCTGTCCGCATGGCGCCGCCGGCGCCGCGAGGAGTCCGTGGTCGACGGCTGGCGGTACCGCGTCACCTGGAAGCCGCTCGGAGTGCTCCCGGGGCCCGGTGCGTCCGGGACCTGGCTGCTCGTGGTGGCCGGGGAGAGCGAGTGGGCCGCCTCGGTCCGCGACGCGCTCGGCGGGCGCGGGCTGGAACTGGCGACGCTCGTCGCCGCGCCCGGTACCGACCAGGAAACGCTGGCCCGTGAACTGGTGGCCGTGGGCCCGGTGGCCGGTGTGCTGTCGCTGCTCGCGGAGGACGAGGACGCCTCGGCCGGTCACCCCGGCCTGTCGAGCGGCCTGGCCTCGACCCTCTGCCTGGTGCGGGCGCTCAGTGACGCTGGTGTGGAGGCGCCGCTGTGGTGCGCCACCCGCGGTGCGGTGTCCACCGGCCGTTCCGACCGGCTGAACCGGCCGCTCCAGGCGCAGATCTGGGGATTCGGCCGGGCGGCGGCACTGGAGTACCCACAGCGCTGGGGCGGTCTGCTCGACCTCCCCGAGGAGCTGGACGCCCGCACCGCGGCCCGGGTGGTCGCCGTCCTCGGCCGGACGGCCGCCGGCGGGGCGGCCGAGAACCGGGCGGCCAAGGACCGGGCAGTCGGCGCCGGGGCGGCCGAGAGCGGGGTGACCGAGGACCAGGTGGCGGTGCGCGCCTCGGGCGTGTTCGGACGGCGGCTCGTCCGGGCCACCCGCGCCACCGCACCCGGCCGGGAGTGGTCGCCGCGCGGCACGGTGCTGATCACCGGTGGTACGGGTGCGCTGGGCGGTCATGTGGCCCGCTGGCTGGCGGGCGCGGGTGCCGAGCACCTGGTACTCACCGGCCGGCGCGGCCCCGACGCGCCCGGCGCCGCCGAACTCGTCGCGGAGCTGGCGGAACTGGGCGCGACCGCGACCGTGGTGGCCTGTGACGCGGCCGACCGGGAGGCTCTCCGGGCGCTGCTGGCGGAACACCCCGTCAACGCCGTCGTGCATGCCGCCGGTGTCGGTGACCACACCATGATCGAGGACTCCGACCCGGCCGGCCTCGCCCGTACGGTGGCGGCGAAGGCGGCCGGCGCCACCTATCTGGATGAACTGCTGGGCGATCGGGAACTCGACGCGTTCGTCCTGTTCTCCTCCGGTGCGGGCATCTGGGGCGGCGCCGGACAGAGCGCCTACGCGGCGGCCAACGCCTATCTGGACGCCCTCGCCGAGCACCGGAGGGGGCGAGGACGTACCGCGCTCGCCGTCTCCTGGGGCGGCTGGGCCGAGGGCGGCATGGCCGGGGTCGGGGACGGCGAGGAGATGCTGCGCCGCCGGGGCCTGCCGCCCATGCGGCCCGCCCTCGCGGTCTCCGCGCTCCAGCAGGCGCTTGCCGACGACGAGACCACCCTGACCGTCGCGGACTTCGACTGGGAGCGGTTCATCGGCCCGTTCACCGTCGGCCGCCCCAGCGCCCTGCTCTCCGAGGTGCCCGAGGCGCGCCGCGCCCTGGACGCCCCGGCCCCCGGTGGCACCGGGGCCGGCGAGTCGCTCGCCGCGAAACTGGCCGGGCTCCCGGCCGGTGAGCAGGACCGGGCGCTGGTGGACCTCGTCCGTACGCACGCCGCCGCCGTGCTCGGCCACGACGGCGCGACGGCGGTGGAGGCCGGCCGGGCCTTCAACGACCTCGGCTTCGACTCGCTCACCGCCGTCGATCTGCGCAACAAGCTCACGGCCGAGACCGGTCTGAGGCTGCCCACCACCCTGGTGTTCGACTGTCCGAACGCCACGGCCCTGGCCCGTTACCTCCGCGCCGAACTGCTCGGTTCACCGCCTGCCGCACCGCAGGAACGGAGCCCGGCCGCCGCCACCGACGACCAGGACCCCATCGCGATCGTGGCCATGAGCTGCCGCCTCCCCGGTGGCGTCGGCTCGCCCGAGGAACTGTGGCGGCTGGTGATGACCGGCGGCGACGCCATCGGGGGCTTCCCCGAGGACCGGGGCTGGGACATCGAGAACCTGTACGACCCCGACCCGGGCACCCCCGGCAGGACCTACGCCCGCGACGGCGGCTTCCTCTACGACGCCGGCGACTTCGACGCCGCGCTGTTCGGGATCTCGCCCCGCGAGGCGCTGGCGATGGACCCGCAGCAGCGGCTGCTCCTTGAGGCGTCCTGGGAGGCGTTCGAGCGGGCCGGCATCGACCCGGCCTCCCTGCAGGGCAGCCGCACCGGCGTCTTCGTCGGTATGTCCTACCAGGGGTACGGCGCCGGCCTCCCGCAGGTCCCGGAAGGTGTCGAGGGCCATCTGCTCACCGGCAGCGCCGCGAGCGTCGTCTCCGGGCGCGTGGCCTACTCGTTCGGTCTGGAGGGCCCGGCCGTCACCGTGGACACGGCCTGCTCGTCGTCGCTGGTCGCCCTGCATCTGGCCATCCAGTCGCTGCGCAGCGGTGAGTCCACGATGGCCGTCGCGGGCGGTGTGAACGTCATGGCCGTGCCGGCCGCGTTCGTGGAGTTCAGCCGGCAGCGTGGGCTGTCGCCGGACGGCCGGTGCAAGGCGTTCGGCGCGGGTGCGGACGGTACCGGCTGGGCCGAGGGCGTGGGCGTGGTGCTGGTGGAGCGGCTCTCCGACGCCGTACGCCATGGTCATGAGGTGCTGGCGGTGGTGCGCGGCAGCGCGGTCAACCAGGACGGCGCCTCCAATGGTCTCACCGCCCCCAACGGCCCCGCTCAGCAGCGGGTGATCCGCCAGGCCCTGGCCTCCGCCGGGCTGACCGAGGGCGAGATCGACGCGGTGGAGGCGCACGGCACCGGTACCACACTGGGTGATCCGATCGAGGCGCAGGCGCTGATCGCCACCTACGGCCGGGAGCGGCCGGCGGAACGACCCCTGTGGCTGGGCTCGTTGAAGTCCAACATCGGCCATGCCCAGGCGGCCTCCGGTGTCGCCGGGGTGATCAAGATGGTGATGGCGATGCGCCACGGCGTGCTGCCGCGCACGCTGCACGCGGCGGAGCCTTCGCCGCATGTGGACTGGTCGGCCGGTGAAGTCCGGCTGCTGACCGAGGCGATGGAGTGGCCGGAGACCGGCCACCCGCGCCGGGCGGCGGTCTCCTCCTTCGGGGTGAGCGGCACCAATGCCCACACCATCATCGAGCAGGCCCCGGCCCTCGAACTGCCCGCCGTCACCCCGGCCGAGACCGCCCCGGCGACCGTGCCCTGGGTGCTCTCCGGCACCTCCGAGGCCGCGCTGCGGGCCCAGGCCGAGCGCCTGCTGTCCCTGGTCGGGGAAGGCACCGGGGTCCCGGAAAGCCCCGGAGCCGCGGCAGGCGCCGAAGTCCCGGAAGGTGCTGGTGCCACCGGGGCCTCGGGTACGGCCGAGGAGAACGGGCCGTCCCTCGCCGATGTGGGTCTCTCGCTGGCCACCGGCCGGGCCGCGCTGGAGCATCGCGCCGCCGTGACCGGTGCCGACCGGGACCGGATGGCCGAGGGTCTGCGAGCCCTGGCCGCGGGGGCGCCCGCCCCCGGAGTCGTACGCGGCCGTGCCGGCTCCGGTCAGGTCGGGTTCCTCTTCTCGGGGCAGGGCTCGCAGCGACCCGGCATGGGACGTGAGCTGTACGAGGCCTTTCCGGCCTTCGCGGAGGCGTACGACCAGGTGTGCGCCCATCTCGACCGGCACCTGGACCGGCCGCTGCGGGAGGTGGCCTTCGACCCGGACGGCGATGAGCTGCACCGTACCGCCTTCACCCAACCCGCCCTGTTCGCCCACGAGATCGCCGTCCACCGCCTGCTGGAGTCGTGGGGTGTCCGGCCGGATTACCTCGGTGGTCATTCGGTGGGGGAGGTCGCTGCCGCTCATGTGGCGGGGGTGTTGTCGCTGGAGGACGCGGCCGCGCTGGTGTCGGCGCGTGCTCGGTTGATGGAGGCGCTGCCGGGTGGTGGGGCGATGGTGGCGGTGGAGGCGACGGAGGAGGAGGTGCTGTCGGCGCTCACCGAGGGGGTGAGTGTCGCGGCGGTCAACGGGCCTTCTGCGGTGGTGATTTCCGGTGACGAGGATGCCGTGCTGGCCGTCGCGGGTGGGTTCGCCGCGCTGGGCCGGAAGACTCCCCGGCTGAAGGTGAGCCACGCGTTTCATTCGTCGTTGATGGAGCCGATGCTGGCGGAGTTCGCCCGGGTGGCCGAGGGGTTGCGTTTCGGGCGGCCCGGGATTCCGGTCGTCTCCAATGTGACCGGTCGGCTCATCGAGGAGTACACCGCCGGCTACTGGGTGCGGCATGTGCGGGAGGCGGTGCGCTTCGCCGACGGGGTACGGACCCTGAATGAGCTGGGCGTGACCAGTTTCGTGGAGGTCGGCCCCGGCGGAGTGCTGAGCGCCCTGGCGCAGGGCTGCCTGGACGGCGCGGTCACCGTGCCCGTCGCGCGGACCGGCATGCCCGAGCCCGAGGCGATCACCAACGCCGTCGCGCGGCTCCATATGCACGGCGTGCCGGTCGACTGGGCCGCCTTCTTCGCCGGCCGGGGCGCCCGCCGTACGAAGCTGCCCACCTACGCCTTCCAGCACCGGCGGTACTGGCTGGAGACCACCACGCCCACCGCCGCCGTCGCGGGGGCCGACCCGGCGGAGGCGGACTTCTGGGAGACGGTGGAGCGCGAGGACGCCCAGTCCCTCGCCACCGCCCTCGACCTGCCCGCCGAACACCTGGACGCGGTACTGCCCCGGCTGTCCGCCTGGCGGCGGCAGCGGCGCCGGGAGACCCTGGCGGACAGCTGGTCCTACCGCACGGGCTGGAAGCCGCTGAGCGGCCTCCGGGCGGGTGAACTGCCCGGTGACTGGCTGTTCCTCACTCCGGGGGACGCCGAGGGCGGCGAGGTGACCAGGACAGGTGAGGGTGCCGGGCACGCCTCGGACGCCTCGGACACGGTGGACGCCCCGGGTGCCGAGTGGGCCGCCGCCGTCGCGGCCGGGCTCACCGCCCGTGGGGCCCGGCTGATCCGGGTGGCCGTCGACCCGGCGGCCGACCGCGACGCGCTGCTGCGGCAGCTCCGGGACGCCGTCGGAGAGAGCCCGGTCCGGGGTGTGATCTCGCTGCTCGGCACCGATGAGCGACCCCACCCCGGGCACCCGGCCCTCTCCGTCGGTACCGCCCTGTCCCTGGCGCTGGTCCAGGCCCTGGGCGACGCCGGTGTCGACGCCCCGTTGTGGGTGCTGACCAGGTCGGCGGTGTCCACCGGTCGCTCGGACGCGGTGCCGGGCGCCGTCCAGCACGCGGTCTGGGGGCTGGGCCGGGTGGTGGCGCTGGAGCATGCGCGGCGCTGGGGCGGTCTGGTGGACCTCCCGGACCTGATCGACGACCGGATAACGGGCCGCCTCGCCGCGGTCCTCGGGCAGCGGACGGCGGACGGTCGGGCGCAGGACGGGCCGACAGCGGGTGGATCGGCACCGGGCGGATCGACAGCGGGTGGATCGGCTGCGGGCCGGCCGGCCGAGGATCAGGTGGCGATCCGGGCCCGGGGCGTGTTCGCCCGCAGGCTGTCCCATGCCGCCACTCGCCCCGACGCCGGTACCGGGCACGGCTGGTCGCCGCGTGGCACGGTGCTGGTCACCGGTGGTACGGGTGCGCTGGGGGGTCATGTGGCCCGCTGGCTGGCGGGTGCGGGTGCCGGGCATCTGGTGCTTGCCGGTCGGCGGGGTCCTGAGGCGCCCGGTGCGGCGGCTCTCACGGCCGAGCTGGAGGCGTTGGGGGTCCGGGTGACGGTGGTGGCGTGTGATGTGGCCGACCGTGAGGCGCTGGCGGCGCTGCTGGCCGAGCATCCGGTGAACGCCGTCGTCCACACGGCAGGGGTCGACCACCTGGAGCCGCTGGACGCCATGACACCGGGCTCCTTCGCGGAGGTGCTGTCCGCCAAGGCGGCCGGTGCCCTGCACCTCGACGCGCTCCTCGCCGGCCAGGAGCTGGACGCCTTTGTGCTGTTCTCCTCCATCGCCGGTGTGTGGGGCAGCGGCCATCAGGCCGCCTACGCGGCGGCCAACGCTCTGCTCGACGGGCTCGCCGAACGACGGCGGGCCCAGGGCCTGCCCGCGACCGCCGTGGCCTGGGGGCCCTGGGCCGGCGGGGGCATGGCCGAGAGCGAAGGCGCGGACGCACGACTGCGCCGCCGGGGTCTGGTCCCGATGCCCGCCGAGCTCGCCGTGGCCGCCCTGCGGCAGGCGCTGGACTCGGGCGAGGCGACCGTGACCGTGGCCGATGTCGACTGGGAGCGCTTCCTGCCCCCGTTCACCCTGAGCCGTCCCAGTGCGCTGCTCGGTGACCTTCCGGAGGCCGGGCCGGTCCCGAGCGGGGTCGGCCCAGCCTCCGATGAGCCCGGCCCGGCCGCCGCCTCGCCGCTGGCCGCTCGCCTCGCGAGGCTGCCGGAGACCGAGCAGCACACCCTGCTGGTCGACCTGGTGCGCACCCACGCGGCGGCCGTGCTCGGCCATGGCGGGGCCGCCGAGGTGGAGTCCGATCGAGCCTTCAAGGATCTGGGCTTCGACTCCCTGACCGCGGTGGAGCTGCGCAACCGGCTCCATGCCGAGACCGGGCTCGCCCTGTCTCCCACCCTGGTCTTCGACCACCCCAACGCCGAGGCGCTGGCGCGGCAGTTGCACACCGGGATCACCGGCCGTGCCGTCACCGCCGCACCGGAGGCGGCCGTCGCACCCGCCGAGGACGACGACCCCGTGGT
>NZ_JANUGQ010000039.1 GCF_024756275.1 Streptomyces pyxinae | reverse complement strand
GGGGGGCCACGGCCGAGGCGGCCGCGCTGCGCCGACCGGCCTGACCGGGGCCGGTGGGACGGTCGAGTCGGGGTCTAGTGCGAGAAGGGAAGGTGGCCGGGTCGGTAGGGGAGTGGGAGTGAGCTGAGTGGCTTTCAGGTGTGTCGGGCGATTGCTGGTGCTGTGGGCCGTGCGCGTCACAAAGGGCTTGTGGCGGGGGCTGGTCGTGTTCGGGGAGTCGCTGGTGGGCGGATTTCCCGGGAGTGGGGAGGAGGAGCCGCTCGCCGGGCCGCTCCCCGGGCATCCGGAGAGGCTGCGGACCGACATCCCGCTCAGCGCACTGGAACGGGACCTCGCGCGGGAGTTGACGAAACGGTGCGATTGGCCTCCGACGAGGAGTCTCCGGTGAGTGAGGCGACGACGGAGGCCGAGGCCGGGGTGCGGCGAAGGATCGCGGAGGTGGAGAGAGCTCTCGGGGATCCGGACGACGCGGCGAATCCGGTCGGCTTCGCCGCCCTGCTGTCGGCGGACGAGAGGTTCGAGTGGCCGGCCGAGGCCGAGCGGCGGCTGGACGCGGTCGGGTTCGGCGCCGAGTTCGTCCCTGCGGCGCTCGGCGGACGGCTGGCGCGAGCCGATGTGCTGGCCCGGACACTGCGCCCGGTCTTCCGCCGCGATGTGGCGCTGGGGTTCGGGTACGGGATCACTTCGCTGTTCGCCGCGTCGGCGGTCTGGGCCGCGGGTTCGCGGGGCCAGCGGACGCGGCTCGCGGAACTGATGCGCGGCGGCGGCCGGACGGCGATCGTGCATCACGGCCTCGCGCACGGTAACACCATGTGGCGGGGCGAACTCGCCGCCCGCCCCGACGACCACGGTTTCACGCTCGACGGCCGCAAGGACGACGTGGTCAACGCCGAGCGGGCCAGGGCGTTCGTCGTGTACGCGAGGACCGGGGAAGAGCGGGGAGCGGCGAGTCACTCCGTGCTGCTGCTGGAGGACAACGGGACGGTACGGCACCGACCGCGGTTGTTGCCGAGGCGGTTGAGCACCGGGATGCGCGGCTGCCGGTTCGCCGGGCTGGAGTTCACGGACTGCCGGGTGCCGGCCGACGCCCTGGTGGGAGAGCGGGGCCAGGGTCTGGAGCTGGCCCTGCGCACGTTCCAGCTCAATCGCTCGCTGATCTCCTCGGTGCTGCTCGGATCCGCCGACACGGTACTGCGGGCCGCTGTGCGAGCGGCGGAGACGGACCGTGAGCGCCGCCCGGGCGGCCGCCGACCAGCGGTGCTCGCCTCGGCCTTCGCCGATCTGCTGCTCTGCGACGCGATGGCCACGGCGGTGCTGCGCTCGCTGCACCTGTTTCCGGACAGCGGCCACCTGGGGGCCGCCGCGGTGAAGTACCTGGTGCCCGACCTGGTGCGGGAGGACCTGGAGGAGCTGGGTACCGTGCTCGGCGCAGCGGGCTACCGCCGTGACGGCGCGCAGGGCGCACAGGGGTTCTTGCAGAAGCTGCTGCGGGATCTGCCCGCCGCCGGGCTCGGGCACACGGGCACGGCAGCCTGCCAGGCGGTGCTCGTTCCCCAGCTCCCGTTCCTGGCACGGAGATCGTGGGGCGTGACACAGGACCCGCCGGACCTGCTCTTCGCCGCGCAGGAGCCGTTGTCACCGTTCGTGTGGGAATCGCTGGCGGTGGCGGGGGGCCAGGATCATCTCGTGGCCGCGCTGCTCGGCGCCGTTCGCAGACTGCGGGACGGTGGCGGTGCTCCCGCCGGTCACGGGGACGACGCGACCCGGGCCGCGCTGCGCACGATCGCCGGGACGTTCGTGACCGAGCTGGCGGAGCTGCGCGAGAGGTTCCGGGTGGTGGAGCCGGACGGCCGGGGCCTCGGAACCAGCGCGCGATGGGCGGCGCTGACGGACCGGTACGTCCTGGTCGCGGCGGCCGGGGCAGCACTCGGCCACTGGGTGCGTCTCGACGGCACGGACCCCTTCCTCGCCGACCCGGCGTGGCTGGTGCTCGCGCTCGGCAGGCTCGCCGGACGGCTGGGCAAGAGGCTTCCCGACCCGCCGCCTGGCTGTGTGCAGCGAGTGTACGGCGAGGCGGTCGCCCGCTTCCGCACCGGGCGCGCCTACGACCTGCACGGTGCGGCGCCGGCCGGGCCGGGTGCGACGGCGGCCGGGCCGGGTGCGACGGCGGACGGGCACGGACGCCGGGGGAGGACGGCGTGATGGCGGAGCGTGGCTCGGTCGCCCCGCCGATCCTGATGGCGAGCCCGGACGGGCCCTGGCTGCGGGTGCGCGAGTCCGTGGCGTTCTTCGGCAACGCGGTGGTGTACGCGAACTGGCAGCAGTGGCGGTCCGCGGTGGCCTCAGGACCCGAACTGCGCTCCCTGCTGGGCAACCATGACTGGCAGCGCTTCAGCGCACTGGACAAACCCGAGGTCAGGTACCGCTTCGCGGTGTCCAGGATGCTGATGCGGCACGCCGCGAGCGCCGCGCTCCAGGTGCTGCCGGAAGCGGTGGAGCTCGCGTACAAACCGGGCGGGAGACCCTATCTGCGCGGCTGCGACCAGATCGACGTCAGTCTCAGCCACACGCTGGACCTGGTCGTGGTGGGCCTCAACCGGCTCGGCCGGATCGGGGTCGACACCGAGCTGACGCGGCGCAGGCTGCGCTACTCGGAGGTGCACCGCCAGATGTGCACGGCGGCGGAGCGCAGGAGGCTCGCCCGGTTGCCCGAGTCCGCGCAGGAGGCCGAACTGCTGCGGACCTGGACGCTGAAGGAGGCGTACACCAAGGCGCTGGGGCAGGGCATGCGGATGGGGTTCACCCAGTTCGGCTTCGGTCCGGGAGGGCGGGAGCTGCAGACGCCGGACGGGGACGCGGCCTCGTACGGGGAGTGGTCGTTCGGCACCTTCGGACTGGACCTGACCGGCGGTCCGGCGCCGGACGACCACTATCTGGTGAGCATCGCGTGCCAGGACACCGGGCACGGAGGCGCGGAGGACACATCGGTCGGCTCGATGCTGGACGAGGGGTTCCTCGGGCAGGTGGTGGATCTGCTGGGCCGGCAGGAGGGTTGAGGCACACGCCGGCCGAGAGACAGTGGTGGGTGAGGTGCGGCGGGACGTGATGATCTTTACGGCCGAAGATGTCGGGAACTGCATAATGGCGATCAATGAGTGCTACGAAACTTCGCACTGTGGGGGAAGAAATGATCAGGGTGCTGATCGCCGAAGACTTGCACATGCTCCGGAGGGCCCTGGTGGCTCTGATCGAACTGGAGTCCGACATCGTGGTGGTGGCCGAACTCTCCAATGGCAATGACATCGTTGCCCGGGCGGAGGCCGAACGGCCGGATGTCGCCGTGCTGGACATCGACCTGCCGGGCATGGACGGGATCACTGCCGCGAGCGAGCTGTACGCGACGGTCCCCGGTTGCCGGACCCTCATCCTCACCAGTCTCGGCCGCCCCGGGAACCTGCGCCGTGCGGTGGCCGCACACGCCTCCGGCTTCCTGCTCAAGGACACCGAACCGGAGCGGCTCATCGCCGCCATCCGCGCGGTGGCGGCCGGAGAGCGCGTGGTGGACCCCTCGCTGGCTCTGGCCGCGCTGGAGCCGGAGCCCACCACGCTGACCAGCCGCGAGCTGGAGGTGCTGCGGCTGGCCGCGCGGGGTGAGGAGGCCAGGCAGATCGCCGCCCAGCTGTTCCTGTCGGCGGGCACCGTACGCAATTACCTGACGGCCACGGTCAACAAGCTCAACGCCCGCAACCGGGTGGACGCCATTCGCATCGCCCGCGAGGCCGGCTGGCTGTGAGTCGAGGGGTGCCGGTCAGCGACCGTACGCGGCGCCACCGGCACCCTGCAGCCGCGGATCGCCCGCTTCGAGGCAGTCGTCCGGGGCGTTCCTGTCCCGCTCCACGGCCGGGAGCTCGATGACGGCCTCCAGGACGAACCAGCCGTCGCACCGGCCCGTCGCGGTCAGGGTGCCACCGAGCACCTCGACACGGGTGGCCAGACTGCGGATGCCGCTGTTGCCGTTGCCCTGCTCGGACGCCAGCGGCTGAAGGCGCACGGTACGCCCGTCCACGCCGTCGTTGGCCAGCCGGAGGGTGACGGTGCGTCCCCGGCGCAGCGAAGTGATCAGACAGCGCGAGGCATTGCTGTGCCGGAGCATATTGGTCAGGCCTTCCCGCAGGACGGTGGCCAGCGCGGTGTCCACGTCCCGAGGAAGCGTCCCGGACTCGACGCGGGTGACGGTGGCGATGTCCAGCGTGCCGAGCATGGACTCGGCGTCGGCCACCTCCGTGGCCAGGCTCATGTTGCGGTATCCGGAGGCCACCGCGCGTACGTCGGCCAGCGCCTGGCGCGAGGTGCGCAGGATCTCGGTGAGCTCCTGCTGCACCCGCCCGGCCTGCCCGGGCAGCAGGCGGTACGCCAGCTCGCATTTGAGAGTGATGGTGGACAGGCTGTACCCGAGCAGGTCGTGCAGGTCGCGGGAGAAGCGAAGCCGCTCCTGGTCCACGGCGAGCCGCGCCAGGTCCGCCCTGGACTGATGGACCTCCGCGACCATGTCGGTCAGCCGGGACAGCCCGAAGACCACCAGTCCGGTCAGCACGGTGGAGACGGTGGTGTACGACAGGTCGCGCCAGCCGAGCCCGACGAAGAACTGCATCACATCGGTGCCGGCCACGACCAGCAGGAAGCAGGGCCACGCCAGGATGTCCGGCAGTACGAGCAGTACGGAGCCGGCCAGCAGTCCGGGCAGCGGCAGCCACGCCTGCTTGAAGGTCAGGAAGGGCACAAACGTCAGCAGGGTCTGCAGCACCAGCAGAAGCAGCCGGTGCCGGCCGAGCCGGGGCACCAGTCCGGGAAACGACACCAGCAGTTGAACCGTGAGGATCACCAGCAGCAGCACCATGGCCTGAGTGAACGTTTCAGCGGAGGGATGGGCGCTGTATTCGTAGGTGATCGCGACGAAGCAGAAGGCACACAGCACCACCGCGGTGATGGTCATGGCGAGTCTGGGCGCCAGACTCTTGGATCTGCTGGTCAGAGAGCCGATCGGTGTGGCCTTCGGCGGGCAGCCCGAAACCATCTACTTCACTCTCCCCCGTTGATCCGGCGGTCCGCCAGAGGCCGGCCGCCGGTGAATGATGACTTGTGTAAGCAGCTAATCACGCACGGCGCCGCCCCGCCATGCCGGGACGGGTTCCCGCCCGGAGCACGGTGGAGGACCGGTCCCGCGCGGCACCCGGGGCTCCTCCCCGGACGAGGCGGGCGGACCGATCAGGAACTCGCCCACACCGGACTCCGTACGCCGGTCCAGCCGCAGTGCCCGCGGCGCGGCATCGGCATCCCCCGCGGTCAGCGCGCACGAGCCGAGACCCATGGTGGTGGCGACCAGGGAGAGGGTCCGCCGCAGCGCGCCGACGTCCTTGTGGAGGCAGGCGCAGGCGGTCCCGCTGAACTCGCGGGACGCGCGGCGGAAGCGGGCGGTGATGGCGATCAGCAGCTCGGGTGGCTCCGGCAGTCCCGCCTCGGCCTGGGCGTTCGCCGACAGTTCGGCCAGGGCCTCCGGCACCGCGTCGACGCTCTCCAGCGCGTGCGCGACCGGGTCGTAGTGATAGGCGCCCGGCGCGGGCCAGGTGTTCTTCCCCACGAGGAGGTACAGCTCCAGCGTGTAGGGGTCGCCCGGGCCGGAGTGCGCGCGCTCGTCGTGGACGCAGCCACCAAGTCCCCCGGGGCCGGGGAGGCGTACGGAACGCACCCGTGCCACCTGGTCCAGCAGCGACCCGACCTGTTCCGCGGTCAGCTCGCCGGTGCCTCCGACCGGCAGCGGCCGGCCTTCCAGGACGGTGCCGGACCCGGGCCCGCCGGCCGCCGGCTCGTCCGCGCCGGAGCAGGGGAGGAGGACAGCCGGCGGGCCGTGCGCGGCTCCGGCCACGGGCTCGGCGGGCAGCCGCCCGACGTGCTCGAAGACGGAGCCGACGGCACCGCCGTGCCGACCGCGCGCGTGCGTCGGCAGGTCGTCGGGGGCCCAGGACGGCAGCGCCGGGTCGTGGTCCTCGCCGAACCGGGGTGGCGTACCGGGCCGGCCGCCGTGACCGCGTTCGGCGAACACCACCAGTCCGGCCGCGGCCAGGTAGGACAGAGCGGTGTCCACGAAGGAGTCGGGCAGCGCGGGAACGTTCCACTCCTCGGGCGGGGCGGCGGCCGCCGGGCCCCCGGCCGTACCGCCGAGCCTGACCAGCAGCACGGACGCTTCGGGGCGCAACAACTCGGCGCGGTGCAGGGACAGCGGGGATTCCAGACACAGCCCGTCCCGCGCGTGCCGCAGCACGGTGAAGCGGGAGAGCCGCGCCGGCGGGTTCCCGGGCGGCGGCAGCGGAGCGAACCTCGCCTGCGCGGACAGCGGTACGACGGACAGCAGCGGAAACGAGCCCACGGCGACGGTGCGCACCACCACGTGCTGGATCCGGCGCAGCACCTCCAGCAACTCGGTCGCCTCGGCGCTGACCTCCGTCCCGGGCCTGACGGTGCCGCTCTCGGGGAAGTCCGCGACGACGTTGCGCAGCGAGACGGGGCCGGTGACCATCCGCCGCAGCGCCTCCCTGACGGCCGGTCCCGGGGCCTCGAGCCGCAGCTCGCCCCAGTGGGTGTCGAGTACGACGGGGCCGGACCCGCCGGACGGGTCGCAGCCGGAGTCCAGGAAGGTGTCGTCGCGCAGGGACCACAACTCGTTGAGCCGGGTTCCGGCAAGGTGGCCGATCAGCAAGGGTCGAATCCACAACTGGTTGTCGGGGGCGCCCGGAACGGAGCCGGAGCGGTGAGCGAGCGGGGCGGGATGCCGTGGTACCGGGGGTGCCGTCGTACCGGGGTGGCTGGTCAGAGGAAGAGCGGTACGGGGTTGAGATCCTCGTAGCGGGTGGGGGCGGCAAGTCTGCCCAGCCGCACGGGGGCGTCGAAGAGCCGGCCCGGTGCGAAACGGGCCCAGTGCGGGCGCAGACCCGGCACGATGACACGGACCACCGGCAGCCCCACATCGGGGCGGGTCTGGTCGAGCACCAGGAGCTCCAGACCCGCCCGGGCGACGATGTCGCCGGCCGCCGAGACGTCCTCCAGCAGGTCGGCGCGCGGCACATAGGGGTGGTCTGCGGGGCGCACGGCCCGCGCGGCCGGGTCGGGCAGCAGGTGGGGCCGGCCGTCGGCGCGGGCGGTCCGCATCCAGCTCAGGGTCTCGGGGTCGGTGAGGGCGTAGCCGGAGCCATCGGGGCGGGCGTCCAGCACCGGTGGCAGCAACTGGTTGGTCTCGGCCAGGGCGCGGCGCAGTGCGACACGTGGGTCGAAGTGGGCGCCGAAGCCCAGCACGATGTCCTCGGCGGTCTTGTCGACGCGCCGGGACAGCGCGGCGAAGACGGGGATGCCGAGGTCGGAGGTGAGGTCCAGGGCCCAGACCTCACGGTGCAACGAGGCATGCACGGAACGCAGTTCGGCCACCCAGGTATCGGCGAAGGAGTCCAGGTCGACGCCGGGCTGACAGGTGCGGTTGTACCACCACAGAGCCACCGCGTCCCGCTCGACGAGTTCCAGAAAGCCCTGGAGCACCGCGTCCTCCAGGCTGCCGCCGGCGGCTGTGCCGTTGGAGTTCGCGTGGCAGAAGCGGCCCGCGTCGAGCTGCCCGGAGCCGTAGTACAGCAGCGAGGTCGGCAGCAGCCGGTGTCGGC
Organism: Streptomyces pyxinae; assembly: GCF_024756275.1. GTDB lineage: Bacteria > Actinomycetota > Actinomycetes > Streptomycetales > Streptomycetaceae > Streptomyces > Streptomyces pyxinae. The sequence continues at coordinate 46,076 of NZ_JANUGQ010000039.1, read as the reverse complement.
CGGAGGTGAGCGACCACACCGGGGTCCACTCGATCTCCGCGTTCTCGTCGAAGGGATCGGTGACATGGTGGAAGTGGCTGTGCTCGGCGTTCCAGCGGTGCCGGTCACGGAACTGGCGCGGGTCGTACAGCTGCACGTCGTCCGGATGGACGGCCTCGTCGCCCAGCTCTCTCAGGGACGACCGGCGGATCGGCTCGTCGCCCTGCAGATGGCCCGAGTGCCGCTCCATCGCCTCGCCGAGGGCGCCCACTCGGGCCTGCAGGGGCGTCGCGCCCTTGCCGGAGCTGGTGCCGCGAAGCCCTGCCCGCAGGGAGGTCAGGCCGTGCGCGCCGGCCGCCGGATTGGACCCGGCGTGGAAGGAGTTGAGGAAGGCGGGGCCGCGCGGGTCCCGGCGGATCTCCTTGACCAGCCCGGTGACCGGGTCGATCAGGTGCCCGTATCTCTCCAGCATCTCCTCGGGGCTCAGCGCCCGGTGACCGCCATTACCGAGGTCCCGCTTCGGGCGCGGGACGAGTGCCACGGGGGAGCCGACCTGGCGGCGCATCAGGCCGGTGTCACCGCAGGCGGCGCACTGCGGGCGACGCTGTACCGGGTGGTGCTCGCCGGTCAGGTCCAGCCCGTTCAGCGTCCACAGTTGCCGCTGGCCCGGACGGCGGTGGCCGCCCAGCCATTTGACGGCCTCCAGGACCGCCAGGTGCAGCCCGGCCAGCCGGCCGGCCGACAGCGAACAAGAAGGCCGCGGCAGCGGCCCCGAGCGGTGCAGCATGCGCTGCACATGGGCCTCGACCGGACGCCCCCGCCACAGCCGGTCGGCCAGGCAGTACCAGCAGGGTCCGTCGGCCGCGCCGAAGAACGGGCCGATCCAGGTCTGCGCGCCGCCGGTCCTCACCGGCAACCAGGTCCGGCCCGCCGCCCGGTGCTCGGCGTCGACCGACTTGAGGGCGGGGTCCAGGTAATCCTCGCAGTGCACGAGTGTCAGGTCCGCGGCGAGGGCATCGGAGGCGGGTACGGTGCCGAGCCCCGCGGCCTCGGCGGCGCGCCGCAGCTCTCCGGCGTCGGCGCCGCCCACGGCGGTGACGTGCACCGCTGAGGTCCGCAGCCGGTCCGCGGCGGCGGGCCCGGACAGGCCTGCGGCCTCCCAGAAGGCGTGTTCGGCCGCCGCCCCGGGGGCCGGCCCGGCCGCGTGCTCGGTCAGCAGACCGGCCTGGGAGAGCCTGGCCACCACCCGGCCGGCCTGCTCGGTGGGCATGAGATCCGCGGCCTCCCGCAGCACCGACTCCAGGCGGCGTGTGCCGTCCAGCAGCGGCGCCAGCCGCTCGACGTGCTCGCCGTGCAGAGCGGTCACGCGCTGGTCCGATATCAGGTACACGGCTTCACCCGGTACCGCCTCGACCCGCAAGTGCGGCTTGAAGCCCACATAGGCCCCGGCGCCGGAGGACGCGGTGAGGGTCATCGGGTGGCGCGGTGGGCGAGCTGGTGGCCCTGGGAGGCGGGGGCGCTGAACGGCGCGTCGACCCAGCACACGAAGGAGTCGGTGGGCGGGGCCCAGTGGGAACCGTGGACGAGATCCTCGATCACCAGGTCGTCGAAGTCGTCCGTCGGGCACAGGGTTTGCATGGCCATCGTGGTGTCCTCGATGTCGTGAGCGGAGAAGGGGCAACGTGTGCTGTCCCGCGCCGGTTCGGGCCGGTTGCCGCGGTGACAGCCAGAAGTCTGCTGGGGCCTCCGGGGCCGGGCCAGTGCCTGCCTCATGCGCGAGGGGTGAAAAGTTCATGGGTGCCGGGTGTGCGATGCGCGGCGGGTTCGGGACTGCGGCACTGGGTGCGGGCCGCGCGCCTGCGACATGCTCAAGCGGTCATGAAGTCCGGCTGGAACCGGTCATCCTCGTCGTCGGCGGAGTCATCCCGCGGACCGCATCTCGGAGAATCCCTTGGACATCAAACTTCTGGGCCCGCTGAGCGCGGAGCTGAATTCGGTCTCCATCGCTCCCAACGCCGGCAAGCCCCGCCAGCTCCTTTCCCTGCTCGCCATGAACGCGAACCAGGTGCTGCCGGTGCCGACGCTGATGGAGGAGATCTGGGGCACCGGGATGCCCCGCAGCGCGCTCACCACACTGCAGACCTACATCCTTCAGCTGCGCCGGCTGATCAACGCCGCGCTGGGCCCCGAAGCGCCGCACGGCGCCAAGGACGTCCTCATGACCCGGCACGGAGGCTATCTGCTCCGGATCCCACAAGGCTCCGTGGATGTATTCGAGTACGAACGGCTCGTCACCGTGGGCCGGCAGGCGATCGGCGACGGCGACGACGGGGCCGCCTCGGCCGCGTACGGCGAGGCCCTGTCGATGTGGCGCGGCCCCGCGCTGGTCGACGTACGCGTCGGCCCGCTCCTGGAGATCGAGCTGGCACGGCTGGAGGAGAGCCGGCTCGGCGCGCTGGAGCGGCGCGTCGAGGCCGATCTGCGGCTGGGCCGCCACGGCCAGCTGCTGGCCGAGCTGACCACACTGATCGGCCGGCACCCGCTGCACGAGAACCTGCACGCGCACTGCATGACCGCGCTGTACCGCGCGGGCCGCCGCTGGCGGGCTCTGGAGGTCTACCAGGGGCTGCGGGGACGCCTGGTGAACGAACTGGGCCTGGAGCCCTCGGCGCACGTGCGGGCCCTGCACCAGGCGATTCTGGCCGCCGACCCATCCCTGGACGCGCCGGGTACCGGACGCCGCTCCCTGGCCGACCTGCATGTTGCCTGACCCCGCGCGAGCGCATCCGGGTCCCGGCCCCTGCTCCCCGCCCGCCCGGGCGCCGGAGACGGGGCTGCGGCCGGGCCTCGATCCGGACTCCAGCCCGGGCCCCCACAGTGCACGCAGGACGTTCCGCCGTGTTCCGCGGCCGGAACCAGACGCACCGGACATGGGGGAATCTTGCGCATCATCGACCTTTCCCAGCCGATCGACGCCTCCGGCTGGGAACCCGACCCGATCACACACGAGGTCATGACGCCGGCCGAGGGCGCCCGTCACATGAGCGAGGAGATGCGGGAGCACTTCGGTCTGGAATTCGACCCCGCCGAGCTGCCCGGCGGTGAACTGCTCTCCCTGGACACGCTGACGCTCACCAGCCACACCGGCACGCATGTGGACGCGCCCTCGCACTACGGCTCGAAGAGCGAATACGGCGTACCACGGCACATCGACCAGATGCCACTGGACTGGTTCCTGCGCCCCGCGGTCGTTCTGGACCTGACCGACGCCGGCGTCGGCGTCATCGGCGTGGACCGGATCAAGGCAGAACTGGACCGGATCGGATACCGGCCGCGTCCGCTGGACATCGTGCTGCTGCGCACCGGCGCCGACCGGCACGCCGGCACCCCTCGCTACTTCACCGACTTCGCCGGGCTGGACGGACCCGCCGTCGATCACCTCCTCGATCTCGGGGTGCGCGTCATCGGCACCGATGCCTGGAGCCTGGACGCACCCTTCACACATATGATCGAGCGATACCAGAGGACCAGCGACCGGTCGGCACTGTGGCCCGCGCACTTCGCCGGACGCCGCCGTGAGTACTGCCAGATCGAGCGGCTGACCCGACTCGGCTCGCTGGAGCAGCCGTTCGGCTTCAAGGTCGCCTGCTTCCCCGTGAAGATCGCGGGCGCCGGGGCCGGCTGGACACGGGCCGTGGCCCTGGTGGAGGAGTGAGCGAGGACACCCGCCCGCGTCTGTTCTGCTTCCATCACGCGGGCGCGGGGGTCAGCTCCTTCGCGCGCTGGCAGCGGATATTCGGCGCACGCCGCGAGGTGGTGCCCGTCCTGCTGCCCGGGCGGGACATCCGGGCAGCGGAGCCGAGGATCACCGACCCCGACCGGCTGATGGCCGAACTGCTGCGATCCGTGGGGCCGTTGCTGGATCGTCCGTACGCGCTGTACGGCCACAGCCTCGGCGCTCTGGTCGCCCACGCCCTCGCCCGTACCATCGACCGGCTCGGTCTGCGCCGGCCCGACCGGGTGGTGCTGGGCGCCGCGCTTCCCCCGCATCTGCCCTCCTCGCTGCTGCCCGCCCCCTTCCCGCAGGGCCACGAACTGCTGTGCCGGCTGGTGGCCCAGGGCCAACTGCCCCGGCAGGCCCTCGAAGAGGGCGAGGACGGCGTGTGGCACCGCAGGGCGCTGCCGGTGATTCGCGACGATCTGAAGCTGGCCGCGGCCCTGCGCGCGGTGGGTGGCGAGCCGCTGGAGGTACCGGTGCTCGCCGTCGCGGGCCGCGAGGACGCCGTCGCGCCCGCCCGTCAGATCGAGCAGTGGCGTACGTACACCACCGCCGGGTTCGCGCTGCGCACGGTCGAGGGCGGCCACTTCTTCGTACGCGCGCCACGGTTGCCCAGGCTGCTGCGCGAGGAGCTGGACCGACCGGCGTACGCGTCCCCAGCGGCCGTCCGCCCGGGATCGAGCAGCGTTTGAGCACGGTGGCGCACCGTCGGAAACACCTTCGGGAACACCGGTACCGCCGGGACCCCGAGAACCGAGCAGAGAGGACGCGGTCGTGAAGACAGAACACACCCGTCACCGCATCCGGGCCCAGCGGCCCCGGAAGGGTGGGCAGCGATGAACCGTCGAGTGGTCATCACCGGAATCGGTGTGGTCGCCCCCGGCGGGAGCGGGGGGACGCAGCAGTTCTGGTCATTGCTGACCGAGGGTCGCACCGCGACCCGCCCCGTCTCCCTGTTCGACGCGTCCTCCTTCCGGTCCCGGATCGCCGCGGAGGCCGACTTCGATCCGGCCCGGTCGGGCCTCACCCCCCGTGAGATCCGCCGCATGGACAGGGCCGCACAGTTCGCCGTGGTCAGTGCCCGTGAGGCGGTCGCGGACAGCGGACTCGACCTGGACGCGCAGGACCCCTTCCGCATGGGGGTCACCATCGGCAGCGCGGTCGGCGCGACCACGGGCCTGGACACCGAGTACGCGGTCGTCAGCGACAGCGGTTCCACGTGGCACGTCGACCATGAGTACGCCGTGTCCCACCTGTTCAACCACTTCGTACCGAGCTCCTTCGCCACCGAGGTGGCCTGGGCGGTGGGCGCGCAGGGTCCGGCGACGGTCGTCTCCACCGGCTGCACCTCGGGGCTCGACTCCGTCGGCCACGCCGTCGAACTGATCAGGGAGGGCAGCGCAGACGTGATGATCGCCGGTGCCACCGACGCCCCGATCTCGCCGATCTCAGTGGCCTGCTTTGACGCGATCAAGGCCACCACGGCCCGCAACGACGACCCCGAGCACGCCTCGCGGCCCTTCGACCGGACCCGCAACGGCTTCGTGCTGGGCGAGGGTTCGGCCGTGTTCGTCCTGGAGGAGCTGCGCGCGGCGCGTGCCCGGGGAGCCCATATCTACGCCGAGATCGCCGGCTTCGCCTCCCGCTCCAACGCGTATCACATGACGGGCCTGCGGGCGGACGGCAAGGAGATGGCCGAAGCCATCCGTGTCTCCCTGGACGAGGCCCGGCTCGACGGGAGGGCGGTCGACTACATCAATGCCCATGGCTCGGGCACCAAGCAGAACGACCGGCACGAGACCACCGCGTTCAAGCGGAGCCTCGGCGCGCACGCGTACGACGTCCCGGTCAGTTCCATCAAGTCGATGATCGGTCACTCACTGGGCGCCATCGGGTCCCTGGAGATCGCCGCCTCCGCCCTGGCCATCGAGCACGGCGTCGTCCCGCCGACGGCCAACCTGCACGAGCCGGACCCCGAGTGCGACCTCGACTACACACCGATCACCGCCCGCGAGGCGCGGATCGACACGGTGCTCAGCGTCGGCAGCGGGTTCGGCGGATTCCAGAGCGCCATGGTTCTCACCCGGCCGGAGAAGAGGGAGGCGGCATGAGCACCGCACAGGCGGAGCGCACCGCGGTCGCCGGCGCCGCGTACGGCCGTGAGGACCGCGCGGCGGCCCCGGTGTTCACCGGCATCGGTGTCGCCGCCCCCAACGGCCTGGGCACCAAGGACTGGTGGAGCGCCACGCTCGCGGGAGAGAGCGGCATCCGCCCGGTCAGCCGTTTCGACGCCTCCCGGTACCCGGCCACGCTCGCCGGGGAAGTGCCCGGCTTCGAGGTCACCGAGCACATCCCCAGCCGGCTGATACCGCAGACCGACCACATGACGCGGCTGGCCCTCACCGCGGCGGCCGAGGCTGTCGAGGACAGCGGACTGGACCTGAGTGAACTGCCGGAGTACGCGGCGGGCGTGGTCACCGCCGCGTCCGCGGGCGGCTTCGAGTTCGGCCAGCGCGAGCTGGAGGCCCTGTGGAGCAAGGGCGGCCAGGCGGTCAGCGCGTACCAGTCCTTCGCCTGGTTCTACGCTGTCAACACCGGCCAGATCTCCATCCGGCACGGGCTGCGCGGCCCGAGCGGTGTACTGGTGACCGAGCAGGCCGGCGGCCTGGACGCCATGGCCCAGGCACGTCGCCAACTGCGCAGGGGCAGCAGCATGATGGTCACCGGTGGCGTGGACGGCGCGATCTGCCCGTGGGGATGGGCCGCGCAGCTCACGAGTGGGCGCCTGAGCACTCAGGACGACCCCCGGCAGGCGTATCTGCCGTTCGACGCCCGTGCCAACGGTCATGTGCCGGGTGAGGGCGGCGCGATCCTGATCCTGGAGGACGCCGAGGCGGCCCGGGAGCGCGGTGCCGGCCATTACGGCAGGCTCGCGGGCTATGCGGCCACCTTCGACCCGGGGCCCGGCCGCGGGGGCGAGCCCGGACTGCGCAGGGCCGCGGAACTCGCGCTCGCCGAGGCCGGGGTGACGCCCGCGGACGTGGACGTGGTCTTCGCCGACGCCTCCGGTGTCGCCGAGCTGGACCGGCTGGAGGCAGAGGCCGTCAACGCGGTCTTCGGGGCCGGCGCGGTGCCCGTCACCGCACCCAAGACCATGACCGGCAGGCTGGCCGCCGGGGGTGCCTCACTCGATGTCGCGGCGGCGCTGCTGTCCATCCGGGACTCGGTGATCCCGCCCACGGTCAACGTCACCGGACCCGCCGAAGGACTCTCCCTCGATCTGGTCACCGCGGTCCGCCGGGGGCCGGTGCGTACCGCGCTGGTGCTCGCCCGCGGCATCAACGGCTTCAACGCCGCCGCGGTGGTGACCGCGGCGGAGTGACCGGACGGTCGGCTCCGCCCCAAGCCGGCCCGCACGGCCGGATGTCCCGTATCACCGGTCCAGAGGACCGGGTTCCGTACCGAAAGGTGTTTCTTCATGGCTGAGATGACGCTCAAGGAACTGACCACGCTGCTGCGCGAGTGCGCCGGCGAGGAGGAGGGCGTGGACCTCGACGGCGACGTCATGGACGTCCCGTTCGTCGAGCTGGGCTACGACTCGCTGGCCGTTCTGCAGACCACCGGCCGTATCGAGCAGGACTACGGCGTCCAGATCTCCGACGACGCCGCCGCCGAGGCGCACACACCGCGGATGCTGCTGGCCTTCATCAACGAGAGCCTGACGCAGGCCGCCGCGGCCTGACCCCGCAGCCGTCCGGCACCCCACCGCCGTCCGCCCGGAGCCCTCACTCCGGGCGGTCGGCGTTTCCTTACGCCCCCGCACCTCCGTGTGACCGCTCGCGTCCGGGCGCCTCGCGCACGTGGCGCGCACGGACGAAAGCGCCGCGCCCCGGCCGTGGGAGACGGTCCGGGGCGCGGCGCGCGGGGGGAGAGGGTCAGGACAGGTCGTCGCGGTAGACCTGGCGGTCCTTGACCTGCCAGCGGCCCTCCGCGCGCACCAGCAGGTCGTCACAGCGGGTGCTGACGTGCAGCCTTGCCTGGCCGCCGCGCGGGGTCTCGATGACGAGGGCGTAGCACTGGGCGAACACCTCGTCCGGACCACGGCGTTCGACGTTGACCATGCCCAGCCAGTGACGGCGCTGGATCCCGGCCGCCGCGTACTCGTCGGTGGCCTTGCGGGCCGCGGCGGCGATGACCGCGCGGCCCGCGGCCGGCTCGGGGTGCGCGTTCGCGGCGAAGACACCGTCCTCGGTGAAGGTGCCGGCCCAGTCCTCGGCCTTGCCGCTGTCCAGCAACTGCATCTGGGCCGCGTAGAAATGCTGGATCTGCGTCTGCAGGACGGCCTCGGCGACGGCTGTGTCCGTGGTGGTCATGCGGGTCCCCTCTCGTGGACGCGTGAGTCTCGTTCGCCGGCGAGTCTGCGCGGCCGGACTCGGAACGCGATGGAACGCCGCTGGACCGACGGAGCTCCGGTCCCGTCCAGTTCCGCTCGATCGCCCTTCGAGACCGTCCCGGCACGTTGGTTCTCGTCAGACGTCCGCGACGGACGTCCGAAATCAATGTGCGAACGGAGCGTGCGCCATGACGAACGACGAGCGGCGGGTCGCGCTGGTCACCGGCGGTACCAGCGGCATCGGCCTCGCGACGGCCAGGGAGCTGGGCGCCAAGGGCTTCGCGGTCTTCATCTGCGCCCGCGGCGAGGAAGCGGTCGGGCTGACCGTCAAGGAACTGCGGGCCGAGGGCCTGGAGGCGGACGGTGTCACCGCCGACGTCCGCAGCCCGGAGTCGGTGAAGGCACTGGTCTCCGCCGTGATCGAGCGATACGGCCGGATCGACGTGCTGGTCAACAACGCGGGCCGCAACGGCGGCGGCGTCACCGCCGACCTGACCGACGAGCTGTGGTACGACGTCATCGACACCAACCTCAACAGTGTCTTCCTGACCACCCGGGAGGTCCTCAAGCAGGGCGGCCTGCGGGACCGCGGCTGGGGCCGGATCATCAACATCGCCTCCACCGGCGGCAAGCAGGGCGTGGTGCTCGCCGCCCCGTACTCCGCCTCCAAGCACGGGGTGATCGGGTTCAGCAAGGCGCTGGGCAAGGAGCTGGCCCCCACCGGCGTCACCGTCAACGCGGTCTGCCCCGGATACGTCGAGACGCCGATGGCCCAGCGCGTCCGCCAAGGCTACGCGGCCGCGTTCGACACCACCGTCGACGACATCCAGAAGCAGTTCGAGGCGAAGATCCCACTCGGCCGCTACTCGACTCCCGAAGAGGTCGCCGGCCTGGTCGCGTACCTGACCGCCGACACCGCCGCCTCCATCACGGCGCAGGCGCTCAACGTCTGCGGCGGCCTCGGCAACTACTGAGAATCCCGCTCGAAGAGAGGTAGGAAAGCCCGTGTCCGTCGACGTCTCCACCCCGTCCGCAGCGTCCCAGGAGCACCGGACTCTGCACAGCACGACCATCGAGGCACCGGCCGAGGTCGTGTACGACATCATCGCCGATGTCTCCCGCTGGCCGCAGTTCTTCGCTCCCAACGTCCACGTCGAGCGACTGGAGCACGGCGCCGGGAGCGAGCGCATCCACATCTGGGCCACCGCCAATGGTGAGGTGAAGCACTGGATCTCGCGCCGCGAGCTGGACCGCGTGAATCTGTCGGTGGCCTTCCGCCAGGAAGTGTCCCAGCCGCCGGTCGCCTCCATGGGCGGCAAATGGGTGGTCACCCCGATCTCCGCGACCGTCTCCCTGCTGGAGCTGTACCACGACTTCTCCGCCGTGGATGGTTCGGCCCAGGGCGAGGAGTGGATCCGCGCCGCGCTCGACCGCAACAGCGCCGCGGAGCTGGAGGGCGTCAAGCGCATCACCGAACTAGCCGGAGACTTGGACGAGTTGCTGTTCACTTTCGACGACACCGTGCACGTCGACGGGGCAGGCAAGGACGTCTTCGACTTCCTCGACCGTGCCGATCTGTGGCCGGAGCGCCTGCCGCACGTCGCCCGCCTGGACCTGACCGAGGACACCCCCGGCCTGCAGGTCATGGCCATGGACACGCGCACCGCCGACGGCTCCGTGCACACCACCGAGTCGGTCCGGGTGGTCTTCGGCGAGGACCGCATCGTCTACAAGCAGACGACCGTGCCGGCGCTGATGACGGCCCACACCGGTAGCTGGACGATCGTGCCGGCCGACGGCGGCGGCGTGGACGTGACCTCCCGTCATACCGTGATCATCAAGGCCACCGCCGTCGAGAAGGTGCTCGGCGAGGGCAAGACCGTCGCCGACGCCCGCGCCTACATCCACCGGGCCCTCAGCACGAACAGCACCAACACCCTCAAGCACGCCCGTGCGTACGCCGAGAACCGCCGTGGCTGACCGGCACCGGCAGTACGTCCCCGACGTGCCCCGGCGGCTGGACGGTCTGGTGACCGAGGCCGCCGCCGCGGCCCCCGACCGCACCGCACTGATCCATGGCGCGGACCGGGTCACCTACGGCGAGCTGGACCGGCGGGTGACGGCTGCGGCAGTGGCGCTTCGCACACTGCTGCCCGGTACCGGCGGGACTGTCGCGGTCGCCTCGGTGCTGCACCCGGATTTCGCCGTGGCGTACTACGCGGCGGCCCGCGCCGGACACGTGGCCGCGGTGGTCAACCCGCTGCTGCGCGAGGAGGACCTGCTGCACGTCCTCACACTCGGCCGGGCCCGGCTGGTGTTCGCCGACCCCGCGCTGTACGGACGGCTGGCCGCGGTCAGGGACCGGCTGCCCGAGCTGGAGCAGGTCGTGCTCATCGGCGACGGCGCCGGCGGAGGGCTCACCACGCCGAGCGCGGTGGTGGATGCCCCGCCGGCCGGCGGCGTACGGCCCGGGGAAGCGGCGGGCCCCGACGACGTGGCCTGCGTACAGTTCACCAGCGGTACCACCGGGCGGCCCAAGGCGGTGCGGCTCACGCACCGCAATCTGACGGTCAACGCCGACCAGATCGCCGTGGCGCACCGTCTCACCGGTACCTCGGTGACCGTCAACCACCTGCCCACCTTCCACCCCATGCATCTCAACTCCGCGGTGCGCGCGGCCGCCACGCAGGTGCTCTGCACCGGCCCCGAACCGCACCACGCGGTCGCGGCCGCCAATGAGCACGGCGCGACGCATCTGTACAGCCTGCCGGTACGGCTGGCCCGGCTGGCCGCCGCACCGGACCTGGACGAGCTGAGGCTGCGCACCGTCACCCGGATCGCCTCGGGCGGCTCGGGGCTGCCGGTCGCGGCCGCCGCACGGCTCACCGCGCGCTTCGGCATCCCCGTCTTCCAGGGGTACGGACTCGCCGAGACGTCACCGCTGACCCACAGCGACGACCCCGACCACCCGGTACCCGGCTCGGTCGGCCGGCCGGTCGCGGGCACCGAATGCCGCGTGGTGGATGTGGAGAGCCGCGCCGTGCTGCCCGCCGGCTCGGTGGGCGAGGTGCAGCTGCGCGGGCCGCAGGTGATGAAGGGCTACCTCGGCGGCCCCGACGGCACCGGACTCGAGCCGGACGGCTGGCTGTCCACCGGCGACGCCGGGCGGGTCGACGACGAGGGACGGCTGTTCCTCGTCGACCGCCTCAAGGACGTCTTCAAGTGCGACAACTTTCTCGTGGCGCCCACCGAGGTGGAGCTGGTCCTCGCCAGGCACCCGCTGGTGCGCGAGGCGGTGGTCGTCGATCTGCCCGACGAGTTCAGCGGCGCCGTGGCCGGAGCCCTGCTCGTGCTCGACCCGTCCGTCACCGCGGACGGCACCGGGCAGGCCGTCGCCGAGGCCGTGGCTTACGTGGGCGACCGGCTCCCGTACTACCAGCACATCCGGCACGCGCGCGCCGTCGAGGCGATCCCGCGTTCTGGCAACGGCAAGATCCAGCGCCGGCTGTTGCGTGAGCAGCTGCTCGGCCTGCTCGCCGGCGCCTGAGCCTCTTCCCGGCCCGAGCGGCTCCTGCCCCATCAGCCCTACCACCCACGTACCAGAGAGGCGGCACCCGTGCCCGCTCCGTTGTTCACCGTGATCAACACCTTCACCCTCAAGGATCCCGCAGGCGCGGGGGACTTCGAGCGCCGCTTCCTCGACCACGTCCAGTGGATGCGGGCGCAGGAAGGGTTCCGGGCCCACCAGGCGGTCCGGGCCACCGAGCGGCCCGAGGTCTATGTGAACCTCGGCTGGTGGGCGGCGCCCGACCTCTTCAAGCGGGTCATGGCGAGCGAGACGTTCCAGGAGCACGCCAAGGAGTTCCACCGTATCGTCGAAGTCGCCGCCGACCCGTCGCTGGGCATCCTGCGCATCGACGCCGATGGCGGGCAGCCGGCGGGCGGCGAGCCGGTCGTCCTGGTGGAGCGGTTCACCGTCACCGGTGAGGCGGACGCCTTCGAGGCCGCCTACCGTGCCTACGCCGAGGCAGCCGCCCGCCTGGACGGCTTTGGTCACACCGATCTCGCCAAGTCCCTGGTCCGGCCCGGCGGGTACACCGCGGCCACCCGCTGGAGCGGACCGGCCGCCTGCCGGGCCGCACAGCACACTCCCGAGTACGCGGCCGTGCTGAAGCTCGCCGAGGCCGAGACGGTGGTCGCCGCCCCGGTCGCGGGCAACCGCGCGTCCGAGGTGACACGCCATGGCTGACATCGGCCTGGACACCAAGATCGCTCTGGTCACCGGGGCGACCCGCGGGGTCGGGCTGGCCGTCGCCCGCAAGCTGTGCGCGGCGGGCGCCCGCGTCGTACTGAACTACGCGCACTCCGCGGACGACGCCCGCCGCGCTGTCGAGGAGCTGGCCCCGCTCAAGGGCGAGGCGGTGGCCCTCCGGGCCGACGTGACCCGTCCCGAGGAGCTGGCCCGGCTGCTGGGGCAGGTGCGGGAACGGTACGGACGGCTCGACGTCTTCGTGCACAACGCGGCCTCCTGGCACCCGGCGCCCGCCGTCGGCGCGGACCCCGCCGGGGTGCGTGCCGACCTCTCGGCCGCCCTGGACCCGCTGCTGCACGGCGCGCCCGCGATCGCCGACCTGATGGACGACGGCACCGGATGTCGCCCGGGCGGCCGTATCGTCGCGGTCTCCAGCAGCGGCGCACACTCGGTGATCCCCCACTATGTGGGCCCCGGCGTGGCCAAGGCGGCACTGGAGAGCCTGGTGCGCTATCTCGCGGTGGAGCTGGCGGGCCGGGGCATCGCCGTGAACGCCGTCTCCACCGCGAAGATCGACAAGGGACCCGGTACGCCCCAGCCGGAGGTGGCCGCCGTCCTGGCCGCGCGTACCCCGGCGGGACGGCTCACCTCGCCCGCGGACGTGGCGGACACGGTGGCTCTGCTGTGCACGGCGGAGGCCGGGTGGATCCACGGCCAGGTGATCAGGGCCGACGGCGGCCTCGGTCTGCGGGGTCAGGGAGGAGGGTGACGGTGGAGAGGCCACAGACCGAACAGACAGAACAGACCGAACAGACCGGCCGGGCCGAACGGACGGAACAGGCCGCGAGGAGGGAAGGCGCCGCACCGGACGACGGACGGGCCACCGTGGTGACGGGGTCCGGACGAGCCCGGCCCCCGGAGGAGTTCACGGCCGACATCTGCGTCGTCGGCGCCGGGCCCGCCGGTCTGGTGCTGGCGCTGCTGCTGCTGAAGTCCGGGCTGCGGGTCGCTGTCGTGGAGCGCGCCCGCGCCCACCAGCGCGAGTTCCGCGGCGAGATCCTCCAGCCGGGAGCGCTCACGCTGCTGGACAGTCTCGGCGTGCTCGCGGGCGCCCGGGCCCGCGGCGCTCACGAGCACACCCGTTTCCGGCTGGTGGAGGGCGGCCGGACGCTGCTCGACATCGACTACCGGGAACTGCCTGCCCCGTACGACTATCTGCTGAGCATTCCCCAGGCCCATGTCCTGGACGAACTGCTGCTGCACTGCGACGCGTACGAGGGCTTCACCTACTTGGACGGACGGCGGGTTGGCGAGCTGCTGCGCGAGGACGGCCGGATCACCGGCGTCGCCGCCGACGGGCCCGGCGGGGCCTGCACGGTCCGCGCGCATGTCGTGGTGGGCGCGGACGGCCGCTTCTCCAAGGTACGCCGCCTCGCGGGCATCGAGGCGGGCCGCCGCGAGGCGTTCGACCTGGACGTGCTCTGGTTCAAGCTGACCGACGACAGATCCGGCGCCCGCGGCCCCGAGACACTCAGGGACGTCCGGGTGTTCCGGGCCGGCGGAAGCCCCGTCCTCGTCTACGACTCCTGGCCCGACCGTGTGCAGGTCGGCTGGACGCTGCCGCACAAGGGATTCAAGGACGTGGCCGCCCAGGGGATCGACCGCGTCAAGGAACAGCTGGCACAGGCGGTCCCGCCGTACGCGGAACTGATCCGCGAGCAGATCGGCTCGATGCGGGACCTGAGCCTGCTGGACGTCTTCTCCGGGCGGGCCGAGCGCTGGTCCGACGACGGTCTCGTGCTGATCGGCGATGCCGCCCACACCCACAGTCCCATCGGCGCGCAGGGCATCAACCTGGCCATCCAGGACGCGGTGCTGCTGCACCCGCTGCTGGTCGCCTCGCACCGCGCCGGCGACGCGAGCGCGGAGTTCCTGTCGGCGTTCGAGCGGACGCGGTCCGCGGACATCGAGCAGGTCATGCGACTCCAGCGACTGCAGAGCAAGGCGATGCTCTCGCGCGGCACCTTCGCCACCCGTGTGCGGCCCAGGCTCGCCGCACTGCTCAGGCGGACCCCTGTCTACCGCAGGGTGCTCGGCCGTATCGCCCTGGGAAACCCCTCGGTGCGTATCGCCGAGGAACTGTTCGTACCCGACGTTCCGGAAGGGGGGAACCGGTGAAGGCCCTTGTGCTGTCCGGCGGTTCGGGAACCCGAATGCGCCCGTTCACCTACTCCATGCCCAAGCAGCTCATGCCCATCGCCAACCGGCCCGTGCTGGAGCACGTCCTGGAGAACATCCGGGAGCTGGGCGTCAGCGAGGTCGGTGTCGTCGTCGGCGACCGCGAGCCGGAGATCGCCGCGGTGCTGGGAGACGGCTCCCGGCTCGGCCTCGAACTCACCTACATACGGCAGGAGCAGCCGCTGGGACTGGCCCACTGCGTCAAGATCGCCCGGGATTTCCTGGGCGAGGACGACTTCGTGATGTACCTCGGCGACAACATGCTGCCGACGGGAGTCCGGGAGATCGCCGAGGAGTTCGCCGCTCGCCGTCCCACCGCGCAGGTCGTGGTGCAGCGGGTCGCCGACCCGCGAGCCTTCGGCGTCGCCGAGGTCGCGCCGGACGGCCGGGTGACACGCCTGGTGGAGAAGCCCGAGCGGCCGAACAGCGATCTCGCGCTGACCGGCGTCTACTTCTTCACCGCCGCCGTCCACCAGGCGATCGACCGCATCACTCCCAGTGCGCGGGGGGAACTGGAGATCACCGACGCCCTGCAGTGGCTGGTCTCGTACGGGGCCACCGTCCTGGCCCGCGAGTACACCGGGTACTGGAAGGACACCGGGCGCGTCGAGGACGTGCTGGACTGCAACCGCGAACTCCTCGCCCGCGTCGAGGGGGCGGTGGCCGGTCTCGTGGACGCCGACAGCGATCTGACCGGTGCGGTGGTGGTCGAGCCCGGTGCGAGGGTGGTGCGCTCACGGATCGTGGGCCCCGCCATCGTGGGCGCGGGCAGCCGCGTGGTCGACTCCCGCGTGGGCCCGTACACATCCATCGGCCGGGACTGCCGGCTGCTGGACACCGCGGTGGAGGACTCCATCGTGCTGGACGGCGCCTCCGTGTCCCGGGTGCCCGCACTGCGCGGGTCTCTCATCGGCCGCTCCGCCGCCGTCACCTCGGCCGACGCCGGCTCGGCGCACAACCGACTGGTGGTCGGCGACCACACCCAGGTGGAGGTGGCCGCGTGAGGCTCCTGGTGACCGGCGGTGCGGGCTTCATCGGCTCGCACTACGTACGCGGTCTGCTGGCGGGACACCACCCTGGCTACGAGGACGCCGAGGTCACCGTCCTGGACAAACTCACGTACGCGGGCAACCGCGACAACCTGCCCGGGCGGCACCCCCGGCTGACGTGCGTACGGGGAGACGTGTGCGACCTCCCGCTGCTGCTGGACCTGCTGCCGGGCCATGACGCGGTGGTGCACTTCGCCGCCGAGTCGCACGTCGACCGCTCGCTGCACGCGGCCGCGGAGTTCGTCCGCACCAACGCCGGCGGCACCCAGACCCTGCTGGAGGGCGTGCTGCGCACCGGAGTCGAGCGGGTGGTGCACGTCTCCACCGACGAGGTGTACGGGTCCATCGACGAGGGCTCCTGGACCGAGGACAGCCCGCTGCTGCCCAACACTCCCTACGCGGCGTCCAAGGCGGCGTCCGACCTGATCGCCCGCTCCTACTGGAGCACCCACGGCGTCGACCTGTCGATCACCCGCTGCTCCAACAACTATGGTCCCCACCAGCACCCCGAGAAGGTCATCCCGCGCTTCGTCACCAACCTCATGGAGGGCCGCCGGGTACCCCTGTACGGGGATGGACTGAACGTTCGGGAGTGGCTGCATGTGGACGACCACTGCCGTGCCGTTCATCTGGTGCTCACCGGCGGCCGGGCCGGCGAGGTCTACAACGTCGGCGGTGGCGACGACCGCACCAACGCCGCCCTGACCGGGGAACTGCTCCGGCTGTGCGGCGCCGGGCCCGAGATGGTCGAGCGGGTCGCCGACCGGAAGGGCCATGACCGCCGCTACTCCATCGACGACACCAAGATCCGTGAGGAACTGGGATACGCGCCGCGCGTCCCCTTCGAGCGGGGCCTCGCGGACACCGCCGCCTGGTACCGGGACAACCCCGGCTGGTGGAAGCCCCTCAAGGACTCCGAGGAGGAGAACCGATGACCGCCGAAGGAAGCCCGCTGCCGGCCGGTGAACCGGTCCTGGTGGTGGGCGCGGGACCGGTCGGGCTCACCGCGGCCCATGAACTCGCCCGCCACGGTGTGCGGGTGCGGCTCGTGGACGCGGCGCCGGGTCCGGCCACCACCAGCCGCGCGCTGGCCACTCACGCCCGCACCCTGGAGACCTACGACCAGATGGGTGTGCTGGACGACGTACTGCCCCGCGGCCAGCGGGTGGAGCACTTCACCCTGCACCAGAACGGCCGCCGGCTGATCCGCTTCGACACCGACTACAGCGAGTTGCCGACGCGCTACCCCTTCACGCTGATGATCGACCAGGTCATCACGGAGGAGGCACTGCGCGCGGCGGCCGCCCGCCAGGGCGTCGAGGTGGAGTGGGGAGTGCGGCTGACGGGCTTCACCGACCACGGCTCCGGCGTACGGGCCGAGCTGGAGCACGCGGACGGCCGCGCCGAGACCTTCGAGGCGGGCTGGCTGGTGGGCTGCGACGGCGGCCACAGCACCGTCCGCAAGCAGCTCGGGCTCAAACTGGTCGGCGAGAGCAGCGAGACCTGGCTGATCTCGGACGCCGTCGTCCACTGCGACCTGCCCAGGGACAGCATCCACTGGATGCGCACCCCGGCCGGCACCGTGATGATGGTGCCCTTCCCGGAGCCGGGCAAGTGGCGGCTGCTGGACACCGCCGAGGTGTCCTACGACGGCGACGACGCGGCGGTGGCACGGCGTTTCGCACGCAAGATCCGCACCGGCACCGGCCGCGAGGCGCGGGTGGAGAACCCCACGTGGGTGTCCGTCTTCACCATCCAGCAGCGGATGATCCCCGGCATGCGCAAGGGCCGCTGTCTGCTGGCCGGCGACGCCGCTCACGTCCACAGCCCCGCCTCCGGCCAGGGCATGAACACCGGCGTCCAGGACGCCGTCAACCTCTCCTGGAAGCTGGCGTCCGTCATCCACGGCACGGCCGGGCAGAGTCTTCTGGACAGCTACAGCGACGAGCGGGTACCGGTGGGCGCCGCCCTGCTGAAGTCCACCAAGTTCGCCACGCTGCTGGTGCAGTTGCGCAGCCGTACCGCTGCCGCGGCGCTGCGCGCGCTGTTCACCTTCGTCAGGTCGGTGCCGCCGCTCAAGTCCCGCATCGAGCGGAAGATCATGGGCGGGATGTCGGCGCTCGACCTGGGATACGGGGAGGGGCCGCCGGCACTCGGAACGGCCGGGGAAGCAGGCACCGGCGAGGGCGTCCCTCCGGTCACGGACGGGAGAGCGGGCAAGGACGTCACCCCGGTCGCCGGGTCCGCGATACCGGCCGGCGGCCGGGTGAGCCGGGTCACCGCCGCCCGGGCCGCCGAGTCGGCCGGCTGGCGCCGGCTGATCGAGGAACTGCGCCGTCCCGAATGGAAGTTGCTGACCCGGCCCGGCGGCGGTCCGGCGGACCGGGCCACGGCCGAGCAGGCACGGAGGTACGAGGGCGTCATACGCGTCCTCGGCATCGTGCCGCTGCCGCGGAGCGCGGACGGGCCCTTCGGCGCGCTGCCCGATCCGGACGGGCGACTCGGCGCCGACCTGGGGATCGCCCCCGGCGGCTGGCTGCTGATCCGCCCGGACGGCTACGCGGCCGCGAGCGGCGGGCCGGCGGACGACCCGGAGCGGACGCTGGCCGCGCTCGGAGTCCGCCCCGCGGACAGCGGCGATACGGACGAGGCCCCGGACACCGACGCCGAGGAGGGATCGGATCATGCAGTACCAGCGGCTGGGTGAGAACGGGCCCGTCGTCAGCCGGGTCGCCTTCGGCAACTCGCTGACCGCGGGCAACCAACTGGACGACAGCGCGGCCGCCGCCTGTGTGCGTGCGGCGCTGGACGCGGGAGTCACCACCTTCGACACCGCGGACGTCTATGCCGGGGGCCGGGCCGAGGAGGTCCTCGGCCGGGCCCTGGCGGCCGTCCCCCGCGACCGGGTGGTGATCTGCACCAAGGTCGGCCGGGGCGCGGGTGGTGACTCCAACGGACCCGGCGGCCTTGGCCGCGCGCGGATCGGCGCCTGCCTGGACGCGTCGCTGCGGCGGCTGGGCACCGACCACATCGACGTGTACCAGGCACACCTCTACGACGACGCCACCCCGCTGGAGGAGACCATGGCGGCCTTCGCCGACGCGGTCGCCGCGGGCAAGGTGCGTTATGTGGGCGTCTCGGAGTGGGCCGCCCCGGAACTGGCCGAGGCCGGCCGGCTGGCACGGGAGGCGGGCGTGCCGCTGGTGTCCAACCAGCCCCAGTACAACTTGCTGTGGCGGGTCATCGAGGAGGAGGTGATCCCCGCCTGCGAGCCGCTGGGAATCGGGCAGATGGTCTGGTCACCGCTGGCCGGCGGAGTCCTGACCGGAAAGTACCGACCGGGCGCCGGGCTTCCCGGAGGGTCGCGGGCCGTGGCCGCCCGGGGCGGGGACGTCTCCCTGCGCCGCTGGCGCTTCCTGGAGGACCGGGTGCTGAAGCGGGTGCAGGAACTCCGGCCGCTCGCCGTCTCGGCTGGATTGACGCCCGCTCAGCTCGCCCTGGCCTGGGTGTTGCACCAGCCGCAGGTCGCCTCGGCCGTCATCGGGGCCTCGGCGCCGGAGCAGATCGAACGGAACCTGCGCGCCGTGGACACCGTACTGGAGGAGGGCATCATGGCACGTGTCGACGAGGTGCTGGGTGACGCGGTGGTGCGGGATCCGCGGCTCACGCTGAGCCGGATGCTGCGGGCGAAGCGGGCGGAGGCCGCCTGACCCGCCCGGTGGACGCGAGGGGCTCCCCTCCCGCCGGGAGGGGAGCCCCTCGCCCGTCAGCGCCGGACCGGGAACGGGTTCACTCCGCCGGTTCGGCGTGGGCCGGGACCGGACGCCGGCCGGACTCCCGCCCGGCCGGGGCGGCAGCGGCGGCGGGGCGCGGCATGAACAGCGCCAGCGCACCCGCCAGCAGCGCCAGCGCGGCCGCCACGAGCAGGGCCCTGGCGTAGCCGTGGGTGAGCGCGGCCGCCCCCGTCGAGGTCGCGGCGACCGCGCTGAGCACGGCCAGACCGAGACCGCCGCCCATCTGACGGGCGGTGTTCATCAGGGCGGAGGCCAGCCCGGCGTCCTCCGCCCCGACCGAGGAGGTGGCGGCCGTCGTCATCGGCAGGACGACCGCACCGAGTCCCAGGCCCAGCAGGATCCCGGGGCCGAGAATGTCGGTGGTGAACGAGCCGCCGGGTGTGAAGCGCGACTGCCACAGCAGCCCGCCCGCCGTCAGCAACCAGCCCAGCACCAGCGGTACCCGGGGCCCCATGGCCTGGACCAGGCGCCGTACCAGCAGCGAGGCCACGGCGATGGCGAGCGTCAGCGGCAGCATGGCCAGGCCCGCACGCAGCGGCGTGTAGCCAAGCACGCGTTGCAGGTAGAGCGTCACAAAGAACATCACCGAGGTGGTGACGGCACCGATGACCAGTGCGGCGGTGTTGCCCAGCACCAGAGCCCGGCTGCGGAAGATCCGCAGCGGCATCAGCGGTTGGGCGCTGCGCGCCTCCACGACGAGGAACGCCGCCAGCAGCAGCACGGCGACCGCCAGGATCCCGCCGGTGAGCGGGGCGGCGATCGGACGCGTCTCCAGTTCGGACAGGCCGTACGAGGCACAGGCCAGGGCCGCGGTGACCAGAACGGCACCGGGTGCGTCCAGGGCCCGGCCGCGTGCCCGCCCGGGGAAGGCCGGCAGCGCGGCCAGCGCGACGGCCACCAGAACCACCCCGATGGGCACGTTGACGAACAGCACCCAGCGCCAGCCCAGCGTGTCCGTCAGTACACCGCCGAGCAGAATGCCGCAGCTCCCGGCCGCGGTCGCGGTGGCGCCCCAGGCCGCGATCGCCTTGGTACGCGCCTGTATGTCGTGGTAGGTGGCGTTGATCAAGGCCAGCGGAGCCGGGGCGAGGAACGCCGCGCCCAGACCCTGCAGCGTACGCGCGGCGATCAGGAGTCCGCCGCCGGTGGCCAGGCCGCCCAGCAGGCTGGCGGCGGTGAACACGACGAGCCCGGCGGTGAACATCCGGCGCCGGCCGAACAGATCGGCGGCCCTGCCGCCCAGCATCAGGAACCCGGCGAAGGTCAGGAGGTAGGCGTTGACGACCCACTGCTGGCCTCCGGCGCCGAGCCCGAGGTCCGCGCGCATGGAGGGCAGCGCGACGTTCACGATGGTGGTGTCCAGCACCACCATGAACTGGGCGGCACATGCCACCACCGCCACGGTCCGGCCGGGCGCCGGCCCGGTGCGGTCGGCAGACGGCAGAGATTTCATCGGTGTTTCCTTCATTCGATTTCCATGCGTCTCATGGAGCTTGGGGGCCGGGGTGCCGCGCGGCGCCCGGCAGCGGGCGTGCCGTCAGGCCGCCCGCGGACAGGTGCGGACGGCCTGACGGCACGGGAAGGCGGATCAAGGACCCGTCGGCGGGAGACGGAACACGTTAGGTCAGATGATGAGGTGGCCGCCGCTGACCGGCAGAAACGCGCCAGTCACATAGGAGAGTTCGTCCCCTGCGAGGACGGCGACGGCGCGGGCCACGTCCTCCGGCTCGCCGATGCGGCGCAGCGGCGTCTGGTCGACGACGGAGGCGAGGGTGCGGCCCCATTCGTCCTTGGCGTTCCACTTCTTCATCAGATTCTCGCTGCGAGTGGCGCCCGGGATGACCGTGTTGAAGCGGATGTTCTTCGGACCCAGCTCGATCGCCAGGTGCTTCATCGCGGCCTCCATCGGAGCCTTGGCCACCGCGTGGCCGATGGCGCCGGCCGCGGCCTGGCGCGAGAAGCTGTCCGAAATGAGGATGACGGTGCCCTGCTCGCGCTCGATCATGCCGGGCAGCACCGCGTAGGCCGGGCCGAGGGTGGCACGGGCCTGGGTGGCCATCTTGTCGACCAGCGCCTCGACCGGGTGGCCCAGGGCCGGGCCGCGCAGCACGTCGCGGTAGCCGCTGGAGTTGAGGACGAGCACGTCGATCGGGCCGAGCTGCTGCTCGACCCGGGTGATCATGGCTTTGGTGCTCTCGCCGTCGGAGATATCAGCCTGTGCGGTGATGGCGCGGCCGCCGTGCTCCTCGATGCCCGCGACGACCTTCTGCGCGGCCTCGTCGGAGGTGAGGTAGTTCACGGCGACCGCGGCGCCGCGGCGGGCCAGCTCGGCGGCGATCGCCGCGCCGATACCGCGGCTGGCACCGGTGACCAGCGCGGTCTTGCCCTTGAGAGAGAGTTCAGTCATGCCGCCGACGCTAGAGAGCCGTGCCTGAGGGCGACTTGAGGGACAGAGGAGCAGGCGGGCGGACGAGCGGCGCGGTCAGCGGCCCGCGATGTCCTCCGCCGGCTCCCACTCCCAGCCGTTCTCCGTGACCCGGACCCTGGGCCAGGAGAGCGTCCCGGCGCCGATCTCGGCCAGCACCTCCTCGACCCAGGCCAGTTCGGCCCGGCACATGCCCAGCGCGTACTCGTTCTCGATCAGGAACAGCCGGGGGACGCCGGCGCCCGCGGCCAGTGCCCGCTCGGTCCTCCTGGCCCGCTCACGCAGCCGTTCCACGCGCTCCCGCAGCGCCGCGGTGGCGCGCTCGGGGTCGAGCGCGCCCAGATACCCGACCGCTGTCAGGAAGGCGGGCGGCCGCCGGTCGGGAGTGGCCAACCGCGCGACGACGCGCCGGGCGAACTCCGCCCGGCCCCGGTCGGTCAGCGCGTGGGCGGTGCCGTCCGCGCGCGCCACGGCCTCGGTCAGGCCCGCGGCACCCAGCGCGCCCGCCACCGCGGCGAACTCCTGGGGCTCCGGCGCGAGCAGACCTTCCAGGGTGCTGTCCGTGGCCCGCTCGGCCGCGGTCCGCGCCAGCTCGTCCGGTGTCATCGGCCGCTCCAGCAACAGACCGAGGGCCAGCAGAGCGGCGGGCGAATCC
This sequence comes from Streptomyces pyxinae, assembly GCF_024756275.1. Taxonomy (GTDB): domain Bacteria; phylum Actinomycetota; class Actinomycetes; order Streptomycetales; family Streptomycetaceae; genus Streptomyces; species Streptomyces pyxinae. Next base: position 23,513 of record NZ_JANUGQ010000039.1, on the reverse strand, counting down.
GCGCCGGGCAGGGCCGGTGCCGCCGTGCTCGACGTGTCGGCGTCCATACTGTCCGCGCCATTCATGTGGTCCACTTCGTCCTCCAGGGTCTCGGTGTTCGGCCCGGCCGGTCCACGGCGGACCCGGGGAGGAGCATCTCCGGCCGCGCTGTAGTCCCGCCGGAGCGCCGTCCGATGCCCGGGCCGGCGCCGCTCGCGTTCCGGCCGCCTTCGAGCGCCACCCGATGCCCGCTCCGCATGCTGGCCGCCACCGGGAATCGCTGTCCGGGGGCCGTATTGCCGACGGAACCAGCGGACCCCGTTCGAGGAAGGGGAGTTGATGAGCGAGGAGAACACCGCGGTACTGATCGCGGGTGGCGGCATCGTCGGCCTGTCGGCGGCGGTGTTCCTGCGCCGCCACGGCGTGCCCGTACTGCTGGTGGAGCGCCATCCGGGTACATCCATGCTGGCCAAGGCCAGGGTCCTCAGCCCGCGCACGATGGAGCTGTACCGCGGGCACGGTCTGGAGGAGGCGGTGCGCTCCGCCCCGCCCTCGGTGTTCCTGGAGGCCACCGACGTCGTCCGGGCCGCCACCCTGACCGGGCCCGAGGAGTACCGCGGCAGCAGGCCGCCCGGCGAGTCGGTCGGCTGGGCCAGTCCCTGCTCGCCGGCCCTGGTCGAACAGAGCACCGTCGAGCCGCTGGTGCGCGCCCGCGCCGGGGAACTGGGCGCGGACGTGCGGTTCCACACCGAGCTGGGCCAGATCACCCAGGACGCCGACGGTGTCACCGCCGCCGTCACCGACCGTACGACCGGCCACCGGTACACCGTACGGGCACGCCATCTGATCGCGGCGGACGGCCACCGCTCCCCGCTGCGGGCCGCGCTCGGTATCGCCACCCGTGGCAAACGCCTGGCGCGCGTCGTCAACATCGCTTTCGAGGCGGACCTCGGCGCCGCGCTGCGCGGCCGCCCCGTCGGCCTCGGCTATCTGGCCCGGCCGGTGCCCGGTACGCTGCTGGCCCGGCTGGACCGCGGTGACCGCTGGGTGCTGATGGTGCCCTACGACCCCGAAAGCGGTGAAGGGCCTGAGGACTTCACTCCTGAGCGCTGTGTGGCGGCCGTCCGGGCGGCGGTCGGCGACCAGGACCTCGACGTGCGGGTGCTGCCCGCGGTCCCGGGTGCCGGCCGTGGCGTGCACACCTGGGAACTGGCCTCCTGGGTCGCCGACGAGTACCGGCGCGACCGTGTCCTGCTGGCCGGGGACGCGGTCCATGTGATGCCGCCGTCGGGCGGGCTCGGCGCCAACACCGGTATCCAGGACGTGCACAACCTGGCCTGGAAGCTGGCCGCGGTCCTCGGGGGCCGGGCCGGGGCAGGGCTCCTGGACACCTACGAGCCCGAGCGCCGCCCCGTGGCCGAGCTGACCTGCGCGCTGTCCACCCGCCTCCAGGAGGAGCGGGCGGGCGCCGGTGGTGGCGACGCGGCCGCCCGGGTCGGCCGGATCGCACTGGGCCTCGGCTACCGGTACGAGTCGGACGCGGTGCTCGCGGACGCCGGACCCGGGGAGTCGGGCCGGCCGGGTACCCGGGCCCCCCACCTGGACCTGGAGCGGGATGGCCGCGCGTGCTCCAGCATCGATGTGTACGGGCCGCACTTCACCCTGGTTCTCGGCCCCGGCGCGACACCGGACGGGCCGGGGGCGGATCATGAATGGCTGAAGGTACTGCGGGTCGGCCGGGAGCTGGCCGACCCGTCCGGGCGGTGGGCGGCCGCGCACGGCGTCGGTGACGGGGGAGCGGTGCTGGTGCGGCCGGACGGCTTCATCGCCTGGCGGGTTCCCCTGTGGGACGCGGAGTCCGCGCGTGAGCTGCCCGGGGTGCTGGCCCGCGTCCTCGCGCTGCCGTGGCCGTCCCTGCCGGGCGGCGGCTGACCCGGCCGAACGCCGTGGGGCGCCGGCCGGGCGATCCCGGCCGGCGCCCCACGGCGGCCCCGCGGTTCGTCCGGGGGTCAGCCGGACTCGCGCGCGTCCCAGGCCGCCAGGATCTCTGCCTCCCGCTCGCGGGTCAGCGTCTGGTCCGGGTAGCGGTACTCGGCGAACGCCTCCTCCATGCCGCCCTGTTCCGTCATCCAGGTCCAGGTGTCGCGCACGGACTCGGCGAAGGGGCGACAGCGCAGCCCGTCCGCCAGCGCCTTCTCCGAGGAGAAGTCCCAGACCGCGGCGAGCTCTTCCACGGGCGGCGCCCACAACGGCACGGTCACGAACGGCGGGACCTGCCGAGCGGCGAGGAACGCGTCCTCCACCCACACCGGCTCGGTGCCCGCGCCCGCCAACTCGACTGCATGCTCAATGAGTTCACCCCAGGTGGCGTTGGCGGGTTCGCCGGTGGTCAGATACGTGCCCGAGCCGCCGGCCGCGATCCGGTCGAGGCCGAAGGCCGCGAGGTCCCGGGCGTCGATCAGCTGCATCGTGCGGTGGGGGCTGCCGGCGGCGAGCATCCGCCCGCCTTGCGCGGCCCGCCGCAGCCAGTACGGGATGCGCCGCATGCGGTCACCGGGGCCGATGACCACACCTGGGCGCAGCACCAGCACCCTGCCGTCGAAGTCCCGCTCGACGGCGCGTTCGCAGCCCGCCTTCAGCGCGGGATACCGACCGTCGCCGGGCCCGGCGTCCGGGGAGCACTCGAAGCGCGGCGAGGTCTCATCCACGGGGGCCGCGGGCCAGGGTCGCAGGGCGTTGATGGAGGACACGTACAGATACGCACCGGCCTGCGGACTCAGCGCCCGGGCCAGGGCGCCGACCGTGCGCGGCACGTAGCCGCACACATCGACCACCGCGTCCCAGGGCCCGGCGGCGGCCAGCCGCGCGAGGTCGGTCTCGTTCTCGCGGTCCCCCCGGACCGACTCGACGCCGGGCAGGTCGGCACCGGAGCGACCGCGATGGAACGTGGTGACCTCCCAGCCGCGGGCGAGGGCGTCGGCCACGAAGGCCCTGCCCAGGAAGACCGTTCCGCCGATCACCAGAAGTCTCATGCCAGATGTACCGTTTCCTGTCGGAGAGCTGCGGGGGAGACGCGCCCGGGCGTGGGTCAGGCCGCGGGCAACGCGGCCACCAGCGTCCGGTAGCCCGGCTCGAACTCGGCCTCGTACCGGGACCGCAGCTCGGGCGGCATGCCGCCGAGCATGAACGTCCTGGCCTCGGGAGCGGCCCGCTCCAGCAGCAGCGGCATCGTCGGCACGAAGTCCATGGGGTCGTGCCCAGAGGCGAGGGAGGCGAGCATCGCCCGGTAGGCCCCGGCGGTCACCTTCTCGCGCAGGACCGGCACCATCGTGCGCTCCTCCAGGCCGAGATGGTCGTGCATCAGCGCGTCGAACTCGGCGATCCGGGCGAGCAGGCCGGTGAGGACGACCTCGCGCTCGCCCTGTCCGGTGGCCAGTTGGCGCAGGCCCTCGTCGATACCGGCGAGGTGGTCGTCGAGCGACGCGTGCTGTTCCTCCAAGGTGCGCGCGACGCCGGTCAGGCCCGGCTCGGCGGCCAGGACAACCGGCCACACGTGCGAGTCCTCGCTGGTGTGGTGTCCATCGAGGATGGTGGTGAACATCTGCCACCAGGTCGTCAGGCCCCGCACAGCGGCCGTGTCCAGAGTGCCGGTCGCCGCCGCGCCCGCCAGCCGCCGTCCCAGCTCCGGGATCACCCGGCGGATCAGGTCATGGGTGAGGGTGAATCCGGTGAGGTTGTTGCCCGGCGCGGGGATGGATGCCCCGGCCGGGTGAGCCGGCGTGCTGCCGGGCTGTGTCGTGGCGGTCGTCGCGGACAACGCCCACTCCTCTCGTGCCGGCCGCCGGTACGTCCGGCAGGCGCTTGTGGCGGCGAGCCTGCCGTGCGGCGGTCGAGTCCCGCTCGACCGCCGCGCACCCGGCACCGGCCCGGGGTTACCGCTCCCGCACGCAGTAGTCGCCGAAGGACGGCTCCAGCAAGGCGAAGGCCGTGCCGGCCAGGCCGGTCAGCTCCTCGCGCAGCCGGACCACCGGCGTCGCGGCGCGGCACAGGGCCCGCACGCGGCGGCACAGCGCGCGGTGGGCGGCCGCGAGTTGAGCCGCGCTCAAGTGGGGAACGGGATCCTCCGGTCCGGCCCCGGTCGCGTCCGCCAGGGCCTCGGAGAGTGCCGCCTCGCGCTGCTCGTCGAGCTCGCGCTCGCGGGCGCGCAGCCGCGGACTGTCGTACACGAGCCGGGCGAAGCCGGGTGTGCAGCGGCCGTTGACCGGGTGCTGCCGGTCGAGGGAGGAGACGAAGACCCGGTGCAGGGCCTGCAGCGCGGACTCACCCACGGCGCGTTCGCGCACCACTCGGGCGAGGCTGTCCACGACCCCCTCGTAGGCGTCGAAGACGAGGTCCTCCTTGAGGGGGAAGTAGTTGCTGACGGTCATCTTGGAGACATCGGCGGCCTCGGCGATCTCCGTGATCGTCACGTTCTCGAAGCCGCGCTCGATGAACATCAGCGTCGCGACATGGGCCAGCCGTTCGCGGGTCTCGCGCTTCTTGCGCCCGCGTCGGCCCTCTTCGGGAGCGGCCGCCGGGGTCGCTGTCACCTCGGTCATGCCTCCATCGTACCCATAGGATTTGGCCAACATAAAGATTGGTTTGACAAAAATTTTGGCGCAGCCTAAATTTATGCCCGTCAAGAGATCCGCGCCGTACAGGGAGGCATCTTGGACCCCACGGTCGCCCGCCGCGACACACCGTCCCGTCCGCGCCCCGAGCCCCTCGACCCGGCCCTGATCAGGCTCGGCTCGGTGCTGATCCTGGGCGCCGTGCTCGCCCAGCTCGACGCGACGATCGTCAACGTCGGCCTCGGCCCGATGGCCGACAGCCTGGACACCTCCATGGCGACCGTGCAGTGGGTGAGTGCCGGATACCTGCTCACGGTCGCCTTCGTCGCCCCGCTCTCCGGCTGGCTCCAGAAGAGGTACGGAGGCAAACGCGTCTGGCTCGCCGCGGTCGCCCTGTTCATCACCGCCTCCGCGCTCAGCGGTCTGGCCTGGTCCGGTGGCTCCCTGATCGCCTTCCGGCTGCTCCAGGGTGTCGGCGGCGGACTCATGCAGCCTGTCGGCCAGGCGCTGGTCGCCCGGCACGCGGGCCCCCGGCGCATCGGACGGTTGGTCGGCATCATCACCGTGCCCGTCTCCGTCGCGCCGATCCTCGGCCCCGTCCTCGGCGGCGTCCTCGTCCAGTGGGCGGGCTGGCGCTGGCTGTTCCTCGTCAACGTCCCCGTCGGGCTGATCGCGCTCGCCCTCGCGGCCCGAGTCGTCCCGGCGGACGGCGGAGAACGCGACACCTCCGTACGGCCCGACGGCATAGGCCTGACTCTGCTGCCCACCGGACTCGCCGCGCTGGTCTACGGCCTGGCCCAGTACGGACAGGAGGGTGCTTCCGCCCTCACCCAGGCCGTGGCCCTGGCTGTCGGCGTCGTCTTCCTGGCCGGATACGTTCTGCACGCGCTGCGCACCACGCGTACGCCACTGCTCGACCTGCGGCTGTTCGCGGGCCGCGGCTTCGCGCTGGCCGGCATCAACACCTTCCTGCTGGGTGCGGCCCTGTACTCGTCCATGCTGCTGCTCCCGCTGTATTTCATGCAGGTCAAGGGTGTCAGCGCACTGCAGGCCGGGCTGATGCTCGCCCCCCAGGCGCTAGGCAGCGCGCTGGTCACCCCGCTCGCGGGCAGGCTCACCGACCGGTACGGGCCGCGCAACACCGTCCTCGTGGGCATCGCGCTCACCATTCTGGGCACCCTTCCCTTCGCCCTGGCCACCGATGGCCCCGGGGAACTCCTGCTCGCGGCGGCTCTGTTCGTCCGCGGTGTCGGCCTCGGGGCGGTGGTCCCGCCCAATGTTGCCGCGACCTACACCTCGGTCCACCGCGGCCAGGCCCCGGCCGCGACCAGCGCCCGCACCGTCCTCAACCGCGTCGGCGGCTCGGTGGGCACTGCCGTGCTCGCCGTCATCCTCCAGAGCGCCCTCGCTCAGGCCGAGGCGCACGGCTCGGGCGCCGCGGATGCCTATGCCCGCACCTTCCAGTGGGTGCTGGCGTTCGGCGCTCTGACCCTCCTGCCCGCCGCTCTCTACCCCAGGCACGCCCCCGGCAAGGGGTGAACGCGCCGGCGCGTCACCCCCGCCGCGTCCGCCCGTCGCGCGCCCTTCCCCCACCACCGGAACTCAGCCGTACAGGAGACACCGCATGATCAAGTCCACCTCACACTCCCGCGCCGGCCTGCGTCTGATGGCCGTGCACGCCCACCCCGACGACGAGTCGAGCAAGGGGGCGGCGACCCTGGCCCGCTACCAGGCCGAGGGCGCCGACGTCCTGGTCGCCACCATGACCGGCGGAGAGCGCGGAGATGTCCTCAATCCGGCCATGGACCGCCCCGAGGTATGGGCCGACCTGCCCCGGCTGCGCCGTCTGGAGATGGAACGGGCCCGCGAAATCCTGGGTGTGCGACAGGAGTTCCTTGGCTTCACCGATTCCGGACTGCCCGCCGCCGGCGAGCCGCTGCCCGCGGACTGCTTCGCCGTCCAGCCTCTGGAGACCGCCTCCCGGCCGCTGGTCGCCGCGATGCGCGCCTTCCGCCCGCACGTCGTTGTCACCTATGACGAGAACGGCGGTTACCCGCACCCCGACCACGTCAAGACCCACCAGGTCACCATGGAGGCGTTCAACGCCGCCGCCGACCCGGACCGTTACCCCGGCACCGGACAGCCCTGGCAGCCGCTCAAGCTCTACTACACGCGCGCCTTCAGCAAGGCGTACTTCAAGGCCATCTACGAGGCCATGACGGCCGCCGGCCTGGACTCGCCGCACGGCGAGGTGCTCAAGGAACTCGAAGGCGTCGAGGAGAAGTGGGAGATCACCTCGCGGGTGGAGTGTGCCGAGTGGTTCCCCACCCGGCTGCGGGCGCTGCTCGCCCACGAGACCCAGGTCAACCCCAACGGACCCGAACGCTCCTGCCCCCTGGAGATCGAACAGCAGGCCTGGCCGACCGAGGACTACCACCTCGCGCGCAGCCATGTGAGTGCCGAACTGCCCGAGGACGACCTGTTCGCGGGTGTCGTCCCCGAGGCGTGAGACCGGCGGCGCCCGGCCGGTCCACTGACGCTCGGCCCGCGCTCCAGGGACGCGCGCGAGGCTGACCGCACCGACACCGCGCCGAGCGGCGCGGTTCCCCCAGCCGCCGCGTGCCCCCCGGGCCCGCGGCCGGGCCCGGGAGCCCCCACGCGGGAGCCGGCAGCCGCGGTCCCTGGAGCTACAGAAAGAGAGACCCATGCGCATCGTCCGCTACCACCAGCACGGAACGCCGGAGGTACTGCAGGTCGACGAGGTCGCCAAGCCCGAGCCCGGCCCCGGCCAGGTGCTGATCCGGGCCGAGGCCGTCGGTGTCAACTTCGCCGGGATCCAGGAGCGCGCCGGGCAGTTCTACTACGGGAAGCGTCTCAAGCTGCCCGCCAGCCCCGGTGGCGACGCCGTCGGCTTCATCGACGCCCTCGGCCCCGGGGTCGAGGGATGGCAGGTCGGTGAGCGGGTTGCCAGCGTCATCTTCAAGGACGCCTTCGCCGAGTACTCGCTGGCGCGTGTGAAGGACCTGGTCCGCATCCCCGCGGAGATGGACGCCGCCCAGGCCACCATGGTCAGCTCGCCCGCCCAGGTCGGCCTTGAGGTCATCCAGGCCGCGTACCTGAAGAAGGGCGAGAGCGTCCTGGTGCACGCCGCGGCCGGGGCGATCGGCCACCTCGTGATCCAGATGGTGAAGGCGCTGGGCGCCGGCACCGTGATCGCCACCGCCAAGGACCCCGCCAAACTGGCCTTCGCCAAGGAACTCGGCGCCGACCACGCCGTCGACTACAGCCGCGAGGGCTGGGCCGAGGAGGTCCGCGCGGCCACCGGCGGTACCGGGGTCGACATCGTCCTCGACAGCGTCGGGGCCGACATCACTCCCCAGAGCATCGGCCTGCTCAAGCCGTTCGGCCGGCTGGTCTTCTACGGCTCGGCCGGCGGCGGCCTGGAACTGCCCAAGATCCCGCTGGAGGACCTGGCGGGGAAGTACGTCACGCACTTCTCCATGGGTGTCATGGACGGCCAGGTCGACAACTTCGACCGGATCGTGGAAGAGGTGTGCGAGATGGTGCTCAGCGGTGCGGTACGGCCCGTCGTCCATGCCGAGCTGCCGCTGGAGGAGGCCGCCAAGGCCCATCAGCTGATGGAGGAACGTGTGCAGCTGGGCCGGGTCGTCCTCGTCCCCTGACCCACGCTCGCGTCCGGCGGCCCCGCCGACAGGGCGGGCTCCGGCGCCCCGACCCGCGCACCTGCCCGGCGGCCCCGCCGCCCCCCGACTGCTGCGGCCCGCGATCCCCCGGCGGGCCGCAGCTCCCATTTCCGCTTCACTCCTCCTCCAGCGGCTCCCCCTTCCGACCGACTCAAGGGAAGACAGTCATGTCCACGACCGTGCGTGCCACGGCGGATCGGCCGAGCGATCGTCTCGAACCCGCCGTCCTCAAACTCGGCAGCGTCCTGGTGCTCGGCACGATCCTCGCCGTGCTCGACTCCACCGTCGTCAACGTCGGAATCGAGGCCATCCGCAGCGACTTCGGCAGCTCGCTGGCCACGGTGCAGTGGATCAGCACGGGCTACCTGCTGGCATTCGCGCTGGTCGCCCCCATCAGCGGCTGGGCCACCAACCGCTTTGGCGCCAAGCGCGTCTGGATGACCTCGGTCGCCTGCTTCGTCCTCGGCTCCGCGCTGTGCGGCCTCGCCTGGTCTGCCGCCTCGCTGATCGTCTTCCGCGTGCTTCAGGGCATCGGCGGCGGCCTCATCCAGCCCGTCGGCCAGTCGATGATCGCCCAGGCCGCCGGGCCCAAGCGCATCGGCCGGGTGATGAGCCTGCTGATCATTCCGCTGACCTTCGCGCCCGCACTGGGCCCGGTCGTCGGCGGCGTCCTCATCGGTCTGCTCAGCTGGCAGTGGATCTTCTACATCAACATTCCGCTCGGTGCGCTCACCCTGCTGCTGGCCGCCCGGGTGCTGCCCAGCAGCACCCCCGAGGGAGGCCAGAGGCTCGACGTGCTCGGGCTGGCACTGATCTCACCCGGACTCGCCGCGATCATCTACGGATTCTCCGAGACCGGCAACGGCCACGGCTTCGCCGACACCGTCGTGCACGCCCCCGTCGCCGTCGGCGCGCTGCTGCTGATCGCCTACGCGGTCCACGCGCTGCGCCCCGGCTCCACACCCGTACTGGATCTCCGGCTGTTCGGCCGGCGTGCCTTCTCCCACGCGATCCTCACCTCGTTCCTGGTCGGTGCCGCCCTGTTCAGCTCGATGTTCATGCTGCCGCTGTACTACCAGCAGGCCCGCGGTCAGGACGCGCTGCACGCGGGACTGCTGCTGATCCCGCAGGATCTCGGCATCGCGGTCGCCATGTTCTTCGCGGGCAGGATCACCAGCCGACTCGGTCTGCGCACCGTCATGCTGGTGGGCATCGCCCTGGCCATGGCCGGCACCCTGGCGTACACCCAGGTCGGCGAGGAGCCCGGTGAACTCCTCCTCAGCACGGCGCTGTTCGTCCGCGGACTGGGTCTGGGCGGGGCCATGTCCCCGATGATCACCGCCGTCTTCCAGAGCGTCGCACCGCACCAGATGCCGCAGGCCGCCGGCATCAACAACGTCGTGCACCGCATCGGCGGCTCGCTCGGCACCGCCACCCTCGTCATCGTGCTCCAGCACCACACCGGCGGCCACGGCGGGAGCCTGGCCGACGCTTTCGGCACGACCTTCTGGTGGGCTCTGGGCATCAGCGCGCTCACGCTCCTCCCCGGGCTCGCACTGCCCGGCCGGGCCCGCGACTGACCGACGCCCGGCTCACCGACCGCCGACGCCTCCCGGAACGCACGTCCCCCACGTCCCCCGACCTCAGGCAGGTGAAGACAGTATGCGCGTCCTCTTTGTCGCCCACGGGGCAAGCCACGTCCCCTGGGCCGTCCCCCTGGCCTGGGCCACCCGGCTGGCCGGCCACGACGTACGGGTCGCGGCCCGGCCGCAGTCCGTCGACCGCGTCAAGGCCGCCGGCCTGACAGCCGTACCCATCGGCCACCACGCGGCCGGTGACGCCTTCGCCTCGTGGCGCCTCCCGGACAGCTCCGAGCGCCCCGAACGAGTCCCCGCGGACTGGCCGCTGGGTCCGCTGCCCTGGCCCGAGGACCGCCGCCTGAGCTGGGCGTCCCAACTCGTCGGGCTCGCCGACTCGCTCGCCGACGATCTGGTCGGCTTCGCCCGTGCCTGGCACCCCGACCTGGTCGTGTACGACATCGGTGCGGTCGTGGGCCTGGTCGCCGCCGCGGCGGCCGGAGTCCCCGCGGTGGGCTACAACTGGTGCCAGCCGGTCGGCATCTACTTCCTGGACGAGAAGGAGGTGCCGCCCGCCTACATTCGCGTGTTCGAACGATTCGGTGTCGAGCCCCGGATCGGCACCGACACCTGGATCGACACCTGCCCGCCCGCGCTGCGCCGCCCCAGCCGCGTTCCCCGCGTCCCCATGCGCTATCTCCCCTACAACGGCCCGGGTGAGGTTCCCGGCTGGCTGCTCGACCGCTCCGGCCGAGCCCGGGTGCTCTTGTCCGGCGGCATCACCACCAGCAACTTCGCCGACCGCCGCCGGCAACTCCTGGACGAGGTCGCCGACCTGGACGCCGAGGTCGTCATCGCCGTCGCCGGCGCCAAGGACGCCGGAGGCCCCCTGCCCGCCAACGTCCGCACCACCGGCTGGGTACCACTGGACGCCCTGATGCCCACCTGCGACCTGCTCGTCCACCATGGCGGTGCCGGCACCGGCATGACGGGCTTCGCCCACGGCGTGCCGCAGATCACGGTGCCCGACAACGCCGAGTCCACCCAGTGGCTGTGGGGCCGGCTGGTCGAGCAGGCCGAGGCCGGGATCACCGTGGCGCCCGACCGGCAGCCCATCCCCGGCGCGCTGCGTACCGCGATCGAGGGCGTGCTGGGCGAGCCCCGGTACGCCGAGCGTGCCCAGCAGGTCCGCCAGGAGATCGAGGCCATGCCGCTGCCCGGCGAGCTGGTCGGCTACCTGGAAGCCCGCGCCACCTCCTGAAACCCGCTGCCCGACTTCGCTAGGAGCACCATGACCGAGACCACGACCCAGGCCGCACGGCGGACGGGCTCCGCGGCGGAGGAGATCCACCGCACCGAGGCCCGGATCACCATCGACGCGCCCGCCGAACTGGTCTATCGCACACTCACCGACGTTGCCGGCTGGCCACTGCTGTACCCGTGGATCGTGCACACCGAGATCGTCGAGATGCGCGGCACCGGGGACCTGTCCAGGTTCTGGGCGGTGCGCCCCGGGCCCGAGGGCGGACTGCGGATCTGGCAGTCCCGGCGCACCCTGCACGACGACACGCTGCGCATGGTCTTCGAGCAGCAGGGCAGCGTCGGCGCGATCCGCGGGCTCGGCGGCGAGTGGCTGTTCATCCCCCTGGAGAACGGCGGCTGCCGTGTCGAGTCGCACCACTGGTTCACCACCGATCAGGACCCGGCCGTCACCGCCGGAGAGCTGGACCGGCACGGCGCTCTCCAGATGCGCACCCTCAAGGCGGCCGTCGAGGGCCGCGAACAGGACGGGCCGCTGGTGCTTCGCGCCGACCGGAGCGCGCTGCTGCCCGGCACCGTCGAGGAGATCCACGCACGGCTGGCCGCGGCCCTCGGCCAGGACGGACCCGCCACCGGGGAGACCGCCGGGTTCGGCACCGCGGTCATGGAGCATCCCGACGGCACCACGCACAGCGGCCGCATCGTCCGCATCGGCCGGCCGCCGCACACCCTTGTCGTCAAACACCTCGACGCGCCCGGTGAGTTCGCACTGTACCGGCGCTCGTGGCGGCTGGCCCAGGAGGCGGACGGTGTACGTGTCACCGCCGGACACCTCGCCGTGGCCCGCCCCGAAACCCTCGCCGGGGACCGTGCGGGTGAGCGCCGCCGCGCACTGATGGCCTGGCTGGACGAGGGCGCGGGGCGGGACCTGTCCCAGGGAGCCAGCCACTCCGTGGAGTGAGCCGCGCGCCACGTCGACCCCCGAAGGAGCACCGTGCGCATTCTCTTCACCACCTGGTCCGCGTCCGCGCACCTCTATCCGATGGTTCCGCTCGCCTGGGCCTGCCGGGCCGCGGGACACGAGGTACTGGTCGCCGTACCGTCCCACTGCGTCCCCGCGGTCGGCGCCGCCGGGCTGACCGCGGTGCCCGTCGCCGCCGAGCCCCCCGCCGCGCCCCTCACGACGGGTGGCCCCGGGCCGCGCGCCCCGCTGCGCGGCTGGCCCGCCGACTGGCCACTGCGACTTGGCGAACTGGGGGAGGAACGACAGCGGTTGCTGACGTCGCTGGTCGACCGGCAGGTACGGATCGCGGAAGACATGGTGCCCGGGCTGCTGGACTTCGCCCGCACCTGGCACCCCGACCTGATCGTCGCGGACGGCTCCACCTACGCGGGCACCGTCGTGTCCCAGCTGCTGGGAGTTCCGCTGGCCGCCCACCTGTGGGGCACCGCGGCGGTCCTCCGGCTGGAGCACGGCGGTCCGGGTGGCAGCCCGCTGCCCCGCTACCGTGAACTGTTCGAACGCCACGGCGCGGACCCCGCGCACGCCCCCGTCGGCTGGCTCGACCCGTGCCCGCCGATGCTCCGGCTGCCCACCTCCGAACGCCGGCTGCCGGTGCGGCATGTGCCGTACAGCGGTCCCGGCCGACTGCCTGCCGGGCTGCTCGGTACGCCCGCGCGGCCCCGGGTGTGCGTCACCTGGGAGGCCGGCGCACACCCGGCCGGCGGGCCCGGGGGCCGCCTCCATCCGCTGCTGGCCGCGGCCGGTCTGCTGGCTGCCGACGGCGTGGAAGTGGTGCTGGCCCTCGGGCCCGCCCAGCGTGCCGCACTGACCCGGCTCCCCGACGGAGTCGGCGTGACAGACGCGTCCGTGGCGCATCTGCTGCTTCCCACCTGTGTGGCCGTCGTGCACCAGGGCAGCGGTGGTACGACCATGACCGCGGCGGCCGCCGGAGTGCCCCAGCTCGTGGTGTCACCACGCCCCGAGCAGATGCTCACCGGTGAGCGGCTGCGCGCCGTGGGCGCGGGCCGGCACCTGCCCGGCGGTGATCTCGCGGACGACGCCGAGGCCGCTGTCCGGGTGCGGGACACGGTCCTGGAACTGCTGGGCGGCCCCGTGCGGGACGCGGCGGCGGCACTGCGCGACGAGATCCGGTCCCTGCCCGCCCCGTCCCGGGTGGCCGCCGGCCTTCCCCGGCTCGCCGCCTCGGCCGTGGCCGGCCGCGCTGTGCGGGCAGGCCGGTGACCCGTCCGGCGGGACAGCTCACCCAGGGGCTTTCGTTCGGACCAGGCCGGATCGATGAGCGGTGTCCGGTGCTGAAGTGCGTCGGGCCGTCCCCGGGGCCATCAGAGCCGAGGGGAGACCATGCGAGGTGGAGGAGGGAGCACATCCCGGCCGGAGGCTGGGGGAGAGTCCCTGTGTCGGGGTCCCCTGGCCGAGCGGAGCCGGGACATCGGGGGAAGCGGCGACCGACGACGACTCCCCCGGACGATATCCGGGGGAGTGCGGTGCCCTGGGGGCGCTCCCGGTGAAGCCGGGGGCAGCGCCGGGAGCCCGGCGAGGTCCGGACGACAGGCCCTAAGGCCGGTCCGCCCCGCGCCCGGCCGGCGTGTCGCGGGGCGGCCGGGCGGCCGTCCCGTCGCCGGACCGGAGTGGCGGATGTTCCCGGCGTGCCGCCCGCCGCCGGTCCGCGTAGTGGCGCAGGCACTCGTCGTACGTGGCGAGCAGCCCCTGATCGGCGGCACCGGCGAGCGAGGGAGCCGCCGCGTCCTTCTCCGACAACAGCGGGTCCCCGGCCAGCCCCAGATGCCAGGGCAGGCCGAGTTCCGGATCGAAGGGGAAGATGTCCACCTGGGTGCCGGGCACGTACTCGGTGGAGCAGAGGTAGCTCACGCACGCGTCGTCGGTCAGCGCCACGAATCCGTGGGCCAGCCCCTCGGCCACGAACATGCCGGTTCCTTCGCGCGCGTCGAGCACCGCCGTGGTGTGCGCGCCGAAGGCGGGCGAACCCAGCCGCACGTCGGCGACGAAGTCACGCACCGCGCCGCGCACACATGCGACGTACTTCGCCTGCCCCGGCGGCAGCAGCACGGAGTGCAGGCCGCGGACCGTGTCGCGCCTGGACGAGGAGAGGTTGACCTGTCTGGGGAGCAGCACATGCCCCGTCGCACGCGCCAACTCCTCGTACCGGAAAGCTTCGTGGAAGCTGCCACGGTCGTCGGTGAGGGTACGCGGCACGATCCGGTAGGCGTCGGGCACGGCCGTGTCATGGATGTCCATCGCGCGCACGTTAGGCGCCGCCGCTCGAACGCCGCTCGGGCGCCCGGTCCGTTCGGTGTCCATCTTGTGTCGAGCCCGATTCGAGGTGGGTGGCGCAGCCTCGGAGCGTACTGACCAGTGCTCGCCACAGGTGCGGGGATGGGCCGAGGCCGATGTTGAAGGAGGCAGGGATGCGTGGGGACAAGGCGCTCATTCTCGATCAGGTCCGCAAGTACCATGAGGACGTCGCGGACACCCGGCCCTTCGAGCCAGGGGTGACGGAGATCTGGCCCTCCGGGGCGACGCTGGACGCCGGGGACCGCGCCGCGCTGGTGGAGGCCGCACTCGACCTGCGCATCGCGGCCGGCACCAGCTCCCGCACCTTCGAGACCCGCTTCGCCAAGATCCTCAAGCGTCGCAAGGCCCATCTGACCAACTCCGGTTCCTCCGCCAACCTCCTGGCTCTGACCGCCCTGACCTCCCCGACTCTGGGCGACCGGCGGCTCAGGCCCGGAGACGAGGTCGTCACCGTCGCGGCCGGGTTCCCCACCACGGTCAACCCCATCATCCAGAACGGCCTCGTACCCGTCTTCGTCGATGTGGAGCTGCGTACCTACAACACCACCGCGGACCGCGTGGCCCAGGCCATCGGGCCCAAGACCCGCGCCATCATGATCGCCCACGCCCTCGGCAACCCCTTCGAGGCGGCGGAGATCGCCGAACTCGCCCGCGCACACGACCTCTACTTCGTCGAGGACAACTGCGACGCGGTCGGCACCACCTACCAGGGCCGGGTCACGGGCACCTTCGGCGACCTGACCACCGTCAGCTTCTACCCGGCCCACCACCTCACTATGGGTGAGGGCGGCTGCGTGCTGACCTCCGACCTCCGGCTCGCCCGGATCGTGGAGTCCCTGCGCGACTGGGGCCGGGACTGCTGGTGCGAACCCGGCAAGAACAACACCTGCTTCAAGCGGTTCGACTACCGGATGGGCACCCTTCCGCACGGCTACGACCACAAGTACATCTTCTCCCACGTCGGTTACAACCTGAAGGCGACCGACCTCCAGGCGGCCCTCGGCCTGAGCCAGCTGGCCCGGCTGGATGAGTTCACCGCCGCCCGCAAGCGCAACTGGCGCCGACTGCGGGAGGGCCTGGACGGCCTGCCCCATCTGCTGCTGCCCGAGCCCACCCCGGGCAGCGACCCCAGCTGGTTCGGATTCGTCCTCACCGTTCGTCCCGACGCCCCCTTCACCCGCGCCGAACTCGTCACCCATCTGGAGGACCGCAAGATCGGCACCCGCCGCCTCTTCGCCGGCAACCTCACCCGTCAGCCCGCCTATACCGACCAGCCGCACCGCGTCGTCGGCGACCTCACGAACAGCGACCTCATCACCGAGCACACCTTCTGGATCGGTGTCTATCCGGCCCTCACCGACGAAATGCTCGACTACGTCATCGGCACGATCAAGGAGTTCGTGGCGGCCCGCGGATGACCTGTCCGTCAAGAGGACGAGCGAGCCCGAAGAACCCGAAGAACCCGAAGAACGCGACGGACATGAAGGATCGGACATGGATCTCGGGCTGAGCGGACGCACCGTGCTGGTGACAGGAGCGACCAGCGGAATCGGCCGGGCAGTGGCCCGCGCCTTCTCCCGGGAGGGCGCCAGAGTCGCCGTCTCCTACCGCAACGACCAAGTGGCGGCGGAGAAGTTGGCCCAGGAGCTGGGTGCCGGGCAGGACCGGGCCTTCCCGGTCCCGTACGCCCTGGACGATCCCGCCTCGCCGAAGCGCGTGGTGGCCGCCGTCGAGGAACGCTGGGGCTCGCTGGACGTCCTGGTGGCCAACGCGGTGCGCTGGGGCGTGCGACGGGCGCCCGGCACCCCCTTCGAGAACGTACCCGAGGAGGACTGGCTGCCGGTCGTGGACGGCAACCTCGCACCCGTGATCCGCACGGTCCAGCAGGCCGTGCCAGGGATGCGCGGGCGCGGCTGGGGCCGGATCGCGCTGATCTCCTCGCACAACGCCCTGGGTGGCAATCGCGGCCAGGAGTTCTACGGAGCCGCCAAGGCCGGACTGCACGGCCTGGCCCGCAGCCTCATGTGGGACCTCGGCGGCGACGGCCTCCTGGTCAACGTGGTCTGCCCCGGGCTGACCGTGACCGAGCGCATGCTCAAGGGACTGCCGGAGCCGGTCCGCGCCCGGGAGATCGCCGCGACGCCCACGGGGCGGCTCAGCGACCCCGAGGACGTGGCCAGAACCGTGCTGTTTCTGTGCTCCGCGGCGAACGGGAACATCACCGGCGAGTCGCTCACCGTGGCGGGCGGCCGCTGAGCGCGGCCCCACCCGCGGCCGACGACGCCCGCACCACACGGACGGCGCCGCCCGTCCCCTCGTACGCCGGCCCCCCGGGTACCTCCCACCTCCGTACGGATGGCGTCCGTACGGCTTCACGCCCGTACGACCACGCGTCCGTACGACTTCGAGGAGTCGATCCCCATGTCACCCAAACTCGCGACGGACAGCGCGCTGAGGCCGCGGTACGACGCTGCCCCGTCTGCCCGGATCGCCCGTTCGACGGCAGCCGCACAGGGCGCGGTCATGGACCTCCGGGAGTTTGACCAGTGGTTCGCCGAGCGGCGCGCGGCCCATCCCTTCCGGGTCGGGACCATCCCCTTCGCCGAGCTGGAGGGCTGGCGCACCCAGGAGGGCACGGGAAATCTCGTACACCGCAGCGGGCGCTTCTTCAGTGTCGAGGGACTGCGGGTGACCGTGGACGCGGGTGGCGGCGGCTGGCACCAGCCCATCATCCGGCAGCCGGAGATCGGCATCCTCGGGATCCTCGTCAAGGAGTTCGACGGGGTGCTGCACTGCCTGATGCAGGCCAAGATGGAGCCGGGCAACCCCAACCTGCTCCAGCTCTCGCCCACCGTCCAGGCCACCCGCTCCAACTACACCAAGGTGCACGGCGGCGCGGACGTGAAGTATCTCGAGTACTTCACCCGGCCCGGGAGCGCGAGGGTGCTGGCCGACGTGCTCCAGTCCGAGCACGGCTCCTGGTTCCACCGCAAGCACAACCGGAACATGATCGTGGAGACCACGGCCGACGTGCCGCCGCACGAGGACTTCCGCTGGCTCACCTTCGGCCAGATCGCCCGGCTGCTGCGGCTGGACAACGTGGTGAACATGGACTCCCGCACGGTCCTGTCCTGCGCGCCCGCGGCGGACGCCGAAGCCCGGTCCGCCGCGCTGCACTCCGACGCCGAACTCGCCTTCTGGCTCACCGGGACGCGCTCCCGGCACGGTGTCCGCACCGAGCGGGTGCCGCTCGCGGGGCTGCCGGACTGGGAGCGCGACGCGCACACCATCCACCGCGCCGACGGCCGCTACTTCGACGTGGTGGCCGCGTCCGTGCGGGCCGGCAGCCGCGAGGTCACGCACTGGACGCAGCCGCTGATCCGCCCGCGCGGGCAGGGCGTGGTGGCCATGCTGACCCGTCGCATCGACGGTGTGCCGCACCTGCTCGTGCACGCCAGGACGGAGGGCGGACTGCGGGAGGCCGTCGAGCTGTCGCCGACCGTCATGTGCACACCGGACAACTACGGGGGACCGGCCGAAGCCGGCCGGCCCGCCTTCCTGGACCTGGTGCTGCGAGCCGACGCCTCCCGCATCCGCTACGAGGCGCTGCACTCCGAGGAGGGCGGACGCTTCCTCGACGCGGTCAGCCGCTACCTGCTGATCGAGGCCGACGAGGGGGAAGCGCCACGGGACGAGCCGCCCGGCTACCGCTGGATGACCGCCGGGCAGCTGTCGCGGTTCATCCAGCGGGGGCACTCCGTCAACGTCCAGGCTCGCACCCTGGCCGCCTGCCTGGCCGCCGCGGAGTTCGGTGACCATGACTGAGCCCACCGGGTCCGCCACCCGGCGCCCCCTGCGCATCGGGGTACTGGGGAGCGCGGACATCGCCCGGCGCAGGATGCTGCCCGCCTTCGCGGCCGCCGACGGCATCGAGGTCGCCGCCGTCGCGAGCCGCGAGGCGGCGCGGGCCGCGGAACTCGCGAACCGTCACGGCTGCCGCCCCGTCACCGGCTACGCGTCGCTGCTCGACCTCGACGACGTGGACGCGGTGTACGTACCACTGCCCGCCGCGCTGCACGCCACATGGGTGGAGGCGGCGCTGCTGGCCGGCAAGCACGTTCTCGCCGAGAAGCCGCTGACCTGTGAACCGGCGCGCACCCGCGAACTGCTGGAGCTGGCGCGGCAGCGGTCGCTCGCGCTGATGGAGAACGTCATGTTCGTCCACCACCCCCAGCACCGGGCCGTGCGCGCCCTGGTCACCGACGGGGCGATCGGGGAGCTGCGCTCCTTCAGTGCCGCGTTCGCCGTGCCCCTCCCGCCCGCCGGCGACATCCGGCACGCGCCCGGACTCGGCGGCGGCGCACTGCTGGACATCGGCATCTACCCCATTCGGGCAGCCGCCCACTTCCTCGGCGAGCGGCTGCGCACGGTCGCCGCGACCCTGCACACCGGCCCGGGCGGCACCGTGGAGACCGCGGGCGCCGCACTGCTGCGCGACGAGCACGGCGTCAGCGCACAACTGACCTTCGGCATGGACCACTCCTACCGGTCGGCGTACGAACTGTGGGGCAGCGAGGGCCGGATCACCCTTGACCGCGCCTTCACCCCACCGTCCGGCCACCGTCCGGTGATCCACCTGGAGCGGCACGGGACCACCGAGCGGATCGAGCTGCCGCCTGCCGACCAGGTCGCCCTGACGGTGGAGGCGTTCGAGGCCGCCTGCCGGGCCGCGGCCGCCCCGGACTCCGGCCCGGCCGCTCCGCCCGACGCGCGTGTCTGTCTCCGGCAGGCCGACCTGCTGGACGCGGTGCGCCGCTCGGCACAGCGGCGGGAGTCCGGCAGGGCTCCGCGGTCCACCGCCGACGACCTCACAACGTACGCAGTGGAAGGACGCACATGACCACCATCGAGGAAGCCCCTCCGGCACAGCGGCAGGCGGACGCGACCACGGGTTCGTCCGCCCCGTCCGACGCCGCGCCCCCGCCGCCCGCCGGGCCGCCCTACCCCACTGGCGACAAGCCGGTGAGGACCGCCGCGGACCGTGTCGCGGACCTGGTGGAGATCCGGGAAGCGGTACTGAGCGGTCCCGGCCCCAAGGCCACCGAGGCCCAGCACGCCAAGGGCAAGCTGACCGCCCGTGAGCGCATCGGCCTCCTCTTCGACAAGGGCACCTTCACCGAGGTGGAGGGGCTGCGCAGGCACCGGGCCACCGGCTTCGGCATGGAGGCCAGGCGGCCGCACTCCGATGGCGTGATCACCGGCTGGGGACTGGTCGACGGCCGCGAGGTCTTCGTCTACGCCCATGACTTCCGGATCTTCGGCGGGGCGCTCGGCGAGGCACACGCCACCAAGATCCACAAGATCATGGACATGGCCGCCGCGGCCGGGGCACCCGTCGTCGGCCTGTGCGACGGGGCCGGCGCCCGCATCCAGGAGGGGGTCACCGCTCTCGCCGGATACGGCGGCATCTTCCAGCGCAACGTCCGCAACTCCGGTGTGATCCCGCAGATCAGCGTCATCATGGGCCCGTGCGCGGGGGGTGCCGCCTATTCGCCGGCGCTCACCGACTTCGTGTTCATGGTGCGCGAGACCTCGCAGATGTTCATCACCGGACCCGACGTGGTCCAGGCGGTCACCGGCGAGAAGATCACCCAGAACGAACTGGGGGGCGCCGACGTGCACACGGGTGTCTCCGGAGTCGCGCAATTCGCGTACGACACCGAGGAGGAGTGCCTCCAGGAGGTCCGCTACCTGCTGTCGCTGCTGCCCGCCAACAACCGCGAACTGCCGCCCCACACCGGTGTGGACGACCCGGAGGACCGGCGCACCGACTCCCTCGTGGATCTGGTGCCCGCCGAGCGCGGCCGTTCCTACGACATGCGCCGGGTCGTCGAGGAGATCGCCGACGACGGCGAGTACTTCGAGGTGCACCACCGCTGGGCCGGCAATGTCATCTGCGCGCTGGCCCGGATGGGCGGCCAGGTGGTCGGCATCGTCGCCAACCAGCCCGGTGACCTCGCCGGCGTGCTCGACATCTCCTCCTCCGAGAAGGCCGCGCGTTTCGTGCAGTTCTGCGACGCGTTCAACATTCCGCTCGTCACCCTGGTCGACGTGCCGGGCTTCCTGCCCGGCGTCGATCAGGAGCACGGCGGTGTCATCCGGCACGGCGCCAAGCTGCTGTACGCCTACTGCAACGCCACCGTGCCCCGGATCTCCGTCGTGCTGCGCAAGGCGTACGGCGGCGCGTACATCGTCATGGACTCCCAGTCCATCGGCGCCGACCTGACGCTGGCCTGGCCCACCAACGAGATCGCCGTCATGGGCGCCGAGGGCGCGGCCAACGTCATCTTCCGACGCGAGATCGCCGCGTCCGACGATCCCGAGAGCACTCGCGCCCGGCTGATCGAGGAGTACCAGGAGAAGCTGATGCACCCCTACTACGCGGCCGAGCACGGGCTCGTCGACGACGTCATCCACCCGGGCGAGACCCGGATCAAGCTGATCGCCGCGCTGAAGATGCTGCGCGCCAAGTACACGGCGCTGCCCAGCCGTAAGCACGGGAACCAGCCCCAGTGACCGGCCAGGACCCCCAGGCGCTGCGTGTCCTGCGCGGCGCCCCGACAGCCGAGGAAGTGGCCGTCCTCACCCTCGCTCTGCTCGCGCTGTCCCGCCGTGCGGCGGAGCCCGTCGGCGAGCGGACCACCAGCCGGCCGCGCTGGCCGCGCGGTGCCGATCCCCTGCCCGCCGCAGGACGCTGGGCGGGCGGCACCCTGCCCGGCTGGCGCTCCCCCTGAAAGGAAGAGACCGATGACGACCCTGGACCGGCTGCGGCTGGTACGCGGCATGGTGCGCATCCGCTGTGCCGAGGAGACGCTCGCGGACCTGTACCGCGACGAACAGCTGATGCGCACCCCCACCCACTTTTCCATCGGCCAGGAAGCCACGTCGGTCGGGGTGTGCGCGGCGGCCCGGCGCAGCGACGTGGTCTACAGCGCCCACCGCTCGCACGCGCCCTACCTCGCCAAGGGCGGCGACCTGACCGCTCTGGTCGCCGAGCTGTACGGCAAGGAGACCGGCTGCGCGCGCGGGCGTGGTGGCTCGGTGCACCTGGTGGACCAGGCCGCGGGGTTCGGCGGCTCCTCGGCCATCCTCGGCGAGATGATCCCCGTCGCGGTCGGCGCGGCGTGGGCGTTCGCGATGGACGGCGCACCGCGCGTGGCACTCACGTTCTTCGGGGACGGCGCCTCCGAGGAAGGCGTCTTCCACGAGTCGCTCAACTTCGCCGCGCTGCATCGGCTGCCGGTGGTCTTCGTGTGCGAGAACAACCGGTACTCCATCGCCTCGCCGCTCTCCGCCCGCCAGCCGGCCGGCAGCAGCATCTGGCAGCGGGCCCTGGGATACGGCATGCGCGCCGGCCGGATCGACGGCAATGACGTCTTCGCCGTCCATGACGCGGCGCGCACAGCCATCGAGTCAGCCCGCGCGGGGGGCGGTCCCCAGCTGCTGGAGCTCGACACCTACCGCTGGCGCGAGCACGTCGGCCCGCACTGGGACGAGGACGGCGCGTACCGCACCCACGCCGAGGTCGCCTCCTGGATGGAGCGCTGCCCGATCCGCACCGCGGCCGACGCGCTGCGCGCCGAGGTCCCCGCCGTCGACGCCCGCATCGACGACTGGCGGGCCGAGTTCACCGAGGACGTCCACCGGGCCGCGGACCTCGCGCGGGCCGCCGCCTTCCCCGAGGTGACGGATCTGCTCTCGGGCACCCATGAGCCGCGGCCGCTCGCCGCGACCGCCGAGAGGAACTGAACCGATGCGTACGCTCACGTACTGGCAGGCCATCAGCGAGGCCACGGTGCAGTGCATGGCCGACGACCCGAGCGTCTTCGTCGCGGGCGAGGGCGTCGACGACGACAAGGGCATCTACGGAACGACCCGCGCGGCGTTCGAGCGCTTCGGCCCGACCCGCGTCATCGACGTGCCCAACTCGGAGAACGCGACGGCCGGCATCGCCGTCGGAGCCGCCGCCATGGGCCGCCGCCCCCTGATCGTGCACTCCCGGGCGGATTTCCTGTTCCTCGCCATGGACGCGCTGGTCAACCTCGCTGCCAAATGGCGATATATGTATGGTGACCAGGGCGGTGTGCCCGTGGTGACCCGCGCCGTGGTGGGCCGCGGCTGGGGCCAGGGCGCGACACACTCGCAGAGCCCGCAGTCCGTCTTCGGGCACTTCCCCGGACTCAACGTCGCGATGCCCGCGTCTCCCGCGGACGCCAAGGGGCTCCTCGTCCAGGCGCTGCGCGCGGGAACACCGACACTGCTGCTGGAGAACCGCGGCCTGTACCGCATGGAGGGCGAGGTGCCCGAGGAACCGGTCTCCGTCCCCTTCGGGCGCGGCCGGATCGCCAGGCCCGGCACGGACGTGACCGTGGTCGCCGCCTCGCTGATGGTGTACGAGGCCGAGCGTGCCGCCGCACTGCTCGCGGAGCGAGGTGTCAGCGTCGAGGTCGTCGATGTCCGCAGCATCCGTCCGCTGGACGAGGAGCTGATCTGCTCCTCGGTCGCGCGCACGGGACGGCTGGTGGTCGCCGACACGAGCTGGGCGAGGTACGGTCTCGCCGCCGAGGTCGCGGCGGTCGTCGCGGAGAAGGCGTTCGACTCACTGCGCCGGCCGGTGCGCCGGGTCACCCTGCCGGACTGCCCGGCACCGGTGTCCCACCCGCTGGAGGAGGCGTACCACCCCAACGCGGACCGTATCGCGGCGGCCTGCCTGGAAATGGTCGGCGGCGCCCCGCCGCGGACGCGTCAGCTGCCGGATGTCACCGCCGGGTTCATCGGCCCGTACTGAGCCCGCCGCCATCCGCGGGCCCGCCCGTCCCGGCCCCCGTTACCAGGGAGTTGGGACGGCCGGCCCGGGAACGTCCGCCGTCCGGCCGTGCGCGCCGGCAGGCGGTGGTGGTACGGCTCCGGGCGGCGGGGGGGGGGCGCGCGGCGCCCGCCGCCGTCACCCAGGGCGTCCGGGTTGCAGGGGTTGGTGCGGCGAGGG
>NZ_JANUGQ010000038.1 GCF_024756275.1 Streptomyces pyxinae | reverse complement strand
GCGATTCGAACTCTATCAGCCTTTTCCCTTGACTCTGACCACTCCCCGATCTCCCTCTTCCCCACACGAGGGCAGAGGTGTAGACCAGTGGTGTAGACCAGTTAGGATCTCGACTGACGGTCGCTGCCGACCGCCGACGCGCAGTCGCGTCATGGCCAGGCAGGGGAACGACAGTACAGGTCTGCCAGTAAGCAAGGCAAATCTCGTCCGGCGACCTTGAGGCACGCAAAGCGGAGCACTCACCCAGAACCCGGACATCTCATGACATACGCTGCTGAACAAAACGCCGCTCACCACACGCCGTGACGGCGGCACCACATCTCCACCTCCTGGGAGGCACCCCATGACCACCGTGACGTCGCCCCTCGCCGGACGCGCCATCGGACTCGCCGCTGTACCGGACCCGGTGTTCTCCGGGGCCATGGTCGGCCCCGGCACCGCCATCGACCCCGTACGAGAGGCATCGGAGGCCGTGGCTCCCGTGGACGGGATCGTCGTCTCCCTTCACCCGCACGCGTTCGTCGTCGTGGACGAGGAGGGTCACGGTGTCCTCACCCACCTGGGCATCGACACGGTGCAGCTGAACGGTGAGGGCTTCGAGCTCCTGGTGAACAAGGGGGACACCGTGACGCGCGGCCAGGCCGTGGTCCGCTGGAACCCGGCGGCGGTGGAGGCGGCCGGCAAGTCGCCGGTCTGCCCCGTCGTGGCCCTGGAGGCCACCGCCGACTCTCTTTCCGCTCTTGTCGAGGACGGCGCCGTGAAGTCCGGCGACGAACTCTTCGGCTGGCAGTGACGTCGCTGTCGCCGGACGGCGACAGCGACCGGTGATTCAACGCGGCGGCGGAGGCCGCCGCCCGAGCGGAGACGGTGGACATGGAGACAACACTGCGCGGCGTCGGGGTCAGCCACGGCGTGGCCATCGGCCAGGTGCGGCACATGGGCACGGCGGTTCTGGAGCCCCCGGCCAAGCAGATCCCGGCCGAGGAGGCCGAGCGGGAGCAGGGGCGCGCCCGGCAGGCCGTCGAGGCGGTTGCGGCCGACCTGATAGCGCGGGGCAATCTGGCGGGCGGCGAGGCCCAGGCGGTGCTCGAGGCGCAGGCCCTGATGGCGCAGGACCCGGAGCTCATCGCCGATGTGGAGCGCCGGATCGCGGTGGGCAGCACGGCCGAGCGGGCCGTGTATGACGCCTTCGCGGCCTACCGCGCGCTGCTGGCGAACGCGGGAGAGTATCTGGCGGGCCGGGTCGCGGATCTGGACGACGTGCGCAACCGCATCGTGGCGCGGCTGCTCGGGGTGCCGATGCCCGGCGTCCCGGACAGCGACGAGCCGTATGTACTCATCGCCCGCGACCTGGCGCCGGCCGATACGGCGCTGCTCGATCCGGCGCTGGTGCTCGGCTTTGTGACGGAGGAGGGCGGGCCGACGAGTCACAGCGCGATCCTGGCGCGTGCGCTGGGCGTGCCGGCCGTGGTGGCGCTGCCGGGAGCGGGTGAGCTGGCCGAGGGCACCGTGATCGCGGTGGACGGCAGCACCGGTGACATCTTCGTGGAGCCGGGCGACGAGCGGCGGGCGCAGCTGGAGCGGGCGGCGGCCGAGCGGAAGGCCGCGCTCTCGGCGGCGACGGGCCCGGGTGCCACGTCGGACGGCCACCAGGTGCCGCTGCTGGCGAACGTGGGCGGTCCGGCCGATGTCCCGGCGGC
Organism: Streptomyces pyxinae; assembly: GCF_024756275.1. Classification (GTDB taxonomy): domain Bacteria; phylum Actinomycetota; class Actinomycetes; order Streptomycetales; family Streptomycetaceae; genus Streptomyces; species Streptomyces pyxinae. The sequence continues at coordinate 63,083 of NZ_JANUGQ010000038.1, read as the reverse complement.
GGTGGAAGCGGGCGCCGAGGGTGTGGGGCTGTTCCGCACCGAGTTCCTGTTCCTCGACGACAGCCGGGAGGCGCCCGCGGAGGAGAAGCAGGTCGAGGCGTACCGGAAGGTGCTCGAGGCGTTCCCCGAGGGCCGGGTGGTCGTGCGGGTGCTGGACGCGGGCGCGGACAAGCCGCTGGACTTCCTGACCCCGGCGGACGAGCCGAACCCGGCGCTCGGGGTGCGCGGCCTGCGGACTCTGCTGGACCACCCGGAGGTGCTGCGGACCCAGCTGACGGCGCTGTCGAAGGCCGCCGAGGGGCTTCCGGTGCATCTGGAGGTCATGGCGCCGATGGTGGCCGACCGGGCGGATGCCAAGGCCTTCGCGGACGCCTGCCGCGAGGCGGGGCTGAGCGCCAAGTTCGGCGCGATGGTGGAGATCCCCTCCGCCGCGCTGCGGGCGCGCTCGATCCTGCGGGAGGTGGAGTTCCTCTCGCTGGGCACCAATGATCTGGCGCAGTACACCTTCGCGGCGGACCGGCAGGTGGGTGCGGTGTCCCGGTTGCAGGACCCGTGGCAGCCGGCCCTGCTGGATCTGGTGGCGCTGGCCGCGGAGGCGGCCGGGGCCGAGGGCAAGAGCTGTGGCGTCTGCGGCGAGGCGGCGTCGGATCCGCTGCTGGCCTGTGTGCTGACGGGGCTGGGGGTGACGTCGTTGTCCATGGGTGCGGCGTCCATTCCTTATGTACGGGCGACGCTGGCCAAGTACACGCTGGCGCAGTGCCGGCGGGCGGCGGCGGCCGCCCGGGCCACGGACAGCGCCGACGAGGCGCGGCTGGCGGCCCAGGAGGTGCTGTCCGGCGAGTGACCGGCGCGTCTCCCTGAGCTGACTCCGGTCGCCTGGGCCGAGTCGGAGGGGCTTTTCATCGCCGTGGGCGGTGGAAAGCCCCTCCGCCGTCTCCGGGATGGTGCTCAGTGGTGCGGGTGACCGGGCCACTCGGGGCCGGGTGCGAGGTCGAAGCCGGCCAGGTGCTCGACGCCGGCCTCGGGCGGGACGGGCTCACCGGTGAGGACGTCGGTGCAGTAGGCGTTGAAGACCTCTGCGGCGGCCAGGGGGGCGAGGCGGCCGCGCTCCAGGCGCCAGCCGTGAACGTGGTCGGGGGCGCCGGGTTCGCTGGTGCGGAGGACAAGACCGCCGGGGCTGTCCAGGGCCACTCCGGTCGCGAGCACGGTGACGAACTCGGCTCCCTCGGAGGAGTCGAAGTGGGCGGGCCCGGCCGGGCCTCGATCGGTGCGGAGCGTGGCGACGAGTGACTCACCCCGGGCAGGGACACTGCACACGAGGTGGTGGGTGCCCGGGCCGGCGGCGTCGAGGAGCCGGGTCAGCAGCTCGGAGGCGTGGTCGAAGGCGGCCCGGCCGATGTCCTGTCCGCAGTCGGCGCAGATTCCGGCTTCGCCGAGCAGCCGGCTGGCGTACTGCCAGGTGGTGTGGCGCATCACGGTGTGGACGAGCGCGGGGACGAGCTCGTCCATGGGCTGGCCGGTGTAGGCGACGCAGGCACCGGTGGCGGCGAGTTCGGCGGTGTAGCGGCCGCGGCTGCCGGGTGCGTCGGGGTCGAGCCCGGTCTCGGCGCAGAATTCGGCGTAGTCGTCCGGGTCGAAGAGGGCGACGGTGGTGTGACCGCCGCGGCCGGCGAGGGACTTGAGGAGTGCCTCTGCCTGGCGCAGGTAGATCCGGTGGTCGTCGTGGGTGAAGGTGCGGTACCGCCGCATGGTGGCGAAGTCCTGGGCGTCGGCGACGAGGCCGAGGGTGCTGACGACCTCACGGCGCAGGGCGCGCCGGGTGGAGGCGGTGGTGCCGGTTCTGGACATGGTTCCCCCTGGATGCGGTGGATCGACGAGTCGATCAATGCTCACTCACCGTAATCGGGGGTACTGACAACGCCGGTTCGGGCAGCCGGTCCCGGACGAGACGGCGCTGGAGGAGACAGACCACCGCGTATCCGGCCCCGAGGGCGGGCCAGGCGACGGGGCCCGTCGCGATGACGGCCGTGACGAGGAGCGGCCCGGCACCCCGCTGGGCGGAGGCGGCCAGTCCGTGGACTCCGAGGTAGGTGCCCTGAGCGTCCGGCGCGGCGATCGCGACGGAGAGTTCCCAGGAGGCGACCGCGTGGACCATCTCGGCGAAGGTGAGCGCGACGGCCGCGGCGATGAGGGCGGCGACGGCGGTCCAGCTGCCTCCGGTGGCCGAGGCGGCGAGGGCCAGGCAACCGCCGGTGAAGAGACAGGCGAGCGGGACGAGCAGGTTCCGGGCGGCGGCGGACGAGGTGCCGAATCGGGACAGCGGTACCTGGAAGAGCACTACGAGGACGGAGTTGAGGACGAGCACGAGGGGCGCCAGCCCGGCCGGCGCCTGGGTGGAGTGGACGATCCAGAGGGGCATGCCGACCTGGATGATCGTGTCGTCCAGGTAGAGCACGGTCTCGGTGAGGGTGAAGAGGAGGAAGGGGCGGTCGCGCCAGGGGTTGGAGCGGGTGGCGCGGGGGCTCGGGGCGGCGGGGCCGGAGGGCGGCCGGGCGGCGCCGGCGACGATGTGCGAGGGGGCGGGGGGCTCGGCGCAGCGGAGGGTGAGGGCGGCGATGACGGCGTACGAGAGGGCGTTGCCGATGAGCAGGGTCTGGTAGGCGGCGGCGGTGCCGGTGGTGAGCGCGCCGGCCGCGCCGAGGCCGCCGACGGCCCAGCCCAGGTTGCCCACGGTGCGGTTGATGGCCTGGTAGCGGACGCGTTGGGAGCCGGTCGCGCGGGCGGCGTAGAGCTTGGTGAGGACGTTGGAGCCGCGGTCGGGCAGTGCGCCGACGGAGGCGAAGAGCAAGAGCAGGCCGTAGTGGTCGGTGGTGAGCAGCGCCAGCAGCGCCGCCGCTCGGAGGAGCTGGGCGCCGACGAGGACGCGGGTGAGGGGGAAGCGGTCGGCCAGGTGGCCGGCGAGCGGGGCGCCGGCGACACCGACGGCGCCGGCGAGGCCGAGGAGCAGTCCGACGCGGGTGAGCGAGAGGCCGGCGACAAGGGTGAAGTAGAGGGCCGACGCGGTGGTCCAGAGGCCGGTGCCGGTCTTGTCGATGAAGGCCACCAGGAGCATCCGGCGGCCATCGGGCCCCCCTGGTATGCGCTCCTGCCAGGCGGTTCTCCCATTGTTTCGTGCTGTCATGCCGCTCCCCCTTGACAAGGCTTTTGTATCGATACATAGTTTCTCTTGTGACAGCACAGTATTCGATCAGCGGATCGACGGCCAGGGGCATCGCCACGTCCGTCGAGCGGGCGGTGGCGGACGCGGTGCTCGGGCCGGGCGCGCCCCTGCCGCCGGTGCGGCAGCTCGCCATGGAGCTCGGCGTCAGCCCGGGCACGGTCGCGGTGGCCTACAAGGAGCTGCGGCAGCGCGGGATCGTGGTCACCCGGGGCCGGGGCGGCACGGTGGTGGCCCAGGGTCCGTCCGTCGGCTCGCGGCGCCCGCCCCGGGTGCCGGAGGGGTTGCGGGATCTGGCCAGCGGACACCCGGACCCGGCCTTCCTGCCGGAGCTGCACCCGCCCGCGCGGGTGGGACCGGTGAGCGGATCGCACCGGGCGTCGCCCCGTCTCGCCTCGCTGGAGGAGCTGACCCGCGCCTGGTTCGAGCGGGACGGAGTGCCCGCGGCACATGTGACGTTCGCGCACGGGGCGCTGGACTGTGTGGCGCGGCTGCTGTCCACGGAGCTGCGGCCCGGGGACACCGTGGCGGTGGAGGATCCGGGGTTCCACCATCTGCTCGACCTGGTTCCGGCGCTGGGGCTGGGGACGGCGCCGGTCGCGGTGGACGACGAGGGGATGTCACCCGGGGCGCTGAGCGCGGCGTTGCGGTCCGGTGCGCGGGCGGTCGTGTGCAGTCCGCGCGGCCAGAGTCCGATGGGCGGTCGCTTCACCCGGGAGCGGCGGGACGATCTCGCCGCGGTGCTGGCGGCGCACCCCGAGGTGCTGGTGATCGAGGACGACCACAACGCCGACATATCCGGAGCGGAGGCCCATCCGCTGGCGGCGGCGGGGCCGCCGCGCTGGGCGCTGGTGCGCACGGTCTCCAAGTACCTGGGCATAGATCTGCGCTGGGCCGGTGTCGCGTGCGACGCGACGACGCTGGCCCGGCACGACGGCCGGCTGCTGCTCACCTCGGGATGGGTCAGCCATGTGCTCCAGGAGACGGTGGCCCGGCTGCTGGACGACGAGGAGGTGACCCGCCTGGTGGAGCGGGCCGAGGAGGAGTACGCCCGGCGGCGCGAGGCGCTGGTCGTGGAGCTGGGGAGCCGGGGGATCGCCGCGCACGGGGCGAGCGGACTGAATGTATGGGTACCGGTGCGCGACGAGTCGGCGGTGGTCAACGGCCTCCGGTCGCACGGCTGGTGGGTGGCGGCCGGGGCCCGGTTCCGGATATCCGCGCCGACGGCGGTGCGGATCACCACGGCGGCGCTGGAGCCGGCCGACGCGGCGCGGCTGGCCTCGGACTTCGCGGCGGTGCTCAGCGAGTCCGAGGCGCTGTACGGCGGTTGAGCCACGACGCGGCGGAGGCCCGGGTCAGCCCTCCTGGCGGAGCCGTTCGGCGCGAGTCCGGCCGAGCTCCTGGTAAAAGGAGAGCAGGCCGAGGTTGTCGACGGAGCCCGGGTTGACCGCCTTGGTCAGCTCGGTGCCCTGGAGCAGCCGCTTGACCGGGACCTCGATCCGCTTGCCGGTGAGGGTGTGCGGCACTCCGGGGACCGCGATGATCTCGTCCGGGACATGGCGGGGCGAGAGCTGGGAGCGGATGGTCCGCTTGATGCGGTCGGTCAGCTCGTCGTCGAGGACGGCGCCCTCGGCGAGGTGGACGAAGAGCGGCATCCAGTAGCCGCCGTTCGCCTCCTCCACGCCGATCACCAGGGACTCGCGGATCTCCGGGAGGCGCTCGACGGCCTCGTAGATGTCGGCGCTGCCCATCCGTACGCCCTGCCGGTTGAGGGTGGAGTCCGAGCGGCCATGGATGATCACGGAGCCGTGACCGGTGAGGGTGATCCAGTCCCCGTGCCGCCAGACGCCGGGGTAGGTGTCGAAGTAGCTGTCGCGGTAGCGGCTGCCGTCCGGGTCGTTCCAGAAGCGGACGGGCATGGAAGGCATGGGGTTGGTGACGACCAGCTCCCCCACCTCGTCGGTGACCGGCTTGCCGTCCGGGTCCCACGCCTGGAGGTCGGTGCCCAGACAAGGGGCCTGGAGTTCACCCACGTACACCGGGAGCGTCGGTACGGCTCCGGCGAAGCAGCTGCAGACGTCGGTGCCGCCGCTGACGGAGGCGATCCAGAGGTCGTCGGCCACCTCGTCGTGGAGCCAGCGGAAGCCGTCCGGGGGCAGCGGCGAGCCGGTGGTGGCCACGCAGCGGACCCGGGAGAGGTCGTAGTCACGGGAGGGGTGCACACCGGCCTTGCGGCAAGCCATCACATAGGCGGCGGAGGTGCCGAAGAGAGTGGCGCCGGCGCGCTCGGCCACCCGCCACTGGGCGCCCGTGTCGGGGTGGCCCGGGCTGCCGTCGTAGAGGACCACGGTGGTCCCGGTCAGCAGACCGGAGACCAGGAAGTTCCACATCATCCAGCCGGTGGAGGTGTACCAGAAGAAGCGGTCCCCCGGACCGAGGTCGCAGTGGAGCGCCAGCTGCTTGGTGTGCTCCAGCAGGATGCCGCCCTGCGACTGGACGATGGCCTTGGGCAGCCCGGTGGTGCCCGAGGAGTACAGCACCCAGAGGGGGTGGTCGAAGGGAACCTGTTCGAAGACGGGCTCGGAGTCGCCGGCGGTCAGGGCGGACCAGGCGAGCGCACTTGAGGGGCGTGGGGTGCCCAGCACCGGGATGTGGACCACGGCGCGGACGGTCGGCAGCTCGCGGACCAGCTCGGCCACCGTCTCGCGGCGGTCGTGTTCCTTCCCGCCGTAGCGGTAGCCGTCGACGGTGAAGAGGACGACCGGTTCCACCTGCTGGAAGCGGTCGAGCACGCTCCGGGCGCCGAAGTCGGGGGAACAGGAGGTCCAGACCGCTCCGACGGCGGCGCTCGCGAGCAGGGCGACGACGGCCTGGGGGATGTTCGGCAGATAGCCGCTGACCCGGTCGCCGGGGCGTACCTTGAGGGCGCGGAGGCAGGCGGCGAGGGAGCCCACCTGGCGGTACAGCTCGCCCCAGGTGAGTGGTTCGAGGTCGTCGTGGACCTCGTCGGTGTACAGCAGGGCGGGCTCGTCCGGGCGGTCGGCGGCGGCGCGCAGGGCGTGCTCGGCGTAGTTGAGGGTGGCGCCGGGGAACCACTCGGCGCCCGGCATCGAGCGGTCGCCGAGCACCTGCCGGTAGGGCATGGCGAAGCGGATGCCGGCCCACTCGGTGAACGCCGCCCAGAAGGTGTCGAGGTGATCGACCGACCAGCGGTGCAGGGCCGGGTAGCCGCCACCGGCCGGGGCCCCGTGGTGCTCGGCCGCCCACGCCTGGAAGCGGGTGACGGCCGCCGAGGCGATCCGCTCCGGGCCGGGCTGCCAGAGCGGTTCGGCCGGTACGGCTCCGGAGGATCCGGACGGTTCGGGCTGTCCGGAGTGCGCGGTCGTCGCTGACGTCATTGGAACGGCTCCCTGGCTGCACGGGCGTAGGCGGGTCGGATGGCGCTGTGGTGGCTGTGGGTAGGGATGAGTCGCGCGCACGGACGGCGTGTGCGCGGCGCGGCTGACAGGGACGATGCCATGTGATCGCGCCCCTGACCAGAGCGGGCCTGCCGGGCGCGGCCGGTTGAACATCTGCCCGCGCGGCGGGTGAACGGCGGCTGAACGGAGCCCCCGTCCGGCCGCCCGGCTGGCAGGGTGGGCGCCATGGACGGGCGTGAACTGGTGCGGACGGCGCGGCTGCTGTCGACGGCGACGGGACTGCGGGCGCTGCGGTCGGCCTGGCGGGTACGGCGTACGGACGCGCGGGGACTGCCGCCCCGGGGGCCGGAGCGGGCCCGGGTGCCGGGCGACGTGATCGGCGCCGGGCCGTTGCCGGGCGGGGGCGAGGTGCGGTTCGCCCGCTCCTCGCTGCGGATCCAGGTGTCGGGCGGCGGGACGGTGTTCTGGGGCTGGGACGGAGCGGCGCCCACCCCCTCGTACGCGCTGGCCGGGAAGCCACCCGAGCCGGACCCCCGGGCGGTGCTGGAACCGGACACCAACGGCGGCTGGCGGGTGGTGGCCGAGCGGGTGACGGTGGCGGTCTCCCGGGAGGGCGCGGTGGAGCTGCGTACGCCCGGCGGGGCAGTGCTGCGCCGGGAGCTGCCGCCGCGCTGGTGGGACCCGGTCGGCGGCGGTCCCGCCCGCTGGTCGCAGCGGTCCGAGGTGCCGGCCGACGCCCGGTTCTTCGGGCTGGGCGGGCGGGCCTCCGGGCCCCGGCTGCGCGGCGGGACCTACCGGCTGTGGAACACCGACCCAGGCGGGCACTTCGGGCCGGCGGACGACCCGCTGTACCTCACCATGCCGGTGCAGTTCGTGGTCTCCGACGCGGGCACGCATCTGGCCTTCCACGACAACTCCTGGGACGGCCGGGTGACGCTGCGGGAGGGTGTGGAGGGCGGTGGTTCCGGGCACGACCTGCCCGGCGGCAGCGAGCTGCGGATGACCGGCGGCCCGCTGCGGTGCTGGGTGGTGATCGGCACCCCGGCCCGGGTGCTGCGCGGCTGGACGGCGCTCACCGGGGCGCCCGCCGTGCCGCCCTCCTGGGCGCTGGGCCCGCAGCACGCGCGGTGGGGGTTCGGCAGCGAGCGGGAGGTGCGGCGGGTGATGGCCGGCTACCGGGAGCACCGGCTGCCGCTCTCGGTCCTGCATCTGGACATCGACCACTACGACCGGCACCGGGTGTTCACCGTGGACCGCCGCCGCTTCCCCGATCTGCCGGGGCTGGCGCGGGAGCTGCGGGCCGAGGGGGTGCGGCTGGTGTCGATCGTCGACCCCGGGGTGGCGGCGGAGCCGGGCGAGGCGGTGTACGAGAGCGGGCGGAAGATCGGGCCGGCGGGGGCCTTCGTGCGGGACGCGCACGGCGCGGAGGTGCGGGGTGTGGTGTGGCCGGGCGACTGCGTCTACCCGGACTTCACGGACCCCGCGGTACGGGAGTGGTGGGGCGGGCACTACGCGGAGCGGCTCGCCCAGGGCTTCTCGGGGATCTGGCACGACATGAACGAGCCGGTCTCCTTCGCGCCGTTCGGGGACCCGACGCTCCCCCGCTCGGCCCGGCACGCCCTGGAGGGCCGGGGCGGCGACCACCGGGAGGCGCACAACGTCTACGGGCTGGCCATGGCCCGGGCCGGTCACGAGGCACTGCGGCGGCTGCGTCCGGACGAGCGGCCGTTCCTGTTCAGCCGCTCCGGCTGGGCGGGGCTCCAGCGGTACGGGGGCACCTGGTCCGGCGATGTGTCGACCGGGTGGCCGGGGCTGCGCGCCTCGCTCTCGCTGGTGCTGGGGCTCGGGCTGTGCGGGGTGCCCTATTCGGGCCCGGACGTGGGCGGGTTCGACGGGTCGCCGAGTCCCGAGCTGTTCCTGCGCTGGTTCCAGCTGGGGGCGTGGCTGCCGCTGTTCCGGACCCACTCGGCCCTGGACGCCGGGCGCCGCGAGCCGTGGGAGTTCGGTCCCGAGGTGCTGGCCCACGCCCGGGCGGCCCTGACCGAACGGGAGCGGCTGCGGCCCTACTTCGTCACCCTGGCGCACCTGTCCGGGCTGAGCGGGGCGCCGTATGTCCGTCCGCTGTGGTGGGGCGCGCCGGAGGACCGGACGCTGCGCGACTGCGAGGACGCGTTCCTGCTGGGGGACGCGTTCCTGGTCGCCCCGGTGCTGGACCGGGGCGCGGACCGGCGGGCGGTCCGGCTGCCGCGCGGGCGCTGGTACGACACCGCGACCGGCCGGGCGTACCAGGGTCCGGGCCAGGTGCTGCTGGACGCGCCGCTCTCCCGGGTCCCGGTACTGGCCCGGGCCGGCGCGGTGGTGCCGGTGCGGAACGCACCAGGCGAAGAGGGAGGACAGGGGGGACAGGGGGGCGGGGAGAGCGTGCTGGAGGTCTGGGCCCCGGCCCCCGACCGGTCGGGCGGCGGTCTGGTGGTCCGGGACCCGGGAGACGGCTGGGCGCCGCCCCGGGTGGAGCAGTACCGCAGCCGGTGGGTGGACGGAGCGGTGCGGGTGGAGCGGGTGACCGAGGAGGGGGCGGTGACGGTGTCGGAGGGCATACGGGTGCGGGGACACGCGCCCGGCCACTGAGCGGTGGCAGGCGGCGGGCAGGAGCGGCGGCGCGCGAACGGGTGAATGGGGCATACGTCCGTCCCGGTCCGCGCGTTGGTCACGGCGGGTTCCCGGCAGTCGTGCGTTCGCCGGGTCTCCGCCTTCGGCTCCAGGAGCCTTCGGGAGCCGACCTGCGCTCCGTGCCCCGGTGAGGGCGCGTCACGAGAGGGAAGAACCATGATCACAAAGGTGCTGGCCACCGCCGGTCTCGCCGCCGCCGTCCTCGGCGCCGCCGCTCCCCTGGCCGCCGCCGACGGCGACCGCCAGGTGCACACGCAGAACGGCAACTACTCAAGCCAGTCGTACGGCAACACCGGCGCCGGTGGGGCGGAGCAGCGCGACCGGAGCGCGGACGAGGCCGCGCTCCGGTCGCTCACCGACTGGTAGTCGCCCGCCGGCCGGTGGTCGCACCGGCCCCGGCCGGTGGACCCGCCGGCCGGTGGTCGACCGGCCGGCGGGGTGGTCGCCCCCGTCCGGTCGGCAGACGCGCCGGCCGGGCGGGTGCCCTCCGGGGTCCGGCCGGTCAGGGTCGGTGGAAGACCACCTCGGGGTTCTCCGGCGTCGGGCCGTCGAGCAGGGGTGCCGCGCGGTGGCGCAGGTGGCGGTCGAAGAAGGCCGCCATGTACGAGCGGACCAGGGCGACCGTCCGGTCGGCGCCCAGCTCGGCGCCCTCCTCGGGCGGCAGCCCCAACTGCTCCACCAGGACCGGCGCGTCGGAGAACCAGAGATGACCGGCGCCGCGCACGGTCACCCAGCGCTTCCAGCCGTCCAGCCGAGACCAGGCGGCGTCCCAGCTCGGGTCCAGGGTCGCCGGGCGGTGGTGCTTGTCGGCGCCGAGCAGCATGAACGGCCGTCCGTCGAGGCCGCCGGCCGGGACCGGGTCCTGGAAGGTGCCGTCCATGTTGACGCCGGCGCGGATCCGGTCGTCGCCGGCCATGGCGGAGACGGCGGCGGCCCCGCCGATGGAGTGGCCGGCCATCCCGATGTGCCGGGCGTCGATCATTCCGGCGTGGCGCCAGGCCGGGCGGTCGCCCAGCAGGGAGTCCAGCAGGAAGGAGACGTCCTGCCCGCGTCCGGTCGTCACCCGGCGCAGTTCCTCCGGGGTGTCCGCCGCCTCGCAGGCGGCACAGGTGGTGACCGTGCCGTCCGGGAAGAGGGTGCCGGTGGACTCATAGGCGTGGTCGACCAGCGCGACCACGTATCCCCGGCTCGCCAGGTCCTCGGCGAGCGTGGTCAGGGTGAACCGGGCCATGCCGAAGCCCGGCGACAGCACCACCAGCGGATGGCGGCCCGGCAGCGGCACGGCCTCCGTCCGGGCGTGCACCCGGGCCTCGCTCAGCGCCCGTATGACGTTCTCGCCCGGTGACGGACTCTGGCCCTTCGCCAGCAGCCGGGCCTCCTCGGGCTCGGCGTACCGGGCGCGGGGGCCGGGGCCCGGGAGCGCCGGGTAGTCCATGGTCACCATCAGCCGACGGTCCCCGGAGGCCGGCACCCAGGGGTCGGGGCGCCCGTGGTCCGCCAGTGGGAACACCGACCGGCCCACAGCGTGCGGCCCGGTGGGGCGGGGCAGGGTCAGCCGGGTCGCGGGCGTCTCGGTACGGCTCCCCCCGGCCGAGCCGTCCGGGTGACCGCCGGCCGCCGGGGAGACGGCCACCGGGACGGCGGGCGTCACGGGTGCGGCGTGCGCGGCGGGCGCGGCGACGCCCGCGAGGGCCAAGGCCAGCGCGAGACCGGTGAGTTGTCTCCGGGCTCGGTTGATCGATCGCTTCATGCCGCGACGCTACGTGCCTGTGGGACACCTGTGCATCGGCTTTCGGCCGTCCCCGGTGGCCGCCGTCAGGCCGACGGTGGCCGGTTCCCGTCGTCGTAGTCGCCCGCGAACCACTTGCCCACCGCCGTCGTGTGCAGCGGGAACACCAGGGTGGCCGGGGCGCGCAGCAGATGGTGGCCGGAGGTCTCGGCGGTGGGCCGGGAGGGCGGCAGACCGGCGGCCGGACGCGCGGGAAGCAGTCCGAAGAGCAGCAGATGTCCGCCGGGGGAGCTCAGGGCGTCGGCCAGCCGGACCTCCTGGGCCGCCGCCTCGATACCGGTCTCCTCGCGGAGTTCGCGTACCACCGCGTCCCGCCAGTCCTCGGCGTGGTCGATGAACCCGCCGGGCAGCGCGACCCCGCCGGAGTGCGGCTCGATGGTGCGGGTGATGACGACCAGTCCGGTTCCCCCGGCGTCGGTGACCGGCAGCAGGGCGACGGCGACCGGCAGCGGATTGCGGTAGGCGACGGTGCCGCACCCCGGGCAGGTGCGCGGCCAGTCCGCCCCGGAGGCGTACCGGGCACCGCAGTGCGGGCAGTGGGACCACGGGGAGGCGGGCAGCGGCGGGATGTGGGTCACGGTCGGACTGTACCGACTGGCCCCGGCGGTGGGCGGGTTGGGCTGTACGGGCGGGGTGACCGGCTGGTAGACGGGGGTGATGAGACCTTTCGCCGCCCTCCGCGCCGCCCGGTCCGCCGGTTCCCGCTCCGGCGCGCATCCCCGAGCCCGTTTCTGCCCCCGTTCCGGCGCGCGCTCCCACGCCCGTTCCGGCACCCGCTCGGACGCCCGGTCCCCGGCCGCGCCCGGCGCCCGGCGGTCGCGCCGGAGCCGTACGGCCGGGACGGCGGTCGCGATCGCCGTCGTACTCGTCCCCCTGTCGGGTGTCTCCGGGGGCGCCTCGCGCACCGCGGCCCCGGCGCACACCGCGGTGGAGCCGGTGGCGCCCCCGGAGTTCACCACGCTGCGCTCGGTGGATCCCACGATCCGCCAGGAGATGCGCTATGCCACCCCGCACACCTTCCTGGGCGTGCCGGTGACCGGGTATCGGGAACCCGTCTGCCTGCTGACCCGGTCGGCAGCGGCGGCGCTGCACCGGGCGCAGGCCCGGCTGCTGCGGCAGGGGTACTCGCTGAAGGTGTACGACTGCTATCGCCCGCAGCGGGCCGTCGATCACTTCGTCCGGTGGGCGAAGGACCCCGCCGACCAGCGGATGAAGCGCGAGTTCTACCCCCGGGTCGGCAAGGAGCGGCTCTTCGAGGACGGGTACATCGCGGAGAGGTCGGGCCACAGCCGGGGGTCGACCGTCGATGTCACCCTGGTACGGCTGCCCGCCCGGCCGGCCCGCCCCTATGTGCCGGGCGAGCGGCTGGTCCCCTGCTACGCGGGCCGGGAGGAGCGGTTTCCGGACAACTCCCTGGACATGGGTACCGGTTTCGACTGCTTCGACACGCTGGCCCACACCGACGACCCCCGGGTGCGCGGCGCCCGGCGCGCCAACCGGGACCGGCTGCGGGCGGCGCTGGAGGCCCAGGGGTTCGTCAACCTGCCGGAGGAGTGGTGGCACTTCACCTACCGGCCGGAGTCCTTCCCGGACCGGTACTTCGACTTTCCGGTCGCGCGGCGGTCGGTGGCCGGCGACTGAGGGCCGGGGGCGGTTCCCGGCGGCGGGGGACCGCTCCGGGGTCGGATGGGTGCCCCAGGGGCGGGCGTACGGGTGCCCCCGGATCAGCCCCGGACTGCCGGGGCGCGGTCCCGGGTGGTGAGGGCGAGGGCGTGCTCCACCACGGTCGCCAGCACCTCTTTGACCGACTCCCGTTCGCGGGCGTCGCACATCAGCAGCGGCACCCGGTCGTCCAGGTCGAGCGCCGCCCGGACCGTGGCGGCCGGGAAGCGCTCGGCGCCGTCGAAGCAGTTGACGGCCACCAGGAAGGGGATGCCGCGCCGCTCGAAGTAGTCGACGGCGGCGAAGCACTCCGCCAGCCGGCGGGTGTCGGCCAGTACCACGGCACCCAGCGCGCCCTGCGCCAGCTCGTCCCAGAGGAACCAGAACCGGTCCTGACCGGGGGTGCCGAAGAGATAGAGCACCAGCTCGTCCCGGAGCGTGATCCGGCCGAAGTCCATGGCGACCGTGGTGGTGGACTTGGCCTCGACGCCGCGCAGGTCGTCCAGCGGCCGGCCGGCCTCGCTGAGGTCCTCCTCGGTGCGCAGCGGCCGGATCTCGCTGACCGCGCCGACCAGGGTGGTCTTGCCGACCCCGAAGCCGCCCGCCACCAGGAGCTTGAGCGCCACCGGATCGGCCGGCCGCCGGGCGCGCGCCGGACCGGGGAGTCCGCCGGAGCGATCGGGGTCGCCGGGCCGGTCGGGGTCGCCGGAGCTAGAGCGCCCGTAGACCATTGATCACCTCACGCAGAATGCTGACGTCCGGCAGTTCGGCCGGGGGAACGGGGCGGGTCACATGGACCAGGGCGTCCTCGACGAGATCGCCGACGAGGACCCGTACCACTCCGACGGGCAGGTCCAGTCCGGCGGCGAGATCGGCGATCGACCGGGGGAAGTCCCCGCAGCGCTGGACGATCTCCACATGCTCGGGAGAGAGCGTCTGATCGCGGCCCGGATCGGCGGCGGCCGGTTCGGGCACCACCAGGGCGATCAGGTCCAGCCGCTGGCGGGTGGCGGTACTCGTCCGGCCGCGGGTCATCGCGTACGGCCGGACGACCGGCCCGGCGTCGTCGTCGAACCAGTGGTCACCGCCCGGGCCCCGCTCCCCCGGCCGCCCCTGTCGGCCCGCGTCACTCATCGCCTCGCACTCACCCTCCGGTGTGCAGCCCGGTCCGGGGCGCGGTGCCGAGGTGGACGCCCACCCGCTTGACCATCAGCGTCATCTCGTACGCCACCAGGCCCATGTCGGAGTCGGCGTCCGCCAGCACGGCGAGGCAGCTGCCGTCACCCGCGGCGGTCACGAAGAGGAACGCCTCGTCCAGCTCCACCACCGTCTGGCGGACCCGGCCCGCGTCGAAGTGCCGGCCCACGCCCTTGGCGAGGCTGTGGAACCCGGAGGCGACGGCCGCCAGGTGCTCGCTGTCCTCCCGGCCGAGGTCCCGGGAGGCGCCGGTGGCCAGCCCGTCGCCGGAGAGCACCAGGGCCTTCCGGATCGAGCCGACCCGCTCGACCAGTTCGTCGAGAAGCCAGTTGAGCTCGCCGGTCGCGTTGGCGGCTGCGGCGTTCGGTGCGGTCATCGACCGTTCCCTCCCGGTGTCGTTCCTGGTGCTGTCCCGCCACGGCCGCCGGATGCGGTGTCCGTGTGCGGTGGGGTCTGAGTGGATGCGTGCGCGTGCCCGTGGGTGTGCCCGTCCGGTACGGCTTCGGGGGCCTCGTTCTGCCGCCGGCCGCGCTGCCAGCCGCGCTGCATGGCCGCCATCCGCCGGCGTACCTCGTCCGCGTCCCGTTCGGCCCCGCCGTCCGGGTCGGCCGGCCCGGTGCCCGCCACCCCGGGGGACACGGGCTCGGGCGGGGCGGGCAGCTCCCGGAGCTGCGGGATCAGGCTGGCCTGGCGCACCCGGCGGGGCAGGCCGCCGAGCTCCGGGTCCCCCGGCGTGGACCGGCCCGGCGCCGGAGCGGGACGGCCGGGGGGTACGGCTCCGGGCGGTACGGGCCCCGGGGCGGGCAGCTCGGGGCGTACGGGTGGTATGGCGCGGGGCGCGGGCAGTTCGGGCCACGCGGCCCCGGTGGCCGGGGCACCCGGCGCGGCGGGAAGACCGGGGCGGCCCGGACCGGGTTCCGCGGCGGAAGCGGCCGGGGCCTCGGGACCAGGAGTGCCGGGAGCGGCCGGACCAGGGGAGCCACCGGCACCGGAAGCGGCCGGAGCCGGGGGGCCACCGACACCCGGAGCGACCGGGCCCACGGGACCGGGAGCACCCGGAGCGGCCGGGCCCTCGGGACCACCGGAGCCGGGAACGGCCAGGTCCTCCGCACCATGGGCGGGCGGGCCGATCGGGCGGCCGGGGGACGGGTGGGCACGGCCGCGCTCGTACACCCGCTGCCCGTACTCGGCGACCAGGGTCGGGGGGTGGCGGCGGGGCAGCCGCTGCCCGGCCCCCGGGTCGGACGGCTCGGCGGCCTGCTGGTGCTGCCCCGCCCCGGCGCGGCGGGTGGCGAACGCGTCGTCGGTGTCAGCGTCGGCGTACGGCTCCTCCGCGCCCGGCCGGTACGCCTCCGGGTCCGCCGGGCCGCCGGGCCGGGACGGTCGCCGGGGGCCACCGGCGCGGACCGGGCTCCGCCGCTCGCCCGCCGGCGGGGCCGTGGCCCGGTCCAGCCGGAAGCCGCTGCCCTGGGTCTCGGGCGGGTCGGTGAGCAGCGCGGCCGGGATGAACACGACCGCGGTGATCCCGCCGTACGGGGAGGGCTGGAGGGAGACCCGGACGTTCTGCCGCTGGGCGAGGCGGCTGACCACGAAGAGGCCGAGCCGGTCGGTGTCGGACAGCTCGAACTCGGGGGTCTCGGCGAGCCGGAGGTTGGCGTCGAGCAGGGCGTCCGGCGGCATGCCGAGCCCCCGGTCGTCCAGCTCCAGGGTGAAGCCGTTGGCCACCCGCTCCCCGTGCACATGGACCGTGGTGTGCGGGGGCGAGAACACCGTGGCGTTCTCCAGCAGTTCGGCGACGAGATGGGTGAGGTCGGCGACGGCCGGGCCGCCGACCCCGATCCGGGGCAGCCGGCGCACCTCGATCCGCTCGTAGTCCTCGACTTCCGCGACCGCCGCGCGCACCACGTCCATCAGCTGGACCGGGCGGCGCCACTGGCGGGAAGGGGCGGCCCCGGAGAGGATCACCAGGCCCTCGGCGTGCCGGCGCATCCGAGTCGTCATATGGTCCAGCCGGAAGAGGTCGGCCAGTTCCCCGGCGTCCTCGGTGCGCCGCTCCATGGTGTCCAGCAGGGTGAGCTGACGGTGCAGCAGCACCTGGTTGCGGCGGGCCAGGTTGACGAACACCTCGGAGACACCGCGCCGCAGGTCGGCCTGGCGGACGGCCGCCTCGACGGCCGCGCGCTGGAGGGTGTTGAGCGCCTGGCCGACCTGGCCGATCTCGTCCCGCTCGTACTCCAGCCGCGGGACCTCGGTCTCGATGTCGACGTGCTCGCCCGCCGCGAGCCGGCGCATCACGCTCGGCAGCCGTACCCCGGAGACCTCCTGCGCCTCCTTGCGCAGCCGGCGCAGATCGCGGACCAGCCCGCGGCCGACGCGTACGGAGACGACCAGGGAGGCCACCAGGGCGGCGAAGCCGAGCACTCCGGCGATCCCGGCCCTGAGCAGCACGCTCCGGGCGATGGGGGCGACCCGCTCCTCGAAGCGGGCGGCGGCCTCGTCGGTCTCCACCGCGAGCCGGTCCAGCACCGGATCGGCCAGTTCGCGCCACCGCTCGGCACCGGTCCCGGGGTCGTCGGTGGGGCCGGCGGCGATGAGCGCGTTCTCGGTGACCCGCAGCGGTTCGGTGCCGGGGCCGCTCCAGTAGGTGCCGAAGGTGTCGTGTTCGACGGTCGGCAGCAGTTCGAGGTTGGTCTCGTAGAGCACCTGCCGCTTGGCCACCAGATCGGTGAGCGAGCGGGTGTCCTGGGCCGTGAACCGGCCGGTGAGCAGGGAGGAGACCACCAGGGCGTCCTCCTGGGCGAGCATCTCGCGGGCCCGGACCAGGCCCACCAGGGCGCGCGCCTGCTTGTCCATCTCGACGTTCTCCACCGCGTGGAGTGCCATCAGGAAGGCGTAGCAGGGATCGACCAGGTCGTTGTAGTACTCCAGGGCCTGGCTGCGGCCGACGGACCGGGCCTCCACCGAGCGGCGCAGGGTCTCCAGCCCGTCCAGTGTCCCGACGAGCGCGTCCAGCCGGCGGGCCACCCGGGGCGTCATGGCGTCGGCCACCCCGGGGTCCCGGGCGCTCTCCCGGATCACGTCGAGGGCCCGGTCGGTGGCGGCGCGCTCACGCTGCAGCGCCGACAGGGCCTCCGAGGCGCGGGGATCGGCCAGATACACCAGGGACTGCCGGCGTTCCTTCTGCATGACGCGGACGGCCTGCTCGACCGGATAGCCCACCCGCTCCAGCACCTGGCCGACATCCAGCAGTTGCCGGGCCTCGCGCCCGGTCAGCAGGGTGGCGAACCCCCAGAGCCCGGTGAGCGAGAGCAGCGGCACGAGCAGCAGGGCCACGATCTTCCTGCGGATCGACTTTCCGCGAAAGCGCATGGCCTCCCCCAGCTCGCTCCGCCCGGCGCCGATGGTCACATGAACTCACCAACAAACGGCGTGAGCCTACTACCGCACGGGCGACAACTCGAAGGCACGTCCGGGCCTTTTTCGGCCGATGCCTGTCGCTCTCACCAGGACTTGTCCTGGTATCCGAGGAGTTGACAACCAGGCGCCCGTCGGAGCTCTGCCGACGAGGCGTCACTTTTCGACCGTCTTCGGTTGGCCGGATTCTCGCCCTGGGGAATCCCCGGCCCGGGTTCCGGCGTCATGCACAAGGGGGCTGCGGGGAGGGGACTCGCCGGACGGGCGGCGTAAAGCGGCGCGCAAGGGGCAGCCACCAGAAGACGGTCAGTCGTGGGGAGTGGCGGTTCGATGGACAGGTCGGCGAGGTCGGAGACGGACGGGTACCGCGCGCGGTACGAGGGACGCGACCGGTACGAGGGACGCGAGGGATACGAGCGATACGGGTGGTACGAGGGGCTGTACGAACAGTACGAGGGTCACGACGGGCCGCACCGGCGGTACGGGCGGCCCGAGCGGCACGGCGGGCCGCGCGACGGCCGGGCCCGGACCGGCGGGGCCCCGGGCAGAGGCCGGCCGGCGGCCCCGGAGCCGTACGGGGGTGAGAGGTACGGCGCACGGCTGACCGGCGCCGGGCAGCCGGACCGCGAGCGGCCGTACCCCGGGAGCCCGTACGCCGGGCAGCCGGACCGCGAGCAGGCGTACGGCGGACAGCCGCACCACCGGCCGTCGTCCCCCGGGCAGTCGTACGGCGGGCGGGGCACCGACGGCCCGGGTGGCCACCCGGGCGGGGTCCACGGAGCCGGACGGCACCGGGACGGCGCGGAGACCCGTACCACCCGGCGGGAGCTGTGGGTGGAGGAGCCGGTCGGGCGGCGCAGGCTGCCGGACCCGGTGCGTACGGCGGCGGTGCGGGCCGTACTGATCGCGTCCGTGACGCTCATTCAGGCGATGGTCGCCTTCTTCTGCGTCCTCGCGGAGGTCTGGCTCGCCTTCCCCATGGTGCTGAGCGGTGTGGCCTGCACCGTGGTGGCGACCTGGGCGGTGCTGGACGTCTGGGTCACCCGGCAGGTGTGGATGCAGCGGTACGGCGTGGTGTCGGAGCCCAGCAGTACGGCCCGGCGGCTGCGGCGGGAGCGGCGCCGGGCCCGCCGGCTGGCCCGGGCGGCCGCGCGGGAGGCGGCCCGGATACGGCGGCGCCGGGTGGGCCGCCGGCTCTCCCGGGCCTGAAGCCCGGCCGGCCCCGACCGGTCGGCTGCCGCCCCCGGAGCCGACCGGGTGCCGTCCCGCGCGGCCGCCGGGCGGGTCAGCCGTCGGCGGCCGGGTGGCCGGGGGCCCCGCCACCGGCGGCGGAGTCACCGGCGGCCGGGTCGGGACCACTGCCGGGGGCCGGGGCATCGGTCTCCGCACCGGGGGCCGGCGCCGGTACGGGCGGCACCGGACCGGCTGCCGCGCCGGGGTCCGGGACCGCGACCGAGGCGGGCGGCTGGGGCTGGGGCTGGGGACGGGACCTCGCCGGCGGAGCCGGTTCGGCCGGGGTGCGCTTGAACATCCGGGTGGCGGTGATCTCGCCGTGCACCGTCTCCCCCTCGGTGCGCTGCTGCGGCAGCCCCGGCCGCAGATGCTCCTCCACGCTGATGTACTTCAGCCCGGCCCGCAGGTCGGCGTCGTTGCGCAACCGGATGACCAGCGGGAACTCCGCCAGAGCCGTGGTGTCGAAGAGGCCCGTGGTGTAGAGCAGCTGGACACCGAGGGCGTCCGAGACGGCCCGCTGGAGCTCCAGCAGATAGGTGGCGTTGGCCCGGCCGATCGGGTTGTCCAGGAAGAGCGTGCCCGCGTGGCGGTGCTTGTCGCGGCCCCGGTCGTTGCTGCGCAGCGCGGCCATGGTGCAGTACAGCGCGATGGCGGCGGTGAGCAGCTGGCCGCCGGAGAAGACATCGCCCATCTGGCCGACCGGCACCCGCTCGGCCCGGAGCACCGCGTCCGGCTTGAGGATCTCCACCGCGATGCCCTTCGGCTGGAGGGCGGCGTGTACCCCGCGCAGCAGCAGGGACATGCCGTCCCGGCGGAGATCGGAGTTCTTCCGGACGGCCGCGCTGGTCGCCTCGTCGATGACCTCGCCGAGCCGCTCCACCAGCGTCGCCTGGTCCGGCTCCTCGAAGCGGATGCGCAGGAACTCCTGGCCCGACCACTCCCCCAGTCCCTCGGGCAGCCGGGAGAGCCGCTGTGCCGACCGGAGGGTGGCGAGGGCGGACTCGACCAGCCCGCGCAGCCGGTCCACGATCGAGTCGCGGTTGCGCTCCAGCTGGGCCAGCTCGTCGGTGAGCACCCGCAGCCGGGGTGCGAAGGCGTCGGCCCAGGCGGCGGCGTGCTCGGGCAGGGCCGAGGCCGGCAGTTCGCGGATCTGCTGCCGGGCGGGGGTGCGGACCTGCTCGTAGCGGGTGGAGTTGGCGTGCCGTACGAGGACGTCGCAGGCCTCCCGTACGGCGCTGTCGGCGGCGGACAGATCGCCGGAGCAGCCGCGCAGCGAGCGCCGGGCCTCGGCGGCGGCGGTCCGGGCCTCGGCAAGGTCGCCGGGGTAGGGCTCGGGCTCCTCCGGGGCCCCGGCCTCCTCGGGGCGCTCGGTGGTCGGCTCGCGCAGCAGGTCGCGGAGGAGCGCGGCCGTCTCGTCGAAGCCGCCGGCCGCGTCCTCGGCGGCGCGGTGCGCCTGGAGGAGCCGGGCATGGCCGGTCCGGGCGGCCTCCAGGGCCTCGGTGCGGGCGGCCAGTTCACCGGTGGCGGTACGCAGCAGGCCCTGGGCCTGCTCGGCGTCGGCGGGCACCCGCTGCTCGGGCAGCTCGACATGGGCGGCGCCGTCCTCGGGGGCGAGCCGCTCGGCCTCGCCGCGCAGCCGGCCCAGCTTCTCGCTCGCCTCGGTGGCCCGCGTCTCCAGCAGCTGGACCAGCGACTCGGCGCGGGCGGCGGCGGCCTGGCGGGACGGCCCGTCGGCGCCGTCGGTGCCTTCGAGGAGCTGGGCGGCCCGGGTGCGCACCTTGTTGGTCAGCCGCTCCAGCTCACCGAGGGCGGCGCTCTCGTCGCTCTCGGCGCGGGCCTGTTCGGCGCGGAGATCGGCGCCGACGCCGACCTTCTCGTACAGCTGGGAGGCGGCCCGGTACGCCTCGCGGAGGTCGGGCAGCGCGGCCCGGGGCGCGTCGGCGGCCGGTCCCTCGTCGCCCGGGTGCTCCGGGGCGCCGGCGATCTCGGCGCGCTCGGCGCGCAGCGCGCGGGCGGTGCGGTGGGCGTCGTCGGCGGCGCGCTGGGCGGCCCGGCGGTCCTGGTCGGCGGCGCGGGCGCGCTCCAGACAGGACTGGGCCTTCTCCTCCGCCTCGGCGGCCTCGTCGGCCAGCTCCCGCAGCCGGGTCGTCCAGCCGGCCCGCTCGCGGAGCCGGTGGGCGAGACCGGCCAGGGCGTCGGCGGCGCGGCGGGCGCGCTGGGCGGCCTCCTGGCGCTCGTCGCGGACCCGGGCGGTCTCGGCGGCGGCCTCGTCGGCCTCGGCGCGGGCGGTCCGGGCCTCGGCCAGGGCGGCTTCGGCGGCGGTCGCGGTCTCCTCGGCGGCCGTCGCGGCGGCGGCCAGCTCGGCGAGCATCCCGGGCGGGCAGTCGGCACGCCAGGAGCCGATCCGGGCGGCCAGCGAACGGTCACCGGTCAGCCGGGCGGCCAGGGTGCGGATCTCCTCGTCCCGGGCGGTGGCGCGGGCGCGGAGGGCCTGGCGCTCCTCGTCGGCGGCGCCCTCGTCGTGCATGGCCGGGTTCGGCGGCACCAGGAAGACATCCCCTCCGGCCCCCTCGGCGCCGGCGCCTGGGCCGGGCACCGGGGCCAGCAGGGCGGCGGCGGTGCCCACGGCGACGGCCGAGCGGGGCAGCAGGGCGGCCTCGGCCAGCACCTCGCGGGCCCGGGTGTAGGAGACGGCGTCGGTGATGACCACGCCGTCGACCAGCTCGGGCCGGGCGGCGAGCACGGCGGCGTGGTCGGCCGGGTCGACGGCCTGGGCCAGGTAGCGCCAGCCGGGCAGCGCCGGGATGCCCTGCTCGCCCAGGTATTCCACGGTGGCCAGCACATCGGGGCCGGGCGGCAGCAGCCCGCCGTCGCCGAGCGCGCCGAGGATCCGGGCGTCGTCGGCGGCGGCGGTGCGCAGCTCGAAGAGCTTCCGCTCGGCCGACGCCACGCCCCGGTCGAGCAGTTCGCGCAGCTCGTCGGCGCACCCGTCGAACTCCTCGGCGGTGAGCGGCCCGGCGCCGGCCGACCGGTGGGGCGGCGCGGGCTCACCGGCCCGGGCCCGGGCCCCCGGGGCGTCGGCCGGATCCCCGCCCTGGCGGGGCCCGGGGACACCGGGGCCGGCCGGGGCGGCGGGCGCGGGCTCCAGGCTGAGCAGCTCGGCCAGCCGCTCGTCGGCGGCGATGGACTCGGCGGCGCGGCGCTCGGCGTCGTAGGCGTGCCGGGCGTTCCGCGCGGCGTCGGCGGCGCGGGCGGCGCCCAGTTCGGCGCGGGACTCGGCGGCGGCCGCCTCCCTGGCCCGGTCGGCGGCGGCGCGGGCGGCCTCCCGGGCGGTCTCCCAGGCGGCCACGGTGGACTTCTCGGCGTCGCTGGCGGCGAGCGCGGCGCGGGCCGGGTCGGCGTCCGGGGCGGAGTCGTCGAGCCAGCCGGCCCGGACGGCCTCGGCGGTCTCCTGCTCGACCTCGGCGAGGCGCTGGCGCAGATGACCGGCCTCGCTGCGGGCGCGCTGGGCGTCGGTGGCGGCGGCGGTGGCATCCCGGTGGGCGGCCTCGCCGGTCTCCTGGAGGGCGGCGGACCGCTCCTCCTCCTCGTCGGCGTGGAGCTCGCCCGCCTCGGCGGCGGCGCTCAGGGCCCGGACCAGGTCGGCGGCGGCCTCGGCACGGGCGGCGAGCGCGGGAGCGGCGTCCCGCTCGGCCTCCCGGATGGCGGCGGCGACCCGGGCCGAGCGGTCGGCGGCGGCGCGGTGCCGCAGCACCAGTTCGGCGGCCTGCCAGGCGGAGTGCAGGGTGCGGGCGTCGATCAGCTCGCGGCGCTGAGCGGCGGCGCCCTTCTCGGCGGCGGCGAGGGCCAGCGAGGCGTGCCGGTACGCGAGTTCGGCGGCGATCAGGGAGCTGTGGCCGCGCTCCTCCTCGGCCCGGGTGACGGCGTGCGCGGCGGCGGTGACCCGCTGGGCCAGCTCGGCGGCGCGCACCCGCTCCACGCCGCCCCGGGCGGAGAGCCGGCGGGCGAGGGCGCGGGTGCGGCGCTCGGCGCCCGCGTGGACGTCCCGGGCGCGGGCCCGGGTGTCGGCGGCGGTGACGATCCGGCCGAGCAGGTCGACCGAGCCCGCCGTGAAGTCGCGCTCGGCGGTGAGTTCGGCGCGCCGGCCGAGCTTGTTGCCGAAGCCGCCGACCAGGTCCGCGAGGCCGTCGGTGTCCCGGGTGTCGGTGACCGCACGGAGCAGCAGATCGGTGAAGTCGGCGTCCTTCTTGACCGCGAAGAGGCCGGCCGCCTCGCCCTCGTCGGCGTTCATCTCCCGCTGGTAGCGGAAGAGTTCGGGATCGAGACCGAGGTCTCCGAGGTGCTCGTTCCAGCGGTCGTGGATCTCCTCCCAGGTGACGTCGAGATGCGGGTACGCCTTGCCCGCCTCGGTGAGGGCGTCCCGGAATCCCTTCATGGTGCGGCGCCGGCCGCGCGCCCCGGAGGTGCCCTCGGCGGGCGGCCGGACCGAGGTGGCCTCGGCCACCGGCAGCGAGTCCAGGCTGAGCCCCGGCCCGGGGCGGAAGGAGTACCACGCCTCGGCGAACTTGCGCGGGTCGTTGGAGACCTGGCGGCCGCGCCACTCGCTGGCCTTGCCGACCACGATCAGCTCGCCGGTGAGGGTGTGCTGCCACTCCAGCGCGACATGGCCGCAGTCGTCCGCGAGCAGGAACTTGCGCAGCACCCCGGAGCTGGCGCCGCCCAGGGTGTTGCGGTGACCGGGCAGCATCACCGAGAAGATCAGCTTGAGCAGCACGGACTTGCCGCCGCCGTTCTCCAGGAAGAGCACGCCCGCCGGGGCGGGGCGGCGGGGCGGTCCGACCGGCTCCTCCTCGAAGAACTCCGCCTGGGCGGGGGCGGGGTGGGGCACCGGCGCGCCCACTCCGCGCAGATCCAGCACGGTGTCGGCGTAGCGCGCGCCGGCGGGCCCGATGGAGTAGAGGCGGACCCGGGACAGCTCGTACATGTCGGCGGACTCTCAGTCGTCTGGTGGTGCTGTGCGGTGGGGGACGGCGGGTGCTGGGGATGAGCGGCGGGCGGTGGACGGTGGCGCTCAGGGCGCCGGGGCGGTGGTGGGGCGACCCCCGGGGCGCCGGTGGCGTGCGGCGCCGGCCCGTACCGGTGGCCGTGCCCGGACCGGTGCCTGTGCCCGGGCCGGTGACTCGCACGGCGTACGGCGGCGGGGCCGGGGTGCGTACGACAGGGGCGGTGGCACGGGGCGGGGGCGGCGGTACGGCACCGGTGGCGCCTAGGGCGTCGGTGCGGCGTGGAAGGGCAGTCCGGCGTCGGCGGCGAGCTCCAGGTCGTCCCCCTCGGGCGGCGGCAGCAGGGTGGCGGAGCCGTCGGACACCGGGACCACGCCCAGCTCCAGCAGCTCGGCCATGGCGGCGCTTCCCGCCATGTCGCGGACCTGGAGCTGATAGCGGGCGGTGGTGCGGTAGGAGCCGCCGGACTCGTCCCCGGTGCGCTGGAGGAAGCCGGAGTCGGTGAGGAAGGCGACGGCCTTGCCGATGATGCCGGTGGTGGAACCGGCGAGCCGGCGGGCGTCCTTGGTGGCCCCGGTGGAGCTGCGGCGCGCGTAGACCCGCCAGGCGGCCTCCAGACCGGGGACGCCGGTGGCCGGGTCGGTGTTCTCGCCCTGCTCCTCGGCGCGCTCCTCCAGCCGGCGGCACGCCTGGCGGACGAAGGAGTCGACGCCGTTGACGGTGATCCGGCCGATGTACCCGTCGTCCGCGAGGTCCTCGGGGCGGGGGAACGCCAGGGCGGCGACGGCGAGATGGGCCAGCCCGTGCAGGAAACGGTCGGCGGAGTCGGTGGAGGCCCGGCGGGCGTAGTCGCCCATCCGGACGGCGAAGACGGAGTCCTCGGCCGCGGTGACCGCCATCCCGGCGCGCGGCGACACCTCCAGGACGATCAGCCCGAGCCCGGTGGCGACGGCGTCCGCGAGGCGGCCGAAGGCGGGCTCCTCGCGGTACCGGCGCAGCAGGTCGGCGTAGTCGGCGTCCCGGGCCGGGATCAGCTTCGGCTGGAGGCCGAAGGCGACCAGCCGGGCGGCGTCGGCCGCGTCGGCCGGGGTGACCCCGCCCGGGGAGGACACCGGAGCCGCCGGGGGCGCGGGGGCGGCCGGCGCCACCGGGGAGGCCGGGGACGCCGGGGGCGCGGGGGCGGCCGGCGCCACCGGGGAGGCCGGGGACGCCGCGTCCGCGCGGTGGCCGGTACCGGACGGCTCGGGGATGTCCGCCGGGCTGGGCCCGGGCTCCGCCGCCCCGGGGGTGTCCGCGTGCGGGTGACCGGCGCCGGACGGCTCGGGAGCCGGGGACCCGCCGGGCGCTTCCACTCCGGATGCCTCCGCCCCCGGCGTCTCCGCTCCGGAGGCGGCCGATCCGGAGGTGTCCGCGCCGGAGGTATCCGCGCCGGAGGTGTCCGCCCCCGGACCGTCCGTCGCGGGGGCGTCCGGCTCGTGCCACGCGTCGGGGTGCGCTGCGTGGTCGTCGCTCACGGCTGGGGCTCCTTGCTGGGTGCGGTGCTGGAGGTGGTGCTGAGGGTGGTGCGGAACGCGGGGCCGGGGACGGGTCCGGCGGCGGGGCGGGTGGTCATGCGGTGTCCGTACGGTCCGCCGCCATGCCGGCCGCGTCCAGCAGGGCCGTACCGACGATCAGGTCGGCGCCGCCGAACTCCGGGTCGTCCAGCTCGGTGCCGTCGTCCACGGCGAACAGCAGCCGCTCCTCGCCCTGCCGGTAGGCGGTGCCGACCGGGGGGCTGGCCGCGTGAACGGCCAGCAGGGCGACCAGGTAGGGAAGTTCGGCATCGCGCCGGCGGGCGTCCGCGAGCAGCCCGGAGAGCCGGCGTGGAGCGTCGTACTCCAGGCTGAGCAACTCCAGGGCGCTCGCGAGCTGTTCCTCGCTGAACCGACTGTCGTCCGGGGTGGCGATCAGATCCGGCTCGGGCATCTCGGCGCCCAGGTGCTCCCGCTCCTGGGGCGGCGTCAGCAGCAGCTCGACCAGATCGCCCATCCGCACCGAGCCGGGGGTGCGCAGGCCGGTGCCCCGGGCGAAGAAGGCGTCGGTGACCCGGCCGGCCCGCTCCACCGGAAGCGGTAGCAGCGGGGCGAGCAACTGGCCGTAGAGATCCAGCCCGGTGTGGTTGACGGGCTGGGCGAACGCCTGCCGGTCCTGCTCGGCGCGGAAGAGCGGACCGGCCTCCAGCAGCCGGGACTGGAGCTGGGTGTGCCGGCGGATGCAGTCCTTGACGATGTCCACCAGCTCGGCGGCGCGGCGCTTGTGCTCCTGGCCCTCGGCCTCGTCGCGCGCCTTGCGGATGTTGGTGAGGATCGCGTTCTCGTGGCGGTAGCGGTCCGCGACATGGTCGAGCGCCTCCTCGATCATGTCCGGTACGGCGCTGAGCCAGTCGACCGCCCGGACGTTGCGCCGGGTGGCCTCCAGGGTCTTGCGGAGGGTCTCGGCGTACTGCACCGTGCGGTAGCGCGCCTGCTCGGCGGCGAGCTGGGCGTCGGCCAGCCGGCCCCGGCTGATCAGGACCTCCAGCTTGACCTCGGCCGCGATCTGCGCGCTGGTGACATCGGTGTCCAGGGCGCCGACGAGAACGTTGACCGCCTCGTCGGTGGTGCGGAGGTAGACCCCGCCGCCGTACCCCGGGACCTCCTCCACCAGCTTGAAGTCGTAGTCCCGGCGGACGTACACACCGTCGGTGCCGAAGGTGCCGTAGACGGCGCGGAAGCCGCGGTCGACGCTGCCGACGTTGATCAGGTTCTCCAGCACCCAGCGGGCGACCCGCTCGTGCTCTGCGGCGGGCCGCTCCGGCGCCTGGGCGGCCACCCGGGGCAGCAGCCGGGCGATCACCTGCTCGTGGTCGGCACCGGTGTCGAAGTCCATGTTGAGCGTGACCAGGTCGATCGCCGCGAGGGCGACCTCCGCCATGGCGTAGACCGAGTACTCACCCGCCAGATTCGCCTTGCGCGCGTCCAGGTCGTGGAGCGGCGCAGTGCAGGCGAGCGCGCGCAGCCGCCGCGCCAGCCCCTCGTCGGCGGCCGGGCCCTGAGCGGGCCGCGGCCCCGCGCTGAGCTGGGGCGGAACGAATTCCGTCGAGGCAGGCGAAGTCACGGTGCACAGATTAGGTCCTCGCACCGACAACGGTCGAAACGGTGCGGAGACCCCTCCCGGACACCCCCGGCCCGCCGCTGCACGGGGGGGGCGCCGAGCCCCCGTACAACGGCCGGGACACACCCCCCCGTACGACGACCGGGAGTCACCCGCGCGACAGCCGGGAAGTCCCCCCGCAGGACGGCCAGAGGCCCCCGGCACAGCGGTCGGGAACTCCCCCTGGCGACGGCCGGGAAGTCCTCCGTGCGACGGCCGGGGCCCCTGCTCGACGGCCTGGAGACCCCCCTCGCGGCGGCCGGGGAGGCCGTCAGCCCGCCGCCGGGTCCGGCCGCTCCGGGGCCGCCCCGGACAGGGCGCCCGGTGCGGCGGCCATCGCCCTGGTGTACGCCTCGGTGAGCCGGGCGCGGGAGTCGTCGAGGTACCCGGTGAGCAGCGCCTCGGCCGCGTCCCGCTTCCCCGCCCGCAGGGCCTCCAGGATCTCCCGGTTGCGGACGAGGTAGGGCTCGTGGAGGGCGCGGGGGTCGGCCACCACATGGAAGACGAGCCGCAGTTCGGCCAGCACGCCGCGCATCAGCTCGTCCGTGCGGGGGCTGCCGGCGAGGGCGACCAGCTCCCGGTGGAAATGGATGTTGGCGGTGGAGACCTCCCGCCAGTCCCCCACCCCGGCCGCACGCTCCCCGTCGGTCACTGCGCGGGTGAGCCCGCCGAGCGGGTAGGGCGGCTCGCCGAGGCCCCGTACCACCGCGCACTCCACCAGTTGGCGGGTGCGGTAGATGTCGGCCACGTCGGCCACGGCGAGCACCCGGACGAAGACGCCCCGGTTGAGCTCGTGGACCAGCAGCCGTTCATGGGTGAGCAACCGGAACGCCTCGCGCAGGGTGTTCCGCGAGACGCCCAGGGCGCCCCCGATCCCGTCCTCGGAGAGGCGGCTGCCGGGCGGGAAGAAGCCTTCCGCGATCCGGGTGCGCAGAATGTCCGCGACCCGTTCCGCCGTGCTGGTCCGGCCCAGCAGGGCGCGGTCGCCGGACAGTCCGCCCGTCCCGGGATCCGCCGTTCCCGCAGTGCCCACGCGCTCTGTTCCCTTCGCCGCCCCCGTGCCACGCCCGGGCCGCCGTGGAGGCGGCCGGGGCTTTCACCGGAATCGTAGAGCTGGAGATCACCTGAAGAACAGGTGGACGAACCCCTTGTCGGATCGTTCAACAATCCCTAGCTTGTGGTGGGCGCGCGGCGCACTTCCCCGCCCCGCGCGCCCACCCCGGAAGAGCCGCACCCGTCCCGGAAGCCACCCGCCCGAACCTCCGCACCGTCCCCGCACCGCCCGCCCCACCGCTCGCTCTCCGCTGCCCGGTCGGCGGCCCTCCCTCCCGCGAGGTGCAGATGAGTACGACCCGCTCCCCCAAGTCCCCCCGCCCTCCCGGGCCCGGCGCGGCCGGCGGCTCCGAGGCCGCCGCCCCCGACGGCGGTGGTGGCGCGTTCGGCTGGCTCCGCGACCTGGGGCCCCGGGGCCGGCGGGCCTTCGCCGGGGCGTTCGGCGGATACGCGCTGGACTCCTACGACTTCTTCGCGCTGCCGCTCGGTATGGTCGCGATCGCCGCCCACTTCGGACTCAGCACCGGTCAGACCGGTCTGCTCACCACCGTCACCCTGGTCGTCTCGGCGGTCGGCGGGGTGCTCGCCGGCATCCTGGCCGACCGGATCGGCCGGGTGCGGGCGCTGATGATCACGGTCATCACCTACGCCGTCTTCACCGTGGCCTGCGGCTTCGCCCCCAACTACGGGACTCTGCTGGTCTTCCGCGCTCTCCAGGGCGTGGGCTTCGGCGGCGAGTGGGCGGTGGGCGCCATCCTGGTCGCGGAGTACGCCTCCGCCCGGCACCGGGGCCGTACGCTCGGCGCAGTGCAGAGCGCCTGGGCGGCCGGCTGGGCGCTCGCGGTGGTGGCCTACACCCTGGTCTTCCGCTTCGTGGACGAGTCCAGCGCCTGGCGCGTCCTCTTCTGGACCGGCGCGCTGCCCGCACTGCTCGTCGTCTATGTACGGCGGAACGTCGAGGACGCCCCGAAGGCCACCGAGGCACGGGCGAACAGCGCCGGGCGGGGTTCGTTCGCCGCGATCTTCAGGCCCGGGAGGGCCGGGCTGCTGCGCACCACTCTCTTCGCGGTGCTGCTCTCCACCGGCGTCCAGGGCGGCTACTACACGCTCGCCACCTGGGTGCCGACCTATCTCAAGACCGACCGGGGGCTGACCGTCGTCGGCACCGGCGGCTATCTGGCCTTTCTGATCTCCGGCGCCTTCATCGGCTATCTGACCGGCGGCTGGCTCACCGACCGGCTGGGCCGGAAACGCAACATCGTGATCTTCGCGGTGCTCTCCGCCGTCTGCATCCTCGCCTACACCAACATCCCGGCCGGGGCCGACGGTCTGGTGCTGGTGCTCGGCTTCCCGCTCGGCTTCTGCATGTCGGCCATCTTCAGCGGCTTCGGCTCGTTCCTCGCGGAGCTGTACCCGACCGCCGTGCGCGGCACCGGGCAGGGCTTCACCTACAACACGGGCCGGGCCGTCGGCGCGTTCTTCCCGACCGCGGTGGGCTTCCTGGCCGACAGTTGGGGAGTGGGCGGGGCGCTGGTCTTCGGCGCGGTCGGTTACGGCATCGCGGTCCTGGCCCTGCTGGGGCTTCCGGAGACCCGCGGCCGGGAACTCGTCTGACCCGCCCGGGCCCCGCACTCCGCCTCGGCCCGGCGACCGCTCCCCGTCCATTCCTGTGTGACCTCGCTCGCCCCGATCCACCCCGCTAGGAGATCTGACGCCATGGACGCGGTGTCCCCGCAGCCGGTTCCGGAACCGATCGACCTCAACGCCGACCTGGGCGAGGGCTTCGGGCGCTGGCGGCTGACCGATGACGCGGGGCTGCTCTCCGTCGTCACCAGCGCCAATGTCGCCTGTGGCTTCCACGCCGGGGACCCGGCCACCATGCGCCGGGTCTGCGCGCTGGCGGCCGAGCGGGGCGTACGGATCGGGGCCCAGGTCTCCTACCGGGACCTGGCCGGGTTCGGCCGGCGCGCCATGGACGTACCGCCGGACGAGCTGGCGGCCGAGGTCGCCTACCAGATCGGGGCGCTCCAGGTGTTCGCCCGGGCGGCCGGCAGCCGGGTCGCGTACGTCAAACCGCACGGCGCCCTCTACAACCGCACCGTGCACGACGAGGAGCAGGCCCGGGCGGTGGTCGAGGGGGTGCTGCTCTGCGGCGAGCCGCTGCCGCTGCTGGGGCTGCCCGGTTCCCGGCTGCACGCGGCGGCCGGGGCGGCCGGGCTGCCGGTGGTCGCCGAGGCGTTCGCCGACCGGGCGTACACCCCCGAGGGCACCCTGGTCCCGCGCCGGGAGGAGGGCGCGGTGCTCACCGACCTGGCGGCGGTGGTGGACCGGGCGGTCGGACTGGCCAGGAACGGCACGGTGACCGCCCGGGACGGCCGCCCGGTGGCGGTACGGGCCCGTTCGCTCTGTCTGCACGGGGACACCGACGGGGCGCTGGAGCTGGCCCGGCGGGTCCGGGCGCGGCTGGCGGAGGAGGGCGTCCGCGTGGAGGCGTTCGTATGACCGGAGCGACGCGCCGGGAGCGGGCCGCCGTCTCCGGCGGATCCGGTACGCCCCCGGCGGCGGACCCGGTGGCACGGCCGGTGGTACGGCCGGTCGGCGCGCACGGGCTGCTGGTGGAGCTGGGGAGCGGCGAGCGGACCCAGGCGCTCCACGCCGAGCTGCTGCGCCGGCGGGCGGACGGCCGGCTGCCCGGGGTGACCGAGATCGTGCCGGCCGCCCGTACGGTGCTGCTCGACGGTGTCGCGGACCCGGACGCCCTGGCGGCCGAGCTGCCCGGCTGGGAGATCGGCCCCCTGCGGACGCGCGAGGAGCCGGTGGTGGAGATCCCGGTCCGCTACGACGGCCCCGATCTGGCCGAGGTGGCCGAGGTCTGGGGGGTGGCCCCGGAGGAGGTCGGGCCGATCCACGCGGACCGGGAGTTCCGGGTGGCGTTCTGCGGCTTCGCCCCCGGCTTCGGCTATCTGACCGGACTGCCCGAGCGGTACGCGGTGTCCCGCCGCACCACCCCGCGCACCTCCGTGCCGGCCGGGTCGGTGGCGCTGGCGGGGGCGTACACGGGGGTCTATCCGCGCCCCTCGCCGGGCGGCTGGCGGCTGATCGGCACCACGGACCTGGCGCTCTGGGACGCCGCCCGGGAGCCGGCCGCGCTGCTGGCGCCCGGGGTGCGGGTGCGGTTCGTGCCGGAGGCGCGGCGGTGAGCGGGGCGGACGAGATCGGGAAGACCGAAGTGACCGGGGCGACCGGAGCGACGGGAGCGACGGACGGCGCGCTCGCTGTCGTACGCGCCGGGGCGCTCACCACCGTGCAGGACCGGGGGCGCCCCGGCCACGCCCACCTGGGCGTGCCGCGCTCGGGCGCCCTCGACCCGTACGCCCACGCGCTGGTCAACCGGCTGGTCGGCAACCCTCCGGACGCCGCCGCCCTGGAGACCACGCTCGACGGCTGCGCGCTGCGCCCGGACCGGGCGGTGACCGTGGCGGTGGGCGGAGCGCCCTGCCCGGTCACCGTGGACGGCCGGCCCGCCCCCTGGGGAGCGGCGGTACGGGTGGCGGCTGGCGCGCTGCTCACGGTGGGCGCCGCGGTACGGGGCCTGCGGTCCTATGTGGCGGTGGCCGGGGGTGTGGCGGCCGAGCCGGTGCTGGGCAGCCGGTCGGCCGACCTGCTGTCGGGCCTCGGCCCGGCGCCGCTGACGAACGGCACGGTGCTGCCGCTGGGACCCGCCCGGGGGCCGGTGCCGCCCGCCGGGCCGGTGCCCTGGCCGGGGCCGCCGGAGGAACTGGTGCTCCGGGTGCGGCCGGGCCCGCGCGACGACTGGTTCACCGACGGGGCGCTGCGCACCCTGGCGACCGCCCGCTACCGGGTGGCGGCGGCGAGCAACCGGATCGGACTGCGCACCGAGGGGCCGCCGTTGGAGCGGGCCGTCCCGGGCGAGCTGCCGAGCGAGGGCATGGTGCTGGGCGCGGTGCAGGTGCCGCCGGACGGCTGCCCGGTGGTCTTCCTGGCCGACCATCCGACGACGGGCGGCTATCCGGTGATCGCCGTGGCCGAGGCCCGTGATCTGGCGGCGGCCGCCCAGGCGGTGCCGGGCACCCCGGTCCGGTTCGTTCCGCTCGGCCCCGCCGCCCGCCGGCCGCCGGCCCACCCAGGCTGAGGCACGGCAGAACCTCCACAGGCCCGTGGCCACCGCCGTCCTTTCGGGCGGCCGGGCCACGCCCGGGAGGGTCCCGGAGTGAGCCGGCCGGTCGGCCCGGCCCACGATCGGCCCGACCGGCCGGGCGCATGCACGACGGGGGCCGGGCCCAGGCACTCACCCCGCGGGCGTCACCGGTGAAAAGCCGGAGAGCCGGACAGTCGGCCTGTCGGCTTGTCGGCCTGTCGGCCTGTCGGAACAGACAACCTGTCGGACAGACAGACAAACGGCCGGACGGCTTGGCGGACAAGCGGCCGGACAGGCGGACCGCGAGCCGACCGGACGGCGGCCAGTCGGGCAGGCGCGGACCGGGCGAGCAGGCGGCAGGGCAGGGGCGGCCGACTTGCCGGCCGGCGGTCGGCCAGACCGGCGGATCAACCGGCTGCCGAACGGCCGGAACAGGGGCCCAGACAACCGGAACAGGGGTCGGACGGCCGGAACAGGGGCCCGGACAACCGGAACAGGGGCCCAGGGCAGGGGCCCGGACGGCCGGGACGCCGGGCCCCCGCCGGGCTCAGCGGGCGGCCGCGTCCGGGTCGAAGCGGCTGCGTACCGCCGACTGCACCTCGTCCTCCTCGGCGGGATCGGCGGCGAGCCGGCGGAGCCGCTCGGCCACCCGCGCGTCCCCCGTCTCCGCGTGCAGCGCGGCGATCTCCCGGGTGGTCTCCTCGCAGTCCCAGAGGCACTCGACGGCGAAGCCGCTGGCGAAGGAGGGATCGGTGGCGGCGAGGGCACGGGCGGTGCGCCCGCGCAGCTGGGAGGCGGCCGTCTCCCGGTAGATGTGCCGCAGCACGGGGGCCGCGCAAGCGATCCCGAGCCGGCCGGCGCCGTCGACCAGCGGATAGAGCGCGGCGGCGTCGGGGCCCTCTTCGCGTACGGCCTTGCGAAGAGCGCCGAGCACCAGTCCGGCGTCCCGGGCGGTGCCCCGGCAGGCCAGCGTCCGGGCGGCCGAGGCACCGAGCGCGCCGGGCCGGTGCGCCCAGCGGCGCGCCCGCTCGATCGCGGCCTCGCCGCACATGCGCTCGAAGGCGGCGACCGCGGCCTCCGCGACGGTACGCGAAGGGTCACCGGCGGCGGTCTCGATGAGGTCCAGCGCCTCCGGGTCCCCGCTCCCGGCCAGATGGTGCAGGGCGGCGCAGCGGGCGCCGTCGGGGCCGGTGCGCGCCGTCCGGACGAGCAGCGGCCGGTCCTCGGGGGTGGCCACGGCGGTGAGGCAGCGGGCGGCGGGGGCGTACAGCTCGGTGCCCCGCTCCAGCCCGTCCTGCGCCCAGTCCAGGATCGCCCGGACGCTCCAGCCGGGGCGCGGCCCGGCGGGTCGCAGCTGCCGCTGCCAGCGGTCGAAGGAGCCCTGCTCCCGGGCGGCCCGCACCCGGGCGCCGACCTCCTCGCGCGGGTCCTCGGCCCACAGCCGCCAGGGGCGCGGTTCGAAGGCGTCGCGGACGGTGGCGGCCAGCTCGGCGTCGCCCTCGGGGGTGCGCGGGAACCGGCCCAGCACGGGCGCGGCGAGGGCGCGCAGCCCGGCGTCGTCGTCGCGCAGCGCCAGTTCGTCCAGCGCCCAGGCCCAGTTGGTGCCGGTCGCCGCGTACCGGCGGAGGAGCAGCAGGGCGTCCTCGCGGCCGTAGGAGGCGAGGTGGCCGAGGACGGCGAGGGCGAGCCCGGTCCGGGACTCCTCGGGCTCCAGCACGTCGGCGGCGCAGAACAGATGGGCCTCGATCTCGCCGAGCCCGCCGTGCAGGTCCAGATAGAGGCGCGCGTAGTAGAGAGAGCGGTTCTCCACCTGCCAGTCCCGGCGGGGGTCGCCGGTGACGCAGTGGGCGAGGGCCGCCAGCGCCTCCGTGCGGGGCGCCGCGAGCGCGTGCAGGGTGCCGTCGCCGCGGCCCCGCTGCAGCAGGCCGAGCAGGGTGCCGCTCGGCGCTATGACTGGTTCGAACATGGGAATGGCCTCACATCAAGCTGTCGACGCAACCGGGGGGTGACCGGGGATCGGTGGGTGCCTAGGCCGCGCAGCAACATGTGAAGCCGCTCGTCGTCTTCCGCTTGGTGTCGACCATCGTTCTCTGCCTCTCATCAGTGGCCCGATACGGGCCTGGCGCCATGATGACCCACCCCCATTCGCCATCGCGACCACATTTACGACGCCGTTCCCACCTGGCGTCAAGCCCCCGTTCACCTGCCGGCGAACAACTCCAGCAGTTCCGTCTTCCCGAACATCCGGGCCGTCTCCACGGCAGACGGAGTGCCTGCCTCCGGATCGGCTCCACCGGCCAGCAGGGCACGGATCACGGCGCCCTCGCCCTTGAAGACGGCTCCGGCGAGCGGCGTCTGGCCGCGGTCGTTGGCGCGGTCCGGGTCGGCGCCGCGGGCCAGCAGGACCGCCACCGCGTCGGCGTGCCCGTGATAGGCGGCGAGCATGACGAGCGAGTGCCCGTGCTCGTTGGTGAGGCCGGCCGGAGCACCGGCGTCGAGATACGCGGCGAGCGTCCCGGCGTCTCCGGCGCGGGCCAGGTCGAAGATCTTCGCCGCCAGCCGGACGACGTCCTCGCCGGGGGCTTCGTCCGGGACTTCACCCCAAACCTCGCCGGGGCCCGCACCGGGTACACCGACAGGTGCACCGGGCACACCGCCGGGAGCGTCGCCGGGCGTCCGGGGCTGCTCGCTCATCGGTCTGACCGCCTTTCCTGTGGTCGCACATCGTTCTCTCCGGCTGCCCGGCTGCCCCGGGTTGCCCGCGCCCCGTCGCAGCGGCCGGGGCCCGGGCGGGGCCGCCGGAACGGCCCTGGCCGCGCACTGGTCGTCCTGATCGTGCCCGGTCCTGCCTGGCCTTGACGGTCGCGCCTGATGCACGGCCGTACGAGTGAACCGTCAGGGTACTGCCCGGTCCGGGACATGACCCGGCCCGGCGGCGGCAATGGATTCTCCGGCCCGGCCGGTTCGCGCCGGCGTCACACGGCCGGGGGCGTCCTGGGGTCGCGACACGTCCACCAGTGAGGTGAAAAGCCGAGAAGTTCACCCATTCGCACCTTTTGTCACATAGGCACTTGTAGTGAGATTGGAAGTACTCAAGGTGACCGTCCCCTCACCCAGGAGAAGTCATGATCCTTTCCATCTCAGGTGTGATCCTGCTCGGCATCATCGTCTTCCTCTTCTTCAAGAAGGACGGCCTGAAGGCGTCCCACGCCCTGGTGTGCGCGCTCTTCGGGTTCTACCTCGCGGGCACCGCGATCGCCCCGAGCATCACGGCCGGCGGGGCGAGCCTGGCCGGCCTGCTGGGCGGAATCAACTTCTGAGGTCCCCCGGTCCCTTCCCTCACTCCAGGAGTACGACGTGGCCCGGCGCCCACTCCCCCGCATCCTGAGCAGTGGCGGCGACCGGCTCGTCCGCGGCAAGGAGCTCGCGCGCACGGCCGCCGACGGCGCCACCGACGTCCTCCATCCGCTGATCACGGTCGGCCGGGGCCTGCGCAAGCTGGCCGCGGCCGGACGTGCCCGGTGGGCCGCGACCCCCAGGGAGCGGCGCGGTCCGACGCTGTTCATGGTGGCGGTCTGCGTCCTGGCCGTCGCCCTCGTCCCGTACGGGCCGATGCTGGCCCTGGTCGCGGTGATGGGCGCGGCGGCCTGGCAGGGGCGCGGCCGGCCGGCCGCGAAGACCGGGCCCGACGCGGCGGAGACGGAGCGGCTGAAGGGGCTGTACGAGGCCCTGGTGCCGTACTTCTCCGTGCCCGAGGACCCCAGCCCGCTCTTCACCCACGGGGGCGACTGGACCGGCCCGTTCAGCGACTACGCGTTCGACGGCGACGGCCGGCCGAGCCGGCTGCGCATCGCCTACCCGGCCTATTTCGCCGACGGCGAGCCGGCCGCCCGGGCCCGGATCGAGCAGTTGCTGCACGCCAAGTCCGGACGCGGCCGGGAGTACCTCTTCGACTGGGACGAGGAGGGCAACCGGCTGCTGATGAGCGTGCTGCCGCCGCTGCCCGTCACCGTCGCGGCCCAGCGCTTCGTCACCGCCCCCGGCGAGACGGTGCTCGGCTTCACGGACGACGGCGCGGTGCCGCGCACGGTCCCGGTGCGGGACGGGGAGACCACCCGGGACGCCCCGCCGGTCGTCTGGCGCACCGGCCCGCGCTCGACCGAGCCCCATCTGCTGGCGATCGGGCAGCCCGGCGGCGGCACCACCACCCTGCTCCGGTCCATCGCCCTCCAGGCGCTCCACCACGGCGGGGACGTCCTGGTGGTGGACGGCGGTGGCAGCGGTGAGTACGCCTGCCTGGCCGGGCGCCGGGGCGTGCTGTCCGTGGAGAGCGCGCCCGGCGGGGCACTGGCCGTCCTCGAGTGGGCGGCGCAGGAGACCGAGCGGCGGCTGATCGCGGCCAACCAGGCGCGGCAGGCCGGGCAGCAGGCGCCGGAGGACACCCGGCGGCCGCTCTGGATCCTGGTGGACCGGCCCGCCGTCCTGGGGCACCTGGCGGCGGCCGACGGGCGGATCGACCCGCAGGAGCTGCTGCGGGTGCCGCTCCAGCACGGCCGGGGCGCGTATGTGACGGTCGTGGTGGCCGAGCACTTCGACGCGGCCGAGGCACTGAGCGAGACGGTACGCGGCCACACCCGGGCCCGGGTGGTGCTCGGCGCCGCCCCGGCGGAGCTGATGGCGCCGGTCCTCGGGGCGGGCCCGCACACCACGCCGACGCCCGAGGTGCCGCCCGGCCGGGGCTATGTCCGGCTGGGCGCCGGTCCGGTGCTGCGGCTCCAGGTGCCGGCCACGCCCGACCCGTACGACGAGACGACTCCCGTGCCCCACCGGCAGGCCGTGGCGGAGCTGCTGCCCGAGCGCCAGGGCGCCGCCCCCGCGAGTGCCCCCGCCGCCGCCCCGGCGGTGCCCCCGATGCCGGAGACGCCGCCGGCGCCCGGCCAGGCACCGCCGCCCGTCTCCCTCCTCACCGGCGAGTTCCCGCCGGCCGGCAGCGGCCGTCTCACCCCGGGCTGACCGGTCCGGCGCACACCGCGGCGGCCCCGGCCGGCACCCCGCCGCCCGGGGCCGCGCCGTACCTCCCCCGGGGCCGTCGTACGCCTCCGGTCCCCGGGACCCGCCGTGCGCACCCCGGCTCCCCGGGTCCGTCGTACGCGCCCGGCTCCCGCCCCCGCTCAGGCCACGAAGGTCCGGGGCGGTTCGGCCGTGCCGGCGACGGCGCCCGCCGCCACCAGCCGGGTGGCGGCCGCGAGCCGTACCGCCGCCTCGTCGGCCACCGCGCCGCCGACGGTGAACGGCAGCCGTACGTACCCCTCGAAGGCACCGTCCACCCCGAACCGCGGCCCCGACGGCACCCGGACGCCGACCCGCTCGCCGACCTCGGCCAGCCGGGAGCCGGAGAGCCCGCCGGTGCGCACCCAGAGCGTCAGCCCGCCGCGCGGCACCTCGAACTCCCAGTCGGGGAGCTCCCGGCGCACCGCCGCCACCAGCGCGTCCCGGTTGTCGCGCGCCTGGGCCCGGCGCAGCGCCACGGCCTCCGTCCAGCCTCCGGTGCGCATCAGCCAGTTGACGGCCAGCTGCTCCAGGACCGGGGTGCCGAGGTCCGCGTAGGCGCGGGCGGCCACCAGTGAGCGGATCACATCGGGCGCGGCCCGGACCCAGCCGATCCGCATCCCGGCCCAGAACGCCTTGCTGGCCGAGCCCACGGTGAGCACCGTGCTGCCCGCCGGGTCGAAGGCGCAGACCGGGCGGGGCATCTCCAGGCCCTCGTCCAGGTACAGCTCCGACATGGTCTCGTCCACCACCAGCACCGTCCCGGCCGAGCGGGCGGCGTCCACCAGCCGGCGCCGCTGGTCCTCGTCCGCGAGCGCGCCGGTGGGGTTGTGGAAGTCGGCGACGACATAGGCGAGCCGGGGCGCGGCGTCCCGGAGCACCTGCCGCCAGCGCGGCAGGTCCCAGCCGGACAGCCGCTCGGCCATGGCGACCGGCACCAGCCGGGACCCGGCCTCCCGCATCAGCTGGAGGATGTTGGCGTACGACGGCGACTCCACGGCGATCCGCTCGCCCCGTCCGGCGAAGAGATGACAGATGGCGTCGATGGCCCCCATGGCGCCGGTCGTCACCATGATCTGCTCCGGCATGGTCGGGATGCCCCGCTCGGTGTACCGGTCGGCCAGCGTCTGGCGCAGCGCGGGCAGGCCCGCCGGGTAGTCGCCGTGGGTGTGGGCGTACGGCGGCAGCTCCTCCAGGGCACCCTGGAAGGCCCGGCTCAGCCAGGGTTCGGGCGCGGGCAGCGCGGCGCAGCCGAGGTCGATCATGGAGCCCAGCGACTCCGGCGGCAGCGGCTCCAGGCCCCGCGCGGGCAGGGGGTTGCCGGCCGGTACGGCGGTCCAGCTGCCCGCGCCGCGCCGGGACTCCAGGAACCCCTCGGCGCGCAGGGCCTCGTAGGCGGCGGCGACGGTGGTACGGCTGACCGAGAGCGCCAGGGCGAGTTCGCGCTCGGCGGGCAGCCGGGCGGCGACCGGGACGCGTCCTTCCAGCACCAGCAGCCGGATGCCGTCGGCGAGCGCCCGGTAGGCGGGCGGCTTGCGGGTACCGGGGCCGGCCGGCCGGGGCTGCTGGGCCTGGAGCTGCCGGGCGAGCTGAGCGGGGCCCACTGCCGAAGTCCACTGCGTCATGGAAATCAGTCCACCTTCCCCGGATTGGCCATGGTTGGCGGCCAATCCGCTCCCACAGAGTGACATGAGCCAGTCCACTACCACCACTTCGGGGGTCGCTGTGTCCCACCCTTCCCGGGCGTCCGTCCCCTCCCGGGCGTCCGTCCTCTTCCGTCTCTCCGGTGGCCGGCTCCCCCGCCGGCTGACCCAGCTGTACGCGGGGCTGGCCCTCTACGGCCTCAGCTGCGCGCTCATGGTCCGCGCCGATCTCGGTCTGGACCCCTGGGACATGTTCCACCAGGGGCTGTCGGAGCTGACCGGGCTGACCATGGGCACCGTGACGACCCTGGTGGGGGTGCTGGTGCTGCTGCTGTGGATCCCCCTCAGGCAGCGGCCGGGACTCGGCACCGTCTCCAATGTGCTGGTGATCGGGGTCGCGATGGACGGCGGCCTGGCACTGCTCCCGTCCCCGTCCGCCCTGGTGCCCCGGATCGGCCTGCTGGTCGCGGGGGTGCTGCTCAACGGCGTGGCCACCGGGCTCTACATAGCCGCCCGCTTCGGCCCCGGGCCCCGGGACGGGCTGATGACCGGGCTGCACCGGGTCACCGGGCGGTCCATCCGGCTGGTCCGTACGGTGATCGAGGTGACCGTCGTGGTCACCGGCTTCCTGCTCGGCGGCGCGCTGGGCGCCGGCACGGTGCTCTACGCCCTGTCCATCGGCCCGCTGGCCCAGTTCTTCCTGCGCGTCTTCGCCGTCCCCGGGGAGGAGAGCGCCCCGGCCGCCGCGGTCGCGGCCGGCGGGCCGAAGACCCCGGAGCCGGCGGCCGGAGGACCGGGGCTCACCGGGGAGGCGGCGGCGGAACCGGAGGGGGTGGCCGGGGAGCGGCCGGCAGGGGCGATACTGCGGCGGTGAGCCGCATATCCCCCCGCCACCCCTATCTCGACCATCCCGGCCCCCTCGCCTTCGCCCACCGGGGCGGGGCGGCGGACGGCCTGGAGAACACCGCGGCGGCCTTCCGCCGCGCCGCCGCGCTCGGCTTCCGCTACTTCGAGACCGATGTGCACACCACCGCCGACGGCCGGCTGGTGGCGTTCCACGACACCACCCTGGACCGGGTCACCGACGCCCGCGGCCGGATCCGGGACCTGCCCTGGAGCGCGGTGCGGCGGGCCCGGGTGGCGGGGCGGGAGCCGCTGGCGCTCTTCGACGAGCTGCTGGAGGAGTTCCCGGAGGCCCGCTGGAACGTCGACCTCAAGGCGGAGGCGGCGCTCGCCCCGCTGATCGGCCTGCTCCGCAGGACCGGCGCCTGGGACCGGGTGTGCGTCGGCTCCTTCGACGAGGGCCGGGTGGCGCGGGCCCAGCGGCTGGCCGGCCCCCGGCTCGCCACCTCCTACGGCGTCCGGGGCGTGCTCGGACTGCGGCTGCGGTCGTACGGGCTGCCGGTCCCGCTGCGTGCCGGGGCGGTCGCGGCCCAGGTGCCGGAGACCCAGTACGGCGTCCCGGTGGTGGACCGGCGCTTCCTCGCGGCGGCGCACGCCCGGGGGCTCCAGGTCCATGTGTGGACGGTGGACGACCCGGAACGGATGGCCGCGCTGCTCGATCTCGGCGTCGATGGCATCATGACCGATCGTCCGGAAGTGCTGCGCTCGGTCCTGGCCGACCGGGGCGTCTGGAGCTGATCCACGCTCGGTCCCCTGGCCGAACAACCACAGGCGGACAGACGGACCGGCGAATGGACGAGCAGACGGACAGACGGACAGTCCACAGTCGAATAAAGGGGGGCGGGGATGACCGAGACCACCGGCCGGACCGCCGGAGCCGGGGGCGGCGAGAACCCGGGAGCCGCCACGGACTCCGGGAGTCCGGCGCCGGCCGACCGGAAGCGCGAGCAACGGGGCTGGTACTTCTACGACTTCGCCTGCTCCGTCTACTCGACCAGCGTGCTGACGGTCTTCATCGGCCCCTATCTGACCTCGGTGGCCCGGGCCGCCGCCGACGCCGACGGCTATGTCCACCCGCTGGGCATACCGGTACGGGCCGGGTCGGTCTTCCCGTACACGGTCTCGGTCTCGGTGGTCCTCGCGGTGCTGCTGATGCCGCTGGCGGGCGCGGCGGCGGACCGCACCGGCCGGAAGAAGCCGCTGCTCGCGGTCGCGGCGTACACCGGCGCGGCGGCCACCACCGGGCTGTTCCTGCTGGACGGCCGGCGGTATCTGCTGGGGGCGGCGCTGCTGATCGTGGCCAATGCCGCGCTCGCCGTCTCGATGGCGCTCTACAACGCCTTTCTGCCCCAGATCGCCGCGCCGGAGGAGCGGGACACCGTCTCCTCGCGCGGCTGGGCGTTCGGCTACACCTCGGGCGCGCTGGTGCTGGTGCTGAATCTGGTCCTCTACACCGGCCACGCCTCCTTCGGGCTGTCCGAGTCCGACGCGGTGCGGATCTGCCTGGCCTCGGCCGGGCTCTGGTGGGGCGCCTTCGCCCTGGTGCCGCTGCGCCGGCTGCGCGACCGCCGGCCGGCCTCCGGCGGCGAGGGCGCGGTCGGCTCCGGCTGGCGCCAACTGGCCGCCACGCTCCGGGACATGCGGCGCCATCCGCTGACCCTCGCCTTTCTGCTGGCGTACCTGATCTACAACGACGGGGTACAGACGGTGATCTCCCAGGCGTCGGTGTACGGCTCCGAGGAACTGGGTCTTGACCAGACGACGCTGATCACCGCCGTACTGCTGGTGCAGCTGCTGGCGGTGGCCGGGGCGCTGGCGATGGGGCGGCTGGCCCGCTCGTACGGCGCCCAGCGGGTGATCCTGGGCTCGCTGGCGGTCTGGTCGCTGATCCTGGCGGCCGGCTATCTGCTGCCGGCCGGTTCGCCGGTCTGGTTCTACGCGCTGGCGGCGGCGATCGGGCTGGTGCTGGGCGGCAGCCAGGCGCTGTCCCGGTCGCTGTTCTCGCAGTTGGTGCCGAGCGGCAAGGAGGCGGAATACTTCTCCGCGTACGAGATGAGCGATCGCGGGCTGAGCTGGCTGGGGCCGCTGGTCTTCGGGCTGGCGTACCAGCTGACCGGAAGCTACCGGGACGCGATCCTCTCGCTGCTGGTCTTCTTCGCCCTGGGATTCGTCCTGCTGGCGCGGGTCCCGGTGCGGCGTGCGGTGGCCGCCGCGGGGAACCCGGTACCCGAGCGGATTTAGACGGGGCCGCGAAAGGGGGCTAGTATACGCCTTTGGCCTGCCGGGTGGACCGTTACTGCGTGCTGAACTGGTGAAGGCGCTGGGTGACATCTGCTGTCAGATGTGACAAACCGGGCGCCGGTGGGTACAACAAGGGGCGGCACGACGGGCGACGCATGACCCGGAACGGGAATCTTTACGGCCGACCGGACGTTGACCGGATGACGACGACAGCGACACCTGTCCTGTGGGCGACAAGCCCGGGAGGCACGATTCATGAGTGAGCGAGCTCTTCGCGGCACGCGCCTCGTGGTGACCAGCTACGAGACCGACCGCGGCATCGATCTGGCCCCGCGCCAGGCGGTGGAGTACGCATGCGAGAAGGGGCATCGGTTCGAGATGCCGTTCTCGGTCGAGGCGGAGATTCCGCCGGAGTGGGAGTGCAAGGTCTGCGGAAGCCAGGCACTC
Organism: Streptomyces pyxinae; assembly: GCF_024756275.1. Classification (GTDB taxonomy): domain Bacteria; phylum Actinomycetota; class Actinomycetes; order Streptomycetales; family Streptomycetaceae; genus Streptomyces; species Streptomyces pyxinae. The sequence goes on along the minus strand of NZ_JANUGQ010000038.1, from coordinate 20,813 downwards.
CTGGTGGACGGGGACGGCCCCGAGGAGAAGAAGGGCAAGCCGGCGCGTACGCACTGGGACATGCTCATGGAGCGGCGTACCCGCGAGGAGCTGGAGGAGGTGCTGGCCGAGCGGCTGGCAGTGCTCCGGTCCGGTGCGATGAACATCGCGGTGCACCCGCGAGACAGCCGGAAGTCCGCGTAGGGCACCGGCGCCGGTGCCGGACCGGCCGGAGTCCCTCCGGCGGCCACCTGGTCGGCAGACCACCGGTGGCGACGGCGACCGGCAGCCGGTGGCGACAACAGCCGTGGGGCGCGGTACACCGAGTGTGTACCGCGCCCCACGGCTGTTCGCCGTGCCGTTGACGTTCGACAGATAGGGATGGGGGGCCGGCCGCTGTCGGTACTCTCCGCGCCCGGCGCGGCCCGCCGCCGGCCCGCCCGTCGGCGTACCCGTGCGCGCCCGTCGGCGTACCCGTGCGCGCGTCACCGCCCGGCGGGCGGCCGGGGCGGTTACGGGGTGAGCGGCGGGCGCCCGGTCTCGTCGGCGGGGCCGGGGTGCGGGGCGCCGGAGCCGTCGCGGATCACCTCGCCCGGCACGACCTTGCCGTCCGGGCGGTGGATACGGGCCTGCCGCAGCGCGTCGCCCCAGGAACCGGGGACCGCCGCCGCCCGCATCCGGCGGTCCAGCGCCCGGTCGGCGCGGCGGCCGAGTGCCGCCCGTACCGGGGGCAGGAGCAGCAGCAGGCCGGCGGCGTCGGAGAGCAGACCCGGCAGCATCAGCAGCAGACCGCCGAGCATCAGGAAGCCGTTGCCGGAGCCGCCCCGCTCCTTCCCGTCCATCGTGCCGGGCTCGCCCGGGCTCCGCCGGCCCAGCGCCTCGTTGAGATTGCGGAACGCCCGCCGGCCGGCCCGCTTGACCACCGTCGCCCCGAGCAGCCCGCCCGCGATCAGCAGGAGCAGCACGGTGAGTCCGCCGGAGGCGCGGGCCACCAGGGTGAGCAGCCAGACCTCCAGCACCAGCCAGACGGCGACGCCGAGCGGTGCGTAGCGACGAGCGCGGGAGCGGGTACGGGTCGGGGCCGGGGCCGGGGGAAGCGGTGTGCCGGTGGTCATGGTTCCAGTGTGCCTGGCGGCGTGCCGGGTCCGGATAAAGGGGTGATCGCCGCACAAGGATGATCGCCCCGCCCCGGAGCGGGGCCGGCGGGACCACGGACCGTGCCGAGCGGAGTCTGTCCCGCTCGGCGCGGGGTCGGTCCCGCTCGGCGGGGGTCAGTCCCGCTTGCCCAGGCCGTCGCGGCCGCCGCGGCCCAGCAGGCGGTTGGCGCGGCCCTCGACGCCCCAGGCGGTGACCCGCCAGAGCGCCTCCACCACGATGTCCCGGTTCATCTTGGAGTCCCCGTGCTCCCGGTCCACGAAGGTGATCGGCACCTCGACCACATGGAAGCCCGCGGCGACGGCGCGCCGGGCCAGATCGACCTGGAAGCAGTACCCCTGGGAGGCCACCTCGTCCAGCCCCAGTCCCTCCAGGGTCTCCTTGCGGAAGGCCCGGAAGCCGCCGGTGACGTCCCGGAGGGGCACGTCGAGCAGCAGACGGGAGTAGGTGCTGCCGCCCCGGGAGAGGAACTCGCGGTACTTGGGCCAGTTGACCACCCGGCCGCCGGGCACCCAGCGGGACCCCAGCACCAGGTCGGCGCCCTTCAGCGCGGTGAGCAGCCGGGGCAGCTCCTCGGGCTGGTGGGAGCCGTCCGCGTCCATCTCGACCAGCACGCCGTAGCCGTGGTCGATGCCCCAGCGGAAGCCCGCCAGATAGGCGGCGCCCAGCCCCTCCTTGCCCTTGCGGTGCAGGACATGGACGTGATCGTCGGACGCGGCCAGCTCGTCGGCGAGCTTGCCGGTGCCGTCGGGGCTGTTGTCGTCCGCGACGAGCACATGGGCGTCGGGCACCGCCTTTCGCACCCGGGAGACGATCGGCTCGATGTTCTCGGCCTCGTTGTAGGTCGGGATGATCACCAAGGCCTTGCCGAGCGGGCCGTATCGCCTCTGGCCACCGTCGTTCACTACTGCCCCTTCGGTCTGTTCGCAGGTCCCCCACCTTAGCGAGCCCCGGCCGCGCCGCGACGGCGGTACGGGGATCGGGTGTCGGCGGGGCCGTAGCGGGGCGGCGGGGGTGCGCCGAAGCACACGGCAGCGGCACACGGGAAGGGGGTGCGGGGCGGGCCGGGCACGGGGGGGGTGGCGCGGGAGCGGGCGGCGCGGACCGCGGTGCGGGGCCCGGAGTCCTTCGGGCCGACCTGGCGCCCGCTGGCTGCGGGTCGACCGAAAGCCGTTGTCTACTGAACGTCCGGGCCCCACCCGGGTCGCACCCGCCCGCCGGAGGACCTTCCCGTGTTCCCGCGGGCGCTGGACCTGGCTCCCAGTGGTGGTGCGCCGGTGCGGCACACCACAACCCGTGATCCAGCGGCGTTCCACGGAGGCGGGACGGTCGACCTGCCGGACGTCCTGTGGTGGACCCGGCAGAACCTACCGGCCGCCGACCGCACGCTGTCAACACCCACACGACCTGCGGCGTTTCGCCGAAGCACCAGGTCAGCGCGGAAGATCCGCAGGTCGTGGCGGAGGCACCCGGGACCCGTCCGGCGCGGGGCGGGCCGCTACGTCACTCGTTCGGTCTCACAAAGACCGTACGGCCCCCGACCACCGTCCGGAGGCACACGGGCAGCGGGGCGCCCGGGGTGAGTTCCGGCAGCCCGGGGGTGCCCGAGCGGGGGTCGGTGGACCAGCGGGCCACCCGGTCGTCCGGGGCCTGGACCACCAGGTCACCGGTGCGCCAGACCGCGAAGTCGGCGGGGGCGCCCGGCACCAGGACCCCGGCGTCGTCCCGGCCGACCGCCCGCCAGCCGCCCCTGGTGTGCGCGGTGAAGGCGGCCCGGACCGAGATCCGGTGCTCCGGGGTGCGGTGGAAGGCGGCGGCCCGGACGGTGCCCCAGGGGTCCAGCGGGGTGACCGGGCTGTCGGAGCCGAAGGCCAGCGGCACCCCGGCGCGGAGCAGCGCCGCGTAGGGGTTGAGGGTGCGGGCCCGCTCGGCGCCCAGCCGCTGTGCGTACATGCCCTCGTCCCCGCCCCAGGCGGCGTCGAAGGCCGGCTGGACCGAGGCGGTGAGGCCCAGCTCGGCGAAGGCGGCCACGGTCTCGGGAGTGAGCATCTCGGCGTGCTCCACCCGGTGCCGGGCGGCCCGCACCCGGGCCAGGCCCAGGGTCTCCGCCGCCGCCCTGATGCCGTCGGTCACGGCGGTCACGGCGGCGTCCCCGATGGCGTGGAAGCCCGCCTGGAGGCCGGCCTCGGTGCACGCGGTGACATGGGCGGCGACGGCGGCCGCGTCGAGGTGGAGGGTGCCGGTGTGGGCGGCGTCGGCGTACGGCTCGTGGAGGCAGGCGGTGTGGGAGCCGAGCGAGCCGTCCGCGAAGAGGTCACCGGCCGCGCCCGCGGCACCCAGTTCCCGGACCCGGCGGGCGTCCTTCTCCCCCGTGACCGCCTCGGCCCAGTAGCCGACCACCCGGGGGCCGGGCTCACCGGCGGCGAGGGCGAGCAGGCCGGTGAGGTCGTCCTCGCCGGAGATCTCGGGCCCCGCGCACTCGTGGACGGTGCCGATCCCGAGGGAGGCGGCCCGCCGCAGCGCGGCCCGTTGCGCCTCGGTGCGCTGGGCGGCCGTGACGGAGCCGTACGCCGCCGCCCGTACCGCGTGGTGGGCGTCCCCGGTCAGCGGGGCGTCCGGGTGGAAGCCGGTGAGCCCGGTGACCCCGGGGACCAGGTCGAGCAGGGCGGTGGTCACCACGGCCGAGTGGACGTCGATCCGGGTCAGATAGAGCGGCCGGCCGCCGGTGGCCTCGTCCAGTTCGGTACGGGACGGGGCGCGGCCCCCGGGCCAGCGGGCGGCGTCCCAGCCGTGGCCGAGCAGCACCCGGTCGGCCGGCCGGGCGGCGCTGTGCGCCCGTACCAGCTCCAGGGCCTCCGCGAGGGTGCGGGCGGCTGAGAGATCGAGTCCGGTGAGGGCGAGGCCGGTGGCCGTGGTGTGCACATGCGCGTCGGTGAACGCGGGGGTGACCAGCGCCCCTTCGAGGTCGATCACCTCGTCCACCCCGGCGGCGAAGGCGTCGGCCGCGCCCTCGGAGCCCACCCAGGCGACATGCCCCCGCTCCACCACCATGGCGGTGGCGAAGGGATCGGCGGGGCTGTGGACGTCTCCGCCGCGCAGCAGCACGGTGCGGTGTTCGCTCTCGGTCATGACGACCAGCGTAGAGAGCGGTCCGGCCGGGGCTCCGGGAGACCCCCGCGGGTCCGGAGCCCGGCCCCCCCGGAGTCCGGAATCCCGCCGGCCGGGTCCCGGACCCCCGGGTGAGGCGGGCGGGGCACGGCGGGCCGGACGGTACGGGCGGCCCGGAACTCGGCGGCGGCGCGGGCCCCGGGAGCCGGGCAGGTCCCGGACGCGGGGCGGACATGAGCCCCGGGGCGGGCCTCGGCAGCCGGGCGGACAGGACGCGGACACCGCCGGGGCTCGGACGCGGGGCGGGCGGCCTCGGACTGGGCCCCTGGGCGGACTTGAGATCCCGGGCGGGTCCCGGAGACGGGGCAGGGCTCAGGCCCGGAGCTGAGCTCGGACCCGGATCCGAGCTCAGCTCCGGAGGGAACGCGGAAGAGAACGCGGACGCGGCCGGGGCTCAGACGCGGGGCGGGCGGGCCTCGTAGGGGGTGGAGAGCACGACCGTGGTCCGGGTGGAGACCCCCGACTGGGAACGGATCCGGGTGAGCAGATGCTCCAGTTCCAGGGGGGTGGCCACGCGCACCTTGAGAATGTAGTTCTCGTCGCCCGCGACGCTGTGGCAGGCCTCGATCTCGGGGACGTCGGCGAGCCGGTCGGCGATGTCGTCGGGGGCGCTGGGGTCGAACGGTTTGACCGAGATGAACGCGGTCAGCGGCAGCCCCACCGCCTCGGGGTCGACGACGGCCGCGTAGCCGCGGATGACGCCCCGCTGCTCCAGCCGGCGGACGCGCTGATGCACCGCCGAGGTGGACAGGCCGGTGGCCTTGCCCAGATCGGTGTAGCTCATGCGCCCGTCCTTGACGAGCAATTCGACGATCCGACGATCCAGCTCCTCCATGCGGTCAACCTATCCCCCGGGCCCCGCGCGGCACAGCCTGCCCGGCTCCCGGCGGGCACCGGCCCCCGTCATGTGACCAAGGCCACAGCCCGGCCGCCGGATTGGTCGAGACCTGATGGTTACCTGACGGGCCGACAGGGAAGTGCTTGCTGTGGTCATGGCCACCAGAGCCCGGTCGGCCCATCCGAGGGGGAGATTCTCCATGCAGGAGCCCGTTGATTCCGTCGTACCCGATGAGGACGACGAACTCGCCGCCTACGACACGTTCGAGATGTTCCGGGTGATCTGCCCGGACTGCGCCCGGCCCATCGCGCTGCTGGCAGACGAGGACGTGCTGCCCGAGCACGCGCTGTGCCCCACGCCGTGGAATCCGTTCGTGCTCTCGGTGTGCGGCGGGACCGGCCGGCCGGCCGCCGAGGCCCGGCCCGCCGACGAGACGCTGGAGACGCTGGAGCAGGACACCGGCCTGCTGCTGACCCTGCCGCAGGGACTGGACTGGCGGACCCAGCCGTTCTCGCACGTGGGCGGCCCCGGATCGCACCCGATCAAGACGTCGGGACCGGCACCCGACCGGCTGCGGCTGGACCGCGCCGCCTGAGCACGACCGCCTGAGCACGACTGGGCCCTACCGCCCGGCGCCGATGGCTTCCGGGGCGGTACGGCCCGGTGCGGATGCCTTGAGGGCCCGGTTCTTCCGGGCCCGGGCGGCGCGGGTGCGGCCGGCTCTCGCGCCGGCCGCCGCGCCGCGGGACCCGGTTCCGTACCCCGGGTCAGCGGGATTCCGGGCCCGCCAGATGACGGGCGATGACCATCCGCTGGATCTGGTTGGTGCCCTCCACGATCTGGAGCACCTTGGCCTCGCGGAAGTAGCGCTCGGCCGGGAAGTCGGCGGTGTAGCCGTAGCCGCCGAGCACCTGTACGGCGTCGGTGGTGACCCGCATCGCCGCGTCCGTGCAGAAGAGCTTGGCCATCGCCGCCTGCCGGGAGAACGGCAGGCCGGCGTCCCGCAGCCGGGCCGCCGCCAGATAGAGTGCCCGGCCCGCCTCGACCTGGGTGGCCATGTCGGCCAGCAGGAACCGCAGCCCCTGGAAGTCCGCGATCGGCCGGCCGAACTGGCGGCGGCCGGTCGCGTACGAGACGGCCTCGTCGAGCGCGGCCTGGGCGACCCCCACGGCACAGGCGGCGATGCCCAGCCGGCCGGAGTCCAGCGCGGAGAGGGCGATCGAGAACCCCTGCCCCTCGTCCCCGAGCCGGCGCGCGTCCGGCACCCGCACCCCGTCGAAGTGGAGCTGGGCGGTGGGTGAGCCCTTCATGCCCATCTTCTTCTCGGGCGCGGCGGCGGAGAGCCCCTCGGCGTCCCCGGGGACCAGGAAGGCGGTGATGCCATGAGCGCCCTCGCCGCCGGTGCGGGCCAGCACGGTGCAGAAGTCCGCGACGCCCCCATGGGTGATCCACGCCTTGGTGCCGGTGAGGACCCAGTCGTCGCCGTCACGGACCGCCTTGGTGCGCAGCGAGGCGGCGTCGGAGCCGGCCGACGGTTCGGAGAGGCAGTAGGCGCCCAGCAGCCCGCCGCCCAGCATGGCGGGCAGGTGCTCGGCCTTCTGCTCCTTGGTGCCGTAGCCGGCGAGGGCGTGGCAGGCGAGGGTGTGGACGCTGACGCCGAGGCCGACGGTGAGCCGGACCGCCGCGAGCTCCTCCAGGACCTGGAGGTACACCTCGTACGGCTGCTCACCACCGCCGAACTCGGCCGGGTACGCCAGGCCGAGCAGCCCCGACCCGGAGAGCAGCGAGAAGGTCTCACGCGGGAAGTGACCGGCCTCCTCCTCGGCGGCCGCCCGGGGAGCGATCTCCCGCCGGGCGATGTCGCGTACCAGGGCCATCAGGTCCCGGGACTCCTCGGTGGGCAGGTGGCGTTCCACCGGCTGGGGCTCCACCGCCTGCGGCTCGCGGTCGGACATGCGGCGCTCTCCTCCCTGTCGGGCGCTACGGCGTCCGCACGCGCGGGGTGGGCGACGGCGCCGGGTCTCACTGCCTCACCGATGCTGCCCTTCCGGGTCTCGGACCGGGGCTGACCAGCGGCTGTGGCGGGTTGAGTATGCCCGATCGGGGGCCCCGCGTCACCGGGTCGAGAGGAGTTGTGATCTCCACCTGGCAGAAATCCGGCACGATCCCGGCACGATCCCGGCGGGAACGGAGCACGAACGCGGCGGGAATCCGACGCGATCGGAATGGACCCGGCCGGATCCGGCGGCGAGCACGGCGCCGCTCCCGGCCGGGGGGGCCGGGAGCGGGAGGACGGGGCCGGTCGCCGCGGGGTCGGGGCCCGGTGGTGTCAGAACAGTCCGGCCTGGGTGACGAGCATGGCGAAGACGACGACCAGGACCCAGCCGAGGGCGTGTTCCAGCAGCTTGGGGCCGTCCTCCTTGGGGCCCCCGGTGCGGGCGCGGGCGGCGGAGAGGGCGGTGCTCATGGTCATGGTGTCTCGCTCTGCTGGCTCTGCGGAGGTGGTGGTGTCCCGGAGGCCGAGGGCAGGGGGCCGCCGGGCCGGGGGGCGCGGACGGCCCGGACATGTCCTGGGCCGTCCCCAGTCCCCCTACAGTGCCAGCGGGGGCGGCCGGCTGGGTAGAGACGCGCGTCACTGCCGTACGGGCCGCCCGCCGCGGTTCAGTGGACGCCGATCGCCTCCAGGGCCCGGCGTTGCGCGGCCGTGGGGTCGAGCGGCCAGTAGAGGTAACAGACACCCCCTGTGCCGGAGACCACGTTCCCGGCGGCGTCGTACCGCTGAGTACGGAGCCAGATGTTCTCCCACTCGCGCCGGCGGTAGACCCGGCGTACCGCGTCGTTGGAGGGGGACGAGGGGTCGTTGGCGATCACATCGCCGTCGGCGGTGAGGCCGACGACGGTCATCAGATGGCCGGCGGTGCCGTAGTCCGCCCCGGTCAGCTCGGCGGCGCGGAAGGACTGCGAGGTGATGACGGGGATGCCCGCCCGGATCAGGGTCTCCAGTTCCGTCAGCGATCCCAGCCGGGTGACGACGGCGTTGAGGTCCGGATAGCCGGCGGCGTAGGCGGCGTTGAAGGACCAGTTGCCGCAGCCCGCGTACTGGTGGTCGAAGGTGTACCGGGCGGCGTGGCAGACCTGGGGGTCGGCGAAGGCCGGGTTCACCCAGGCCAGGTCGGTGGCGGTGGGGCGCCGGCCCCAGTACTCGACCACCATCTGGGACGAGGTGGGGCTGCACCACGCCTCGCCGCCGTTGTCGTACTCCGGGTACTGCCCGAGGTGAACGGTCTGGGAGTAGCGCGGCACGGCCAGTTCCCGTCCCTCGCCGGGCGGGGCGGCGGGCACGGTGAAGCGGTCCGGTACGGCCGAGGCCATGGCGCCCAGCCGCCACACGGTCGGGGTGGCCCCGCTGCCGGGCGACCGGTGCAGGGTGAGGCGCGGCCGGTGGGCGACCAGCCGTTCGCCGGTGGCGGGGGCCTCGACGGCGAGGGTGTCGGTCCGGACTGCGGTACGTCCGTCGGTCTGGCCGTCGAGGGAGGTGCGCCGGACGTCTCCGTCGCCGGAGGCCCAGCGGCCCAGCACGTACCAGGGGGTCTCGGTGCCGTCGGCGTAGCGGCCCTGGAACTCGACGGTGATCCAGGTGCCGGCGGGGGTGGCGGCGTTCCAGGAGGGGACGAGCTCGGTGGCCGGGACGGCGGGGGCGTGCCAGGGCCCGGTCCAGGTGGCGTACTCCCAGGTCGCGGTGCGGCCGGTGTGCGGGTCGAGGTAGTCGGCCCGGCCGGCCGGGGTGGCCAGGACGACACCCGGGCGGGAGCCGGGGGCCGGGGCGGTGCCGGCGTGGTCGCCCGTCTCCCAGTCGGCCGCCGAGACCCAGAAGCGGTTGTCGGCGGCGGTGGAGGCGGACGCCACCGGGTCGGCGGGGGCCGCGTGCTCCGGGTGGCGGCCGGACCGGGGCCCGTCGGCGGGTGCCGCGGTGGCGGGGGCGTGGCCGGTACCGGCGCCGGCCACGGCGAGTGCGGCGGCGAGCAGGGCCCGGCGCGGGGTGCGGCCCGGCGCGGCGGTCTCGGGCAGGGCGCCGTCGGGCGCGGGGACGCGGGGTGAATCGTTCATGGCGAAGTCCCGTTCGGGAGGGGGTGGTGGGGGCGGGAGGCGGGAGGACGAGGTGGTGGGAGGGCGGAGAGGTGGGGAGAGGGCGGAGAAGCGGGGAGGGCGGGGTGGGAATCGGGCGCGGTGAGAGTGAGGACCGGGCCGGGTGGGGTGGGGACCGGGTGGGGTGGGGTGATGCGGGATGTGCCCACTATCGCGGCCTGGGTAACGGCGGGTGCGGTTATCCGTCGCGCGTCGCGCCGGGACGACCCGGCCGGCGACCCCGGGGCCGTCCGGAGGCCACCCGACGGGGCTCTCACCGGCGGGTTTGTACGCTGATCGGCATGACCGGTCCTCTTCCCGGCCCGGGCCCCGGCGGCCCCGGGCACGGCTCCCCCGGCTCCCCGGAACCCGCCGGTCCCGGCGGCCACGGCGCCCCCGGCGCTTCCGCCGCACCCGGAGACCCCGGCACGCCCGGTTCCGCCGAAGCGTCCGCCGCCTCCGCCACATCCGGCGGGCCCGGCACGTCCGGCGCCTCCGCCACACCCGGAGACCCCGGCAGGCCCGGTGGACCGGGCACACCCGACGGGCCCGCCACACCCGGCACGCCCGGTTCCGCCGAAGCGTCCGCCGCCTCCGCCACACCCGGCGGGCCCGCCACGCCCGGCACACCCGGCAGGCCCGGCGCCCCCGGCAGGCCCGGCGCCCCCGCCGGGCTCGGCGCCCTCGTCGCGGAGGTGCGCGCGCTGCCGCCGTCCTGCGGTCCGGTGCGGCTGGTCGCGGTCGACGGGCACGCCGGGTCGGGGAAGTCCACCTTCGCCGCCCGGCTGGCGGCGGCGCTCGGCGGTGTCCCGGTCCTCCATCTGGACGATCTCGCCAGCCATGCCGAGTTGTTCGGCTGGACGGAGCGGCTGCGGGCGCAGGTGCTGGAGCCGTTCCGTCAGGGCGAGGCCGCGCGCATTCACCCGTACGACTGGAATCTAGGCCGCTTCGGACCGGCCAGGAGCCTGCCCGCCGCTCCCGTGGTCCTGGTGGAGGGAGTGGGCGCCGGACGCCGGGCGGTGCGGCCGTGGCTGGCCCGGCTGCTGTGGATGGAGCGCGGCCCCGAGGAGTCCTGGGCCCGGGGGCGGCACCGGGACGGACCTGCCCAGACGTCCTTCTGGGACGGCTGGACGGTGGCGGAGACCCGCCACTTCGCCGGCGATCCCTCCCGTCCGTTCGCGGACGCGCTGGTACGCGAGTGCCCGGCGGGATACGAGGTGCGGCCCGGGCCGCGTGGGAGGTCCGCGACACAGCCGAAAATCACTCCCCGTGACCGGAATTGAGTGGCTCTCCGGACCACGGGGAAACGATCCCGCCGAGTGCCCCAACTCGGCTTGACCCAGGGGGCTTACAGGTCCTACGTTCTTCATGTGCGGCTTTTCGGAGCCGCCATGACGCGAAGCCCCCGGTTGTTCCCCCGTGACCGGGGGCTTCGTACTGCCCGGGAGCCCCCTGCCGCGCGTCGTCCGCCCGGCTCTCGCTCACCCTGGGTCACCGGCTTCCGAGCCGCTTCCGCGCCCTTAATCAAGCCCCCGTCGCCTGGGTACGATGCCCGTGGCGTGGTCATATTCCTTGCAGCAGAGCGAGTTGGGGACGCTTCCCGCCGGGTGACCGCCCGGCGGTACGGCAACGGGGCACGGCGTGTGGGGGACCCGATGGACATCGGCACACAGGGCGGCGCACCGGCTCCCGCCGAACTCGCCTGGGTGCGCGGCATGGACGCCTACACGGTGGGCGCCTATCCGCAGGCGGAGGAGGAGTTCAAGGACGCCGTCCGGATCGATCCCGGGATGGCGGACGCCTGGCTGGGGTTGCACGCCCTGCGCGTGGACACCACCACAGCCCTGTTGCGGATGTACGGCAGCCGGCACCGCTTCGGGGAGCAGCGCGCCCGCCATCGCCGGACGCTCAACTCCTGGTACTGGCTGGGCTGGTGGGTGCAGCCGGTGCTGGAGAGCCCGCGCGATCTGCTGCTCGCGCACGCCTCGCACTGGCTGGACGGCCGTCATGTGGCGGAGCTCGACCGGGCGTTGGCGGGACTGCCACCGGTGGACACCGACCCGCAGGTGCGGTTTCTGTACGCCTGCCGGGCCTATCTGGTCAAGGACTGGGACCAGTTGGTGCGGCTGACCGAGCCGCTGGTGAACGATCCGCTGCTCGGCATCGAGGCGGGACTCTTCGGCGGAATGGCGCGGGTCCGGCTGGAGATGTACGGGCAGGCCGGACCGATGCTGGCGGCCGCGCTGATGCGGTGCCGCAGCGAGCAGCCGCAGCGCAAGGAGCTGCGCTACTGGCTGGCCCGGGCGCACGAGGGGACCGGCCGGAGTGCCGCCGCCCTGCCGCTGTACCGGGCGGTGCACCGGGTGGACCCGGCGTTCATGGACACCTCGGCCCGGCTGGCGGCCATCGCCGACTGCACCGACTACGCGGAATACGCGGACTGCGACGACTACGCCGACCGCACCGATTACGCGGAATACGCCGACTACGCCGATGTCGCGGACTACGACGGGGCGGGGCCCGCCGACGACTGGGGCGGTCCGGAGGGCTGGGAGGGGGCCGGGGAGGCGGCCGGACTCGCTCCGGTGTCACTGACCGGGCTCGGCCAGGACGCCGGTGGCGGCCCCCGGGACGGCGAGGGCCCGGCGGAGGGAGCCGAACCGCCGCCCGGGGATGCGCTCCGCCGTGGCGACCGGGCCGGCGGACCGGGCTCCTGGCAGTTCCCGGGGCCGGCGGTGCCGGGCCCGGGACCGCGCCCGGCCGGTACGGGCGCCCCGGGCGGTTCCGTCCCCGGCGGCACGGCCACCGGCGCCCCGCCCGACGGTCCGGAAGGGACCGGCGCGGCGGACGGCGCGGGAACGGGCGGCACCGGGCCGGGTGTGCCGGGGCCGGGCGGACCGGGGGTCGCGGGTCCGGAGGGGCCGGGTGGCGGCGCGGGGCCCGGCCCGGTGCCGGAGCCGGGTCCCGGATACGGCGCCCGGGTCCGGGCACCGCTGCCCGGCCGGTCGGCTCCTCCGGTCTTCCCGGCCGGGCCCACCGATCCCGCGCTCCTCGCGGAGGCGCTCGCGGAGCTGGAGCGGATGGTGGGGCTCGACCCGGTGAAGCGTCAGGTCCGGGCGCTGTCGGCCCAGTTGGAGATGGCCCGGCTGCGGGCCGGACAGGGGCTGCCGGTGCAGCCGCCGAAACGTCACTTTGTCTTCTCCGGGCCCTCCGGCACCGGCAAGACGACCGTCGCCCGCATCCTGGGCCGGGTCTTCTACGCGCTCGGCCTGCTGGGCGGCGACCATCTGGTGGAGGCCCAACGCTCGGACCTGGTGGGCGAGTTCCTGGGCCAGACGGCGGTGAAGGCCAATGAGCTGATCGACTCGGCGCTCGGCGGGGTGCTCTTCGTGGACGAGGCGTACGCGCTCTCCAACTCCGGTTACAGCAAGGGCGACGCCTACGGCGACGAGGCGCTCCAGGTACTGCTGAAGCGGGCCGAGGACAACCGGGACCAGCTGGTGGTGATCCTGGCCGGCTACCCGGAGGGCATGGACCGGCTGCTCGCCGCCAACCCGGGGCTCTCCTCCCGCTTCACCAGCCGGGTGGACTTCCCCTCGTACCGTCCGCTGGAACTGACCGCGATCGGCAAGGTGCTGGCGGCCGCCCACGGTGATCTGTGGGACGAGGAGGCGGTGGAGGAACTGCGGGCGATCAGCGGGCATGTGGTCGCCCAGGGCTGGATCGACGAACTGGGCAACGGCCGCTTTCTGCGCACCCTCTACGAGAAGTCCTGCGCCTACCGGGACCTGCGGCTCTCCGGTTACGCCGGCACACCCGGCCGTACCGATCTGGCCACCCTGCGGCTGCCCGATCTGATGCAGGCGTACGGCGAGGTGCTGTCCGGCCGGGGCCCGGGCCCCCGGGGGCCGCAGGAGCCGCTCGGCTTCTGACCACGGGCCGCCCGGACGGGACCCGCGCCCGGACGGCACCGGCGGCCGGACGGACCGCCCGTACGAGAACGGCAGGCCCTGCGGGCGCGGGCACCGGCTAGCGGGGCTCCTCGGTACCGCTGCCGCGGGCCTCGACGAGGGCGCGCAGCGCCTGGGCGTCCCGGATCGCCTGCTGCTTGGCGATGCCCGGCTGGATGCCCAGGGCGGGCAGGCTGGTGCCGTCGCTGAGGTCCAGGAAGACCCAGGGGTCGCCCTCGCGGAGGTTCACCCGCAGGATCTCCGCCCAGGCCAGCCGGCGGGTGCGGGTGAGGTTGACGACGGTGACGCCGGTCTCGTCGGCCTCCACCTTGGGGCGGCTGAGCAGCGCCAGTACGCCGAGGAAGAGCGCGGCCGTGAGGACGAAGCTGGCCCGCTCCCCCGGGCTCAGCTTCTCCAGGGCGAGGGCGACGGCCGTGATGACGGCGAACATGACCGTCCCCACGGTCAGCAGGACCACCCGGGTGCGGGTGGGCCGGAAGGTGACCGGGAGGTCGGGGAGCCGGGTGGCGGACATGTACCAGGGGTCCTTAGGGGCGGGCAGACGGGGGTTCGTCGGGGCCGCCCCGAAGGGCGGCGGTCGGGGCCACCCCGGAAGGCAGGTGCCCCCTCGGGGCGGGCGGCCCCGGAAGAGGGCGGCACCACGGGCCGTCCCGGGCGCCGCCCCCTCCGGAGGGCTCGGTGGGCTCGGAGACCGCGGCTCCCCCGGGGGCGCCGGTCCCCGGGGGCCCGGGGGCCTCAGAGGCGGCAGGCGTGGATGGCCGTGGTGAGGATGGCGCGGGCGCCGAGCGCGTAGAGGTCGTCCATAATCCGCTGGGCGTCCTTGGCCGGGACCATGGCGCGTACCGCCACCCAGCCCTCGTTGTGCAGCGGGGAGACGGTCGGGGACTCCAGGCCCGGGGTGAGGGCGACGGCCCGCTCCAGGTGCTCGGCCCGGCAGTCGTAGTCCATCATCACGTACGACCGGGCCACCAGGACGCCCTGGAGGCGGCGGAGGAACTGCTGCACCTTGGGGTCGTCGGCGGGGGCACCGGTCCGCCGGACTACGACCGCCTCGGAGGTGAGGATCGGCTCCCCGACGACCTCCAGGCCCGCGTTCCGCAGCGAGGTGCCGGTCTCCACGACATCCGCGATGACCTCGGCGACCCCCAGCTCGACGGCCGTCTCCACGGCCCCGTCGAGGTGCACCACGGAGGCGTCGATGCCCTGGTCCGCGAGGTGCTTGGTCACGATGCCCTCGTAGGAGGTGGCGATCGTCATCCCGCCGAACTCCTCGGGACCGGACGCGGTGCCGGGCCGGGTGGCGTACCGGAAGGTCGAGCGGGCGAAGCCGAGCTGGAGGATCTCCTCGGCGCCGGCACCGGAGTCCAGCAGCAGATCGCGGCCGGTGATGCCGATGTCGAGCTTGCCGGAGCTGACGTAGATGGCGATGTCACGCGGCCGGAGGTAGAAGAACTCGACCTCGTTGACCGGGTCCACCAGCACCAGTTCCTTGGACTCCTTGCGCTGCTGGTAGCCGGCCTCATGGAGCATCGCCATCGCAGGTCCGGACAGTGAACCCTTGTTGGGGACGGCGATGCGCAGCATGGTGGCGGGTTCCTTTGCTGAGTGCTGAGTACTGAGCGCTGGATGCTGAGTACTGGGGTGCTGGACGGCTGGAGTTCTGCGGGGAGCGCGGGGCGCCGGGAGCTGCGGGGCGCCTGGGACGGCGGGAGGACCGCGGGGCGGGAGGGGCCGACCGCTCAGAGATGGGCGTAGACGTCGTCGAGCGAGATACCCCGGGCCACCATCATCACCTGGACGTGGTAGAGCAGCTGGGAGATCTCCTCGGCGGCGGCTTCCTTGCTCTCGTGCTCGGCGGCCATCCAGACCTCGGCGGCCTCCTCCACGACCTTCTTGCCGATGGCATGGACGCCCTTGTCCACCAGTTCGGCGGTGCGGGAGGTGGCGGGGTCGCCGGTCCTGGCCTTGCGCTCCAGCTCGGCGAAGAGCTCTTCGAAGGTTTTGTTCGCCATGATGGTCCCCAGAGTACGGGGTGGAGCCCTCCGCTCAGCGCCAGGGTTCGCTGACCGTACGCAGGGTGGTGGCGGTGGCGACGGCGGCGGTGACCGCCTCGTGGCCCTTGTCCTCGTGGGAGCCCGGCAGCCCGGCGCGGTCCAGGGCCTGCTCCTCGGTGTCGCAGGTGAGGACGCCGAAACCGACCGGGACGCCGGTCTCCACGGAGACCTGGACGAGCCCCTGGGTGACGCCCTGGCACACATAGTCGAAGTGAGGCGTGCCGCCCCGGACGACGACGCCGAGCGCCACGATCGCGTCGTAGCCGCGCTCGGCCAGCACCTTGGCGACCACCGGGAGCTCGAAGCTGCCGGGCACCCGCAGCAGGGTGGGCTCGTCGATGCCCAGCTCGTGCAGGGCGCGCAGGGCGCCGTCCACCAGGCCGTCCATGATCTTCTCGTGCCACTGCGCCGCGATCACGGCCACCCGGAGGTCGCCGCAGTTCTTCACGCTCAGTTCGGGTGCGCCTTTGCCGCTCACGTGCGTCTCGTTTCCTGTGATGTCCGGTGAACTGTGATGTCCGGTGCTGTGACCGTGCCGCCCGGTGCTGTGACCGTGCCGCCCGGTGACTGTCCGGTGCGTCGCGGAGTCCACACGACGGTGGGATCCGTCCTGCCGGGGGATCCGCGTGACGGTGGAGTCCGGATGACTGTGCGGTCCGGTGACCGCGCTGTCCAGTGACTCTGATGTCCGGTGATGTGACTGTGATGTCCGCTGACCGGATCTCTTTCGGCCAGGGCTGTGGCCGGGGCCTGCGGACGGCGCTTCGGCCGGCGGGGCACCGCCCCGGCCGGCCGGCCGCCGATCACCGGCCGCCGGCCGCCCCGGTCACTGGTTTCCGCAGGTGGGACCCGGGGCCGGGGCGTCGAGCCAGGGCAGGTCGTGCCCCATCCGGTCCCGCTTGGTCCGCAGGTACCGCAGATTGTGCTCCCCCGCCTGGACCGGCATGGGCTCTCGGCCGGTGACCGTCAGCCCGTGCCGTACCAGGGCGGCGATCTTGTCCGGGTTGTTGGTCAGCAGCCGTACGCTGCGCACCCCGAGGTCGGTGAGCATCCGGGCCCCGGCGGCGTAGTCGCGGGCGTCGGCGGGCAGGCCCAGCTCCAGGTTGGCGTCGAGGGTGTCGTGGCCGCGCTCCTGGAGTTCGTACGCCCGGAGCTTGGAGAGCAGCCCGATCCCGCGCCCCTCGTGGCCGCGCAGATAGACGACCACCCCCCGGCCCGCCTCGGTGATCCGCTCCATGGATGCCTGGAGCTGGGGGCCGCAGTCGCAGCGCAGCGAATGGAAGACGTCCCCGGTCAGGCACTCGGAGTGGATCCGGACCAGCACCTCCTCGCCGTCGCCGAGGTCGCCGTGGACCAGGGCGACATGCTCCACGCCGTCGACGGTGGAGCGGTAGCCGTACGCGGTGTAGTCGCCGTGCGCGGTGGGCAGCCGGACCTCGGCCTCCCGGCGTACGGTCGGCTCGCTGCCGCGCCGGTAGGCGATCAGGTCCTCGATGGAGATGATCGTCAGCCCGTGTTTGCGGGCGAACGGCACGAGTTCCGGGAGCCGCAGCATCACCCCGTCCTCGCCCGCGATCTCCACGATGGCCCCGGCGGGGCGCAGTCCGGCGAGCTTGGCCAGGTCCACGGCGGCCTCGGTGTGGCCGTCGCGGGCCAGGACGCCGCCGGGGCGGGCGCGCAGCGGGAAGATGTGGCCGGGGCGGACGAAGTCGTCCGGGGTGGCCGCGCCGCTCGCCAGGAGCTGGAGCGTGGTGGCCCGGTCGGCGGCGGAGATGCCGGTGGTGACGCCGTGGGCCGGGCCGGCGTCCACCGAGACGGTGAAGGCGGTCCGCATGGACTCGGTGTTGTCCGAGACCATCTGCGGCAGCCGCAGCCGCTCCAGCTCCTCGTCCTCCATCGGGGCGCAGATCAGGCCCCGGCACTCGCTCATCATGAAGGCGACGATCTCGGGCGTGGCCTTCTCGGCGGCGACGATCAGATCGCCCTCGTTCTCCCGGTCCTCGTCGTCCACGACCACCACGGGCCGGCCGGCGGCGATGTCGCGGATCGCCTGCTCGACGGGGTCGAGGGCGAGATCGGCCGCGTCCCACGCGGGGAGGGCGCTCATGGTGCTTGCCTTTCGGTCGCTTCGGACAGCGGGGGCGGCGGAGGGAGCGGAGGCCGCGGGGACACCCGGGACAGCGGAGACGGCGGGGACGCCGGCAGCGGGGCCTTCGCCGGGCCGGTCACCGGTGGGTTCGCCGGGGACGGCGCCGGGCGGGTCCGGCTCGGCGGGCGCGGCGGTCATGACCAGGCCCCGTTCAGGGCGGCGGGGGTGCGGGAGCGCAGCCACCAGTCGCGCATGCCCCAGACCACGAGCCCGAAGTAGACGACGTACACCAGGCCGGAGAAGGCGAGCCCGCTGCTGAAGGCGAGCGGCACGCCGACCAGGTCGACCAGCAGCCAGGCGAACCAGAACTCCACCAGCCCCCGGGCCTGGGCCACCATGGCGACCAGGGTGCCGACGAAGATGTACGCGTCCGCCCACGGGCTCCAGGAGAGCGACGGGAACAGGATGAACAGGCCGCCGACGGCGAGAGTGCCGACGAGCGCGCCGCCCAGCAGCACCGCCCGCTCGGTCCAGCTCGCGAACCGGACGGCTATGGAGCCGTCCTGGGCCTGCCGGCGGCCCCGGGTCCACTGGTGCCAGCCCCAGCCGGCCACCCCGATCACCAGCAGCTGCTTGCCGACGCCGCCGGAGAGTTCGGCGGAGGCGTAGGCGCCGACCAGGATCACCCCGGAGAGCAGCTGGGCGGGCCAGGTGAGGACCGACCGCCGCCAGCCGAGCGCCAGGGCGATCAGGCCGATGGTGTTGCCGACCATGTCGGTCCAGAGGATCCGCTGGCCGAAGGCGGTGAACGCCACGGTGTTGAGCCAGTTCACCGGAGGCTCCCCCCGGCCGGGCGGACGGTGTCCTGGCCCGCCGCGGCGGCGTCCCGGCCGCCGGCGGCGAGCAGTCGCTCGACGTACTTGGCGATGACGTCGACCTCCAGGTTGACCGGGTCGCCGGGCTGCTTGATGCCGAGGGTGGTCAGCGCGAGGGTGGTGGGGATGAGGCTGACGGTGAAGTGGTCGGCCGCCGCCGTCACCACGGTGAGGCTGACGCCGTCCACCGTGATGGAGCCCTTCTCCACGACGTACCGGGCGAGTTCGGCCGGGAGCGAGACGGTGACCAGCTCCCAGTTCTCGGACGGGGTCCGGGCCAGCACGGTGCCGGTGCCGTCGACATGGCCCTGCACGATGTGGCCGCCGAGCCGGCCGCCGACCGGGGTGGGGCGCTCCAGGTTGACCCGGGAGCCGGTGGCCAGCGCGCCGAGGCTGGAACGCTTCAGCGTCTCGGCCATCACATCGGCGGTGAACTCGCCGTGCTCGGCGTCGACCACGGTGAGGCAGACGCCGTTGACGGCGATGGAGTCGCCGTGCTTCGCCCCCTCGGTGACCACGGGTCCGCGCAGACGGAAGCGGGAGGAGTCACCGAGGTTCTCCACGGCGGTGACCTCGCCCAGCTCTTCGACGATTCCGGTGAACACTCAGGACTCCTTCGGTGCGACGACGGCGGTTTCCCGGCCGGCGGCTGCGGGATCGGCGGTGGCGGGGCCCGGGGTCGCCGGGCGGGTCGGGTGCGGGCCCGGTGCCTGCGGGCCGGTGGTGCGCGGGTCCTGGGCGGCCGGGACGGTGGCCGTGTCCGGGTCCGGGGCTCCGGGTCCGGCTGCCGGGACGGCGGGGCGGGCGACGGTGGCGGTGATCCGGAGGTCGGGGCCGAGGCGGACGGCCTCGCGGACATCGAGCCGCAACGCCCCGGCGAGCGTGGTGATTCCGGCGTCATTGAGCACGGCCGGGCCCGCGCCCAGGAGCAGCGGGGCGAGATAGCCGATCACCCGGTCGACGGCGCCGGCCGCGACGAAGGCCCCGGCCAGGGTCGGACCGCCCTCCAGCAGGACGGAACGGACGCCCCGCTCGTGCAGCGCGGCGAGCAGCGCGGGGACGGAGAGCCCGCCGGCCGCCGCCCGGGGCAGCCGGATCCACTCGACGCCGGTGCCCCCGGCCGCGCCGGCGCCCTCCGTGCGGCCGGTGACCTCGGCTTCGGCGCCCGTACGACCGCTGTCCGCACGACTGTCCGTACGACCGGTGTCCTCGGCGACCGCGATCAGGGTCGGCGCGGCGCCGTCCAGCACCCGGGCGCCCGGCCGGACGGCGGTGCCCTCGGTGTCCACGACCACCCGCAGCGGCTGTACGGCTCCGTCGACGCCGCGCACGGCCAGGTGCGGGTCGTCGGCGCGGGCGGTGCCGGAGCCCACGACCACCGCGTCGGCCTCGGCACGGAGCCGGTGCACATCGGCGCGGGACTCGGCGGAACTGATCCAGCGACTGGTGCCGTCCGCGGCGGCCACCCGGCCGTCGAGCCCGGCGGCGTACTTCCAGGTGACGTACGGCCGGCCCAGGCGTACGGAGGTGAGCCAGGCGGCGTTGCCCTCCTCGGCCTCGGCCGCGAGCAGCCCGTGTTCGACCCGGATCCCGGCCGCGCGCAGGGTCTCGGCGCCGCCGCCCGCCACCGGGTCGGGGTCGGCCACCGCGTAGACGACCCGGGCGATCCCGGCCTCGATCAGGGCCTGGGCGCAGGGGCCGGTGCGGCCGGTGTGGTTACAGGGTTCCAGGGTGACGTAGGCGGTGCCGCCCCGGGCGAGGACACCGGCCCGGCGCAGGGCGTTGACCTCGGCGTGCGGCCCGCCGGCCCGCTCGTGGTGACCGGCGCCGACCTCATGGCCGGAGGCGTCCCGTACGACACAACCGACGACCGGGTTGGGGCTGGTGGCGCCGAGTCCGCGCGCGGCGAGCGCGACGGCTCGGCGCATGGCGTCCGTGTCGGCGGTGGTGGCCACCGGGTCCTCCTGCCTCGTTCGGGCACGGACTCCGGGGCCTGTCGATGACGACAGAGAGCGGAACGACACCCCGCCGGGGATACGCCGACGGCCGGTCCGTACCGACCGCCGTGACCACGGCGACCAGCGGACCTCCGGCCGGCGCGCCCGTGAAGTGGGGTCGCCCGCCGCGCACTGCCTCCCATCCGGACTTTCACCGTCGGTCCAGGAATTTCACCTGGTCAACCGACCGCTGGCTGCGGACGGGTCGCGGACTGTAACCGCCGGTTCGGAATTGCACCGACCCCGGAGTGCGCTGCTGCTGATACAGGGCCAGTCTGCCACGCCGGGCCGTCCCCCATGCGGCCGATCTCTGTGGCCTGACTCACAGCACCCGAACGAGCACAGGAACGCGCATCCGCACCAGCGCGCACCGCTCCGCCCGCGTGGGCGGCCGGCGGACACGGACCGACCGATGGGCCCGGACCGGCTGATGGACCCCGGACCGACCGATGGGCCCGGGTCGACTGATGGGCCCGGGCCGGCCGCTGGGGCCGGACCGGTTGCCTGGGGCCGGACCGGTTGCCCGGGGCCGGACCGGTTGCCCGGGGCCGGACCGGTTGCC
>NZ_JANUGQ010000037.1 GCF_024756275.1 Streptomyces pyxinae | reverse complement strand
TGCTGGCGGTGTGGCGGGAGGCGGCCGGGAGCGGGGTGGTGGGGGCGGGGGCGGGGGTGCCGCGCGCCGGCTACGCCGGATACACGGATCACGCGGGGAGCACCCCGGACGCCGGGGGCCTCGGGGGCGCGGCGGACGTGGTGGGGCGGGACGCGGCGGTGGCGGCGACGGTGGCCATGGCCCGGGACGCGGCCGAGGGCGGGGCGGACGCGGTGATGGTCTACCCGCTCGCCCAGCTGGCCGGGGACGAGGACGCGGCACTGGAGCTGCACGAGCGGGTGGCGGCCGAGAGCGGGCTGCCGGTGCTGGGCTTCTTTCTGCACGGCGAGGCGGGTGGCTACCCGTATCCGCCGTCGCTGGTGCGCCGGCTGCTGGGCCTGCCGTCGGTGGCGGGGCTCAAACTGGCCACCCTGGACCGGGCGATGGCCTGTCAGGACGCGATCCGGGCGGCCGGGCCGAGCGGGCGGCTGGTGATCACCGGCGAGGACCGCATGTTCGGTCCCTCGCTGATGTGGGGCGCGGACTCGGCGCTGGTGGGCATCGCCGCCGCCCGGGTGGAGCTGACCACCGCGGTGCTCGGCGCCTGGCGGGCGGGCGACCACCCCGCGTTCGTCCGGGCCTCGGCCCGGCTGGACCGGTTCGCGGAGGCCACCTTTCTGGCGCCGATCGAGGGGTACGTCCGGCGGATGCTGTGGGCGGCGGTCTGGGAGGGGCTGCTTCCGGCGGAGGCGGCGTACGACCCGTACGGGCCCCCGGCCGGTCCGGACGAGCGGCGGGCCGTCACCGGATGCCTGGCCGAACTGGCCCGGGAGCCGGACTTCCTGGACTGAGCGGGGTTTCGGGGGTCCGGGGGCTTCGCGGAGCCCCCGGGCTCACCGGGCCGGGACGGGGCCTGTGCCTCCGGCCCCGGGGCGGAGCCCGGGCTCACGGGGCCCGGGCTTCGCGAGGCCCGGGCTCACGGGACCGGGGCGTGGCCCGGGTCCCGGACCCGGGGCGGGGCCGGGGCTCACCGGGCCGGGGCCGGGCCGCCGGCGCCCGGTGCCTGTCGCGAGGTCCGGGTGGACACGCGGTCCGCCCGGACAACAGTCCCTCGCGGGAACCCGACCTCCTCGGAATCCGGACCCCCGGCCCGCCGGTGTGCCCCCCGCCGGGCCCGTCCGGGCACCAGGAAGCCGGCGGGGCGTACCCGGCGGCTCCCGGACTCGTCCTTCGCTGCGTGCTCCGGAGCCTCCGGTGGCGCCGACGCCGCCGACGAGGTGCCCAGCCGGCTCCCGGAGGCCGGTGAACGGCACCCGGCCGGGCCGCGAAGCGGTGTGCCGGTCAGTCCCCGGCCGGTTCGCCGTGACTGCGTACGACTTCCTTGACCTTGGCCACGGCGAAACCCCAGCCCTGTTCCACGGTGGGCTTGGCCGGCACGGCGATCTCCTCGGGATTGGTGAGGACGTCGAGCAGGACCGGGCCCGGGACGCGGAACGCCCGCCGCACGGCGTCCTCCAGCTCCGCGGGGTCCGTCACCCGGATGCCGGTGATACCCATGGCCTGGGCCACAGCGGCGAAGTCGGGGTTGTCGAGCTCGGTGCCGAACTCCGGGAGACCGGCCTGCTCCTGCTCCAGTTTCACCATGCCGAGCCGGCGGTTGTCGAAGACGACCAGCTTGACGGGAAGCCGGTAGGTCTTCAGGGTCATGAGGTCGCCCAGAAGCATGCTCAGACCGCCGTCGCCGCAGAACGCGACCACTTGGCGGTCCCGGTCCAGACACTGGGCGCCCAGCGCCTGGGGCATCGCGTTGGCCATCGAGCCGAGGTTGTAGGAGCCGATCAGCCTCCGCTCGCCGCGCATCTCGACGAACCGCGAGAGCCACACCGTCGCCATGCCCGTGTCGGAGGTGAAGACGGCGTCCTCGGCCGCGACCCGGTCGACGGCCGCCGCCAGCGCTTCGGGACGGATGTCGTGCGTACGGTTGTCCAGGGCGGAGCGGAGCCGGCCCACGATCCCCTTGTCGTGGGCGGGGTCGGCGAGCCGGGCCTGACCGGCGCGCCACGCGTCGAAGCGCTCACGTGCCTTGTCGAGATGGGAGCGGTCGCGGGCGCCGTCTCCCCCGGCGGGCGCCGTGCCGAGATGGCCCAGGAGATCGCGAACGGTGGCGCCGGTGTCGCCCACGAGACCGATGTCGACGGGTACGCGGCGTCCGATGTGGGTCGCCTCGGTGTCCACCTGCACGACGGAGCGGCCCTCGGGATACCACTCGCGGTAGGGGAAGTCGGTGCCGAGCAGCAGCAGGGTGTCGGCGTCCTGGAGGGCCGAGGCCGCCGCCGGGTTGCCGATCAGTCCGGTCTGGCCGACCTGGAAGGGATTGGCGTCGCCCTCGAAACCGGCCTTGGCCTTGAGGGTGAGCACCATGGGTGCGGCCAGCCGGCCTGCGAGGGCGAGCACGTCCGCCCGGGCGGCGCGGGCGCCTTCCCCGACGAGCAGGGTGACCCGTTCGGAGCCGTCCAGGAGTTCGGCGGCGCGCCGGACGGCGGCCTCCTCGGGCCTGCTGACGCCGGCGTCGAGGGAGAGGCGGGTGGGACGGTCGGCGGTGAGTTCCCGCTCACCGATGTCCCCGGGCACCGTGAGGACGGCGACGCCCTTGCGTCCCAGCGCGGTGCGTACGGCCGTCTCCAGCATCTGCGGGAGCTGGTCGGGAGAGGTGACGGTCGCCCGGAAGACGGCCACGTCGCTGAAGAGAGCGTCGTTGTCGACTTCCTGGAAGTAGTCGCTGCTCATCTCCGCGAGCGGCACCTGGCCCGCGATGGCCAGCACGGGGGCGTGGCTCTTGGCCGCGTCGTAGAGCCCGTTGAGCAGATGGACGGAGCCGGGACCGACGGTGCCCATGCAGACGCCGAGGGTGCCGGTGAGCTGCGACTGGGCGCTCGCGGCGAAGGCCGCCGCCTCCTCGTGCCGGCAGCCCACCCAGTCCAGTGTCTCGGTGGTGCGGATGGCGTCGGTCAGAGGGTTGAGCGCGTCTCCCACGACGCCGAAGACCTGGCGTACGCCGAGTTCGTTCAGCGCGTCCACGATGACGCGGGCAACAGTACGGGCCACTTGCGTTTCCTCCAGGTCGTACGGGCGGGTCAGACGGTGAAGCGGTCGGGGTCGGCGGACTTCCAGTCGGCCGCCCAGGAGGCGGGCGGTTCCGCGAGCAACTGCCCCGGCCGGAGCCACTCGTAAAGCTCTTCGTAGGAGCGTTCGGTGACGGGGTCGACGCGCCGGCGGAGCATGTGCGGGCGCAATTGCGCGGGGTCGGTGACCCCCATGGAGGCCATGATCTGGAGGGCGCTGGCCACGGTCGCTTCCTGGAAGCGCCGGACGCGCAGCGTCTTGTCCGCGACGTCGATCGCGCGGGCCCGGCGGGGGTCCTGGGTGGTGACGCCGGTGGGGCAGGTGTTCGTGTGACAGCGCTGGGCCTGGATGCAGCCGACGGCGAACATCATCGCCCGCGCGGCGTTGCCGTAGTCGGCGCCCTGCACCATGCGCTTGACCAGATCAGTGCCGGTGGCGATCTTCCCGCTCGCCCCGATCCTGACGCGATCGCGCAGGCCCGTGCCGACGAGGGCGTTGTGCACGGTGAGCAGGCCCTCGGTGAGCGGGGCGCCGACATGATCGGCGAACTCCAGCGGCGCCGCGCCCGTTCCGCCCTCGGCCCCGTCCACCACGATGAAGTCGGGGGTGGTGCCCTCCTCCAGCATGGCCTTGCACACGGCGAGGAACTGCCGGCGTGAGCCGACGCAGAGCTTGAACCCGGCGGGCTTGCCTCCGGACAGGTCCCGCATCCGGGCGATGAAGCGGACGAGTTCGCGCGGGGTCGAGAAGACCCGGTGATACGGCGGGGAGACGACCGTCCGCCCTTCGGGCACACCCCGGACCCGGGCGATCTCCGCGTTGACCTTGGCACCCGGCAGCACACCGCCGATGCCGGGCTTCGCCCCCTGCGAGAGCTTCAGCGACACGCATTTGACGTGGTCGTGGGCGGCCTTGTCGGCGAACTCGGCCGGATCGAAGTCGCCTTCGCCGGTCCGGCAGCCGAAGTATCCGGTTCCCACCTCCCAGACGAGGTCGCCGCCCGGGCGCAGGTGGTGGTCGGAGAGGCCGCCCTCGCCGGTGTCCTGGGCGAAGCCGCCGGCCGCGGCGCCCCCGTTGAGCGCGAGGACCGCGTTGGCCGACAGGGAGCCGAAGCTCATCGCCGAGACATTCAGCAGCGCCATGTCGTAGGGGCGGTCGCAGTCGGGGCCCCCGATCCGTACCCGGGGAGGCGTCTCGGGTACCGCGCAGGGCGCCATGGACGGCACGAGGAACTCGTGGCCGGCCCGGTACACGTCCCGTTCGGTGCCGAAGGGCTCCTCCGCGTCAGTGCCCTTGGCGCGCTCGTAGACGATGTTGCGCACATCCCGGTCGAAGGGGCGGCCGTCGTAGTTCCGCTCGATGAAGTACTGCTGGAGCTCCGGACGTATCCGCTCCAGGAGGAAACGGGCATGCCCGAGGACGGGATAGTTGCGCAGCACCGAGTGCCGGCGCTGCAGCAGGTCCCACGCGCCGAGCAGACCCAGGAGCGCGAGCGGGACGGCGGCCGACCACCACAGGGACGAGACGTCCGTGCCGGCCACGGCCGCCGTCACGGCGGCACAGAGGATCAGGACGACGATCACCACACGTATCACGCGGGGCGCCTTGCCCGGTGGAGCGTCTCCATGTCGCTCACCTGCCCAAAGAACCTCTAAAGCCTTCGGCCGGGGACCGTGGGACCGCGGTCGTCGGCGCGCGGGCTCGTGCTGTCGTGGAGGCCCGGCGGTGCGTCACCCCACGATCGGACGGCCCGCCTGCTTCGGTGTCATACGCCCGTGGTGCCGTCGACGCGCTCCCGGAGCAGGTCGGCGTGGCCGTTGTGGCGGGCGTACTCCTCGATCATGTGGACGTGGATCCAGCGGAGGCTGACGTCCTGCTCCATGAAACGGCCGGTGTCGGTCAGGGCACGGCCGGCGCAGAGCTCGCGGGCGCGGGCGATCTCCGCGTGCCAGGTGGCGAGGGCATCGTGCAGGGTGGCGCCCCCGGCCAGTCCGAAGCCGCCGTCGGGGGCGGACGGGGCGGCCCGCGGGTCGTGGATGGGCAGGACCTGTTCTCCGGCGAACACCCGGCGGAACCAGTTCCGCTCCACCTCCGCCATGTGCTGGACGAGGCCGGTCAGGGTGAGGCCGGACGGCGGCACGGACGCGACGGCGGCCTGCTCGTCGTCCAGCCCCTCGCACTTCATGGCGAGGGTGGCGCGGTGGAAGTCGAGCCAGCTTTCGAGTGTGGTGTGCTCGTCGGCGTTCAGCGGCGGCAATGGGCGTTCGATGGCGGTCATCGGCGATTGTCGCCGGTGGCCGGAGTCGTCGACCGTGCCGACCCGGCGCGGCCGGTGGCCGGACCCGTCGTCCGCGCCCGCCTCCGCACCCGGCACGGCCCGGCGGGGCTTCGCTTCCGCCCTCCGGGTCTTCCGGGAGGCGGGCTCAGCGGGCCGGGGCGGGCACCGGGAGGGCGAAGAGGCCGGCCGCGTTGCGCCAGAGCACCCGTTCCAGCTCGGGCGCGGTGAATCCGGCGTCCCGGACGACGCCCAGCGAGACGGCGGGGTCGATCAGGGTGGAGTCGGTGCCGAAGAGCAGCCGCTCCACCGGCACTCCGGCCTCCCGGGCGTAGGCGATCCGGCCGGCGTCGGCCACCGTGCGGCAGTGCTCCAGGTACAGCTGGTCGCAGCCGGCCGCCGCGTGGGCCGCCTCCCGCCAGGCGTCGCCGCCGGCGTGCCCCACGATCACCCGCAGCCCCGGCCGGGTCGCCAGCATCCCGGGCAGCAGGGTGACCTCCTGGCCCCAGGTGTGCAGCAGCAGCGGCACCCCGGCCTCCGCCACCACGTCGAACGCCTCGTCCATCGCCCGGGAGCCGGGCAGTTGCCCCGGATAGCTGGTGTGGATCTTGGCGCCGACGAACCGGCCGGTCTCCAGGCAGCGGCGCAGATCGGCGGCGCTCTCCTCGGGGCGGTTGGGGTTGACCACGGCGTACCCGTACAGCCGGGGCCGGGTGGCGAGGGCGGCGCGCAGGGCCGCGTTGCCCGCCACCGCGTCGTACACCACCGCCTCGGCGGCGGAGACCAGCTGGAGGTCGATGCCGTACCGGTCCATCAGCCGGAGGTTGGTGTCGGCGTCCCCGCTGGAGAGGTGGAACTGCCAGCGGCCGACATGGGCGTGGACGTCGATGACGGTCATCGGGCGAGCAGCTCCTCGACGTTCTTGGTGGCGATGGCGGCCCGGTCGTCGTCGGTGATGTCCGCGTACCGCAGCCGCAGGGTCGCCGGGGAGAGGTCCATGAAGGGGGTGCGGGAGCCGAACACCAGGTGCCGGGGGCCCAGGGTGTCCACCACCCGCTCCAGCGAGTCGGGCCCGGAGAGCATCCGGGTGCTCGCCCGGAAGCCGGGTTCGGAGCGGGCCAGCAGCAGGAAGTCGGCCAGCGCGTAGGCGTGCAGGTCCAGGAAGACCACCTCGGCGCCGCGCCCGGTGAGCCCGGGACCGAAGCGGCGCGGGTCGCCGTCGTGGAGGAGCACCAGGCCGTGGGCGAGGGCGAGCTCCACCACGTGCCGGTAGCCGGGGAAGGCCGGGTCGGCGTCCTGCTCCGCGGTGAACAGCCGCAGGAACCGCACCCCCGCCGCCACCAGTTCACCGATCCGGTCCTCGGCGGCCAGCGCGTCCCGCACGTCGGCGGTGCCCACCGGGAGCAGCTCGGGGCAGTCCGCCAGGTCGCGGAGGGTCTCGGCGTTGCCGGCCGCGTCGTCGTAGAGCGCGCCCCGGGTGGAGAGGGCCAGCGCCCCGGCGACCGGTGAGGCGGCGAGCCGGGCCCGCACCTCGGGGAGCGTGGTGTCCCGGTGGTGCCTGGGCCAGGGACCGTAGAGCACGTCCACGTCCCAGCCGACGTACTCGGCGGGGGTGACCCGCAGCCAGGGACGGCGATCGGCCTCACGGGTGTCGTCGGTGCCCTTGGCGCCATGAGTGCCATCGGTGCGATCGGTCCCACGGGTGCCGTCGGGGCCATCGGGGTCGTGAGGCTGGCTCATCCGGCGGCCACCTCGCGCAGCGCGGCGGCCACCCGGTCGGTGTCGGCCTCGTCGTACCCCTCGTTCCAGGGCAGGGCGAGCAGCGTGTGGTCGATGAGCCGTTCCGCCTCCGGACAGAGCCCCCGGGGGTGGCCGGGCAGGGCGGGGTTGGCGTACAGCGGGCGCTCCAGATAGCCGGGGAGGGCCGGGATCCCGCGCTCGGCCAGCGCCCGGGCCCAGCGGGCGTTGTCGTCCACCAGCAGCGGCACCATCCACCAGGCGTGCCCGGCCCGGCGGCGGGGCGGCACCGGGCGGCGGCCGGGTCCGGTGAGGCCGTCGAGCGCGGCGCACAGCCGGCCGGCGCTCGCCCGGCGGGCGGCCAGCACCCCGGGGAGCTTGGTGAGCTGCGCCCCGGCCACGGCGGCGGTCAGCTCGGGCATCCGGTAGTTGAGGCCCGGCACCCGGTGGATCCGGCCCTCGCTGCGGTCCCAGCCCTTGTCCATGAAGAGCCGCATCGCCCGGGCGAGCGCCGGGTCGTCGGTGAGGGCGAGGCCGCCGTCGCCCGCCGTGATGTGCTTGTACTGCTGGAGGCTGAGGCAGGCGATGTCGCCCACCGTGCCGAGCAGCCGGCCCTTCTCGTCCTCCCCCAGCCACGCCTGGGCGCAGTCCTCGATCAGCAGCGCCCCGTGCCGGTCGCAGAGTTCACGCAGCCGGGTGACATCGGCGGCGGCGCCGAAGAGATGGACGGCGATCACCGCCTTGGTCCTGGGCGTGATGGCGGCGGCCACCGCCTCCGGGTCCAGGTTGCCGTCCTCGGGCCGTACGTCCGCGAAGACCACCCGGCCGCCCTGGGCGAGGACCGGCGCGACGGTGCCGAAGTCCGAGACCGGGGTGGTGACCACCTCGTCGCCGGGCCCGACCCCGGCGGCGGCGACGGCCAGATGGAGGGCCGCCGTGCCGGAGCTGCACGCCACCGCGTCGGCGCGGCCGTAGAGTTCCGCCGTCCGCCGTTCCAGGGTGCGGGCCTCCTGGCCGAAGGAGC
The DNA here is from genome assembly GCF_024756275.1 of Streptomyces pyxinae. Lineage (GTDB taxonomy): Bacteria > Actinomycetota > Actinomycetes > Streptomycetales > Streptomycetaceae > Streptomyces > Streptomyces pyxinae. Next base: position 60,400 of record NZ_JANUGQ010000037.1, on the reverse strand, counting down.
TGCACAGCACGGCGGAGTCCAGCACCCGCAGCACCGCCTCGCGCTCCTCGGGGCCGAGGGTGCGGCCACGGGGTTCGAGAACGGTGGGCAGTGGCAATTCCCGTTGCGCCATCGGGGCACTATCCTCTCGGCAGGCGGACGACTTATGGCCTGGGCCGAAAGTAGAGGCCCGGTCACCGGGCGTCAATCAGCACACCCCCGAGGGGACTTCGGCGCCGCGCTCCGGCCGGTGTCCCCCGGGTCGCGGCCCCCGCGCCGCCCCCGGTGCCCCGGCACCCCCGAGGGGACCGCCCCGTCCACCCCGACCACCCTCACCACACGGACGGCACGGACAGAGACGATGGCACAGCGGAACGGAGAGCGGCCGATGGCGCCGACGGTCGGCGTGATCGGCCCCCATGACCTGGTGGACCGGGTGGTGGCGCTGGGCGCCCGGACGGCCGGGACCCCTCGGCTGCTGGCCCTGCCGTACGCCCATGAGACGGAGACGGCCGAGGCGGTGGCGCGCGGCCGGTCGGTGGCGGACGCGCTGCTCTTCACCGGGGTGGTGCCGTACGAGCTGGCCTCCGCCGCCGGGGTGCTCGACCGGCCGGCGATGTACGTCCCGTACAGCGGGGCCACCCTGCTGCGCGCGCTGGTGGAGCTGCTGCGGCTGGGGCACGACGTGTCGCGGCTCTCCATCGACACCCTGCGCCGGGAGGAGGTCGTGGAGACGCTGACCGAGGCCAAGCTGCCGACCGAGCACGTCCGGGTGCTGCCGTACGCCGACGGGCTCACCTCGCGGGAGCTGGTGGAGTTCCACCGCGACGCCCGGGACCGCGCGGGTGCCCGGGTCGCGCTGACCTGCCTGGGTTCGGCCTTCCGGGTGCTGGAGCAGGAGACCCACGCGGTGCGGCTGGCCCCGTCCCGCCACTCGGTGCTGGCCACGCTGCGGGCGCTGGTGCTGGCCACCGCCGGCCGGGACAGCGGGGACGCCCAACTGGCGCTCGGCGTGCTGGAGCTGCCGGACCGGCCGGACCTGCCGGACGTGGGGGGTACGGGCGGCGGGCTGGGCGCGCTCGGTGTGCTGGGCGGCAGCCTGGCGGAGCTGCCGGACGGGCGCCGCCTGGTGGTCACCACCCGGGGCGTACTGGAGTCGGTGACCGGGCGGTTCACCCGGTTGCCGTTCCTGGAGGCGCTGGGCGCCCGGTACGGCACCGCCCATCTGGGCTTCGGGCTCGCCAGGACGGCCGCCGAGGCGGAGTCGCTCGCCCGCCGGGCCGTCGGCCGGGCCCGGACGGTCGGCCCGGTGGCCGGAGTGGTGTCGCTCGGCCATGACGTGGACCTGGTGATCGACCCGGCCGCCCCCGGCCCCGGGCACCCGGGCGCGGGCGGACGGGCCGGCGACGACCCGGCGCTGCTGGCCCGGCGGGTCGGCGTCCGGGCGGCCACCCTGGAACGAATACGCGAGCTGGCCGACCGGCACTCCGCCGACGGCCTCACCGCTCAACTGGTCGCCGAGCACCTGTCCGTGCAGCAGCGCACCGCCCGCTCCCTCCTGAAGCGGATGGAACGGGCCGGGGTCGCGGTGCCGTCCGGCAGCCGCCAGGAGGCGGGCAGGAGCGGCCGGCCGCCCATCGTCTACCGCGTCCGGCTGTAGGCCCGGGAACACACGGGCGCCCAGGACGGGCGGCGGCCGTACCGGGGTGGCCAAGGAAGCCCGCCACGCCCGCCGAGCGCTCCCCGCGCGCCACCCGCGTCGCGCACCTCGCGCGGGCCGGAGCGGCCAGTGGCACACCGCACGCACCGGAACAGTCCGAACAGCCGGGAACACACCGAGGAGCCGACACCGTGCAGATCGCCTCGTTCCACACCCGTACCGTCCGCGCCCGCTACCGCCGTCCGTTCGCCATCAGCAGCGGCACCAGCGCCGAGCTGGTCACCCTGCTGGTGGAGGTCCGCACCACCGACGGGGCCTCCGGCTTCGGCGAGGCGTCCCCCATGACCGCGTACACCGGGGAGACCCTCGACGGACTGGCCGCCGCGCTGACCGGATACGCCGCTCCCGCGCTGATCGGCCGGGACCCGCGTGATCTGGCCGGCGCGCACGCGGCCATGGACGCCGCCATCCGGGGCCAGCACCTGGCCAAGGCGGCGCTGGACATGGCCCTGCACGACCTGGCGGCCCGCGCCGCCGGCTGGCCGCTGCGGCTGCTGCTCGGCGGCGCGGTGACCGACCGGGTGCCGACGACCTGGGTGGTCGGCCTGGGCACGCCCGCGGAGATGGCCGAGGAGGCCGCCCGGTACGCGCGTCTCGGCTTCCGGCACCTCAAGCTCAAGGGCGGCGAGGACCCGCCGGCCGATGTGGCGCTGGTGCGGACCGTGCGCGCCGGGCTGCCGGACGGGGTCGAACTCTCGCTGGACGCCAATGAGGGGTACGCCCCCGCGACGGCCGCCCGGACCGTGGACGCGCTCGCGGACGCCGGGCTCGATCTGCTCGAACAGCCGCTCCCCCGCTGGGACCTGGCCGGGCTCGCCGCGCTCCGGGCCCGTGGCCGGGTGCGGGTGATGGCCGACGAGTCCCTGCAATCGGTGCACGACGCACTGGAGTTGGTGCGCCGGGACGCCGTGGACGTGCTGAACATCAAGGTGCTGAAGGTGGGCGGCCTTCACCGGGCGCGGCAGATCGCGGCGATCGCGGAGACGGCAGGACTGGCCGTCAAGATCGGCTCCATGCCCGAGCTGGGTGTGGCGACCCTGGCCGCCGCGCAGCTGTCGGCCGCGCTGCCGTGCGCCACCGTACCGGCCGATCTGGTGGGCCCGCTGCTGGTGGACGAGGAGCCGCTGGCCCCCGGGCCGTTCGCGGACACCCTGGCGACCGGCGAGGTGGAGCTGCCGGAACTGCCGGGCATCGGCCATGAGTTGACGGCGCTGGACGACCCGGTCTCTGTGGGCTGACGGGCTCCGGCGGCCCGGGGGCCCCGGAAACCACCTTGCCCAAGGTCCCGAGTGGCCTCGGCCCAAGGTCCCGAGTGGCCTCGGGCCATGGCCCCGGGTGGCCTCGGACCGTGGCCCCGGAAGCCGCCTCGGCCGTGGCCCCGGAAGCCGCCTCGGCCGTGGCCCCGGGCGCCGACCGTGCCCGGGGCCCCGAGAGCCGCCCCGGTGTTTCCGAACGGCCTCGGCCCCGGGGCCCGGACGGCCCGGGGCCGAGGCCACGGCCGGACGCGGCCGTCAGCGGCTGCCGTCCTCGGCGGGCGGGCCCTTGGGGTCGATGCCGGTGTAGGCGGTGTCGTCCTTGCTGCCGCTCGGGCGCCCGGAGCGGCCGCGCCGCCCGGTGTCCCGCATGCCGGCCGACTTCTCCGGCCGGTCCTCGCCGCTCTTGGTGCCGCTCTCCAGCGGCGTGCCGCGCAGTGACTCCTCCTTCTCCCGCTCCGACGCCGACCTGCGGGACGCCTTCTTCTCGCCCGCGTAGGTCTCGGTGTGGAACGAGCGGTGCCCGCTCGGATTGTCCTGCTGCTTCTGGTCGTCGATGTCCGGCGACCAGCCGTGCTGCTGCTTGCCCTGGTGCCGGGTCGGCCCCTCGCCGTGCTCGGGGTGGCCCTTCTCCTTCGCCATGGTGCGGCCTTCCGTGTGCTGCGGAACCCGGGTGCGGGCTCCGGAATGTCGGGGGTGCCGGGGATTCGCCGGGGGCCCGGATGCCCGGCCGCCGGGTCAGCAGATGCGGGGCAACTGCTCGCCCAGCGGCAGGTCCACGACCCGGGTGCCGCCCAGCCGGGTCGCCGAGACGACCATGCCCGGGTGTTCCTCGGTGCAGGTGCCGATGAGCACCGCCTCCTTGCCGTCGGGGTGCGCCCGCATCGCCTCCAGCACGGCGTCCGCGTGCTCCGCCGGTACGAACGCCACGAGCTTGCCCTCGTTGGCGACATACAGCGGGTCGAGGCCGAGGAAGGCGCAGGCGTTGGCGACCGTCTCCGGTACCGGCAGGGCGTGTTCCGCGAGCCGTACGCCCACGCCGGAGGCGGCCGCGATCTCGTTGAGCGAGGTGGCCAGACCGCCCCGGGTCGGGTCGCGGAGTGCGTGGATCTCCGGGCAGGCCGCCAGCATCGCCGCGACCAGACCGGCGAGCGGCGCGGTGTCGCTCTCGATCTCCACGCCGAACTCCAGCCCCTCGCGCACCGACATGATGGCCACGCCGTGCGCGCCGATCGGCCCGCTGACGAGCACCGCGTCACCGGGGGCGGCCCGGCGCGGTCCGATGTCCACGCCCTCGGGGATCAGCCCGACGCCCGCGGTGTTGACGAAGATCCCGTCGCCGTGGCCCGCGTCCACCACCTTGGTGTCGCCGGTCGCCACCACCACGTCCGCCGCCCGCGCCGCCGCGCCCATCGCCTCGGCCACCCGCCCGACGAGCGAGAGTTCGACGCCCTCCTCCAGGATGAACCCGCAGGAGAGATAGGCCGGCCGGGCGCCGGACATGGCCAGGTCGTTGACGGTGCCGTTGACCGCGAGGTCCCCGATGGAGCCGCCGGGGAAGAACAGCGGCCGGACCACATAGGAGTCGGTGGAGAAGGCGAGCCGGGCGCCGCCCAGCCGGAACGCCGCCGAGTCCCCCAGGTCGTCGAGGACCTCGTTGCGGAAGGCGGGGGCGAAGAGGTGCTCCACCAGCTCGGCGGAGAGCGCCCCGCCGCCGCCGTGGCCCATGATGATCTTGTCGTGGTCGCGCAGCGGGGCCGGACAGGTCCACCCCGAGAAGTCCGGAGCGGCGCCCGAAGCGGGCCCGGGGGCGGGAGCCGGACCGGCGGCCGGAGCCGAACCGCCGGCGGAGGCCGCACCGGGGGCCGCTGCCGTGTCGGTGGTGTCAGTCAACGGAGTTCACCTCCCGGGTGTTCCGGGCGGGCGCCGTGGTGCCCGCGCGGCGCGCACCGTTGCGGTGGCCGGTCCCACTGCCACCGGCTCCACCGCCACTGGACCCACCGCCGGATCCGTTCGCGGCGCGCGGGGGTTGCGCGGCCGCGGCCGGGGCCGTCCGGGGTGCGTCCAGCCGCCGGTAGAGGTAGTAGGCGGCACAGGCGCCCTCGCTGGAGACCATGGTGGCGCCGAGCGGGTTGCGCGGGGTGCAGGTCGTGCCGAAGGCGGCGCACTCGTGCGGCTTGATCAGTCCCTGGAGCACCTCGCCGCTGCGGCAGACGGTGGACTCCACGGTGTCGATGTCCCGTACCGAGAAGCGGTATTCGGCGTCGTAGTCACGGTACTTGGGCGACAGCCGCCAGCCGCTGGCCGGGATCATCCCGATGCCCCGCCAGGACCGGTCGGTGACCTCGAAGACGTCCGCCAGCATGGCGCGCGCCGCCGGACTGCCGTCGCTCTGCACGGCACGCGGGTAGGCGTTCTCCACCCGGTGTTCGCCCGCCTCCAGTTGGCGGACGGTGCGCCGGATGCCCTCCAGGATGTCCAGCGGTTCGAAGCCGGTGACCACGATGGGCACCCGGTGGCGCTCGGCCAGTTCCGGATACTCCGCGGTGCCCATCACCGTGCACACATGGCCGGCCGCGAGGAACGCCTGCACCCGGCAGTCGGGCGAGTTCATGATGGCGTCGATCGCCGGGGGCACCCGGACGTGCGAGACCAGCAGGCTGAAGTTCTCGATGCCGAGCTTTCTGGCCTGGTAGACGGTCATGGCGTTGGGCGGGGCGGTGGTCTCGAAGCCGATGCCGAAGAACACCACCTCGCGGCCGGGGTTCTCCCGGGCGATCCTCAGCGCGTCGAGCGGCGAGTAGACCACCCGGATGTCCCCGCCGTCGCTCTTGACCTGGAAGAGGTCCCGGCCGCTGCCCGGCACCCGGAGCATGTCCCCGAAGGAGCAGAAGATGACGTCCGGCCGGGCGGCGATCTCCAGTGCCTTGTCGATGATCTCCAGCGGGGTGACACAGACCGGACAGCCGGGTCCGTGGATCATCTCCACGCCCTCGGGCAGCAGTTGGTCGATGCCGTGGCGGATGATCGAGTGGGTCTGTCCGCCGCAGACCTCCATCATGGCCCAGGACCGGGTGGTGTGGGCCCGGATGTCGTCGAAGAGCCGCTCCGCGAGCACCGGATCACTGAATTCGTCGAGGTACTTCATCGTCCCGCCTCCTTCGCCGGGCCGCCCCCGGGCACGTCCCCTCCCCCGCCGCCCCCGACCGCCGTGCCGCCCGGGCGGTCGGCTCCCGCCTCGCGGGCCGCCCGGCCCCAGGCGTCACCGAACTCCTCCTCCAGCACGCCCAGGTTCTCGAAGAGGTCCAGGGTCTGCCGGGCCGACTCCTCGTCCAGCCGCTGGAGCGCGAAGCCGACATGCACGATCGCGTAGTCCCCGACCTCCATGTCGGGCACGTATTCGAGGCAGACGTCCTTGACCACTCCGCCGAAGTCCACGCGGGCCATGCGGGTGCCGTCGCGTTCCTCGATGTCCAGGACTCTGCCGGGCACTGCGAGACACATGGCTCCTCCTCAGTCCCCGTCCGGGCGGGGCGTGTTCGCCCGCCGGGCGGCGATCATCAGCTGGCCGAGCGCCAGTCCGCCGTCGTTGGGCGGCACCCGGCGGTGGCGCAGGACGGTGAACCCGTCCGCCTCCAGCGCGGTGACACACCCCTCGGTGAGCAGGGTGTTGCAGAACACCCCGCCGGTCAGGGCGACCGTCCCCACGCCCGTACGACTCCGCGCCGCGTCGCACACGTCCCGGACCAGGCCCACCACCGCGCGGTGGAATCGCCGCGCCAGTACGCCCGCCGAAGCGCCGTCCCGGAGGTCCCGTACGGCGGCGGCGAACACCGGCGCCGGGTCGGCCAGCAGCGGCCCACCGGTCCCGGCCGAACCACCGGCCGCACCGGACCCACCGGGCTCCCGCACGGCGAAGGCATAGGCCCCGTCGGCGCCGTCCGGGGCACCGGGCCCGGCCAGTGCCGCGTTCTCCAGCTCCATCGCCGCCTGCGCCTCGTACTCGACCCGGTGGCAGATCCCGGCCAGCGAGGAGACCGCGTCGAAGAGCCGGCCCATGCTGGAGGTCGGAACGCAGTTCAGGTTCCGCTCCAACTGGGTCGCCAGCAGCTTCAGTTCCCCCGGCGAGGCGACCGACGCCGGCGCCAGCTCGGGGGACCAGTCGAGCCCCGCTGCCCGGAGGTGGGCGAGGGCCATCCGGTACGGGTTGCGCACCGCCGCGTCGCCGCCGGGCAGCGGGACGTACCGCAGATGGGCGAACCGCCGGTAGCCGTCGTAGTCCGCGAGCAGGAACTCCCCGCCCCACACCGCCCCGTCGTCGCCGTAGCCGGTTCCGTCGAAGGCCACCCCGATGACCGGCGACGAGCCGTCGTGACCGTGCTCGGCCAGGGTGGAGGCCACATGGGCGTGGTGGTGCTGGACCGGGTGCAGCGGCAGCCCGGCGGCCTCGGCGGCGCGCTCGGCCCAGCGGGTGGAGCGGTAGCCGGGGTGCCGGTCGGCGGCGATCGACCGGGGCCGTACACCGGTCAGTTCACGCAGGTGCCCGACGGCCCGCTCGAAGGCGGCGAGGGTCGCCAGGTCGTCCATGTCGCCGATGTGCGCCGAGAGCCAGGCGTACCGGTCCTCGGCCAGGCCGAAGGTGTTCTTGAGGTCGCCGCCCACCGCGAGCACCGGCTCCACCGGCAGCGGCAGGGCGACCGGGAAGGGGGCGTAGCCACGGGAGCGCCGTACCGGCAGTTCCGCCCCGGCGCAGATCCGCACCACCGAGTCGTCACAGGGCACCTGGATCGGCCGGTCGTGCAGCAGCCAGGCGTCCGCGAGGCCGTCGAGCCGGGCCAGCGCCTCGTCCTCCCCGGTCACGATCGGCTCGCCCGCCAGGTTGCCGCTGGTCAGCACCAGGGCCTCGGGCCCGGGCGGGTCGCCGGGCAGCCCCAGGAGCAGCCGGTGCAGCGGGGTGTAGGGCAGCATGATCCCCAGGTCGGGGCTGCCCGGGGCCACCGCGTCCGCCACGGCGCCGGCGCCCTCCCCGGGTCGGCGGCGCAGCAGCACCACGGGCTTGCGCGAGCCGGTGAGCAGTTCCCGCTCGGCCGGGCCCACCCGGGCGAGCCGCTCGGCCACGGCGAGCGAGCCGGCCAGCACGGCGAACGGCTTGTCGCCCCGGTTCTTCCGCTTGCGGAGCGTCCGTACGGCCACCGGGTCGGCCGCGTCGCAGGCCAGGTGGTAGCCGCCGACGCCCTTCACCGCCACCACCGCCCCCTCGGCCAGCAGCCGCCGGGCCCCGGCCAGCGCCGCCGCGTCCCGGAGCGGTTCGGCCGCCCCGGCCGCGCCCGCCGCCCGTACCAGGGTGAGCCGGGGGCCGCAGCCGGGGCAGGCGATGGGCTGGGCGTGGAAGCGGCGGTCGGCGGGGTCCGCGTACTCCCGGGCACACGCCGGGCACATCGGGAAGCCGCTCATGGTGGTCCTCGGCCGGTCGTAGGGCAGCCCGGTCACGAGGGTGAAGCGCGGCCCGCAGTGGGTGCAGGTGGCGAACGGGTGCCGGTACCGCCGGTCGGCCGGGTCCGCGATCTCCCGCAGACAGTCGGCGCACACCGCCACATCGGGCGAGACCAGGGTGCGGCCGGGCCCGCCGCCGCCCGAGGGCCGGATGGTGAAACCGGTGCCGCCGCGCACCGGCACCTCCCGCCAGCCGACGAACTCCACCACGGCCGGCGGCGGGGCCTCCTCGGTGAGGGCGGTACGGAACCGGGCCACCGCCCCGGCCGGTCCCTCCACCTCCGCCTCGACCCCGTTCACGTCGTTGATCACCCAGCCGGTGAGCCCCAGCCGGTCGGCCAGCGTGTAGACGAAGGGCCGGAAGCCGACGCCCTGGACGACACCCCGGACCTCCACCCGGCACCGCCGCCGGGCACCGGGGTCGCCGCGCGGGGCCGCCGCCGCACCGCTCATGGCGCCCCGGCCCCCTGCCGGGCGGGCGCGTGCCGGTGGCCACGGCCGTGACCGTCACCGCCACCGTGGTCGTGACCATGACCGTGGTCATGGCCGGCGTCGGCGTCGTCCTCGTGGCGGTGGTGGAGCAGTGGTTCGTGCCGCGCCGCCAGGGCGGGCCGGTGCACCGGCCGGTCGCCCGAGCGGCAGCGCAGGATCAGTTCCAGCAGCTCCGCCGTCCCCTCGCCGGTGCGTGCCGAGGTCTCCAGGACCGGAACACCCGGGTTGACCTGCCGGACGTTGCGCAGAAAGGCCGCCCGGTCGAACTCCACCGCCTCCGCGATGTCCGTCTTGGTGATCACCACGGCATTGGCGAGACCGAAGGCGGTCGGATACTTCAGCGGCTTGTCCTCGCCCTCGGTGACCGAGGCCAGCACCACCCGGAGCGTCTCCCCCAGGTCGTAGGAGGCCGGGCAGACCAGATTGCCGACGTTCTCCACGAAGAGCACGGCGGTCTCCTCCGGCAGCCAGCCGTCCAGATGGCGGCCGAGCATCCCGGCCTCCAGATGGCAGAGCCCGTCGGTGAGGATCTGCCGCACCGGGGCGCCGGACCGGGCGAGCCGGGTGGCGTCGTTCTCGGTGGCGAGGTCGGCGGTGACGGCGGCCGCGGGCAGGCCGTCGGCCGCGCACCGGGCCAGCAGGTGTTCGAGCAGCGCCGTCTTGCCGCTGCCGGGGCTGGACAGCAGATTGACCGAGGCGGTGCCCCGGGCGGCGAGCCGCTCGCGCAGCGCGACGGCCCGCTCGTCGTTCTTCGCCAGCACGGCCTGGTGCAGGTCAACGGTGCGGCACATGATTCGCCTCCCGGATCGGGTCCCCCGGCTCCCGCGCGCCGTCCGCCGCCCCGGCGGCCACCGCCGGTCCGGCGAGTTCCACGCACGCGATCTCCAGTTCACGGCCGGCCAGTACCTCGCGGGCCGTGCCGCACGGTTCGCACCACAGCAGCGGTGGCAGTCCGGTGGGTTCCGTACGCCCGCAGGCCGGACAGCGCCCGAGGCCCCGCACGGTCTCGATCTCCAGCCGTGCCCCGGCCAGCCGGGTGGACTCGGTGGCGATGTCGAACGCGAACCGCAGGGCGTCCGGCACCACCCCGGCGAGTTCCCCGATCCGCAGGGTTACTCCCGTGACGCGGCCGGTCCCGTCGTCCGCTCCGGACCTCTCCCGCCTGTCCAGGGCCTCCTCGATCCGCGCCACCGCCTCCACCGCGATCGACAGCTCATGCACGGTCCGGCCCTCCCCCCGGTATCCGCCGGGGCCCCGTGGCGCCCCGGTCACCGACTGGCCGGGGCGGGGCGGCCGGACTACCGTGAGGTGCGCATACCGTACGTACGGCACAGATCGCCCGTACGGCACGTGTCGCGCGTGCCGGAGGCGGCGCCGAGCCCGGGTCCTGGTGAACCGTGTGAGCCACGAGAACGAACGACGCGCCCTGCTGGCCCCCGTGGTGCTGCTGCTGCTCGCCGAGCGGCCCGGCCACGGGTACGAGCTGGTACAGCGGCTCCGGGAGTTCGGCTGGCCGGGCGCCGACTCGGCGCATGTCTACCGGCTGCTGAGGTCCATGGAGGAGTGCGGGGCCATCGCCTCCCGCTGGCGCGCGACCGGCACGGGCCCGGCCCGGCGCGAGTACCGGCTCACCCCGGAGGGGGACGCCGAGCTGGCCCTCTGGTCGGCCCGGCTGGGCGAGCTGCACGACACCCTCCATGTCTTCCTGAAGCGGTACCGGGCGGTCGATCCGGCGGCCCCGCTGGCCCACCCGCCGGGCGGCCCTCACCACTAGCTCCACTGGTTCCACCTCCCGTGCCTCCCTCTCCTGTGGAGTCCCGTCGAGGCCCCGTTCCGTTCTGTCCCGTCCCGTCCCGTCACATGCTGCGCATGCGCAGATAGCGCCGTATGTCGGGGAGCGCCCGTACGCCCGCGTAGAGCGCGGCCAGGGCGGCCGCCGCCGCCATCCAGGTGCGGACCATGCCCGCCTCCTTCATCGATTCCGTCGTTCTCTTCAACTCCGTCGGTCCAGTACGTGCCGTCAGTCCATTCGACTCCGTCCGGCCGGTTCGGTGGTCCGGACACCGCACCCGGTCGTCAGCCGGGTGACGAGCTCCATCGCCCGGGGCACCGCCGCCGCCACCGGCGGGGAGAGCCCGATGGCCTCGTCCGTGTCCCGGGGCTCGCAGCCGACCACATGGACCTCGGCCGGGGCCGCCGCGCCGAGCGAGCGGTGCAGGCCCCGGATCAGCCGCAGCACCGCCGCCGGGTCCAGGGCGTGCGCGTCCACCGCAGGGCCGGCCGGGCCCGCCGGGGAGTCGGGGGCCTCCCCCGTGACCTCCTCGGTGGCGTCCAGCACGCACAGGGTGCCCGGCTCGGCTCCCCGGGCCAGGGCGTCCACCAGCACCAGATGGCGGTAGCCCTCCAGCAGCCGGTAGGCGAGGTGGACGCCCCGGATGCCCACGTCCATGTATTCAATGGCCCCGACGTCCCCCATGGCACCGACGCCCGCCGGGGCCGGGAGCCGGGCCAGCCGCTGCACCGTCTCGACGCCGAAGCCGTCGTCGCCCAGGAAGATGTTGCCGACCCCGGCCACCAGGGTGCGGCCCGGCAGGTCGGACACTGCGCGATCACGGGGAGTCGTCATCGTGCCTCCGCTCGTCCAGCGGGACCACCTCGTCCGGCCGGAAGTACAGAAAGCGGCCCTGGACCCGGCGCACGTCGGAGCCCGGGTCGCCGTCCACCACCACCGCCAGATGGATCTCGCCGTCCAGATCCCGGAGCACCGTCTCCACCGTGGCCGCCCGGCCGGCCAGGAAGAGGTCCTGGGCGTCCGAGCGGCGCAGCCCCGGCCGCAGGCGCACCCGGCTCCCGGCGCCGACCTCCCGGCCGTCCACCACCACCGACTCCGGGGTGTCGGCCGCCTCCGGGTCCCGCTGCGGGTCCCACCAGGGGTGGCCGGAGCCGCCGGGCAGGGTGAGTCCGGCCGGGCGGCGGCCTCCGGCCGAGGGGTCCCGGTCACCGCCCGACTCCCCGGTGCCACCGGTGAACTCCCGGATGGCGCCGTGCAGCCGTTCCGCCAGCTCCTGGGGCAGCCCGTCCACCAGGTCGATCACCTCGGCCGCGCGCGGGTCGGTGCCGCGTGCCTCGCGCTTCTCCCGCTCGGTGAGGGCCGCCGTGCGCAGCGAGAGTATCTCGTCGATCTCGGTGGCGTCGTAGAGCGGTCCGGGGCTCTCGGCCGCCAGCTCGGCGTGGTCCTCCAGGATGATCGGGGAGGAGAGCAGCACGTCCGACCGGCCGGCGGGCCCGGCCAGCACCGGCCAGGCACCCTCGCTGCGGCACTCCCGGGCGAGCGGCGCGGCCCACTCGGGCGGATCGGTCATCGACAGGAACCGCCCGCCCGGCGCGGCCAGCAGCAGATGGGTGCCGAGCATGCAGCACGGCAGGGCGTCCGCCCGGCCGGCGGCCCGCTCGTCGTCGCTCGGCCCCGGGCCGCTCCCCGGGTCCCCGGCCGCGGCCCCGTCACCGGTCGCGACCGGGGACGACGGATGCTCGTCCCCCGGTTCGGGGGTCGTGTTGCGGACCTCCACCGTCAGCCTGGCCACCCCGTACGGGCCCGGCAGCGGCTCCAGCACCGGCCGGACCTCGCCGGTGAGCCGGGCGGTCCGCCGCACCAGCCGGCCGACCACCCGGTGGCCGTCCGGCCCGGTGACCGGCTCGTACGCGGTGCCGCCGCTCAGCTCGAACCGCACGGTGTGCCGGTGGGCCTCGGGTCCGGCCAGCGCGGCGGGCGGGACATGCAGGGTGACCCGCTCCTCGGCGGCCTCGTCCCAGGGGACCAGCACCCGGTCCGGCAGCTCCAGCTCGGGGACGGCCGTATGGGTACCGGCATGGCCGCCACCGGGTCCGTCCGCGTCGGCGCGCTCGACGGTACGCCGCCGCACCCGCAGGAACCGCAGCTCGATCTCCAGCCGCTCGGCGCCGCGCGGCTCCAGCAGGCACACGGTGCGCTGGACGGTCCGCTCACCGAGCGCGGCGGCCCGGCCGGGCGGGGCCAGCACGCCGAACTGCCAGCGCAGTTGGTTCTTCCGCGCCGACGCCCGGTACGGGTAGAGCACATAGCCCTCGAAGAGCACCGCGTCGGCCACCGCCCGCGCCCGCGCGAACACGTCCGCCACGTCCGCCGCGTCCGGCACATTCGCCGCGTCCGCCGCGTTCGCCGCGTCCCCGGTGGCGCCCGGGGCCACGGGTGTCTCCGTCCGTCCCGCCTTCGGCGTCCGTTCCGTCATGACAACCACCCCTCCCCCGCTCCCCGGGAATCCCCCACCTCTCGCAGCAGGGTCGCGAAGGTGTCCTCCCAGGACGGCAGGGCACGGGCGGACCGGAAGCGGCGCAGTTCCTCAAGGCAGTCCGAACGCAGCCTCAGCCAGGCCGAGTTGGGGAAGCAGTCGGCCATCATCCGCTGCCACACCGCCACCGGCATCCGGTAACCGGTCTCGGTGTGCCAGGGGATCGGCTCGGCGTGGAAACCCCGGGGTCCGGAGAACACCGTCCCCGAGAAGAGCAGCAGCAGCGGGATCTCGCCGCCGGAGAGGGCACGGAAATAGCTGGCGGAGGCCACCTCGGTGTCGTACGTGCAGGGCACCGGCAGGTCGATCTCGGTGACCCCGTCGAAGCCGGGCACCACCGTGGCGGCATGGGCGAACTGCACCGGTTTCAGGGTGGTTCCCCAGCGCTCGGGGGTGCCGAACAGATCGCCCAGCCGCTCCTGTTCCTCGGGTGCGTAGCGCCGCTGGTGCGGCTCGATCCGGATCTGGCAGCGCAGCACGACGGCGTGCACCGGCTGGTGGTCGGCCTCCTCGACCCGCAGCCCGAACAGCAGCGTCGGCCCGGCCCCGTACGGTTCGGGACGCGCGCCGGTACAGGCGAAGTGGAGGTCCGTCATGCGCCGCCCTCCCCGTCCGCCCCGTCCGCCCGCCGGGTGGCCAGGGGCTCCAGGGCCCGTGCCCGGTCTTGGACCTGGCCGAAGAAGTCCGCCAGGTCGGACCGGGCCTCGGCGCCGCCGTCGAAGCCCTGCCAGTGCAGCCGCATCCGTCCGACCAGCTCGTAGCAGACGTCCACCGGCACCAGATGGCAGGAGGTCGGCTCGCCGCGCTCGCAGTGCAGCAGCAGCGCCTCCACGTCCGGCTCCAGCAACGCGGCCAGCCGGGTGCGGCCGAGCAGCGCGTCCCACAGACCGGGGTCCAGCTCGCTCTCGGTGGCCCCGACCGGGCTCGGGTAGAAGACGGCGTACCGGTCGAGCGCCGCGTTGCGGAAGAGGAAGGCCAGGCCCACCGGGATCTGGAGCGCGGTCCAATCACCCTCGGTGAAGGCGAAGTCCGGGTCGTGGAGGTACCGGTCGGGCACCGCCAGGAACCGGCCGCCGCCCGCGCCCGGCCGGGTGAAGAGCAGATGGCAGCCGGTGCAGGCGCACTTCAGGCTGCGCCTGCCGGTGTCCACCAGGTGCCGGTGGCCGGCCGGGGTGAGGGGCGCGGCGCACAGTTCGCACCGTTCGTCCTTCGGCGCGGGCCGCTCGGTGAACCTCCGGAGCCCGGCCGGGACGGTCGTCGCCGGGCCCCCGCCGGGACCCGGACGCCCGCCCTGGACGGTCATGGCCGGGCCCCCGCCGGGACCCGGGCCCGGGGCAGGGCGACCCGTACCACGTGGTCCTTCTCCAGCAGCGGCACCGGCTCCAGATGGGCCGGCGCCCCCGGGTCTCCGTGGCCGCCGGCCACCCCCCGCCCGGCGTGCCGGACGTCGTACGCGGCCGGGCAGCCGGGGCAGCGCAGCAGGGCCGTACCGTCGGCCTGCTCCAGCCGGCCCGCGCCGAGCCGGGCGCCGCAGGCGGGACAGTGGTCCCGGTAGGCGTAGAGGCCGCCCGGCAACCGGATCAGCAGCACCGGCACCCCGGCCACATCGCGTAGCGCCGTCTCCCCGTCCCGTACCGGCGCGGGCGCGGCCAGCTCGTGCCACTCGGCCTCCTCCTCGGTGGCTCCCGTGACTGCCGTGGCTCCCGCGTCCCCGGGGCCGCCGGCCGTCACCGGGTGGCCCTCGCCCGGCGGCCCGGACATGATCTGGAGCAACTGCGGCTCCCGGTCCGGCGAGGGCCCCTGCTCCGGTACGCCGTCCACCTCGACGGTCGCGATCTCGGGAGCCAGCCGGGCGACGGCCTCCTCGATGGTCCAGCGCACGGTCTGCGCGGAGGACGGACAGCCGTCACAACTCCCGCGCAGCGCCAGCGAGAGCGTCTCGCCCTCCAGGCCCGTGATGTCCACGTCCCCGGCGTGCGAGCCCAGATAGGGCCGCACCTCGTCCAGTGCCCGGCGCACCCGGGTCAGGGTGTCGTCGGGGTGCAGATCGTGCAGCACCAGCAGCCCGCCGACCAGTTCGTCGTCGGCGAGCACCCGCACCGGATCGGCCTCCCGGGGAGCGTCGCCGAGGAGCCGTACGGCCCGCTCGATGCCGGCGCCGTAGAAGTCGACCAGTGAGCGCACCAGTTCCTCGGCGGTGTCCCGCGCCTCCGCTCCGGCGGCCTCGTCGAGCGCGCCGAGCAGTTCCGCCACATGTTCCCCGATCCGCTGCTCCCTGGACTGTGCCGCCATGGGTCACCGGCCTCTCACCGCTGTCCGCCGCCGTCTCACCGGCCGTCTCGTCACCGTCGGATTCCGCCACCGTCACGGCCGGCGTTCCGTGGCTGTACCGCCGCGCGGGACGGGTCCGTTCACACCGCCCCGCGCGGGGTGGCTCAGCCGCCGAATCCGCTCAGCCCGGTCGGCATATGGGTCTCCTCCACGGTCCGTCCGCCGCCGACGTACATGTGCACCCCGCACGGCAGACACGGGTCGAAGCTGCGCACCGCGCGCATGATGTCGATGCCCTTGAACTCGTCCGGCGGGTTCTCCTCGAAGATCGGTGTGTTCTGCACCGCGTCCTCGTACGGGCCCGGGGTGCCGTAGGTGTCCCGCACGCTGCCGTTCCACGGGGTCGGCGGGTACGGGTGGTAGTTGGCGATCTTGCCGTCCCGGATCACCATGTGGTGGGAGAGCACTCCGCGCACCGCCTCGGTGAAGCCGCAGCCGATGGACTCGTCCGGCACGTCGAACTTCTCCCAGGTCTGGGTGCGTCCGGCGCGGACCTCGGCCATCGCCTGCTCGGCGAAGTGCAGGGCGGCGGCGGCCGCGTACGCCTGGAAGTAGGTGCGGGCGCGGTTGCGCTCCAGGGCGTTGCTCCACCGCGGGATGTGCCACTCCAGTGTCTTTTCCGGCTTGGTCAGGGTCCGCGGCAGGTTGATCTTCACACTGTGCCCGGTGGCCTGGACATAGCCGATGTCGACCAGTCCGGAGAGCGCGGTGGACCAGAGGCGGGCGATGGGACCGCCGCCGGTGTCCAGCGCCAGGTGGTCGGTACCGTCGAACCAGCGCGGGGACATGACCCAGCTGTACTTGTCGTCGAAGTCGCGCTTCTGCGGGGCCGGGATGGTGTGCTGGTTCCACGGGTGGCGCTCGTCCACCGGGTTGCCCAGCGGGTCCCGCTCGACGAACTTCTCCTGGCCGGTCCAGTCCTCGTAGTAGGAGGAGCCGAGCAGGATGCGGATGCCGAGGTTGATGTCGACCAGGCTGTTGGTGATCAGGTCGCCGTCGACCACCACGCCGGGCGTGACGAACATCCGCCGGCCCCAGTCGGCCATGTTGGCGTAGGTGAAGTCGCAGTACTCCGGGTCGTTGAGCGCGCCCCAGCAGCCGAGCAGCACCCGCCGCCGGCCGACGTTCTCGTACCCCGGCAGCGCGGTGTAGAAGAAGTCGAAGAGGTCGTCGTGGAGCGGGACCACCCGCTTCATGAACTCGACGTACCGGGTGAGCCGGGTCAGGTAGTCGGTGAACAGCTGCACCGTGGCGAGGGTGCCCACACCGCCCGGGTAGAGCGTGGACGGGTGGACGTGCCGCCCTTCCATCAGACAGAACATCTCCCGGGTGTACCGGCTGACGTGGAGCGCCTCCCGGTAGAACTCGCCCTCCAGCGGGTTGAGCGAGCGCATGATGTCCGCGATGGTGCGGTAGCCGTGGTCCTGCGCGTGCGGCGCCTCGGTCCGCTCGGCCAGGTCCAGCACGCCGGGGTTGGTCTCCCGCACCATTTTCTCGCAGTAGTCCACGCCGACCAGGTTCTCCTGGAAGATGTTGTGGTCGAACATGTACTCCGCCGCTTCACCGAGGTTGATGATCCACTCACCGACGTGCGGCGGCGCGACCCCGTACGCCATGTTCTGCGCGTACACCGAGCAGGTGGCGTGGTTGTCGCCGCAGATACCGCAGATGCGGCTGGTGATGAAGTGGGCGTCGCGCGGGTCCTTGCCCTTCATGAAGATGCTGTAGCCGCGGAAGATCGAGGAGGTGCTGTAGCACTCCGCGACCCGCTTCTGCTTGAAGTCGATCTTCGTGTGGATGCCCAGGCTGCCCACGATCCGGGTGATCGGGTCCCAGGACATCTCGGTGAGGTTGCCGCTCTCCTCGGGCACGATCCCGGGTTCGGTGCGGTGGTTCGTCAGCGTCATGGGTCACGCCACCTCCAGGCCCTGCGTCGTCCGGGTCACCACGGCGGGCGGTATCCGGTGAGGATCTTGTCGCCCTTGGTGCGCCACTTCGGTTCCTTGTCGACCGTCCTGGCCGTGATGTGGCGCAGACCGCGGATGACCTTTCCGTACGCCCCGCTGGCGGTGGCCGACACATGGCCGCCGGGGGGCTCGTCCATGAACGGCATGAACTTGTCGGGGAAGCCCGGCATGGTGCAGGCGATGCAGATGCCGCCGACGTTGGGGCAGCCGCCGACTCCGTTGATCCAGCCGCGTTTCGGGACGTTGCACTTGACGACCGGGCCCCAGCAGCCGAGCTTCACCAGGCACTGCGGGGAGTCGTACTCGTGGGCGAACTGGCCCTGTTCGTAGTAGCCGGCGCGGTCGCACCCCTCGTGGACGGTGGCGCCGAACAGCCAGGTCGGCCGCAGCTCCTCGTCCAGCGGGATCATCGGCGCCGAGCCGGCCGCCTGGTAGAGCAGGTACAGCAGGGTCTCGGAGGCGTTGTCCGGGTGGACCGGGCAGCCCGGGATGCAGACGATCGGGATGCCCGCCGTGGACTTCCACTCCCACCCCAGGTAGTCGGGCACGCCCATGGCGCCGGTGGGGTTCCCGGCCATCGCGTGGATGCCGCCGTACGTCGCGCAGGTGCCGATCGCGACCACCGCGAGCGCCTTGGGCGCCAGCCGGTCCAGCCACTCACTGGTGGTGATCGGCTGCCCCGTCTCCGGGTCGTCACCGAAACCGCACCAGTAGCCCTCGTCCTTGATCGCCTCGTTGGGGATGGACCCCTCCACCACCAGGAGGAACGGTTCCAGCTCGCCCCGGTCGGCCTTGAAGAACCACTCGATGAAGGTGTCCGACCCCTGCACCGGCCCGCACTCGAAGTCGATCAGCGGCCAGTGCACGGCCACCTTCGGCAGCCCCGGCAGCGCCCCCAGGGCCAGCTCCTCGATGCTGGGCTGCGAGGCGGCGGTCAGCGAGACGGAGTCCCCGTCGCAACTGAGCCCGGCGTTGATCCAGAGGATGTGAACGGTCGGTTCCTCCACCGGTTCCCCGGTCTGTTCCACATCGGGCCCGGTCCCGGCCTGGGTGGTGGCGGCGTCCATGAGCATTCCTACGGGTGGGTCGGAGCGCACGGGTTACGCATGCTTGTCCCTCCGGCTTACCGCCCGCTCCCCACCCCCGGTAAGTGCGCGACGGCCCTATCGCCGCCCGGGCCCCGTGCCGCTCCGGGCCCGGCCCCGCGCACCCGCGTCCGCCCCGGGGACGGCCGGTCCGAGCTCCCCGGCGGCCACCGGCTCGATCAGCTCGTCCAGGTCGGTCTGCGGCTCGTCCAGGCCGACCCGCAGCTCGACCTCCGCCACCACGGTCTTGCCGACCGGCCGTCCGTCGCGCACCTCCCACCGGGAGGCCAGCGCCTCGACCAGCAGCATCCCGCGCCCGGAGCACGCGTCCGGCACCGGCGAGGGCACCTGCCCGGGCCCCGGCGGCCGGCACTCGCCGCGCGCGTCCGTCACCTCGATCCGTACCAGGTGCGGGGTCAGCGAGAGCCGCACCTCGAACTCCCGGCCGGGCACTTTGCCGTGCGTGACGGCGTTGGCCGCCAGCTCGGCCACGATGAGCGCGACCCGGTCGCAGATCTCGTTGCCGAGCGGCAGACACCAGCTGTGGAGCCGCTGGACGCAGATCCGCCGGGCCAGCCGGGCGCCGGACGGCGTGGGACTGAAGCGCTTGCTGAACACACGTACGGTGAGGTCACCCAGAGGGGCGGGGGAATGTGCCATGGGGCCCAATCTGGCCAGCTCAGCGCCCTGTTGGCCAGCACATGCCCGCGTACGCTTCCCCGGCGTACGCGCCGAAACGGTGGACGTACCTCTGACCGCTCGTGATCCTGTTGCTCCGATACGTGACCAGTCGGCGGGGAAGCGGGAGGACCACCCATGGTCGATCAGAGGACCGGCGCGAGCGACGGCGACGGCGCCACCGAGGACGCGGAACGCCCGAGGCGCGGCTCCAGGGAACCCGAGACGTCCGCCAGTCTGCGCGTCTTCGGCTCCGTCGTCCAGGCACTGCGCACCTTCGTCGGTCTGGAGCGCGCCGAGCTGGCCCCGCTGCTCTCGCTCTCCCCGCACACCCTCGCCTCCATCGAACAGGGCCGCCGCACCCCGCCCCCGGAGTTCCTCGACCACGCCGACGACTACCTGGGCGGCACCGGCGCCGTCCGGGAGGCCGGCCAGCACATCACCCGCGACCAGCCGGGCCTCGCCGCCTGGTTCCGCCGCTGGGCGTCGATGGAACGCACGGCGATCGCGCTCTATACGTACGAGTGCCGGCTGATCCCGGGACTGCTCCAGCCGGAGTCGTACATGCGAAAGCTCTTCGAGGACCGGGTGCCGTCGCTCAGCGACGAGGAGATCGAGACCCAGTGGGTGGCCCGGCTCGACCGCCAGCGCCTCCTGCTGCGCGAGCGCCCCCACACCATGTTCACCTTCATCATGGAAGAACACCTCTTCCACCGGCGGCTCGGCGGGCCCGAGGTCACCCGGGAGCTGATCGACAACACCCTGGCGCTGGCGGCGCTGCGGAACGTCGAGGTGCAGCTCATGCCGCTGGAGTGCGGATCCCACGCGGGTGTCGACGGTCCCCTGCAACTGCTGGAGACCCCGGACCACAAATGGCACGCCTACTGCGAAGGTCAGGAAGGCGGCATCCTGATCTCCGACCGCAAGGTGGTGAGTACGCTCCAGAAGCGGTACGCGAGGATGCGCGGCCAGGCACTCGATGTGCGAGAATCCGTGGGCGTGTTGCAGCGGATGCGAGGAGCCCTATGAGCACCACCGACCTCACCTGGTTCAAGAGCAGCTACAGCGGCAGCTCCGGCGACTCCTGCGTGGAAGTGGCCCTCGCCTGGCACAAGTCCAGCCACAGCGGCAGCTCCGGCGACGACTGCGTGGAGATCGCCACCTGCCCCACCACCGTCCACATCCGCGACTCCAAGGACAAACAGGGCCCCCAACTGGCCCTCACCCCCTCGGTCTGGACCACCTTCCTCACCCACACCCGGTAGCACCACCCCAGGGCCCCGAGCCGAACCCCCGGCCGGGGCCCGATTGTCCGACCCCTGGGTGGTGGGCACGCTCCGGAAGCGGTACACCAGGATGCGCGCCCAGGCCCTCGGGCCGAGGGCTCCTTACGCCTGTTGCGAGAGACGCGAGGAGAGCCGTAGGAATGAACACCGCCCGACTCACCTGGTTCAAGAGCAGCTACAGCAGCGGCTCTGGTGACTCCTGCGTGGAAGTGGCCCTCGCCTGGCACAAGTCCACCCACAGCAGCGGCTCCGGCGACGACTGCGTGGAGATCGCCACCTGCCCCACCACCGTCCACGTCCGTGACTCCAAGGACAAGCAGGGCCCCCAACTGGCCCTCACCCCCTCGGTCTGGACCACCTTCCTCGCCCACAGAACCAGCATCTGAACAGAACTGGAGCCACGACCATGGCTTTAATTTTCTTCGGCAAGGATCCCAACACCAATGGCGACGACTGCCCAACGGTGTGGGTTCACGACACGTCGGCAGACCTTGTGCTCCAGGGGATGAAGGCGGACCAGCAGACTGAGGCCGAGTGCCTGGTATTCGGGCACATCCCCGACACAGAAGCAGTCATTCGCATTCCAGCACGGATGGTGCCACTGATCAGGAGGGCATGTGATGAAGCTGAGCGGCGCGCCGCCCTTCAGTGAGCTGATCGGGGACTGCCGCCAGTCGGCGGTCCACCTGGAGATGCGCGACGCCTACAGTGTCGCGTCCGAGGCCGACGACTTCGCGGAGTGGCAGAAGCTCGGTCGCATCACCCCCGAATCAGTGGAGCGTCGGCGCCCCTGGCTGGACCTCGTGCGGAAAGCAGTGAGCCGTGGGGTAGTGATGCGCCGCGCCAGGATCGTCTCCATGCCGGTGAGTGAGTACATCCGATATGAGCATGCTGGTACGTACCTCAATGTCGAGGCGGGCGAACTGGTTCGCTGGCTCCCCCGAACTGAGGCCGCCACACTGGCCCTGCCTGGAGCGGATCTATGGCTCCTGGACGATCGCCTCATCCGATTCGGTCACTTTTCCGGAGACGGGACGGCCATCGGCCACGAGCTGAACAGGAACCCAGACGTACTGAGGCTATGCGCCAACGCGTTCGAAGCAGTATGGGAACGCGGCACGCCACACGACGAGTTCACCATCTGAATCTCACGCATCTCAGCAATCAGTCGCCTCCAGCTCATGCCTCAGTATCAGTCACCAAGCGTCGAGTCGGCACGCATGTCCATTGCCTCCCGGCTTCGCGATCTACGTCTTGACGCAGAGCTGAAGGGGCATGAGCTGGCGGCTCGTTGTGGTTGGCACAAGTCCAAGGTGTCACGCATCGAGAACGCACGTACGGCACCCTCCGACGCCGATATCCGCCTCTGGTGTGAAGGCTGCGAGGCTGAGGACGAGGCGGCTGACATCATCGCGGCCGCCCGCACGGCAGACTCCATGTACCTCCAGTGGAGACGCCTGCAGCGCACGGGGCTTCGCAAGCTCCAGGAGTCCCGGGTCCCCCTGTACGAACGAACTCGCTTGTTCCGAGGCTACGCCTCGCATGTCGTCCCTGGACTCTTCCAGACGTCCTCCTACGCAACGGCCCTGCTGTCAGCCATCAGCCGCTTTCACCGCACGCCTGATGACACCTCGAAAGCCGTGGCGGCACGCCTGGCTCGCGCCGGGGTACTGCACAAGGCGGGCCATCGCTTCACGTTCGTCCTGGAGGAGTCGGTGCTTCGTTACCGGATGGGCGACGCCGAGACCATGGTCGGACAACTGCACCATCTCCTGTCCGTCCTGTCGTGGCCGGCTGTTTCTCTCGGCATCATCCCTGTCTCCGCACCTAGGCCCGCCATGTGGACGCTCGAAGGCTTCAATGTCTTTGACGATCAACGCGTGCACGTCGAACTGCTGTCAGCACAAGTAACCCTGACTGCACCCGGTGAGGTTGCCCTGTATGTCAAGGCTTTCACAGAACTGCGCAGATCGGCTGTGTACGGACCTGAGGCCCGGGACTTGATTCACACCGCGATCACGAAGCTGAAGAGCGACAGGTCGCGTGCAACAACGTAGAACTCGGACGACCATCCGGTGGCACCCTGAGTAGCTTGTCCGTCACAAGGAAGCGGTGAAGGGACAGGCATGACAGAGCCGTATGCACCTCCGGGCTTTCCTGACGAACCGTCTATGGTGCGGGGCCACGGACCAGAACCCGTACCCGACTGCGACGGTTGCCGGGAGTTGGCGAACACCCGTGACCGCGCACGGGCGGGCGGCGACATGCCGACCGTCGACGGGTGCAACACGCTCCTGCGTCGCCATCCGGACGGGCACTGACCCGACCGCGTCCCGCAGACTCCCGACCCGGCCGGTCGCAACCGTGGCAGGTACTCCGGCCGGGACGGGTGGCCCGAACCGCGTGGCAGAAGCCGCGCGGCAGCCCGGACCATGCGGCCGACCGTACGGCGCGCATGGCCCTTCAGGGAAGAGGAGGTCCGCGACAGATGAGTACGCAGACCATCGAGACGTACGAGACTCGGCCGCCCGACGGCGAGGGCTGGCGCGGCGTGCCGTTCCGCCACCCGGCCGACGCCGAGGTGACCGACGGGGCGACCGCCGACGGGGGCAGCACGCTCACCGCCGAGGACGACGGCGGCAAGCACGACGGCGGACCGATGCCGCCCGAGGCCCCCCGTGACCCGGCCCCCAGCGGCGGCAACGGAAGCGGCGACGGCAAGTAGCCCCGCCCCGTGAACCACCGGTGGCCCCGCCCCCGCCAAGCACAGAGCGGCGAGGCGGGGCCACCGGCAGCGAGGCTACCTGGTCAGGACCGGGAACTCCTCGGGATGAATGCGGTCGGCGCGCGCCGGGTGACGGCCGGGGCCGCCTTCGAGTCGCGGTGGCCCCGTGGCGCTCCGGGGCCGGCAAGTCGCTCCCCCCGCGACCGCCGCCGGGTCTCATCAGCGAGGCGGGCCCGGGCGGCCGCCACTTCTCCGGGGTCGGCAGGACCGTGCACTCCCTCGAAGGCGCCAATCAGCTCGTCGAGGTTGTCCCGCTCGATCTGTCGCTGCGCGACTTGCTCCAGATAAGCGGAGACTCCACGCTTGCCGACCTTCCTTCTGATCGCCTCCAGCGTGCCTGCGGTCAGCGTGATGGAGATGCCGCTGCTCGGGCCGTCTCCAGGAATCAGTTCCGTGTCCTCTCCACCCATGCACGGATTATCGGCATTCGAATGTCATGACGCGACACCCGGCACGACAGCCCGGCCTCCGCCCCCATCGCGCCGCCGACCGCATCCGGCTGCCGGTGCTCGCCGTACGCCTCTCGCATGTCGCATGCATACGCACGTTTGCCGGAGGTGCAGGAGATCGGCGTCCTGCTTCCTGCTCCCCGACCGCGAGGTCCTTGAGTACGCTCCAGAAGGCGGTACGCCAGGACGGGCGCTCGCGCCCTCGGCCCGGGGGCTCCGCGCGCCTGGATGCGGCGGACGCGAGGAGAGCCACCGGAGTGCGGCGGCCCCGTACGAGCACCATTCACCGAAAGGCGCGCGATGTCGCAGAACGACTCGGCCTTCGTCGACCTGCTGGCCGAGACCCACCACTCGGCCGTCCACCTGGAGCTGCGCGACTCGTACGGCATCGATGAGGAGGCCGCCGAGTTCAGGCGCTGGCAAGCGGGCTGGCGACCCGATCCGAACCCCGGCACCTGGTGGAACGAGTTCCACACCTGGGTCCGGGACGCGACCGCGCGCGGGGTGGGCTTCCGCCGGGCGCGCATCGTCTCCGAACCGGTGAGCGACTACATCCGGTACGAACACGACAGCACCTATCAGAACATCGCCGCAGGCGAGTCGGTGCGCTGGCTGCCCCGCCGGAAGGCTTCCGACCTCTCCCTGCCCGGCAACGATTTCTGGCTCTTCGACGGCCGCCTGATCATGTGGAACCACTTCACCGGCGACGGCGGCTCGGCAGGCCCCGAACTGGACAGGCGCCCCGACGTCGCCCGGTTCTGCGCCACCGCCTTCGAGGCCGTCTGGGAACGCGCCACGCCACACGAGGAGTACAAGCCGGTCTGACCGGCCCGCGTCATGCCGGCCCGGGCGGCAAGCGACTGGCCCGGGCCTGCGGCCGGCACCCCTCGATGCCGCCCGAGACCACGCGAGCCACCGGTGACCGGCCCCGCCCCGCCAAGCGCAGAGCGGCGGGGCGGGGCCACCGGCAGCGGCTTCACCTCCCGTCCCACATGGGCCGAGCGGCAGGGGGCGCGGGCGCGGTCGGAGAATGGCACGCGGAAGCTCACGCGGCGTCCCCTCCGGCCGGGTCGTAGCCGGGCAGTTCCTCCAGCGGGGTACACCCGGAGAAGTCCCCGGCGGCCAGCCGTTCCATCGACGCCTCGATCTCAGCCCACGCCCCGGCCGGGAGCACCCACATGGCCAGCGTCTGCGCCAGCCGGGCGGCGGGGGCACGTCCGATCTCCGCCTCGAACTCCACCAGGCGCACGGGGTCGTCGGCGAGCGCCTCGCGCACGCCGACGATCGTCGCCGGAACGCTCACCTCCCGTCCGTCGATGAGCGTGGTCCAGGTCGTCTTCTCGTCCACAGCGATCCTCCTCGTCGGCCGGCACCGTACGACGCCCGCGTGCGGAACAGTCCGCGCCCGTACGGAGGTTCACTCTCACGACTGACACGACCGGCACCGGTCCGGGATCCGCTCGTGCAGCCCGGCGGGCGCGACGCGGTGGCCCCGTGGCGCTCAGGAACCGGCAAGTCGCTCCCGGCGACCGCCGCCGGGGCCGGACCGGACCCCGGAGTGGCCGTACCCGCACGGGTTCGGGCAGCCGACGGTGAAGCCGTACCCGATCAGCTGTCGGGCCCCCTGAGCAGATGAGCGGGCCACTTCGGCCGTTTCTCACGGACCGTGAGCGGATGGACCGTTTACGTGTAGATAGAAACCATAACGTTATCCGTTTCACCTTCTTCACCCGTGTGAAACCCGGCGAGTCCGGAAAGGCGCCGATCTGGTCCGCTCCGTACCATCGGGCGGATCGCTCGTTTTTGGACATTCAGCAACAAAGGGTGTGACACCTCACGTGACGGAGACATCGAAGAAGGGCCCAGGCGGCAGGGCCGCCACTCCCCGGCATCTGCCGCACGCCGTGGCCGCGCTGCCCCGGCAGGTGCGGGACGACCTGGCGCGTCGGCTGCGCCGCAAGGGGAGGCCCTTCACCAAGGACGACGTGCAGGTGGTCGAGGAGCCGATGCTCAAGCGGGCGGTCACCGCCTCCTCGCTCGGTAACTGCATGGAGTGGTTCGACTTCGGTGTCTACAGCTACCTCGCCGCCACGCTCGGCAAGGTCTTCTACCCGGGCGCCTCGCCGGGGGCCCAGTTGCTGGCCTCCTTCGCCACCTTCGCCGCCGCCTTCGTGGTCCGGCCGCTCGGCGGTCTGTTCTTCGGCCCGCTCGGTGACAAGCTGGGCCGGCAGAAGGTGCTCGCCACCACGATGATCCTGATGGCCTGCGGCACCTTCGCCATCGGCCTCATCCCGAGCTACGCCACCATCGGCATCGCGGCGCCCGTGCTGCTGCTGCTCGCCCGGATGCTCCAGGGGTTCTCCACGGGCGGTGAGTACGGCGGGGCCACCACCTTCATCGCCGAGTACTCACCCGACCGGCGGCGCGGCTTCCTGGCCAGCTGGCTGGACTTCGGCACCTTCATCGGTTACGCGCTGGGTTCCGCCCTGGTCACGGTCCTCAACTACACGCTGAGCGAGAGCGAGATGCTCAGCTGGGGTTGGCGCCTGCCGTTCCTGATCGCCGGTCCGCTGGGCCTCATCGGTCTCTACATGCGGATGAAGCTGGAGGAGTCCCCGGCCTTCCAGCAGCAACTGGACGAGCACGACAAGGCGGTGGCCGAGCGGGAGACCAACCGCCACGAGTTCCGCACCATCTTCAAGGACCACTGGCGCGCGCTGCTGCTCTGCGTCGGCCTGGTGCTGCTCTACAACGTCACCAACTACATGGTCACCGGCTATCTGCCGTCGTACCAGACCGAGGTCCTGGGCCGGGGCAGCACCGCCGCCGACCTCCTCGTCCTCGGCGGGATGGTCTGGGTGGTCATCCTCATCACCTTCCTGGGCCGGCTGAGCGACCGGATCGGCCGGCGCCCGGTGTTCCGCTGGGCGGCGATCGCCCAGGTCGTGCTGGCCGTGCCCGCGTTCCTGCTCATCCGCTGCGGCGGCTGGATCCTGCCGGGCCTCGGCGTGCTGATCCTCGCCACCATCCTGGCCGGTTTCGCCGCCCCCTCGGCCGCGACGCTGCCCGCGCTCTTCCCGACGAGCGTCCGGTACGCCGCGATGGGCGTCGGCTTCAACTTCTCGGTCGCCGCCTTCGGTGGCACCACGCCGCTGCTCTCCGAGGCGCTGATCAAAATCACCGGCAACGACCTGGTGCCGGGCTTCTATCTGGTCGTCGCCGGTCTGATCGGCCTGCTGACCGTGCGCTTCATGCCGGAGAGCGCCGGGGTGCCGCTGCGCGGTTCGCAGCCGATGGTCTCCAACGAGGAGGAGGCCCACGAGCTGATCTCCACCTCCAAGGAGCTGCACACCATCGGCGCCGGGAGCCGCTGACCCCGGCCCGTAACACCTCCGACCGTGCCGGTCACGGCCCCACGCCGACAGTCGCGGGGCGGTGACCGGCACGGTCCGTTCCGGGTCCCCTGATCCGGTGGGGGTCCGGCCCGTACAGCGGTGAGCCCCGGGTCGTACGACGGTGGTCCGGGCCCGTACGACGGCGCCCCCGGCCCCGTACGACGGTGAGCCCGGTCCCGTACGGCGGCGGCCCGTCCGTCAGTCGACCACCGGGCGGAGCCCCGGGTGGGCGTCCCACCAGCGGCGGAGGAAGGGGTTGGTGTCCGCCCGGTCCAGGTAGGCGAGGGCGGCCGCGCGGTGGAGGAGGCCGGCCTGCCGGGCGGAGACGGCGGTACGGTTCCAGGCGAGCCGGACGCGGCCGGTGAGCGGGTCGCCGGTCAGCGGACGCAGCACCGTGCCGGGGGCGGCGCTCGCGGTCGGCTGGGTCAGCGCCACCGCCCGGCCCGCCGCGACCAGTTCATGGCCGAGGGTCCGGTCGGTGATCCGGTAGCGGAGCTGGGGCGTGAAGCCGGCCCGGGCGCATGCCTCGGTGAGCGCCTCGGGGCCGCCGTCGTCGTCCTCCACCAGACCCAGCCACTGTTCGCCGGCGAGGTCGGCCAGCCCGACCGCCTCCCGGGCGGCGAGCGGATGGGCGGCGGAGAGCCGGACGCAGAACGGCTCCCGGGGCACCACGGTGCGGGTCTCGGCGTTGTCCGGCAGCGAGACCCGGTGGTCGTTGACCTCGCCGTACAGGATGGCGTCGTACTGACCGGCGGCGAGGGCGCGGACCAGCGCGGTCACCGAGACCCCCACGTCCACGGTCAGTTCCTGGCCCGCCATGACCGCGTCGGTCCGGTCCAGCAGGGCGCCGACCAGGACCAGCAGGATGCAGCCGAGCCGCAGCGGGCCGCCGGGGGCGAAGCCGCGCGCCTCGGCGCCGAGGGCGTCCATCTCACCGAGCACCCGGCGGGCCCGGGCCAGCACGAACTCCCCGAGCCGGGTGGGCTCCACACCGCGCGGCCCCCGGACGAACAGCTCGCCGCCCACGGCGCGTTCGATGCGGCGGAGCTGGGCCGACAGGGCCGGCTGGGAGACCCCGAGGCGGCGGGCGGCGGTACCCAGGCTGCCGGCCTCCGCGATCCGCCGTATCGCCTGGAGATGCCTCAGTTCCAGCTGCATTGCGGCAGCGTACGCACCGGCCGCCGGTCGCACCATAACGCGGGTCTTATGCCCATCCGGAATGGGCCCGCTTGCCATGTTCACGTCCATACTCGGCGGGCGGACAACCGCCTGTCCGCCCGCACACCACATCCACCCGGGCCCACCCGGCCCACCGCCTTCCCCGGATCCACCGGATCCACCGGAACCCACCGGTTCTGCCGGATCCACCGGATCCACCGCACGGCCATCCCCCACACCGAACGGAGTGAACGCGTGCATCCCACCCGACTCACGGCCGCCACGGCCGCGCTGGTCCTGGCCGCCGGCCTCGCCGGTGCCCTGGCGCAGCCGGCCACGGCCGCCGGGCCGCAGGCCAGATCCACGGCTGCCGCCGACGATCCGGCCGCCCGGGCCGTCGCGGCAGCCGACCGGGCCGTCGCCAGCGGTCTCGACTCGCTGGTCAACGCCCCGCAGGAACAGTACGAGCGCCGCCAGGTCACCCCCTGGCTCAAGAACCTCTACTCGGTCGCCTACGAGCGCAGCTACCGGGGCCTGCCGGTCGTCGGCGGCGACGCGGTGGTGCTGGCCGACGGCACGGGCGACGTCCGCGCCGTCCAGTCCGCCTCCGCCGCCCCGGTGGACGTGGCCACCGAGCCGGTGGTCACCGCCAGGCGTGCCGAGACGGTCTCCCGGACCCGGCTGGCCCGGGTGGACAAGGTCGTGGACAGCCGGCTGGTCGTCAAGATCACCGACGGCCGGCAGGCGCTGGCCTGGGAGACCGTGCTGACCGGCCGCACCGCCAGTGCCCCCAGCAGGCTGCACGTCTTCGTGGACGCCCGCACCGGCAAGGTGCTCGACACCCACGACGAGGTGGTGGCCGGCACCGCCAACAGCAAGTGGAACGGCCCGAGTCCGCTCACCATCGACACCACCGCGTCGGGCTCCACCTACTCGCTGCGCGACCCCAACCGCCCCGGACTGAGCTGCGCCGACTACAGCACCAACCAGGTCTTCTCCAAGTCCTCCGACTCCTGGGGCACCGGCAATCCCACCTCCAAGGAGACCGGCTGCGCGGACCTGATGTTCGCCGCGCAGAAGCAGTGGGACATGCTCAAGAACTGGCTCGGCCGCAACGGCGTCAATGGCAGCGGCCGGAGCTTCCCCGGCAAGGTCGGCCTGGGCGAGCTCAACGCCTACTGGGACGGCAGCCAGGTCACCATCGGCCGCAACAGCCGCAACGAGTGGATCGCCGGCATCGACGTGGTGGCCCATGAGTACGGGCACGCCATCGACACCAACACCCCCGGCGGCACCAGCGGCCAGGAGTCCGGGCTCGGTGAGGCCACCGGCGACATCTTCGGCGCGCTCACCGAGGCGTACGTCAACGAGCCCGCGCCGTACGACGTCCCCGACTACACCGTCGGCGAGATGATCGACCTCCAGGGCCGGGGCCCGATCCGCAACATGTACAACCCGCCGGCCGTCAACAACGACCCGGCCTGCTACAGCTCCTCCATACCCGGCACCGAGGTGCACGCGGCGGCCGGCCCGCTCAACCACTGGTTCTATCTGCTGGCCGAGGGCACCAGCCCGGGCGGCGGCAAGCCCAACAGCAGCACCTGCAACGGCTCCACGCTCACCGGGGTCGGCGTCCAGAGCGCCGGAAAGATCTTCTATGGGGGGATGCTGCTCAAGACCAGCAGCATGTCGTACAAGAAGTACCGGACGGCGACGCTCAGTTCGGCCAAGTCGCTGGACGCCACCTGCGGTCTGTTCACCCGGACCAAGGCGGCCTGGGACGCGATCAGCGTGCCCGCCCAGTCCGGTGACCCGACCTGTACGCCCTCCGGGCAGAACGACTTCTCGCTGGCGCTCAATCCGTCGTCCGGCAGCGTCCAGCAGGGCGGCTCGGTCAGCACCACGGTGACCACCGGCACCACCACCGGCCAGGCCCAGCAGATCACCCTGAGCGCCTCCGGGCTGCCGTCCGGAGTCACCGCCGCCTTCTCCCCGGCCACCGTGCAGTCCGGCCAGTCGGCCACGCTGACGCTCACCGCCTCGGCCAACGCCACGCCCGGTTCCGCCACCGTCACGGTCAAGGGCCAGGGCAGCACGCTGTCGCACACCGTCGACTACACGCTCAACGTCGGCAACACCCAGCCCGGCACCGATCCGCCCAATGTCGACGTGGCCAACGTCCGGACCCACCTCACCCAGCTGAACACCATCGCCACCCAGAACGGCGGCAACCGCCGGGCCGGCAGCGCCGGTTACACCCAGTCGCTGGCGTATGTGAAGTCCAAGCTCCAGGCCGCCGGTTACACGGTCAGCGAGCAGAACTGCACCAGCTGCACCTACCCGTCCAACAACCTGATCGCGGACTGGCCGGGCGGTCCGGACGACCAGACCGTCATGTTCGGCGCCCACCTCGACAGCGTCTCGGCCGGCCCCGGCATCAACGACAACGGCTCCGGCTCGGCCACCCTGCTGGAGAACGCGCTGGTGCTGGCGCAGAAGAACCCCAGCATGACCAAGCACGTCCGGTTCGCCTGGTGGACCGACGAGGAACAGGGCCTCAACGGCTCGAAGTTCTACGTCGGCCGGTTGTCCAGCGCCCAGCGCGCCGCCATCAAGGCGTACTACAACTTCGACATGGTGGGCTCGCCCAACGGCGGCTACTTCATCAACAACGTCAACTCGGCCGCCGCCACCCCGCTGAAGGCGTACTGGACCTCGCTCAACCTGGCGCCCGAGGAGAACACCGAGGGCCAGGGCCGCAGCGACGACTACTCCTTCCAGCAGGGCGGCATCGCCACCTCCGGCTACGCCGCCGGTGCCAGCGCCCGCAAGACCTCGGCGCAGGCGTCCAAGTGGGGCGGCACGGCCAACTCCGCGTACGACTCCTGCTACCACAGCGCCTGCGACACGGCGAACAACATCAACGCCACGGTGCTGGACCGCAGCGCCGACGGGGTCGCCTACGCCATCTGGAAGCAGGCGGTCGGCAGCGACACCCCGGCGCAGGACTTCTCGGTCGCCGTCAGCCCGGCCGCCGGCAGCGCCAAGCCGGGCGGCTCCGCCACCGCGACCGTGAACACCACGACGGTCGGCGGCGCCGCCCAGACGGTGAGCCTCTCCGTCAGCGGCGCGCCGGCCGGGGTCACGGCCACGGTGAGCCCCGCCTCGGTGCGCACCGGTGAGTCGGCCACCCTCTCGGTCCAGGTGGCCGACACGGCGGCCCCGGGCACCTACGGCCTGACCGTCACCGCCGCCGGCAATGTCAGCCACAGCACCACCTACACCCTGACCGTCGGCGGCGGGGGCGGCGGCTGCACGCCGGCGCAGCTGATCGTCAACGGCGGCTTCGAGAACGGTACGGCGCCGTGGACCAGCACCGAGGTCATCACCAACCAGGCCGGCCAAGCACCGCACGGCGGCTCGTACATGGCCTGGCTGAACGGCTGGGGCTCGCCGCGCACCGACAGCGCCGCCCAGACGGTGACCATCCCGGCGGGCTGCACCTCGGCCCGGCTCTCGTACTACCTCCACATCGACACGGCCGAGACCGAGGACACCGCCTATGACACCTTCACCGTGACGGCCGGCGGGCAGACCCTGACCAGTCTGTCGAACACGGACAGCGCTCCCGGGTATGTGCTGAAGACCCACGACCTGGGCCAGTTCGCCGGGCAGACGGTGACGCTGACGTTCACCGGTGTGGAGGACCAGTCGCTCCAGACCTCCTTCGTGGTGGACGATGTGACGCTCGACGTCGGGTGAGCGCGGCCCGGACCCGACCGGAACTCGGTGGGGTCGAGGGCTGAGACCGACCAGGGCCGGAACCGGCGCTTCCCCGCCGGTTCCGGCCCCGCGCGTCCCGGCGAGGCCGGTGTCGCGTTTCCCTGCTTCTACTTCGTGGTGGCCGCGCCCGCCTTCGCGGTCAGGTCGTAGAGGACCGTGCCGTCCACGGTGACCTTGGTGAAGGTGGACTCCACCCAGGAGGTGATCGCCGTGCTGGTGCCACCGCCGGGACCGGCGCTCCGGCCGCCGGCCGCCTCGCCCGACCGGCCCTCGGCCTGCGTACCGCCCCGGCCGCCCTCCCGGCCGCCGCTCGCGATGAAGTAGTGGATCCGGCCGGCGGCCACATACGCCTTGAACTGCGCCAGGGTGGGCGACGGATCACTGCCGTTGAAGCCGCCGATCGCCATCACCGGCTTCTCGGTGGCCAGTTGGTAACTGGCGGCGTTCTGGGAACCGACGGCCGCGGCGGCCCAGGTGTAGCCGTCGGCGCCGTCGCTCAGCCTGGCCTTCACCTCGGCGCCGACACTGGCGCCGTTGAGCAGGCCGCCCATGCCGCCCGGGCCGCCGGCTCCGCCGAAGCCGCCGGGGCCACCCATGCCGCCGGGGCCGCCTCCCTCCCCGCCGGCGCGGACGTTCCCGGGAGCGCCCTGCCCCGTACCGGGAGCGGGCAGATTGCCCGGAGTGCCCTGGGCCGTACCGGGGTTGGGCGGGTTGCCCGGGCCGCCGCCCTGGGCCGTACCGGGCCCGGCGCCCATGCCGCGAAGGCCGCCGCGGAAGCCGCCGGGGCCACCGCCCGGGCCACCGCGCCCGGTGGCGGGGCCGGCGGTGACGATGGAGCCGACATGGGCCTCGCTCACCGTGGTGAGGGTGTACGCCGTGGGACCGGCCAGGGCGGCGGCCAGCGCCAGCCCCGCCGCGCCCAGTGCCACCCGGCGGCCGAACCGCCCGGCCGCCAACAGGCCCCCGGCGGCGGCCAGCCCGGCGATCAGTACCGCCCAGCGGAGCCAGGGCAGATAGTCGGCGCCGCGGCCCAGCAGGGCGAAGGACCAGACCGCCGTCACCGCCACCGTGGCGGCGAGTGCGACCGAGGCGAGCGGGGTGCGCCGTTCCTCCCAGAGCACCGTGGCGCCCATGCCGACCAGGGCGGCGACATACGGGGCGAGCGCCACCGTGTAGTACTCGTGGAAGATGCCGGCCATGAAGCTGAAGACCACGGCGGTGGTCAGCAGCGCGCCGCCCCAGACCAGGAACGCGGCCCGGGCCGGGTCCGTCCGCCGGGCCCGCCAGGTGACCACCAGACCGGCCACCAGAAGCAGCAGGGCGGCCGGGAGCAGCCAGGAGATCTGGCCGCCCACGGTGTCCCCGAAGAGCCGGCCGATGCCGCTCTCGCCCCACCGGCCGCCGCCCCCGCCGGGTCCCGGGGCACCGCCGCCGGGGCCCGCGACGTCGCCGCCGAGGCGCGGGGCGCCGCCGCCGACACTGCCGGTCTCCTCACCGTTGAGCCGGCCGAGTCCGTTGTAGCCGAAGGTCAGTTCCAGGAAGCTGTTGTTCTGCGACCCACCGATGTACGGACGGGAGGCGGCGGGCCACAGCTCGACCAGCGCCACCCACCAGCCGCCGGTGACCACCAGGGCCAGCCCGGCGAGGGCCAGTTGGCCGAGCCTGCGCCGGACACCGGTCGGCGCGCACACCGCGTACACCACGGCCAGTGCCGGAAGGATCAGGAACGCCTGGAGGGTCTTGGTGAGGAAGGCGAGGCCCAGCACCGCGCCCGCCGTCACCAGCCACCCGGTCCTGGCCTCCTCCAGCGCCCGCAGCACGGCGTAGCAGGCCGCCGTCATCAGCAGGGCCAGCAGCGCGTCCGGGTTGTTGAAGCGGAACATCAGGGCGGCGACGG
Organism: Streptomyces pyxinae; assembly: GCF_024756275.1. Lineage (GTDB taxonomy): Bacteria > Actinomycetota > Actinomycetes > Streptomycetales > Streptomycetaceae > Streptomyces > Streptomyces pyxinae. The sequence continues at coordinate 26,321 of NZ_JANUGQ010000037.1, read as the reverse complement.
GCGTGAGGGCCAGCACCGCGCCGGCGAGCAGTCCGGCGGCGGGGGTGAAGCGCCGGCGCACCGCCGCGTACAGCACACCGACCGTGGCGATGCCCATCAGCACCTGGGGCAGCAGGATCTGCCAGGAGCCGAGGCCGAAGACCCGGACGGAGAGCGCCATCGGCCAGAGGGCGGCCGGGGGCTTGTCGACGGTGATGGAGTTGCCGGCGTCCGACGAGCCGAAGAGGAACGCCTTCCAGCTCGCGCTGCCGGCCTGCGCGGCGGCGGAGTAGAAGGAGTTGGCGTATCCGGAGGCGCTCAGCCCGTAGGCGTACAGCAGTCCGGTGGCGAGCAGCAGGGCGAGGAGCGCGGGCCGTACCCAGGGGGCGTCACCGGCCCGCCCCCGCCAGAGCCGGGCGGCCCGTCCGGCGCCGGCGGGCCCGGTACCGGCGGCGGTGGCCGGCGGCTGAGGTGGCACGGCGGGAGTGCCCGGGTGGGTGGCGGCGGTCATCGTACGGTCCTCCGGTCGTCGGTACGGGGGGTGTCGTCGGGGCCACCGGGAGCGCGACGGCCCGGCACCCGGTGTCCGGCGCCGGTGAGTCCGGAGGTCGTAAGGCCGGGGGTCGCGCGTTCGGGGGCCGTGAGGCCGGGGGTCGCGCGTTCGGCACCCGCCGGTCCGGGGGCCGTCTGTCCGGTGCCCGCGTGTTCGGGGGCCCGGGGGCCGGGGCCGGTGTCGGACGTCCGGCGGTCGGGGAACACCCAGGCGCGCAGGAGCAGGAACCGCAGCACGGTCGCGGCCGCGTTCGCCGCCACCAGCACCGCCAGTTCGGTGCTCTGCGCGGGGTGCTCCGTCGCCGCGCTCAGCGCCGCCAGCGATCCGCTGGTGAGCGCCAGACCGATGGCGAAGACCACCAGGCCCTGGGTCTGGTGGCGTACCACGCGGTGCCGGCCGCGTACCCCGAAGGTGAACCTCCGGTTGGCCGCCGTATTGGCGACGGCCGACAGCAACAGGGCGCAGGCGTTGGCGGTCTGGGCGCCGAGGCCGATCCCCGATCCCGCCCGCAGCAGCGAGTAGAGCGCCAGGTAGAACAGCGTGGAGAGCGCTCCGACCACACAGAATCCGACCAGTTGGCGCGGGAGCCCGCCCGGCACCCCGGTCAGCTCCCGGTCGCGGGGGTCGTCCCCGAACGGCCGGGCCAGCCGGTCCAGCGGCAGGGTGCCGGCGGCGAGCGCCCGGCCCACCCGCCAGACACCCTTCAGGTCCTCGGTGGCGGTGCGGACGATATGGACCGACGAGTGCGGGTCGTCCACCCAGTCGACCGGCACCTCGTGGATGCGCAGCCCGGCCCGCTCGGCCACGACCAGCAGCTCGGTGTCGAAGAACCAGCCGGTGTCCTCGACCATCGGCAGCAGCCGTTCGGCCACGTCCCGGCGGATGGCCTTGAAGCCGCACTGGGCGTCGGAGAACCTGGCCGCGAGCGATCCGCGCAGAATCAGGTTGTAGGACCGGGAGATGAACTCCCGCTTCGGCCCGCGCACCACCCGGGACGACCGGCTGAGCCGGGAGCCGATCGCGAGGTCGGAGTGGCCGGAGATGAGCGGGGCGACCAGCGGCAGCAGCGCGTTGAGGCCGGTGGAGAGGTCCACGTCCATATAGGCGAGAACGGGGGCGTCGGAGGCGGACCAGACGGTACGCAGTGCCCGCCCGCGCCCCTTCTCCTCCAGCCGGTACGAGCGCACGCCCGGCGTCGTCGCCGCCAGCCGCGCCGCGATCCGGGGGGTGGCGTCGGTGCTGGCGTTGTCCGCGACGGTGATCCGGAACGGGTACGGGAAGGTACGCGTCAGGTGCTCGTGGAGCCGCAGCACGCACCGTTCCAGGTCGGCTTCCTCGTTGTACACCGGGATCACCACGTCCAGGACGGGCGGTCCGGCCGGGCCGGCGGGATCGGCGGCGGCACGGGCGAGCAGATGCTCCCGGGCCGGCAGGGGCCCCCTCGGGGTGTCGGTTCGCATGACACGAGATTCGGCGGCGGGGCTGTCACGACCGTGTGCCGAACCTGTGGCCCGGCTATGAGTCGGCGGCGGGCCGTCCGGCGGGCGTACCGGCGGGGCCGGATCCGGCGGGGTCGGGGGGCTCGGCGGCGCGTGCGGAGCCGGGCCCGGCGGCGGGTTCGGCGGCCGGTCCGGGGGCGGCGCCGGCGGCGGGTTCGGGCGTGGCGCCGGCGGCCGGGAGGGTCACCGTGAAGACCGTGCGGCCCGGGCGGGACGCCACCGTGACGGTACCGCCGTGGGCGGCGGTGACGGCCCGTACGATCGCCAGACCGAGTCCGGTGGAACCGGCGCTCCGGGTGCGGGCGGCGTCACCGCGCGCGAACCGCTCGAAGACGTGCGGCAGCAGCGCGTCCGGGATGCCCGGCCCCTCGTCCTCGACCTCCAGCACCACGGCCGGGCCGGTGTCCCGGATCCGGGTGGTCACCGCCGTACCGGGCGGGGTGTGGGTACGGGCGTTGGCGAGCAGATTGGCGAGCACCTGGTGCAGCCGGGCCGCGTCGCCGCGCACCGGCGCGGGCACGGCGGGGAGTTCCAGGAGCCAGCGGTGGCCGGGGCCGGCCGCGCGGGCGTCGCCGACGGCGTCCACCACCAGCGGGGCCAGGTCCACCGGGTCGTACGAGAGCGGGCGTCCGGCGTCCAGCCGGGCCAGCAGCAGCAGATCCTCCACCAGCCCGGTCATCCGGACCGCCTCCGCCTCGATCCGGCCCAGTGCGTGCCGGACGTCGGGGGCGGCCTCCTCCCGGCCGCGCCGGGTCAGTTCGGCGTACCCCCGGATGACGGCCAGCGGGGTGCGCAGCTCATGGCCGGCGTCCGCGACGAACTGGCGCACCCGGGTCTCGCTCTGCTGCCGGGCGGTGAGCGCGGACGCCACATGGCCGAGCATCCGGTTGAGCGCCGCGCCGACCTGGCCGACCTCGGTGGCCGGGTCCGCCTCGCTCTCGGGCACCCGTTCGTGCAGGGCCACCTCGCCGCTGTGCAGCGGGAGTTCGGCCACCCGGGTGGCGGTGGCCGCCACCCGGCGCAGCGGGCGCAGGGCCAGTCCGACGATGGTGGCGCCCGCCAGACCGGCGGCCAGCAGTCCGGCCCCGGTGACGCACACCTCCACCACGACGAGGGTGCCGAGCGCGTCCCGTACCTCGGTGGTGGGGACGCCCACCAGAAAGGCGCCCCGGAACCCCTCGGCGTACCGGACCCGGTACTCGCCCCGGCCGGGCAGCTCGACGCTGTGCGGCCGGCCGTCCCGGGCCACCGAGGCCAGCGCGGTGAGCTGGGCCGCGTCCAGGGGAACCTGGGTCGGGCCGCCCGAGGCGGCGGACTGCACCTGGGTGCTGGCGACGGCCCGGACGAGGGCGCCGTCCTCGCCCAGCAGCCCGGCGACGGTGCCGACGGGGGCGCCGCCGCCGGTGACGAAGTCCAGCGGGGCATGGGAGTCGGGCGGTGGGTCGGGCAGCTCCGGGGGCCGGTGCGGACCGCCCGAGGCGCGCATGGCCACCCCGCCGAGCCGGTCGTCGAGCTGGCCGTGCAGATAACTCCGGAACGCTATCCAGGTGACGGTGCCGATGACCGAGGCGACCACCGCGATCAGGGTCACCGCCGAGAGCACCAGCCGGGTGCGGAGCGACCGGGCCCGCCGGCGCCCGCCCGCCGGCCGCCACGAGGCGGACCACGAGGGGGAACCGCTCATCCCGCGGGCCGCTCCCCCGGCTTGAGCACATAGCCGGCACCGCGCCTGGTGTGGATCATCGGGGCGCGGCCCGCGTCGATCTTCTTGCGGAGGTAGGAGATGTACAGCTCCACGACATTGGCCTGGCCGCCGAAGTCGTACGACCAGACCCGGTCCAGGATCTGGGCCTTGCTCAGTACCCGGCGGGGGTTGCGCATCAGATAGCGGAGCAGCTCGAACTCGGTGGCGGTCAGGTGGATGGCCGCACCGTCCCGGGTGACCTCGTGGCTGTCCTCGTCCAGGGTGAGGTCTCCGACCGTGAGCAGCGAGTCGGCGCGGGCCGCGGCGGCGCCGGAGCGGCGGATCAGCCCGCGCAGCCGGGCGACGACCTCCTCCAGCGAGAACGGCTTGGTCACATAGTCGTCGCCGCCGGCGGTCAGCCCGGCGATCCGGTCCTCGACGGCGTCCCGCGCGGTCAGGAAGAGCACCGGGACGTCCGGCAGGTCGCGGCGGAGCCGCCCGAGGACGGCGATCCCGTCCGTGTCGGGCAGCATGACGTCGAGCACGACCGCGTCCGGCCGGAAGCCCCGCGCGCCGGAGACCGCGGACGCGCCGTCCCCGGCGCTCCGCACCTCCCAGCCCTCGTACCGCAGGGCCATCGACAGCAGTTCGCTCAGCGCGGGTTCGTCGTCCACGACGAGCACCCGGACGGGACCGCCGTCCGGCCGGAGCAGCTCTGTCCGCCTGTGCGGCGACATGGTGGTCATGGCGCCCAGCCTGAGCGGTCTTCATGAAAGGCGTCTGGGACGTGTCTGTGATTTCCCTGAGAAGCGCCGCGATGTCCTCGCCGAGCAGTCCCGCGCTGGGGACGCTGGGGAGAACCCCCGAGCGGGCCGGGGGACGGCTCCAGCCCGGATTGGGGGGTGTACCGGCTGCCGGAGAGCCGGACCTTTTCCTACCTTGGTGATCACACCTTAGCGATCACGCCGCGGAGGCGGTGACCCGGGGTCCACCGGGACGACATCAGGAGAGAGGTCCAGCTTCCATGCACACTTCTCGTTCGCCCGTCTCACCACCTTCCTCCACCGTCTCACGGCTTTCCTCCGCCGTCGGGCGGCTTTCCTCTCCCGTCGGACGGCCTTCTTCCCTCGTCGGACGGCTGTCTTCCCCCGCCGGACGGCTGTCTTCCCCCGCCGGACCGCCTTCTTCCACCGTCGGACCGCCTTCTTCCGCCGCCGGACCGCCTTCTTCCACCGTCGGACGGCGAGCCGGCCGGCGGGTCCGCCGGGCAGTGGCGGCGGGGCTCGTCGCCGCCGTGGCCGGTGCGGCACTGGCCGGCCCCGCCGCGGCGGTGGCCCGGCCGCCGCGCCCGGCACCCTCGCTCCAGCGGCAGGTGGACGCGGTGTACCGGACCGGCGCCCTGGCGGTGGTGGCGCGGTCCACCGCTCCCGGCTCCGTCCGGTACGCCTCCGCCGGGGTGGCCGACCCGGTGACGGGGCGCCCGGCCCGGCCGCACGACGCGTTCCGTACGGGCAGCACCACCAAGGCATTCGTCGCCACGGTGATGCTCCAGCTGGTGGCCGAGCGCCGGGTGTCGCTCGACGACACGGTGGAGCACTGGCTTCCCGGTGTGGTGTCCGGCCACGGCAATGACGGCGGCCGGATCACCGTCCGGCGGCTGCTTCAGCACACCAGCGGCCTCTACAACTGCACCAAGGACCTGCCGCTGCTCGGTTCGGCGGAGGGGTTCCGCAGGGACCGGTTCCGGCGCTGGGCGCCCGAGCAGCTCGTGGCCCTGGCGACAGCACACGCGCCCGACTTCGCACCGGGCGCCCGGTGGTCCTACTCGAACACCAACTACACCCTGGCCGGGATGATCATCGAGAAGGCCACCGGGCACACCTGGCAGCAGGAGGTCACCCGGCGGATCATCCGCCCGCTGGGGCTGCGGCACACCTACGCCCCGGCCCATGAGCCGGTCCTCCGCGCCCCCGCTCTGCGCGGATACAGCACCTTCGAATCCGGCCCCCTGACCGATGTGACGGAGTTCGACCCCTCGGGCGCGGGTGCGGCCGGTGCGCTGGTCACCGACGCCGACGACCTGACGGCCTTCTTCTCCGCCCTGCTCAGGGGCCGGCTGCTGCCCGCGAGGCAGCTGGCAGAGATGAAGTCGACGGTGCGGGCCGAGGAGCTGGATTCCGCCTGGCCGGGAGCGCGGTACGGGCTGGGCCTGATGTATGTGCCGCTCTCCTGCGGCGGCGGCTACTGGGGCCACGGCGGTGATCTCCCCGGGTACAGCACCCGCAACGGCACCAGCGAGGACGGGCGCCGGGTCGTGGTGGTGGAGACCACCGGCGACGGGACGGAGGAGGATCTGGTGACCGAGCGCGCCAGGAACACTCTGCTGGAACAGCAGCTCTGCGCCACCGCCACTCGCGGGTAGCCGGAGCCCGGCACCGGAGGCCCGGGGTCTGCGGGATGTCGGGCGAGGGCCGGTCCTGCGCCGGAGCCCCGGCGCCGGGCGCCCGGGAGGGCCGGTCGTCACCCGTGGGAGGCGGGCCCCTCGGACGGCTTGGCGGTGTGGTCCGGGTGGTGGCGGGTCCGCCGGGCCTCCTTCAGTTCGGCCTCGTACAGATGGTCGCGGCCGTCCGCCAGCCGGTCGATCAGCTCCTGCTCCAGCTCCGCGAACGGCCGGTAGTAGGTGCGGTTGTACTCCTCCACGATCTGGAAGGTCCAGCGGCCGGGGATGACGTTCCGGCCCTGGATCTCCCGCTCCACCCGGTCCGCCTGCTCCCGGTGGCCCGCCTCCCGCAAGAGAGCCACGGCCCGGTCCAGTTCGAGATCGGCGGTGCCGGTCAGCTGATGAAAGGAGTACAGATGCCCCCGCGCCCGCTCAGTGGTCTCCAGGGCCTTCGACAGCGCCCCGAGCGCCTCCACCGTCGTGTCGCTCGTCCCCGCGGGGCGCCGGTGGGCGGCGTCCGGGCCGGGCCGGCCGGTGTGCTGGTGCTGGTGCTGGTGCTGCTGCTTCTCGACGCTCACCTTGCGCGTATGCCCCTCGGTGGCGCTCGCGCACCAGCAGTCACCCGACCGCCCGTGCCGCCGCCCGGCGGGCCGGCCCCGGGTCCGTCGCGCTCCTCACCTCGCCCGGCGCAGCCGGGGCAGATCGGTGCCCGGGAGCGGCTCCACCGGATCGTCCGGCCGGGCCGGTGTCCACGCCACCCCGTTGGCCAGGACGGACGGCCGGCCGAGATGGTCCGGGCGGCGGCGGGTGAGCCGGACGCTGACGTACTCGTCCTCCTCCGGGAGCGGCAGTCGCAGCCCCGCCGCCGCCTCGCGGCCCCGGCGGTTGCCGGTCAGCACCAGGATCCCTTCCACCTGGAGCGCGGCAGCGGCGGTGCGGACGGACCGGTACACGTTCTGCCGGGGCGCCAGAGCGCGCAGCGCTCCGGTGGGCACCACCTTCGCCCGCACCCGGCGGAAGAGTTCCGCGATCCGCTCCACCGGGTCGGCCGGGGTGAGGACGGCCTCGCGGGTCTCCTGGTCCAGGTGCAGCAGGACGTTCTCCGGGAGCGGCGCCTCCCGGTGCAGCCAGAGCACCGTGTGCCGGTCATGGGGCTGCTGGAGGTCGGGCCCGGAGCCGTCCGTCCCGGTGTCCTGGGGCCGGGCTGTTCCCGACCGCACCCGCACCAGCCCCGCCGACCAGCGGGAGCGCAGGTCGTCGGCGTGGACCAGGAGGCAGAGGGCGCCGTGCCACTCGGACGGAAGCCGCCAGTCCGGACCCGAGGCGGAGAACTGGAAGTGGAGGGGGACCGGGCCCTGGCGGCCGGTGCGCTCCCAGCGCAGGACGGTGGCCGGCGAGCCGTCACCGAAGGGGAACTCCCGCAGCAGCCCCCGCACCACCTCGGCCCCGGCCCGGCGGGTTTCGCCGGCCCCTGGTCCCCGGCGGGCGAACCGGCCGGCGTCCGCCGGGTCGAGGGCCGCGTCGAAACCGTCCCGCAGGATTCCGGCCAGGCGCCTGCCGCCCGGGTCCCGTTCGTTGAAGACCCGGGCCAGCGCGAGGAGTTCCGCGTCATAGGCGGAGAGGTCCAGGCGCGGGGTGAGGACGAGGCAGACCACTTCGCCGGACCTGCTGGTCACCCGGTGCTCGATGAACGACCGCCCGGTCCGCTCCGCCGGCAGACCGTCGAACGCCTCCGGGGAGACGCACAGCGTGGGGTGCTCCGGATAGTTGCCCGACACCCTCCGGAACTCGGCGGACCTCAGCATCGCCCGGGTGTACTCGACGCCCGGCTCGGTGAGCCTCTCGGTGGCGTCCAGGCGGACCGAGCCGGTGTGCACCGCCACCCGCGCTCCCGGCGGCAGCCCCTGGGCCTCCAGCTCGGCGGGCAGCGCCCCGGCCAGCACATCGAACAGAAGATCGAGCGACACTTGCTGCGGCACGAAGAGGAGACAGCAGTCATGCGCCGACCGGGCGTCGAGCTGGTCGCCCGGCACCCCGGCACCACCGGACAGGGCCCGGGTCGCCGCGCCGAGCACCGCCTCCCCGTTCTCCGGGGTGGCCGCCACCGCCACGAGGTGGCAGGGGACGGTGCGCTCCCGCCGCTCCACCCCCAGCCAGGCCACGTCCCGTACCCGGCGGGCGGCCTGGGCGTCCTCGTCGGCGCCGTGCTCCTTGAAGATCTGGAGCGCCTCGGTCGCCGCGTTCGCCGCTTCCTCGGGCCTTTCGCGGCGAAGCTGGACGCGCGCGTACTCGAGCCGGGCGGTGGCCTCGCCATGCCGGTCGTCCACCTGCCGGAACAGCTCCGCGGCCTCCTCGAAGCGGGAGGCGGCCCGGGCCAGGTCACCGCCGCCGAACGCGAGCCGGCCCTCCATCAGGAGGGTCAGCGGGAGCACCGAGGGATCCTGCTCCCGGTCGGTGTCCGCGCTCAGCAGGGCCTCCCGGCTCTCGTCCAGTTCCCCCTGCTCGTACAGCGCCTGCGCCAGGGCGAACAGGGCGCGGGACTCGGGATACGGCTCGGCGACCGCCGTGAGCCGCCGGGCGGCCTGGACGTAGAGCCCCCGGTGGCGCGGCGAGGCCGCCTCGTCCTGGAGCAGCAGCAGAAGCGCGGCGCGGCCGTCCCGTCCCCACCGCGCCCGGTCGTCTCCGTCGTCCGAGGCGGCGAGCGCCAGCGCGTTCTCGACCCAGCCGTCGTCCGGCCACTCCTCCCGGGCCGGGAGGACGCCCAGCCGTTCCGGAAGCGAGGTGCCCGGGTGGCGGCGCGCGTACCGGGTGGCGGCGCCCCTGAGGTAGCTCGCGAGCAGCCGCCCCGCGGCGGCAGGCGCATCGCCGCCTCGCATGGGGTGCGCCCATTCGCGTACCGCGCGCAGCAGACCGGACTCGTGCTCGACCAGCCCTCTGCGGGTGAGGTCGCGCAGCAGTCGCGCGGCCGGCCCGGGGTCCTGGTCGAGCAGGGTCATCGCCTCCACCCGCGAGAAGCGCCCGGTCGGAATCAGTGCCAGCAGGGCCAGCCCCGCCAGGGCCGACGGTTCCAGTCTGTCGAGCCGCGCCGGCAGGAACGTCTCGGCGTGCATCGTCCGGGCGTCCCCCCGGGGCATGCCGTACTCCCGCGACGAGCCGTTCGGGGCCGGCGGGTCCCCGGACGCGATCCAGTCGCTGAGCACCCGCAGGGCCAGCGGCCACCACTGCCTGCCGGCCACGGACTCCCGTACGCTCCGGTCCGCCCGCGAGGGCAGCAGGGCGAGCGCCGCCTCGCCCGGCAGCGGACCGAGCGTGAGCGGGCCGTCGTCCGCGCCCGTGGCGGTGGTGCCGGCACCGGCCGGGGGCCGCCACCGGGAGGTGTGGATCACCGTGGAGTCCTCCGGGATCACCGCCGTCAGGGTGTCCGGTGCCTCGCCCTCGGGCGGGACGTCGTCCAGGACGAGCAGCGTCCGGCGTCCCCGCAGTGCCGTGCCGACCGCCTCGGCCAGTTCCTCGGTCCGGGTCGGGATCTCGCCCGGCGGAGTGCCCAGGTCGCGCAGCAGGGTCCACAGGGCGGCCTCGGCCGGCACCGGGTGGGGCCAGGAGCCGCGCAGATCCAGATACAGCCGCCCGTCCGGGAAGCGGTCGCGCAGCCGGTGCGCGAGATGAAGGGCGAAGGCCGTGCGGCCCGCGCCGGAGCCTCCGTTCCCGGCGGTGATCCAGAGGCGGGAGACGGCACCGGATTCCACCCCGGCGGCCGTCCGGGCGACGGTGTCGTCCGGGTCCGCGAACGGCAGGGGCGCGGGCGGCAGGGTGTCGGGGCCGGCCGTCGTGGGCGGTGTCCCGGCCCCGGGGGCGGCGTCGGGTGGGGCGAGCCCCAGCAGTTCCAGGGTGCGCCGGGAGGCATGGGCGAAGGCGGCCCGCTCGGCGGCGAGTTCCCGTGGGCCGGCCGGGTCGTGGGCGACCGCGGGGAAGCGGGCCGGTCCGTCGCCGCCCGAGGCGACATGCCGGTCCAGGGCGCGGCGCACCTCCCACAGCTCATGGGCGGGCAGTTCCTCCCGGAGCACCGCCTGGGCCTCCGGGGGCAGGACGAGTTCGATCTGGTCCCCGTCGGCCGGTTCCGGCAGGAACACACCGCTGGTCACCACCTCGGCCACCTCGGCGACGGTGGCGTCCGGGACGAGCGCGCGGCGGACCACGTGCAGCAGCCGCAGGCTCAGCCGGTCGAAGGGCGAGCAGAGCACCGCCAGCCGGGCGGCGCGGGAACTCGCGGTGCGCAGAAAGCCCTTGGCGAGCGTGGCGGGCGGCAGCGGGACGGCGGGCGGCCGGTCGTGCCGGGGCAGCCGGCCGGTCGGCGGGACGAGCACGGCGGTGCAGCCCTCGGGGTCGCCACGCATCAGTGCCCGGGACCAGCGGCCCAGGGAGTGCGGGGTCAGGGAGAGGACGGGGACCGGCAGCCAGGCCCGGGAGCCGTCGGGTGCCGTCATCGCCCCGCGCCCGGCGGTGTCGCGGTCCGCCCCGGTCCCGGCCGTGGCGTCGGCCCCGGCGAGGGCGAGGGCGGGCGGTTCGAGCGGGAGGCGGCTGCGGTGGGCGCCCGGGGCGGCGGGGGTGTAGGTGACAGTGGGCAGATTGAGGCCGCCGCGCCGCCAGAGCCTGGTGGGCAGCGGGTTGAGCACGGCCGTGGGGGTGGCACCGGCCCAGTCCCGCAGCTGGTGCCAGACCTCGGGCCGGCGCCAGCCGTCCGCCGCGCAGTCGGAGATCACCAGCACCAGCCGCCGGCCGTCGGCGGAGCGGAGCCGGCTCGGGTCGCGGGGGCGGCCGGCCGCGTCGAAGGACAGCTCGCTGACCTGGAGCGTCCGGAAGGCTCCCAACCGGTCGAGGGTGGCGGTGAGCTCGGTGACCGTCTCCTGCCAGACCCGCATGCCGGGCGAGCGGTCCACCACCAGGGCCAGGTCGAACCACCGCTCGGGCGCGGCGGCGAACACCGGGATCAGCTCGCCGCTGCGGGCATAGCCGTCGACGGTGGCGTCCATGTCCAGTTCGGTGCCCCGCCCCCGGGGCCAGGGCCGCTTCCAGGGGCGCAGCGCACGGGTCAGCTCCAGCCCGCCGGGCAGCACCGCCGCCCGGGGCGCGGCCACGGCATGGCCGCGCATCCGGTGCGAAGCGCCCGCCAGCCGTTCGTGCAGCGGGCGGACGGACGCGGGCGGGTCCCCGGCGCCGGTCACGGCCGGCCGGGGCCGGGTGCCGGCACCGTCCGGCGGCCCGGGAGGCCCGGCCGGAGCGGGGGCCGGTGCGGCGCGCTCCTCCGCACCGGCGGTCTCGTCCCGCTGGGGCACCCCCGGGCCGGGGGCCGGCGGCGGGGGTGGAGCGGGGGTGCTCTCCGCCATCCGGGCGGCCAGCCACAGCGCCTCCGCCAGGCCGGTGCCGTCCAGCCGGGGGACGATCCGGTGGAGGGCGGGGAGCAGCCGGGCGAGCGGGTCAGACACGGGAGAGCTCACGCAGGATCAGGTCCTCGACGGCCGCCCGCCGTTCCTCGGTGGGCGCGTCCTCGCCGGACAGCAGATGGACGGCGTTGAGCAGCTGGTCCACGGCCAGGCTCTCCCCCGCCGTCAGCCGCTCCAGGAACGTCCCGATCAGCCGCCTGGTCTCGTCGGTCCCGGCCGCCTCGGCACCCATATGGGCCCGGACGACCCGGAGCAGGGTCTCCGGGGTCGGCAGCGGCATGGTGAACCGGACGCAGCGGCGCAGGAAGGCGGCCGGGAAGTCCCGCTCGCCGTTGCTGGTCATGACGATGAACGGAAAGGCGGTGCACTGGACCCGGCCGCGCGTCACCTCGTGCGTGCCGTCCCCGCCCCATTCCCGCACGGCGACGTCATCGGCGCCGTACCGGGCGAGTTCGGGGATCTCGAACTCGCCCCGCTCCAGCACGTCGAGCAGATCGCTGGGAAGGTCCAGGTCGCTCTTGTCGATCTCGTCGATCAGCAGCGCGCGGGGACGGTCGGCGGGCAGCAGGGCGGTGCCCAGCGGGCCGAAGCGCAGGAAGGGCGCGATGTCGTCGCTGCCGCCGGAGCCCTCCAGCCGCTGGGCGTGGATACGGCCGAGCGCGTCGTACCGGTAGAGCGCCTCGGCGAGGCCGCTGCGTGAGGTGATGTGCCAGCGCAGCGGGGTGCCGAGGTCCAGTTCGGCGGCGACCTGTTCGATCACCGTGGACTTGCCGGAGCCGGCCTGTCCGGTCACCAGCAGGGGCCGGCGCAGGGCCAGGGCGGCGTTGACCGCCTCGACCAGGCCGGGCGGCGGCACGAACCGCTCGTGCAGCGACCGGCGCGGGAACTCGCGCCAGGGCGGGGCCGGAGGCAGCTCGACCCGGTCCTCGGGGGTGGCGGGCGGGGTGCCGGTGCCGGTGTAGTACGGCTGCCAGGTCATGCGGTGGTCTCTCCTGTGAGCGGTGGGGCGGTGCGGGGTGGCCGGCGCCCTGCGGTGCGGCCCGGACCCGGAGGCCGGTGGCGGCCGGTGAGTGGTGGACACGGTGGCGGAGGGGGACGGGCGGCGGACGGCGGGCACGGTGGCGGGCGGAGGCGGACGGTGGCGGCTGGGGACAGGGGGCGGACGGCGGGCGCGGCGGCGGGCGGACACGGCCCGCCGCCAGGAGAAGGCGGGCGGCCGCCGGCGGGAGGGGCCGGCCGCCACGGGGAGGGGGCGGTGGTCTCACAGCTGCTCCTGCTCGAACCAGGTGCAGAAGTCCAGCCAGTCGTGGCCGTCCCATACGCTGCGCAGCGCGGCCAGGCGGGTGCGTCCGGGAGGTCCGGCGCACTCCGCCGACGGGAGCGGGCCGGCGTCCGGTGTCCGGCGGTGCCAGCTCTCCCGGTAGACCTGGCAGAACTCCAGGGGAAGCAGATGCCAGTGGGCGTCGAGGTAGCCGCGGACCTCGTCGGGCACGGGCAGGTCCTCGTCCGTCCACAGCACGATCGGCGAGGAGGCCAGCAGCGTCTCCATGAGGTCCCGCAGCTGCGGGGGCCGGTGGGCCAGGCCGAGCGCCCGGCTGCGCGGGGCGTTCATCAGCCGGTCGCGCAACTCGCGGACATGGCGGGTGTCCGGCTCCCCGAGCCAGTCGGCGCGGACCGTGTCGGTGCTGCTGTCCATCGCGCGCAGTGCCTTGCGGGCCTTGTCGTTGATCCACCACAGATGGTCGGGCGGCTGGATGCGGTCGCTCCAGCGGAGCACCACATCGTGTTCGGCGCCCAGGCGCATCCCGAAGTCGGTCTCCTCCGGCCGCCACTGGACGAGCAGCGGCGCGGGCGCGGCGATCTCGACCCTGCGCAGGGGGGTCTCCAGCGAGCTCGCGAGCCGGGTGGCCCAGCGCAGCGCGGTGCCGATGCCCTGCTCGACACCGGGCCGGTCCTGGGCGCAGGGGAACTCCTCGCGGTGCCGTACGGTGCCCTCGTCGAGCAGCCAGGCGGCCAGTGACTCCGGCCAGTCGTCACCGACGGCGGCGTGCAGACTGAGGATCAGCCGCAGCCGCAGGTCGCGGTGGTGTTCCCGCTGGCGGGCGAGGGCGTCGTTGAGGTCGATGCCGGCGCCGATCCCGGCCGCCCAGGCGCGCAGCCGCGGTTCGTGCGGGTCCACCCCGGTCTCGCGGGCGAGTCCGGCGACGAACTCCGCCACCGGTGCCAGCCGCCGGCCGCCGGTGCGCGGGGCCCGGAGCAGGACGTACTCCACGGCGTCGCGGAGCAGTTCGCCACCGGTGCTGACGGGCAGCGGGGCGGCGGAGGCCGAGGCGGGGCGTACGGCGCCGAGCGCACGCAGCAGCATCGGTGAGGTGAGGGCGGCGGTGCCGGGCCACGCCGTGAGCAGGTCGGCGGTGCGCACGGCGGCGTCGAGCGCGTCGAACACCCCGCGCGCCCAGTCGCGCTCGGGCGGCGGCAGGGCGGCCAGCGGTGCCCGTAACGCGGCCAGATCGCCCGGGGTGGTGACCGCCCGCGCCAGCTCTGCCCAGGTGGTGCCGGCGGCCGGCGCGCCACCGGCACCGGCACCGGCCCGGCCGCCGGCCTCCGGGAAGACGGCCGCGTCGGGGAGGCCCGCCCCGGGGAGGCCGGGCACGGCCGAGGTGTCGGGGAAGCCCTCCGGGCCGCCGGCCGGGACCGGGACGGCGTGGTCGTCGAGCGGGGCCAGGGCGCGGGCCAGCTCCTCCCGGCCGATCTCTCCGAGGAGCGATCCCGGCGCCGGGAAGGCGTGCCGGACATTGCGCGCCAGCCACAGCCGGGCCGCCGGCCACTGGGCTCCGTCGAAGCCGAGCTGCACGATCGACTGGCCCGGCGCGCCGCCGTCCGCCCGTACCGCCTCGGCCACGGCGGCCGGGGAGAGCGTCTCACCGGCGCCCGCGATGCCGTGCTGGAGCACCCGCGTCACGGTGCGGCTGAAACGGAGTCCGTACGCCTCCTGGTCGGCGCCCGCGCCCATGAGCAGCGACAGCCGTACCTCGCCACGCCGGATGCCGGTGGCGAGGGCGCCGAGGTCGGGCACGGCGCCGGCCGCGTGGCAGGTGTCCACCAGGGCGATCAGCCCGTCGACACCGGCGGTGTCCAGCACCTGTCCCAGCAGCGCCTTGACATCCACGGCGCTGAGCGGGGTCTCCTCCTCCGAGTCGCCGGCCATGAAGTAGAGCCGGCCGCCGGCCGCCATGCCGTGCCCGAGCAGCGCCACGACCAGCAGCGCACCGGCCGACGCCGCCTGCCGCCCGGCCTCCCGGACGGCCCGCTCCACTTCGCTCTGGGTGATCCCGGCCCCGCAGAGCAGCGTCGCGCCGGAGACCCGGTCCTTCTCACAGGCGCCGACCCAGGGGGCGGTGAGGGCGTCGTGCAGGGCGCGGGCCGCCTGCTCCAGTTCGTCGAGGAGCCCGAGCGCCGGGCACTGCGCGCCGATCACCAGGACGTGCCGGGCGCCGCTCATCGCTCCACCGCGCGCGCCAGCGCCTCCATCACCGGGCCCGCCACCCTCCCGTCCGCCAGGTACTTCGCCGCCGGGTGCACCCAGGCACCGTCCGCGTCGACCCGGGTGCTGCGCGGCAGTACGCCGTCGGCATTGGCCCGGACGAACTTCTCCAGCAGCGGCCGGGCGGCCACGATGTCGTCGCGGTCCCAGAAGTTGAGCCAGCGGCCGACGCAGGCGGGGGTGGCGACCGGCTGCGGGCGGACCCGCGGCAGCACGGCCGTACGGATGCCGAGGGGGGAGCCCAGGGTGACGAGGAGCGGCACCGGGCCGGAGTGCCGGTGGAGCGCCTCCAGGGCGACGACCGTGCCCAGCGAGTGGGCCACCACCACGGTGGGCCCCTCGGTGTCCAGGCAGTCGGCCACCCGGGCGCGGATCCGGGCGTCGAGGGTGTGGCCCCGCTCGTCGGGCTCCCGGCGGTTCAGATAGCGGGCCACCTGGCCGAGCGTCCCGGCCGTCGTCCGGGCGCTGGTCCAGCCGCCCAGCGCCCGGAACCCGGGCACCGCGAGCAGGCTGGTCACGGCGTTGACCGCGCGGCGCCCCGGCGCGCCGATGCCCTGGCCCGGGCGGTCGGGCGCGAGCTGGGCACGGGCGCTCCGCAGGGCTCTCAGCTCCTCCGGCGGCAGGGAGGCGTCGGCCAGCCGCTCGTCGACCGCCTCCAGCAGCAGTGCGACGAGGACCGCCTCGTCCTCTTCGTCCCGCCCGTCGGCCGTGTCCCCGGCGCCCTGGGCACCGCGCCTCCGGAAGAGGTCGCCGTAGGCGGCGAACCGGACATCGGCCCCCCAGCCGCCGGTCAGTCCGCTGATGGCCGCCGCGTGCCCGGCGTCACGCGCCGCGCCGGCCAGCGCACGCGTCCACTCGGCGCCCTCGGCGGCGGCGTCCCGGGCGCCGCCGATGCCGTGCACAAACACCAGACGAGGTGTCATCCCGTCCCCCGTTCTTCCCCGTTCACTTCGCTGTGCCCTGCGATCCTCACGTCTCCGGGAAGTGTCGGGCAACCCCTGTGGACAACCCACCGTGACTGCACCGCGCCGGAGTTCAGTACAGATGCACACACACGTCAGACCATCATTCGACATGATTTCCGAGCTGTGGCCGGGCCGCGGTCGCGCTCCGGTCATCCTTGGGCCAAGGCTGGGACGGCCGCGACGGAACGGTCTACTCTGAGGCCGGTCGACGGTGCGGCCGGGCGGGCGTGCCTCCCGCCGGCTGCTGATGGCGGCCACTGCCGGCGGCGGATCACGGTGGTGCCCGGCACCGCGCGCCGGGCTCCGGCCGGCCGGAGCAGCCTCGCTGGAGGAGCGATGAACCGAGCAGCGCACGCGGACGTCCCGCTGGATCGCGAGGTGTTCATGCGGACCCTGGTCCGGGAGCTCGCCACCTCGCCGGAGACCGTGGTCGGTCTGGAGGAGGCGCCCGGTTACCTCAGCCTGGTCGGCCAGTCGGTGGGCAGTCAGATCAACGACACATGTCCCCGGGCCCTCTCCGTCCGGCGGCTGACCAGGGAACAGGTCGCGGACGTCCTGGTCGATCTCACACAGCGCGCCAGGGGAGACTTCCACCTCGTCAGCCAGGACGACGAGAGGATCGTCCTGGGCAGCCGGAGCTGCCCGTTCGCCGAGAAGGTGCTCGGCCGCGAGTCGAGGTGCACGATGACGTCGAACACCTTCGGCACCATCGCCGCGCAGAACCCCGGCTGCGCGCGGGTGGAGCTGCGGGAGACCATCGCGCGGGGTCATGAGCGCTGCCGGGTCACCGCCCATCTCCGGCCGTACGCCGACCTGGACGCAGAACCGTCGCGGGAGTACTTCGGTGACGCCGCCACCACCCGGCCCGGTCCGGCGGGCCCCGGCGTGTGACCGTGGACCTGGCGGTATTCCACGCCGTCGCCCGGCTGCTGCCCCAGCCCCTGCTGCTGTGCACGCCCCGGGGCCGTGTGCTGGCGGCCAACGCGGCGGCCACCCGGGCGGCGGACGCGCTCCGGGCCGGTGCCGACCTGCCGGAGATCTCGGGGGCGCCGGAGGCGCTCCGGGCCCAGCTGGCCACCTGGCTGCGGAGCGGCAGCGCGCTGCCGGGCTCCCTTTCGGTGCCGCTCGCGGACGGCTCGGCGGTGCGGTTCCGCTGCCACGGCGCCCGGGCGGTCTGGTGGACCGGCCCCGAACCCCTGGTGCAGCTTCATCTCTCCCGGCTCGACCTGGGCGACCGCTTTGTCGCGCTCAGCCGGCAAGTGCGCCTCCTGGACCGGCAGATGGCCTACCGCCGGACGGTGGAGGAGCAGCGGGAGCGGCTGCTGGCCACCGAGAAGGCGGCCCGGGAACGGCTGCAGCGGCTGTACCGGCTGACCGCCTCGCTCGCGGTCAGCGCCACGCTCTCCGACGTGTGCGACGCGGTGCACAAGTCGGCCCCGCAGGCGCTGGACGCCACGGCGGTCTCACTGGAGCTGCACTCCAAGCGCATCGTGCCGTCCCTCGGGCCGACCGACGCGCTCGCCTCGGCGGGCACCACCTGGACCGACCTGGACGCGCCGGGCGCCCGGACCTGGCTCACCCCCGCACACCACGCCGGGGACCGGCCCGCCCCGGCGGCCGGCACCGACGGCGGGGCCGCCCGCCCGGCGGCGGACACCGGCGACGGCGACCGCCACGGGGAGGTCGTCCGCCGGGTGCCGCTGGAGGCGGAGGGGCTGACCCTCGGCCATCTCACCGTGCGGTGCGCCCCGGGCGTCCGGCCGGACGACGAGCACATCAGGGCCGTGGCGCAGCAGATCGCCCAGGCGGTGCGCCGGGCCGGTCTCTTCGAGCACGAACACCGGCTGGCGGAACGGCTCCAGCGGAGTCTGCTGCCCAGCCTTCCCGAGGTGGACGGGGTGGAGATCGCCAGCGCGTACGCGCCCGGCACCCATATGGTCAACGTGGGCGGCGACTGGTACGACGTCCATGTGCTCGACGCGGACACCATCGGCCTGACCATCGGGGACGTGGCCGGCCACGGTGTCGCCGAGGCCACGGCCATGGCCCAGATCAGCACCGCGCTGCGCAGCATCGCCCGGCGGTGCGGGCGCCGGCCGGCCGCCGTCCTGGAGGAGGTCAACGACTTCCTCAACGCCTATCACGAGGGCCTCATGGCGACGGCCTGCTACGCCATGTACAGCAGGCGCACCGGGATCCTGCGGTACGCCCGGGCCGGGCACCCGCCGCCCCTGCTGATCGGCGCGGACGGCGGCAGCCGCTATCTGTCCGGCGCGCTCGCCCCGCCGCTGGGCCCCGTGCCGTTCACCGGATACGCCGAGGAGGAGGTGCCGGTCTCGGACGGCGACACCCTGGTTCTGTACACCGACGGTCTCATCGAGCGGCGCGGCGAGGCCATGGACACCGGGCTGGCCCGGCTGGTGCAGCTCGGCCGCAGCACGGTCGGCCTCGGCGCCCGGGAGACCTGCGCGCTCTTTCTGCACCAGCAGCCCGACACCGAACTGCCGGACGACTGCGCCCTGCTGGTGGCGCGCTTCTCGGTGGAGGACGGCGACGACCCCGGAGCCGGCGGGACCACGGACGCCCCGGGAGGCCGGCAGGACCGGCCGCCCCGGCGCCACCGGCCGGGGAAGTGAACCGGCGGCCGGCCCCGCGGGATCAGCCGGCGTCCACGACCGAGGCGAAGTGCCGCAGCGCGCTGCCCGGGGCGTCGGGCGAGATGGCGGCGGCGAGCCCGGCCTCGGTCAGGGCCGCCGCCCCGGCGGCGCGGGGCCACATCGCGTCCTCGTAGCCGCGCACCGCCTCGGTCAGGTCGCCGGAACCGGCTATGGACAGGCCCAGTTCGGCGGCGTCCAGCATGGCCATATTGGCGCCGAGCCCCGCGAACGGGGTCATCAGGTGCGCCGCGTCACCGAGCAGGGTGACCCCGGGCCGGTGCTGCCAGCGGTGCCCGGCGGGCAGGGCGTACAGCACGCGGTGGATGAGCTCGGCGCTGTGCTCCAGCGGGGCGAGCAGCACCGGGTTCCAGCCGTCGAAGTGCTTCCGGAGCGTCTCGGCGCGGTGCTCGGCGGGGCCCTCGGCGGGGCCGGGGAGCCACTCCTCGGGGAGGCGCAGCACGTAGTACGTACGGATGGTGCCGTCCCCATTGTGCTGCGCCATGATGCCCCGGTCGTCCTCGAAGGCGTACAGGCTGCCGGGGCCGACGAGTCCGGCCAGGGCGGCGTGGTCGCGGGCGGCGCCGGGGGTCCTGGCCTCCACGAAGTGCACCCCGGAGAAGACCGGTGCCTGATCGGTCAGCAGCGCCCGGACTCGGGACCAGGCGCCGTCCGCGCCGACCACCAGGTCGAAGGTCTCGGTCGTGCCGTCCGCGAAGACCAGCCGGTGCGCGGCGCCCCCGGCGGGTACGGCCGAGACCACGGCGCGGCCCCACCGCACGGTGTCCGGCCGCAGCGAGGCGAGCAGAAGCCTCCGCAGATCCGCCCGGTCCACCTCGGGCCTGGCCGGCTGCCCGGGCTCCGGCAGGTGCGCGACCAGGGCGGCGCCGTCGGCCCCGGCGATTCTCGCCTCCTCGCCCTCGGGCCGGGCGAGAGCGAGGAATTCGTCCAGCAGTCCGGCGGTGCGCAGTGCCGACTGCCCGGATTCCTCGTGCAGATCGAGCATGCCGCCCTGCTGCCGGGCGACGGGCGAGGCGTCCCGCTCGAAGACGGTGACGGGGATGCCACGGGTCTCCAGCACCCGGGCGAGGGTGAGCCCGCCCGGCCCGCCGCCGACGACGGCGATCCGGGGCGCGCGCGACCCGGCGGCGCCGGGGGCGGTCCCGGTGGCAGGAGTCGGGTCGGGGGTGTGAGCAGCGGCCATGAGGTGTCTCCCGAGTGAGGGCCGACCGTCGGGCGCGTACGCCGGACGGACCGGGAAGGCGGCGAGAAGGACAAGGGACGAGCCCACGAGCCCGCAGGCACCCGCACGCACGAGGTCGCACGCCCCCGCGCCCACCGGCACAAGAGCCGACGAGCACACAGACACACGGACACACAGGCATACGAACGCACGGACGCACGGCGCGCAGGCACACAGAAGCTCGATCCGGCGACTTGGTCACTGACCAAGTTCCTGGTGAACAGTAGACTAGGTCAGTGACCAAGAAGCAAGCGGGAATTCCCGCCAGGGCGGGTGTGTCGGTCGAGGCCGTGGTGCGTGCCGCGCTCGGCGCACTGGACGAGGGCGGTCTGGAGGCCGTCTCCATGCGATCCATCGCGGACCGGCTGGACGTACGGATGAACACCGTGCTGTGGCACACCAAGTCGAAGGCGCGGCTGCACGAGCTGATGGCGGACGCCATCCTGGCCGAAATGGACTCCGGCGAGCTGCCGGACGCCTGGGACGACCGGGTGCGGGAGGTGGCGCACCGGGCCCGGCGGGCGATGCTGGCCCACCGGGACGGGGCACGCCTGGTCACCGGCACCTATGCCGCCGAGCCCGCCACCCTGCGCTTCGCCGACCAGTTGGTCCAGGCGCTGCTCGACGGCGGAGTGCCGGAGCGCGAGGCGGCCTGGGCGTGCTGGACGTTCGTGTACTTCCTCCTGGGCCTGGTGCAGGAGGAGCAGGCGTTCCACGAGCAGGCCGGGAGGCTCGACCCGGAGCTGCCGGTGGCGGCGTACCCGGCGCTGACCCGGGTCGTGGAGCATCTGACAGCGGACGCGGCCGGGTACGAGGAGCGCTTCGACTTCGGCCTGTCCCTGCTGCTCGACTCTTTGCGCGCCCGGGCGGGAGAGGGCCGGGCGCACTGAGGTCACCGGCGCCGGAACGGACCCGGGTCCGGGCGCCGTCGGGCGTCCGGACCCGGGCCGGGCGGGCCCACCCCAGGGGGCCCACCCGAAGGAGGGTCAGCCCAGCCGGGAGGTGACGCGCTCCAGCGGGACCAGCTTGAAGTTCTGGTTGCCGCTGCTGCCCGGCGCCGAGTTGCTGCCGTCCTGGCAGATGAACACACCGCGCGGGAAGGCGCTGCCCAGGGCGGTGGCGGTGGCGTCGATGCCGTCGGTGTCCTCGCAGTCGTCCGCCCGGTCGCCGTCCGCCACCGCGAACCGGCCGAGGTAGCCGCCGGTGCGGCGGTCGTAGGCGGTGAAGTCGTTGCTGCCCTGGGACGACACGAAGAGCCGGTCGCCCGCCGCCGTGATGCCCTCGGTGTCGGCGGTGATGTGACCGGCGGAGCCCACCGAGTCCAGCTTGGTCCGGGCGGTGCCGGCGGAGGGCTCCGCCCCGTACACCCAGACGCCCACGTCCTCCTCGCCGAGGTAGAGCTTTCCGGTGGTCTCGTCGGCGTAGCAGCCCTCCACCGCGGAGCCCGCGTCGAAGAGCCGCACGGAGGTGGCGGCGACGGTGTCCCCGGTGACCTTGAGCTCCCACTGCTCCACCCGGCCGGAGGTGGAGTTGGGGTATGCGTACAGCTTGCCGGAGGAGGGCGAGGTGTAGAGGCAGATGCCGTGCGCGGTGACCTCGGTGGGGATGTCCTTGAGGTGGGTGAGCTTCCGGGTCGCCGGGTCGATCCGGTAGACGTGCATGGCGCCGTCGCCGCCGGCCGCCTCGTCGTCGGCCGAGACGACGATGTTCCCGCGCAGATCGACGTTGTTGCCGTAGTCCCCGCTGACGCGCTGGATCCGGGCCCCGGAGAGGTCGTACACCTCCAGGGCACCCTTCTTGTCGGTGCCGACCACCACGGACCTGGCCGGATCGGACGGGTGCACCCAGATCGCCGGGTCGTCGGCGGCGTCACCGCTGTGGGAGACGGGCGCGGTCTCCACCGTGGCGGTCACCGAGAACCCGGGAGCGGCGGCCTGCGCGGGCACGACGGCCTGCGCCAGCAGCACGGTCGCGGTGGCCGCCGCGAGGGCGACGGCACGGGTGGCGGGAGCGAGGGACACGTGACTCCTCCTTCAAGGAGCGCCCTCGGACCCGAGGGCGCGGCGCGCACGACCGTAGGGGCGGCGCGGGAGCGGACCGTGAACAGCACATGAACTGCCCGCCGGCGGGCCGGGGAACACCCGCCGGGCCGACTCCGCCCGATTCCCGGCCGGGCGGGACCCCGGGGCAGGGTGCGGTGAACGCGGGGGCGACCCGGTCCCGGCCGGGGGGGAGTCTCGCGGAACAGGGCGGTGAACGCCGGGGCGGGGGCGGCCGTATGGGAGACCGGACCCCGGCCCGTGGACCGCCCGGCGCCGGGGGTCACCCGGCCCGTGGACCGCCCGGTCCTCCTGGGCCGTACCCGTCCCAGGGAGGAACCGCCGTGCGCTGCCCGTCACATCCCGGTACGACCATCGCCCTCACCCTTCTCACCGGGCGCGGTACGCCCGCCGGGCGGGTGGCCTGAGAACGGTCCGGCGCACCCCCATGGACGACAGGCAACTGCTGCGCCGGGCCTTCGCCTGGCTGCCCCGGCGGAGCCGGGCACTGCTGTGGCTCACCGAGGTCGAGCGGGAGGAGCTCGCCGCCGTCGCCGCCCGGACCGGGGTCAGCCCCGAGGTGGCCCGGGCCGAGCTGATACGGGACCGGGGGCGGCTGCGCGCGGCCTGCCGGCAGAGCCACCGCGATCTGGCCCCGGACGACATCTGCCGCCGGTACAGCGGTCTCATCGAGGCGGTCACCCGCCGGCCGGGCGCCGTGGTGCCGGTCGACCTGGAGGAGCACCTGGCGGGCTGCGCCTACTGCCGGGCGGCGGCCGAGCAGCTCGACCACTCGGCGGGGCGCCTGGCGGTGCTGCTCGCCGAGGCGGTGGCCGGCCCCGGGGCGGCCGGGCGGCCCGGACCGGGCCCGGCTGCCGGTCGGTCCCGGGAGGCGGCCGGCCCCAAGGCGGCCGAGCGGGCCGAGCCGAGCACCGGACGGCCCCGGGAGCCGACCGGTCCGCCGGACGTGGCCGCCGGGGCGCCACCGGAGGCGCACCACCCGGCGGCCCGCGCCCTCGGAGCGTACGGCTCCGGGGTGTACGGCTCCGGGCGCCGTGGCTCGGCGTCGGTCGCCGCCGGACCGGCAGGTGCGGAGCCTCACGACCCCGGACGGTACGGCTCCGGTCCCGCCGGGAGCGCGGGGGGCGGGGCGGACGCGGCCCGCGACTCCGGGACGTACGCAGGCGTCCCGGCGCCTCCGCCGCCCCCGTACCCACCGCGCACGGCGGGACGTGCGTATGGGTCCCGCCGGGTGGTGTCCTTCCGGGGCCCGGCGGCATGGCGGCTCGGCCGCCGGCGGGCCGGCGGGCCTGCGCCTCTCGAACCCTTCGTGGCCCCCGGAAGCCCCGGGGCTCCCGGGTCGCGCAGGCGTCCCGGGGTGCTCGTGGGGGCCGGGCTGCTCGCCGTGGCGGCCCTGGTCCTCCTGCTGCGCCTGGCGTTCGGGGCTCCGGACGGGACGGCGCTCCCCCGCCCGGAGCCGGTTCCCTCCCGGCCGGGCGCCTCGCTCATTCCCTCCGCCCCGCGCGCGATGTCGCCCGGCACCGGCGGCGGGGCGCCCCGGGGGATGCTGATCCGCTTCCGGAACCCGGCCACCGGACTCTGCCTCTCCGTCCCGGTGCCCGCCACCCCGACGGCCCCGGTGACCGTACGGCGCTGCTCGGCGGGGGCGGACCAGGTCTGGGGGCTGGACGGGGCCCGCCGGCTGCACCCGAGAAAGGTGAACGGACTCTGTCTCGGCCATCACCCGACCGCCTACCGGCTGCGGCTCGCCCCGTGCGGGACGGCGACCCCGTCGTTCCGGCTGGACCCGGACGGAAGGTTCACCCCGCGCGGGCTGCCGGCGCTGGCCGTCACCCTCACCGATCCGGTGCCGGGCACCCCGCTGGAGCTCCGGGCGACAGGGCCCGGTCCCGCCGGCCCGGGTCAGCGCTGGCAGGCCACCGCGACCCCGGCGCCGACCGGGGCCCGCCCGGCCGGGGGCTCAGCTCCATCCGGGTGACCACGACGGTAAGCTACTGTTCAGTAGCACCGTACTGTCGGCACCCGTCCCGGCCCTGAGGAGCCCGATGCAACTCGCGGCGATCATTGTCTCGCTGACGCTGACCGTGGTCGGCGTCGCGCTCATCGCACGAGCGGTGGCGCAGATCTACCGGTTCGTGCGGCTAGGCCAGCCGGTGCCGGCCGGCAGCCGTACCGACGCTCCCAAGCGGCGCACCCTGACCCTGATCCGGGAGTTCCTGGGCCACAGCCGGATGAACCGGTGGGGGCTGGTGGGCGTCGCCCACTGGTTCGTGGCGATCGGCTTCCTCACCCTGCCGCCGACGCTGGCCCAGGCGTACGGCCAGCTCTTCCGGGCGGACTGGACCCTGCCGGTGCTGGGCGGGTTCCTGCCGTTCGAGATGTACATCGAGTTCATCGGCCTGATGACCGTGGTCGGCATCCTGGCTCTGATGGCGATCCGGCTGCTGAACCTGCCCTCCCGGGCGGGCCGGAAGTCACGGTTCGCCGGTTCCACGGCCTGGCAGGCGTACTTCGTGGAGTACGTCATCCTCACCATCGGCCTGGCCATTCTCGCGCTGCGCGGCCTGGAGGGGGCCATCCACCACGTGGCGGGGTACGAGGCGGCGTACTTCGTCTCGTACCCACTGGTCCTGGCCTTCAAGGGGCTCTCCCTCGGCACCCTCCAGACGCTGATCTATCTGGCCGCCGGGATCAAGATCAGCACCTCGCTGATCTGGATGATCACGGTGTCGCTGAACATCGACATGGGGGTGGCCTGGCACCGGTTCCTGGCCTTCCCCAACATCTGGTTCAAGCGCAACGCCGACGGCACCACCGCGCTCGGCGCCCTGCAACCCATGACCTCCCACGGCACCCCCATCGACTTCGAGGACCCCGGCGAGGACGACGTCTACGGCGTCTCCCAGATCGAGCACTTCTCCTGGAAGGGCATCCTCGACTTCTCCACCTGCACCGAATGCGGACGCTGCCAGTCCCAGTGCCCCGCCTGGAACACCGGCAAGCCCCTCTCCCCCAAACTCCTCATCATGTCGCTGCGCGACCACGCCCACGCCAAAGCCCCCTACCTCCAAGCCGGCGGCGGCAAAACCATGGAGGGCGAGGAGAAAGCCACCCCGGAACAGCTCGCCGACATCCCCGCACCCGCCCTGACCGAGGCCGAACGCCCCCTGATCGGCACCCTCGAAGAAGCCGGCGTCATCGACCCCGACGTCCTGTGGTCCTGCACCACCTGCGGCGCCTGCGTCGAACAATGCCCCGTCGACATCGAACACATCGACCACATCGTCGACATGCGCCGCTACCAGGTCATGATCGAATCCGCCTTCCCCTCCGAGGCCGGCACCATGCTGAAAAACCTCGAGAAGAAGGGCAACCCCTGGGGCCTGGCCAAAAAACAACGCCTCGAATGGACCAAGGAAGTCGACTTCGACATCCCCGTCGTCGGCCGCGACCTCGACGACCTCACCGACATCGACTACCTCTACTGGGTCGGCTGCGCCGGCGCCCTCGAAGACCGCGCCAAGAAAACCACCAAAGCCTTCGCCGAACTCCTCAACATCGCCGGCGTCCGCTTCGCCATCATGGGCGGCGACGAGAAATGCACCGGCGACTCAGCCCGCCGCCTGGGCAACGAACCCCTCTTCCAGCAACTCGGCCAGGAAAACGTCGCCATGCTCAACCTCGCCTTCGGCGAGGACGACGACGACCCCACCACCCGCAAACCCCCCGCCACCAAAAAGATCGTCGCCACCTGCCCCCACTGCTTCAACACCCTCGCCAACGAATACCCCCAACTCGGCGGCACCTACGACGTCATCCACCACACCCAACTCCTCCAACACCTCATCGACGAAGGCCGCCTCACCCCCCTCACCCCCGTCGACGGCCTCATCACCTACCACGACCCCTGCTACCTCGGCCGCCACAACACCGTCTACACCCCACCCCGCGAGATCATGACCGCCGTCCCCGGACTGCGCCAGCAGGAAATGCACCGCCACAAAGAACGCGGCTTCTGCTGCGGCGCCGGCGGCGCCCGCATGTGGATGGAAGAACGCATCGGCAAACGCATCAACACCGAACGCGTCGACGAAGCCCTCTCCCTCAACCCCGACATCATCTCCACCGCCTGCCCCTTCTGCCTCGTCATGCTCACCGACTCCCTCAACGGCAAGAAGAACGACGGCAAAGCCCCCGACACCCTCCACGTCGTCGACGTCGCCCAACTCCTCCTCCAATCCGTCACACCCCCCACCCCG
>NZ_JANUGQ010000036.1 GCF_024756275.1 Streptomyces pyxinae | reverse complement strand
TGAGAGCCCCGTACCGGGATTGATTCCTGGTGCGGGGCTTTCACGCATTTCCGGACCCTTTTCACCCGGGGGTACTCGCGGCCCGCGTTTCCGGGCGCCCGGTGACCGGTCCCTAGGCTGTGGGGATGCGCTACGAACTGATCATCTTCGACAATGACGGGGTCCTTGTCGACAGCGAGCCGCTCTCCAACGCGATCCTGGCCGGCTATCTGACCGAGCTGGGGCACCCCACGACGTACGAGGACTCGCTGCGGGACTACATGGGCGCCGCGGTCCACCGGGTGCACGACCTGGTGCTGGAGCGGACCGGGCGGAAGCTGCCCGAGGACTTCGACGCGACCTTCCACGCCCGGGTCTTCGCGGCCTTCGAGCGGGAGTTGCGGGCGGTCGACGGGATCACCGACGTCCTGGGGAAGCTGGCCGCCGAGGAGGTGCCGTACTGCGTGGCGTCCTCGGGGAGCCATGAGCGGATCCGGGTCGGGCACCGGAAGACCGGGCTGCATCGCTGGTTCCGGGAGGACACGGTGTTCAGCGCCGAGGACGTCGGCCGGGGCAAGCCGGCGCCGGACCTCTTCCTGCACGCGGCCGAGCGCATGGGGGTGGCACCCGAGCGGTGCGCCGTGGTGGAGGACAGCCCCCTGGGCGTCCGGGCGGCGCTGGCGGCGGGGATGGACGCGTACGGGTTCACGGCCATGACGCCGGCGGAGAAACTCCCCGGGGCCCGGGGGTACTTCGCCGCGATGGAGGAGCTGCCGGGCCTGCTGCTCTGACCGGCGGCGGCCGGGGTCGGACCGCGCGGGTCACGTCGGGGGCCGCCCGATACGGTGGCGGGCATGAACGGCCGCACACTGTTGATGTGGGACGAGGCAGTCACCGGGTACGACTTCGGGCCGAGCCACCCGATGGACCCGGTCCGGCTCGCGCTGACCATGGGGTTGGTCCGCGCCTATGAGCTGGACCGGCGGGTGGAGGTGGTGGCCGCCAGGCCGGCCGGGGAGTCCACCCTGCGGCTCGTTCACCGCGAGGACTATGTGGCGGCCGTGCGGGCCGCCTCGGCGGAGCCGGGGGCGGCGGACCAGGCGTACGGCCTGGGGACGCTGGACGACCCGGCGTTCCCCGGGATGCACGAGGTGTCGGCGCTGATCGCCGGTCAGTCGGTCGGCGCGGCCGAGGCGGTGTGGCGCGGCGAGGCGGCGCACGCGGTCAACTTCTCGGGTGGCTTGCACCACGCGATGCCGGGCTCGGCGGCCGGCTTCTGCGTCTACAACGACGCGGCGCTGGCGATCGCCCGGCTGCTGGAGCTGGGCGCCGAGCGGGTGGCGTACATCGATGTGGACGTCCACCACGGGGACGGCGTGCAGGCGGCGTTCTGGGACGACCCCCGGGTGCTGACGGTCTCGCTGCACGAGCATCCGCGCACCCTCTTCCCGGGCACCGGCTGGCCCGAGGAGACGGGCGCGGCGGGCCCGGGCGAGGGCGGCGCGGTGAACGTGGCGCTGCCGGCCGGGACGGGGGACGCCGGCTGGCTGCGGGCGTTCCACGCGGTGGTGCCCGAGCTGCTGGCGGACTTCCGGCCGCAGGTGCTGGTCACCCAGCACGGGGCGGACACGCACTTCGAGGACCCGCTGGCCCATCTGGCGGTCTCGCTGGACGCCCAGCGGGCCGTACAGACGGCCTGTCATGAGCTGGCGCACGCGTACACGGACGGCGGGCGCTGGCTGGCGCTCGGCGGGGGCGGTTACGCGGTGGTGGAGGTCGTACCGCGGTCCTGGACCCATCTGGTGGCGGTGGCGGCGCACGCACCGGTCGAGCCGGAGTCGGTGATCCCGGAGTCGTGGCGGAGCGAGGTGTACGCGCGGACGCGGCAGCCGGCGCCCCGGCGGATGACGGACGGGCGCTGGCCGGTGGCGTACCGGGGCTGGGACGAGGGGTACGACCCGGCGGATCGGCTCGACCAGGCGGTGCTGGCGGCCCGGCGGGCGGCGTTCCCGCTGCGGGGGCTGCTGCCCTAGCCTCAGGGCCCCCAGCGAGCCACAGGACCGCCGGCGAGCCACAGAGCCCCTGGCGCCCGACGGCCTCGGCCCCGGGCGGTCCCGGCCCCCCGCCCCGATCCCGGGCGGTCCCGGCCCCCCGCCCCGGCCCTGCCTTCGGGCCCTGACCCCTGGCCCCCGGCGGCCCGGGCGGTGCCGCCGGTCCCCGCCCCCCCGTCCACATAGGTACGGACGCCCCGGCCCCTACCGGTCGGTTGTGCGGCGGGTCACACCGACGGGCCGGTGCGCGGGCGGTTCCGGCCCGGGGCGGCGGGGGGTGCGGAAGCATCGGCGGGGTGTCGAGTACCGGGGCGCTGCGCGCCCATCTGCTGGCGGCCGGACTGGCCGGATCCGTGGCGACCTCGCGGGAGACGAGCCTGCGCAGCTACCGGCTGTTCGCGGCGCGCGATCCCCGGGTGCTGCTGGGGCTCGATCCGGTGCGGCGGTGGGACGAGCGGGAGTTGCTGCGGCTGATGGCGGACCGGTGTGGGGTCTCGCCGGATCCGGCCCACCGGTGCGGGCGGGACGTCATCGACCCGGAGCGGACGCTGAGCGCGCTCGGGGCCTTCGCCGCGCGGCTGGCCGAAGCGGCACGGTGGCGGGCTCCGGTGCTGCTGGGGACGGGACATCCGCACCGGCTGCTCGGGTTCTACGGCGGGCTGGCAGACGCTTTGTCGGCGGCGGGATGCCCCGTTCTCACCCCGGCGCAGGGGCGATGTGTCGACATAACGACCCGGTTCGGCGTACGTACGTACCGTCTCGACTACGTACGGGGGGTGGCGCTCGTCCGGGAGGCGGAGGGGGAGGGAGGGGGTTGTGCGACCGGCGCGCACACCCACTCGCCGCTGCCGGTCCGGACGGCTCTGGAGGCGGTGGTGGAGGACGGCTGGCCGCTGCCCGAGCTGGTCGTCGGGGACCATGGCTGGGTCTGCGGCGCAGGTCAGCTCGGTCTTGACACCATCGGTCTCGCGGACACCGACGACCCCGCGCTGTTCGTGGGGGAGGCGGAGGGGCGCGTGGCGGTGACGGTGCCGCTGGACGACGCCGTACCGGCCGAGCACTACGAGCCGCTGGCCCGCTATGTGCTCGCGCGGGCCCGCCTCGCGCGCTAGCCGGACGGCCGCTGCTCCTCTTCCCCACTCGTATCACCCGCCCCTAGTCTGGGGAGTGAGCGCACAGCGACGAAGCGTCACCGGAGGGGAAGCCGGTGAGCGTCCCGCGCGGAAGGTACAGGTGGGTGGACATGGCTGCTGGTGAAAGGCCTCTCAACGAGGTCAAGTTCCTGACCGTGGCGGAAGTCGCCTCGGTGATGCGCGTGTCGAAGATGACGGTGTACCGGCTGGTGCACAGCGGTCATCTGCCGGCGATCCGGGTGGGCAGGTCGTTCCGGGTGCCGGAACAAGCGGTGCACGAGTACCTCCGCGAGTCCTTCGTGGGGGTGGAGACGGCATAGCCGCGGGCCGCCCCCGAGCCTCGGATTACGACCTCATCCCTTCGGCGGGTAGGCTAGGCCGACGTAGGTCGTGTGGGCCCAGACGCCCCGCACCGAGTGAAGAGAAGTGAGCGAGGGTAGTCGTGGGCTCTGTTATCAAGAAGCGGCGCAAGCGGATGGCCAAGAAGAAGCACCGCAAGCTGCTCAAGCGCACCCGCGTTCAGCGTCGCAACAAGAAGTGAGCGACGGCTTAACGCCGGTTGTACGCGTGTGGCGCGCGGCCCTTCCACCGTTCGGTGGGAGGGCCGCCGTCGTTTCCGGAGCCGTTTCCGGAGACATTCCCGGGAACGCTCCCCGGGGTGCCCGGCGGCGCTCCCGGGACGCGCGGGGAGGCCGGGGGCGGGGGCGGCGGGGCTTTGCCGCGGTTTGGCGGTCGCGGTCCTCACAGGGTCGCCGGGAGCGGCTACGGTGGCAGCAGCCCGGGGCCCGGCCGCGGGCGCACTCCGCGAGGACCGACACGGACGGAAGGCGCAGATCGTGGGCAGGGTCGTGCTCGTCACCGGGGTGGCCCGGCAGCTCGGCGGCCGCTTCGTGCGGATGGTCCAGCGGGAGCCCGGGGTCGACCGGGTGCTCGGGGTGGACGTCGTGGCGCCCGGGCACGGACTCGGGAACGCGGACTTCGTGCAGGCCGACATCCGGCAGCCCGCCATCGGGCGGGTGCTGGCGGAGTACGGCGTCGACACCGTGATCCACCTGGATGTCACCGGGACGCCGCTGGGCGCGGGCGGCCGGACGGCGGTCAAGGAGACCAATGTCATCGGCACCATGCAGCTGCTCGGCGCCTGCCAGAAGTCGCCGGCGGTCCGGCGGCTGGTGGTGAAGTCGACCACCAGCGTCTACGGCTCCGCGCCCCGCGACCCGGCCGTCTTCCTGGAGACCACGTCCCCGAAGGCCCTGCCCAGCGGCGGTTTCGCCAAGGACGCCGTGGAGGTCGAGGGGTATGTACGGGGCTTCGCCCGGCGCCGGCCGGACGTGGCGGTCTGTGTGCTGCGGTTCGCCAACATCCTGGGGCCCGGGGCGGATTCGCCGCTGGCCGAGTACTTCTCGCTGCCGGTGCTGCCGACCGTCTTCGGCTACGACCCCCGCCTTCAGTTCGTCCACGAGGACGACGTCCTGGAGGTGCTGCGGATCGCCGCCGACGAGCCGCGCCGGGGGACACTGAACAGCGGAACCTTCAATGTCGCCGGGGACGGGGTGCTGACGCTCTCGCAGTGTTCCCGGCGGCTGGGCAGGCCGACGGTGCCGGTGCCGCTGCCGGCCGTGACCTGGGTCGGTACGGCGCTGCGCACCGTCGGGGCGACGGACTTCTCGCCCGAGCAGATCCGGCTGCTCACCCACGGCAGGGTGGTGAGCACGGCGCAGATGCGTGAGACGCTCGGCTTCGAGCCCGCGTACACCACGGCCGGGGCCTTCGCGGCCTTCGCCCGCAGCCGGGGGCCCGGGCTGCTGCCGCCGAAGCGGCTGGCGGCGGCGGTCGACCGGCTGGCCGCGGCCCGGCCGTCGGCGGACGGCGGTGGGCGGGGCGCCGGGCAGCCGGGATGAGGCCCCGGGCGGCCGTACGGCCGGCGAGCCGGCACTCCGGCGAACCGGACAGGAAGCGACGAGGACCGACGAGGACCGACAAGGAGCGCGGACAGCGATGGCGGACGCCAAGGTCATTCCGTTCGACGACGACCGCTCGCGCGGCGGGACCCGGTCGGGCGCTCAGCGGCCGGGGCGGCGGCGCTCCGGCCCGGCGGGCGGACCGCGCCGGGAGGACGGCGGCGCGGCGGAGGTGAGCCCGCTGCCGGGCCGGGCGGTGGCGCCCGGAGCCGTACCGGAGCAGGAGCACGAGCCGGAGGCGGGCGATGGGCCCCGGGGCGCCGGCCGGCGCGAGTGGGACCGGCGGATCGCGGGCGGGCTGGCGTTTCTGCGGCGCCGGATCACCGGCGAGTACGAGGTGGACGAGTTCGGCTACGACGAGGAGCTGACCGACCAGGTCCTGATGGCGCTGCTGCGGCCGGTCTACGACAAGTACTTCCGGGTCGAGGTGAAGGGCGTCGAGAACATCCCCGCCGAGGGCGGCGCCCTGGTGGTGGCCAACCACTCCGGCACGCTGCCGCTGGACGGGCTGATGATGCAGGTGGCGGTGCACGACCACCACCCGGCCGGCCGGCATCTGCGGCTGCTCGCGGCCGACCTGGTCTTCGTGCTGCCGGTCGTCAGCGAGCTGGCCCGGAAGGCCGGGCACACCCTGGCCTGCGCCGAGGACGCCGAGCGGCTGCTCCGCCGGGGCGAGGTGGTCGGGGTGATGCCCGAGGGGTTCAAGGGCATCGGGAAGCCGTTCGGCGAGCGATACAAGCTCCAGCGGTTCGGCCGGGGCGGCTTCGTCTCGACGGCGCTGCGCGCGAGGACGCCGATCGTGCCCTGCTCCATCGTGGGCGCCGAGGAGATCTATCCGATGATCGGCAACGCCAAGACGCTGGCCCGGCTGCTGGGGCTGCCGTATGTGCCGATCACCCCGACCTTCCCGTGGCTGGGGCCGCTGGGGGCGGTGCCGCTGCCGACGAAGTGGACGATCCAGTTCGGGGAGCCGATCGCCACGGACGGCTATCCGCCGGAGGCGGCGGAGGACCCGATGCTGATGTTCAACCTCACCGACCAGGTGCGGGAGCAGATCCAGCACACCCTGTACAGGCTGCTGGTGCAGCGGCGGTCGGTCTTCTTCTGATCCTGAGCGGGGGCACGGCGGCGGTCGGGCTTCCGCCGGGCGACCGTTCCCGCCGGGCCGTGGGCACCGGAGACCGTACGGCACCGGCTCCGGGCGGCGGCGGAGGCGTATGGCGAGGGGCCGGCCCGACGGCGACGGCGTGAGCGTACGACGACGGGGCCGGCCCTCGGGTGGGAGAGGGCCGGCCCCGTCGGGTGGCCGGGCCGGGTGGCGGTGGTGCGGCGGCCGGTGTCAGCCGGTGTCGGGCGGCATCAGCCGTCGCAGCCGCCGTCAGCCGGGGTCAATCGGCGGAGTCCCTGTCGATGCCGAGGCCCGGGATGATGCCCGGGAGCAGCGGCGGGAGCGTGATGTCCGGCGCGGGGCCCGGGGTGTCCTTGTCGCTCTCCGACTGGGACGGGGGGTCGGCGGGCTCGGGGTCGAGCAGCCCGCCGGTGTTGCCGCCGAGCAGTCCGTCGTCCGGCTCGGTCCGGCCGGAGTCGCCCGAACCCGAGCCGGAGGGGCGCGGGTTGTCGCCCTTGCCGGGGGTCGGGTGGCTCGCCGGCGCGTCCGGCGCCTGCTGGCTGGGCCGGTCCACGGCGGCGGAGTCCTCGGGCTCGGTGCTGCCGGGCCGGGCCCCGTCGCCCCGGTCGTGGCTCCGCTCGGGAGGCTGCGGCAGCTGGGACCGGAGCGGGGCGACCTCTTCGTCTATGGCGGCGAAGACATCGCTCACCTGGTCCCGGACATCGGTGAGCTGGACCGGGAGCCGGTCCCGGACGCCCAGCCAGGCGTCCCGGTGGCTGCGCGCGAAGGAGCTGAGCGTGGCCATCGGGGCGAGGGCGCCGTCGCGCTGGTAGGCCAGCCGGAGCAGCCGGTGGCCCTCGGCGGCGTCGTGGTGCATGCCGTTGAGCGCGCGTCTGATCTCGCCCAGCGCCTCGTGGTCCAGCTGTCCGGTCCGGCCGCGCTCCAGCAGCCGGCGTGCCTCGCTGAGCCGGGTGGAGGCCTGGTCCAGGTAGATCTCGCCCCGGTCGGCGTCGTCGTCCGCCATGCCGAGCTTGAGGTCTTCCATGCCCCGCTTCAGGCCGTACAGCGAGTCACCGGGGAGGGCGTCGGAACTGGCAGCGGCGACTCCGCTGAACGCGCCCGCCGCCACCCCGACGCTGAGCCCGCCGGCCGCCAGCCCCTTGGCCCAGCGGGACCGGGGCCGCAACTTCCGGAGCCCGGTGGCCCGGTGGGCGCCGCGCCCGGTGGCCTTCCGCTGCTCCGGCACGGTAGGGTCCGCCCCGGTCCGCCCGGCCGCCGTGCCTTCCTGGAGCATCGACTCCATGGCGGCGACGAGCAGCGCCCGCTGCTCCACCTTCACCTCGGGGTCCATCTCCGGCTTCGGCAACTCGCCGAGACCGCTCGCCAGGGCCAGCAACTGAGCCTGCCCGGCCGGTTCCACCGATGCGCCGGGCTGCTCGGACGCCTGATCTTCCAGGGCCTGGGCGAAGGCGTTCGCCCGCCGGTGCGCCGATACGTTCGCGATCACTGGCGGCACCTCCTCTCGTCATCACGGTCGACTCCCTGAGGGATACGGAGGGTTGCACACCTTGAGCATTTCCACACGATCGAGTGAGGAAATACGGAGAAGGTGTGACCACAGGGAGCCTGCATCCCGCACAACGAGTGTCTCGGCACTTGGGTTACGGACGGACGATGATCGGACCAGCGCGTCATCAAGGGGTCACCGGAGGCGAGGAGGGAGGGGGCGGAGGGTGTGGCTCAGGGGGAGCGGACGGGCGGTACCGGTGGGCCGGAGCCGGGGGTGTGTGACGGGGGAGAACGGTTCGGGGACGGACGGTTTTTTCGGCGTACGGCGCGGGCGCGGGCCCGGAGCGCCGGGCGGGCTGCCGGGAGAGCGGGGGCGGGGCGGTGGTGGCCCGCGCTCCGGACGGGGCGGGGCCGGAGGGGCCGGCGAGGGCCGGACGACGGGGGGCGGGACATGGACACGGGTACGGGACGGCGGGGACCGACGGCGGGTACGGGACACGGGTACGGGCGCGGTCCGGCGGGCGGGGGCCCGGGCGGGCCGCGCGGCGTGCGGCGGGGCGCCGGACCGGTGGGCGGCCGGCCGGGCGGCGGCATCGGGCTCAGGGAAGTCCGGCGGTGACCGGCGGGCACCGGATCAGCGGGCGTCCTCGGGGAGGAGCCGCGCCAGGGTGCGCACCGCGCGGTACTGAAGGGTCTTGATCGCCCCCTCGTTCTTGCCCATCACCCGGGCCGTCTCCGCGACCGAGAGTCCCTGGAGGAAGCGCAGGGTCACGCACTCCTGCTGCTGCGGGTTGAGCTTGCGGACGGCCTCCAGCAGGGCGGCGTTGGAGAGGGACTCCAGGACCGAGTCCTCCGGGGAGCGCTCGACCTCGTTGGCGTCGAGCATCTCGCCGGTGGTCACCTCCAGCCGGAAGCGGCTCGACTTGAAGTGGTCGGCCACCAGATTGCGGGCGATGGTGACCAGCCAGGCGCCGAAGTCGCGGCCCTGCCAGGTGAACGTGGAGATCCGGCGCAGCGCGCGCAGGAAGGTCTCGCTGGTCAGGTCCTCGGCCGTGGCCTTCCCGCCGACCCGGTAGTAGATGTACCGGTAGACGGTGTCGCTGTACTGGTCGTAGAGGCGGCCGAAGGCCTCGGCCTCGCCCGCCTGGGCGCGCTCGACCAGCTCCATCATGCGGGCGCTGTCGCTGTCGGCGGTGGGACGGCGGGCGGCGGCGGTCGGGGTGGTGCCCGAACCGCCCCGGACACCCCGTCTGCCGACGGCGGCGCCGCCGTCGGCCAGGGCATAGCAGGGGCCGGCGAGGGCCGGTGAGGCGAAGGCGGGGACGGCGTACGCGGTGGGGACGAAGCCGCGCAGATGGTCGAGGACCGTCGCGCGGAGCGTAGCCAGGCCCGAGGCGTCAACCCCGACGTGTGGGTACACGGGACTCCCAGAGGCAGAGCTTCCATCACGTGCAGCGCGGTGCGGAACCGTTCACCCGTCATGGCGACGTGTGGGGACTTCCGTACGCGTCTGAGGAGAATAACGCTTCGTGCAGGGAGTGCTACACCGAGTTGCTCAAATCATCGGTTCAGTCGTTTCTCTTTCGTCGAACCGATCGAGAGAGGGCGGTTTTCCGATCAGCTTCTGATCGCTGCCTGAACGGAATTGACCGAATCCCGGTGTGTCGTGGCCAGGGCAACGATCCGGTGTCGAACGGACGGACGCGTCGGACGCGGCGACGGGCCGGGTGGTGGGCCGGGCGGGTCCGGCGTACGGCACAGAGCGCTCGCCGGTCTGCCCGCAGATCTTTCGGCCCCGCCGGCCTGCCCGCGGCTCTGTCGGCCCCGTCGGGCGGCCGGGCGGCCGGCGGGCCGGTGGCGGGCGGGTCAGCGGCGGCGGCGGTGCAGGGCGACGGCGGCGGCCGTACCTCCGGCGAGCGCGCCGACGCCCGCGGCGGCCGGGATGCCGACCCGGGCGGCCTTGCGCCCCCGGCGGTAGTCGCGCAGCCGCCACTCCAGCTCACGGGCGTGCCGGCGCAGCTTGGAGTCCGGGTTGATCGCGTACGGGTGGCCGACCAGCGAGAGCATCGGGATGTCGTTGTGCGAGTCGCTGTAGGCGGCGCACCGGGAGAGGTCGAGCCCCTCGGCCGAGGCGAGGGCGCGCACCGCCTCCGCCTTGGCCGGGCCGTGCAGCGGTTCACCGACCAGCCGGCCGGTGTAGACGCCCTCGACCGACTCCGCGACGGTGCCGAGCGCCCCGGTCAGCCCGAGCCGGCGGGCGATGATGGTGGCGGTCTCCACGGGGGCGGCGGTGACCAGCCAGACCTTCTGCCCGGCGTCCAGGTGGGCCTGGGCGAGGGCGCGGGTGCCGGGCCAGATCCGGTCGGCCAGGTACTCGTCGTAGATCTCCTCGCCGATGCTCATCAGCTCCGAGACCCGGTGGCCCTTGACGATGGTGAGCGCGCTGTCCCGGGCGTCCTGCATGTGCTCGGGGTCCTCGACGCCGGCCAGCCGGAACCAGGTCTGCTGCCAGGCGAACCGGACCAGCTCGCGGCGCCGGAAGAAGTCCCGCTTGTAGAGGCCCCGGCCGAAGTGGAAGAGGGCGGCGCCCTGCATCACCGTGTTGTCGAGGTCGAAGAAGGCGGCGGCCCGCATGTCGCCCGGGACCGGGAACTCCGGCTCCGGCGCGGGGGGCAGGGGCTGCTCGCCCAGCTCCAGCTGCTGTGACGTCTTGCGTGCCGCCTCGGCCGACGCCTCGCCTGCCAGCACACTGCGCGCCGTGGCGGGACGCCTGCGGGAGGTGAGCCAACCCAGAACGGCCATGCCGTGAGCATAGCCATTGTGTTCGGTGCTTCCCGACTCACGGGGATGCGGGGGCGTGAACTTCCCGGGTCGCCGTCGTGAAGTGATCGCGGGGCGGGAAGCGGCGGCGGAGGGACGGGTTCCGGTGCGGGCGGCGCGGGGCGGCTCGCGGCGCGGGCGCGGGTGGCGGAGGGGCCGGCCTTGGCCCGGACGGCGGACGGGGCCACCGCCGGTGGGCATGATCACGGGTGGGGTGGGGGGCCTGTACCTGGGCGGCGGAGAATGGGCCCATGTTCGGACGTACGAAGAAGAAGGCCGGCCCGCGCACGGTCACCCTGGTCGGCAGGCCCGGCTGCCATCTCTGCGACGACGCCCGGGCGGTGGTCGAGCGGGTGTGCGCGGAGACGGGCGCGGTGTGGGAGGAGAAGGACATCCTCCAGGACGCGGAGTTGCACCGGGCGTACTGGGAGCAGATTCCGGTGGTGCTGGTCGACGGGGAGCAGCACACCTTCTGGAAGGTGGACCCGGAGCGGCTGCGGCGCGCGCTGACGGGGTGAGCGCGGCGGGCTCCGGGTCGTGGTGGCGGCGTGAGCGGCCGGTTCCGGATCGTGGTGGTTCGCGGTGGCCCGGCGGGTCCTGGGGGCGAATGACCGGAAGGAGGCCCGTAGGGGAGGGAAGAGCGGGTTACCATCGAGTACGTTTTGATGGGCTTCGGGGGCCTGGTCGTAAGGAGTGTGTACGGTTTTGCCCCCTTCGGAGTATCAACGCGGCCGACCGCTCCGTGGTTCCGGAGTGGCGCGATCGGTATGCGTGACCCCGGTCACTTTGAGTGGACAAAACGGACACCATCTTTGTGCACGCGTTCACAAAGACATAGCCTGCTGTCGACGGGGCGGTCTTGTGACGTATGGCCGCCTGCAGCCCCGCTCATCCCGCAGGAGCACCGTGGCAACTGGCCGAACTCACCGACCGGCGACCCGTAGCCGAGGAATCCCCGAGGCCACCGTCGCCCGGCTTCCGCTGTACCTGCGGGCGCTGACCGCTCTCTCGGAGCGCTCCGTACCCACGGTCTCCTCCGAAGAGCTGGCCGCCGCGGCCGGCGTGAACTCCGCCAAGCTGCGCAAGGACTTCAGCTACCTCGGTTCGTACGGGACGCGCGGGGTCGGCTACGACGTCGAGTACCTCGTCTACCAGATCTCCCGCGAGCTCGGGCTCACCCAGGACTGGCCGATCGTCATGGTCGGCATCGGAAACCTGGGCGCGGCGCTCGCCAACTACGGCGGCTTCGCCTCCCGTGGCTTCCGGGTCGCCGCGCTGATCGACGCCGACCCCGGGATGGTCGGCAGGCCGGTGGCCGGGATGCCCGTCCAGTTCATCGACGACCTTGAGAAGATCATCGATGAGAACGGCGTCTCCATCGGGGTCATCGCCACGCCCGCCGGAGCCGCCC
The DNA here is from genome assembly GCF_024756275.1 of Streptomyces pyxinae. Classification (GTDB taxonomy): domain Bacteria; phylum Actinomycetota; class Actinomycetes; order Streptomycetales; family Streptomycetaceae; genus Streptomyces; species Streptomyces pyxinae. The sequence goes on along the minus strand of NZ_JANUGQ010000036.1, from coordinate 58,207 downwards.
AGCAGGTCTGCGACCGGCTCGTCGCCGCCGGGGTGACCTCGATCCTCAACTTCGCGCCCACCGTGCTGTCCGTGCCGGACGGCGTGGACGTGCGGAAGGTCGATCTCTCCATCGAGCTCCAGATCCTCGCCTTCCACGAGCAGCGCAAGGCCGGCGAGGACGCGGACGCGGCGACCGCCGCCGCTGCCGCCGCCGGAAGCGCGGCCGGTGCCGCCGCGGTGGCCGCCAAGGCCGTCGAGGCGGTGCGTGGCGCGGGTGCCGGGGTGTCCGGCACGAGCGCCGCCGTGTCCGCCACGGGCAGCGGTCCGTCCGGCGCCGACGGGGACGCGGGCGCGCCCGGGGCCGGCACCGGTGTGTCCGGGACGGGCAGTGGTGCGTCCGGGGCGCCCGGCACCGGTGTGTCCGGCGCGGGCAGGGGTGTGTCCGGCACCGGTGTGTCCGGTACGACCGGTTCCCGGAAGGGACCCGACGGGGAAGTCCCCGCCGTGATGCCGGCATGAGCCTCCTCGTCGTCGGCCTCAGCCACCGCACCGCCCCGGTCAGCGTCCTGGAGCGGGCCTCGCTGGACCCCGGGACCCAGAACAAGCTGCTCCAGGACACCCTCGCCGCCGAACCGGCGGCCGAGGCGGCCGTGCTGGCCACCTGCAACCGCATCGAGCTCTACGCCGACGTGGACAAGTTCCACGCGGGTGTGGCGGAGCTGTCCACCCTGCTCGCCCTGCACAGCGGGGTGAGCCTGGAGGAGCTCACTCCGCATCTCTATGTGCACTACGAGGACCGGGCCGTCCACCATCTCTTCTCGGTGGCCTGCGGGCTGGACTCGATGGTGGTCGGCGAGGGCCAGATCCTCGGCCAGATCAAGGACGCCCTGGCGCGCGGCCAGGAGCTGCACACCGCCGGGCGGCTGCTGAACGACCTGTTCCAGCAGGCGCTGCGGGTCGGCAAGCGGGCGCACAGCGAGACCGGGATCGACCGGGCCGGCCAGTCGCTGGTCACCTTCGGCCTGGAGCAGCTCGCCACCGGCACGACCGTCGGGGAGTGGGCCCGGGGCAAGCGGGCGCTGGTGATCGGCGCCGGCTCGATGTCCTCGCTGGCCGCCGCCACCCTGGCGCGGGCCGGGGTGCGCGAGCTGGTCGTCGCCAACCGGACGGCCGCCCGCGCCGAACGGCTCGTACAGATCCTCACCGAGCCCGGCGGGAGCGGGGTCACCGCCCGCTCGGTCGCGATGGCGGCGGTGGACGAGGAGCTGACACGTGCCGACATCGTGGTCTCCTGCACCGGGGCCACCGGGCTGGTGCTGACCGGCGAGGCGGTGGAGAAGGCGACCGCCGACCGCACCGCGCCGCGCGGGCCGCTGGCCCTGCTGGACCTGGCGATGCCCCGGGACGTCGACGCCGCCGTGCACCGGCTGGTCAACGTCCGGCTGGTGGACATCGAGTCGCTGGCCGAGGCGTCCGCCGACGCCCCGATGGCCGCCGACGTGGACCAGGTGCGGGGGATCGTCTCCGCCGAGGTGGCCGCGTTCGGCGCCGCCCAGCGGGCCGCCCACATCACGCCGACCGTGGTCGCGCTGCGCACCATGGCCGCCGATGTGGTGGCCAGCGAGGTGGCCCGGCTGGAGGGGCGGCTGCCCGGACTGGACGAGAAGCAGCGCGCCGAGATCACCCAGACCGTGCGCCGGGTGGTGGACAAGCTGCTGCACGCGCCGACGGTGCGGATCAAGCAGCTGGCCGGCGAGCCGGGCGGCGCGGGGTACGCGGACGCGCTCCGCACCCTCTTCGACCTCGACCCGGAGACGGTCGCCTCCGTCAGCCGGGCCGACGGCCGGGCGGCGGGCGCCTCCGCCGTGCTGGCCGAACTGACCGATGTGACGACCGACGCGGACCTCAAGAACCGAGGGCGGGTATGACCGACAGGGCTTTGAGGCTGGGAACCAGGCGGAGCAAGCTCGCCATGGCCCAGTCCGGACACGTGGCGGACGCGGTCCGCCGGCTCACCGGGCGCCCCGTGGAGCTCGTGGAGATCACCACTTACGGCGACACCTCCCGCGAGCACCTGGCGCAGATCGGCGGCACCGGGGTCTTCGTGACCGCGCTGCGCGACGCGCTGCTGGCGGGCGAGGTGGACTTCGCCGTGCACTCGCTGAAGGACCTGCCCACCGCGCAGCCCGAGAACCTGGCGCTGGCGGCGGTCCCGAAGCGCGAGGACCCGCGGGACGTGCTGGTCGCGCGGGACGGACTGACCTTCGACCGGCTGCCGGACGGTGCCCGGGTGGGCACCGGTTCGCCGCGCCGGATGGCCCAGCTCAACGCGTACGCCCGGGACCTCGGGAAGCGCGTCGAGACGGTCGCCATCCGCGGCAACATCGACACCCGTGTCGGCTATGTCGAGAAGGGGGAGCTGGACGCGGTGGTCCTCGCCGCGGCCGGGCTCAACCGGATCGGCCGGATCTCGGAGGTGACCGACTTCCTCGCGGTCGACCATGTTCTGCCCGCCCCCGGCCAGGGGGCCCTGGCGGTCGAGTGCCCGGCGGCCGACGCCGGTCTCGTCGCCGCGCTCGCCGAGCTCGACGACCCGCACACACGGGCCGCCGTGACCGCCGAGCGATCCCTGCTCGCCGCCCTGGAGGCCGGCTGCTCCGCACCCGTGGGTGCGTTGGCCGACCTGCTGGCCGACCAGCAGGCTGTAGAGATGCGCCTGCGCGGAGTCGTCGGTACGACCGACGGCGCCACGCTGGTGCAGTTGTCCACCACCGGTCCCGTACCCACGTCGCACGGCGACGCCGTCGCGCTCGGTCGCGAACTCGCGTCCGAGATGCTCGCCAAGGGTGCGGCCGGTCTTATGGGGGAGCGAGCACTTTGAGCCCCACCACTGCAACCAAGGCCTCTTCGGTGTACTCCGCGTGCGGGCACGTCACTTTCCTCGGGGCGGGGCCGGGCGATCCGGGCCTGCTGACCCTGCGTGCCGTCGAGGCACTGGCGGGCGCGGACGTGCTGATCGCCGAGCCGGACGTACTCGACGTCGTCCGCGTCCACGCCCGGGCGGGGGTGAGCACGCCCGAGCTGACGGTCATTGACGACACGTCAATGACCGCTGACGTCCCGGTGTTGAGGGACGCCGCCAATCTTGTCATGGAGGCCGCGCGCGGCGGCAAGCGGGTCGTCCGTGCGGTGACCGGCGACCCGGGCCTCGACGGCGACGCGGGCGCCGAGATGCTCGCCTGCGCCGCCGAGGGCATCCCCTTCGAGGTGGTGCCGGGTGTCGCGGCGGCGGTCGGCGTGCCCGCGTACGCCGGGGTGCCGCTGCGGGACGCCAAGAACGCGGACGTCCGGTTCGTGGACGCCCGTACCGCCGACGAGCGGTGCTGGAGCGAGGTCGGCGCCTCGGACGGCACGGTCGTCGTCTCCACCACCCTGGACGCGGTGGCCGCGGCCGCCGCCGAGCTGGTCACCGGGGGCCGGAAGCCCGACACCGCGCTGACCGTGACGGTCGCCGGCACCACCACCCGGCAGCGGACCTGGACCGCGACGCTAGGCAGCATCGCGCAGGTGCTGAAGCAGGCGAAGGTGCTGCCCTCGCCGGAGGGCCACCGACCGGTCATAGCCGTCGTCGGGGAGCCCGGTGGCGCCGGCCGGCGCGACCAGCTGGCCTGGTTCGAGTCCAAGCCGCTGTTCGGCTGGAAGGTCCTGGTGCCGCGCACCAAGGAGCAGGCCGCCTCGCTCTCCGACCAGCTGCGCTCGTACGGCGCGGTGCCCAGCGAGGTCCCGACCATCGCGGTGGAGCCGCCGCGCACCCCGCAGCAGATGGAGCGGGCGGTCAAGGGCCTGGTCACCGGGCGGTACGAGTGGATCGCCTTCACCTCGGTCAACGCCGTCAAGGCGGTGCGGGAGAAGTTCGAGGAGTACGGGCTCGACGCCCGCGCCTTCGCCGGGATCAAGGTCGCCGCGGTGGGCGAGCAGACGGCCGCCGCGCTGGTCGAGTTCGGCGTCAAGCCGGACCTGGTGCCGAGCGGCGAGCAGTCGGCCGCCGGTCTGCTGGAGGACTGGCCGCCGTACGACCCGGTCTTCGACCCGATCGACCGGGTGTTCCTGCCGCGCGCCGACATCGCCACCGAGACGCTGGTGGCCGGGCTGATCGAGCTGGGCTGGGAGGTGGACGACGTCACCGCCTACCGGACCGTCCGTGCCTCGCCGCCCCCGGCCGAGACCCGGGAGGCGATCAAGGGCGGCGGCTTCGACGCGGTGCTGTTCACCTCGTCGTCGACCGTGCGGAACCTGGTCGGCATCGCGGGCAAGCCGCACAACGTGACGGTCATCGCCTGCATCGGCCCGGCCACCGCCAAGACGGCGGAGGAGCACGGGCTGCGGGTGGACGTGCTGTCGCCCGAGCCGTCGGTGCACAAGCTGGCCGAGGCGCTGGCCGAGTTCGGCTCCCGTCGCCGGGCCGCCGCGCTGGAGGCGGGCGACCCGGTCACCCGCCCCAGCGAACGCCGCCCGGGTGCGCGCCGGAGGCGTACGACGACCTGAGGGCCCGACGACCTGATGACCTGATGACCTGAGGGTTTTCGCCGGTCATCGGGTGCGGGAGGCCGGTGACGGTACGGGCGCCCGGGACGCAGCCGACGCGGCTGCTGTCCCGGGCGCCCGACGTTCGCGGCGGCGGGCGGCGGCCCGGTGGCGGGAGGGGCGGGGTGGGGCTCTGTGCCGGTGGGGAGCCGTCCGCCGTCCGGGGTCCCGCCGGGGTCCCGCCGGGTTCGTCGCCCGGGCGCCGGCGGGGTGCCCGGCCGGCCCGGAGACGGGTGCGCCGACCGCCGGTGCCCGCGGCGGCGACTCCGCACGGCCCCTCGGCGGCCGGTGCCCGCACGGGTGGCCGGGGGCCGGTCCGGCCGACGGGGTGTCGGCAATTCCGGGTGCCGGGCGGGCGTAGCGTGGCAGGTATGAGTGCCTACGGTTCCTTCCCCGGAGCGCGGCCGCGGCGGCTGCGCACCATGCCCGCCCTGCGCCGGATGGTGGCCGAGACGCGGCTGCACCCGGCGGATCTGATCCTGCCCGCGTTCGTCCGGGAGGGGGTCGCCGAGCCGGTGCCGATCGGGGCGATGCCCGGCGTGGTCCAGCACACCCGGGACACCCTGCGGAAGGCCGCCGTGGAGGCGGTGTCGGCGGGGATCTCCGGGATCATGCTGTTCGGGGTGCCGGAGGATGCGAAGAAGGACGCGCTCGGCACGGCCGGTACGGACCCGGACGGCATCCTCCAGCAGGCGCTGCGGGATGTGCGCTCCGAGGTGGGCGACGAACTGGTCGTCATGTCCGACCTGTGCCTGGACGAGTACACCGACCACGGCCACTGCGGGGTGCTGGACGCGGAGGGGCGGGTGGACAACGACGCCACCCTGGAGCGGTACGCCGAGATGGCGCAGGTCCAGGCCGACGCCGGCGCCCATGTGGTGGGGCCCAGCGGCATGATGGACGGCCAGATCGGGGTGATCCGGGACGCCCTGGACACCATCGGCCGGGAGGACGTCGCCGTGCTCGCGTACACGGCCAAGTACACCTCGGCGTTCTACGGCCCGTTCCGGGAGGCGGTCGGCTCCTCGCTGCGCGGCGACCGCAAGACGTACCAGCAGGACCCGGCCAATGCCCGGGAGTCGCTGCGGGAGCTGGCGCTCGACCTCGCGGAGGGCGCCGACATGGTGATGGTCAAGCCGGCCGGCCCGTACCTGGACATCCTGGCGAAGGTCGCGGAGTCGGCGGACGTGCCGGTGGCCGCCTACCAGATCAGCGGCGAGTACGCGATGATCGAGGCCGCCGCCGAGAAGGGCTGGATCGACCGGGACGCGGCGATCATGGAGTCCCTCACCGGCATCCGCCGCGCCGGCGCCCGGATGATCCTCACCTACTGGGCCACCGAGGTCGCCCAGCGCCTGAACCGGGGCTGAGCCCGCCGCCGGCGGAGGCGCGTACCACGAGCACGGGCCCCGGCCCCGGTCGGAAGGACCGGGGCCGGGGCGGTGTGCGGGACGGGTCAGCAGTTGCGGATCGACCAGACGGGTCCCCAGTCGGCGCCGTGGTCAGCGGGCCCCGGGGTGCTGGTCCAGAGCACATTGCCGCCCTGGCCGTAGAAGTACGAGGTCACGCTGCCGGTCTGCGCGTTGCGGTAGTTGCCGGTGCCGCTCCAGTTGGACAGCCCGTACCGCTTGCAGGTGTAGAAGTAGAAGGTCACCCAGTCCCCGGTGGTGGGGTCCCAGACGTTGGCGCAGAGGTTGCCCGACGGGCAGGTGTACGTCGTTCCCCCCGGCCGGTGCTCCCGGTGGACCGCCGGTGAGGTGCCGGGTGCTCCGGCCGCGCGGTCCGAGCGGAGCTGGGCGCCGGCGGGTGCCGGCGGGAGGGTGACGACGACTCCCGCCTCGGACCGGTGGTCCGCCGCCGGGGCCGCCTGGGCGGTACCTCCGATGCCGAAGACCGCCGCCAGCACACAGGCCAGGACGGTGAGGATGCCGAGAACGAAGCGCTTGTCGCGCATATGAAGCCCCCTGTCGATTGCACGGCCCGCCGGACGGGGCAGGCCCTGCCGAATTCGAGTTCCCCCAGCGTGGGGGCGGGGACGCCGGGGCCGCCACATGCCGAAGTCCTGGCTTAAGGGTGCGGGCGGTTGCCCCGGGGTCGCGAGGAGACCGGGGGACTTCCCGAGGGGCTCTCCAGGAGGCTGACTCCGGCCGGGGTGATGGTGTGCAGCACAAAGCGGCCGTGGCGTGCGCTGGTCAGCAGCCCCGCCTGGCGCAGGACGGCGGTGTGCTGACTCACCGCCGCCGCCGAGATGCCGAACCGGGCGGCGAGTTCGCCGGTGGTACGACCGGTCACGGTGTCCTCCAGGATGGCGGCCCGGGTGTGGCCGAGCAGGGCGCCCAGTTCGGCGGAGCCCGGGACGGCGCCGCCCCGGGTCCAGTCCGGGGTGTGCCGGATCGGGTAGACCAGGACCGGGGTCCGCCCGGGATCGGCGAGGGTGACGGGTCTGCGGACGCAGAAGAAGGACGGCTGGAGCAGCAGACCCCGCCCGCCGAGCCGCAGCTCCCTGCTGACCGGGTAGTCGCTCTCCAGCACCGGGGGCCGCCAGCGCAGCACGGGGCGGAAGCTCGCCAGCAGCCCCTCCGTGCCGCCCGTCAGTACTGCCCGGGAGCGCAGGGCGAGGTCGGCGTCGATGTGCGCGCGGATCTGCGGCCAGAAACCGGCCAGCGCGTGGCGGTGGTAGACGCGGAGGACGCCGTCCAGCCGGCGCAGGGCCCCGGGATCGCCTTCGGCCAGCGGTCGGAGGCCGGCGGGCAGGGGGCGGGGCGAGACGGCGGTGAGCCGGCCGAAATCCTGGCGCAGCACGGTCCTGGGCGTGCTGAGTACGGTGTCGAGCGCGCCCGGCAGGTCGGAGGAGCCGCCCGGGTCCGGGGTGAGGAAGTCGGGCGAGTAGCCGCGCGGCGGCAGCAGGGCGGCGAGCATCCGGCAGGCCGGGGGCAGCACCGGCCGGACGAGCCGCCGCCACTCGCCGAACGCCAGGGGGTTCTCCTCGGTCATGAGGACCTGGAAGCTGTTGGTGATCTCCCAGAGGGGATCGGGGGCCGTGGCCACCCGGACGCGGGCGAGGTCGTCACCGGTGAAGTGCACCCGCAGCATGCGCGCTCCCCTGCCGAACGGTCAGCGGTCGGGAGAAGCCACCCGGGGCTCACCGGCGGTACGGCGGGCTGCCCACCCCGGCGCCTCGTCCCAGGAAAAGGTCGCACGTCCGGCCTTCCGGTCACCAGGGCATGGAGAGACGCGGCGGGGCGGGCGGGAGTTCAGGCCCCCAGGGCTTCGGCGAGGCAGCTGAGGGCGCCGACGAGGGCGTCGTAGCCGGGGATCAGGACCAGGGGCCAGGGAACGGGCCCGGGGGACCAACTGGCGGACGCGGAAGGCCCGGTCGCGGTAGTCGGGCATGTCCTCCGTGCCTGGCAGCACCGGGAAACAGGGGCGGGCGGTGCGGAAAGCCACCGGTCGATGACCAGCAGGTCGAAGAGGGTGACGGCGAGGAAGCCGGGGGCGCCGAGGAGGAACGGGGGCCAGAAGCCCAGGGGCGCGTCGGCACGGGAACGGAGATCGAGCACCCCGAGGACGGGAACGGCCGTGAAGACCAGGGGGTTGAGCACCCCGGCGAGGGCGGCGACGCGCCGGCCGCGGGGGCTCTGCTCGCCGTACCGCCGCTGGATGGCGGGCGGGTAGTCGGAGAGCGGGGCGTCCCGGGAGAGAGGGGGGAGCCGAGGACCACGGCGGTGAACAACGCGGTGTGCAGAGCCGCGTGGCCGAGGCTCACACGGACGAGCTCCCCCCAGGTCATGGGGGAAGGCTGGAGGAGCCGGGCGCCGGGCGCCGGGGAATTCGGCCGGCGGGACGGGACGGTGCGGGTGCGGTCGGCGGCGCGGCGGGCCCCCGGGCGGCCTGCTCGGTCAGACGCGGGCGGGGCTGGGGGCGGACGGAAGGAAGCTCGCCCAGTCCATGGCGGGGAACACCTCCGACGCGACTTCGAGCAGGCGCCGGGGCTGGGGCTGGAGACCGGTCACGGTGAGCCGGCCGCACCGCCGGCGGGCGGCCCGGCGCTGGTCGTTGAGGAGATGCAGCCCGGCGATGTCCATGAAGCGGGCGTTCTCCATGCGCCAGGTCACATCGGTGACGGTGCTGGGCAGGGTGGCGACGACGGCACGGATCTCGGACAGCTTGGTGTAGTCGATGTCTTCGTTCGGGGTGATCTCGGCCGTGGTGCCGTCGGTCGTGGTGGTGATGTTCATATCGGGCGTCCCCTCTCAGGGAGTACGGAGCCCAAAGCGAACCGGCTGGTGAGGCCGGCCGTCGATGGCGGGGCCGGATACCCGGGGTGGGGGCTGTTTCCGGGCCCCTGCCCCCGCCCTGCCTGTGGCGCCGTCCTGTCAGTGGCGTCGACCGGCCTTCGGCGGGCAGGGAGGAGCAGTCTCGTGTCCCCACAGCGTTGCACGGCGGCAACGGTCCGGGCCAGGGCGCAGTGCGTGCGAGACATCACCCTTTCCGAGGAAATGTTGCGCGGCCGGACTCCGGGCCGGGGGCTCCCGAGCCGGGTTCACGGGCAGGATTCGCTGGCCCGGGAGGAGAGCCGCGCTCCCGGTACGCGCCGGGGCGGATGCCACCCCGGGAGGCGGTGGGCGGGTTTCCCCGGCGGGGATCGGGTGAGGCGCAGAGGTACGGACGCGACCCACGGAAGGAAGAACCGGCGATGATGACCCTCGTTCTGCTCGTCCTGCCCCTGGTGGCGGCGGTGCTGCTCCTCCAGATCCCGCAGGCGAACGCCAAGCACCGCTCCGCCTCGCTCAAGCTGCCCTCGCTGCGGCCCCCGGAAGGCCGCCACGCCCGGGAGTGACGCAGGACACCGATGGCGCGGTCGAGGGCCGAGTCCCGGCGCTCGGTCAATTCCTTTGTCCGGTGGGGCATGGCGGCGCATGACGACGGCCCCTCCGGCGGACGCGATGGTCGTGCCGGAGGGGCCTGTTGCCGTGGCCGAGGGCCTTGGGCGGGCTTGCCGCCCGGGGCGCGGGGCCCGGAGGCGTCAGAGGCGCTCGGGGGTGCGGATACCGAGGAGCGCCATGCCCTGGTGGAGCGTACGGGCCGTCAGGTCGCACAGGAACAGCCGGTTCTCGGTCTGCTCCGGGGTGTCCGCCTTGAGGACCGGGCACTCGGCGTAGAACGTCGTGTAGTGCGAGGCCAGTTGGTAGAGGTAGCCGGCCAGCTTGTGGGGCTCGTACGACTCCGCCACCTCGGCCAGCGTCTCCCCGAACTGGTCCAGGTGCAGGCCGAGGGCGCGCTCGGCGGGGGCGAGCGCCAGCTCGGGCCGGGCGGCCGGGCGGCGGTCGCCGGCCTTGCGCAGGATCGACTGGATACGGGCGTAGGCGTACTGGAGGTAGACGGAGGTGTCGCCGTTGAGCGAGACCATCTGGTCCAGGTCGAACTTGTAGTCCCGGGCGGCGGAGGTGGAGAGGTCGGCGTACTTGATCGCGCCGATGCCGACCTGGGCCCCGCGCTCGGCGATCTCGTCCTCGGTCAGGTCCTGGGCCTTCTCCCGCACCACGGCCGAGGCGCGGTCGATCGCCTCGTCCAGCAGGTCGACCAGCCGGACGGTCTCGCCCTCACGGGTCTTGAACGGCTTGCCGTCCTTGCCGAGCACCGTGCCGAAGGCGAGCTGGACGGCGTGCGCGTCCTCGTTCAGCCAGCCCATCCGGCGGGCGGTCTCGAAGACCATCCGGAAGTGCAGGGACTGCCGGGCGTCCACCACATAGACAAGGGTGTCGGCCTTGAGGTGGTGGACCCGGTCACGGATGGCCGAGAGGTCGGTGGCGGCGTAGCCGTAGCCGCCGTTCGACTTGCGGACGATCAGCGGGACCGGGTTGCCGTCCGGGCCCTTGACATCGTCGAAGAAGACACAGAGCGCGCCTTCGGAGCGGACGGCGACCCCGGCCTCCTCAAGGAGGCGGCAGGTCTCGTCCAGCATGTCGTTGTAGCCGGACTCACCGACCACGTCCGGGTCGTCGATCTCCATGTCGAGCTTGCCGAAGACCGAGTAGAAGTAGATCTTCGACTCGTCCACGAACCGCTGCCAGAGCGCGAGGGTCTCCTCGTCGCCCGACTGGAGGGCCACCACCCGGTCCCGGCTGCGCGCCTTGAACTCCTCGTCGGAGTCGAAGCGGGCGCGGGACGCCTTGTAGAGCCGGTTGAGGTTGGACATCGCCTCTTCGCCGGAGGCGGCCGAGTCCTCCGGGCCGGTCTTGTGGTCCAGCTCGTGCGGGTGCTCGATCAGATACTGGATGAGCATGCCGAACTGGGTGCCCCAGTCGCCGATGTGGTGACGGCGGATCACTTGCTCGCCGGTGAACTCCAGGATCTTCACCATGGCGTCACCGATGACGGCCGACCGCAGATGGCCGACGTGCATCTCCTTGGCCACGTTCGGCTGGGCGTAGTCGATCACCGTGGTGCCGGTCTTCGCGGCGTGCGGCACGCCGAGGCGGTCGTCGGCGGCGCGGGCGGCCAGGGTGCTGGTGATCGCCCGGTCGGAGACGGTGATGTTGAGGAAGCCGGGCCCGGAGACCTCGATCTCCCGCAGCTCGTCATTGGCCGGGATGGCGTCCACGACCTGGCCGGCCAGCTCGCGGGGGTTGCCCTTGAGCCGCTTGGCCAGCGCCAGGATGCCGTTGGCCTGGAAGTCGGCCCGGTCGCTTCGTCGCAGCAGCGGGTCGGCGGAACCGGCCTCCGGCAGGGCTGCCGAGAGGGCGTCCGCGAGGCGCTGCTGCACGGTCGAAGCGAGGGAAGGGACCGAGGCCATGTGCTTCCGTTCCTGTCAGTGGTGCGGTCTGCGGGCGGTGCCGGTGATCGCGGGGCGATCGGGGTGGCACCTGTCTCGTGATTCTCCCACGCGTGCGCAAACCCTTTGTCGTGTGCCTGTGTGGCTGCCGTGCCCGTGTGCCCATGTGCCCATGTGCCCGTGTGTCCGTTGTCGTGCCTGGGTGCCTGGGTGCCTGGGTGGCGGCGCGTCCGTCGGCTCTTCGGGCTCTCCGGCTCTCCGGCCCTCGGGCTCCTCCGGCTGTGGACAACCTCGGTCTGTGGACAACCTCGGCCGAGGTTGTTCCGTCTGGGAGAATGGCGTACGCCAGCCCTTCGAGATCCCCCGAGCATCCAGAGGAACCAAGAACGTGCCGACCGTGGCTCAGAGCAGCACCGAGACCGACTGGGTCTCCCGTTTCGCGGACGAGGTCATCGCCGAGTCGGAGCGTCGTGCGCCTGGGAAACCGGTCGTCGTCGCCTCCGGTCTGTCGCCGTCCGGTCCCATCCACCTGGGCAATCTCCGCGAGGTCATGACCCCGCACCTGGTCGCGGACGAGATCCGGCGGCGCGGTCACGAGGTCCGTCACCTGATCTCCTGGGACGACTACGACCGGTACCGGAAGGTGCCGGCCGGGGTCCAGGGTGTGGACGAGTCCTGGGCGGAGCACATCGGCAAGCCGCTGACCTCGGTCCCGGCCCCGGCCGGCTCGGCCCATCCGAACTGGGCGGAGCACTTCAAGGCCGCGATGACCGCCTCGCTCGCCGAGCTGGGCGTCGAGTACGACGGGATCAGCCAGACCGCGCAGTACACCTCGGGCGCGTACCGCGAGCAGATCCTGCACGCCATGCGGCACCGGGGCGCGATCGACGCGATCCTCGACCGGTACCGCACCAAGGACAAGGCGACCGGCAAGCCGAAGCAGGCCAAGCAGCAGAAGCCGGTGGACGAGGCCGAGCTGGAGGCGGCCGAGGGCTCCGGCGCGGCGAGCGAGGACGACGGCTCGGGCGGCGCCGGCGGCTACTACCCGTACAAGCCCTACTGCGGGCGGTGCGAGAAGGACCTGACCGCCGTCACCGGGTACGACGACGAGACCACCGAGCTGTCGTACACCTGCCGGTGCGGCTTCACGGAGACGGTGAAGCTGAGCGAGTTCAACCGCGGCAAGCTGGTCTGGAAGGTCGACTGGCCGATGCGCTGGGCGTACGAGGGCGTGATCTTCGAGCCCAGTGGCGTGGACCACTCCTCGCCCGGCTCCTCCTTCGTGGTGGGCGGCCAGATCGTGCGCGAGGTGTTCGACGGGGTGCAGCCGATCGGCCCGATGTACGCGTTCGTGGGCATCTCCGGGATGGCGAAGATGTCCTCCTCCAAGGGCGGCGTGCCCACCCCGGCCGACGCGCTGGAGATCATGGAGGCGCCGCTGCTGCGCTGGCTGTACGCGCGCCGCAGGCCCAACCAGGCGTTCAAGATCGCCTTCGACCAGGAGATCCAGCGGCTGTACGACGAGTGGGACAAGCTGGAGGGCAAGGTCGCGGACGGCTCGGTGCTGCCGGCCGACGCCGCCGCCCACTCCCGGGCGGTGCGCACGGCCGCCGGTGAGCTGCCGCGCACGCCGCGCCCGCTGTCGTACCGGACGCTGGCGTCGGTGGTGGACATCACGGGCGGGCACGACGAGCAGACCCTGCGCATCCTGAGCGAGCTGGACCCGGCGAACCCGCTCGGTTCGCTGGACGAGGCGCGGCCCCGGCTGGACCGTGCGGAGAGCTGGATCTCCACGCAGGTGCCGGCCGAGCAGCGCACGATCGTCCGCTCCGAGCCGGACGCCGAGCTGCTGGGCTCGCTGGACGACGAGGGCCGGGAGTCGCTGCGGCTGCTGGTGGAGGGACTGGACAGCCACTGGTCGCTGGACGGGCTGACCACGCTGGTCTACGGGGTGCCGAAGGTGATGGCCGGGCTCGACCCGGAGGCCAAGCCGACCCCGGAGCTGAAGGTGGCCCAGCGGACGTTCTTCGCGCTGCTCTACCGGCTGCTGGTCGGGCGGGAGACGGGGCCCCGGCTGCCCACCCTGCTGCTGGCCGTCGGCGCGGACCGGGTGCGGCTGCTGCTGGGGGCGTGAGGTCGTGAGGTGAGGTCCGGGCCGCCGCGTGCGGGGCCCGGACAGCGATGAGCGATGAGCGATGAGCGGTGGGGCGTGGCCGGGGGCCGCGCCCCACCGCTGTGTTTTTCCGCCGTGGGCCACCGCTGTGCTGTCCCGCCTCAGGCCATCGCCGTGTCGTCCCGCTGCGGGCCATCGCTGTGTCTTCCCGCCGCGGGAGCGCCTTCCCGGCGGCGCGGCACGAGGGTCAGGCGATGTGCTCGGCCTCCTGCTCCTCCTCGACGCGGCGCTGGAAGCCGGGGAGCAGCCGGCGCAGCAGGACCGAGCCGTTCGGGTGGTGGACCTCGGCGTCCCGGAGGTGGGGTTCCAGTTCCTCGGCGCTCGGGAAGGCCCGGTTGCGGTCGGCGTAGATCCGGTACACCTCGTAGGCCCGGTCGATGAACTCCTGCTCGGCGCCGGGGCTCTCGGGCCGCTCCGCCGGGCGGTCCGGTCCGGCAGCGGCCGCCGGGCCGGCCGGGCGCGCCGGGCCGGCCGGCTCCGCCGGGGCGTCGGGCCCGGAGGCCGCCGGGCCCTCGTGCGCGGGGAGCGGGCCGGGACCGGTGGGCGGGGCGGGCTCGGTGCCGGGGTCGTACGAGGGGTCGTAGGCGCCCTCGTACGAACGCTCCTGGCCCGGGTGCGGCGTGGCGAACCAGGGGCTCTCGTGGTCGGTCGGCGAAAGCTCGGGGCCGTACTCCGGTCCGCCCTCCGGGTGCTGCTGGGGCCCGGACTCCTCGGCGGGCCGGGGGTGTTCGGCCGGCCGCTCACCGGCGGGGCCGGCGGCCGGGCCGGCGGCCGGGGCGGCGCCCGGGCCGACGGGGCGGGCAGCGCCGGCCCGGGCGCCGCTCGCCGGTCCGTGGCCGGCCGGGGCCTTCGCGAGGTCCGGGCCCGGCGCGGTGGCGGGTCCGTCCTGGTGCCGGGGGCGCGCCGGGAGGGCGGCGGGGTCCGGTTGCCGGCCGGCCGGTCGCGGTCCCGGGGGCAGCAGCACCGGCTCCACGCCCGCCGCCGCCAGCCCGGCCGGAGCCGTCTCGGCCAGCGGCACGCCGAACTTGGCCAGCCGCAGCGGCATCAGCGCCTCCACCGGGGCCTTGCGGCGCCAGGCCCGGCCGAAGCGGGCCTGCAACCGGGCCTGGTAGATCATCCGGTCCTGCTCCAACTTGATGACCTGCTCGTACGAGCGCAGCTCCCACAGCTTCATCCGGCGCCAGAGCCGGAAGGTGGGCACCGGGGAGAGCAGCCAGCGGGTGAGCCGGACGCCCTCCATGTGCTTGTCGGCCGTGATGTCCGCGATCCGGCCGACCGCGTGCCGGGCGGCCTCCACGGCGACCACGAAGAGCACCGGGATCACGGCGTGCATGCCGACGCCCAGCGGATCGGGCCAGGCGGCGGCGCCGTTGAAGGCGATGGTGGCGGCGGTCAGCAGCCAGGCCGTCTGACGCAGCAGCGGGAACGGGATCCGGAGCCAGGTGAGCAGCAGATCGAGCGCGAGCAGGACACAGATACCGGCGTCGATGCCGATCGGGAAGACCAGGGAGAAGTCGCCGAAGCCCTTGGAGAGCGCGAGTTCGCGCACGGCGGCGTACGAACCCGCGAAGCCGATACCGGCGATGACCAGGGCACCGGCGATGACCACGCCGATCAAGACCTTGTGTGTGCGTGTCAGTTGCATCGCGGTTCCCGCGACCCCTCCCTGTGTGTCCGACAGGCAAAGCCTGGCACATGCGTTCGGGATGTTCCTCCTCCGGGGGAGTGACGGGTTCCGCGTTCGTGCCCCGCCCGCTCCCCGTCCGGAGGGGGTGTCCGTCCGCGCCTGCCCGCTTCCGCGTTCGACGGAGGAGCGGGTGTTTTGCTCGTGCTACTAAGATCGCCGGGTCGCCCGCGGAGCCGGCTCACCGCCGTCCTGGGCGATCACCGCGGGCCGGCGGCGTGAGGAGGGCGGGACAGCCGGTCCGTGAGGACGGGAGAGCGGAAACGCACGGCCGGCAGCGGAAGCCGGGAACGGAGAGCCGGCAGCGGACAGCCCGAAGCGGAACACCGCGAACCGCGGACGGGAAACCGCAAGGGGAAACCGGTGACGGGAACAACGGGGAACGGGGAAGACGGATGGCCTGGGACGAGTGGGAGCAGCTCAAGTCGGACGCGGCGGCCCGGGGGTCGACGGGGATGCGGCTGAACCAGATGCCGGCCAGTCCCGGCGGAGGTCCTGGCGGTTCGGGCGGTCCGGCCGGTGACCTGCGGTCGGACAAGAAGGTGTGGGCGACGGCGGGCGGGGAGCTCAAGCGCCTCGACGAGCCGATCGGCAAGGCGCTGACCGCCCTGAGCGACGGCCAGACCGGGCTCGGGGACGGTGCCGGGGTCCAGAGCGCGGCGGCGCAGCAGGAGCTGTACGACTCCTGGAAGCGGTACCTCGGAGACGTACGGAAGCGGTGCGGCGGGCTCGGCGGCCTGCTGGAGGCGTCGGGGCACCAGTTGTCCGAGCCGGACGAGCGGCTCCGGGAGCAGCTGGGCAAGGTGAAGGCCCAGTACAAGGACACCGAGGCGGTCGGCGGCCAGGGCAAGGGTCGGTGATCCGGGCCCATGGACTTCGCGACGCTCAAGACGTTCAAGCCGGCCGAGTACGAGCAGGCGGCCACCGGCTACCGCGCCGCCGGTGACGCCGCCTCGGCCGCCAAGGACGCGATCCTGGACCGGATCTCCGCCGGAATCCGCAAGCAGCTCACGGGCAAGACGGCGAATGCCGCGCTGACGGAACTCGGAGAGCTGGCCAAGAACTTCCACTACGCCCAGACGGAGTGCGGGCTCGCCGCCGCGGCGCTCGACGGGTTCGCCTTCGACATGGCCGCCGCCAAGCGCAAGCTGGAGGCGGCGATCGAGGACGCGGCGGCCGACGGGTGCACGGTCAACCCGGACGGCTCCGTCAGCTATCCGGCGGGCCGCAAGCCGGGCGCGGAGAAGGACACCGAGGGCGGCACCGTCACCGGCAGCTCCCTGCCGGGCACCCCCACCTCCGACGCGCTGGATCGCCAGGCCGCCAACATCCACCCGAACCCGTACTTCGGCAAGGCGCACGCGTACGCCGACCGGGTCGCCGAGGCCGTCCGGGACGCCGGGGAGGCGGACGGCCGGTGGGCGCCGAAGCTCCGGGCGCTCAAGGCCGACGACGACCTCAAGGTCTCCGACCGGGACTGGGCCGACACCCGGTCCGACGCGAGCGGGGTCCAGGAGGCGGGCAAGAGCTATCTGGACTCGCTGCCGCAGCCGCCCAAGGACGGCGCCCCCAAGGACAACGCGGCCTGGTGGAAGAAGCTCAGCCCCGAGGAGCGGGCGGCCTGGGTGTCGCTCCGCCCCGATACCGTGGGCGGGCTCGACGGGCTGCCCTCGCCGGTCCGGGACGAG
Organism: Streptomyces pyxinae; assembly: GCF_024756275.1. Lineage (GTDB taxonomy): Bacteria > Actinomycetota > Actinomycetes > Streptomycetales > Streptomycetaceae > Streptomyces > Streptomyces pyxinae. The sequence continues at coordinate 41,322 of NZ_JANUGQ010000036.1, read as the reverse complement.
GCCAACCGGATGGTGCTGGCCGGGAAGCAGGGGGAGTACCAGCTCAAGCTGGACGCCATCCCGCCGGAGCCGTTGCACACCTACCGGATGATCCCCGGCGCCAACGGGATACCGGTCAGGATCGACAACCCGGAGTGGATCGAGTGGCGCAACACGTACGGGGCCCGTCATGACGCGCTCCAGTCGTCGGTCGACGGGATGAAGAGCATCCAGAAGCGTCTCGGCGCGACCGGTGAGCGAGGGCTGCCCGAGGCGTATCTGCTGGGCTTCAGCCCGGAGGGCAACGGACGGGCGATCGTGGCCAACGGCAACCCCGACACCGCCGCCCACCAGGCCGTCTACGTGCCGGGTACGACGTCGAAGCTCGGCAGCGTCGGCGGTGACATCGACCGGATGGGCAACCTTTGGCGGGTGGCGGCGGCGCAGGACAAGGGGCCGGTGTCGACGATCACCTGGCTGGGTTACGACGCACCCCAGGACATCGTGTTCGACTCGCCGTTCAGCCACTACGCCAATGACGGGGCGCCCGCGTACAACCGGTTCATGGACGGGCTCGACGTGTCGCACACGGGCGACTCGGAGCCGCACCGCACCGCGATCGGCCACTCCTACGGCACCACGCTGATCGGCTCGGCCGCCCGGCAGGGAGACCTCAACGCCGACGATGTGGTCCTCGCGGGCAGTCCCGGTGTCCAGGTCCCCAAGGCCGAGCAGATGGACGTGCCCAAGGGGCATGTGTGGAACGAGGAGGCGGACGGCGACCCGGTCCCCGACATCGGCCGCTACGGGCACGGCGGGACGGACTGGGACGGTCCCTGGGCCATCCCCAGCGACCAGCGCTTCGGGGCCCACCAGATGGACACGGACACGGAAGGTCACAGCGACTACTGGGACGAGAACACCCTGAGCCTGCGGAACCAGGCTCATGTGGTCGTGGGCCAGGACGACCAGGTGAGGATGAAGGCGCCGCCCGTCAACTGGGGGCAGCTGAAGTAGGAGCAGCCGCGTATGTGACGTATCCGACGACCGGTCCCGCCCGCGCTCAGGCCCGGACCGAACCTATCGAGGCTCCAACGTGAAAATCAGACTCGGCGCTCCGGCGCTCCTCCTGTCCCTCGCCGTCACCACTCTCACGGGATGCAGCATGACCGATGCGAAAGGGTCCGGGGACACTCCGTCCGCCGGTACCAGTACGTCCTCCGACGCCGCGGACAAGGCGGAGAAGGTCTCCAGCGAGCTGTACGACCTGATCGGCGTCAAGGGGAAGTCGTCCCAGGTCGGTGCCGGGGTCTCGGGGTGCTCGGGCAAGGACCGGGAGAAGTACTTCACGGTCTTCCATCCGTGGACCCTCACTCCGGCGTCCCCCACGGACCTCGACGCGGTGGTGGAACGGCTGAAGGACGAACTGCCCCAGCACGGCTGGAAGGTCGTGGAGTACGGCCGGGACACCAGCAAGAACAAGAACCTGGCCCTCACGGCGGACAACGACGCGAAGAAGCACAGCGTGCAGATCACCGCCCTGTCGACCAAGCCGGCCAAGCTCGAAGTGATGGTCGTCTCGGGCTGCTACCAGATCCCGGACGGCGAGGAGATCGAGCGGTTCTGAGGCCCGGTCGTACGGCCGGGCCGCCGCTGGGGGAGTGGTGCGACTCGTACGAGGGCCTGTGCGAGCACTCGTACGAGCGTGGGTACGACCGGAGCCCGGCGTCCTGGGGAGGGCGCCGGGCTCCGGTCGTGTCGGCCGGGTCCTACTTGTTGGCCGCGGCCACGGCCGCGACGGCCTCCTTGGTGGCCTTGACGGTGCCCTCCATCAGTTCGGAGGAGGCCGGGGTGTCGGCGCCCGCGTAGCCGGCGCCGTTGAAGGAGACGGTGATCACGGTGTTCTCCGCGCGGGTCACGATCGCCGCGTAACGGAAGTCCTCACCGGTCTTCTTGAGGCCGTAGGCGATGGCGGTCGCGTCCTGGCCGACGCCCTTCGCCGGGGAGGTCTTCACCTGGGTGGCGCCCTCGGACGCCTTCACCTTGGCGACCTCCTTGGCGTAGCTGTCCTGGGCGCGCTTCTCGCCGCTGCCCAGCGACTGCTCGGAGTCGTACCGCAGGACGGAGATGTCCAGCCAGCGGTACTGCGAGCCGTCGACGCCCTTGTCCTCCAGGCCGTTCCAGGAGCAGCTGCCCCGGCTGGTCACGTCGGAGGACTTGCCGGGGGTGCCGGCCTTGTCCTTGACGTCCGGCACCAGCTCCTCGATCGTCTTCGCGGAGATCGCCTTGCAGGGCTCGGGCAGCTTGGTGTACTTCGCGGGCTCGACGGGCTTCTCGGAGGGCGTGGCCTCGGGCGCCGTTCCGGTGGCGGCGGTGGAGGCGGAGGACTCCGGCTTGGCCTCGCTCTTGCCGTCCGAGTCCGAGGAGCAACCGGCGACGACGAGCATCACCGGTACGGCGGCGCAGGCGAGTATGCGGGTGAGTCGCGGAGCTGATCGCTGCATGGTTCCTTCAGTCGGTCACTTGGCGTTTGTCGTTCAGTTGATCGTTCAGTCAGTCGTTCAGTCGTTCGTTCGTCTGGTCGTTCGGCTGGACGATCACCTGTCGTACGAGTCGGGTCCGGCCCGGCCACGGTAGCCCGACCGGGTACGTGCCCGGGGGAGGCGGCGGGCCGGGCGCGGGTCGCCGGGCGGGGCCGGGAGCACGCCCGGCGAGCGGCTACTCGTCGAACCGGTCGGCCAGCTTTCGGGCCAGGCCCTGGGCCTTTTCCTGGAGTTCCTTGCTGTCCGGCACCTCGGTGATCCGGGCCGGCTGCTCGCCGTAGGTGACGGTGACGACGACATTGGATGTGCGGAACACCACGCTCACGGTGCGGTGCTGGGCGGTCGAACCGGCGCGGCTCAGCACGTCGTCGATGAACGCCGCGTCCCCCAGGTCGGCCAGCAGCCGGGGCTCCAGGCCCGGGAGCGTGCCGGGGGCGCCGGACGAGGGCGACGCCGGAGTGCCGGGCGCGGACGGCGCGGTGGACGGGGCGTGCCCGGCCGGGGAGGCGGCGCTGCCCGGGGCCGGGGCATGGGCGGAGGGGGCCGGGCCGGGCCGGGCGGCGGACCCGGAGGGCGCCGCCGGGCCCGACGGGGCGCCCGGACCGGCGGGCCCGTCCGGGGCCGCAGGGTTCGCCGGGTCGGCGGGGAAGCCGGCGGCGGTCGCCTTCTGGCTGTAGACCTGCTGGGCCCGGTCGTCGTCGCTGACGTTCGGGTCGTAGGAGACGACCCGCTCGAAGTCCAGGGTCAGCTGGTGCGAGGCGTCCGGGCCGTCCGCCTTCCAGCCGCAGCCGGCGCGGCGGTCGGTGTCGTACGTCACGGCCGGCGAGCCCCGGTAGATCCGCTCCTGCTGCTCCGGCGAGAGCAGCGCGGCGGCCGGGAGCAGGTCGCGGAGGGTGACGGGGTCGACCGAGCCGCAGGGCTCGTAGAGCGTGCGGTACTTACCGGGGGGCGCCGCCGCCTGGGCCGGGCCGCCGCCCTTGGCGTCACCGGTGCCGCCGGTGTCGCCGGATCCGGCGGTGCAGCCGGTGACACCGGCGGTGAACGCCATCAGGAGGGCCACCACACCGGGTCCGTACGCCCATGCCCTTCGCCGCACGTCCGGGGCTCCTTTCACCGAATGCCACTGATCGCCACTGATTGCCACTGATTGCCACAGCGGGTCACCGCGGCCGACATGTTCGCTTGTGTTCCGTGTCGCACCATGATCGGCGCTCCGCGCGAGCGCGGTGCACCGGTAAGGACGGCGGACGGCCGCCGGTGGCTCCACGCCACCCCGGATCGTCCCTTACTCGCGGCGCGTCGCCGCAGGTCACCCGGGGTGGCCGGGAGCCGCTCCGAAGTCCCGCGGGCCGCCGCGAGCCCCGTGGGGCGACGCGAAAACCGGTTGCCGCCGGGGCGGGCCCGGCGGACACAATGTGTATCGCACGTGCTGCCGTCGCTGCCGGGCCGCCACCTTCTTCGCGGCCTTCGCACCGGTATGTGCCGTGATCAACGTTTTTATCGTTTTCCGGGGGAACTGAGGAATTATGTCGTACACCGAGATGCCCGGCGCCCGGGTGCCGATCCGTATGTGGGCGGACCCGGCGACGGTGGAGGACGGCGCCCTCCAGCAGTTGCGCAATGTGGCCACCCTGCCCTGGATCAAGGGGCTGGCCGTGATGCCCGACGTGCACTACGGCAAGGGCGCCACGGTCGGTTCCGTGATCGCCATGGAGGGCGCGGTCTGCCCGGCGGCGGTCGGTGTGGACATCGGCTGCGGAATGTCGGCGGTGAAGACCTCGCTGACCGCCAACGACCTCCCGGGCGATCTGTCGCGGCTGCGCTCGAAGATCGAGGAGGCCATCCCGGTCGGCTTCTCGATGCACGGCGAGATGGTCGACCCCCGGCGGCTGCACGGCTTCCCGACGGCCGGCTGGGACGACTTCTGGTCCCGGTTCGACGGTATCGCCGAGGCGGTCCGGTTCCGCCGGGAGCGGGCGGCCAAGCAGATGGGCTCGCTGGGCGGCGGCAACCACTTCATCGAGTTCTGCCTGGACGAGAGCGGCGCGGTCTGGCTGATGCTGCACTCCGGTTCGCGGAACATCGGCAAGGAGCTGGCCGAGTACCACATCGGGGAGGCCCGGAAGCTCCCGCACAACCAGGGGCTGGTCGACCGGGACCTGGCGGTCTTCGTCGCGGACACCCCGCAGATGGCGGCGTACCGGAACGATCTGTTCTGGGCGCAGGAGTACGCCCGGTACAACCGCGCGATCATGATGGCGCTCTTCCAGGACGTGGTGCGCCGGGAGTTCCGCAAGGCGCGGGTCACCTACGAGCCGGTCATCTCCTGCCACCACAACTACGTGGCGGAGGAGCGGTACGAGGGGATGGACCTGCTGGTCACCCGGAAGGGCGCGATCCGGGCGGGCTCCGGCGACTACGGGATCATCCCGGGGTCGATGGGCACCGGGTCGTACATCGTCCGCGGGCTCGGCAACGCGGCGTCGTTCAACTCGGCCTCGCACGGGGCCGGCCGCCGGATGAGCCGGAACGCGGCCAAGCGCCGGTTCACCGCCCAGGACCTGGCGGACCAGACCCGAGGCGTCGAGTGCCGCAAGGACTCCGGGGTGGTGGACGAGATCCCGGCCGCGTACAAGCCGATCGAGCAGGTCATCGACCGCCAGCGGGATCTGGTCGAGGTGGTGGCCAAGCTGCGGCAGCTGGTGTGTGTGAAGGGCTGAGGACGCGTACGAAGAGCAGGGCGCGCGTACGAACGGCAGGGCGACCGGCTACCACCCTGCCGTTCACGCGTGCTCGCCGGTCGGGGGCCGGCGCTCGCCGGTCACCGGTCGTACGCGCTCGGCGGCGGGTTCACAGCTCGCGGTGGACCTTGCTGTTGGACGCCTGGGCGCGGGGGCGGACGACCAGCAGGTCGATGTTGACGTGGGCGGGGCGGGTCACCGCCCAGGTGATGGTGTCGGCCACGTCGTCGGCGGTGAGCGGCTCGGCCACGCCCGCGTACACCTTCGCCGCCTTCTCGGTGTCGCCCCGGAAGCGGGTGGTGGCGAACTCCTCGGTCCTGACCATGCCGGGAGCGATCTCGATCACCCGGACCGGCGTGCCGACGATCTCCAGCCGGAGCGTCTCTGCCAGCACCCTGGCCCCGTTCTTGGCGGCCACATATCCGGCGCCGCCCTCGTAGCTGGCGTGCGCGGCGGTGGAGGAGACCACGACCACGGTGCCCGCGCCGCTCGCGGTGAGGGCGGGCAGCAGCGCCTGGGTCAGATGGAGCGTGCCGAGCACGTTCACCTCGTACATCCGGCGCCAGTCCTCGGGGTCGCCGGTGGCCACCGGGTCCGCGCCGAGCGCGCCGCCCGCGTTGTTGACCAGCAGGTCGCAGCGGTCGAGCGTGGCCGCGAAGGCGTCGACGGCCGCCCGGTCGGTGACGTCCAGCGGGTACGCGGTGGCCCGGCGGCCCGCCTCGGTCAGCTCCGCCGCCAGCGCCTCGATCCGGTCCGCGCGCCGGGCGGTCAGCACCACCCGGTGCCCCGCCGCCGCGAGCTGCCGGGCCGTGGCGGCGCCGATGCCGCTGCTCGCTCCGGTGACCACGGCGACCGGCCCGCCGCCGGAGGCCTGGCCGGTCGCCGGGCCGGAGGCCGGATCCGTGGCGGTGGCCGGGCCGGTGGCGGTGGCGTCGGCGGACGGGGCGGCGGTCATGGGGCACTCCTCGCGCGGGAAATGGGCGACTGACTGACTGAATTGACTGGCTGACTAACTGGCTGGCGGACGGACGGGACGGCGGACCGGTGCCGGGCCGGTACGCGGCCAGGATAGGCACCCGGGCGGAGCCGGGGCGGACCCGGAGGGAGGCGGGTGGTGGGCCCCGGGTGGTTCAGGGCGTGCGGGGGGTGTTGGCGCCGAAGTCGCGGACGGCCTCCGCCACGATGGCCTGGAGCCGGGCGTGGTGGGCGCCGCGCCAGTAGACCCGCTCACAGCGGGGGCAGTGGGCGAAGACGTCATAGGTGCGCCGGGTGCCCTGTTCCAGGCGCTCCACCACCGCCTCCTTCTCGGCCACCGCCAGCTCCCCGTTGCAGGCGGTGCAGCGGGACCAGGGGGTGAGCGGCGGGGCGAACCGCTCCAGCACGTCGCGCAGTTGCTCGTCGGGGCGGTCGCTGTAGACGTACGCGCCCGCCCACAGCTCCCGGCGGCGCAGCAGCCCCCGGTCCCGGGAGAGCATCACCCGCCGCTCCCGGGCCGAGAGGGCGGCCAGCGCGCCGTCCCCGATGTCCTCGCTCTCGTACGCGGCGTCCACGCCGAGCAGCCGGAGCCGGCGCGCCAGGGTGCCCAGGTGCACATCGAGCAGAAACCGCAGCGGGGCACCCGGCACCGGCTGCGGGCGGTCGACCCCGAGCACCTCGACCCGTTCCCCGGCGGCGGGGATGTGGGCGGTGGTGACCGGCCGGCCGTCCACCAGCAGCGTGCCCGCCTCGGTCAGCGGGACCCCCAGTGACTCGACCACATGGCCGAGGGTGGAGGCGCCGTCGGTGACCACCGCGCTGCGGCCGGTCCGGCGCGGGGCCGCGACGAAGAGGCCCAGGCCGGGCGCGAAACTGATCTGGATCTCCGGTCCGTTCACGGCGCCAGCATGCCACTGCTCCGACCAGGGCCTCCAGGCCATATGCGCCGGCCCGGCGGCCACGGTCGCACCCCGGCTGCCCGGGCGGTCGCGTGCATTCCGGTATCTGCCCCCGGCACCTGCCGGTCCGGGAGCCGGCGGGGACGGCCGGTACCGCGTCCGGTGGTCTGCTCCCGCGCCTCCGCCGTCATCAAACCACCTGCGTCGTAAGGACGTTGATGAGCGTGAGTGGATCGGCCCGGGGTGCCTCCGTCCGCTGGCGGGCACGCCTCTGCCGGACCGGCCGGAGCGGGTCGGGGGCAGTTCATGCTTCCGGCACATGCCGGGGGCGAGCGTGAACGCGGCGCGAGGCGGTCTTGTGCGGATGTGGTATCCGGACAAAGGTGGGGGGTGAAGTCCGGCCAACTGAGGGAGCGGTGGCTGTGTGGGAGTTCACGGACGACACGGGGCAAGCGGTACGGACGGATCGCGTGCCCGTACGGGTGGTGGCCTACGCGAGAGCGGGCGCCGCCCTGGACGACCTGGGCATACGCCCGGTGGCGGTGTACGGCTCCGGGCATGACGACGGCCGCCTGGATCCGGCCAAGTCGGGCGCGCTGGCGGCGGCGGGGGTGCCGTACCTCGGGCCGGGCAAGGACCTCACCGAGGAGGCGCTCCTGGCGGCGTCCCCGGACCTGGTGGTGGACCTGACGTACGACGAGAAGAGCCCGTACGCCCTGGAGCGGCCCCGCCGGGTGCCGCTGGTGGCGCTCTCGGTGGGCGGGGCCCCGCTGCCGGCGATCCTCGCCCGCTTCGGCGAGCTGGCGGCCGGCCTGCGGGACGGGACCGCGCCCGAACCCGGTGGCGCCGCGGAACTGGCGGCGGCCGAGGCACTGTTGGGCGCCGGTGCCGGGGCGGGCGGGGCACGGGTGCTGGCCCTCTCCGGCGCGGGATCCGGCCAGGTGCACCTGGCGCGGCCCGAGGCCTGGCCGGAGCTGCGCCACCTGGCGGGCCTCGGCGTCCGGCTGCTGGACCCCGGCCCCGGCCCGGGCACCGGCTGGCTCACCACCGACTGGGACCACGCGGCCGGCCTCCGCCCCGACCTGGTGCTGGCCGACAACCGCGCCAACGCCCAGCCGGTGCCGGAGGGCCGGTTCGCGGGCGTCCCGGTCGAGCCCTGGAACCCGGAGACCCCGCCGAGCCCGGCCGCCTACGCCCACTTCTTCCGCGCCCTCGCCGGCCGCCTCTCCACCCTGTCCGACGGCTGACCGGGAGAACCTCCGCCCGGGGCACCGGCGCGCGTCCTGTACGGCGCGCCCCGTCCGGGGCGGTCCGAGCCGTCCCGTCCGGGGCGCCGTACGGGTGTTCCGGACGGGACGGCTCGGTCAGCGGCGCGACGGCGCTCGTCGGCAGCAGTGTGCGCCGGGGCGCCTCCGGAGGATTCCGGGTCCCCGGAGGGCGGGAGGGCGGGGCTTTCGCGTCGGGGTCAGGGCCAGACGAGGCAGTAGGGCTGGTGGCCGGCTTCGTGGAGGCGGACGGAGAAGTCCTGCCACTCATGGAGCAGGCGGTAGACGTTGAAGGCGTCCCGGGGGCCGCCGCGGTCGGGGACGGTGGACCAGATGAAGGCGGCGGCGCCCACCGACTCCTCGCCGACGCCGCGCAGCGGGTCGACCGTGGTCGTGGGGAGCTTGACCACCGCGTAGTCCGGGTGCAGCACCACCAGTTCCAGCGGGGGCACCCGGTGCAGGGGCATGCCCTGAATACCGGTCAGCACCATCGCGGCTATGGTCTCCGGCTTGATCTTGGTGAACATGCCGCCCATGCCCAGCTCGTCGCCGCCGAGTTCCTCGGGGCGCATGGAGATGGGCACCCGGGCGGCGGTGGCGCCGTTGGGTGCGCCGAAGTATTTGTAGGTGACCCCCAACCGGCCCCCCTTGTTTCCTACGGGCTCGTCCCGCTCGCGTCGGTGCTTACCCCGCCGGGCCGGCTCGGGACCCAGGTCGTCGGTCCCCTCGCCCAGTCCGCCACCGCGATGCATATCTCCACCCGACCACTCGCGGACCCCGCCGCGCAACCCGATCATCGTGACAGTGACCTCCCCCACGGGCGGGTGGTGAAACACCTGTCCGCGAGAACGCCCGGCCCTCTGCCACCATGGATTCCGTGAGCTTTCCCTATGACGCCCCAGTTTCGCAGACGCGGAGGGCCGGTGCCCCGCCGTCGTGCCGCCCCTGATATGGCAGGAATGCCGCAAGTCATGTCGTAGGTGTCGTAAGTGATGCCGTGGGCAGTGCCATGACGTGGGCGGCGCCACGATCGGTGGCGGGCCCGGTACCGGTCACGGCGCCGCCCGCGACGTCGGTCGCTCCGGCGGCCGCGGAGGTGCGGCCGGCCGGCCGGGTGCTCGGTGACATCATCGCGTTGTCGCGGAAAACCCCGGGACCCGGAGCAGTGGAAGCCCCCGGAATCCCGGAACCTCGGGAAACATCGTTTCGTCCCATCGAACTCGCAGGTCAGGACCAAAGTGCCGTATCCATACGAAGCTCCCGTCTCCCAGACGCTGTTCGACCGCGCCTCGCGCGTGACGCCCGGCGGGGTGAACTCGCCCGTGCGTGCCTTCCGGGCCGTGGGCGGAACGCCCCGGTTCATGGTGTCCGGCGCCGGTCCGTACCTCACCGACGCCGATGGCCGCGAGTATGTCGACCTGGTGTGCTCCTGGGGCCCGATGATCCTCGGGCACTCGCACCCCGAGGTGCTCGCCGCCGTGCAGGAGGCGGTGGCCCGGGGCACCTCCTTCGGCACCCCCGGTGAGGGCGAGGTCGCGCTCGCCGAGGAGATCGTGGCCCGGGTCGCCCCGGTCGAGCAGGTCCGGCTGGTCTCCAGCGGCACCGAGGCCACCATGTCCGCGATCCGGCTGGCCCGCGGCTTCACCGGCCGGGCCAAGGTGATCAAGTTCGCCGGCTGCTACCACGGCCATGTGGACGCTCTGCTGGCCGCCGCCGGCTCCGGGGTCGCCACCTTCGGGCTGCCCGACACCCCGGGCGTCACCGGCGCCCAGGCGGGCGACACCATCGTGCTGCCGTACAACGACCTCCAGGCCGTGCAGGAGGCGTTCCACAACCACCCGGGCGAGATCGCCTGTGTGATCACCGAGGCCTCGCCCGGCAACATGGGCGTGGTCCCGCCGCGCCCCGGCTTCAACGAGGGGCTCAAGCAGGCGTGCGCCAAGAACGGCGCGCTCTACATCTCCGACGAGGTGATGACCGGCTTCCGTACCTCCAAGGCCGGTTGGTACGGCGTCGACGGGGTCGCCCCCGACCTGATGACCTTCGGCAAGGTGATGGGCGGCGGCTTCCCGGCCGCCGCGTTCGGCGGGCGGGCCGATGTGATGGCCCACCTCGCCCCGGCCGGCCCGGTCTACCAGGCCGGCACCCTCTCCGGGAACCCGGTCGCCACCGCCGCCGGCCTCGCCCAGCTGCGGCTGCTGGATGACGCGGCGTACACGAAGGTGGACGCCGTCTCGGCCGAGATCCGCACCCTGGTCACGGGCGCCCTCGCCAAGGAGGGCGTGGCGCACCGCCTCCAGACCGCGAGCAACATGTTCTCGGTCTTCTTCACCGCCACCGAGGTCCGCGACTACGAGGACGCCAAGAAGCAGGAGGCGTTCCGCTTCACCGCCTTCTTCCACGCCATGCTGGAGCAGGGCGTCTATCTGCCGCCGTCCGCCTTCGAGTCCTGGTTCGTCTCCACGGCCCATGACGAGCGGGCGGTCGAGCGGATCGCCGCCGCGCTGCCCGCCGCCGCCCGCGCCGCCGCGGAGGCGACCGCGTGAGCGCCCCCGACGAGCGTGCGGAGACGGAGATGGAGACAGAGACGGGCAAGGGGTCGGGGGCCGAGCGGATGGGGACCGGGAACGAGGCCGGGGCCGGGAACAGGACCGGGGCCGGGAACGAGACCGCTGCCGCCGGGCGGGACCGGGAGATCACCGTCGTCCATCTGATGCGCCACGGCGAGGTGCACAACCCGGACGGCGTCCTCTACGGGCGCCGCAGCGGCTACCACCTCTCCGAGCTGGGCCGGAAGATGGCCGACCGGGTGGCCGAGCACCTGGCCGGGCGGGACATCACCCATGTCGTCGCCTCCCCGCTGGAGCGCGCCCAGGAGACCGCCACCCCGGTCGCCCAGGCGCACGGCCTCGAACTGGCCACCGACGAGCGGCTGATCGAGGCGGGCAACGTCTTCGAGGGCAAGGCGTTCGGCGTCGGCGACGGCGCGCTGCGCCACCCCGCCAACTGGCGCCATCTCACCAACCCGTTCCGTCCGTCCTGGGGCGAGCCGTACATCGAGCAGGTGGTCCGGATGATGGGCGCGCTCAACGCGGCGCGCGACGCGGCCCGGGGGCACGAGGCGGTCTGCGTCAGCCATCAGCTGCCGATCTGGATCGTGCGCAGCTTCGTGGAGCGGCGCCGGCTCTGGCACGACCCGCGCCGCCGGCAGTGCACCCTCGCCTCGCTGACCAGCTTCACCTATCAGGGTGACCGGATCGTCTCGGTCGGCTACAGCGAGCCCGCCCGCGACCTGGTGCCGGCCCATCTGCTGGCCGGGGCCAAGCCGGTGAAGGGCAAGCCGAAGGGGTACGGCGCCTGAGCGCGTGCGCGGACGCCGTCGGATCGCGCGCGGACGCCGCCTGAGCGCGGCGCGGTGTGGCGGCTGAGCGCGCGCGGACGCCGCCTGAGCGGCGCGTGGACGCCGGTGACCGGGGCGGTACGGGGCCTGAACGGGCTTCCGTACCGCCCCGCGGTGTTGGCGGGCGGGCCCGCCGGTCGGCCGCGGGGGTCGGGGGACCCGTACCGATGGGGGAGTTCCCCACCGATGCGGGAGTTCCGTACCGCCGGCACTCCTTTGCCTGTCGTCACTCCCGTGCCGCTGCGGAGTCCCGGGCCGCTGTACGGAGTCGGCGGGTGTGCGGGGATACGTGCGGATGCCGGGCGGGGCCGTACGTAGTCGTCACATCACCCAATGAATTATCTGATGATCGGTGGAACCCTGGCGTGATTTCGCTCATCTCCCTGCGTGCCGGTTTGGACCGAACGTCCGGCGACACGCCAGCGTGGATGGGGACGAAATGCGAGGCATCAGCCGACGAGGACTGCTCGGAGCGGGAGTCGGAGCCGCCACGGCCATCGGGGTCGCCGGCTGCGGATCCGGCGACGGCAAGGACGGCGGCAAGGGCGGCGGCCGGGACTCCGGGGCGGCCGGCCACAGCGGTCAGGGCGGCCAGGGGGACGCGCCCGGCAAGGTGGAGGGGCGGCCCATCGGGGACGGCTCCACCTCCGACACCGGCAAGCAGCCGCACCAGCCCGCGAAGCCGGTCCCGCTGGAGCCGGGGCAGACCCCGCCGCAGTTCGTGATCTTCTCCTGGGACGGCGCCGGCGAGGTCGGCAACGGGCTCTTCCCGCGCTTCCTGAAGCTGGCCAAGGACCACGGCGCGGCCATGACCTTCTTCCTCTCCGGGCTCTATCTGCTGCCCGAGTCGAAGCAGTCGCTGTACCGGCCGCCCAACAACAAGGTCGGCGCCTCGGACATCGGCTACCTCACCGACGACCACATCAAGCAGACGCTCAAGTACGTCCGTGAGGCGTGGCTCGACGGGCACGAGATAGGCACCCACTTCAACGGGCACTTCTGCGCCGGCTCCGGCTCGGTCAAGCACTGGACCCCGGAGCAGTGGCGCAGCGAGATCGACCAGGCGGTGAAGTTCGTCACCGAGTGGAAGACCAACACCGGCTGGACCGACCTGGACCCGCTGCCCTTCGACTACCGCAAGGAGCTCGTCGGCGGCCGCACGCCGTGTCTGCTCGGCCAGGACAATCTGCTGCCCACCGCCAAGAAGCTGGGCTGGCGCTACGACGCCAGCTCGCCCGGCGGGCACCAGATGTGGCCGGTCAAGCGGAAGGGCATCTGGGACCTGCCGCTCCAGGCGGTGCCGTTCCCGGGTCACTCCTTCGAGGTGCTCTCGATGGACTACAACATGCTGGCCAACCAGTCGGGCAACTCCACCAAGGGCATGCCGGCGCGCTACCCGGGCTGGCGGGAGCAGGCCACCAAGGCGTACCTCAACGGCTTCCACCGCGCCTATGAGAGCAACCGCGCGCCGTTCTACATCGGCAACCACTTCGAGCAGTGGAACGGCGGCATCTACATGGACGCCGTCGAGGAGGCGCTCAAGGGGATGGCCGGCAAGAAGGACGTCCGGCTGGTCTCCTTCCGGCAGTACGTGGACTGGCTCGACGTCCAGGACCCGAAGGTGCTCGCCAAGCTCCGCACGCTCCAGGTGGGACAGCGCCCGGCGGGCGGCTGGAACGCCTTCCTCAAGGCCGCCTGAGCGGCGGGTCCGGCGGCAGCGGCCGATCCCGCGGGGCCCGGGAGAGCCCGGGCCCCGCAGGGGCGCCGGGGTGGCCGGTCATGCCCCTTTAGGTGGTTTTGACAAGGGGCCTTGCGGGCCTTGCGGGGTCTTACGGGCACCGAGGGGGGCGCCCAAGATCGCCTGAATGCCCATGCGAAACTTTTCACATGAGCCTTAGCCGCGCCCCACGAGGCATCCTGCTCGCCGCCGGCGTCCTGGCCGCCGCAGTCACACTCTCGGCGTGCTCCGGCGACAACACCGGCAAGTCCGGCGGCGGCGGTGACACCAACTTCGTCACCAATACGGGCGGTATCTCCACGGTCGCCAAGGGCGAGCGGGCGGCCCCGGGCGAGCTGGCCGGGGAGACCCTGGACGGCGGCCGGCTGGACGTGGCCGACCTCAAGGGGAAGATCGTCGTGCTGAACGTCTGGGGCTCGTGGTGCGCGCCCTGCCGTGCCGAGGCGAAGCACTTCTCCAAGGTCGCCAAGGAACTGAAGCCGCAGGGCGTCGAGTTCGTCGGGATCAACACCCGGAACCCGAGCAAGCAGCCGGCCCAGAAGTTCGAGGCCGACTACGGCATCACCTATCCGAGCCTCTACGACCCGTCCGGGAAGCTGATTCTGCACGGCTTCCCCCGGGGCACCCTCAACCCCCAGGCCATCCCCTCCACCGTGGTGCTCGACCGGGACGGCAGGATCGCCGCCCGCTCCTTGATGGCGCTCGGCGAGGACCAGCTCCGGTCGATGATCGATCCGCTGCTGAAGGAGTCGAAGCCGAAGCCGGAGTCGGGGGAGCAGGGGCACAAGAGCGGCAAGACGGCGGGGGAGCCCGGAGGGAAGGCCGCCGCGACGGCGGCCGGGGCCGGATCCGCCGCGACGGCGTCCGGGCCGGCCGGGGCGTCCGGCAAGGTCGTGCCGGCCGGAGTCCCCGCCGAGGCGGTGTCCGGCAGGGCAGCGCCCGCCGGGGCCGTGCCCGCCAAGGCGGTGTCCGCCGGGGCGCCTGGCGGGGCCGTGGCGCCGGCCCGTGCGGCTGCGGGCGAGTAGATGAACCAGACGGTCTACAGCGGGGCGTTGCTGCTGGCCCTGCCGGTCGCGGTGCTCGGCGGGCTGGTCTCGTTCTTCTCGCCGTGCGTGCTGCCCCTCGTCCCCGGCTATCTCTCCTATGTGACCGGGGTCACCGGCAGTGACCTCGGGGACGCCCGGCGCGGCCGGATGACGGCGGGCGCCTCGCTCTTCGTCCTCGGCTTCTCCGCCGTCTTCGTCTCCACCGGCGCGCTCTTCGGCGGCTTCGGCTGGGTGCTCCAGGAGCACCGGGAGACGCTCAACCTCGCGCTGGGCGTGCTGATGATCCTGCTGGGGATCTTCTTCATGGGGCTGATGCCCTGGTTCACCCAGCGGGAGTTCCGCTTCCACAAGCGCCCGGTGACCGGGCTGATCGGGGCGCCGCTGCTCGGGGTGCTGTTCGGCGTCGGCTGGACGCCCTGCATCGGCCCGACGCTCGGCGCCGTCAGTATGCTCGCCACCCAGCAGGCCAGCGCCGGCCGGGGAGCGCTGCTCTCCTTCGCGTACTGTCTGGGGCTCGGCCTGCCGTTCATCCTGGCCGCGATCGCGTTCCGCAAGGCGCTGGGCGCGTTCTCGTGGGTCAAGCGGCACTATGCCTGGGTGATGCGGATCGGCGGCGGCATGATGATCGTGACCGGCCTGCTGCTGCTCACCGGCGCCTGGGACGTCATGGTGGAGCAGGTGCAGGGCTGGTCCAGCGAGTTCCAGGTGGGGATCTAGTTCCATGAGTACGACCGACACGTCCCGCGGCCACCCCGGCGCCGAACCGGACGGCCCCCCGCAGGACGGGACCGGAACCGGAGCCCGAACCGGAACCGGGGCCCGAACCGGGGCCGGGACCGGAACCAAGGACGAGACCGGGGCCGGAACCAAGGACGAGACCGGGGCCGGAACCAAGGACGAGACCGGGGCCGGGACCGAAGCCGGGGCCGGAACCGAGGCCGCCGACGCCGCCGAGCACGCGGCCACCTCCCAGCTCTCCACGGCCCCCCAGGAGGAGTCCGCCCGGGAACTGCTCTCCGGTGGCCCCTCGCTCGGGGTGATCGGCTGGGCCCGCTGGTTCTGGCGCCAGCTCACCTCGATGCGGGTCGCGCTGATCCTGCTCTTCCTGCTGTCGCTGGGCTCCATCCCCGGGTCGCTCATCCCGCAGAACAACGTGGACGACCTGAAGGTCCGCGCCTTCCAGCAGAAGCACGACGTCATCTCGCCCGTCTACGAGAAGCTCCAGCTCTTCGACGTCTACACCTCGGTGTGGTTCTCGGCGATCTACATCCTGCTGTTCGTCTCGCTGATCGGCTGCATCGTCCCGCGCACCTGGCAGTTCGTCCGCCAGCTGCGCGCCCGTCCGCCGGCCGCGCCCAGGCGGCTCGACCGGATGCCCGCCCACACGACCTGGCGCACGGACGCGGCGCCCGAGGAGGTCCGCGAGGCGGCGCTCCGGCTGCTGCGGAAGCGGCGGTTCCGGGCGCATGCCGCGGGGGACGCCGTCGCCGCCGAGAAGGGCTATCTGCGCGAGGTCGGCAATCTGCTCTTCCACCTGGCGCTGATCGTGATGCTGGTGGCCTTCGCCTCCGGCCAGCTCTTCAAGTCCGAGGGCGGCAAGCTGGTCGTCGAGGGCGACGGCTTCGCCAACACCATCACCCAGTACGACGACTTCCGGTCCGGCTCGCTGTTCAGCATGGACGACCTGGTGCCGTTCGACTTCACGCTGGACCAGTTCACGGGGACGTACGAGCCCAGTGGACCGCAGCGCGGCACCCCCCGCACCTTCGAGGCGGACGTCAGCTACTCCGAGGGCGGCGGCCCGGCGAAGAAGGCGAAGATCAAGGTCAATGAGCCGCTGGAGGTGGACGGCTCCAAGGTCTTCCTCAACATGCACGGTTACGCCCCCGTGGTCACCGTCCGGGACGGCAAGGGCCAGGTCGTCTACCAGGAGGCCGTGCCGCTGCTGCCCATCGACGGCAACATCACCTCCACCGGTGTGGTGAAGGTGCTGGACGGCTACACCGGCAAGGACGGCAAGAAGGAGCAGCTGGGCTTCCCGGCGTTCTTCGTGCCGACCTACGCGGGCAAGGGCAAGGGCCAGATGTTCTCGACGTTCCCGGGGCTCGCCTTCCCGGTCCTCAACCTGGGCGCCTACCACGGCGACCTCCGGGTGGACGGCGGCATGCCGCAGAACGTCTACCAGCTGGACACCAGCAAGATGAAGCCCTTCAAGGACGCGGGGGGCAACATCGTGAAGAAGTCCCTGCGGCCCGGCGAGACCATGACGCTCCCGGACGGCGCCGGCTCGATCACCTTCGAGAAGGACGTCAAGGAGTGGGCCACCTTCCAGATCACCCAGCAGCCCGGCAACGGCCTGGCGCTGACCGGGGCGATCGCGGCCATCGCGGGCCTGGTCGGCTCGCTGTTCATCCAGCGCCGCCGGGTCTGGGTGCGGGCCACCGAGGGCCCCGACGGGGTCACCGTGGTGGAGATGGCCGGGCTCGGCCGCAGCGAGTCCGCCCGGCTGCCGGAGGAGCTGGGCGACCTGGCCCAGTCCCTGCACACCCTCGCCCCGACCGCGCCCGCCCCCGCCGCCGCCGAGGCGGACTCCGGAGCCGGGACGCACTCCACGAGCGGTACGGGCTCCGGCACCCGTCCGTCCCCGGCGTCCCCGCCGTCGCAGTCCCCGGCGGCCCCGCCGTCGCACGAATCACCCCGACCACCCCGAGGGGCAGCACAGTGAATCTCGCCGCCGCCACCAACGAGAGCCTGGCGCAGGGCAGCAATGTCCTCATCTACTCGTCCATGGCCGTCTACACCCTGGCGTTCCTGGCGCACATCGTCGAATGGGTGCTGGGCGGACGCAGCAAGGTCGGCCGCACCGCCGCCGCGCTGACCTCCGCCGGTGCCGGTGCGACCGCCGGGCCCGCCGTCTCGGTGCGCTCCGCGCAGGGCGGCACCGCCGTCCTCGACAAACCGAAGGTGGTCACCCGCGCCACCGCCGGCGCCCGGGACGTGCCGGACGGCCCCGGCGCGGCCGGCGACGACGCGCAGGGCGACCTCTACGGGCGGATCGCCGTCTCGCTCACCGTCCTCGCCTTCCTGGTGGAGGCGGGCGGTGTGGTGGCCCGCGCCCTCTCGGTGCAGCGCGCCCCCTGGGGCAACATGTACGAGTTCTCCATCACCTTCTCCACGGTGGCGGTCGGCGTCTACCTGGGACTGCTGCTCGCCAAGAAGAGGGTCCGCTGGATCGGTCTGCTGCTGGTGGCGACCGTCCTGCTCGACCTCGGCATCGCCACCACCTGGCTCTACACCGACAGCGACCAGCTCGTCCCGGCGCTGCACTCGTACTGGCTGTGGATCCATGTCTCCACGGCGATCTTCTGCGGCGCGGTCTTCTACATCGGTGCCGTCGCCACCGTGCTGTATCTCTTCCGGGACTCGTACGAGGCGAAGCTCGCGCGCGGTGAGCGGCCGGGCGCCTTCGCGCGCTCGGTCCTGGAGCGGCTGCCGTCCGCCGCCAGCCTCGACAAGCTGGCCTACCGGGTGAACGCGGCGGTCTTCCCGCTCTGGACCTTCACCATCATCGCGGGCGCCATCTGGGCGGGCGAGGCCTGGGGCCGGTACTGGGGCTGGGACGCCAAGGAGGTCTGGTCCTTCATCACCTGGGTCGCCTACGCCGCCTATCTGCACGCCCGGGCGACGGCGGGCTGGAAGGGCCGCAAGGCCGCCTACATCGCGCTCATCGCCTTCGGCTGCTGGCTGTTCAACTACTACGGCGTCAACATCTTCGTGAACAGCAAGCACTCCTACGCCGGGGTGTAGGCGCGCAGGGTGTGCGGGGGAGGGGGCGGTCCGGACCGGGCCGCCCCTTTCGCGTACGAGGTCGCGTACGACGTCGCCCCAACGGTCCGGCTCCCCGGGCGCGCCCGCACCCGGCGGCGCGGCGGTGAGCGCGGTGGCGGGTACGGCGGCGAGGCGCGGCGGAAGGCGCGATGGCGCGCTGGCGGGTACGGCGGCGGGGTGGCGGTCGGCCGGGGCGCGGGCCAGGCTGGGGGCATGGCGCTCACGATTCCCCCGGGTACCAGCGAGACCGACGGCACCACGCATGTACTGCGGTTCGCGGTGCCGCTGCCCCATCCGCAGGAGCGGGTCTGGCTCGCCCTGGCCACACCGGGCGGGCTGCGCGGCTGGCTGGCCGTGCCCGAGCTGTTGCAGTGCCGGCTCGGCGGGGAGGCGGAGCTGCGCTTCGGCGGGGAGCCGGAGGCGCGGACCGGGACGGTGACCGCCTGGGACGTGGAGCGGATCGCCGAGTACACGGTCGAGGGACAGGGCCGGTTCCGGTTCCATCTGGAGCCCGGCGGCCCGGAGGCGACCAGGCTGCGGTTCACCCTGGAGCTGGAGGGCTCCGAGGAACGGCGGCTGGACGCCCTGGCCGACTGGCACGAGCGCTTTCTGCTGCTCCTGGATGCGCTGGACGGGCACCCCGCCGACTGGACTGAGTGGACGGCCCGGGCTGATCAGGCGGCCGGGCCTGCGGGGTCCGCCGGACCCGATGAGGCTGCCGGCTCTGCCGGACCTGCCGGGTCCAGTGGGCCCGGTGGAGGCGCCCGGGTCGGCCGGGGCCGGGAGCGGTGGCAGGAGCTGCGGGACGACTACGAGGCCCGGGACTACGACGCGAGCTGACCCCGGCCTCCCCGCCGCCCTTTCTTTCCCGGGCCCCGCGCCCCGGCCCGCCGACCCCGGCCGATCCCGGTGGGCCCCGGGCGGGCGCCCCTGCCGGTCCTGGCTCGGCCCCGGCTCCCCGCCCCGGGCTCAGCTCTTCACTTCGAAGGACTTCTTCTCGATCAGCCGGCCGTCCTTGAAACAGAACCGGAAGACCGGGGACTTGTCCCAGCTGCTCCCCATCTCCGTCGAGGTCAGACTGAGGCAGCTCGCCCCCGCGGGTATCGGCGGCGCGCCCTCGTCCAGGCCCTTGGTCAGGAAGGTGTCCCCCTGCGGCAGCTGCTTGCGGACCTCCTCCTCGGTCGAGCCCACCTTTATCGCGTCGTACTTCTTGGGCTCGATCATGGCCTTGTCGCCCTCCTTCAGGAGGAAGTACCCTCCGACGCCTGCGGCGATCACCAGCACCAAGATGATCAGTGCGGCGATCCCACAGCCCTTGCTCCGCTTGCTCATCGCTTTGGACAACTCCTTCGGCAGATCGTTCCAGTCGATGACCGGATCACCTTCGCCGG
This sequence comes from Streptomyces pyxinae, assembly GCF_024756275.1. Taxonomy (GTDB): domain Bacteria; phylum Actinomycetota; class Actinomycetes; order Streptomycetales; family Streptomycetaceae; genus Streptomyces; species Streptomyces pyxinae. The sequence goes on along the minus strand of NZ_JANUGQ010000036.1, from coordinate 21,517 downwards.
AGGAGCCCGCCCGGGTCTGCTCTCCAAAGTCGCCGGCCGGGCCAACGAAAGTCGTCGGTGACCGGCGGGTTTCCCGCGCCTCCCGGAGCGGCGACGGGCCGGCGGGATCGCTCTCGGACACGGTGTACGGCAGGACGCCGGCCAGCCGGAAGCCACCGTCCGGGCGCGGGCCCGTGTGGATCATGCCGCCGACCAGCCGGGCCCGCTCCCCGAGACCGGTCAGCCCCTGGCCGCCGCTCACCACCTCCGGGCGGCCCCCGCCGGCCGGGACGGGCCCGGGGCCGTTGGCCACCTCCACGACCAGCGAGTCCGGCTCGTAACGCAGCTCTATGGCGACCGGGGCACCCGGTGCGTGCTTGTGCGCGTTGGTCAGGCCCTCCTGCACGACGCGGTACGCCGTGTGGTCGGCGGCCGGCGGGAGCGGCCGGCGCTCGCCGGTGTGCCGCAGCGTCACGGCCGCGCCCGCCGCCCGGGAGGCTTCCGCCAGCCCTTCGACACCCGCGACTCCGCGCCGGGTCCGCGACACGGCGGCCGGAGCACCGGGACCGGCGCCGTCGGCCGGCTCCGTGCCCTCCCGCAGCAACCCCACGACTTCGCGCAGCTCGTGCATCGCGGTCACCGATGCCTCCCGCAGCACCGCCACGGTCTCCCGCCGACGCCCGGTCAGCTCGCGGTCCACCTCCAGGGCGCCGGTGTGCACCGATATCAGGGCCAGCTGGTGGCCCAGGCTGTCGTGCATGTCCTGGGCGATGCGCTGGCGCTCCCGCAGCCGGGCCTGCTCCGCGACCATGGCGCGCTCGCGGAGGATCTGGACGCGGTACTGCTCCAGGAGGTCCGCCAGAGCATCGCGCTGGTACCAGTAGCCGCCGACGATGCCGGGTACCACGATGGTGATCAGCAACCACATGGTGAAGAAGACCATGGACGACAGGGAGAGGCCGGGCGAGTCCTTGAACGCGTCCAGGCCGAGGCCGAGGGCGACGGCGCTGGTGAAGGTGCCCACCGCCCGGCCCGGGCCGGTGGAGCGCCGGCCGGCCGACCAGGCGGCGACCGGGACCAGCGGGGCCAGGCCGTCGAGCGGCGCGGAGCAGACGACGGCCGCGAGCAGCACGGTCAGCGGCAGCACCCGGCGCAGCGGGGACAGCAGCCCGGCGGCCAGCCCCACGGCGGCCGACCGCACCGGGCCGCCGTCGCCCAGCGACTCGATCCCGGCCGTCGACACCGCCAGCACCAGGGCGAGCAGCACCTCACCGACGGCCCGCCGCACCGGCCACAGGCCCGGATCGAGCAGCCGCCGGACGGGGGCGGCCAGGGCCGTGCGCAGGGAGCGCACCCGGCCCGGCCCCGGGGCCCGGGAGCGGTCGGCCAGTTTCGTCGGATTCGCCGGTTCCACACGAGTCACCCGCCCACAGTAGGCAGACCCGTATGGCCGCCGCGTCCTCCGTTCGTCGCGAGGGACGACGACGAAAGTCAACGAGGAGCCGGCCGGCGCCCGGAAGCCGGCCGGCGCGCCGCCCCCGATCGAGCACGATTCCCGGCCGGGCCCTGCGCCCAGCCCGGTCGGATGTCCCGCCCCGCGTCCCGGTCCCGAAGCCGACCGCCGCCTCCACCCCCTCCTCCGCCGCCCCGGCCCGGGTCCCGAAGCCCGCCCCGGACCGGGGCGGCCCCCGCCCCGGGTTGCCCCGGCCCGCCTGGCCCCGGGCCGAGCCGGTCCCTGTCCCGAGCCGGACTCGGACCCCCTCCCGAGCCAGGCTCGGGCCTCCGCCCCTACCCAGGCCCCAGGCCGATCCGGCCCCTACCGCGACCGAGCCCGTTGCCGCACCGACCGGGCCCGGTGCCGCAACGCGACCGAACCCGCACCGGCCGAGCCCGCCCTCGCACCGACCGAGGCCGATTCCGGGTCGAGCCGGTCCCCGCCCGAAGCCCGCCCGGACCGTCCCGGCGCCCCGACCGGGGCCGAGCCGACCCCCCGCCCCCGCAGCCTCAAGGCCCCCCCGCCACGACCCGCCCGCCCCCGCGGCCCCGAGGGCCCCCGCCCCAGGGGGACGAGCGCGTTCAGCGCCGCCGGGGCGGGACGCACTCGGTGGCCGGGGGCTTTCCGGTGGGCCAGGCGATTCCCACGAACCGCGGCTTGCCGCCCGGGGTCAGCTCCACGATCGGGACCGCCTTGTCGTACGGGTTGCCGTCGTTGTCCAGGCAGATCCAGCCGCTGGCGCCCGCCACCTTCAGCGGGCCCTTGAGCTGCCGCCACTGCTGGCCCACATCGGCCGGTGCGGGCAGCCGGCCCTCCGGAGCGGCCCCCCGGATCGCCTGGACGGCGGCCGCCATGGCGTCGTACGCGACGATCGCCTGGCCGTCCGGCAGCCGGTTCGGGCCGATCGGTCCGGCCGGCTCCCGGGAGACGGTCTCCATCGCGGCGGTGAAGGCGTCGTACGCCGCCGGGGAGCCACCGGTCGCGGGGGTGGTCCGGCGGGGGTGCCAGGCGTCCGGGTGGGCGAGCGCGGCGTACCGTACGGTCACCCCGGACTCCAGCGCCGCCGGTTCCAACTGGTCGTCGGCGCCCAGGTAGGAGCCCTCGTCGCCGGTGAGCACGGTGAACTTCCGGTCGCCGCAGCCGCGCCGGCCGAGCGCGTTGACGAACTGGCGGAGCTGGGTGTGGCGCCCGGCGAAGAACACCGTGTCGGCACGGGTGTCGCAGATCAGCAGGGTGATCTGGCGGAAGGTGTTGGCGGTGGCGCCCTCGTCGGTGGCCCGGGCCGGCGAGGTGAACAGCTGCGGCTCGTACGGGGATCGTTCCGTCAGCGTCGAGAAGGCGTTCTTCAGGGTCCCGGTGTAGTGGTCGCCGGGGCGGGTGTCGTGGATCAGGATCGCCCGGTCGGCGTCCACCCGGGCGAAGTGCGCCAGGGCGCGGGCCTCGTCGGTGTTGGTGGGGGAGACCCGGGCCAGCCCGGGGAAGCGGTTGGCGCCGGGGGCGTTGGCCATGTCGTCGGCGGTGATGGTGGTGCCGACGGTGGCGACGCCCGCCCGGGTCAGCTCGGTCACCGCCGCCCGGACCTCGGCGCTGCTGGTGGCGATCCCGGAGACGGCGCGGAGGTGGTCCGGGGCGGCGGTCATCGCCTTGAGGCGGTCCACCACGGGGCGCCAGTGGGCGTTGCCCTCGCCGGTGTTGGCGAGCACCAGCCGGATGCGCGGGACCTCGTTGTTGGAGGCGTGGTTGGCCGCGTACTGCTGGGCGAACGCGCCCTGCACCTCGTGCATGACCTTGGTGCGCAACCCGGCACTGGCCGAGGTGAGCGGCAGCAGCAGGGCGACCGTGGCGTACTCGCCGGGCTTGAGGGTGGCGTTCTCCCGGCCGATCGCCGCCGCCACCTCGGTGAGCGCCGGCACCCGGAAGTCATGGCCGTCGCCGGAGACACCGACGCACTCCTCGCTGCCCGCCGGTCGCTCGACGCCCGGGGCGCAGCTCCGGTCCTCCGGGGTGGTGAGCTTCCTGACCAGCACGGTGCCGCCCCAGGCCAGCAGGACGAGCACCAGCACACTGGTGACGATTTTCTGGCGGGTGGTGTAGAAGATCCGGTAGCGCAGCTGTGCGGGCACGTCAGACTCCGTCTCCCCGTCCCGGCGGAAGCGAGGGCTCCCGCCAGGCACGGATGTCCCTGGGCCAGTGGGTGGCCGCCTCCCAGAGCGGCCCGGTGCCGGTGAGATGGCGGCCGGAGAGCTGGCGCAGCTCGTGCGCGAGGCGCTCGACGACCTCCTCGTCGGGCAGCGCCAGCGGGTCGGTGAGCAGCCAGAGCGCGTGCAGCAGCCGCCGTACGCAGAGGTGCAGCCAGACCTCCTCGTCCAGGCCCTCGGGCTGCGGCCCGCCCGGCTCCCGGCCCAGCGCCACAGCCCGGCGCGGGTCCGGTCCCGGGTGGCCGTGCTCCCGGGGGTACGGCGCCGTGGCGATCAGCCGCAGCCGCCCCAGCCAGCCGGTCACGTCCGGCCCCTGGAACTCCCGGCACAGCTCGGTCACCGCCTCCTCGGGCCGCCCCAGCGCCAGGTCCTCGCGGAGCCGGTACGGGGTGGGGGCGGGGCCGTAGCGGGAGCGGAGCGTCTCGTGGACGGCTCGCCAGGCGGCGTACCCGGGGCCGTCGCCGTCGTGGAAGCGCAGCCGGTGCAGCAGCAGGGCGCGCAGCAGCGGATCGGCCACGAAGTGCCCGGGTCCGTCGGGCCAGCCGTCGGCCCGCAGCGCGTCCCGGGCCCGCAGTGCCATGTCCCCGTCGTCCGACTCGGCGCGCAGCCGGGCGCGGGCCAGCATCCGGGCCGACTCCTCGTCCCGCGCGGCGGCCAGCACCGCGAGCGCGTCCGGCGGCGGGCCGGGCAGCAGTTCGGCGAGGAGCGCCGGGGCGACCGGGACGGCCGGGGAGTCCTCCCGCAGTTCCAGGGTGAGGTCGAGCAGCGCGGCGGGCGTCAGCGCGGGACGCTCGTCCTCCGGCACCTGGCCCAGCGCCCGGCCCAGCAGCGCCACGCCCAGCGGCCGGCCGCCGGTCAGCCGGTGCAGGGCGTCCGGCAGCGCGGCGGGCGCCCGGCCGGGAGGGTCGTACCCCTCGCAGAGCGCCCGGGTGTGGGCGGCGCTCAGCGGGGTGAGCCCGACGGCCAGGACGCCGGAGCCGATCTCGGCGCCGCGCGGACAGGGCGCCCGGTGCGCGACCTCCGGCAGCCGCAGCCGGGTCGCCCGGCGCAGCCCCTCGTGGTCCCGCTCCCGGGAGGCGGCGACGATCACCGTCTGGTCCCGGCGCCCGGCGGCCCGTTCGCGCAGCACCGGCTCCACCAGCCGGCGGCCCAGCGGCAGATGGGCGTTGTCCAGCAGGATGAGCGGCCGGCCCCGCCGGGTGCCGCGCCGGGTGAGCCCCAGATACGCCTGGCGCAGGTCTTCGAGGAGCGCGTTCACCAGGAAGCCCTCGGCCTCCGCGCGGCGCCCGCCCCCGAAGTCCACCGCCAGTCGGTGCAGCCCCAGCTCACCGCCACCGCTGCCACCGTGCCCGCCCGCGTTGCGGTAGGAGCCGTACCAGGCGCGGGACTTGCGCTGGTAGCGGCCGAACACCTCCTCCAGCACCGTCTCCACGGTCGCCTCGGCGAGCAGTCCGGCGAGCGGGGCCCCGGCCTCGGCGGCGGTGGCGGCGAGCTTGGAGAGCACCTTGGCCACCCAGACGCCGGCCGCGCCCTTGGCCTCGTCCACCGTGGCGAGGACCGGCCCGAGCCGCTGGAGGTCGCGCCGGACCCGCTCGTCGTCCCCCTGCGACCAGCCGGTTCCGGTCACCGCCGCCAGGCCCAGCGCGAGGCGCGGGAACTCCACCGGCCGGGCCGCGTACACCCGGGCCGACAGCTGCACGGCCAGCTCGGCCAGCGCCCCGGTCACCGGCGACCAGCCCGGCCCGTGGTCGGCGGGCGGCACCACCCCGGCGCAGTCCAGCAGGGCGAGCGGGGTGCCGCCCCGGTAGGCGTTGCGGATCTGCTTGAGCAGGGCGGTCTTGCCCAGGCCGCGCCCGCCGGTGAAGACCGTGACGGGCGGGTCGTCACCGTGTTCGTACGCCGTCCTGGCGAAGTGGTACGGGGTGAGCCCGGTCAGCCGCGCGATCAGCCCCGTACCGTCGAGCACCGCCTCGCGGCCGTACAACTCCCTGTCCACCCGCGCCACCCCCCAGCGTCACAGGACAGTTCCGTATCCCTGATGTCCCCGTTGTCTCCGATGCCCCCGGCGTTCCCCGGACGTCCCCGACGTCCCGTGCGTCCCCCCGGAGGACCCTCAACTCAAGGCTAGTTCCGAACGGTTGGCCGTGTGAGTGCTTTCGCGCGCTCTGTGAACGTTCTGTGACGCGTCCGATACGCGCCGGGCGCGGAGGGCGTACGCGCGGGGCGCGCGCGGACGCGCTGCTGACGGTCGGGAGGCGTCCGGGCGCCGTACGGCGGGGGCACGGGGATACGGAGGGGGTATGGCCCCGGCCGGTACGGCGGGGCACCGGGGGCCGGGCCCGGGCCCGCCCGGGCGGGGCCGCCAGGCCGAAGCGCGGCCCGGCCGGGCGCAGGGGGCACAGGGGATGCACAGGGGATGCGGAGGAGTTCGGCCCCGGCCGGTCCGGCGGGGACCAGGGGGGGGCGAACCCGGGCCCGCCCGAGCGCAGGGGATACGGAGGGGGTGCGGGCGGGGGCGCGGCCCCGGTCCGGGGCACGGCCCGGCGGGCCCGGGCTCGCCCGGGCGCAGGGGGTACGGAGGGGTTCGGCCCCGGCCGGTCCGGCGGGGTCCAGGGGGGGTGAACCCGGGTCCGCCCGAGCGCAGGGGATACGGAGGGGGTACGGGCGGGGGCGCGGCCCCGGCCCGGGGTACGGCACAGCGGGCCCGGGCCCGCCCGGGCGCAGGGGGTACGGAGGGGTTCGGCCCCGGCCGGTCCGGCGGGGTCCAGGGGGGGGCGAACCCGGGCCCGCCCGAGCACGGGGGATACGGAGGGGGTACGGACGGGGGGGCGGCCCCGGCCCGGGGCATGGCCCGGCGGGCCCGGCCGGGCAGGGTCGGCCGACCGAAGCGCGGCCCCGGCCCGGATCACGGCCCGGCGCGCCCGGCCGGGCGCGGGGGAAACGGAGGGCCGCAGCCCGCAGCCGGGCGCGGGGGAAACGGAGGGAGTACGGGCGCGGTCCCGGCACAGCGGGCCCGGCCGGGCGTGGGGGAAACGGAGGGCCACAGCCCCGGGCGGGCTCAGCGGGTGCGGGGGCCCTCGTCGCCGTCCTGGTCCCGGTCGGCGTGCCGGTCCCGGGCCTGGTCCCACGCCTGGCCCGGCTCCCGGTCGCGCCCGGCGGCGCCTGGCTCCCGGTCCCGGCCGGCGGTCCCGCCGGCACCCGGCTCCCGGGCCTGGTCCCGGTCGGCGGTGCCGTCGCCGGGGCGGTCCCGGCCGGGGGTCTCCTCGGCGCCCTGGTCCCGGCCCGGGGAGCCGGAGCCGGGACGGCCGGGCTCCCGGCGCCTGGCCGCCGCGTCGTCGTCCAGCGACTTCAGGAAGTCCGGGTTGTCGTCCGGCGCGACCCACTGCCCGCCGCCCCGGCGGCCCCGGGACCAGTCGCCGTCCCCCGCGCCACCCGCCCCGAAGCTCCCGCCGAAGCCGCCGGCCGCCCGGGCGCGCCGCTCCCGTCCGCCGACCAGCCAGACCACCGGACCGGCGATCCAGAAGAGCAGGATGATGAAGATCCAGGCCACCTTGGGGAGGTGCTTGACCTCGTCCTCCGGGGTGTTGAGGCAGTCGATGAAGGCGTAGATCGTCAGCGCCAGCGGCAGGATGTAGATCAAGGCCCTGAGCATGTGGGGCGACCCCCTGGGGTGCGGCGGGAACGAGCTGCGGGAAGCGTTTCGACAGCCCCGGTGACAGGGCCAGCGTAACGGGTGGCGGATACTGGTCCCCATGGCTTACGACGATCTCCGCTCGCTGCTCAGGGCGCTGGACCGCGAAGGCGACCTCAAGCGCATCAAGGCCGAAGTCGACCCGTATCTGGAGGTCGGGGAGATCGTCGACCGGGTGCAGAAGTCCGGCGGTCCGGCGCTGCTCTTCGAGAACGTCAAGGGTTCCTCGATGCCCCTGGCGATGAATGTCTTCGGAACCGACCGGCGGCTGCTCAAGGCGCTCGGGCTCCGCTCGTACGACGAGATCGGGGAGAAGGTCGGCGGACTGCTCAGGCCCGAGCTGCCGAGCGGCTTCACGGGGATGCGGGAGGCGTTCGGCAAGCTGGGCGCGATGACCCATGTACCGCCGCGCAAGGTCAAGGAGGCGCCGGTCCAGGAGACCGTCCTGACCGGCGACGACGTGGACCTGGACCGGCTGCCCGCGCTCTTCACCTGGCCCAAGGACGGCGGCTCCTTCTTCAACCTGGGCCTCACCCACACCAAGCACCCGGAGAACGGCATCCGGAACCTGGGGCTCTACCGGCTCCAGCGCCACGACCGGAACACCATCGGGATGCACTGGCAGATCCACAAGGACAGCCGGAACCACTACCAGGTCGCGGCCCGGCGCGGTGAGCGGCTGCCGGTCGCCATCGCCTTCGGGGCGCCGCCGGCGGTGACGTACGCCTCCACCGCGCCGCTGCCGGAGGACATCGACGAGTACCTGTTCGCCGGGTTCCTCCAGGGCCGGCGGATCGAGATGGTCGACTGCAAGACCGTCCCGCTCCAGGTGCCGGCGCAGGCCGAAGTGGTGCTGGAGGGCTGGCTGGAGCCGGGGCAGATGCTCCCGGAGGGGCCGTTCGGCGACCACACCGGCTTCTACACCCCGCAGGAACCGTTCCCGGCGCTCACCATCGACTGCGTGACCATGCGGAGGCGTCCGCTGCTCCAGTCGATCGTGGTGGGCCGGCCGCCGACCGAGGACGGGCCGCTGGGGCGGGCCACCGAGCGGTTCTTCCTGCCGCTGCTGAAGATCATCGTCCCGGACATCGTCGACTACCACCTGCCGGAGTCGGGCGGCTTCCACAACTGCGCGATCGTCTCGATCGACAAGAAGTACCCGAAGCACGCCCAGAAGGTCATGCACGCCGTCTGGGGCGCCCACATGATGTCGCTGACCAAGCTGATCGTGGTCGTGGACGCCGACTGCGACGTACGGAATCTCCACGAGGTCTCCTGGCGGGCGCTCGGCAACACCGACTATGCCCGCGACCTCACCGTGGTCGAGGGTCCGGTCGACCATCTGGACCACGCCTCCTACCAGCAGTTCTGGGGTGGGAAGGCGGGCATCGACGCCACCCGGAAGTGGCCCGAGGAGGGCTACACCCGGGACGGCGGCTGGCCCGAGATGGTCGAGTCCGACCCGGCGACGGCGGCCCTGGTGGACCGCCGCTGGAAGGAGTACGGCCTGTGAGCGCCCCCACCGCGGCGGTCGCCGGGGCGGAGCCCGGCCGGGTCCGCGCCTTCCTCCGGCTGGTGATGATCGAGCACTCGGTCTTCGCGCTGCCGTTCGCCTATCTGGCCGCGTTCACCGCGATGTACCGGACGGACCGTACGGTGCACTGGCTGGATCTGCTGCTGGTCACCGTCGCCATGGTGGGGTTGCGCACCTTCGCCATGGCCTGCAACCGGATCATCGACCGGGAGATCGACGCCCGGAACCCGCGCACCGCCGGCCGGGAGCTGGTCACCGGCGCCGTCTCGGTGCGCTCGGCCTGGACCGGGGCGCTGGTGGCGCTGGTCTTCTTCCTGGGCGCGGCGGCGCTGCTGAACCCGCTCTGCCTGATGCTGGCCCCGGTCGCCGTGGTGCCGATGGTGGTCTATCCGTACGGCAAGCGGTTCACCCATTTCCCGCACGCCATCCTGGGGCTGGCCCAGGCGATGGGCCCGGTCGGCGCCTGGCTCGCGGTGACCGGCGCCTGGTCCTGGGACGCGGTGATCCTGGGCCTGGCGGTCGGCGTCTGGATCGGCGGCTTCGACCTGATCTTCGCCTGCCAGGACGTCCAGGCCGACCGGGCGCACGGCGTCAAGTCCGTGCCCGCCCGCTTCGGCATCCCGGCCGCGCTGTACGGCGCCCGCGCGACGGCCGTGGTCACGACGGCGCTGCTCGTCTGGTTCGCCCTGGCGACCCATGCCGGGGTGCTCTTCTGGGCGGGCCTGGTGATCGTGGCGGTGGCCTTCGTCTACGAGCACACCATCGTGCGCCCGCACGATCTGTCCCGCCTGAACCGGGCGTTCTTCAGCGTCAACGGCTTCATCGGCATTGCCCTGTTCGTGTGCGCCCTGCTCGACCTCGTGGTGCGGGGACTGACGGTGTAGGTAGCGTCGGGGAAGCCGGGGCCCTGCCTCCGGTACGGGCCGCGGCCCCCGGCCGCGGCGCGCGGGCGCGGTCCGCCGCGCGCGGCCTCGCGGTTCACGGCTCGCCGTACGAGAAGGAGGCCGCCGGTGTCGTCCCCGCGCGCATCCGGCGTCCCGGGCCCGGGTCCCGAAGCCCCCGGCGTCCCGGGGCCCGCGTACGGCGAGCGCACCCCCTCCCGGCTGGCCCGGTTCGAGGACGCGTTTCCCGGCTTCCGCCCGCAGATCGTCGCGGGCAGCTATCTGCTGACCCCGGTCAAGCCGCACGACGGGGCCACCGTCCACCGGCTGTGGGGCGCGCTCGCCGGACAACTCCCGGACGACTGGGGCCTGGCCGGCGATATCGCGGTGCCGTTCGACGCGGAGAACGAGTTCTGCCCGGACCTCGCCGTGCTCCCGGAGACCGAGGCCGCGAAGGACCTCATCGCCTACCCGCCCGAGCTGCTCGCCCTGGTGGCCGAGGTGGTCTCGCCGGGCACCGCCCACACCGACTACGAGGTCAAGGACCGTGCCCACGCGCGCCGGGGCATCCCCCACTATCTGGTGCTCGACCCCTACCGGGCGCGCTGCCGGGTGCTGTGGAACCCGGGCGCGGACGGATACCTGGGGCGGGAGACGGTGCCGTACGGCTCGGTGGTCACGGTGGAGGGCGGCGGGTCCCGGGTGCCCGGGGCCGCCGGGCTCGGACGGCTCACCGTCGACACCACGGGGTTCCCGGTCGACCCGTCCGCCCGCCGCGCCGCCGGTCGGGACGGCCCCGGCGCACCCCGGGCGCCGTGGTCGGTCGGTGGCGCCGGATAGGCTCGCGGTGTGGAGCCGGTACAGCAGCAGCGTCGTCCGTGGGTCGTCGGAGTGTCGGGGGCGTCCGGGACGCCGTACGCAGCCGCCGTGCTGCGCGGGCTGCTCGCGGCCGGGGAGAGCGTGGACCTGATCGTCTCGCGGGCCTCCCGGCTGACCCTGCTGGACGAGACCGGTATCGCGTTCCGGGACGCGCACTGGCGCCAGGATCTGCGCACCTGGCTGGAGCGGGGCGCCGACGGAAAGCCGGGGACGTTCCGGCTCGGGGCCGGTGACGGGGCCGGTGCCGACGGCGGGACCGGTGCCGGGGCCGGTGACGGTGACCGTGGCAGCGATGACGGGCTCGGGGACGTACGGCACTGGGCGGCCGGGGATCTGGCCGCCGGGCCGTCCTCGGGGTCGTACCCGGTCAAGGGGATGCTGATCGTTCCCGCCTCCACCGCCTGTGTGGCCGGGGTGGCGCTGGGACTCTCCAAGGATCTGCTCCAGCGGACCGCGAGCGTGACGCTGAAGGAACGGCGTCCGCTGGTGGTGGCGGTGCGGGAGACCCCGCTCAACGGGCAGACGCTGAAGCATCTGGTGGCGCTGGACGAGGCGGGCGCGGTCGTGCTGCCCGCCTCTCCGGCGTTCTACGCGGGGGCGACGCACATCCAGGATCTGGTGGACTTCGTCGCCGGGCGGGTGCTGGACGCGGCGGGTGTGCCGCACCGGCTGTACCGCCGCTGGAAGGGTGAGCTCGGTGGCTCCCGGGAGGGCTGACCCGGCCGGTCCGGACCGGGCCGCGGGGGCCCGGCGGGGGAGCCGCCGGGCGCGGGGTCAGTGCTTCTTGGACCGGCTGATCGGCCGGGCCACCCGGCGCGGACCGGCGACCCGGTCGACCCGGTGGGCGGCGGAGGGCTGGTGGGCACGCGAGCGGTTGGCCAGCTCCTGCAGCGCGCGCATGTGGGCGTAGGCCATCTCGATCGTGTACACGGTGGGCTTCACTCCTGAGGGATCGTCGTTGATCATCTGAATGATTCGCAGGGCTTCCGTCCTGCATGCCTTTGATTCTACACTCAAACTCGCGATTTCGCTGGATAATGGAAGGCAAGTCACCTATGGACGCCGTGGACAGGCAGCTCATCCAGGCCCTGCGGGAGAACGGCAGAGCGTCATACGCCGAGCTCGGGCGGCTGGTGGGGCTCTCCGGCCCCTCCGTCACCGACCGGATCAACCGGCTGGAGGCCGCGGGCGTCATCACCGGCTACCGGGCCACCGTGGACGCCGCCTCGCTGGGCCTCGGGGTCACCGCCCTGATCGGGATCTCGCTCTCCGACGCCGCCGACCACGAGGACGTGGCCCGCCGGCTCAAGGACCTCGCGGAGATCGAGGACTGCTGGTTCATCGCGGGCGACGACTCGTTCATGCTCAAGGTCCGGGCGAGCGACGTGGACGGCCTGGAGAAGACGATCCGCCGGCTCTCCGGCACCAAGGGCGTCTCCCGGACCCGCACCACCATCGTGCTCTCCACCAAGTGGGAGAACCGGGTCGGGGACCTGCCCGAGGAGGCGTAGGCGTACGGTGGGGGGAGCCCGGTCGGCGAAGGGACCCGATCGGCGAAGGCATGGGAGGCGGAGCCGCAGATGGACGCGGGACTCAAGCGGGAGCTGGAGGAGAAGGTCCGGACCGGGGAGCGGCTGACCCGCGAGGACGGGATCGCGCTCTACGCGTCGGACGACCTGGCCTGGCTCGGCGGTCTCGCCCACGAGGTGCGCACCCGCAAGAACGGCGACGTGGTCCACTTCAACGTCAACCGCCACCTCAACATGACCAATGTGTGCACCGCCTCGTGCGCCTACTGCTCGTTCCAGCGCAAGCCGGGCGAGAAGGACGCGTACACGATGCGGATCGAGGAGGCCGTCCGCCTCGCCAAGGCGATGGAGAACGACAACCTCACCGAGCTGCACATCGTCAACGGGCTCCACCCCAACCTGCCCTGGCGGTACTACCCGCGCTCGCTCAGCGCGCTCAAGGAGGCGCTGCCGCACGTCTCCCTGAAGGCGTTCACCGCCACCGAGATCCACCACTTCGAGACCATCTCCGGGATGTCCGCCTCCGACATCCTGGACGAGCTGATCGAGGCCGGTCTGGAGTCGCTGACCGGCGGCGGCGCGGAGATCTTCGACTGGGAGGTCCGCCAGCACATCGTGGACCACCGCACCCACTGGGAGGACTGGTCCCGGATCCACCGGCTGGCGCACGAGAAGGGGCTGAAGACCCCGTGCACCATGCTCTACGGGCACATCGAGGAGCCCCGCCACCGGGTGGACCACGTGCTGCGGCTGCGTGAGCTCCAGGACGAGACCAACGGCTTCCAGGTCTTCATCCCGCTGCGCTACCAGCACGACTTCGTGGACATGCAGGACGGCAAGGTCCGCAACAAGCTCCAGGCGCGGACCACCATGGCCACCGGCGCCGAGGCGCTGAAGACCTTCGCCGTCTCCCGGCTGCTCTTCGACAACGTGCCGCACGTCAAGGTCTTCTGGGTGATGCACGGCGTCCAGACCGCGCAGCTCGCCCTCCAGCACGGCGCCGACGACATGGACGGCTCGGTGGTCGAGTACAAGATCACCCATGACGCCGACAACTACGGCACCCCCAACAAGCTGGGCCGCGACGACCTGCTGGAGCTGATCCGGGACGCGGGCTTCCGCCCGGTGGAGCGGAACACCCGCTACGAGATCATCCGCGAGTACCCGGGCCCGGACCCGGACCGCCGCGAGGCCCCGCAGCCGATGCGCGTCTGAACGGACCGCTGGGGCGCCCTTACCCGGGCGTGGTCGCCGTCCGGCGGGCCGCACTCCGGCGCTCGCCGTCCCCGCGGCCGACGCCCGGTGGTCGCCGGCCGGCCGCCGGGGCGTGGCATCGTCGGGGCCATGGCGCTGAACTTCGTACTGGACCCGCCCGTCGGCCCCGCACTGCGGGACGGGGTCCTCTCCCTCTGGACGGACGTCTCCAACGCGGGCGGGGCGGTCGGCTTCGTCCCGCCCGTGACCGCCGAGGAGATCCGGCCGGAGTGGGTCCGGCTCCTGGCCGCCATGGCCGAGGGCCGCACCCGGCTGCTGGCCGGGTTCGACGAGGACGGGACCGTGGCGGCGACCGCCTTCCTCACGTACAACACCCACCGGCTGATGCGGCACTGGGTGTGGCTCTACACCGTGATGGTCCACCCCCGCGAACAGGGCAAGGGCTACGGCCGGGAGTTGCTGGCCGCGGCGGCGGAGGCGGCCCGGGGCCTCGACGGCATCGAGGCGATCCGGCTGACGTGCCGGGGCGGCACCGGGGCCGACCGGTTCTACGCGGCCTGCGGCTACAAGGAGGTCGGCCGGGTGCCGGACGCGATCCGGGTGGCCGAGGGGGACGACCGCGACGACGTCATCATGCTCCTGCCGCTGGGGGTGTGAGCGGGGCGGGGGCGCGGCCCGGGGCGGCCGTACGGAGGCCGTATCGAGGCCGTATGAAGGTCGTACCGGGACTGTACGGGCGACACCGCCCGAGGTGATCGAACCGGGACGTGCTTCACTGGTCGGACAGCCACCCGACCCCCCGCCGGCCCGCCCCCGAGCCGGGGAAACGCCGTACGGAACGCGTACGGAGATGAAGGAAGAAGGTCCGCCGTGTCCGCTGCTGCCCGTACGAGCGCCACGATCCGGTACACCCTCATGCGCTTCGGCGTCTTCGCCGGTTGTTTCCTCGCGCTCTGGGGGCTGGTCTACCTGGGTGTGCTGCCGCGCGGCCTCGGTGACTCCAACCTGCTGTGGGTGCTGCTGCTGTCGATCGTCGTGTCGGCGCCGCTGAGCTTCGTCCTGCTGCGCAAGCAGCGGGACGCCATGTCCGAGCAGCTCGTCGAGAAGGTGGACCACGCCAAGGCGCGGCTCGACGCCAACCGCACCCGCGAGGACGAGGAGTCCGACCGGGCCGTCGGCCGGACCCCCGGGACGGCCGGCTCCGCCCAGGCGGCCGGGGGCTCCGCCACCGCGTCGTAGCCGTCCCGGGGCGGCCCCCCGCTCCGTGCCGTAGCGCTCGCTGTGGCCGGTGGTGCCGCCTCCGTGCCGTAGTGCTCCCCGCCGCCCCGGCGGTACCGCCTGGATGCTGGATCGCCGGCATCCGGGCTTCCGCGTGTCCGGACATCAAAGAAGTACTTTGAGTCTCTCAAAGTACAAGTGTTAACGTTGCTCGCATGACGACCGCAGTGCGCCCGCACCACGCCATGAGCCCGCCGCTCGTGGCGCGCCTGCATGTCGATCTCTGCCGCTGTATGTCCGCGGTCTGTCGCCGCGTGTTCTGATCTGTTCCGATCCCGGCACCATGCAGCGGCGCCGCCGTTCCGGCGCGCACGCCGCACCCCCGTCCCGTATGTCCTCGATACGCACCACTGGAGTGTGTCCGTGTCCGCGTCCGCGTCCGCCGCGAACCCCGAATCCGCGAAGCCCGAGCCGGCGATCCCCGAGCCCGCTGATTCCGGCCCCAAGGGCTCCCGCCGTATACCCAAGGTCCCGTTCTGGGCCCAGATCGTCGCCGGTCTGGTCCTCGGTGTCGTCCTCGGCTGGATCACCCGCAGTTATGACGTGCGGTGGCTCCACACCACGCTCGACCAGGTGGGCCACATCTTCGTCCAGCTGCTGAAGCTGGCGGTCGCCCCGCTCGTCTTCTTCGCGATCCTGGTGTCCATCACCAACCTCCGCAAGGTCAACAACGCGGCGCGGCTCGCCTCCCGCACCCTGCTCTGGTTCATGATCACCTCGCTGGTCGCGGTCGGTATCGGCCTGCTGATCGGCCTGCTGACCAACCCGGGCGCCGGCACCGGGCTCACCCCCAAGGACGGCAAGAAGCCGGAGCACGCGGGCTCCTGGCTGGACTTCCTCACCGGCATCGTGCCGACGGACGTGATCACGCCGTTCACCGAGCTCAATGTGCTTCAGATCGTCTTCATGGCCGCCGTCGCCGGTATCGCCGCCCTCAAGCTGGGCGAGCGGGCCAAGCCGATCCTGACCCTCAGCGAGTCGGTCCTCGAACTGCTCCAGAAGGCGCTGTGGTGGGTCATCCGCCTCGCCCCGATCGGCACCGTCGGCCTCATCGGCTACGCCATCGCGGACTACGGCTGGGACCTGATCGGCAAGTACGCGACCTTCACCGCCGACATCTACATCGGCTGCGCCCTGGTGCTCTTCGGCGTCTACCCGCTGGTGCTCGCGCTGGCCGCCAAGGTGAACCCGGTCCAGTTCTTCCGGGGCGCCTGGCCCGCCATCCAGCTGGCCTTCGTCTCGCGTTCCTCGGTCGGCACCATGCCGGTCACCCAGCGGGTCACCGAGCGGCTGGGTGTGCCCAAGGAGTACGCCTCCTTCGCCGTGCCGTTCGGCGCGACCACCAAGATGGACGGCTGCGCCGCGATCTACCCGGCGCTCGCCGCGATCTTCATCGCCCAGATCTTCGGTGTCTCGCTGAGCATCGGTGACTATCTGCTGATCGCCTTCGTCTCGGTGGTCGGCTCGGCGGCCACCGCCGGTCTGACCGGCGCCACCGTGATGCTCACGCTGACCCTCTCCACGCTGGGCCTGCCGCTGGAGGGCGTGGGCCTGCTGATGGCGATCGATCCGATCCTGGACATGGTCCGCACCGCCACCAACGTGGCCGGCCAGGCCCTGGTCCCGGTGGTGGTCGCCGCCCGCGAGAAGATCCTCGACCACCGGGCGTACGACACCGCCACGTCCTCCCCGGTCGACGCGTACGAGGACCAGGGCGAGCACGGCGAACGCGGTGGGCACGGCGGGCACGGCGGACACGGCACCGGTGGCGGCCGTACGGCGGACGGCCCGCTGCCCGCCACCGCGTAGCTCCCGGCCCGTACGGCTCCCGTACGACGCCTGTACGGCTCCACCCCGTGCCCCGTCGGTGATCGGTCACCGGCGGGGCACGGGCGTGTCCGGGGGCGGGCCGGGGACGTAGGCTTGCCGCCGCACCGGAGATCGGGAGGAATCGGCCGTGAAGAGCACGGGCACGGGGACGAAGGCGAAGCGGATGCCGCGCGCCGTGCGCGAACAGCAGATGATGGACGCGGCCGTACAGACCTTCGGACGGCTCGGCTACCGGGCCGCCTCCATGGACGAGATCGCCGAACTCGCCGGGGTCTCCAAGCCGTTGGTCTACCTCTATCTGAACTCCAAGGAGGAGCTGTTCACGGCCTGCATCCGGCGGGAGGGCGCCGCCCTGGTCGCCGCCGTGCGGGACGGTGTGGAGGACGTACGGGCGGAGGAACCGGCCGACCGGCAACTCTGGGCCGGGCTCACCGCGTTCTTCGCCCACACCGCCGAGCACCCCGACGGCTGGTCGGTCCTCCACCACCAGGCCCGTACCCATGGGGAGCCGTTCGCCGGGGAGGTGGCGCGGACCCGGGCCGAACTGACCGCGTTCGTCACCGATCTGATCGGCGCGGCGGGCCGGGAGGCGCACCCGACCCCGGAGTTCGGGGACCGGGACGTCACCGGGCTCGCCCAGGCGCTGGTCGGCGCCGCCGAGTCGCTGGCCGGCTGGGCCAATGAGACCCCGGGCGTCTCGGCCAAGGAGGCGGCGGCGACGCTGATGAACTTCGCCTGGGCGGGGCTGGGCAATCTGATGGCGGGGAAGCGCTGGTCGCCCGCCCGCTGAGCGAGCGGCTCGGTGGTGGTCAGCGGTACGGCAGCGGGCTCACCCTTCCCGTGAGGTGCAGGCGGTCGCGGTCGCCCCGCAGCCCGAAGGCCCCGAGCCCGAGGGCACCCGTGCCGTCGCCGTCTCCCCCGGCGTCCCCCGTAGCACCCGCCGGGGCGTCCTCCGTGACATAGGTGACGGTCGCGGGCAGCATCACCGGCGCCCGGAACTCCGCCCGCACCCGCACCCCGCGCGGCAGGTCCCGTTCGGCCAGGCACCGGGCGAAGGTCCACATCCCGTGCGCGATGGGCCGCCGGAAGCCGAACGCCCGGGCGGTGAGCGGGTACAGATGGATCGGGTTGCGGTCGCCGGAGACGGCTCCGTACCGGCGCCCCAGGTCCCCGGGCAGCCGCCACTCGGCCGCCGGCAGCAGCTTGGCGGGCTCCCCGCCGTCCGTGCCCGGGGCCGGGGCCGGGGCCGGGGTCGCGTCCGGGTCCGTGGCCGGCGCCGTACCCGGGGCCGGGGTCGTGCCCCCGGTGTCCCGTACGGCTCCGGGGCCGGGCCGCCCGGCGACGGCGGGTCCCGTCCGGTGCCGGGCGAGGTAGCCGCTGCGGGAGGCCCAGACCAGCTCGCCGCCCACTCGCGCCTCGGTGGCCACCACCGCCTCGGTGCCGCGCCGGTGCGGGGCCAGCCGCTCGACCCGGACCGTCGTCTCCAGCCGGTCGGCCGGCAGCAGCGGCCGGTGGGCGTCCACCTCGATCCAGGTGTGCACCAGCCCCAGCAGGGGCAGCGGGAAGTCCCGGGCCGCCAGCAGCCGCGTGGTGAGCGGGAAGGCCAGCACCTGCGGATACGGCAGCGGCAGGCACCCGGTCTCGGACCAGCCGCAGAGCCGGGCGTAGGCGGCCAGCCGGGCCGGCTCCGCCCGCACCTCGGCCCGCAGGACCCGGGACGAGCCGGGCGGCCCGGACCGGGCGGACCGGGCGGCCGGTACGGCGTCCCCGTCCGGGAACGGGTCCCGCCCGGCGTCCGGGTACGGGCCCCGCTTGAAGGGGGAGCGCAGGGCGCCGAGCGCCAGGGTGAGGGGAAGGTTCATGGTGCTCACGCCCCCAGCAGGCTCTGCCCGCAGACCCGGACGACCTGGCCGTTGACCGCGGCCGACGCGGGATGGGCCAGCCAGGCGGTGGTCTCGGCCACGTCCGCCGGAAGGCCGCCCTGCGCCAGGGAGTTCATCCGGCGCCCGGCCTCCCGGATGAGGAGAGGAACCGCGGCCGTCATCCCGGTCTCGATGAACCCGGGCGCCACCGCGTTGACCGTCACCCCGTGCCCGGCCGCCGCGCGCGGGGCGAGCGAGCGCACCAGGCCCACGATCCCGGCCTTGCTCGCCGCGTAGTTGGTCTGTCCGGCATTGCCCGCCAGCCCGGCGATGGAGGCGGTGGCGATCACCGTGGAGCCGCGCCGCAGGGTGCCGCTCCTGAGCAGCGCGTCGGTGGTGTCCACTACCGCGCCCAGATTCACGTCGAGCACCGAACTCCAGCGATCGGCGGGCATATTGACCAGCTTCCGGTCCCGGGTGATCCCCGCGTTGTGCACCAGTACGTCCAGCCCGCCCGATCCGTCCGTCCCGCGTGTTCCGGCTGCCTCGCTCGCCCCGCCTTCTCCGGCTGTGCCGACTGTTCCGCCGGGGGACCCGTCCGCTCGCCCCGCCCCGCCGGGGGCCGCCGCCACCGCCGCCGCGATCCGCTCGGCGGCGTCCGGCGCGGTGATGTCCAGCGGCAGCGCCGTGCCGCCGAACCCCTCGGCCGTACGCGCCAGTTCGTCCGCCAGCCCCGGGACGTCCAGGCACACCACCTCGGCGCCGTCCCGGGCCAGGGTGGCGGCGACCGCGGCCCCGATGCCCCGCGCCGCTCCGGTCACCAGCGCCGTACGCCCTTCCAGCGGCCGTTCCGGAAAGGCGAACCCGCCTTCTCCCGGGCCCACTTCCACCACCTGGCCGCTCACATACGCCGACTTCGGCGAGAGCAGGAAGCGCAGGGTCGACTCGGCCGGACCCGGCCGGGTGAGGCGTACCAGATTGACCGTGATCCCCCGGCCCGCCTCCTTGCCGAGCGACCGCGCGAAACCCTCCAACGCCTGCTGGGCGGCGGCCTGATGGTGGTCCTCCGCCGAGAGCGGGGCGCCGAGGAGGACGATCCGCCCGCCGGGCGCCACGCCCCGGACCACCGGGTGCAGGGCGGCGTGCACCTCCGCGAGTTCGCCGGGCGCGGCCACCCCGGTGGCGTCCAGCACCACGGCGGCCGGGCGCGGGGAACCGGCGGTCACGGCGAGCCCGGTACGGCCCAGCAGCGCCGCCAGGTCCTCCCGGTGACCCGGGGCACCCGCCGTGAGGTGCAGCAACGGCCCGTCCAGAGAGGGGAATCCGGGCGACCAGCGGCGCAGCTCGGCGGGGGCGGGGAGTCCGAGACGGCGGGTGAGGAAGCGGCCGGGAGCTGTGCGGGTGAGGTGCAGATAGCGATCGGCCATTGTCTCGACTCCCTGCGCGGTCGTAGATTTGCCTCGTTTACTTCCGAGTAAGGTTACTCAGAGGTCAGGAGCTGGTCGAGATGGCCGGTAAGGTCGAGATGGCCGGTACGCGCGCGTACCCCGCGCGGGAGATCCGGCGGGTGGCCGTCGTCGGCGGCGCCCGCACCCCCTTCGCCCGCTCCGACGGCCCCTACGCCACGGCCTCCAATCAGGAGCTGCTGACCGCCGCCCTGGACGGCCTGGTCGAGCGATACGGCCTCCAAGAGCCGGGCACCGTCGGGGAGTTCGTCGCGGGCGCGGTGCTCAAGCACAGCCGGGACTTCAACCTGGCCCGGGAGACCGTGCTCGGCTCCCGGCTGGACCCGGGCACCCCCGCGTACGACCTCCAGCAGGCGTGCGGCACCGGGCTCCAGGCGGTGATCGCGGCGGCGAACAAGATCGCGCTCGGCGCCCTGGACTCGGCCGTCGCGGGTGGCGCCGACACCACCAGTGACGCCCCGCTGGGCATCAACGACGAGTTGCGCCGCATCCTGCTGGCCGCCCGCCGGGCCCGCTCGCTGCCCGCCCGGCTGCGGACCCTGGCCCGGGTGCGCCCCCGGCACCTGGTGCCCGAGATCCCGCGCAACGCCGAGCCGCGCACCGGTCTGTCGATGGGTGAGCACGCGGCGCTGACCGCCCGGGCGTGGGGCATCGGCCGGGCCGAGCAGGACGCCCTGGCCGCCGCGAGTCACCAGCGCCTCGCCGCCGCCTACGACCGGGGCCTCCTCGACGGCCTGGTCGTCCCGCACCGGGGCCTGGCCCGCGACCAGAACCTCCGTCCCGACTCGACACCCGAGCAACTGGCGCGGCTGCGGCCGGTGTTCGGTACCGACCTGCCGGACGCGACGATGACCGCCGGGAACTCCACCCCGCTCACGGACGGTGCCGCCGTGGTGCTGCTGGCGAGCGAGGAATGGGCGCGCGACCGGGGCCTGACGCCACTGGCGTATCTGACCCTGTACGAGACCGGGGCGGTGGACCATGTGCGCGGCGACCCGGCGGAGCAGGGGCTGTTGATGGCGCCCGCGCGGGTGGTGCCCCGGCTGCTGAGCCGCGCGGGTCTGAGCCTGGCCGACTTCGACCTGGTCGAGATCCATGAGGCGTTCGCCTCCCAGGTGCTGGCCACCCTGGCGGCCTGGGAGAAGCGGGGGCTCGGCACCGTCGACCGGGCCCGTCTCAACGCGGCCGGCTCCTCCCTCGCCACCGGCCACCCGTTCGCCGCGACCGGCGCCCGGATCACCGCCACCCTCGCCGCGCTGCTGGCCGAGCGGGACGCCCCGGGACGCGGCCTGATCTCGATCTGCGCGGCCGGCGGCCTGGGCGTCGCCGCCGTCCTCGAACGCCCCTGACCCCGGGGCCCGTACGCCGGGTCCGGTACGCCCCGGGGCCCGCGCGGCTCCGGGCCGCGTACGCCCCGGGCCCGCACGTCTCCCGGGAGCCGTCCCCGGGTCCCCGTACCCCCCGGGCCCTCCCCTCCCGGGACCCGTACAACCCCCGTACCACCCCGGGCCGCCCCCCTGGGGCCCGTACATTCCCCCCCCCCCCCCCCCCCCCCCCCCTCCCCCCCCCCCCCCGCCCCCCCCCCGCCCCCCCCCCCCCCCCCCCCCCCCCCCCCCCCCCCCCCCCCGCCCCCCCGCCCCCCCCCCCCTCCCCCCCCCCCCCGCCCCCCCCCCCGCCCCC
>NZ_JANUGQ010000035.1 GCF_024756275.1 Streptomyces pyxinae | reverse complement strand
CCCCGCCGGGTCCGGGCACCCGCCAGCCCCGGGGCCCGCAGGCCTGGCCCACCGGCCCCGGGGCCTGCCGACCCTGACGCCCGCCGACCTGGCGCCCTCCGGCCCTCGGGCCCCGACCCCCTCCGACCCTGTCGGCAGCCCGCCCCGCCTCCGGGACCCGCCGGCCCTGGCACCCTCCGGCCTCGGGGCCTGCCGACCCTGACGCCCGCCGACCTTAGCGCCCACCGGCCCTCGGGCCCCGCCCCCCTCCGACCCTGTCGGCAGCCCGCCCCGCCTCCGGGACCCGCCCGGCCCGGCACCCGTACGGCTCCACCCCGGGACCCGCAGGCCTGGCCCTCCGGCCTCGGGACCTGTCGGCCCTGGCACCCCCACCCTGGGACCCGCCGGCCCTGGCGCCCACCGGCCCCGGGGCCTGCCGACCCTGACGCCCGCCGACCCTGACGCCCGCCGACCTTGGCGCCCTCCGGCCCTCGGGCCCCGGCCCCCTCCGACCCTGTCGGCAGCCCGCCCCGCCTCCGGGACCCGCCCGGCCCGGCGCCCGCACGGCTCCGGGACCCGCAGGCCTGGCCCTCCGGCCTCGGGACCTGTCGGCCTTGGCACCCCCACCCCGGGACCCGCCGGCCCTCGCACCCAACCCCGGAGCCCCGGCGGCTGGCGCCCTCCGGTCCTGTCGGCAGTCGGACCCGGCGTCCTGGGCGCTGGGACTCACCGGGCCTGGCACCCGTACAACTCCGACCCCGGGGACCCGCCGGCCCGGGCCCCGCGCCGCCCCGATGTCCGGCCCCGGGACCCGGGCGACTCCGCCCCCGGGCTCCACCGGCCCGGCCCTCCGGCCTTGGGACCCGGCGGGCCGGGCGCCCGCACGACTCCGCCCCCGGTCGGCGGCCGACCCCCGCGCCCAGACCCCTCCGACCCCACCCCTGACGCCTCGACCCCGCCGCCCGCGGTCCCCGCCCGAGACGCCCGACGCCCGGCCTCCCGGCTCCGGCCCCATCGGTCCCGACCCCCCAGCCCCTCCTCCCCCGGTCCCGCCCGGCGCCCAGCACCCGCCTGGGTCGGGCGCCGCGCCGCCGGCCCACTCGCCCGCCCAGCCCCGCCGACCATCTCCGGCCCCGCCCGGAGCCCGAGCCGGCCGGCATCCGGCAGCCGCCCCGCCGGGCCGCTCCCGTATCCGCCCGGAACCCGGCGTCCCGCGCCCAGCGAACCTCCCGGGCGCTGACCATCCGGTCCGGGCCCGTCGACCGCCCCGGGGCCGGCGACCCGCCGACGCCCCGGCCCGGCCCGGCGCCGTCACCCCGGGCCCGCGAGCTGCCACCAGTCCAGTGCCTCGGCCCCGGCGCCCACCGCCCGGCCGACCCCCGGTACCGCCCGGCAGCCGACCCGCCGGGCCGCTCCCGTACCCGACCGGGAACCCGGGCCGCTCCGGCATCCCGCACCCCGGGCCCGCCGTCCACCCAGAACGGCCCCGTGCCTCCCGGGCGCCCGGGCCGTTCCCCAGGCCGGGTCCCTCCGCCGCGACCGCCGGGCGCTCCGCCGCGTCCGGTGGCGCGCCCTCGGAGCCGTATCCCCACCCCGCCGTCCACCACCCTCCGCCCTCCGTCCTCCGGAAGGAGCCCCCATGGCCCGCCCGCTCTCCCCCGACACCCTCCTCGCCGCCCTGCGCGCCGAGGGTGTCACCGTCGTCGAACACCCCGGCTGGCGTACCCGGAACCGCAATCACATGGGCCCCTGGGGCCCGGTCCACGGGGTGATCGTCCATCACACCGTGTCGGCCGGCTCGGCCGCCTCGGTGGCGCTCTGCCGCGACGGGCACGCCGCCCTGCCGGGGCCGCTCTGCCAGGCCGTGGTCGACAAGGCAGGCACCGTCCATCTGATCGCCAACGGCCGCGCCAACCACGCCGGCAAGGGCGACGGCGCCGTGCTGGACGCGGTCGTCGCGGAGACCGCCACCCCCGCCCCGCGCCGGGACGACACCGACGGCAACGCCCGCTTCTACGGCTTCGAGTGCGTCAACCTCGGGGACGGCGCCGATCCCTGGCCCGCCTCCCAGCTGGACGCGATCGAACGGGCCGCCGCCGCGCTCTGCCGGGCGCACGGCTGGTCGGCCGCGTCCGTGATCGGCCACAAGGAGTGGACCCGTACCAAGGTCGATCCGCGCGGCTTCGCCATGGCCGACCTGCGCGGCCGGATCGCCACCCGGCTCAAGGGCGCCCCCGCCGGCCGGCCGGGCGGGACCACCCCCGGCACCCCGGCCCCGCGCCTCCAGCCCTTCCCCGGCGCCGGTTTCTTCACCTCCGCCACCAGCTCCCCGGTAATCACCGCGATGGGCCGCCGGCTGGTGGCCGAGGGCTGCTCGGTGTACGTCTCCGGGCCCGGCCCGCGCTGGACCGACGCCGACCGCCGCTCGTACGCGAAGTGGCAGCGGAAGCTCGGCTTCACCGGCGCCGACGCCGACGGCGTGCCCGGTCACACCTCCTGGACCGCGCTGAAGGTCCCGTACACCGCCTGATCCCGCACGGAGTTCACCATGCCCCCTCTCTCCGACCCCGCCCGCCGCACGATCCGCACGGTCCTCCAGACCGCCGTCGCGCTCGCCGTCGCCCTCCCCGCGATCGTGGACGCCGCCGGTCTCCCGGCCGCACTCCCCTGGGTGGCCGGGGCACTGGCCGTCGCCGGGGCGCTGACCCGCGTCATGGCCCTGCCGGCCGTCCAGGCGTTGCTGCCCCGCTGGCTGCGCACCGCCCCGCCGCCGGAACCCACGGGTCCCGACGGAACCGCCGCCGGAACCGGGGCGAGCGCCCCCGAGCCGGGGAGCCGCCCATGATCGAGCACGAGCCGGACAGCCCGGTGGTCGTCGCCGTGGAGCTGGAACGGCTGCGCGGCACCCTGGAGGCCGGCTTCGCCCGGGTCGACGGGGCGCTGGCCCTGCTGGTCCAGCGCAGCGACCAGACCGACCGGCAGCTGGCCGACCACGAGCAGCGGCTCGACACCCTGGAGCGCGGCCGGTGGCCGCTGGCCAGCATCACCGCGCTGACCGGCGGCGCCGGACTGCTCCTCGCCCTCTGGACCGCCGGCGGCCGGTAGATCCTGGCCCCCGGCGCCGGGCACACCGCACCGCCCCGGGTACGCCGGAGGGCGGCCACCCCGTCACTCGTACGGGATGGCCGCCCTCCGTCATGCGCAGGACATCAGACGTGAGCCGGCGGTCGCCGCCGGCTCACGCCACGCGCCTCACTGGTTGTACGGACCGTAGTCGTAGTCCTCCAGCGGAACGGCCTGGCCGGAGCCGGTGCCGAACGGCGAGTAGTCGATGTCGTCGTAGCCGACGGCCGAGTACATCGCGGCCTTGGCCTCCTCGGTCGGCTCGACCCGGATGTTGCGGTAGCGGGACAGACCCGTACCGGCCGGGATGAGCTTACCGATGATGACGTTTTCCTTGAGGCCGATCAGGGAGTCCGACTTGGCGTTGATCGCCGCGTCGGTGAGCACCCGGGTCGTCTCCTGGAAGGACGCCGCCGACAGCCACGACTCGGTGGCGAGCGAGGCCTTGGTGATACCCATCAGCTGCGGACGGCCGGAGGCGGGGTGACCGCCCTCGGTGACCACACGACGGTTCTCGGTCTCGAACTTCGACCGCTCGACCAGCTCGCCCGGCAGCAGCTCCGCGTCGCCGGACTCGATGATCGTCACCCGGCGGAGCATCTGCCGGATGATGATCTCGATGTGCTTGTCGTGGATCGACACGCCCTGCGAGTTGTAGACCTTCTGGACCTCGCCGACCAGGTGGACCTGGACCGCGCGCTGGCCGAGGATGCGCAGCACGTCGTGCGGGTTGGTCGCACCGAAGGTCAGCTTCTGGCCGACCTCCACGTGGTCGCCCTCGCCCACCAGGAGCTTGGCGCGCTTCGAGATCGGGAAGGCCGTCTCGTCGCTGCCGTCGTCCGGGGTGACGACGAGCTTCTTGGTCTTCTCGGTCTCCTCGATCCGGACGCGGCCGGCCGCCTCCGAGATCGGGGCGACACCCTTGGGCGTACGGGCCTCGAAGAGCTCGACGACACGGGGCAGACCCTGGGTGATGTCGTCACCGGCCACACCACCGGTGTGGAAGGTACGCATCGTCAGCTGGGTACCGGGCTCACCGATGGACTGGGCGGCGATGATGCCGACCGCCTCACCGATGTCCACCAGCTTGCCGGTGGCCAGCGACCGGCCGTAGCAGAACGCGCAGGTTCCGACGGCCGACTCACAGGTCAGCACCGAACGGGTCTTGACCTCCTCGACGCCCGCGGCGACGAGCTGGTCGATGAGCACATCGCCCAGGTCGACGTTGGCCGGGGCGACGACCTTGCCGTCCACCACGACGTCCGCGGCGAGCATCCGCGCGTACACGGAGGTCTCGACGTCGTCCGCCTTGCGGAGGACACCCGCCTCGTCCTTGGCCGCGATCCGCAGCTTCAGACCGCGCTCGGTGCCGCAGTCCTCCTCGCGGATGATCACGTCCTGCGAGACGTCCACCAGACGACGGGTCAGGTAACCCGAGTCGGCGGTACGCAGGGCGGTGTCGGCCAGACCCTTTCGGGCACCGTGCGTGGAGATGAAGTACTCCAGCACGGACAGGCCCTCACGGAAGGACGCCTTGATCGGACGCGGGATGGTCTCGTTCTTCGCGTTCGACACCAGACCACGCATACCGGCGATCTGCCGCATCTGCATCATGTTTCCTCGGGCACCCGAGTCAACCATCATGAAGATGGGGTTGGTCTTGGGGAAGTTCGCGTTCATCGCCTCGGCGACCTCGTTGGTCGCCTTGGTCCAGATCGTGATGAGTTCCTGCGTGCGCTCGTCCTTGGTGATCAGACCGCGCTCGTACTGCTTCTGGACCTTCTCGTCCTGCGCCTCGTAGCCCCGGACGATCTCCTTCTTCGCCTCGGGGACGACCACGTCGGAGATGGCCACGGTGACACCGGAGCGGGTGGCCCAGTGGAAGCCGGCCGCCTTCAGGTTGTCGAGCGTCGCCGCCACGATGACCTTGGGGTAGCGCTCCGCCAGGTCGTTGACGATCTCCGAGAGCTGCTTCTTGCCCACGGAGTAGTCGACGAACGGGTAGTCCTCGGGCAGCAGCTCGTTGAAGAGCGCGCGGCCCAGGGTGGTGCGCAGCCGGAAGGAGTCACCCTGCTGCCACTCGGGCTCACCCTCCTCCGCGACCGGCGGCACCCAGCCGCGCGGCGGCACGGTACCGATCGGGAAGCGGATGTCCACCTTCGCCTGGAGCGACAGCTCCCGGGCGTCGAAGGCCATGATCGCCTCGGCGGTGGAGTTGAACGCCCGGCCCTCGCCCTTGACCTCGCGCTCCTCCTCGTCCGTGGTGAGGAAGAAGAGGCCCAGCACCATGTCCTGGGTCGGCATGGTGACCGGACGGCCGTCGGCCGGCTTGAGGATGTTGTTCGAGGACAGCATCAGGATGCGGGCCTCGGCCTGCGCCTCCGCGGAGAGCGGCAGGTGGACGGCCATCTGGTCACCGTCGAAGTCCGCGTTGAACGCGGTGCAGACGAGCGGGTGGATCTGGATGGCCTTGCCCTCGACCAGCTGCGGCTCGAAGGCCTGGATGCCGAGGCGGTGCAGCGTGGGCGCACGGTTCAGCAGCACCGGGTGCTCGGCGATGACCTCTTCGAGGACGTCGTACACCACGGTGCGGCCGCGCTCGACCATGCGCTTGGCCGACTTGATGTTCTGCGCGTGGTTGAGGTCCACCAGGCGCTTCATCACGAACGGCTTGAACAGCTCCAGCGCCATGGCCTTGGGCAGACCGCACTGGTGCAGCTTGAGCTGCGGGCCGACGACGATGACGGAACGCGCCGAGTAGTCCACGCGCTTGCCGAGCAGGTTCTGGCGGAACCGGCCCTGCTTGCCCTTGAGCATGTCGCTCAGGGACTTCAGCGGACGGTTGCCCGGACCGGTGACCGGCCGGCCGCGGCGGCCGTTGTCGAACAGCGCGTCGACGGCCTCCTGGAGCATCCGCTTCTCGTTGTTCACGATGATCTCGGGGGCACCGAGGTCGAGCAGACGCTTCAGGCGGTTGTTCCGGTTGATGACCCGGCGGTACAGGTCGTTCAGGTCGGAGGTCGCGAAGCGGCCACCGTCCAGCTGCACCATCGGACGCAGGTCCGGCGGGATGACCGGCACGCAGTCCAGCACCATGCCCTTGGGGCTGTTGCTGGTCTGGAGGAACGCGGAGACGACCTTGAGGCGCTTGAGCGCCCGGGTCTTCTTCTGGCCCTTGCCGGTACGGATGATCTCGCGGAGGCGCTCGGCCTCCTCGTTCAGGTCGAAGGACTCCAGGCGCTTCTGCAGCGCGGCGGCGCCCATCGAGCCGTCGAAGTAGGTGCCGAAGCGGTCGCGCAGCTCGCGGTAGAGCAACTCGTCGCCCTCCAGGTCCTGGACCTTGAGGTTCTTGAAGCGGCTCCACACCTCGTCGAGGCGGTCGATCTCGCGCTGGGCGCGGTCACGGAGCTGCTTCATCTCGCGCTCGGCGCCCTCGCGCACCTTGCGGCGGACGTCCGCCTTGGCGCCCTCGGCCTCCAGCTCGGCCAGGTCGGTCTCGAGCTTCTTGGCGCGGGCCTCCAGGTCGGCGTCGCGGCGGTTCTCGATCTGCTGGCGCTCGACGGAGACATGGGCCTCCAGCGAGGGCAGGTCGCGGGTGCGGCGCTCCTCGTCCACGTACGTGATCATGTACGCGGCGAAGTAGATGACCTTCTCCAGGTCCTTCGGGGCGAGGTCCAGCAGGTAGCCCAGCCGGGACGGAACGCCCTTGAAGTACCAGATGTGGGTGACGGGAGCGGCCAGCTCGATGTGGCCCATCCGCTCACGGCGCACCTTGGCGCGGGTGACCTCGACGCCACACCGCTCACAGATGATGCCCTTGAAGCGGACGCGCTTGTACTTGCCGCAGTAGCACTCCCAGTCCCGGGTCGGACCGAAGATCTTCTCGCAGAAGAGTCCGTCCTTTTCGGGCTTGAGGGTGCGGTAGTTGATGGTCTCCGGCTTCTTGACCTCGCCGTGGGACCACTGACGGATGTCGTCAGCGGTGGCCAGGCCGATCCGCAGCTCGTCGAAGAAGTTGACGTCGAGCACTATGCGTCAATCCCTCTCAGGGTCGTGTCTCAATCAATGGTCTGTACGGTCCCGGGGACGGCCGGGGCTCCACTCGGGGAGCCCCGGCCGGGCCCGTCAGACCTCTTCGACGCTGCTCGGCTCGCGCCGGGACAGGTCGATGCCGAGCTCCTCCGCAGCGCGGAAGACGTCCTCGTCGGTGTCGCGCATCTCGATGGACATGCCGTCCGAGGACAGCACCTCCACGTTGAGGCACAGGGACTGCATCTCCTTGATGAGCACCTTGAAGGACTCGGGGATGCCGGGCTCGGGGATGTTCTCGCCCTTGACGATGGCCTCGTAGACCTTCACGCGGCCGGTGACGTCGTCGGACTTGATGGTCAGCAGCTCCTGGAGGGCGTACGCGGCGCCGTAAGCCTCCAGCGCCCACACCTCCATCTCACCGAAGCGCTGGCCACCGAACTGAGCCTTACCACCCAGCGGCTGCTGGGTGATCATCGAGTACGGACCGGTCGAGCGGGCGTGCAGCTTGTCGTCGACCAGGTGGTGCAGCTTGAGGATGTACATGTACCCGACCGAGATCGGGTCCGGGAACGGCTCGCCGGAGCGGCCGTCGAACAGCCGGGCCTTGCCGGACGGGAGCACCATGCGCTCGCCGTCGCGGTTCGGGATGGTGTGCTGGAGCAGACCGGCCAGCTCGTCCTCGCGGGCGCCGTCGAACACCGGGGTGGCGACGTTGGTGCCCGGGGCGACCTGGTCGGCGCCGATGGCCTGGAGGCGCTCGGCCCACTCGTCGGCGAGCCCGGAGACGTCCCAGCCGCGGCTGGCGAGCCAGCCGAGGTGGATCTCCAGCACCTGTCCCGGGTTCATTCGGGACGGCACACCCAGCGGGTTGAGGATGATGTCGACCGGGGTGCCGTCCTCCAGGAACGGCATGTCCTCGATCGGCAGGATCTTGGAGATGACGCCCTTGTTGCCGTGGCGGCCGGCGAGCTTGTCACCGTCGGTGATCTTCCGCTTCTGCGCGACGTAGACGCGCACCAGCTGGTTGACACCGGGGGGAAGCTCGTCGCCCTCCTCGCGGTCGAAGACGCGGACGCCGATGATCTTGCCGGTCTCGCCGTGCGGCACCTTCAGCGAGGTGTCACGGACCTCACGGGCCTTCTCACCGAAGATCGCGCGGAGCAGCCGCTCCTCCGGGGTCAGCTCGGTCTCACCCTTCGGGGTGACCTTGCCGACCAGGATGTCGCCGGCGACGACCTCGGCACCGATCCGGATGATGCCGCGCTCGTCCAGGTCCGCGAGGACCTCCTCGGAGACGTTCGGGATGTCCCGGGTGATCTCCTCGGGGCCGAGCTTGGTGTCCCGGGCGTCGACCTCGTGCTCCTCGATGTGGATCGAGGAGAGGACGTCGTCCTGCACGAGGCGCTGCGACAGGATGATCGCGTCCTCGTAGTTGTGGCCCTCCCACGGCATGAACGCGACCAGCAGGTTCTTGCCGAGCGCCATCTCGCCGTTCTCGGTGGCCGGGCCGTCGGCCAGGACCTGGCCCTCGATGACCCGGTCGCCCTCGGAGACGACGACCTTCTGGTTGACCGAGGTGCCCTGGTTGGAGCGGGAGAACTTGGCGATCCGGTACGTGGTGTACGTGCCGTCGTCGTTGGTGACGGTGATGTAGTCGGCCGAGACCTCCTGGATCACACCGTCCTTCTCCGCCTTGATGACGTCGCCGGCGTCGGTGGCGCAGCGGTACTCCATGCCGGTGCCGACGAGCGGGGCCTCCGCCTTGATGAGCGGTACGGCCTGGCGCATCATGTTCGCGCCCATGAGGGCACGGTTGGCGTCGTCGTGCTCGAGGAACGGGATCATGGCGGTCGCGACCGACACCATCTGGCGCGGCGAGACGTCCATGTAGTCCACGTCGTCGGGCGCGACGTAGTCGACCTCGCCGCCACGGCGGCGGACCAGCACGCGGGCCTCGGCGAACCGCAGCTCGTCGGTGAGCGGCGCGTTGGCCTGGGCGATGACGAAGCGGTCCTCCTCGTCGGCGGTCAGGTAGTCGACCTCGTCGGTGACCTGGCCGTCCACGACCTTGCGGTACGGGGTCTCCACGAAGCCGAACGCGTTGACCCGGCCGTACGAGGCGAGCGAACCGATCAGACCGATGTTCGGGCCTTCGGGGGTCTCGATCGGGCACATGCGTCCGTAGTGGGACGGGTGCACGTCACGGACCTCGAAGCCGGCCCGCTCACGGGACAGACCACCCGGGCCCAGCGCCGACAGACGGCGCTTGTGGGTGAGCCCCGACAGCGGGTTGTTCTGGTCCATGAACTGGGACAGCTGGCTGGTGCCGAAGAACTCCTTGATGGAGGCGACGACCGGCCGGATGTTGATCAGGGTCTGCGGCGTGATCGCCTCGACGTCCTGGGTGGTCATGCGCTCGCGCACGACGCGCTCCATCCGGGCCAGACCCGTGCGGACCTGGTTCTGGATGAGCTCGCCGACGTTGCGCAGACGGCGGTTGCCGAAGTGGTCGATGTCGTCGGTCTCGACGACGATCTGGCTGCCGCTCTCGCCGACCGTCTCGGTCTCCCCGGCGTGCAGCTTCACCAGGTACTTGATGGTGGCGATGACGTCGTCGGTGGTGAGCACGCCGGCGTCCAGCGGCTCGTCGGCGCCGAGCTTCTTGTTGACCTTGTAACGGCCGACCTTCGCCAGGTCGTAACGCTTCGGGTTGAAGTAGAGGTTCTCAAGAAGCGTCTGCGCGGCCTCGCGCGTCGGCGGCTCGCCCGGACGCAGCTTGCGGTAGATGTCGAGCAGCGCGTCGTCCTGGCCCTGGGTGTGGTCCTTCTCCAGGGTGGCGCGCATCGACTCGTACTCGCCGAACTCCTGAAGGATCTGCTCGGTGGTCCAGCCGAGGGCCTTCAGCAGTACGGTGACCGACTGCTTGCGCTTGCGGTCGATGCGCACACCGACCATGTCGCGCTTGTCGATCTCCATCTCCAGCCAGGCACCCCGGGACGGGATGATCTTGGCCGAGAAGATGTCCTTGTCGGAGGTCTTGTCGATGGAGGAATCGAAGTAGACACCCGGCGAGCGGACCAGCTGCGACACCACGACACGCTCGGTGCCGTTGATGACGAACGTGCCCTTGTTGGTCATGAGCGGGAAGTCGCCCATGAAGACCGTCTGGGACTTGATCTCGCCGGTCTCGTTGTTGGTGAACTCCGCGGTGACGAAGAGCGGGGCGGCGTACGTGAAGTCGCGCTCCTTGCACTCGTCGATGGAGTTCTTCGGAGGCTCGAAGCGGTGGTCGCGGAAAGTCAGCGACATCGACCCGGAGAAGTCCTCGATCGGCGAGATCTCCTCGAAGATCTCCTCCAGACCGGACTTGGTGGGAACGTCCTGTCCGGACTCAAGAGCAGCCTCGACACGAGCCTTCCACGCCGCGTTGCCGAGCAGCCAGTCAAAGCTCTCGGTCTGCAGCGCGAGCAGGTTCGGAACCTCGAGGGGCTCCTTGATCTTTGCAAAGGAGATGCGCAGCGGGGCGGTGCTTGCGCCGTTGTTCGTATTCGCGGTCGAGGCGTTGCGCGAGGCGGCCAAGAGGGGGTCCTTCCGAGGGCTCGGACTCACTACGCGCGTACCGGTCCCACGCCGGCAGAGAGACAGAAATCCCAGGTCAGGGCGTTTCGTCTACGGTGCTCTTGCGAGGGGATGCCCCTGGTGACGGGCAGGGAGCAGCTAACAGGCAGCGCAAAGGGACAGTGTAGCCACATGGCCCACTGATGTCCAGGGCGAGTAAATCGCATCCCTCGTTGTTCTCAACTCCACGGCCCTCGCGCCGTCGGCGCACCTCGATACTGCCCGCTCGGTCGTCGATCCATGCCTCGGATCCGGATCGTTGTGACGACGCGTCCTGAGAATTGCGCGCTGCGTGCGGTTCGTCAAGGCCCCCCGGCGTACGGGGCGCACGGCGAAGATCACCCTACTCCGCCCGGAGGGGTGTGTTCGACAGCAGGACGGGTGACGCGCGCAACGCCGAAGGGCGACCACCCTGATGGGTGATCGCCCTTCGGTGGACGCCCGTGACGGGCGCCCGGAGCAGGGGGCGGAGGACGGACCCGAAGGCCCGTCCGCGCCGCTCAGCCTCGCTCAGGTGAGTCCGGGGACTCGGTGAG
The DNA here is from genome assembly GCF_024756275.1 of Streptomyces pyxinae. GTDB lineage: Bacteria > Actinomycetota > Actinomycetes > Streptomycetales > Streptomycetaceae > Streptomyces > Streptomyces pyxinae. Next base: position 59,969 of record NZ_JANUGQ010000035.1, on the reverse strand, counting down.
TCACTTGACCTCGACGGAAGCGCCGGCGGCCTTGAGGGACTCGGCAGCCTTCTCGGCGGCCTCCTTGTTGACCTTCTCCAGGACCGGCTTCGGGGTGCCGTCGACGAGGTCCTTGGCCTCCTTCAGACCCAGCGAGGTCAGCTCACGCACGACCTTGATGACCTGGATCTTCTTGTCGCCGGCACCGGTGAGGATGACGTCGAACTCGTCCTGCTCCTCGGCGGCCTCGGCGGCCGGGGCGCCCGGGGCACCGGCGGCGGCAACGGCGACCGGGGCGGCGGCGGTGACGTCGAACTTCTCCTCGAAGGCCTTCACGAACTCGGAGAGCTCGATCAGGGTCATCTCCTCGAACTGCGCGAGCAGGTCGTCCTGGGACAGCTTCGCCATGATGGCGTCCTTCCACTCAAATCGGCTGGTGCCGGATGTACATGTCGGCGGGCGTGTGCCTCACGGCAGAACTCCGGAGACGCTCGGCCCGCGTCGACCGCCGCCTCAGGCGGCAGCGGTCAATGTGCGAGCCGAATTACTCGGCACCGCCCTGCTCGGCCTTCTTGGCACGAAGCGCCTCCGCGGTGCGGACGAACTTCGAGGGAAGCGCCTGGAAGAGCGCGGCAGCCTGGGACTGCTTGCCCTTCATGGCACCCGCCAGCTTGGCGAGCAGAACCTCGCGGGACTCGAGGTCCGCAAGCTTCTTGATCTCGTCGGCGGACAGCGCCTTGCCGTCCAGCACGCCGCCCTGGATGACCAGCGCGGGGTTCTCCTTGGCGAAGTCACGGAGACCCTTCGCCGCCTCGACCGGGTCACCGGTCACGAAGGCGACAGCGGTCGAGCCCTTGAGGTGCTCGTCCAGCTGAATCCCGGCCTCGTTGGCCGCGATCTTGGTCAGCGTGTTCTTCACCACACGGTACTGAGCGTTCTCACCGAGCGATCGACGCAGCTGCTTGAGCTGCGCCACGGTAAGACCGGTGTACGCGGTCACGACAGCCGCGTTGGAGTTGCGGAACTTGTCCGTGATCTCCTGAACGGCTGCGACCTTGTCGGGCCTCGCCATGAGCCTCGGCCTCCTTCCGGGTGATGAGGACCGCGCAGAAGGGGCTGGGCAAAACGAAACGCCCCGGCGCAGGCGCACGGGGCTCGACTCGACCGGGTGTACGAGACATCCGGGAGGTCCATCCACAGTCACCTGCGCAGGCCGTCCGCGAGCTAGCGGATCCTTCGGTAGCCGCACCCCGATCGGAGCACAGCGACAACCATGCGGTCTTTGGCTTCTCCGAGAGAGTACGGGAAGCGGGCGCGTCCGAGCAAATCGACCCAACCGTGTGACGTACCCGCCCCGGCCCGCGGCCAACCCCCGGCCAGCTCCAGGGCTTCCCGCCGCCCCCGTGAACGGTGGCCGCCCGGGCACCGAAACCCGCGCCGCCCTACCGATACGCCCCCCCCTGCCGGGCCGCGTCCCCCCGAAGCGGCACCCCGCGCTCCCGCTGCCGGGTAACGTCCCGGCTCACCCGGACCGCTCCTCGCGCAGGCGGGGATGGCCCCCGGCCGGACCGGCCGATGAACGGGCCCTTCCGCCGTTCCCCACGCGCGGGGCCCTGACAGGCACCGGCTCACGTGAGTCGGTGCTCGGCCCGATTCCCTGTGAGGCCCGAGGAGCCACGCTCGACGGCTGATCGGCGGGCCCCCTCCGGGCAGTGGCGCTCCCCAGCCCCGGGTTACGGGCCAGGGGGCCGTACGGACTCCCGGAGCAGGCAGGTACGGCTCCGGGCGCAGCTCGCCGGGACGGGGCCCGGAAGGGTGCGTACGGGCGGGCCACCGGGCGCAGCCGCGGGCGGCGGGCCCCGGGCCCCGGGAACGCCGCCGGCCCCCGGGGCTCGCGGGGAGCTCCGGGGGCCGGGGGGACGCGTACGCGCGTACCGCGACTGCCGTCAGGTTCAGACGGCGGCCGGGTCCTCCTCGACGAGGAGGTTGCGGGTGCGGTTGGAGTCCAGCGGGATGCCGGGGCCCATGGTGGTGGTCAGGGTCGCCTTCTTGATGTAGCGGCCCTTGGCGGCGGACGGCTTCAGACGGAGGATCTCCTCCAGCGCCGCCGCGTAGTTCTCCACCAGCTTGGTCTCGTCGAAGGAGACCTTGCCGATGATGAAGTGCAGGTTCGAGTGCTTGTCGACGCGGAACTCGATCTTGCCGCCCTTGATTTCCGTCACGGCCTTGGCGACGTCCATCGTGACCGTACCGGTCTTCGGGTTCGGCATCAGACCACGCGGGCCGAGGACGCGGCCGAGGCGGCCGACCTTGCCCATGAGGTCCGGGGTGGCGACGACGGCGTCGAAGTCCAGGCGGCCCTTGGCGACCTCGTCGATCAGCTCGTCGGAGCCGACGATGTCGGCGCCGGCGGCCTCCGCGGCCGCAGCACGGTCACCGGTCGCGAAGACCAGGACCCGGGCGGTCTTACCGGTGCCGTGCGGAAGGTTCACGGTGCCGCGGACCATCTGGTCGGCCTTGCGCGGGTCGACACCCAGACGCAGGGCGACCTCGACGGTGCCGTCGAACTTGGTGGCGGCGGTGTCCTTGGCGAGACGGACGGCCTCGAGGGGGGCGTAGTTCCGCTCCCGGTCGATCTTGGCGTCCGCGCCGCGGAGTGCCTTGCTGCGCTTCACTGCTGCTCCTGTTGGTTCACGTGTGGAGTTGTGGTCCGGGCCGGCGCGGGCCCTGCCACAGGGGACTGCTGCGGAAGGCCGATCAGCCCTCGACCGTGATGCCCATGGAACGGGCGGTGCCGGCGATGATCTTCTCGGCGGCGTCCAGGTCGTTGGCGTTCAGGTCGGGCAGCTTGGTCGTGGCGATCTCACGGACCTGGTCGCGCGTCAGCTTGGCGACCTTGGTCTTGTGCGGCTCGCCGGAGCCCTTGTCCACACCCGCGGCCTTGAGGATCAGCTTGGCGGCCGGCGGAGTCTTGGTGATGAAGGTGAAGGAACGGTCCTCGTAGACCGTGATCTCCACCGGCACGACCATGCCACGCTGCGACTCGGTCGCGGCGTTGTAGGCCTTGCAGAACTCCATGATGTTGACGCCGTGCTGACCGAGCGCGGGGCCGACCGGCGGAGCCGGGTTGGCCGCGCCGGCCTGGATCTGGAGCTTGATGAGCCCCGTGACCTTCTTCTTCTTGGGAGGCATTGCTCTCTCCGGGTCCTAGTGAGAGTGTTCCTGCCCCTTCCGGAGCCGTCCGGCATACGCGGACATCCATCCGGATGGAGGCATACCGCACAACGATAACGGGTATAGCTGTGCGGCCAAAAACCGAGCAGGTCAGAGCGGCCGCGAGGGCCGTTCCGACCTGCTCGGAAGCGTGCGAGGCGTACGGAACGCGTACCGCCGTCGTCAGTTCTTCTGGATCTGGTCGAAGCTCAGCTCGACCGGGGTCTCCCGGCCGAAGATCTCGACCAGGCCCTTGACCTTCTTCGAGTCGGCGTTGATCTCGTTGATCGTGGCCTGGAGGGTGGCGAAGGGGCCGTCGGTGACGGTGACCGAGTCGCCCACCTCGAAGTCCAGCACCTGGACCTCGACCTTGCGGGCCGGAGCCGGCTTGCCCTCGGCCTCGGCGGCCGCGCGGGCCGCCTTCTCCTCGGCCTCCGGAGCGAGCATCTTGACGATCTCGTCCAGGGTCAGCGGGTACGGGTCGTAGGCGTTGCCCACGAAGCCGGTGACGCCCGGGGTGTTGCGGACGACGCCCCAGGACTCATTCGTCAGATCCATCCGGACGAGCACGTAGCCGGGCAGCTTGTTCTGCCGGACGTTCTTGCGCTCGCCGTTCTTGATCTGGACGATCTCCTCCTCGGGCACCTCGGCCTGGTAGATGAACTCCTCGACGTTGAGCGAGACGGCGCGCTGCTCCAGGTTGGCCTTCACGCGCTTCTCGTAGCCCGCGTAGGTGTGGATCACGTACCACTCGCCGGGCAGCCCGCGCAGCTCCTCGCGGAGCGCGGCGATCGGGTCGACCGGGGCCTCGGCGGCCTCAGCGGTCTCCACGACCTCGTCGGCGGACTCGGCCTCGACCTCGTCGGCCTCGGTCTCGTCGGCCTCGGTCTCGTCGGCGCCGGCGTCCGACTCGGACGCCTCGTCCGGCTCGGCGGCGTCCTCGTCGGAGGCGCCGGCCTCACCGGGCTCGACCACGTCCTGCTCGTCGACCTCGGCGACGGCGGCGGCGTTGGCGCGGAGCGCGGCTTCCTCGGCCGGGTCACCGGCAGCGGCGTCCGCAGCTTCCGCCTGGTCCTCGTCGGCCGCCTTGACGATGTCGTGCTCGTCCTGGGCGGACTCGTTCAGGTTCGGGTCAGACACGGTGGCTGCTTCTTCCTGGATACAGACGGGGTGGAACATGCGAAAAGGGGCGCCGCCGGGACGGGCGCCCTCCGCTGGAATCAGCCGAAGAGGTACTTGACTGCTTCCTGGAAGCCGTAATCAATCACGGTCACCAGACCGATCATGATGACGACGAAGACAATGACGACGGTCGTGTACGTCGTGAGCTGGCTGCGCGTGGGCCAGACGACCTTGCGCAGCTCGGCGACGATCTGCCGGTAGAAGAGCGCGAGACGGCCCAGTGGGCCCTTCTTTCCGCGCTTGCCGCCCTTGCGGTTCTTCTTGGGGGCCTCGTCCTCGGCATCAGGCATGTCGATGGAGCCTACGGCGTCCGTCACGAGTCTCACCTGATTCCGGGTCGGCCGTGCCGCGCCCGGGTGGAGCCGCACGGCGGTGCAATGAAATACATACCTGCGCACACATCCTGGCGGTGTGTGTAGCAGGGCCGGAGGGACTTGAACCCCCAACCGCTGGTTTTGGAGACCAGTGCTCTACCAATTGAGCTACGACCCTTTGTGCTGCTCCCCCAACCTACCGCATCCCGGAGGGTGCTCGGTGAGGGCCAACGAGCGATGAGTGTACGTGGTCGGCGCCGCCGCGTCGAACAGATACCTGCGGACATGCCTGGCCGGACCCCCGGAACCACCGCTCCGGCCGCGCTCACCGGGCCGCGGCGACCGCCGTCCCGACCCCGCTCCCCGACCCCCGGGACGGCCCCGCCGGGCCGCTCTTCCCGGGCCACCGGAAGCCCCGCTTCCCGGCGGTCCGGGACATGCTCCGAGCCCCCGGGAAGCCCGTCGTTCCGGAACCCGAAACCTGTGCACCGGGGGCCCCGCGGGTCTGGGACGATGGCCGCATGAGCGCTGCAACCTCTCCCTCCGAGCGCCGGGTCTCCGCCCGAGTCGGCGCGATCTCCGAGTCCGCGACCCTCGCCGTGGACGCCAAGGCCAAGGCCCTCAAGGCCGCCGGGCGTCCGGTGATCGGCTTCGGCGCGGGCGAGCCCGACTTCCCGACGCCCGACTACATCGTGGAGGCCGCGATCGAGGCCTGCCGCGACCCCAAGTACCACCGCTACACTCCGGCCGGCGGGCTGCCCGAGCTGAAGAAGGCGATCGCCGCCAAGACGCTCCGCGACTCCGGCTACGAGGTCGACCCGAGCCAGATCCTGGTGACCAACGGCGGCAAGCAGGCCATCTACGAGGCGTTCGCCGCCATTCTCGACCCGGGCGACGAGGTCATCGTCCCGGCGCCGTACTGGACCACCTACCCCGAGTCGATCCGGCTCGCGGGCGGAGTGCCGGTGGAGGTGGTGGCCGACGAGACCACCGGCTACCGGGTGTCGGTGGAGCAGCTGGAGGCGGCGCGCACCGAGCGCACCAAGGTCGTGCTGTTCGTCTCCCCGTCCAACCCGACCGGCGCGGTCTACAGCCGGGAGGACGCCGAGGCGATCGGCCGCTGGGCCCTGGAGCACGGCCTCTGGGTGCTGACCGACGAGATCTACGAGCACCTGGTCTACGGCGACGCCACCTTCACCTCGCTGCCGGCCCTGGTGCCGGAGCTGCGGGACAAGTGCGTCGTGGTGAACGGTGTGGCGAAGACGTACGCGATGACCGGCTGGCGGGTCGGGTGGATCGTCGGTCCGCAGGACGTGGTGAAGGCGGCGACCAACCTGCAGTCGCACGCCACCTCCAACGTCTCCAACGTGGCCCAGGTCGCCGCGCTGGCCGCCGTCTCCGGGAGCCTGGACGCGGTCGCCGAGATGCGTACCGCCTTCGACCGCCGCCGCCAGACCATCGTGCGGATGCTCAATGAGATCGAGGGCGTGCTCTGCCCGGAGCCCGAGGGCGCGTTCTACGCGTACCCGTCGGTGAAGGAGCTGCTCGGCAAGGAGATCCGGGGCAAGCGCCCGGCGACCACGGTGGAGCTCGCCGCGCTGATCCTGGAGGAGGCCGAGGTGGCCGTCGTCCCCGGTGAGGCGTTCGGCACCCCGGGGTATCTGCGGCTGTCGTACGCGCTGGGCGACGAGGACCTGGTCGAGGGCGTCTCCCGGATGCAGAAGCTGCTGGCCGAGGCGCGGGACTGACCCAGGAAAGACCGAGGAGAAGACCACCGACTCACGTGAGTCGGTGACCCAGCGGCCGCGGAAGGGCCGGTGGGACCGGACACGGAGACGTGCCGGCCCCACCGGCCCTTCCGCGTTTCGGTGCCGGCTACTCGCGTGAGCAGGCCCGTTTCTCCGTTCGGGCGGCTCCCGATCGGGGAAACGGCCTGTTCCCGGCGGGCGGGTTGCGGCAGGATCCGGGGATGGAACGTGTACGCGACCTGAGCCTGCTGCCGAAAGCCCATCTGCATCTGCACTTCACCGGGTCGATGCGGCCCGGGACGCTGCTGGAGCTCGCCGACAAGTACGGGGTGCACCTCCCCGAGGCGCTGACCTCGGGCGAGCCGCCGAAGCTGCGGGCGACCGACGAGCGGGGCTGGTTCCGGTTCCAGCGGCTGTACGACGCCGCCCGGTCGTGTCTGCGGGCCCCGGAGGACATCCGGCGGCTGGTGCGGGAGGCGGCCGAGGAGGATGTCAGGGACGGGTCCGGGTGGCTGGAGATCCAGGTCGACCCCACCTCGTACGCGCCCCGGCTGGGCGGGCTGATTCCGGCCATGGAGATCATCCTGGACGCGGTGGAGAGCGCCTCCCGGGAGACCGGGCTCGGCATGCGGGTGCTGGTGGCCGCGAACCGGATGAAGCATCCGCTGGACGCCCGGACGCTGGCCCGGCTGGCCGTCCGGTACGCGGACCGGGGGGTGATCGGCTTCGGCCTCTCCAACGACGAACGGCGCGGGATGGCCCGGGACTTCGACCGCGCCTTCGCCATCGCCCGGGAGGGCGGGCTGCTGGCCGCGCCGCACGGCGGGGAGCTGACCGGGCCCGCCTCGGTGCGCGACTGCCTGGACGACCTGCGGGCGGCCAGGATCGGGCACGGCGTCCGGGCCGCCGAGGACCCCCGGCTGCTGCGGCGGCTGGCGGACCAGGGCGTGACCTGCGAGGTCTGCCCGGCCTCCAATGTGGCGCTGGGCGTCTACGAGACCCCCGCGCAGGTGCCGCTGCGCACCCTCTTCGATGCGGGGGTGCCGATGGCGCTGGGGGCGGACGACCCCCTGCTCTTCGGCTCCCGGCTGGCGGCGCAGTACGGGATCGCCCGCGAGCACCACGGGTTCACCGACGCCGAACTGGCCGAGCTGGCCCGCCAGTCGGTCAACGGTTCGGCCGCCCCGGAGGACGTACGCAAGAAGCTGCTGGCGGGCGTGGACGACTGGCTGGCGGGATAGGCGCGGCCCCGGCCGGAACGACCCCCGTACATGCCGACCGGGCCGCGCTTCCCCTTCCCCGTGTCAGGTCCCCTTGTCGGGTCCCCTGCCGGGCCCCCTGTCAGATCCCCTGTCAGGAGCGGAGCGGAAGTTCCTCGCCCGGTGCGAGCGGGCGGAACTCGACCGGGGTACGTCCCGGCGCCTCGAACCGCAGGGTGTCCCCCGACAGCCGCAAGGATCCGGCCACGGTGTACTCCCGCCCGCTCTCCTCATAGCCGTCCGCCGCGCCGTACTCGCGGACGGCCCGCCAGTCCCGCCCGTCGAACCGGGCCGTCCCCGGCCCGCAGTGCGTTCCCAGGCGGTACGGATACCGGACACCCTCCCGGAGGTGGGCCGGGCCCGGTCACGAGCCGCCCGGGAGCGCCGCCGCTGTCGCACCCGGCGAGCAGCGGCAGGGCGGCTCCGGGCAGGACACTTCCCCGCCACCGCCGCCCACGGTCGGTCCGGCGTACCGCGGGCTTCGCGGGGTGTCGTACGGATAAACGGGTCATGAGCAGCCCCCCTGCTTCGTTTCCTCTGGGTGGTAGTGGTGCGCGGCCCCGGGCTCCTCCGGCGTCCCGGGACTCCCGGTGCCGGAACGCACCGGCTCGAAACGCACGGTGTCGTCGGAGACCAGGGTCAGATAGCCGGCCGAGGGCAGGCCGTCCGGGCGCGCGGCCCGGTCGGGACCGCCCGGCCGCGCCGCCGGTCCTGGACGGTCCGGTTCACCGGCCGCCCGCCAGAGCCGGCCGCCGAAGAAGAGGTACGCCGGGGAGCAGGCGGCCGGCCGGTCGTACGCGTACCGGACACCGCGTACCGGCTCGGCGGGGGCGGCGACGGCGGCGGGCGCGTCCGAGTGGCGGCGCTCGGGCTCCCGGGCGAGGCACGCCGGGCGCGCGCCCCGGTAGGCCTGATAGGTGAATGACGGCTCCGCGTCGCTCGCCCCCTCGAACACGGCCGTGTCCGGCGCGGAACCGCCCCCGGCCCCGCGCGACCAGCGCAGAAAGCCGTGCAGCCGGTCCCCGGACCGGTCGGCCGGCGGCGAGGGCGCGTCCGACTCCCAGACCCGGCCGCCAAAAACCACGTACCGGAGGCCGCAGGCGGCGGGGGCCAGGTCGTACCGGTAGCGGACGCGCTCGACCGGCTTCCGGGGCCCGCCGTCCAGCGGCTCGCCCGCCTTCGACGGCGGCTGCGGCGGGTAGCGGCCGACGGAACTCCGCACGTCCCTCGGGCCGGGCGAGGAGGGCGCCGAGAAGGAGGCACCGCGCTCGGCCGGGCGGTGAGCCGTCGTCGGGGCGGCGGGCGCGGCCGCCCCCGCCCAGTGGCCGACGGCCGGCGCCCCCAGGAGCAGCGCAGCCACCGCCGCGCCCCCGAGCAACCGGCGCCGGCGCCGTACCCGCCGGCCGCGTGCCAGCACGGCCGCCACTCCCGGTGGCCCGGTGCCGCCACCGCCGGCCGCCGGCTCCGCCAGCTCGCGCAGCCGGATCCGCAGCTCGGCCGCGCCGGCGGGGTCGTTCCCGCCGGATCCGTTCTCGCTCATCGCACTTCCCTTCCGGGCGCTTCCGGGCCGCTCGCACCGCTTCCGGCGTAGCCCGCGAGCGCGCCCATGGCCCGCAGCCGTTCCAGTGCCCGGTTGGTGCGGCTCTTGACCGTTCCGGGCGAGCAGCCGAGCAGCTCGGCCGTCCGGTCCACCGACAGGTCCTCGTAGAAGCGGAGCACCACCACGGCCCGCTGGGCGCGGGACAGCGCGGCGAGCGCCCGGTCCAGTTCCAGGCGCACGTCCAGGCCACCGATGAGGTCGCCGGCCGCCGGGTCCGGGCGCCCTTCCGGCTGCCCGGGCCCGGTGACCTCCCCGTGCCAGCGGCGCCGGCGCCAGGTGGCGTAGAGGTTCACCACGACCTTGCGCGCGTACGCCTGCCGCGACTCCCAGCCGGCCGAGCGGTGCCAGCGCAGATACACCTTGACCAGGGCCGACTGGACCAGGTCCTCGGCGGAGTGCCAGTCGCCGGTGAGCAGCCGCGCGGTGCGGAGCAGTGAGGCGTACGCCGACTCCGCGAAGACCGTGAAGTCGGTCGAGTCGGTCAAGCCGATCGAGTCGGTCAAGTCGCTGAAGCCGGCGTCGCGCCCGGTCCGGACCGTCGCCACCGCTGGTCCCCCTTCGCCCCCGTGGTCCGCCGACCACCGGGGACCCGTCACCCACTCGACAACCCGGGGCGGGCAAGAGGTTCCCTCGTCGCGACGGGCTCCGGCCGCGATGGTCCGGGGAAAGCCCGAGGGCGCCCCGCGTGGTTCACGGGGCGCCCTCGGGCACACAAAAGACAGGTAGGGGACGACTTCAGTCCGTCAGGGGCTCAGAGGACGACGCCCACCGTCACCGGTTCGTTGACCAGGGTGACGCCGAAGGCCGCGCGCACACCGGCGACGACCTCACGGGCGAGGGCGAGCAGGTCCTCGGTGGTGGCGGCGCCCCGGTTGGTGAGGGCGAGGGTGTGCTTGGTGGAGATCCGGGCCGGGCCCTCGCCGTACCCCTTGGTGAAGCCCGCCTTGTCGATCAGCCAGGCGGCCGAGGTCTTGATCCGCCCGTCGCCGGCCGGGAAGGCGGGCGGATTGACGTCCGTGCCGAGCCGCTCGTGCACCCGGGCGAGGAAGGCGTCGTACGCCTCCTGCTCCAGGATCGGGTTGGTGAAGAAGGAACCGGCCGACCAGGTGTCGTGGTCCTCCGGGTCCAGCACCATGCCCTTGCCGGCCCGCAGCCGCAGCACCGTCTGGCGGGCGAGCGCCAGCTCCACCCGGTCGCCGGGCCCGACACCGAGCACCCGGGCTGTCTCGGCGTACCGGACCGGCGCGCTCAGCCCCCCGGCGTCCTCCAGCCCGAACCGGACGCGCAGGACGACATACCGCTCGGGGTCGGCCTTGAAGCGGCTGTGCCGGTAGGAGAAGGCGCAGTCGGCGTTGGCGAGCGTCACCGTCTCGCGGGCCCGGCGGTCGTACGCCACCACCTCGGTGATGGTGGCCGAGACCTCCTGGCCGTACGCCCCGACGTTCTGGATCGGGGTGGCGCCGGCCGAGCCGGGGATGCCGGCCAGGCACTCGACGCCCGCCAGCCCGGCCTCGACGGTCCGGGCCACCGCGTCGCTCCACACCTCGCCGGCCGCCAGCTCCAGCCGGGTGCCGTCGAGCGCGAAGCCCCGGGTGGCGATCCGCAGCGCGGTGCCCTCGAAGCCCTTGTCGCCGATGACCAGGTTGGAGCCGCCGCCGATGAGCAGCAGCGGCGTACCGCTGTCGTCGGCCTCGCGGACGGCGGCGACCACCTCGTCGTCGGTGGTGGCCGTGACGAGCCGGGTGGCGGGGCCGCCGAGCCGGAAGGTGGTCAGCGGGGCGAGCGGGGCGTCGTGGAGTACGTGCACGCGTGCAAGGTTAACCGTGCCGCCCCCGGACACCCCGGCGCCGACCGGGGGCGGGGGCCAGGCCGGGGCGGGGCACCCGGGGGCAGTGGCCGGCCCGCAGGCAGGCGCGACAGCTCGGACACATCGGCGTCGGCACATCGGCGTCGGCCGCCGCCTGCGGCCCGGGCCGCAGGCGGCGGACCGGGCACGGAGGCACTGGCCCCGGAGAGACAGCGGCCAGGAGAGGCGAGCAGCGGCCCCAAAGGGAGCAGCGGCCAGGAGAGGCGAGCGGCGGCCCGGAAGGGGGGCGGCATCGAGGGGAGGCGGGCACCGGCCCGGAAAGGGGCGGCGGCCGCAGGCGGCGGACCGGATGCAGGCACCGGCCTCGGAGGGACAGCGGCCAGGGGCGGCGGGCAGCGCCCCAAAGGGAGCAGCGGCCAGGAGAGGCGGGCGGTGGCCCGAAAGGGGGGCGGCGGGCGGCGGCCCGGCGGGTGACTCGCCCGGCCCGCGGCCTCCCGCCGCCCCGGCGTACGCGGCCGTCAGGCGAGCTGGACCACCGCGCGGGACATGCCCAGCACCTTCTGGCCCGCGCTCATCGCCGTCAGGTCCACCCGGACCCGCCGGTCGTCCAGCTTGGCGCCGACCTTGGCGCTGACCTCGATCAGGGCGCCCGTCTCGTCGTCGGGCACCACGACCGGCTTGGTGAAGCGGACCCCGTACTCCACGACCGCGCCCGGGTCGCCGGCCCAGTCGGTCACCACCCGGATCGCCTCGGCCATGGTGAACATGCCGTGCGCGATGACATCGGGGAGGCCGACCTCACGGGCGAACCTCTCGTTCCAGTGGATCGGGTTGAAGTCCCCGGAGGCACCCGCGTACCGGACCAGCGTGGCGCGGGTCACGGGGAAGCTCCCGGCCGGCAGCTCGGTGCCGACCTCCACCTCATCGTACGTGATCTTCGCGGTCATCGTCTCAGGCTCCCTCTGCCGCCCGTGCCACCAGCTTGGTCCACGCCGTCACGACGTGTTCGCCCGCCTCGTCGTGCACCTCGCCACGGATGTCGAGGATGTCGTTCCCGGCGAGCGACTTGATCGCCTCGATGGTCGAGGTCACCCGGAGGCGGTCCCCCGCCCGTACCGGACGGGAGTAGGCGAATCGCTGGTCGCCGTGGACCACCCGGCTGTAGTCCAGGCCGAGCTGCGGGTCCTCGACCACCTGGCCGGCCGCCGCGAAAGTGATGGCGAACACAAAAGTCGGCGGAGCGATCACTTCGGGGTGACCGAGCGCCGTCGCGGCCGCCGGGTCGGTGTACGCGGGATTGTCGTCCCCCACCGCCTCGGCGAATTCGCGGATCTTCTCGCGGCCGACCTCGTACGGCACGGTGGGCGGATAGGTCCGCCCGACGAAGGACTGGTCGAGCGCCATGGGGCGCGCTCCCTCCTGGATCGACGGGGTCGATGCGTTTGACGGGTACAAGAATCAAAGGAACAGAGGGGACCAAGGAACCACAGGCACCGGCCGGCGGAATCGTCGGGGCGTCATGACCGACGGGATCATTCCACCGGCGGGAGCATTCGGCGGGATCATTCCCACCAGGCGGAGGCGACGGGCCCCCGGTGCCCGCCGGGGCCCGGGACCGGCCCCTCGGGACCTGGCGGGACCGGTCCGTGGCTCCATGGGCCCGTGACCGCCGGGGCCGGCCGCCGGGACCGGTGGAGCCGCAGGGACCGGTGGACCTGCGGACACAACGACACGAGGCCGCCCCCGGTGGGGACGGCCTCGTGTACGAGCCTGGTTCAGCGCGTCTCGCGGTGCGCGGTGTGCGCGTTGCAGCGAGGGCAGTGCTTCTTCATCTCAAGACGGTCCGGGTTGTTACGCCGGTTCTTCTTGGTGATGTAGTTCCGCTCCTTGCACTCCACGCAGGCCAGCGTGATCTTCGGGCGGACGTCGGTGGCAGCCACGTGAGTGCTCCTTGACGGACGGACGGACGGGTGAACGCAGAAAAGAGTAGCCGATCGAAGGACCGACCCCACAATCGGCTACTGCGTGTAGCGGTGACCGGACTTGAACCGGTGACACAGCGATTATGAGCCGCTTGCTCTACCGACTGAGCTACACCGCTTTGATACCGGCTCCCCTCACCCGAGAGTGAGGGTCACCTGCACCAGAGCCCCAATACGGAATCGAACCGTAGACCTTCTCCTTACCATGGAGACGCTCTACCGACTGAGCTATTGGGGCGAGCGATGAAGACATTACACGGTCGCCCGCCGTTCGCCCAAATCCATTCCCGGCCCCCTACCCGCCCGCCCCGGAGGGCACACCCGGCACCCCCTGACGCACCCCCTCCCGTGCCGCGCGCCCGCCGTCCCCGGTGGCCCGAACCGGTACGACTATTGCGCTCCTCCTCGAAGCGGAGTGGCCGGGCGCCTACGCTCGGATGACGCTGTGTGATCGCTCCCGTACAGCAGGGGCCGTACTTCCGGCGCTCCGGATCCGTGCGCCCCCTGCCCGTACACCCGCCCGTACATCCGGGGCCGCCCCCGTCGGGCCCGGGCCGCGTCCCGCCCGGGTCCGCCAGGTCGCGCGCCGGAGGGCCGCCGCAGCCGCCACCGACGCCCCGCCGCCGTCCCCGACCGATGGGCCCCGTGCCCGCCCAGGAGCCCGATGTCCCCCGAGTCCCCCGAGCCGTCAGAGTTCTCCGAGCCCTCCGGGTCTCCCGGGTCTCCCGGCCCTTCCGGGCAGTCCAAGCAGATCGGGCAGTCCGGCAACCGGCGGCCGCAACCCGGGCCGCAGCCCCGGCCGCAGCCGTCCGAGGGGACCGCGGCCGACGCCTCCGCCCTGCTGCTCTGCGGGGCCCGGCTCGCCGACGGCCGGACCGTCGACGTACGGCTCGGCGCCGGGCGCATCGAGGCGGTGGGCACCGTCGGCAGCCTGCCCGCCCTCGGCGCCCGGGTCGACCTCAGCGGCTATCTGCTGCTGCCCGCCCCCGCCGAGCCGCACGCCCACGCCGACACCGCCTTCGGCGCGGACGCCACGGGTCCGGTGCCCGACACCCCCGAGGACGTCCAGCGCCGGGCCACCGAGGCGGCCCTGCTCCAGCTCGGGCACGGCGCCACCGCGCTGCGCGCCCATGTCCGGATCGGGGACGTCCAGGGGCTGCGGTCGCTGGAGGCGGTGCTCCAGGCCCGCCGGTCGCTGCGCGGACTGGTGGAGCTGACGGCGGTGGCGGTGCCCCGGCTGCTCACCGGGGTGGCCGGCGCGGACGGCCTGGCCATGCTGCGGGACGCGGTCAAGATGGGCGCCACGGTGGTGGGCGGGCGCCCCGACCTGGACCCGGACCCGACCGGGTACGTCCAGACCGTGCTGGAGGTGGCGGCCGAGCACGGCGTCCCGGTGGACCTGCACACCGACGGCGACGACCCGGCCCGGCTGGCGCGGCTCGCCGCCATGGCCGGCGGGCTGCGGCCCGGGGTGGCCGTCGGGCCGTGCGGGGCGCTGGGCCGGCTGCCCGGCGACCTGGCCGCCCGCGCCGCCGACCAGTTCGCTTCGGCCGGGGTGACGGTGATCTGCCTGCCCCAGGGGTGCTGCGCGGGCACCGAGTGCCGGGACGTGGCGCCGGTGCGGTTGCTGCGGTCGGCCGGGGTGCGGGTGGCGGCGGGCAGCGGCGCGCTGCGGGACGTGGCCAATCCGGTGGGGCGCGGCGATCCGCTGGAGGCGGCGTATCTGCTGGCCGCGCAGGGCGGACTGCGCCCCGAGGAGGCGTACGGGGCGGTGAGCGGGGCGGCCCGGGAGGCGATGGGGCTCCCGCCGGTGCGGGTGGAGGCCGGGTTCCCGGCGGAGCTGCTGGCGGTGCGCGGGGAGCGGCTGTCGGGCGTGCTGTCGCTGGCGTACAGCCGGATCGTGGTGCACCGGGGCCGGGTGGTGGCCAGGACCAGCGCGGTGCGGGAGTACTGCGACTCGGCGGCGGCGCTCGAACTGCCGCGCCAGGGGCGGCCGGACGCGGCTCCCTGAGCGCGCCCGCCGCGGAGGTCGTACGGTCGGGAGCATGCGTATTGTCATCGCCGGAGGACATGGACAGATCGCCCTGCGCCTGGAGCGGCTGCTCTCGGCGGGCGGGCACGAGGTGGCCGGCCTGATCCGCAAGCCGGAGCAGGCCGACGAACTGCGGAAGGCGGGTGCCGAGCCGGTCGTCCTGGACCTGGAGTCGGCCGCCGTCGAGGAGGTGGCGGCCGTCCTGGAGGGCGCCGACGCGGCCGTCTTCGCGGCGGGCGCCGGGCCGGGCAGCGGAGTCGACCGGAAGGACACCGTCGACCGGGGCGCCGCGGTGCTCCTGGCCGACGCGGCGGAGCGGGCGGGCGTACGGCGCTATGTCGTCGTCTCGTCCATGGGCGCCGACCCGGAGCACGAGGGCGACGAGATCTTCGACGCCTATCTGCGGGCCAAGGGCGAGGCGGACGCCCATGTCCGGGCCAAGCGCGGCCTGAACTGGACGATCCTGCGCCCCGGGATGCTCACCAATGACGCCGGTACCGGACTGGTCCGGCTGGAGGCGTCCACCGGCCGGGGCCCGATCCCGCGCGACGACGTGGCAGCGGTCCTCGCGGAGCTGCTGGACACCCCCGCCACGGCCGGGCTGACCCTGGAGCTGATCGCTGGCTCCGTCCCGGTCACCGTCGCCGTCAAGGACGTCGCGGGGAACTGAGACCGGCCGGGGCCCGGCCCGGGCAGTCCGTACCGCGTGTGAGATTCGCCATTCGCCTGCGGCCCGCCGCCACTCGTGCTTGAGTGGCGGCGGGCCGTGTCCGTCTCCGGGCCCGGCCGCCGTCATGGACCGCGACCGCGGACACTGCCGGAGGGGGCACGCCATGGGCCGGAAGGTGCCCGGGGAGCTGTCGCTGATCGTGGCGATCGAGATGCACGGGTTCTCTGCCGTCCGGTCCGGGCGGCAGCGCACGCTGCGTATCGCGTTCCACCGCCTCTTGGACGTGACGGTGGCGGACACCGGGCTGGACAGGGCGGCGCCGATCAGCCGGATCGACCGGGGCGACGGTGTGCTGCTGATCCTTCCGCCCGCCGTGTACCGGCGCCCCGCCGTGTGTGAGCGCTTTCTCACCGGCCTGGAGTACGCCCTCAAGGACCGGGAGGTGGCGGAGCTGCGCCTGCGGGTGGCCCTGCACCTCGGTCCGGTGCACCGCACCGCCACCGGCCATGCCGGCGCCGGATTGATCACGGCGCAGCGCCTGGTGGACCTTGCACCGCTGCGCGAACTGCTGGCGCGGGAGCCGGAGTACCGCCTGACCGTCGTCACCTCATCGACCTGGCAGGACCTTCTCCGGCACAAGGACGCGGCAGGGACGGGCGACGCCCGCTATGTACCGGTGGTCTACGAGGGCAAGAGCGGGTCCGAGTACGTCTGGATCCGGCAGCAGGGCCCCCGGCCCCCCACCGGTCTCCGCCTGCGGACCTGGCTGCGGCGCACCGTCCGGCGCCGCCCGGCCCGGAAGCCCGCCGCACCGGCCGGCGGGAGACCGGCTCACGCCACACCGGGCGGCACGGCCCCGGGCACCCTGACCCCGGACATCATGACGCCGGACTACGGTGGCGCCCCGGTACCGGTCGATCCGGAACTGATCGACCCGGACCCCGCCAAGGGCCTCGGGCTCGGCTTCCTCATCCCCTTGAGAAGGGTGAAACAGCCCGCCCGCCCGGCACCCGACCTGTTCGACCTCGGCGACCGTGCCGAGACCCCGGCCGCCACCCATCGGCTGACGGCCGGTCTCGACGACCTCTTCCGGCGACTGGGCCCTCCCCCACAGGGGCTCTTCCCCGAGCAGGCACCGGAGTTCAGTGGCGACGGAGGACTGAGCCGATGACCGACAGCCACCGGCCCGCCCCCGCCGGCAGCAGCCTGGACATCGCCATGCAGTGGGCCCAACTCCCGCCCGAGCACCTGAAGATCGCCCTGAAGGCACTGGAACCCGAGCTCGCCCGTCAGCACGAACTGCGGCTGCTCCAGGAGCGGCTGGCCGCCGAGGAACGCCGGGAGCGCCGCAGCCACTCCCTCTATCTGGGCGGCCTGATCTGCGGGTTCACCCTGGCCGCCGCCATGCTGACCGGCGCGGTCGTGGTGGGGATCAACGGCCTCCCCTGGCTGGCGGCCATGCTCGCCGGCCCGAGCGTGCTGTCCCTGGCCGCGCTGTTCGTCCTGCGCCGGACGGACGCCGTCTCCGCGCGCGAGACGGCCCGCGCCCATCGCGCCGCCCTCGCCGCCGCCCAGCCCCCGCAGCCCCTGCCCCAGCCCGGGCAGGGCACCGGCTCCCCGACCGTGCCCATGTGACAGCAGTCCGGGATTCACGAAACGACAACGGCCCCCGGTCGCGTCTCCGCGATCGGGGGCCGTTTCTCTCCAGTGGCGGCGCCAGGATTCGAACCTGGGTAGGCTAAGCCGACGGATTTACAGTCCCCCGGCGGTCGCGTGAAGAAGAGCCCCCCGACCTGCGGTGAAGCAGTTCCGAGAGGAGCTGCGTCGCGGCCCCGTCCGCACCTCGTCCAGGGCATACCGCGCCCCCTCGGCAGCACCTGCCATTGCATCGACTTCAAGTAGCACCAGGCCGCATCGTCGCGTTCGCCTGCGGCACGGCCTGCCAAGAGTCATACTGTCGCCATCGCATGCCAATTCCATCGGAGGTGACCCGAGTTGGGAAGTTCCGGCCGCAAGAAGACCGTCGCCTTCTACGAGATCGTCCGACCGAAGGAGGCCGGAGACCCCAGGTTCGACCACCTTGACTGGCCGCAGGTACTCCGAAATCTCGCGCGAAAGAATATGCGGCAGCGCCAGTACAATAGCGGCGATGATATTTATGTCGGTGATCCGATTTCCGTCCAAGGACGCCAACACCTTGTGCTAGCACGACTCCGCGATGGAGATATTCAGCAGATCGACTGGGAACGCAACAACATCTCCGATTTGCAACTTGACGGCAACCGAAGTGTGGTCGACACCACAATTATTTGCTTTCTCTCATTCGGAAATGTAATTGGCGTGATCCAGGGAAGCGCCTCTGCGCCGCGCCCGACAGCCTTGCAACGCTGGCTGAATAGCATGAATCTGGTTCAAGAAGACTTGGCCGTAATGCCCCTAGTCGGAAAAAAGGCCTGGGACAAGCTCAGCAGCGCGGAGGCCGTTAATCTTTTCGAGATGAGGTTGCGCCCCGGCCAAATGGTATTCCCATCTGACGCTGACGGCTTGGGCGGGTTCTCACGGCAAGCGCACAAGCAAAACCCAGATGCCCTGATTACCTTGACCATGAAGATCCCTAAGCGCCGGGGATTCGGTCGCGACTCGGCCCGATCGCGCGGCGAACGAAGGCTTCGCGAAGATGTTCAGAGCTTCATCTCCGGCTTCGGAAGCTTGGTCGGCCCTGACGGAGCCGTTGATAGAGCCATCGCTCATGTAACGCTTTCAGCGTCAGACGGATCGCTTGTAGAGGATAAAATCAATTTCGTCTCCGATCACATCACTGCACAAAAGCCCGTTTTCCTGCGCCGCAGCGAGGGACAGGCACCCTGGTATGAGGCTGCCGTGCACGCTGTACTAGATGTAGCCGCAGCTCATGACGCGGAGCTCCGCGACGCTGTCAGACCCTTGCCCTAGGCTGCCGACAGTCGAAGGGGGCGCTGATGGGCGGCAGGGTTCGCGCGAGTCGAACAGTGCACAACCTATGGAGTGAGCATCCATTTTCGGACTGGCTGCTTGCCATGATCTGTGTAGCGGCACTGGGATTCTGGCAAAAGGGCCACGTCCTGAGCGGCCATGATACCGACCAGAGGATGAGCATTTATGCGACGGTTGCTTCAGTCGCAGCAATCATTGGCGGATTCGGAACGGCCGCCATTAGCCAGTATGCGACAAGTTCAGGCCGCAGAATGACATACCTTCGGCAGCGCTTTGGCGAAAGCCTCCGGAAAAACTGGGTTAGCATCCTCACGTCAATGACGGCGGTGGCGGCTGGGTGCCTCGGCGCAATGATCAGCGATAAGAGGGAACAAGTTGGCTGGGTAGGCTGGGTCGTCGGATTCCTACTATTCCTAGGCCTTATGCGGGCCGCGCGGCTAATTTGGCTTTTTCGACTACTCATCGACGTCTCTGACCACGATGGCGCTAATTCAGCGAGAAGCGAACCCGTGAGAATCGTGGACCCAGATCACGACTGATGTGACGGCCTTACCACTGAGAGCGGCGGAACGGCTTTGGCCGGGAGATGCTTTGGAGCGCGTGATGATTTTTGCGTAAGCGGATGGCGCGCCCATCACCCTATGAGCCTGCCCGGTAAAGCACAACGTTCGGTTGATCTTAGAGACCCGCGCCTGAATGACTGCCTAAACGGTGGAACCGACCGGGCCAGCCACAGCGGGCTATCCCTCAGCATGGCGCTGGCTCCAGCGGCGGGCCCGGCCTTGCCGCGGCCGGACCAGAAGAGGGGCAACAGCATCAGGCCCGGCGGCGAGCCGGGGAGCGCACGGCGAACGGAGCAAGCCGCCTTCGCTGCCCACTTTCGACCGCATCTGGCGCCAGGAGATCGCGGCAAGAGAGGTTCACATGGCCGAGTTACCCGCTCTACTCCCCCGATACGCTGGCTACCAGCAGCCGACGATCCGGGAGTGTGCGCCAAGGATGGGACCCAAGACGCAGAGGGTCTACGAGACGATTCGCTCCTGGATCGAATCGGGCCGCTACGGGCCGGGCGACAAGTTGCCGTCCGAGCGAACGCTGACCGCCGAGCTGGGGATCGGCCGTACCGCGCTGCGTCAGGTCCTCGCGCGCCTGGCGAACGAGCACTTCATCAAGGCTCACGACCGCAGCTCCTACCGGGTACTCGGCGGCGAAAGCGTCCCGACGCCGGCGGAGTTGGAGCCGTGGAAGATCCACGGCTCCCGCCACGTCTATGAGAACCGATGGGTGAACCTGGAGCTGGTCGATGTTGAGCCCCCCGGCGTCGAGCGCTTCGAGCATCACGTCGTCCGGCTCTTTCGTGTGGCCGTGACCGCCGTGGTTGACGATCAGGACCGCGTGCTCATGCTGTGGCGGTACCGTTTCGTGCCGCAGCAGTGGGGCTGGGAGCTGCCCGGCGGAATCGTGGACGCGGGCGAGGACGCCGCCGCCACGGCGGCCCGGGAGACCGAGGAGGAAACGGGCTGGCGGCCTGGCCCTGTCGAACACGTCGTGAGCTACCAGCCGATGATCGGCATGGTCGATTCGCCCCACGAGATCTTCGTGGCCCGTGGCGCCGACAAGGTGGGCGAGCCGACCGACGCCGAGGAGGCGGGCGAGATTGCCTGGATCCCCCTCGACGACATCCCGCGCCTCATGGCCGAAGGCAAGCTCATGGGCTCGGGCACGCTCGTAGCGCTTCTCCACATCCTGGCGTCCCGAGCTAGAGGCGACCGGTAAGGAGTTCCACCCGCCGGCGGTACCGCACGGAGCCCGTGCGGTTCGCCAGCAACCTGGCCTTCTGGAGATGGGATCGCGCGTCGTCCAGCTCTCCCCTGACCAGGTGCGCCTGGGTGAGATCGCAATGAAGACCGGAGTTCGCGCGGACGAAGGATTCGTCGGCGCTGTCGAGCGACGCGTACAGCTCCTCCATCGCTGAAGCGTCGCCAAGCTTGGCGAGGACGTTCCCGCGCCACCTCATCAAGTGGCCGGTGTTGAGGAAGATGCTCAGCATGTCGGCATCGCGTGTCTCGCCGTCATCGGGGAGAAGCCGGGCCGCCCGCTCAAGTGCTGATCGTGCCGCCGACTCCATGCCGGGCCCAGCAGCAGCGCACAGCTCGGCCTCGGCGGCCGCGAGCCAGGTTCGCAGCCGAAGCGACTGCCGTTCAGGATGGGTGCGCTGCGCGTCTCGCACCAGCTCGACCGCCAGCTGAGGGCGGCCGGCGTCCGCGAGGACGTACGCCTGCTCACCCATGGCGTGTGCCAGGTAGAGCGGGGACTCGGCATCCTGGGCGGCCTTCTTGGCAAGCTCGTACCTTCGCCATGCTCGATCCACGGCGCCGGCGTCCAGCGCTTGCCACGCGGCGAGGGTGGATGCCCCCGCGAGGGCGATCGCGATGGGCCGCCGCACTGCTGGAAGTACAGCGAAGGTCAGCGCTTCCTCCATCGCCGCCAGATGGCCGTTCATCTGGTCGACCAGGCCGGTGGCGCCCATCTGCCGATCCATGGTGCGAAGATCCCGTCCACGCGCCGTCCAGACAGGCTGGTAGAGAGGGGGACCGAGCGAGGCAGGGCGAGACAGTACGGTCCCTCGCCACCGGGTAGCAGAACGGCCCCTGCTCCGCGTTCTCGCAGATCAGGGGCCGTTTCTCTCCAGTGGCGGCGCCAGGATTCGAACCTGGGTAGGCTAAGCCGACGGATTTACAGTCCGCTCCCATTGGCCACTCGGGCACACCGCCATGGGATGTCGCCGTGGATCCAGCGGCCGTTCGGCGCTTCTCCCTGGCAACGACGTAAACGATACCCGATGCCCAGGGGTGCTCTGCCACCCCATTGATCAGCCGTCCGGGCGGGTGCGGGTGGATAGGCTTGCCGCGGCGGTCGGGGCGGTCCGGCCGTACGCATGTGTACGCACCGAACCAAGGAGCCAACAGGACATGGCCGACTCCAGTTTCGACATCGTCTCGAAGGTCGAGCGGCAGGAGGTCGACAACGCCCTCAACCAGGCGGCGAAGGAGATCTCGCAGCGCTACGACTTCAAGAACGTCGGGGCCTCCATCGCCTGGTCCGGCGAGAAGATCCTGATGCAGGCCAACTCCGAGGAGCGGGTCACGGCCATCCTCGATGTGTTCCAGTCCAAGCTGATCAAGCGGGGCATCTCGCTGAAGTCGCTGGACGCGGGCGAGCCGCAGCTCTCCGGCAAGGAGCACAAGATCTTCGCCTCCATCGAGGAGGGCATCTCCCAGGAGAACGCCAAGAAGGTGGCGAAGGTCATCCGCGACGAGGGCCCCAAGGGCGTCAAGGCGCAGGTGCAGGGCGACGAGCTGCGGGTCAGCTCGAAGAGCCGGGACGACCTCCAGGCCGTGATCGCGCTGCTGAAGGAGAAGGACTTCGACTTCGCGCTGCAGTTCGTGAACTACCGCTGACCCGGCGCCCGCCAGGGCACGGAGTACGTCCCGGGGGCGGACGCGGCAGCCGCCGGGTCCGCCCCCGCGGTGTGCCCGGCGCCGGGCTTCATGTCCGAAAGCCGCCAGCACCGCGCTCCCGCCGAGGGCATTCTGGAGGGAGAACGGATGGAGGAACCACCATGACGCTGTACGCCTACGCCGATGGGCCGCTCGGCCGGATGCTGCTGGTCGGCGAGGAGACCGCCGCCGGCGCCGCCGCGCTCGCCTCGCTGTCGCTGCCCGGGCAGAAGGGCGGCGCGACCGTGCGGGACGGCTGGCGCCACGCGCCCGGGGCGTTCGACACGGTGACCGGGCAGCTGACCGAGTACTTCGCGGGACGGCTGACCCGGTTCGAGCTGGAGTACGCCGACACCGGCACCGACTTCCAGCGGCGGGTCTGGGCAGAGCTGGAGGCCATCCCGTACGGCGCCACCGTGACGTACGGGGAGATCGCCGCCCGGGTCGGGACCAGCCGGGCCGGGGTACGGGCGGTGGGCACCGCGATCGGGCGGAACCCGCTGCTGGTGGTGCGGCCCTGCCACCGGGTGATCGGCGCCGACGGGGCGCTGCGCGGCTACGCGGGCGGGCTGCCCTCCAAGGAGCGGCTGCTCGGTCTGGAAGGCGCGCTCGTCCGGTGATGCCGCCGGGTGGGACGAGGGAAGGACGACCGGCGGACGGTCCCGGGCCGGCGGAGGCACCTCGGCGGGTGGACGGTCCCGGGCCGGCGGAGGTACCTGGGCGGGCCGGGGCCGGCCGGGGCCGGGGTGGCGGGCAGCCGGAGGGGCTGTTCCCGGCCGGGGCGGTGGCGGGAACGGCAGCGGCGGGCGGCCGGACCGAGGTGGCACCGGGTGCGGTGCATCTGCCCGGATGGCTGTCGCCGGAGCGGCAGCGGGAGCTGGTGGCCGCCTGCCGAGCGTGGGCGCGCGGGCCGGTCCCGATGCGGCACACCCGGCTGCCCGGCGGCGGCACGATGTCGGCCCGCACGCTCTGTCTGGGCTGGCACTGGCGGCCGTACCGCTACACCCGTACCGCCGACGACGTGAACGGCGCCCGGGTCGCGGAGCTGCCGGAGTGGCTGGCCGGACTGGGCCGGGCGGCGGTGGCGGAGGCGTACGGCGAGGACGGCGGCGGGTACGTCCCGGAGGCCCCGTACGCACCGGACACGGCGCTGGTCAACTACTACGGCCCGGACGCCCGAATGGGGATGCACCAGGACCGGGAGGAGCGCTCGGCCGCCCCGGTGGTGTCGCTGAGCCTCGGGGACAGCTGTGTCTTCCGGTTCGGCAACCCCGAGAGCCGGGGGCGGCCCTGGACCGACCTGGAGCTGGGCTCCGGCGACCTGTTCGTCTTCGGCGGCCCGTCCCGGCTGGCGTACCACGGGGTGGTGCGGATCCGGCCCGGGACGGCCGACCCGGCGCTGGGCCTGGCCGACGGGGGCCGGCTCAACATCACGCTCCGGGTGACGGGGCTGACCGGCTGACCCGGCCGGCCGGTCCGTCACCCCGTGCGCGGGGCCGCGCAAGCCGGTCCGGGAGTGGCGGGTCAGTCCCGGGAGTGGCCGAAGAGGATCCGGTAGAGGATCAGCAACACCAGCGAGCCGCCGATCGCCGCGAGCCAGGTGGCGCCGTCGTAGAACTCGTTGCTGATCGGCCGGTCCAGGAAGCGCGCCGAGAGCCAGCCGCCGGTGAAGGCACCCGCGATGCCGATGAGCGTGGTGCCGATCAGTCCGCCCGGGTCACGGCCGGGAAGCAGGATCTTGGCGATCACTCCGGCCAGCAACCCCAGCACGATCCAGCCGACGATGCCCATGTGGTGAACCTGCCTTCCGTACGTCGCTGTCGTCCGGAAGGACGCGTCCGGCCGCCCGGGTGGTTGCCCGGACGGCCGGGCTGCGGCGTATCCCACACCCCTGGCCGCCCCCGGGGCGTCGCCGGAGCAGCTCGGGGCGCCCGGGGGTACCGCCGGAAGAGGGACCTACCAGCGGGCGTACTGGTCGGTGAAGGGACGGTCGGTGGGCACGATCTCCTTGCCCAGCGGCAGCAGCGAGACCGGGATCAGCTTGATGTTCGCCACGCCCAGCGGAATACCGATGATCGTCACGCACAGGGCGATCCCGGTGACGATGTGGCCCAGCGCCAGCCACCAGCCGGCCAGCAGCAGCCAGAGCACATTGCCGACGCAGGAGGCGGCCCCGGCGTCCCGCCGGTCCACCACCGTCTGGCCGAAGGGCCAGAGGGCGTAGACGCCGATCCGGAAGGCGGCGAGCCCGAACGGGATGCCGATGATCGTGATGCAGAGCAGCGCGCCGGCGACCAGATAGCTCAGGCACATCCACAGGCCGCAGAGCACCAGCCAGATGATGTTGAGAATTGTCCTCATGGGCGACGACCTGCCATTTGTTCGAGTCGGGCGATGCGCTCCGGCATCGGCGGATGGGTGGAGAAGAGTTTGGCGACGCTCTCCCCGGGCCGGAACGGGTTGGCGATCATCAGGTGGCTCGCCGTCTCCAGCCTCGGTTCGGGCGGCAGCGGCAGTTGCTTGGTGCCCGCCTCCAGCTTGCGCAGGGCGCTGGCCAGGGCGAGCGGATCGCCGGTGAGCTGGGCGCCCGAGGCGTCGGCCTCGTACTCCCGCGAGCGGCTGACGGCGAGCTGGATCACCGAGGCGGCCAGCGGGCCGAGCAGCATGATCAGCAGCATTCCGAGCAGCCCCGGGCCCTCGTCGTCGTCCGAGCGGCCGACCGGGATGAGCCAGGCGAAGTTGACCAGGAACATGATCACCGAGGCGAGCGCACCGGCGACCGAGGAGATCAGGATGTCCCGGTTGTAGACATGGCTCAGCTCATGGCCGATGACCCCGCGCAGCTCGCGCTCGTCCAGCAGCTGGAGGATGCCCTCCGTGCAGCAGACGGCCGCGTTGCGCGGGTTGCGTCCGGTGGCGAAGGCGTTGGGCGCCTGGGTCGGTGAGATGTACAGCCGGGGCATGGGCTGCCGCGCCTGGGTGGAGAGCTCCCGCACCATCCGGTACAGCTGAGGCGCCTCGAACTCGCTGACCGGACGGGCCCGCATCGCGCGCAGGGCCAGCTTGTCGCTGTTCCAGTACGCGTACGCGTTGGTGCCGAGCGCCACCAGGACGGCGACGATCAGACCGGCGCGGCCGAAGAAGCCACCGATCAGGATGATGAGTGCGGACAGTCCGCCGAGGAGTACTGCGGTCCTCAGCCCGTTGTGCCGGCGGTGCACGGTACGCCCTCCAAGTGCTGCGGCAGGGGAACCTGATGTCTGGCGCTGCCTTACTTCCTGGTGCTTCCTGGTACTGCTGTCCGGTGCGGGTCCACTCATCAGTGGACCTTCCCGTACGGATCAACGCCAGGCGGAAGTGGCAGGTTCCCAGCGGCTGCCCGAGCAGCGGCAGGTGCACACCACGCACGGAACGTACGGAGCACGCGCAGCGCACGGAGCGCACGAAGCACGTAGGGCACGCAGGGCGTGTAGGGCACGCAGGGCACACGGAGGAGGCAGCCACGGGCGGGCGGCCGGGGCGCTCAGCCGGACCGGCCGGATGAAGTCAAGAACCGACCGGGTGAACCCCGGAGCCGAGCGGGGCACACCCCTGAGCTGAGGGGGACGCATCCTTGAGCTGAACGGGTGAGACTTGCCCCGGCGGGGTGAAGCTGGAGCCGACCGGAGCGCGCCGCGCGGACGACGGTAGGCGGGCGCTCGGCACGGAGCGTGGGCGCCGACCGCCGGAACCGAGTGGGCCGCCGGCGCCGGGTGCTCAGCGCTGGGTGGGCACCACGACCCCGGCCTGCTGGGCCTTCTCGACCGCTTCCTCGACCGGCTTGACCTCGCTGGTGCAGTGCCGGCAGCGGCTGGCGACGGCCGGAATCTCGGAGTAGCAGCGGGGGCAGTCGCGGACCGCCGCCTTGATGTCGAACGGCTGCTCGCGCTTGAACCGGTTCTGGATCTTCATCAGCGGGACGACGACGCAGAAGTACAGCACCGTCGCGGTGATCAGGAACGCGAAGGCCGCGCTGAGGAACAGGCCGTACGGGAACTTCACGCCCTCGACCTCGAAGACGGCCTTGCTGTAGTCACCGATCGAGCCGGTGGCGAGGCCGACCAGCGGGACGATGAAGGCGTTGCTGAAGCCGGTCACGACCGCCGTGAAGGCGGCACCGACGGCCAGGCCGACCGCCATCGAGATGACGTTTCCGCGGAGAATGAATTCCTTGAAGCCGCTCAGCACGGCACTGCTCCTCGTGTGTGGGTGACCGGTACGGCCCCGGGGGCGGTCTAGAACAGCGTGGTGGCGGCGAACCGCAGGACGAGCTGCGGCCAGCCCGAGAGCACCACGCCGGCGACCGCCGTCAGGGCGATGGCCAGGGTAAGGGGTACCGGGGCCGGACGGGCCCGTCCCGGCCTCGCCGCCGTCGTCCCGGCGGGCTCCGCCGCGGCCTCCCCGGCGGCCGGAGAGGCCGCCTCCGGCCCGCCCGGCGCCCCGGGTTCCGCCGCACTCGGGGTGCCGGTCCCCTGCGGGCGAGGGGTGACGAAAAGCACCGCTGCCCACCGGAGGTAGTAGTACAGAGCGATCACCACATTGACGGCCATGATGACCGCGAGCCAGCCGAGCCCCGCGTCCACCGCCGCCGAGAACACCGTGACCTTGGCGAACAGCCCGATCACCCCCGGCGGCAGCCCGGCCAGGCAGAGCAGGAAGAAGGCGAGCGCCAGCGCCGCGCCCGGCCGGGTGGCGTAGAGCCCCCGGTAGTCGGAGATCCGGTTGAGCGGACGCGTGCGGGCCACCAGCGCGGCGACCGCGAAGGCGCCCAGGTTCACCACCGCGTACATCAGGGCGTACGCCACGGTGGCCCCGATCTGGTCGTCGCCGGAGTACGCGGCGGCGGCGATCGGCACCAGCAGATAACCGGCCTGCGCCACCGAGGACCAGGCCAGCAGCCGGACCGCGCTCCGCGCCCGGCCGGCCGGCTGGCGCAGCGCGGCGGCGTTGCCGGCGGTCATGGTGAGCGCGGCGAGCACGGCGAGGGCGGGGCCCCAGACGTCCGCGTACGACGGGAAGGCGACCACTGTCACCAGGATCAGCCCGGTGAGGCCGACCGCCTTGCCGACCACCGAGAGATAGGCCGCGACCGGCAGCGGGGCGCCCACGTAGGTGTCCGGCACCCAGAAGTGGAAGGGCGCGGCGGCCGTCTTGAAGGCGAAGCCCACCAGGGTCAGCGCCACGCCCGCCTTGGCGACGGTGCCGAGCCCTTCGGGGACGGCGTCCAGCCGCTGGGCCAGCTCGGTGAGATGCAGGGTGCCGGTGGCGGCGTAGACGAAGCTCACTCCGAGCAGCATCACAGCGGTGGCGGTGACCGAGGAGAGGAAGAACTTCAGCGCCGCCTCACCGGACCGCCGGTCGCCGCGCTTCAGCCCGACCAGGGCGAACACCGGCAGTGAGGCGACCTCCAGGGCGACCACCAGGGTGGCCAGATCGCGGGCGGCGGGCAGCAGGGCGGCCCCGGCGGAGGCGGACAGCAGCAGGAACCAGAACTCGCCGGCCGGGAGGCCGCCGGACCGACTCGGCTCACCGGCCGGAAGGCCACGCCCACCGGCCGGAAGCCTGCGATCCCCGCCCGCCGGGAGGCCGCCCGACGGCCCCGGCCCGCCCTTCCGCCGCGCCGGCACCCCCTCGGCCGCCCCCCGGGTGTACGGGAGCGAGAGCAGGGCGGTGAGCAGCGCACCGCCGAGCACCAGGACCTGGATGACCAGGGTGAACCGGTCGGCGGTGTAGCTGCACACCCCGGGGTCGGTGGTCAGGCAGAAGGTGCGGCGGTCGGCGGCGCGCAGCGGGATCAGCGCGCCGAGGGCGAGGATCAGCCCGGCGATCGCGGTCCGGCCCAGCAGGGCCTTGCGCTCCGGGCGTACGAAGAGGTCCGCGACCAGCACGATCAGCGCGAAACCGGCGGCGACGGCGGGCGGCGCCACGGCGGCCCAGTCCACCGACTGCACGGTCTCCGCCACGGCCGGTCCTGCGGTCCGCCCGGCGGCCTGTCCGACGGGGGCCGGGGCGCCGGCGGCCAGGCCGAGGAGGCCCGCCGGTGCGGCGGCGACGGCGGTGAGGGTCACGACGTGCCTCCTGCGAGGAGCTGCTGGACGGCCGGGTCGGTGAGGCCGAGGAGGAGCGCGGGCCAGAGGCCGGCGACGACGGTGAGGGCGGCGAGCGGCGTCCAGGCGGCGTACTCGTACCGCGCCACGTCCGGCAGCCGGGGCCGCTCGGCCGTCTCCTTGGCGCCCATGCACACCCGGCGCACCACGATGAGCAGATAAGCGGCGGTGAGCAGGGTGCCGAAGGCGCCGATGGCGAGATAGGTGCGGAAGGCGGGGCGGCTCAGTCCGGCGGCCGGGTCGAAGGCGCCGAAGAGCGTCAGCATCTCGCCCCAGAACCCGGCGAGGCCCGGCAGCCCCAGCGAGGCGACGGCGGCGAAGGCGAGCAGCC
The DNA here is from genome assembly GCF_024756275.1 of Streptomyces pyxinae. Classification (GTDB taxonomy): domain Bacteria; phylum Actinomycetota; class Actinomycetes; order Streptomycetales; family Streptomycetaceae; genus Streptomyces; species Streptomyces pyxinae. The sequence goes on along the minus strand of NZ_JANUGQ010000035.1, from coordinate 31,233 downwards.
CGCCGAGGCGCGGGGCGCGGCCGTAGAGCGCGGCCCCGGTGGCGCCGGCGAGGGTGTCCAGGTCGGCGGTGCCGTACCGCTCCTTGACCGCGCCGGCCAGGAAGAACAGCAGTCCGGTGATGAGGCCGTGGGCGATGTTGGCGAAGAGCGCGCCATTGACGCCGGTCGGGGTCATGGTCGCGATGCCGAGCAGGACGAAGCCCATGTGGCCGACGGAGGAGTAGGCGATCAGCCGCTTGAGGTCGCCCCGGGCGCCGGGCCGGGCGAGGGCCAGGCAGGCGAGCGAGCCGTAGATGATCCCGGCGACCGCGAAGGCGCCGAGATACGGGGCGAGGAGGTGCATCCCGTCCGGGGCGATCGGCAGCACGATCCGGACGAATCCGTACGTACCCATCTTCAGCAGCACTCCGGCGAGGAGCACCGAACCGGCCGTCGGGGCGGCGGTGTGGGCGTCCGGCAGCCAGCTGTGCAGCGGCCACATCGGGGCCTTCACCGCGAGCCCGGTCCCGATCGCCAGAACGGCGATGAGCTGCACCGATGTGCTGATGTCACGGCCGTTGTCAGTGGCGAGTGCCACCATGTCGAACGTGCCTGACTTCACTCCGACGAGGAGCAGGCCGAGCAGCATGACGACCGAGCCGAGCAGCGTGTAGAGGACGAACCGCCAGGCGGCGGCGCGCCGGGCCGCGCCGCCCCAGCGGGCGATGAGGAAGTACATCGGGATGAGCACCATCTCGAACGCCAGGAAGAACAGCAGCAGGTCGAGTACGGCGAAGGTCGCCAGGGTGCCGGATTCCAGGACCAGCAGCAGCGCCACGAAGGCCCTGGGATGGGTGCCCGGCGCGCGCGGCGGCGAGCCGTGGCTGTGCAGCGCGCAGAGGAAGGTCAGCAGGGCGGTGAGGACCAGAAGGGGGAGGGAGATGCCGTCGACACCGAGGTGGACGCGCACGCCGAGTGCGGTGATCCAGCTGATGTCCGTGGTGGCCTGCATCTTCGACGGCTGGTCGTGGTCGAAGCCGAGCGCCAGCACGATCGTGGCCAGGAGGACGGCTCCGGTGACGGTCACTCCGTGCCGGAGCACCGCCTGCTCGGGCGACTTCCCCTTCAGCCCGGGCGGGGCGGGGAGGAGCGCCGCCACGGCGCCCAGCAGCGGGGCCACCAGGATGAACGCGAGAAGGAACTGCATCACGGATTCGCTGATATCGAGCACGGCTCACGCTCCGGCGGCGACGAGGACGGCGGCGATCGCCAGGACGACGGAGCCGGCGAGCAGGGCGCTGAGGTAGGTCTGCACATTGCCGGTCTGGGCGGCGCGCACTGCCCGGCCCAGCAGCTTGGTGGAGCCCGCCGCACCGCGTACATACGTCTCGACCACCTCGCGGTCCAGGAAGCGGACCAGGGAGGCGGCACCGCGCACCGGGCGGACGAAGAGCACCGAGTAGAGGGCGTCCAGGTGGAAACCGGCGGCGGCGTGGCGGTGCAGCGGGCCGAGCAGCAGCTGGCCGGGGTCGGCGGGGTCGGGCGCGGCGGCGATGTCCCCGTAGGCCGGGGTGTGGGTGGCGATCGCCTCCGCCTCGGAGACGGCGGGCTCGGCCGCCGGGTGGGCGGCCACCGCCCCGATCGGCGGATGCGCGGCCCGGGCCCGGGTGTGCGCCCAGGCGCCGTACAGCACGGCCGCTCCGGCGACCGCGAGACCGGTGCCGAGGACGGCGGTGGTGACGGTGGGCAGCAGCGGGTTGCCGTCGAACCAGTCGTCGAGCCGTCCGGCGGTGAGGCCGAGGGCGAGCGAGGGGACGGCGAGCACCCAGAGGACGCCGCTCATCGCGACCGGCTGCCGGCCGTGGTCGGGGGCCTCGGTGCCCCGGCCCCGGAAGGCGAGCAGCCAGAGCCGCAGCGCGTAGGCGGCGGTGAGCAGGGCGGTGAGCAGCCCGGCCACCAGCACGATCCAGCCGGCCCCGGCCGGGGCGACGGTGCGGTCGCCGAGCGCGGTGTGCTCGGCGGCGACCAGCACCGCCTCCTTGGAGAAGAAGCCCGCGAACGGCGGAATGGCGGCGAGCGCGAGGAGGGCGATCGTCATGGTCCAGTACGCGTCCGGCACCCGCCGGGCCAGGCCGCTCATCCGGGACATGGCGGCGAGCGAGTTGGTGCCGGCGGCGTGGATGACGGCCCCGGCGGCGAGGAAGAGCAGTGCCTTGAAGGCCCCGTGCGCGAGGAGGTGGAAGACGGCGGCACCCCGGTCACCGACGGCCAGGGCACCCGACATGTAGCCGAGCTGGCCGATGGTCGACCAGGCGAGCACCCGCTTGATGTCGTCCTGGGCGAGCGCGGCCAGCGCCGAGCCGACCATGGTGAGCGCGGCCAGCACCGCGAGCACGGTCAGCGCGGCGGCCGAGGCGGCGAAGAGCGGCAGCAACCGGGCCACGAAGTAGATCCCGGCGGCGACCATGGTGGCCGCGTGGATCAGCGCCGAGACCGGGGTCGGGCCGGCCATGGCATCCGGCAGCCAGGTGTGCAGCGGGAACTGCGCGGACTTGCCCGCCACCCCGGCCAGCAGGAGCAGCGCCGCCAGGGTGGGGTGCTGCACCGACCCGGCGGCGACCGCCCCGAGCACCCCGCCGATCCGGAACGTACCGGCGTCGGCGGCCAGCACGAAGAGACCGATCAGGAAGGGGACATCGCCCAGCTTGGTGACGAGGAACGCCTTGAGCGAGGCGGCCCGGGCCTCGGGCGTCTCCCAGTAGTGGCCGACCAGGAAGTAGGAGCAGATGCCCATGATCTCCCAGCCGACCAGCAGCACCATCAGATCACCGGAGTACACGACCAGCAGCATCGCGGAGGTGAAGAGGGAGACCAGCGCGGCGTACGAGGGGTAGCGCGGGTCGTCACGGAGGTAGCCGGTCGAGTAGATCTGCACACAGCAGGCGACCAGCGCCACGAGCACGGCGGTGGCGGCGGCGAAGCCGTCCAGCCGCAGGGCCAGGTCGATCGGGACCGAGCCGGTGGGCGTGAGCCGGGTGGCCGCCTCGATCGTTCCGCCGCCGCCCTGGCGTACGGCGGTGAGGACGGCGAGCCCGAGGGTGGCCAGCACCGGCAGCACGGCCAGCGGCCGGACGAAGCCGGGGGCGGTGCGGCCGAGCAGCAGTCCGGCGGCGGCACCCAGGAACGGCAGGAGGGGGACGAGGACGGCGAGGGTCGTGGTGGTCACGCGGTGGCCTCGGCCTTCTCGCCGGCCGCCGGGCCGGGGTGGGTGTCGGGGTCTGAGCTGTCTTCGTCGTACTCGGCGTCGTACACATCGTCGTGTTCGTCGTGTCCGCCGTGTTCGCCGTCGTGCCCGGTGTCGTCGCCGGCCGGGTCCGCCACCGACTCGGCGGTGTCCCGGAGGGCGTCGATGTCCGAGGTGCCGCGGTTGCGGTGGACCATGAGGACGATCGCCAGGCCGATGCCGATCTCGGCGGCCGCGATGGCGATGGTGAAGAGGGTGAGCGCCTGACCGGCGTGCAGGGTGTCGCGGAGCCAGACGTCGAAGGCGACCAGGTTGAGGTTGACGGCGTTGAGCATCAGCTCGACGGACATCAGGACCAGGATCGCGTTCCGGCGGGCGAGCACCCCGTACAGGCCGGTGCAGAAGAGCAGCGCGGCGAGGACGGCGGGGTAGACCAGGTGCATCACTTCACCTCCGTGGCGCCACCGGCACCACCGGCGCCCCGGCGGGAGGCGCCGCCACGGCCGTCGGGACCGACCGGGCGGGCGCCCTCCGGGGCGTCCGGCGCGTTCGGCATGTCCGTGGCGTCCGGCTCGTCCGGGGCGTTCCGGCGGGAGAGCACGATGGCGCCCACCAGGGCGGCGAGCAGCAGCACGGAGAGCGCCTCGAACGGCAGCACCCAGTGCCGGAAGAGCGATTCGCCGGAGACGGCGGTCGTCCCCCGGGCCGGTCCTTCCAGGTCGATCCAGGCGGTCCGGAAGGCGTCCACGACCACCCAGAGCAGAGCACCGGTGGCGACGACGGCGACCGCCAGCGCCACCGGCCGGTTGCCCGAGTCGGCGTCCGGGGAGCGGCCGATCGGCGCCCTGGTGAGCATCAGCCCGAAGAGCAGGAGGACGACGACGGAGCCGACGTAGATCAGCACCTGCACCCAGGCGATGAACTCGGCGGTGAGCAGCAGGTACTCGACGGCGAGACCGCCGAGTGCCACCACCAGCCAGAGTGCGGCGTGTACCAGCTGGCGGGTGGTCACCGTGAGCACGGCCGCGCCGAAGGTGACCAGGCCGACGAGGAGAAAGGCGATCTCCACACCGGTGGGCGAGAGAAAGCCGGGGGCGGCGAGCGTCATGCCGTGCCTCCCTCACCGGACGACCGCTCGTCCGGCGAGCCGGGCCCGGCCGGGGGTTCACCGGCCGGGGGTCCACCGGCCGCGGGTTTCCCGTCCCCGCGGGTCCCGTCCGGGCGGTCCCCGGCCGCCGGCTGCCCGGTGGCGGACCGGCCGGCCGCGGGTTCCTCGGGCGCGGGCCGGTCGGCCGCCGCGTGGCGTTCTGCCGCCGCGCGCTCCTCGGCGGCCAGTTGCTCGGCCGCGGCGAGCTTCTCGGCGGCCTTGCGGGCGGCGGCCAGCTCCTTCGGCTCCTCGGCACCCGGATCGAGGGCGGGTGGCTCGGGCACGGTCCACATCCACTCACGAAGCTTGTCCCGCTCATGGGTCAGCTCATGGATGTCGGTCTCCGCGTACTCGAACTCGGGCGACCAGAAGAGCGCGTCGAAGGGGCAGACCTCGATGCAGATACCGCAGTACATGCAGAGCGAGAAATCGATGGCGAACCGGTCGAGGACATTCCGGCTGCGTTCCCGGCCGCCCGGGGTGGCGGCGGGGACCGTCTCCTTGTGGGAGTCGATGTAGATGCACCAGTCGGGGCACTCACGGGCGCAGAGCATGCAGACCGTGCAGTTCTCCTCGAACAGTCCGATCACCCCGCGGGTGCGAGGGGCCAGTTCGGGCTGGGCGTCGGGGTACTGCTCGGTGACGGACTTCCGCGTCATCGTGCGCAGGGTGACGGCCAGGCCCTTCGCGAGGCCGGAGCCGGGGATGGGGGCCATGGTTACTGGATCACCACCTTGACGATGCCGGTGAGGGCGATCTGGGCGAGGGCGAGCGGGACGAGCGTGGTCCAGGCGAGCTTCTGCAACTGGTCCTCGCGCAGCCGCGGGTAGCTGACCCGCAGCCAGATGACGACAAAGGCGAGCACGGCGGTCTTGAGCAGGGTCCACACCCAGCCCAGCCCCTCGGTTCCCCAGGGCCCGTGCCAGCCGCCCAGGAAGAGGACGGTGGTCAGTCCGCAGAGCACCACGATGCCCGCGTACTCCGCCAGCAGGAACAGCGCGAAACGCAGCCCGGTGTACTCGGTGTACGCGCCGAAGATGATCTCCGAGTCGGCCACCGGCATGTCGAAGGGCGGCCGCTGGAGCTCGGCGAGACCGGACACGAAGAACACCAGGGCGCCGGTGATCTGCCAGGGCAGCCACCACCACTCGAAGGCGTCCAGGATGCCGGTCAGCGAGACCGTGCCGGCCGCCATCGCCACCGAGGCGGCGGCGAGCAGCATCGGCAGCTCGTACGCGAGCAGCTGGGCGGCGGTGCGCAGACCGCCGAGCAGCGAGAACTTGTTGGCCGACGCCCAGCCCGCCATCAGCGAGCCGAGCACGCTCACACCCATGACCGCGAGCGCGAAGAAGATCCCCGCGTCCACCGCCTGTCCGACGGCCCCCTCGCCCGGACCGACCGGGATGACGAGAAGGACGAGGAGGTACGGGAGCAGGGCGACGGCCGGGGCGAGCTGGAACACCCGCCGGTCGGCGTCGGCCGGGACCACGTCCTCCTTCTGGGCGAACTTCACCCCGTCCGCCACCAGCTGCGCCCAGCCGTGGAAGCCTCCGGCGTACATGGGCCCGAGGCGGCCCTGCATATGGGCCATGACCTTGTGTTCGGTCTGACCGACCAGCAGCGGCAGCACCAGGAACAGCGCGAAGACGACGACCAGCCGGAGGGCGACGTCGAGCACGTCGGTCATTCCCCTCCTCCGGGGTGTCGCTGTGCGGTGTCGTCACCGGTGCCCGCCCGTTCGGCGGTCCCGGCCTGTTCGGTGTCGTCACCGGTGCGGGGTCGTTCGGTGGTCCCGGCCTGTTCGGTGTCGTCACCGGTGCGGGGTCGTTCGGTGGTCCCGGCCTGTCCGGTGTCATCACCGGTGCGGGGTCGTTCGGCGGTCCCGGCCTGTCCGGTGATCCCGGGCTCGGGCCGTTCGGTGCGGTCGGCGCCCTTGTCGGCGGGGGCGCCGGCCGGATCGGTCCGGTCGATCCGGTCGCCCCCGGTCCTCCCGGGACCGGCCCGGTCGCTGTCCGGCCGCCGGCCGGGGCCGGACGGTCCGGTGCCGGAGCCCGGGCCGGGTTCCGGGGCGGCGCCGGGCCGAACGGGGGCGGGGGCTTCGGGACCGGCACCGGCACCGGTCCCAGTCCCGGACCCGGGCCCGGTCCGGGTGGCCGGGCCGGCGTCGGACATCGGCGCACCGGCATCCGGCCGCGCACCCTCGGGCGCGCCACCGGCATCCGGTCGCTCGGCGTCTTCGTGGGTGCCTCCGGCCGCCGGTTCCCGGGCGTCCTGCCGGGAAGCGCCGCCCCTCGACTCCTCGTCGAAGGCAGGACGCGGGTTGTTCCAGGGCGCGTCCGCGCTGCGGGTACGGGGCGCCGGAGCGGTCCCGGGCGCGGTCCCGGAGCCGGCCGGCTCCGCCGGCCCGGTGCGCTGGCTCGCCGAGCCGGCGGAGGCGCTGCGCATCCGGCGCGGCCCCCGGGGCGCGGCCGGCGGCGGCGCGGCCGGGTCGGCGGCCGGCGATTCTGGCGTCCCGGCCGACGGCCCCGGCGCTCCGGTGGCCGGTGCCCCGGCGTCCGGCGGCGTGGCGGGCGTGGCGGGCGCGGTGTCGGTCGGCTCGGCGGCGGTATGACCGGCCGTACCGGCGGACGCCTGGCTGGCCGAGCCCTCCGACGCCGTACGGGAGCGGCGCGGCCGGACCGGGGCCTCCGCCGCCTGGCCGACCGAGCCCTCCCCCGCGGTGCGGGTACGGCGGACCGGGCGCTCGCCCCCGGCCGCGGCCGCGCGCGGGGTGCGGGCGGCCCGCGCCGGGGCAGGCGGCAGCTGGCCCTTGAGCGGGCCCCACTCGTTCGGGTCGGGCACCCCGGGCGGCAGCATCTGGCGCCGCTTGGGGCCGCCGTGATCGGACTCACCGGGCTCCTTGGCCCCCGGCCACGCCTTGGCGACCCGCGCGGCGAGCACGAAGTCCTTGCGCAGCGGGTGCCCCTCGAACCCCTCCGGCAGCAGCAGCGGGGCGAGGTCCGGATGACCGGTGAAGGTCACCCCGAACATCTCGTGGGTCTCGCGCTCGTGCCAGCCCGCGCCGGCATAGACACCGATCGCCGTCGGCAGGGCGGCGGCCTCGTGCGGCACGGTGGTCCGCAGCAGCAGCCGGCGCACCCGGCCGCCGCCCAGTGCCGCCACATGGGCGCAGACCCGGAAGCCCGTGCCCGGCTCGTCCACCGCGCTCAGCCAGTCGAAATAGGTGCAGCCCAGCCCGTCGCGGGCGGTCTCCAGCGCCGCGAGCCAGGAACCGGCCGGTACGTCGACGGTCAGCAGGTCGTACGTCAGCTCGGCGATGGCCTCCGCTCCGAAGAGCGTCTCGGCGGCGCCGGGCAGCGCGTCGTACGCCTCCGCCGGGGGCTGCCGCGGGCCCTTCCGCCCCGGGTCGTCGCCGGTCGTCACGCCGCACCCCCGTTCGGGGCAGGCGGGGCGACCAGGCCGCTGCGCAGCCGCGCCGCCGGGGTCTCCCGCCCGTACCGCTCACCCAGCGACTCGCGGGCGATCTTCTCCTGGAGCTTGAGGATGCCCTGCAGCAGCGCCTCGGGGCGGGGCGGGCAGCCCGGTACGTACACATCGACCGGGATGATCTGGTCGACGCCCTTGGTGACGGAGTACGAGTCCCAGTAGGGCCCGCCGCAGTTGGAGCAGGCACCGAAGGAGATGACGTACTTCGGCTCGGGCATCTGCTCGTACAGCCGGCGCACGGCGGGCGCCATTTTGTCGGTGACGGTCCCGGAGACCACCATCAGGTCCGCCTGGCGCGGCCCGGGGGCGAACGGGATCACCCCGAGCCGGATGAAGTCGTGCCGGGCCATGGAGGCGGCGATGAACTCGATGGCGCAGCAGGCCAGACCGAAGTTGAAGACCCAGAGGCTGTACCGGCGGCCCCAGTTGAGGACCACCTTCATCGGCTCGGGGGCGAGCCGGGAGAGCGCGCCGAGCCGCTTCGGCTCGGGGAGGGGAACCGGGGATGCGGGAGCGGCCGGGGTTTTCGGGGTCACGTCCATGTCAGGACGCCCTTCTTGTACGCGTAGAGCAGGCCCACGGCGAGGAAGCCCAGGAAGACGAACATCTCGACGAGTGTCGTGGCGCCGTAGCCGGCGGCCGCGAAGACGGTCGCCCAGGGGAAGAGAAAGATCGAGTCGACCGCGAAGATGACGTACAGAAAAGCGTAGACGTAATAGCGGACCTGGGTGTGGGCCCAGCCCTCGCCCACCGGATCGACGCCGCACTCGTAGGTGAGCAGCTTCTCGGGGGTGGGGATGACGGGGCGCAGCAGCCGTCCGGCGCCGAAGGCGGTGGCGACGAACAGCACGCCGAGGACGGCGAGCAGGCCGACGACCGAGTAGCTCGCGAAGTGGTCCGAGGCGAGCTCGGTGGGGGTGACGGTCGGATCCGGCACGTCCGTGTTCCTCGCTCCCTGCTGTCTGAGTTGTCTGCTTATCTGCGTTGTCTGCGTTATTTATGTTGTCTGCGTTATTTACGTGTTTGCGTTGTTCGCGCGATCTGAACTTCTGTCCGCTGCCCGGCGGGCGTCGGACAATCCACTGCGTCGGCCGTCCGGCGCTTCCGCTGTCCGACGCGTCGGCCGTCCGGTGCGTCCGCGTCCGCTGTGACGCAGCTGAATTTCGTACCCACGGGAGTCTAGGCCCTGGCCAGGCCCGGCACCCCCGGCCCCCGGGCCCTCCGGGCACCGGAACCCAGCGCTCCCGGGCGCCGGAGGAGCGGGGGTTAACCCCCGGTCGAATCCACCGACCACCCCCATGGTGTGGGACGGTCGCGCCCGGCAGGCTGATCGGTATGACGGCGAGTATCGACAGGCCGGGCACTCCCGGCAGCGGCCACCCCGGTCCCCCGGGTGACGGCCGCCGCCCCGGCCGCCCGGGCGGGGGCGGCATCCGTGCCCGGGAATCCGGCGTGGGGCCGGGCACCTCCGGCACCGGCTCCACCGACGACCCCTTCGGCATCGGCACCGGCGGCTTCGGTATCGGCAGCACAGCCAGTGCACCGAACACCGGTCCCGGCATCACCGTGTCCCCCGGCTCCCCCGGCCCGGTCGGCTTCAACCGGCAGCTGGCCCGGGAAGTGCTGCACCTCCTGCTGAACCTGCCGCTCGTAGTGCTCGGCTTTGTGTACGTCGTCTGCCTGATGTCCCTGGGCATCGGACTGGCCGTGACGGTCATCGGACTGCCGCTGCTGGCGGCGGGGCTGGCCGGAGCGCGGTTGTTCGGCCGGTTGGAGCGGTCACGGGCCCGGGCGCTCCTCGCCCTGCGTGTCGAGGAGCCGAGCCCGCTGCCCGGGAGGCGCGGTCGCGGAGTGCTCCCCTGGTTGTGGACGGCGCTCGCGGACCCGGTGGCCTGGCGGACGATGCTCTACGCCTTCATCCGGCTGCCCTGGGGGGTGCCGGCCTTCGTCCTGACCCTGGTGGGCCTGATCCTCCCGTGGCCGGCGCTGCCCCATCTGGCCCGGGGGCTGAGCAATGTGGACCGGGCCATGGTGCGGGGGCTGCTCTCGCCCTCCGACGGGCTTGAGCGGCGAATAGCCGAGCTGGAATCGGACCGGGGCGTGGTCGTGGACACCGCCGCCGCCGACCTCCGCCGCATCGAGCGCGATCTCCACGACGGCGCCCAGGCCCGCCTGGTCAACCTCGCCATGGGCCTGGGGCTGGCCAAGGAGAAGCTGCTGAGCGATCCCGAGGCCGCCGCCCGGATGGTGGACGAGGCCCACGGCGAAGTGAAGACCGCCCTCCAGGAGCTACGCGACCTCGCCCGGGGCATCCACCCCGCCGTCCTCACCGACCGGGGACTCGACGCCGCTCTCTCCTCCCTCGCCACCCGCTGCACCGTCCCGGTCACCATCACCGTCGACCTGGACGAACGCCCCGCCCCCGCCATCGAGGGCATCGCCTACTTCACCCTTTCCGAACTCCTCCAGAACATCTCCAAACACAGCGGGGCCACCACCGCCGCCATCGACATCTGGCGCACCGAGGACCGGCTCCTCCTCCAGGTCACCGACAACGGCCGGGGCGGTATCGCGGTATCGCCCGGCGGCGGACTGGCGGGACTGGCCGAGCGGCTGGACGCGGTCGACGGGCTGTTCGTCCTGGAGTCACCGGCCGGCGGCCCGACCACTGTCACCGCCGAGCTTCCCTGGCGCCACCGGCCGGCCGGCCCCACCGGCTGAAGCAGCACCCCCGCGCCCGCCGGGGCAGCCCTCGGCTCGCCGGGCACGACGACGTCGGCACACCAGTCCCACACGCCGCCCGGAGACCTCGGGCCGGAAGGTGTTCCCACGGTGAACACCTCCCGCTCGGAGACCTCGGGCCGGAAGGTGTTCCCACGGTGAACACCTCGGACCAGCCCCACCCGCCGGGGGGGCCGGCCTTCCGCACGCACTCCGAGACCGGCCGGCACCCCGGCCCGGCATGACCATCACGGCACACCGGCCCAGCCATGGGGCCGATGACCTCACCCTCGGGAGAAATGGACACCCTCATGACCACGGCCTGTCGAACCGAGACCCGGCCCCCTCGACTGCCCGAGGTGCTGCGCGCTCCGCTGGCCGCGCGGACCTGGCGCGAACTGGGCCATCTGCTTCTGGGGTTCCCGCTGAGCACCTTCTACTTCAGCTGTTCCATAGCCGTGTTCGCGGCGGGCCTGGGGCTGGTCGTCACCTTCATCGGCGTTCCGGTACTGGCGGCCGGCCTACTGATGTGCCGGGGCTTCGGGGCCGTGGAGCGGGCCAGGGCACATGCACTGCTGGGGCTGGACGTGGGCGCCCCCGGGCCCGTGCGGAGCCGGTCGGGCGGTGGGCTGCTCGGATGGATGGGCGCCCTGCTGAAGAGCGGTGCCTCCTGGCGCCACTTCCTCTACTCGGTGGTGCACTTCCCCTGGGCCACCTTCGCCTTCACCGTCTCGGTGACGTTGTGGGCGTACGGCTGGGCGGCCCTGACCTATCCGCTCTGGCACTGGGTCTTCCCCGTCTACGCCGGTGTGGGCGGGCTCCAGGTGTACGGCGACGCACACCATGCGATCTATCTCGACTCGCCCATGGAGCTGGCCCTGGTCAGCCTCGTGGGGCTGGCGCTCACCCTGCTGGCGCCGTGGGTCATCCGGGGGCTGGCGGCCGTCGACCGGCTGCTGATCACCGGACTGCTCGGGCCCTCCCGTCTGGCGGACCGGGTCACGGAGCTGGAGTCGGACCGGGGCGTGGTCGTGGACACCGCCGCCGCCGACCTCCGCCGCATCGAGCGCGACCTCCACGACGGCGCCCAGGCCCGTCTGGTCAACCTCGCCATGGATCTCGGGCTGGCCAAGGAGAAGCTGCTGAGCGATCCCGAGGCCGCCGCCCGGATGGTGGACGAGGCCCACGGCGAAGTGAAGACCGCTCTCCAGGAGCTGCGCGACCTCGCCCGGGGTATCCACCCCGCCGTCCTCACCGACCGGGGACTCGACGCCGCCCTGTCCTCCCTCGCCACCCGCTGCGCCGTCCCGGTCACCATCACCGTCGACCTGGACGAACGCCCCGCCCCCGCCATCGAGGGCATCGCCTACTTCACCGTCTCCGAACTCCTCCAGAACATCTCCAAGCACGCCCGTGCCACCAAGGCCGCCGTCGACATCTGGCGGGTGGACGACCGCCTTCTGCTCCAGGTCACCGACAACGGCCGGGGCGGTGTCGCGATATCGCCCGGCGGCGGACTGGCGGGACTGGCCGAGCGGCTGGACGCGGTCGACGGGGTGCTCGCCGTCGACTCCCCGGCAGGCGGCCCGACCACCGTCACCGCCGAGCTTCCCTGGCGCGAGTGATCCCCCGCCCGGTCCCACCCGGGCCCGCCCCCTCCCGGGTTATCCACAGGCCGGTACGGCCGGATCGGATTGCTGGGATGCTGGTAGCGCACACTGGCGGAACGCCACAGAACCAGTCAAAAGGGGGCAGGGATCGTGACAGACGGAGTTCGGGTGGTCATCGCGGAGGATTCCGTACTGCTGCGGGAGGGGCTGACCCGCCTGCTGACCGATCTGGGACATGAGGTGGTCGCCGGAGTGGGGGACGGCAAGGCGCTGGTGCGGACGGTGGCCGGGCTTGCGGAGGTGGGCGGGCTGCCGGACGTGGTGGTGGCCGACGTCCGGATGCCCCCGACCCACACGGACGAGGGCGTGCGCGCGGCCGTGCGGCTGCGGAAGGAGCACCCCGGCCTGGGCGTGCTGGTGCTGTCGCAGTACGTGGAGGAGCGGTACGCCACGGATCTGCTCGCGGACGGGAGCACGCGCGGGATCGGCTATCTGCTGAAGGACCGGGTGGCCGATGTGCGGGAGTTCGTGGAGGCGGTGGTCCGGGTGGCGAGCGGCGGCACGGCCCTGGACCCCGAGGTGGTGGCGCAGCTGCTCGGGCGCAGCCGCAAGCAGGACGTGCTGGCCGGTCTGACCCCGCGCGAGCGGGAGGTGCTCACCCTGATGGCGGAAGGGCGGACCAATGCGGCGATCGCCAGACGGCTGGTGGTGAGCGACGGCGCGGTGGAGAAGCATGTGTCGAGCATCTTCCAGAAGCTCGGGCTGCCGCCGGGCGACGGAAACCACCGCCGGGTGCTGGCCGTGCTGAAGTATCTGAACTCCTGACCGGCGGCCCCCGGTCGGCTGCGAGCCGGGCCTGCGGCCGCCCGCCGCCGCACCGGTTGCCGTCCGCCGCCGGTCCGATCGCCGTCCGCCCCCGCCCAGTGGCCGTCCGCCGCTGCCCCGGCTGCCATCCGGCTCCGGTCCGGGACCTCGGCCGACTCCGAGCCGGCCGCGAGCGGTTCCCGATCGGCTCCGGGCCGGGCGTGCGGGCCCGGGCGGCTCGCGCCCGGTTCCTGGGCGGCTCCCGGCGGGCGCCGAGGCGGGAGTGGGAGCGTCGCTGAGGAGGTGACGGCGGGACGAACCGCATGATGTTCCGGGGCGCGGGCCCTGCCCGGAGACCGCGTCCGTCTCATGAACGATCCCGAAAAGGCCGGCCCCGCCGACGTAGGGTTGGCGTGGGGACGACCGGCCGGTCCGGCCGTTCCCAGAGCGTCCCCCGCCGGCGGCGGGGAGGCCCCTTGCGCAAGGGAGGACCAGTTCAGTGACCAGCCAGGTCAGCAGTCCGGCCGAGCAAGCAGACGACGCGGACGACGTCGTCGTCGGGGAACAGCGCGGCGCTCCGTCTCAGCACGGAGCGGAGAAGGAGATCCGCCGTCTGGAGCGGGTGATCATCCGGTTCGCGGGTGACTCCGGAGACGGTATGCAGCTGACAGGGGACCGCTTCACCTCGGAGACGGCCTCCTTCGGGAACGACCTGTCCACCCTGCCGAACTTTCCGGCGGAGATCCGGGCACCGGCCGGCACCCTGCCGGGGGTCTCGTCGTTCCAGCTCCACTTCGCGGACCACGACATCCTGACCCCGGGGGACGCGCCGAACGTGCTGGTGGCGATGAATCCGGCGGCGCTGAAGGCCAATATCGGGGATGTGCCGCGCGGTGGCGAGATCATCGTGAACACCGACGAGTTCGCCAAGCGGGCCATGGCCAAGGTGGGCTACGCCACCTCCCCGCTGGAGGACGGCACCCTGGAGGGCTATCACGTCCACCCGGTGCCGCTGACGACGCTGACGATCGAGGCGCTCAAGGGGTTCGGACTCTCCCGGAAGGAGGCCGAGCGCTCCAAGAACATGTTCGCGCTGGGCCTGCTGAGCTGGATGTACCACCGGCCCACCGAGGGGACCGAGGCGTTTCTGCGGACCAAGTTCGCCAAGCGGCCGGCGATCGCGGAGGCGAACGTGGCGGCGTTCCGGGCGGGGTGGAATTTCGGCGAGACCACCGAGGACTTCGCCGTCTCCTACGAGATCGCCCCGGCGACCAACGCCTTCCCGCCCGGCACCTACCGCAACATCTCCGGCAACCTCGCCCTCGCCTACGGCCTGATCGCCGCCGCCCACCAGGCGGAACTGCCGCTGTTCCTCGGCTCGTACCCGATCACCCCGGCCTCCGACATCCTCCATGAGCTGTCCCGGCACAAGAACTTCGGCGTCCGGACCTTCCAGGCCGAGGACGAGATCGCCGGCATCGGCGCCGCGCTGGGGGCGGCCTTCGGCGGTTCGCTGGCGGTGACCACCACCTCCGGCCCGGGGGTGGCCCTGAAGTCGGAGACCATCGGCCTGGCCGTCTCGCTGGAGCTGCCGCTGCTGGTGGTGGACATCCAGCGGGGCGGCCCCTCCACCGGACTGCCGACCAAGACCGAGCAGGCCGACCTGCTCCAGGCCATGTACGGGCGGAACGGCGAGGCCCCGGTGCCGGTGATCGCGCCCCGGACCCCGGCGGACTGCTTCGACGCGGCCCTGGACGCCGCCCGGATCGCGCTGACCTACCGCACCCCGGTCTTCCTGCTCTCCGACGGCTACCTGGCCAACGGTTCCGAGCCCTGGCGGATCCCCGACCCGGGCGGGCTGCCTGACCTCGGCGTCGCCTTCGCCACCGCCCCCAATCACCGGCTGGCCGACGGCACCGAGGTGTTCTGGCCCTATCTCCGCGACCCCGCGACCCTGGCCCGGCCATGGGCGGTGCCGGGCACCCCCGGGCTGGAACACCGGATCGGCGGCATCGAGAAGCAGGACGGCACCGGCAACATCTCGTACGACCCGGGCAACCACGAGCTGATGGTCCGCACCCGGCAGGCCAAGATCGACGGCATCGAGGTCCCCGATGTGACGGTGGACGACCCGGACGGCGCCCG
This sequence comes from Streptomyces pyxinae, assembly GCF_024756275.1. GTDB lineage: Bacteria > Actinomycetota > Actinomycetes > Streptomycetales > Streptomycetaceae > Streptomyces > Streptomyces pyxinae. The sequence continues at coordinate 16,097 of NZ_JANUGQ010000035.1, read as the reverse complement.
CACCCTCGTCCTGGGCTGGGGCTCGACCTATGGGCCGATCACCGCCGCCGTCCGCCGGCTGCGCGCGGCGGGCGAACCGGTGGCCCAGGCCCATCTCCGCCACCTCAACCCCTTCCCGGCGAACCTGGGGGAGGTCCTCGGGCGGTACGCGAAGGTGGTCGTCCCCGAGATGAACCTCGGTCAGCTCGCCACCCTCGTCCGGGCCCGCTACCTCGTCGACGCGCATTCCTACAACCAGGTCAATGGCATGCCGTTCAAGGCCGAACAGCTGGCCGCCGCCCTCAAGGAGGCCATCCATGACTGAGACGACGACGCCCCCCGCCCATGGCGAGGGTGACGGAACGGCTCATGGGGCGAAACCCGGTCCGGCCCCGGCGGCGAAATCCGGGCCGGCGGCTCCGGCCGAGCCGCCCGGGGCCCTGAAGCTGGTCCCCAGGGCCGAGGCGCCGCAGACCATGAAGGACTTCAAGACCGACCAGGAAGTGCGCTGGTGCCCCGGGTGCGGGGACTACGCCGTCCTCGCCGCCGTCCAGGGCTTCATGCCGGAGCTGGGCGTGGCCCGCGAGAACATCGTCTTCGTCTCGGGGATCGGCTGCTCCTCCCGGTTCCCGTACTACATGAACACCTACGGGATGCACTCCATCCACGGCCGCGCCCCGGCCATCGCCACCGGTCTCGCCGCCTCCCGGCCCGATCTCTCCGTCTGGGTGGTCACCGGGGACGGCGACGCGCTCTCCATCGGCGGCAACCATCTGATCCACGCCCTGCGGCGGAACGTCAACCTGAAGATTTTGCTGTTCAACAACCGGATCTACGGGCTGACCAAGGGCCAGTACTCCCCCACCTCGGAGCTGGGGAAGATCACCAAGTCCACGCCGATGGGCTCGCTGGACGCCCCCTTCAACCCGGTCTCGCTGGCGATCGGCGCCGAGGCGTCCTTCGTCGCCCGGACGGTCGACTCGGACCGCAAGCACCTCACCGAGGTGCTGCGCCAGGCAGCCCACCACCCGGGCACGGTGCTGGTGGAGATCTACCAGAACTGCAACATCTTCAACGACGGCGCCTTCGAGCTGCTCAAGGACAAGCAGCAGGCCCAGGAGGCGGTGATCCGCCTGGAACACGGCCGGCCCGTCCGCTTCGGCACGGACGACACCAAGGGGGTCGTCCGCGACCCGGCCACCGGGGAGTTGGAGGTCGTCACCGTCACCCCCGGCAACGAGGACCGTGTCCTGGTCCACGACGCCCGTGCCACCAGCCCGGCCACCGCCTTCGCGCTCTCCCGCCTGGCCGACCCGGACACCCTCCACCACACACCGATCGGGGTCTACCGCTCCGTGGACCGCCCGGTCTACGACACCCTCATGAGCGAGCAGCTCGACACCGCCGCCGAGCAGCAGGGCCGGGGCGACCTGGGGGCGCTGCTCGCCGGTACCGACACCTGGACGGTCGCCGGATAGCCCCGGCGCCCCGCGGCCCCGGGGGCGGGGCCCGGCCCTCACCGGTCCGGCCCGCCCCGGGCGCCCGGCCGCCGCCGGCCTTCGGCTGCTCAGCCGGCCGACGCGGCGGCCTTCGCCTCGTCGTACTCGGTCCGCGCCCGGAGCACCTCGTCGAGTCGCCGCTCGGTCCAGCGGGCCAGCGTCCACACCTGCTCGGCCGCCTCAAGCCCGAGCGAGGTCAGCGAGTAGTCGACGCGCGGCGGAATCACCGGCTTGGCGTCGCGGTGGACGAAGCCGTCCCGCTCCAGGGTCTGGAGCGTCTGGGCCAGCATCTTCTCGCTGACACCGCCGATGGCCCGGCGCAGTTCGCTGAACCGGTACGACCGCTCCAGCAGGGCGGCGAGCACCAGCACGCCCCAGCGGCTGGTGACATGCTCCAGCACCAGCCGGGACGGGCACATGGCCTCGTTGACATCGGGCCTGGCCGCCCCGGAGGTGGCCAGGGGCGTCAGTTCCACGTTGCTTACGCTCATGTCAGTACCTTACTTCAAAGTGGGTACTTACGAATAGTGAGCGGCTTTCGTACGGTGAGGTTGTCGGCCGGGGCAGGCTCCCGGCCGCCGCGCCAGCATGGCAAGCCCACCACCGAACCGTACGGAGAAATCCTTCATGAGCATCGTCGTCACCGGAGCCACCGGCCACCTCGGTCGTCTTGTCATCGACGCCCTGCTGTCCGGCGGCATCCCGGCGGCCGGGATCGCCGCCGTCGTGCGCGACAAGGAGAAGGCCGCCGGGCTCGCGGCGCGCGGTGTGGAGCTGCGGATCGCCGACTACAGCCGCCCCGAGACCCTCGCCGGCGCCTTCCGCTCCGGCGACCGGGTGCTGCTGATCTCGGGCAGCGAGGTCGGCAGCCGGGTGGCCCAGCACACCGCCGTGATCGAGGCGGCCGGGGCGGCGGGCGTCGCCCAGCTCGCGTACACCGGCATCCTCGGCGGCCCCGAGGCGGACTTCGACCTCGCGGCCGAGCACAAGGTCACCGAGCAGCTGATCCTCGACTCGGGCCTGCCGTACACCTTCCTGCGCAACGGCTGGTACACCGAGAACTACACCGAGCACCTCGCGCCCGTGCTGGCCCACGGCGCCGTGGTGGCCAACGCGGGCGAGGGCCGGGTCGCCTCCGCCCCGCGCGCCGACTACGCGGCCGCGGCCGCCGCCGTACTGACCGGCGAGGGCCACCTTGGCCAGGTGTACGAGCTGAGCGGCGACACCGCCTGGTCCTTCGCGGAGTACGCGGCCGAGCTCAGCCGGCAGTCCGGCCGGGAGATCGCGTACCGGAACGTCCCCGCCGACGAGCACCTGGCGATCCTGACCGGTGCGGGCGTCCCCGAGGGGTTCGCGGCGGTGCTGGTCGATGTCGACAAGGCCGTCGAGCGTGGCGCCCTGGCCCGTACCAGCGGCGACCTCGCCCGGCTGATCGGCCGCCCGACCGCCCCGCTCGCCGACTCCGTCGCGGCGGCCCTCGCCACCCGCTGACCCGGCCGACCGGCCGGCCCGTGCCCGTACCGCGCCCATCGGTCATGACCGTATCGCGGTACGGGCATGACAGTCCGGCCGGCCCGCGGCTACCGTCTCCGGCAGGACGCGCTCCCTTGCAGCGGTCCACCGGGACGGGAAGGACGGGCGGGCGAGTGACGGCGAAGAGCGGCGACGACCAGCGGACGGGCCGGGCGGGTCTGCTGTACGGGCTGGGCGCGTACGGCCTCTGGGGGCTCGTCCCCCTCTTCTGGCCCCTGCTCCAGCCGGCCGGGGCCGTCGAGATCCTGGCCCACCGAATGGTCTGGTCGCTGGCCGTGGTCGCGGTCGCCCTGCTGGCGCTGCGCCGCTGGGGGTGGATAGCCGGGCTGCTCCGGCAGCCGCGCAGACTGGGGCTGATCACGGTCGCCGCCGCCGTGATCACCGTCAACTGGGGGCTCTACATCTGGGCCGTGAACACCGGCCATGTGGTGGAGGCGTCCCTCGGCTACTTCATCAATCCGCTCGTCACCATCGCCATGGGTGTGCTGCTGCTCAAGGAACGGCTGCGACCCGCCCAGTGGGCGGCGGTCGGCATCGGACTCGCCGCCGTGGTGGTGCTCGCGGTCGGATACGGTCGGCCGCCATGGCTCTCGCTGGCCCTGGCGTTCTCGTTCGCGACCTACGGGCTGGTCAAGAAGAAGGTCAACCTCGGCGGCCTGGAGTCGCTGGCGGCCGAGACCGCCATTCAGTTCCTGCCCGCGCTGGCCTTTCTGCTGTGGCTCGGCGCCCGGGGCTCCGGCTCCTTCGGCACCAGGGGCGCCGGACACGCCGCCCTGCTGGCCGCGACCGGTCTGGTCACCGCCGTGCCGCTCATCCTCTTCGGCGCGGCGGCGATCCGGGTGCCGCTCTCCACCCTGGGCCTGCTCCAGTATCTGACCCCGGTCTTCCAGTTCCTGCTGGGCGTCCTGCACTTCCACGAGGAGATGCCGCCCGAGCGCTGGGCCGGGTTCGCCCTGGTGTGGCTGGCCCTGTCGGTGCTCACCTGGGACGTCCTCCGCGCCACCCGGCGCGCCCGCCTCGGAGCGCCGGGCCCGTCGGCCGTTCGCCGGCCGGGGACCTTTTCCCGCCGCTGATCACTCCTCTCGAATGGCGCCGTACCGATTAACCGGCCTCACACCGGCGGCAAACCGGAAACAAACCCGGCTGGTCTTCCATTTCCAGCCATTATCGACATAAGGCCTTCTTTTCGCCGCCCTCTTGACTTGCCTACTCAGCGGGCCCGGCCCGGGTCGGCGGCCGGCCGAGGGGCGCTTGTTTCCGGACGCGTCGAGCCGGCCCGGGAAGCGTCAGGCACTGCCCACCGCCGCCCACCGTCGCTAGAGTCGGCGCGAACTCTTCGATCGCATTCGGAGGGTGGGCGGGGAGGGGATCAGAGGTGCGCAATGGCGTGAAGCGGCTCCTCGCGGACAGCGCTCACCCGGGAGCCGATCGGTGCCGATTACGGCGTACTCCGACTCCTGGACTCCCGCGCGGTGGACCGGACGGGAACGGACCCCTCCCGGCATGATCGCCACGAGCCGCCGGGAGTACGGGATAAGCCAGGTCCGGCGCGCCTGACGGTCGTCACGACGGGACGGCAAGGGCAGCCGGACACCAATGGCACGGCAATGGCGCGGCGACGGTGACGGCGGGGCGGCGACGCACCCCGCGGGACCTGCTGCAATGACGGCGCAGAACGCGCGCAGGACGTGCGCAGGACGCTCTCAGGGGCCGTGCCGAGTGCCGCAGGGGTCCGGCGCGGGTACCGAGCAAGCCCGGCGCAGGCCCGGCGCAAGAAAGGTTCCCCGGCCCGGTTCCGGGAACGGTATTCCCTCAGGACACGAAAGCCCTTGCCGTATCCGCAGGACACCGTCGGCCCTGCACCGCCGACCACCAAAGGCTCACGCGTTCGACCGGATCGCCCCGAAAGGACATGGACGCCTATGTCAGCATTCCGGTTGACCGCTCTTTTCCGTGACACGTAGACTTTGACAAAATCAGACCGGCGCAAAGCTGCCCACATTTAGACGCATGGGTCGCGCCGCTTTCTCTTCGGTCACGCCCGGGTGCGCTCGGCCACGCCCGGCCGGGCAAGAGCCGTCAGCAGTCGATATCAGGCTTCTCATTCTGGAGTGGACCGGGTCGTATTCATTCGGTGTTCGCGGGGAATACTCTTCCTTAAGGGGGATCTCAGCAATGATCAGAACCGGGGCGGATCCGACCGGCATCCGAGCCACGGAAAAGAGAACACCCACCGTCCGGGCGACCGCGCCACGCACCGGCCGGCCCGACGAAGAACGACTGGTCATGACCCGGGTCGGACTGCGCTTCTCCACCGGCCTCAGTTTTGAGGAGTGGGAGCGGGTCGGCCGGCACCTCTCCGGAATTGTCGACTCGTCGTCCTGGTGCCTCGGGGACTGGCTGATGTACGGCAAGGAGCACTACGCCGACCGCTATCAGCGGGCCATTCGCGCCGCCGGACTCCAGTACCAGACGCTGCGCAACTACGCCTGGGTCGCGCGGCAGTTCCCGCTCCAGAGGCGGCGGGGCCGGCTCAGCTTCCAGCATCACGCCGAGGTCGCCTCCCTCCCGCTCGACCAGCAGGACCGGCTGCTCGACCTGGTGGAGCGCAACGGGTGGACCACCAAGCAGCTGCGGACGCGCATCCAGGGTGAACGGGCCGGCTGCGAGGAGGAGAAGGAGGACCTCGCGCTGATTCCCCGCATTCAGGTGCCCAGCGGCCGGCTCTCGTCGTGGCGCAGGGCCGCCGACCGATCGGGAACGGACTTCGGCAGCTGGGTGCTGTCGGTGCTCGACCGGGCGGCCGAGCAGGAACTCGGGGAGCGGGAGCGGACGTTCGGCAGGCGGCCGGGCGGGGCGCCGGCCTGAGCGGGCGCCGGCCTGAGCGGGCGCCACCGGCGGCCGTACTCCCGCTCCCCCGCGACGCCGGGCCCGGGACGGCGGCAGTTCCAGGCCCGGTCCGGCGCCGCTCCCGGTCGGACACCGTTCCCGGTCGGACACTGTTGCCGGGGCCCGGCGGACAGCCGCCCGCGGCCGGGTCACGCTCCCGGAGCTCCGGCGGGCGGCCCCTCCCCACCGCGCTCCGTTTCCGGCCGGCTACGGCTCCCGGCCGGGTCCCGTGCCCGGCCGCGCTCCGGTCTCAGCCGTGCGCCGGGGTGGGTCCGGCCAGCGAGTAGGGGTCGAGCAGGTCCTCCGGGCGGCCCTCCAGCGGCACCTTCGTCCCGAGTTCCAGCTCCGTCGCCAGCTCCATGATCACGTCCAGCGCGAGATGGTCCTCGGACGCGACCCCCGTCGAGTCGAAGACCGTCAGCCGCTCGCGGAACCCGGCCACCTCCTCCGGACGCGCGCACACCTGGGCGAGGGAGGGGCCGATCTCCGCCTCGGTCAGCTGCTGGCACTCCCCCTCCCGCAGCGCCTGGCCCCGGTGGTCCACGCAGACCAGGGCCCGGCGCAGCAGGCCGGCCGGCAGCTCGGTCTTGCCCATCTCGTCCGCGCCGATCGAGTTGATGTGCAGATGCGGCCGGTGCGCGCCGTCCGGCACCACCGGGCCCGCGCCCACCGGCACGGAGGTGGCGGTGCACAGGACGTCCGCCTCCGCGAGGATCTCCTCCGGCCGCGCGGAGCGCACATCCAGGCCGAGGAAGTCCACCCGCCGGGCGAAGCCACGCTCGTGCTCTGGGTCGATGTCGTGCACCAGCACCGTGCCGATGTCCAGGACCTGGCTGAGCCCGTGCAGCTGGGTCACCGCCTGGCACCCGGTACCGATCAGCCCGACGGTCCGGGAGCCGGGGTGCGCCAGCCGGCTCGTCGCGACCGCCGAGGCGGCACCGGTACGGACAGCGGTGAGCAGGACGCCGTCGGTGAGGGCGATGAGCCGCCCGGTGTCGTCGTCGATCCGGGCGATGGTGCCCAGGATCGTCGGCAACCGGTGGGCGGTGATGTTCCAGGGGCTGTACGCGACGGTCTTCACCGTGACGCCGAGGCCGGGCTCCCGGTGCGGCATCGTCTCGATGACGCCCGGCACGCCGCCGGTCCGGGTGAAGCCGGTACGCATCGGGGATTCGCTCCGTACCCCCTGCCCCAATTCCGTGAATCCCTTGTCGAGAGCGGAAATCATCCGCCGCATCAGCGCGTCCCGGCCGACGATGTGCAGCATGCGCGCGACATCGTCCTGACCGATCAGCCAGGTGTTCTCCACAGACCTCTCCTCATCTCGGGAACTCAGGGGCTCGGGGATTCAAGGGCCCAGGGACTCAGGCGCTCAAAGCCTCAGGGGCTTAGGGCTCAGGGCTCAAGGGCCCGGTGAACTCGGGGGAGCTCAGGGGCCAGGGAGCTCGCGGCGGCATTTCGGTGTGTCGGCCGTGCCTTCTCAGGGGTGGGCCGCGCGCCGGCGGGTGCGAGGCGCGCGGGCCCGGAATACCGGAACACACGCGTACCAGCGGCGGGGACGCTCATTCGGCCCGGCCTGCCGACGGAACGGAGCGCTTCCGGGAATCGGCGCGCGGCCGGAGCCGCGCCGGGGGCCGTCACGCTAGCAGCCGGTCCTGCGGTTCGCTAACACGGTTCGCTTGGCCAACACCGCTCAATCACAGGCGACTTGAGCATTCGAAGTGGTACGGAGCCACTTGTCGGTCACCAGCGGGTGCGCCGCCGAACGGAGTCGGCCGTGTCCTGTCGACAGGACGGCTCGGCGCGGGGCCCGGACAAGCCTGCCCCAAGTCTTTCAAGCGAGTTGACCCTCCGATCACCGGCGCAGAGTCTGAAGACGTCCACGTGGTCCCCCTTGGTGAATCAGTGTGGAGGAGAGGTTCCCGCATGCGGTCTCCGAGTGTGTCGTCCGCCCAGGAACGCTTCTGGGTCGCTCAGCGGCTGACACCCGATGTGCCCAACAATGTGACGGCCCTGTGGGAGATCACCGGCCCCCTGGACACCGGCCTGTTGGAGAACGCGCTGCGGCTGGTACTCGAAAACACCCCCACCCTCCTGGTGAACTTCCGTTCGGAGACGACCGCCGAGGCCTCGGAGGCGGGCGGCGCGGACGGGGAGGGCGGGGAGGGCGGGCGCCCGTGCCAGGTACCGCGCCCCCTCGGACCCTGGTGCCCCTTCACGGTCGATCTGAGCGACCGGCCCGACCCGGAACGGGCGGCCCGCACCCTGGTGTCCGAACTTGTGTCCGACCCCTTTGATCTGGAGCGCGATCTGCTCTTCCGCGCCGGATCGATCCGGCTGGCCGAGCGGCGCCATGTCCTCGTACTGGCGTTCCCGCACATCGTCACGGACGCCCATGGCGCCTTCACCCTGCTGTCCCCCCGGATCGCCGAGGTGTACCGCGCGCTGAGGGCCGGTCGGCCGGTGTCCGCGCCCGCCTGGGTCGGCCCCGAGGAGCTGGCGGCGGCCGACGCACGCTACCGGGAGTCGGACCGCCACGCGCGGGACACGGCGTTCTGGCGGGAGTACCTCGCAGACACCACGCAGGCGGCCCGGCCGCCACGGGGCCTCACCCCGGACCCGGCGCCCGCGTTCCGGGCGGCCGCCCGGGACTGGGGCGGCGTCGCGGAGCCCCTCGGGGTGCGCAATCACACCGTGGCCGTACCGGGCCGGGAGGCGGAAGCCTGGGCGCGTACGGCCGAGTCGGCGGGCACCACCCTGCCGACCCTGCTCACGGCGGCCACCGCCCTGTTCCTGCGGAACCTGTGCGACCTGCCGGAGCCGCTGCTCTCGCTGACGGTCGGCAACCGGGTCGGCCCGGCGCGCGCCACCCCGGCCGTGCTGTCCAACATCGTGCCGCTGCGGCTGCCGGTGCCGCCGGCGGCGAGCCCGGCCGAGCTGGCGCGGGCGCTCACGGACGCCAAGCGGACGGTCTTCCGCCATGCCGCGCTCCAGATCTCCGAGATCCGGCGGGCCGTCGGCGCGGGTGGCGCCGAGCGCAGTCCCTTCGGGGCCATCGTCAACATCATGCCGCCCGTCGGACGGCTCGACTTCGCCGGCAGCCCGGCGTCCTTCGCCGGCGGCTCCTTCGGGGTCGTCGACGAGGTGATGATCTCGGTGTACCGGGAGGGGGAGGGCCGCCCCGGCGACGAGTTGTATGTGCGGGTGGACCTGCCGGCGGCCCACTACGACGACACCGACGCCCGGGCCCTGAGCGAGCGGCTGGCCGCCTTTCTGCGGACCACGATGGCCCGCACACACGCCCCGGCGCGATCCCTCGACATGCTGGGCGCGTCCGAACGGACGCTGCTCACGGAGGAGTTCGACGCCACCGCGGTCGACCGGCCGCTCGTGACCATTCCCGAGCTGTTCGAGCGGCAGGCCGCCGCCACGCCCGACGCCGTGGCCGTGCTGGTCGACACCCCCGGGGCCGCGGACACGCCCGGTGCCGGCGACGACGGAGCCTCGCTGTCCTACCGGGAGCTGCACCGGAGGGCATCCGGGCTGGCGCGGATTCTCCGTGCCCATGGGGTCGGTCCGGAGCGGATCGTCGCGGTCGCCGTCCCCCGGTCCGCCGAGCTGGTGGTGTCGCTGCTGGGGGTGCTCCTGGCCGGCGGGGCGTATCTGCCCGTGGACCCCTCGCTGCCCGCCCGGCGCATCGCGGAGATGCTGCGGGACGCCGATCCGGCCGTACTGCTCACCACCGCCGGGCTGGAACCCTCGCTGCCCCGGACGGCCGCCGCGCGTCTGGCGGTGGACGCCCTGCCGGAGCGGGACGCCGAGCCGGAGCCCGGGTCGAAGCCGAAGCCGATCGGCCGGGCCCAGGCGGCTCCCCGCCCCCTTTCCGCTCCCGGCCCGGTCTCCGCCTCCGGCCCGGCCTCCGGTCCCGGTCCGGTCCCCGCTCCCGACCCCGCCCACCCGGCGTATGTGATCTTCACTTCGGGCTCCACGGGCCGTCCCAAGGGGGTGGTCGTCTCCCACGGCGCGATCGCCAACCGGCTGCTGTGGATGCAGGACACGTACGGTCTCGGCGCCGGTGACCGGGTGCTCCAGAAGACACCCGCCGGCTTCGACGTCTCGGTCTGGGAGTTCTTCTGGCCGCTGATCACCGGCGCGGCGCTGGTGGTGGTCCGCCCCGAGGGCCACAAGGACCCGGCCCATCTGGCCGCGCTGATCCGGGAACGGGCCGTCACCACCGCGCACTTCGTGCCCTCGATGCTGGCCGAGTTCCTGCGCGACGAGAACGCCTTCGGGGCCGCCGGGGCCGGACTGCGCCGTGTGTTCTGCAGCGGCGAGGCGCTCTCCGCCGAGCTGGTGGAGCGGTTTCACGCGGTGTTCGGCAGTGAACCGGGCACCGGGCCCGGCACTGGGCCGGGCGGCGAACCGGACACCGGGCCCGGCACCGGGCCGGGCGGCGAACCGGACACCGAGCCGGGCACCGGGTCCGGCACCGAGCTGCACAATCTGTACGGCCCCACCGAGGCGGCCGTGGACGTCACCGCCTGGCCCTGCCGGACCGGCGTCTCCCCGGTCCCCATCGGCCGCCCCATTCACAACACCGGGCTCCATGTCCTGGACTCCTGGCTGCGCCCGGTGCCCCGGGGCGTGCCCGGCGAGCTGTATCTGACCGGCGCGGGGCTCGCCCGCGGCTACCTCGGCCGGCCCGGTCTGACCGCCGAGCGGTTCACCCCCGATCCGTACGGTCCGCCCGGGACGCGCATGTACCGCACCGGCGACCTGGCCCGCTGGAACGCCGACGGCCAGGTCGAGTTCCTGGGCCGGGCCGACCACCAGGTCAAGGTCCGGGGCTTCCGGGTCGAGCCGGGTGAGATCGAGTCGGCGCTGCTGCTCCACCCCGGTGTGGCCCGGGTCGCCGTCGTCGCCCGGGAGGACCGGGGCGGTACGGAGGACCGGGGCGGTCCGGGGGCCGGCGGTCCCGCGCGACTCATCGCCTATGTCGTCCCCGTGGGCTCCGGTGGGGTCGGCAGCAGCGTGGCGGGCGAGGCCGGCGACATCGACTTCCGGGCCGGTGCCGACCCGGCCGAGCTGCGGGCGTTCGCCGCCGCCCGGCTGCCCGAGTACATGGTGCCGGCCGGCTTCGTGGCGCTGGACCGGCTGCCGCTCGGCCCCAACGGCAAGCTGGACCGCGCGGCCCTGCCCGCGCCCACGTTCGGCGGCCCCGCGCACCGGGCGCCGGACAGTCCCGCCGAGCGGCAGCTCGCCGCCGCCTTCGCGGATGTGCTGGGTGTCGAACGGGTGGGCGCCGACGACGACTTCTTTCTGCTCGGCGGCGACAGCATCCGGGCCATCCAGGTCGTCTCCCGCGCCACCGGGCTGGGGCTGCGGCCCCGGGACGTCTTCGCCCACCGGACCGTCGCCGCGCTCGCCCGGGCGGCCGACGAGCGGACCGCGAGCGGCACGGACACCGCCGTCCGGGAACCCGAGGGCGCCCATCTGGGACGGACGCCGCTGCTGCCGGTGGCGGCCTTCCATGCCGAACAGGGGCCCGTCTTCGCCCGGTTCGCCCAGTGGCTCGCCCTCGAACTGCCCGTCGGCATCGAGGCCGACGCGCTGACCTCGGTCCTCGACGCGGTGCTGGCCCGGCACGATGTGCTGCGGGCCCGTCTGGTGTACGACTCCGAGGGCGCCGCCCTGGACATCCCGCCGCCCGGCGCGACCGACGCCCGGCACCTTCTGGACCGGGTGCGGCTGGACACCGTACGGCCCGGGGACGGATGCCCCGGCGGGGAGGCGGCCGACGGCGGGACGACGGCGGCCCGGCTGCGGGAGGTGGCAGCGGCGGCGGTGGCCCGGCTGGACCCGGCGGCCGGGGCGATGGTGCGGTTCGGCTGGCTGGACGCGGGCCCCGGGGCCCCCGGCCGGCTCGTGGTCGCCGTCCACCATCTGGCCGTCGACGGGGTGTCCTGGCGCGTCCTGCTGCCCGACCTCGCCACCGCCTGGCAGCAGGTACGGTCCGGCCGGACGCCGCGACTGCCCCCGGTGGGCACCTCGTTGCGGGGCTGGACCCGGGCCCTGGCGACGGAGGCCGGCCGCTCCGACCGGGCCGGGGAACTGGCGTACTGGCGCGAGACGGTGGCGGCGCCCGAGCCGCTCCTCGGCGCCCGGCCGCTCGACCCCGCGACGGATGTCGCCGCCACCGTGGAGACCATCCGGGTCGAGCTCCCGGCCGCGCTGACCGGCGCCCTGCTCACCGCGCTCCCGGCCGCCTTCCACGGCAGTGTCGAGGACGGGCTGCTCGCCGCGCTGGCCATGGCGGTCGTCCGGCGGCGCCGTACCCGGGAGGGGTCCCAAGGGGCGCCGGACGCCGCCACGGTGATCCGGCTGGAGGGGCACGGCCGGGAGGAGGACGTCGTGCCGGGCGCCGAACTCTCCCGTACGGTCGGCTGGTTCACCAGCCTCTGTCCGGTCCGGCTCGATCTCACCGGCCGCGATCTGGACGAGGCGTTCGCCGGGGGCGCCGCCGCCGGCGAGGTCCTCACGGCGGTCAAGGAGCAACTGCGCGCGGTTCCCGGCAAGGGCATCGGCTACGGGCTGCTGCGCCACCTCAACCCCGCGACCGCGCCCGAGCTGAGCGCGCTCCCGATGGGCCAGATCCAGTTCAACTACCTGGGCCGGTTCTCCGCCGCCGACCTGCCCGAAGGGCTGCGCGGGCAGGGCTGGAACCGGGCCCCGGAGACCCCGGCACCGGTCGCCGCGCCCGCCCCGGACACACCGGCGCCGGCCGCCCTCGACATCGGTGTGGTCGTCACGGGCACGGGCACGGGCGTGGGCACGCACACCGGCACCGGAACGGACACCGGTCCGGGCCCGGGGATCGGCACGCACACCGGCGCCGACCCCGGCGCCGCCCCGGGTTCAGGCACCGGCCCCGGCGCCGCCCCGGGTTCAGGCACCGGCACCGGTGCCGAGCCGGGCGCCGAGCGCCTCACCGCGCTGTTCTCCTTCCCCACCGGAGTGCTCACCGCCGCCGAGGTCCGGGAACTGGCCGGCCTGTGGCAGCGGGCGCTGGAGGGCCTCGCCCGGCATGTCACCGAGCACGGCGGAGGCGGTCTCACCCCCTCCGACCTGCCCCTGGTGCGGGTCACTCAGCGCGACCTGGACCGCTGGCAGCGGCGCCACACCGGTCTGGTGGACGTCTGGCCGGCCACCCCGCTCCAGTCCGGCCTGCTCTTCCACTCCGCCCTGGCCGGCGAGGCCCCAACGGCCGTCGCGGGGGCTCCTGGTGGGGAGACCGACGCCTATCAGATGCAGTATGTCGTCCACCTCGACGGAGCCGTCGACCCCGGCCGGCTGCGGGCGGCCGGTCAGGCGCTGCTCGACCGCCATCCCAATCTGCGCACCGCGTTCGTCACCGACTCGGCCGGGGACCGGGTGCAGCTCGTCGTGGACGGTGTCGCCCTGCCCTTCCGCCACCACGATCTGACCCGCCTCGCACCGGAGGCCCGCGCGGCGGCCCTGGGCGGGCTGCTGGCCGAGGACCGCGCCCGCCGCTTCGACCCCGAGACCCCGCCGCTGCTGCGGTTGACCCTGGCGGTGACGGCCGAGCGGCGGGCCGAACTCGTCCTCGCCGTCCACCATGTGCTGCTCGACGGCTGGTCGCTGCCGCTGCTGCTGCGCGAACTCCTGCGGCTGTACGGCTCCGGGGGCGCCGCCCATGCCCTGCCGCCGGCCCCGCGCTACCGGGACTTCCTGGCCTGGCTCGCCCGGCAGGACCGCGCCGGGGCCGCCCGGCGGTGGGCCGCCACGCTCGCCGGGGTGACGGAACCGGTGCTGCTCGCGCCCGGCCGCGCGCCCCGGTCCGGCACCCCGGGCGTCGGCCACACCGATGTACCGCTGGAGCCCGGAGACGCGGCCGCGCTGGCCCGCTGGGCCGCCGAGCGGGCCGTCACCCTCAGCACCCTGGTCCAGGGGGCCTGGGCGGTACTGCTCTCCCGGCTCACCGCCCGCGACGACGTGGTGTTCGGCGCCACCGTCTCCGGGCGTCCGGCCGCGCTGACCGGGGTGGACGAGATGATCGGCATGTTCGTCAACACCGTCCCGGTACGCGTCGATTGCGCGCCAGGAACCACCTTCGAACAACTGCTGACCGACCTCCAGGAACAGCAGGCGGCGCTGCTGGACCACCAGCACCCGAGCCTGGCGGACATCCAGCGGACGACCGGGCTCGACGCCCTCTTCGACACCCTGGTCGTCTTCGAGTCGTTCCCCGTGGACCGGGCGGGCCTGAGCGCGGCCACCGCCGCCTCCGGGGTGACCGTCACCGGGATCCGCCCCTTCGCCGCCACCCACTACCCGCTCACCCTGCTCGCCGCCGCCGACCCCCGGCTGCGGCTGTCGCTCCAGTACCAGCGCGATCTGTACGACGACGAAGCGGCCGAACGGCTCGCCGGCCGGCTGGCCCGGGTGCTGCGGCACCTCGTCGGCCGGCCCCGGGCCGCCGTCGGCCGGATCGACGTACTGGAGCCCGCCGAACGGGAGTTGCTGGACGCCTTCCAGGACACGGCGGTGCCCACCCCGCCGCTCACCCTGACCGAGCTGTTCGAACGGCAGGCGGCCGCCGGCCCGGAAGCCGTCGCCGTGGTCTGCCACGACATCACCCTCAGCTACCGCGACCTCAACGCCCGTGCCAACCGGCTCGCCCGGCATCTGATCCGGCGCGGCATCGGCCCGGAGTCCGTGGTCGCGGTCGCCCTCCCGCGCACCCCCGAGCTGGTCGTCGCCCTGCTCGGTGTGCTCAAGTCAGGCGCGGCCTATCTCCCCGTCGACCCCGGGCACGGCGCGGGCCGGCTGGCGGCGGTGCTCGCCGCCGGCCGGCCCGCGCTGATCGTGACGGACACGCCCAGCGGGGCCGTACTGCCGGACGGCGAGGTGCCCCGCCTCTACCTGGACGAGGTACGCGCCCCCGCCGGAGGGGAGAGGGCCGGCGCGACCGCCGCCGGACGGGACGTGGCTGACGCGGACACCGGCCGGGACACGACGGGCCCGGACGCCGCCGGTGCCGGTGCCGGGGCCAGTGCCGATCCCACCGACGCCGAACGGATCCGGCCGCTGCGCCCCGGCAATCTGGCGTACGTCATGAGCACTTCCGGCACCACCGGGGTGCCCAAGGGGGTGGCCGTCACCCACGCCGCCGCGGTCAACGCCGTGCTGCGCATGCCGGACTGGCTCGCCGTGCCGCCCGGTTCGCGCACCCTGGCGGGCACCTCGGTCGCCTTCGACATCTCGGTGTTCGAGATCTTCTCCGCGCTCTGCTCCGGCGGCACCCTGGAGCTGGTCCGGGACGTCCTGGTGCTGGCCGAGCGCGGCAGCTGGGCGGGCGGTGTCATCAGCACCGTGCCCTCGGCGCTCGCGGAGCTGGTGGACCAGCTGACCGGCCGGATCAAGGCCGACACGGTGGTGTTCGGCGGCGAGGCGCTCCCGGCCGAACTCACCCGCAAGGTGCGCGAGGCCATCCCGGGCGTCCGGGTGGTCAACACCTACGGCCCCTGCGAGACCTTCTACACCACCGCCTTCGCGCTCTCCGGCGCCCGGACGTGGGACGGCTCCGGAAGCCTGCCGCTCGGCACCCCGCTGCCCAACCTCCGGGTCCATCTGCTCGGTCCTGCCCTGAGCCCCGTACCGCCGGGCGTCGTCGGCGAGTTGTACGTCTCCGGCGACGGCATGGCCCGCGGCTATCACGGCCGCCCGGGACAGACGGCCGAGCGGTTCGTCCCCGACCCGTTCGGCCCGCCCGGCAGCCGGATGTACCGCACCGGCGACCTCGCCCGCATGGACGGCGACGGAAACCTGATCTTCGTGGGCCGCAGTGACCACCAGGTCAAGATCCGGGGCCATCGGGTGGAGCCGGCCGAGGTGGAGGCCGTCCTCACCGCCCACCCGGCGGTGACCCAGGCCGCCGTGGTGGCCCACCGGGGCCGCGGTACGGGTGGCGGCGGCCGGCAGCTGGTGGCGTACGCCGTCCTGGCCGACGAGGGCGCCGGGGTGGTGACCGGCGAGGAGCTCCGGGCCTTCCTGGGCGAACGGCTGCCGGACTTCATGGTTCCGGCCGCCGCCATGGTGCTCGACCGGCTGCCGCTGACCGCCAACGGGAAGCTCGACCGTACGGCGCTGCCCGAGCCGGAGTTCGGCTCGGGGGCG
>NZ_JANUGQ010000034.1 GCF_024756275.1 Streptomyces pyxinae | reverse complement strand
ATCCGGGGGGCACGGGGGTCATCCGGGCGGCCGGCGGGGCTCGCGCGCCTCGGCGGAGTGGAAGAGGCGGGCCGCCATGGCCTCGGCCGCCCGTTCGACCTCGCGGCGGCGGCGCGGCGGGGTGCACCACCAGCGCACCGACATCCGCACCCGCGCCCGCAGCCACCGGGCCCGGCCGCGCAGGTCGTCGGCCCGGAGCCGTAACTCCGTCCAGCGGCCCGGCGGCGGTCCGGGGTCCGGGTCCGGGTCCGCGAAGATCGCGGCCAGCAGATCGATGCCGTGTTCCTGGCAGTACGCGGCCAGGTTGGCCGCCAGCGCCGCTCGCACGCGCGCTCGACGCCTGATCACAGCACCTCACCTCGCGAACGCGCATTCGCATATGCAGTCTTTGCTCGTATGCGCTGCTCGGGGCTCGCCACCTGTACCTCGGCCGGGTCGGCCGTCCACTCCGTCCCACCTCCGAGGGGTCGCAGGGCCCACTGGCCGCACCATTCCCCGCGGAACTCCCCGACCCGTTCCCGTACCACGTCGACCAGCAGCGTGCCAAGGGCGGGGAGAGGTGAACTTGCCTGTTCCGATGGCGAGTTCTCGCCACACATAACAGCTCCTCTCCGTAGTGAATCCACTACCAAGCGGGTACAGCGTGAACTACGGTGAGGAGCCGTTCAACGTGTCAGGCGTGCACAGAAGGTCGGTGGTCGTCGCATGAACTACAAGAAGTTGAACCCGGACAGCTCTCCTCAGGCCCGCTTCGGCGCGGATCTGCGCAGCAAGCGGGAGGAGAAGGGCTGGCGGCAGTGGGAGTTGGCCGACGAGATGGGGTACTCCGCGTCCCATGTCTCGTCCGTCGAAAACGGGCGGAAGCTTTCTACCTTGCGCTTCGCGTGTCATGCCGACAGTGCCCTCGGCACCGGAGACATGTTCGAACGCAAATGGCGGGAGATCCGCCTGGGCTCGCTGCTGGAGGGCTTCCCGGAGTACCTCGGCTATGAGGGGCGGGCGGTGGAGATCCGCCTGTACGAGATCGGAATTGTGCCGGGGCTGTTGCAGATCGGGCCGTACGCCCAGACGCTGGCGGACATCGCCGTGCAACGGGGGGCCATCACGGTTGAGCAGGCCAAGGAGCGAGTGACGCTGCTGGCCGAGCGGCAGGCGGCGCTGGTGCGGGCCAAGCCGCCCATCATGATCGTGGTGATGGACGAGAGCTGCATTCGCCGCCCGGTGGGTGGTCCCAAGGTCATGAGCGCTCAGCTCCAGGCACTGCTGGACTTCGCCGCGCGGCCCCACACGGCGCTGCACATCGCGCCGTTCTCGATGGGGGAGCACCGCGCGTTCGATCTGCCGGTCAATCTGCTGACGATGGCCGACCGGTCCCTGGTGGCTTATGCGGAATCACAGACTCAGGGGCACATGGACCGCGAAACCTCCCTCGTCGTCCCCCTGTTGAACGACTACCATCACCTGCAGACCCACGTGCTGTCGCAGGTGGACTCCGTGGCGATGATCAAGCAGGCACTGAGCAGCAGCAGGCAATGAAAGGGA
This sequence comes from Streptomyces pyxinae, assembly GCF_024756275.1. Lineage (GTDB taxonomy): Bacteria > Actinomycetota > Actinomycetes > Streptomycetales > Streptomycetaceae > Streptomyces > Streptomyces pyxinae. The sequence goes on along the minus strand of NZ_JANUGQ010000034.1, from coordinate 70,177 downwards.
AGACCCGTGAGTAACGCCCCCCGCTGGCAGAAGTCCTCCTACAGCAACAACGGCGGCAACTGCGTCGAGGTCGCCGCCAACCTGGCTGCCAGCCAGGGCGTGGTCCCGGTCCGCGACTCCAAGGTTTCCGCCGGCCCCGTTCTCGCTCTCCCCACCGCCGCCTTCGCGTCGTTCCTCGCGGGGGTCAAGGCCGACACCTTCCCCGCCTCCTGAGAGGACTCCCCGGATGACTGCAACTCCGCGCTGGCAGAAGTCTTCCTACAGCAACAACGGCGGCGACTGCGTGGAGCTCGCGGCCAATCTGGCCGTGACGCACGGCGTGGTTCCGGTCCGGGACTCCAAGGTCCCGGCGGGACCGGTCATCTCGCTGCGCATCCGGGCCTTCGCGCCCTTCCTGGCAGCGGTCAAGGGGGACGCCTTCACCGGCGCCTGATCGCCGCCCGATCTCCGGACCGCCCCACGGTGCCGTGCACCGCGGGGCTTTCGGCTGTCCGGGGACGGGGACGGGGACGGAGGACGCGGCGGCGCGGTGACTTCGTGGCTCAGGTGAGCCGGGCGGTGAGCGCGGCGGCGACGGCGTCGCGGCTGGTGTCGATGAAGAAGTGACGGCCCGGGAACGGTTCCACGTCGCGCGGTGCGGAGGTGAACTCGGCCCACCGCGCGGCACCCGCCGCGTCCACCTGTGGGTCCTCCGTACCGGTGAAAACGGAGATCGGACAGGACAGCGCCCCGCCCTCGCCGGGTGCCGGGCCCCGGTACAGCTCCACGGCCTTGTAGTCGGCGCGCACGACGGGCAGCACCATCCGGACCAGCTCGGCGTTGGCGAGCACCTCCTCGGCCGTGCCGTCCAGCCGCCGCAGGTGTGCCAGCAGCTCGTCGTCCGGGAGGCCGTGCACCGGTGGCCGGCTGCGGGCCAGGTCGGGTGCGCGGCTGCCGGAGACGATCAGCCGGGCCGGCCGGGGACCGGAGTCCGCCGCCTCCAGCCGCCGGGCCACCTCGTACGCGACCAGGGCGCCCATGCTGTGTCCGAAGAGGACCAGCCTGCCGGAGGGACCGCCGAGTCCGCCGAGTCCGGGCAACTCGGCGCGGACGGCGTCGGCGGCGAGACCGGCCAGCTCCGTGAGGCTCTCCACCAAGGGCTCGGAGAACCGGTCGTGGCGGCCCGGGTACTGGACGCCGTACACCCCGGCGCCGGGGCCGAGCAGGCGGGAGTAGGGGAAGTAGGCGGTCGCCGCGCCTCCCGCGTGGGGGAAGCACAGCAGCGTCGTCCCGCCCTCGGGCGGCGCCGAGAACCGCCTGAACCAACTACCCGTACCCATACCTCTCCTGCCTCCTTTGGCCCACCCGTACCGCCCGTCGGTGCGCATGGCGGTTCAGGAGCCGTTCTTGCCTCGCGGGACGACGACCTGGTCCACGATCCCGTAGTCCAGCGCGCCCTGTGCGGTGAGGATCTTGTCACGGTCGAGATCCCGGCGGATCAGCTCCTTGTCCTGACCGGTGTGAAGGACCATGATCTCCTCGATCCGCTCCCGGATCCGCTCGATCTCCCGCGCCTGGATCTCCAGGTCGGAGATCTGGCCCTGCCGGCCCGGGTCGGCGGGAGCGTGCATCAGGACACGGGAGTTGGGCAGGGCGATCCGCTTGCCCTTGGTGCCGGCGGCGAGGACGACCGAGGCGGCCGAGGTGGCCTGTCCGATGCAGACGGTCTGGATGTCGGGCTGGACGTACTGCATCGTGTCGTAGATGGCGAGCAGCGAAGTGATCGAGCCGCCGGGCGAGTTGATGTAGATCGAGATGTCCCGGTCCGGGTCGGCGGACTCCAGGCACAGCAGTTGGGCCATCACATCGCTGGCTGAAGTGTCGTCGATCTGCGCGCCGAGAAAGATGACGCGCTCTTCGAAGAGCTTGGCGTAGGGGTCGAACTCCCGCACTCCCTGTGAGGTGCGCTCGATGAAGCGGGGGACGACGTAGCGCGCCTGGGGCGCGGAGTGGTGCGGAAACATGACAGCCTCCGTGCTGTGCTGTGCTGCTGCGACTGTGGGGCCGGGCCGGGCCGGGCTTGCGACGGGCCCGGAGGTCCAGGGGCGGTGTGCCCGGACGAGCCTGCGACGGGCCCTGGGTGACCGGGGGCCGGTGGCGCGGGGCGGGCCCGGGGTAGGGGCGTGAGCGGCCCCGTCCCCGTGCCGGCGCGGGGCCCCGGTGCGGGGTGCGGCGCCCGGGTGCGGCCGGGGCGGGGCCGGAGCAGTGCGGTCTCAGCGGGCGGCGAGCCCGCCGCCACCCGGCATGTTCGGAGTGGCGGTGATGACGTCGTCGATCAGGCCGTACTCCTTGGCCTCCTGCGCGGAGAACCAGTAGTCGCGGTCGGAGTCCGCGGTGATCCGCTCCACGTCGTTGCCGGAGTGCTGCGCGATGAGCTCGGCCATCTCCGTCTTGGTCTTCAGCAGGTGCTGCACATGGATGCGGATGTCGGTGGCCGAGCCGGAGAAACCGGCGGAGGGCTGGTGCATGAGGATCTTGGTGTGCGGGAGCGCGAAGCGCTTGCCCGGGGCGCCGGCGGTCAGCAAGAACTGACCCATCGAGGCGCAGAAACCCATGGCGATGGTGACGACGTCGTTCTTGACGATCTGCATCGTGTCGTACACCGCCATGCCGGCGGTCACGGAGCCGCCGGGCGAGTTGATGTACAGGTAGATGTCCTCTTCGGACTGCGCGGCGAGCATCAGGAGCTGGGCGGTGACGCGGTTGGCTATTTCGTCGTCGACCTGCTGCCCGAGATAGACGATCCGGTGGTTCAGAAGGCTGCTGAATACCTGGTCACCCATTCCCCAGGCGGGAGCGGATGTCTTGTCCATGTGTGGCGCCATGTATTCGGTGTCCACTGCCTCGCGGTCATTCTGAAGAATCACTTGAACCCCCATGTGGATGCACCGGCAAGGGATGCCGTCGTGCATTCTCAGTGCTTCTCTGCTTTCGGTCGGTCGCCCATGGGAACGGGGCAACTGCGGCCGTACTTACCGGCCTTCACCTGTCGGACCGTAGCACGATCATCTCGGCCGGACGGCTGTGCGACGGGCGGTTCGCTCAGAGCGCACGAGGGGGGTATTCCGCAGGATCCGATTCTCGATCGCTTACTTCCATAAGCCCTCGTGGTGGGACCGGCCGTCCATGAGTATCGTCAATGGGAATTGTTCGCTGGGGGAGAACATGACATACAAGGAGTCCGGACGGCGTGAGCGGGCGCTCCTTTCGGAGCCAAAGGCGCGAAAGCGTCCTGCCGTACGCGGGGGCCGGGGCCGGGGCCGGGGCCGGGGGCGGGGGCCGGGGGGCGGCCCGTCGGCAGGGCCCTGCCAACGGGGCAGAGGGCCGCATCCGGCAGGGCAGGGGGACCCGCGCCCGGCAGAGCGGGGGGCCACATCGAGCAGCGACGCGCGGGCCCGTGGGTCCGCGGGTCCGCCCGGCCGCCCGGTCACACCCACCCCGGGGCGGCTCTCCCCGGCGGCTCCGGCCTGCCCTCCCGACAGGCCCGGCCCGGGGCTCCGCCCTCCCCCCTCCCCGGCGGGTCCGGGCCGGCCTTCCCGGCGGGTCCGGCCCGGTCTTCCCGGCGGCTCCGGGCCGGTCTTCCCTGCGGGTCTGGGCCGGCCTTCCCTGCGGGTCCGGCCCGGTCTTCCCGGGGCCGTACTCCCGGGCTCCGCGCGGGATGCCGCCGGTGGGTCAGCGCACCCGGGCGCGGAGCCGCATCGCCGCGCGGGCGGTGTGCTCGCTCTCGTACACCTCACACATGTGCCGGCCGTCCGCCGTCGCGGTGTGCTCGACCTCCCAGAGGCTGAGCTCGTCGCCGTCCAGCAGCAGGAACCCGTGCTCGTACAGGGTGAACCCGGCCCGGCGGCCGGCCACACTGCACTGGCGGCCGAAGACCTGGCGGATGTCGTGCGCGAAGGCACCCCGCAGCCGGGCCGCCACCTCCGGGCCCGGCCGGTCGGCGTTCTCGGCGCGGCGCAGCACCCGCCGGGCGTGGTCCGCCGAGTCGCCCTGCGGGTACTCGCGGGGGAGCGGCGGCAGCGTCGTACCGGCGGCCGGGAACAACCGCAGCAGCTCCAGGTCGGCCAGGTCCGTGAAGCCCGCGAGGTCGGCCAGGTCCGGGGTCTCCAGGCCCCAGTCGGGTGCGCTTCCCGCCGGCTCGAACGGCCCCGACGGGTCGTGCTCGGCGGCCAGCCGGGAGGCCGCGAGCCGGGCCCCGGCCTCCTCCGCGTACAGCTCGTGGTGACTGCTCCCGTCCCGGCCGTGGTTGTGCACCAGCTCCCAGAGCGTCACCGAGGAACCGTCGGCCAGCAGATAGGTGTGCCGGTACGTCGACCGGTGCAGCGAGGCACTGTGGTGCGAGGAGTGCAGCGAACTGGCGTGGGCCAGGGCCGAGTCCAGCCGCTCCACCAGGGAGTCCGGCAGGTCGAAGGAGTTCAGCGCCCGCCCGAGGAGCCGTTCGACCTGGGCGTCCGGCGCCTCGAACGGCGAGCACCCGCCCGGATCGCCGTCGTCCTCTCCCTCCCCCGCCCGGTCCCACTCCGGCGCCGAGCGCTCCCCGGGCGCTCTGGTGTCCCGAGCCGTACGGTGCCGGGCGCCGTCCTCGCCGTACGGGCCGTCCTGCGGGTGCTGATCCTGCGGGTCGATCGGGGCGTTCGCATCGTTCAAGAGAAGTCTCCAGGCCGTCGCCGCGTGTCACTCGATGCTTGCTCAAGGTAGTACCTGAGGCGGACAACGCGTCCGGCTTCCACCAAACGAAGGGCGTGCGGACCGAGTTCCCGCGCCCCCTGGCGTGACGTCAGGGCCCCGGCGTGCGCGCGGTACCCGGCTCTCCCGCGCGCGCCGTCAGCACTGTCCCCGCGCCCACCGCGACCGCTCCCACCAACCCCGCCAGCAGGACACCCCAGTGCCCCGCGAAGGTGCACAGCAGCATCCCGAGCGCCGCGCACGGCAGCACCAGCTGCTGGGCGATCCCGCGCTTGAAGTACCGCGCGTGCAGCGCCCAGACCATCAGCAGGAAGATCGCCGAGGGCAGGGTGACGGCCGCCGTGGCCGCCGTCTCCGACACCTGTGCCTCGCCCACGGTCTGCTCCACGGCCACCTCCACCCCGGCACCGATGCCCGCCGCCGAGGCGAAGATCAGGTAGTGCCCGTACCCCCAGACGAAGCCCTCCCGGTTCGACCGCAGCCGACTGTGCGCGGGAACCGCGAAGTACACCCACCAGGCGACGAAGACGACGAGGAGCCCGCCCACCGCGATCGGCAGCACCTCGTCCAGCGCGTCGTGCTCCGCCGCCCCCGTCTTCACCGCCACGGTCGCCGCCGAGATGGTCTCGCCCAGCACGATGATGGTGAACAGTCCGTACCGCTCACTGATGTGATGCGGGTGCCAGGTCGAGGGGTGCTCCCGCTCCGCGACCGCCGGCACGGCCATCTCGGCCAGCGCCATCACCAGGAACACCCAGGCCCGCCAGCCCTCCGGCGTCACCACCAGCCCGGTCCAGCCGATCTGGCAGAGCAGCACCCCGGCCGCGTACCGCAGCGCCATCGTCCGCTCGGCCCCCGACGCGTTCTTCGCCGCCCGCAGCCACTGCCCGGCCAGCGCCAGCCGCATGACCACATACCCCAGCCAGACGAACAGATAGTCATGGTGCTCAAAGGCCCGCGACACCCCCGCCGCCAGAACCAGCACCCCCGCGATCTGCACCAGCGTCATCACCCGGTACAGCACGTCGTCGTTGTCGTACGCCGAGGCGAACCAGGAGAAGTTCATCCAGGCCCACCAAATGGCGAAGAAGACCATCACATAACTCAGCACCCCCGCCCCGGCGTGCCCCTCCGCCACGGCATGCACCAGCTCCGCCCCCGCCTGGGCGATCGCCACCACGAAGCACAGATCGAAGAACAGCTCCAACGGCGTGGCCACCCGATGCCGCTCGTCCCGACGACGAGACACCAACGGCCGCACACCCGACAACCCCGAAGACGTCATACCCCCCAGCACACCACCCCCCGCCCCCCAGCACCCCGTCAACACCCCCCCTCTGCCCACAGGCTCACCCCTTCCCGGCCTCCCACGTCAGCAAGGGCCTTCTCGTCCACCTCTAGGATGTCTTTCCCACCAGAGCCCGGACACCGCCTCGCACGCCCGCTCCCGCCTGCTCCTCACCCCCACCCTGCTCGGCACCGATGCGGCTCCCTCTGCGATTAGTGGCCTGATCCGTCTGGCGCAAGGTCCGCTCGGTTGGTCGAATGGAGGGCCCAGCTGAAACATGACGACTCGAGGAGTTCAAGGCATGGCAACAGGTGCCTCCGACGGATCAGTTCCGGCAGATGCTGTACGTGGGCAGCGAGTCCTTGATCTCCTGGACAAGGCGATCAACATGCAGAGCCCGGTGGTGCGCAAGAACGTTGACCGGGCTCGCCAGCGGAACGCGGCGGCGACACCGGCACAGGTGATCCGAACCCTGGAGCGGATGTATGTCAGCGCCTTGACTGGGACAGGCGCTGCGGTTGGAGGAGCCGCAGCTGCGCCCGGCGTCGGCACGGGAGTCGCTCTGGCGCTGTCGGCGGGCGAGACTCTCTCATCCCTTGAGCTGAGCACCCTTTTCGCGCTCTCGATTGCCGAAGTCCACGGAGTCCCCATCGACGAGATCGAGCGCCGCCGAACGATCGTGATGGGAATCATGCTCGGCGGGACCGGCTACACCACCATTAGTAAGGTAGCCGAGCGGACAGGGCAGCACTGGGGACGTCAGGTTGTCGCCAAGGTGCCTGCTGAGACGTTGCGTCAGATCAACAAAATCTTGGGAAAGAACTTCGTCACAAAATACGGGACCAAGCAGGGAATTATTGTTCTCGGCCGAGTGGCGCCGTTCGGTATCGGCGCCGTAATTGGTGGGGGCGCCAACGCTGCTACCGCCGCTTTAGCTGTGAGGGCCGCTCGTCGTGCATTTGGTCCACCCCCAGTGTCCTGGCAGAGCTGACACGCAGTACACCGCCAACGCCTGAGGGATCGCACGGCTGACCTTCGGTGCACCGAAGGGCGTTGGGCGTTGCATACCTACCCGTTCACTCCTCTCTGAGTAATCGCACCTGCCTCCGCAAACGCCTGCCCAAGGCGGTCACCGGGTTCCCTGATGAAGGAGAATGTCCCGTATGGCGAGAATTGGCGTCACCTGAACACCGGCCATATCGATGGACTCGACCAGTCGAATTCGGCGTAGCAGCCCGATTTGCATCGGTAGAGAGTGCGTGTCGGCCAGACCGGAGGGCTGTGGGCGCTGCTGTTGAGGAAAGCGTGGACCGAGTTCGGCCGTGCATGGGTCCTTGATGACTGCCTCCTTTGCATTACGCTTTACGTGGCGTGCTGGCGGATAGGTGGCCGTCAAGGTCTCAATCTGTCGAGGGGGTGCCTCTCGTGGACGAGAGAACCGCAGTGCAGTAATCCTCCGGCGGCAGATAGGCGTGATCTTCTACGTAATGGACAATCATGGCTGGGGACGAGAAAGTGACTCCTTGTCGATCAGTCAAGCGAATCTCACCGCTGCCAATGAAAACTTTGCCGCGGAAAGTATGCAGCTGGGCAGTTTCGAAATCTGGACACAGGTCACAAAAATGCATCCCGCGCTGCATGTTTGTCTTATTTTTCGCCAGTTCGATCAGTGCGTACACTAGGCCATCGGGTGTGGCCCCTGTGGGGTAGGAGTGTTCGCGTGACAGCCAACCGATATTCAACATCTCTTTGTCGGTTGGATCGTATGTGTAAGGGCTGAGGTCGGGGTAATAGGTCATTTCCTCACCGGGGGTTCAGGTGTTCACGACATATGAGGACATGCACGGGTCCCATCCTGTCGTGCATCATTTCACTGAGTCTCGTGTTCGTGTTTACAGTTATGGACTTGCTGCTGATCGCGAGATCCGTTGGTGGGCCCACAGTGTAGTCGGGAACTTTTGATCCAGGGCCGAACGTCTCGACTACCGGGTGATTTGTGCCTGTCTCGATCTCGTGGGCGAGCGTATCGCTAAGGCGTTTCCCGTCCTCCACGTAGAACTTCAACCACGTTCCGGGCGGCACGGTTGCATCCCCCGCACCGAATTCGTAGAAACCATGCCCAGAGATTACCTGAGAGTTGTCGGTCCTTCCTTTCTGGGTAATACTCCGGGCCCATTCATTGCCCTCCCCGAGCCCATATTTGGGCTGCGGCCGGCGGTCCTGTGGTTTCAAGGGGCACGGCGCCAGGCCATGAGGGTCGAGCCACATTAGGGGATTCGTTACATACGTGGCCGGGTTGGGGGCCGGGGCGAGGCCCAGGGGGTCGGGGGTGAGGTAGCGGGCGGTTTCGGGGTCGTAGTGGCGGAAGTAGTTGTAGTGGAGGCCGGTTTCGGGGTCGTAGTACTGGCCGGGGAAGCGGAGGGGGGTGTAGGCGGTGCTGTCGGCCGCCCAGGCGGTTGTTCCCCAGAGGGTGCTTCGGGTGCGCCAGGCGATGTCGCCCTGCTCGTCGATGAGTTCGCTGGGTGTGCCGACGAGGTCGGTGACGATGGCGAAGAAGCGGGAGTCGATTTCCTCTTGCGGGGCGTCGGCGGCGGTGATGCGTTCCGTCTGGGAGAGGGGGCGCAGGCCCTGGTGGTCCCAGGTGAGGGTGACCGGGTGCGGCAGCTCCGGTGAGGTGGTGGTCTGCTCGCACAGGGTGGTGCCGTCCCAGGTGAACACCACTTGCTCGACGACGGTTTGCCCGTCGGCCGACAGGCGGAGCTTGGCGGTGCGCCGGCCCAGGGCGTCGTAGGTGTAGCGCCAGCGGCTGCCGTCCGGGGTGACGGCCGAGACCAGGCGGTCCTCGGCGTCCCACGCGTAGCGCCAGGTGTCCGGCTTGCGGGAGAGCCGGGTCTTCTGGCGGAGGACGATGCGGCCGAGAGCGTCGTGTTCGTAGCGGACATCGCCCGCGCGGGTGATGCGGGTGCCGGTGTACGTCCGATCGCCCACCGCCTCCTGGCCCGGGTGACCGGCCGGCCAGGTCGCCCGGGTCTGGTTGCCGGCCTCGTCGTAGGCGTAGGTCTCGGTCCAGCCGGCCGCGTGGACCGCGGTGACGCGGCCCGCCGCGTCGAGGTCGAAGCGCCGGGAGCCGGCGAGCCGGTCGTCGACGCCGGTCAGATTGCCGTCGGCGCGGTAGGTGTAGGCGCGCTGCTGGATGAGGGCGCCGTCCGAGCCGGTGACCGCCTGAGTGCTCAGGCGGCCCATGGTGTCGAAGGAGTGCTCCAGGGTGAGCGTCCCGCCGACGCGGCGGCTCAGCTCCTGGCCCGCCTCGTCGTAGGTGAAGTCGACGGCCCGGCCCGAGGCCAGCATGCCGGCCCGGCGCCCGGCGGCGTCGTACGACCAGCTCGTCGTCGCCCCGGACGGCGTCCGGCGGCCCGTACGGCGGCCCAGTTCGTCGTACGAGTACCGCATCCGGCGGCCGTCGACCGTCTCCTCGCGCACCCGGCCGAACCGGTCCCGCAGCACCGTCAGCGTGCTGCCGTACGGGCCGGTGGCCTGGGCCAGCCGGTCGGTGAGGTCGTAGGCGTAGGTGGTCACCGCCCCGGCGGCGTCCTTGCGGACGATCTGGTCCAGCTCGTTGCGCTCGAACGCGATGGTCCGGCCCAGTGCGTCGGTGCGGGAGGTCAGGCGTCCGGCGGCATCGTGGCCGTAGCTCAGGGTGCGGCCGTCGAAGTCGGTCTCGTCCGCCAGGCGGCCGGTGGCGTCGTAGCGGTAACTCCAGGTCAGTCCCTGTGGGTTGGTGACCCGGGCCAGCCGCAGCTCGGTGTCGTGGCCGAACTCGTGGCGCACGCCGTCCGGGCCGGTGCGGGCGGTGAGCAGGTCGAAGTGGGTGTACTCGAACCGGGTCACACCGCCCAGGGGGTCGGTGTGGGTGGTGCAGTTGCCCTCGCCGTCATAGGTCCAGGCCTCCGTGGTGCCGTCCGGGTTGGAGCGGCGGATCGGCCGGCCCTCGACCGTCCACTCCAGCCGGGTCGTGGCACCGGTCGGGTCGGTGATCGCCACCGGTCGGCCGAAGGCGTCCCGGTCGTAGCGCGTCACCGCCCCCAGGGGGTCGGTGACGGTCAGCGGCAGCCCGGCCCGGTCGGACACGATGCGGGTGGTGTGGCCGAGCGGGTCGGTCACGCTGGTCAGATGGCCGGCCTCGTCGTAGGCGAGGTGGGTGACCCGACCCGCCGGGTCGGTGACCGAGGTGCGGTTGCCGCGCTCGTCGAAACTCTGGCGGACGACCGTGCCGTCCGGGTTGACCAGCCTGACCGGCAGACCGAGGTCGTCGTACTCCGCCCGGGCCTGGCGGCCGTCCGGGCGGGTCACCGTCCGGAGGTTGCCCGTCTCGTCGTAGTGGAGCGCCGTGGTGTGCCCCAGGGCGTCGGTCTCGGAGAGCAGGCGGTTGCGGAAGTCGCGCCGGTAGCGGGAGGTCGCGCCGAGGGCGTCCGTCCGGGCGACGACCTGCCGGCGCCGGTTGATCAGGTAGCGGGTGGTGTGGCCGTGCGAGTCCGTGACGGTGGTGGTGTGCTCGCCGGTCTCCGGATCGGCCGGTCCATAGGCGAAGGACGACCGCAGATGGCCGGCGGCACCGGACTGGTGGACGCAGCGGTCCTGGTCGTCGTAGGCGTAGGTGAAGTGGCTGTCGTTGGAGTCGGTCCAGGAGGTGATGCGGCCCCGGTCGTCGTAGCCGAAGCGGGTGGGACGGCCGGAGGAGTTGACGACCTCGGTGAGCCGGCCGCCGGTGTGGCCGTAGCGGATCAGCTCCTGGTCCCCGCCGTCCGGCGCCGCACCGGCCAGATGGAGGGCGGTGACCCGGCCCTCCGCCGTCGAGACGCGGACGTGGTAGCCGCCGCTGTGGGCGAGGGAGAGGGGCGCGCCGTCCGCGTCGTACTCGAAGGTGATCCAGTGGCCGTTGCGGTCGTCGATCTGGTCGATGACCGCCAGGGTGCCGGAGCGCTCGCCGAAGTGGCGGACCACGCCGGAGCCGGGGTCGGTGAGGGTGTAGCCGCCGTCCACCCGGTCCAGCGGCCAGCGGGGGCCGTGGCCGGGCAGCGTCGGCACCCCGGGTGCCGGGTGCGGATAGGCCAGCGTCAGCCCGTCCTCACCGACGAAGACGACGCCCTGCGCGTCGATCTCCAGGCGCTGGTCCAGCGTGGAGGACCAGGCCAGCCCGAACCAGCCGCCCAGCCGGTACGACGACTCGAACTGGCGCCTGACGACCAGGGGCAGGCTCGCCGGCAGAGAGAGATCGGTGGCCGGCAGCACCATCCGGCCGGTCGCCACATCGACCGGGTCCTTCTCGCACACCTTCTCGCCCGGCCGGCGGGAGACGTCCTCCGCTTCCTCCTCCACCGTGTGCCGTGCGCCGTTGCGGGCTCCGGGGGAGGCGGCCTCTTCCGCGCCTGTCTTCAGGCCGTTGCGCAGGCCCTGGGAGGCGGCGGTCTCGGTGCCTTCCTTGACGGCCAGGCGGAGGCCGCCGCGGGCGAGGCCGGCGCCCTTGGTGCCGATGAGTTCGGGGACGAGGCGGCCGAGGAACTCGGAGGGGTCCTTCTTGAAGCCGTCGACGGCGGCGGTGACGACACGCTCGGGGTGGGCGGCGGTGGAGACCAGGCCGGAGAGCGTCATGGAGAGGTTCTGGGCGCACTCCGCCGGGTGGGTCAGGTTGTAGGGGTCCACGGGGTTCAGGCCCCGGGCGAAGTTGACCAGGCCGGCGCCGCCCTTGAGGATGCCGCCCCCGAGATGGGTCAGCTCCATGTTGTACGCCTGGTAGCCGTCGGCCAGGTTGTCGCCCAGCCGCTCCAGCGGCGGGGGCTCGGCCGGGGCGTGGGCCAGGGCCGCCCGCACCGCGGACTGGGCGGTGGAGGCGGCGGTGTTGCGCTGCTCGCGGGCCCGGGTCAGCCTGTCCTGGGCCGCCTTCATGTCGGCCTCGCCCGGGTCGGTGACGGGCTCGCTCCGGCGGGCCGGATCCCCGGCGGCCTCGTCCCCGGCGGCCTTGGCCTCGGCCGCCCTGGCCTTGGCGTCCTCGGAGGCACGCTTGCCCTTCCGGTACAGCTCGACGGCCTGCCCGGCCTGCTCCTGTGCCCAGGTGACGGTGTCCGCGTACGCCTCCAGGGCCCCGGCCGCCTTCTCGCAGGCGTCGGCCGCCTGCGCCCACTTGACCGGGTGCACGGCGAACTTGGCGCGGAAGGTGTCACCGGCCTCGCCCTGCCAGCTGGAGGAGTCCAGCTTCCGCATGCCGTCCCCGACATGGCCGAAGGCGGTGTGGAAGTCCCGCAGATGCCCGGCCGACTCCCGGATGGCGGCCGGCTTGCCGTGGACCAGCTCGTCGGCCTGCTCGGTCTGGCCCAACCGCTGCTCGCCGGGGGTGGCCCCGAGGTCGGAGGCGACCCCGTCGCCCCAGTCCTCCACCGCGTCGGCGGCGCCGTGCAGCCCGACATCGTCCAGCTTGTCACCGGCCTTGTCGGTGACCCAGTCGACCCCCTCACCGACCTTCTTCTTGCCCTCGTCGATCAGCTCCTCACCGATGCTCAGGCCCTTGTTGACACCGCTCTTGATGCCGTCCCCGAGATCCCCCAGCAGTCCCATCAGCCCGCACCGCCCTGCTGCCGCTCGGCCGCCTCGGCACGCGCCTCGGGGGAGGGCCCGAAGGTGTCGTCCAGCATCCGGTCGTACTCCGCGTCCGAGACACCGAGGGCGGAGTGCAGGTTCTCCGGGTTGAGCCCGGGGACCGGGACCGGGGCGAGGCCGACGGTGTGGGAGGTCATCACGTCCCGTCCCGCGTCCTTCCACCCCTGGGCGCTGTTGGACATCGCCTTCTCCCACGACTCCTGGCTGTAGTCGGCGCCGCCCAGCGCCCCGGAGGTGGCGATGTCGCCCCAGCCCTTTCCGGTGACCTCCTCCTCGGAGGCGTACGGGTTGCCGACGGCCGCGTTGGCGACGACCTTGAGGGAACCCTCGACGTACTGCTCGGTCTCGTAGTACGTGCCGGCCGACAGTCCGGTCTTCACCGCGAAGGCATTGCCCTCGTTGACCAGGGAGCGCACGCCCCACTCCCAGCGCTCGCAGAACGAGGAGAAGGTCTCGGTGAGCCCCTCGTGGCCCAGCTCCAGGCCGGACAGGGCCAGGTCGCCGAAGCCCCGGCCGGCGCCGGCCGTGCCGACCATGCCCAGTTCCTTCAGCTCGCCCAGCGCCTCGGTCAGGCCCTTGGCGATCAGATGCAGGCCGTCGGCCTTCAGGTCCTTGCCGCCTCCGCCGGTCATGCCACGTCCCCCTCGTCGTCGATGTCCACCGCCGCCGCGTCCGGCACGATCCCGCGCACCGGCGGGAAGACCATGCCGTCCGGCCCGTCCGCGCAGTCCAGCGCCACTCCGCAGGGCACCCCCGCCGCCGGCACCGCCACGTCCAGCAGCCGGGCGCCCAGGACCGTCCGGTACGTCCACTCCCTGGCCTGCTCGCCCCGGGCCCGGGCATAGCGGGCCAGCGCCTGCTCGTCGGAGAACGCCAGGATGAACCGGATGCCGTTGAAGTCGGCGGTCAGCAGGCCCGGTTCACCGCGTGTGCTCTGTTCACCCCGTTCACCCCGTTCGCCGTCTGGGCCCGGGCCGTCCCCGAGCGGCACCAGCACCGCCGTACGCCGGAACTCGCCCAGCAGCTCCGCGAACGCCCGGCGGCGCGCGGCCACCCCGGCGTCGGAGGCCGGCACGGTGGTGGGCGCCGCATCCCCGGGTGCCGCCGCCGCTGCCGGTTCCGGATTCGCCGCGGGTTCCGCTGCCGGTTCGGGTTCCGGCGCCGGACCGGCCGCGGCTGCCGGATCCGCTGCCGGTGGTCGCTCCGTCACCCCGGCGTGGTCGGCCAGGTCGGCCAGCCGTGAGCGTGGCACCGTGCGCGGCGGTTCCCCCGCCCTGCCCCCGTTGTCAGACATGCGCTCCATCATCACAGCCCGCGTTCGCGGCTCGCAACGAAGCCGCGTGGCGGGGGCGGGTCCCGGTGGCCCGGCCGCCGGTGTCTCCGCCCGGCGTACGCTGGGGGCATGAGCGACACCCCCACCCCCGAGCCCCGCGCGACCCGGCCGGAACCGGCGCCGCCGCGGAAGCCGGTCCTGGTCTTCGACGACCCGCTGGACCAGCAGTCGTCGGACGACACCGACCGCGGGTGGGGCGAGCGGCCGCCCGCGGACTCCGCCGCCGACCTCGCCCGCTTCCTGGACGAGAAGCCGCCGCACCACCTCTGAGCCGCTGCCGCTCCTCGGCCTCCGAGCCGCCGCCGGCCGTCTGAGCCGCTGCCGCCTGTCGGCCGCTGAGCCGCCACCAGCCCGTCGCGTACGCCCGCCGCCTCAGCACGCGGCTCAGCACACGGCCACCGCCAGCCGGGACGTGGCACTCGCGCCCGCCAGCGCCACCGCCTGCGGGCGCGGCACCGAGAGCACCACCAGGGCGCCGCCCCCGCCCTCGCCGCCGGGCCCCGGGCCGCCCGGCGCCTTCGGGACCTCGGCCACCCGGACCCCCGCCGCCACCACCCGGGCCCCGGCCGCCGGGCCCCGTACGGCCGCACCACCCGGGAACGGGACGGCCGCAGGCCCCGGGGAGCCGGCCGGGCCCGTCGCGATCACGTCCACCCGGTCGCCGGGGCGGAGCAGCCGGACCGTCTCGGCGTCCGCGATCCGCACCGGGGCCGACACCAGCGCGACGGCCTTCCGCACCGGCTTCGGCGCGGCCGTCACGGCCCGGCCGGCCCCGTCGTCGGGGCCGCGCAGCCCGGCGGCGGCGAGCGCGGCGGCCACCGCGGCGACCAGCGCCACCAGCACCCGTCGACCGCGCCGGAGCGCCCGGCGCAGCCCCGCTCGCCTTCCGCGCGCCCGCAGCGGTGCGAACGGCGGCACTTCGTACGGCCCGGGGACGGTGGTGAGCGGGGCCGCACCTCCGGCGGCGGGATCAGGAGGAGCGGGGGAGAGAGGACGGGACAGCGGGAGGGGCTGCATGAGGCACCACCGGGATCCGGGGGAGGGAAATGGATGAGGGACGGGACCGGCGCTGCCGCACCGGTGTCCGTCCCTCACGATCCACGGTTCCGTCCGATCCCGCTCGGGCCTGTGGACGAGCGGCCGGCTGGGGAAAACCCCGTCACCCGGGAGGGGCCCCAAGCCGACCCCGGGAAGCCCCCGGGGAACTTCCGAGCCGACCCCGGGAAGCCTCCGGGCAGCCTCCGAGCCGACCCGGGAGAGCCCCGATGTCAGGGCGCCCCGGGCCTACGGCAGCTCGATGCCCAGGTCCCAGCCCTCGTTCGCCCGGGTGCAGAGGCAGGCGCGGCCCTCGGTCTTCGGCAGGGCCCCGACCGCGTCGAACAGCACCTCGCGCAGCCGCCCGATGTTCTCGCCGAACACCCGCAGCACCTCGGTGTGCGAGACCCCCTCACCGGTCTCGGCGCCCGCGTCCAGGTCGGTGACCAGGGCCATCGAGGTGTAACAGAGGCCCAGTTCACGGGCGAGCGGCGCCTCCGGGTGACCGGTCATGCCGACCACCGACCAGCCCATCGAGGCATGCCACCGCGACTCGGCGCGCGTGGAGAAGCGCGGGCCCTCGATGACCACCATGGTGCCGCCGTCCACCGGTTCCCAGCCGCGTCCCCGGGCGGCCGCCAACGCCACCGCGCGGCCCTCCGGGCAGTACGGGTCCGCGAAGGTGGTGTGCACCACGTTGGGCACCGTGCCGTCCGGCAGCGGCTCCCCGTCGAAGTAGGTGCCGACGCGCGCCTTGGTCCGGTCCACCAGTTGGTCCGGCACCAGCAGGGTGCCCGGGCCGTACTCCTGGCGCAGCCCGCCGACCGCGCACGGCCCCATGACCTGGCGGACGCCGACCGAGCGCAGGGCCCACAGATTGGCGCGGTAGTTGATCCGGTGCGGCGGCAGATGGTGGCCACGGCCGTGCCGGGGGAGGAAGGCGACCCGGCGGCCGGCCAGCTCACCGAGGAAGAGGGAGTCGCTGGGGCTGCCGTACGGGGTGGTGACGGCGACCTCCCGCACGTCGTCCAGGAAGGAGTAGAAGCCGGACCCGCCGATCACGCCTATCTCGGCGTACGTCTCCGCGGCTGTCTCTGCACTCGTCGTCACCGTCACCATGCGGGTCACCCTAGCGGCCCAGCCCAGCCCGCCACCCGCACGTCGACGTGCCCCCGAGAGCATGAACGCCGAAGGGCCCCGCCGTCGTACACGGCGGGGCCCTTCGGCAGGTGGGGCGGGGATCAGGCGGCGGAGCCGCTGCTCCCGGAGGTGCTCGACGCGGCCGGCTTGGCGGCGGCCGACGACGAGGACGAAGAAGAGGAGGACGAAGAGGACGAGGACGAAGCCGAGGACGACGACTCCGAGGCGGACGTCTTCGCACCGTTCGAGCCCGAGGCCCCGGACGAACCCGAGGATCCCGACGCCGGCGAGCTGCTGGACGACGAGCCGCGGCTGTCGTTGCGGTAGAAGCCGGAGCCCTTGAAGACGATGCCGACCGCCGAGAACACCTTCTTGAGGCGTCCGTCGCAGCTCGGGCACACGGTCAGGGCGTCGTCGGTGAACTTCTGGACCGCCTCGAGGCCCTCGCCGCACTCGGTGCACTGGTACTGGTAGGTCGGCACTTGTCTTCCTCCTGGCACTCTCACTCGATGAGTGCTAACGACGGTCCATAGTGACGTATTCCGCCGGATCAGTCCACCGTGACCGACACGCGGTGACCGACGCCACGTGCCACCGTGCGCCCCTGGGCGGGCGGCGAGAGCCGGGAGCGCAGGGCCAGCAGGGTGATCAGCGCCAGCGCCGTACCGCCAAGCGGCACCAGGAAACCGGCGGTCGAGCCGTACGCGTCGGTCAGCCGGCCGGCCACCGAGACGGCCGCCGCCTGGCCCAGCGCCACCGCGCCGGTCAGCCAGGTGAACGCCTCGGTACGGGCCGAGGCGGGCACCAGCGTCTCGACCAGCGTGTAGCCGGTGATCAGCGACGGCGCGATGCAGAGGCCCACCAGCAGGCCGAGCCCGCCGAGCAGCACCATGGAGTGCGCCGACCAGAGGAAGGCGGCGGCGACGGTCAGCGCGGTGTAGCCGATCAGCAGCCGGCGGCGCGGCGCGATCTTCCAGGCGATGGCCCCGCAGGCGATGCCGGCCAGCATGTTGCCGGCCGCGAACACGCCGTACAGCAGGCCGTTGGCGCCCGGGTTGCCGATCTCCTCGGTGAAGGCGGTCAGCGAGACCTGCATGCCGCCGAAGACGGTGCCGATGCCCAGCAGCGCGACCGCCAGGACCCGCACGCCCGGCACGGAGAGCGCGGAGACGTGCTCCTCGGCCGCGTGCCGCTCCAGCCGGCCGTGCGGCGGCTGGGTGCGGCGCTGGGCGGCGAAGAGCAGGCCGCCGGCCAGGGTCAGCGTCGCCTCGGCGATCAGTCCGGCGGCCGGGTGCACCCCGGTGCAGAGGGCGGTGGCCAGCACCGGGCCGACCACGAAGGTGAACTCGTCGGTGACGGACTCGAAGGCCGCCGCCGTCGCGAGCAGCGGCGAGCCCTGGAGCTTCGCCGCCCACCGGGAGCGGACCATCGGACCGACCTGCGGCACCGAGGCGCCGGTCGGCACCGCCGCCACCACCAGGGCCCAGAGCGGCGCGCCCGCCAGGGCGAGGGTCACCAGTACGGAGACGGCGGCGGCGTGCAGCAGGACGCCGGGCACCAGGACGGCCCGCTGGCCGTAGCGGTCGGCCAGCTTGCCGCTCTGCGGGGCGAACAGCGCCATGGCGACACCGGTCGCGGCGGAGACGACGCCGGCGCTGCCGTAGGAGCCGGTGGTGTGCTGGACGAGCAGCACGATGCCGATGGTGAGCATGGCGAAGGGCTGCCGCGCGGCGAAGCCGGGGAGGAGGAACGTCCAGGCGCCCGGGGTGCGCAGCAGCTGCCCGTACCCGGGGCGCTTCCCGTCGCCGTCGGCGGCGGTGGCCGTACCGGCCCGCTGCCCGGCGGCCCCGGCCCGTACGGCCGTCTCGGGCGGCTGTCCGGCCGTCCCGGCCCGCCGCGCCGCCGTCTCGTTCTCAGAACTGACCGTGGACTCCACGGCCCGTGCCTTTCTACCGCCTGGTAGCGCTCTTCCGGCCGCCCGCGGGGGGACCGAGAAGACGCCGAGAGCTGTCCTCTTGCGCGGAACTGCGGTAGATACCGGGCCCCGTCGAGGAGTCGAGGAGGGGCGTCACGGCCGCCATACGGTCGCGCCAGCTCTGCTTCAGGCAGAGTTGGTCGATCATTGCACCTTTACGATACAGGGTGTGCCCGCGTGGCGCCTGGGAAACGGTCGTGGGTTCTGCCTCACACCTGCGATACGGCTCCGCTCACGCACCCGTCCGGCCCTCGTCGACGCCCCACCGGACCGGGCCCCCGCCCGGCAGGCCATGAGCCCCCCCGCCCGGCCCCCGCCGACCCGCCACCGGGACAGCCCCCAGCCCGCCCGGTGCCGTAACGGACACCCGCCCCGGCAGCCGCAGCGGAAACCAGCCCCCGGCGCCGTGCACCCCCCGGGCCCCACCGCCCCCGGGTCCTACCGCCCTGTCCCCGCCCCCGCGCCACCGCCGCCGGTGCCGAGCCAGTCGGCGAGCTTGCCGCCCTGGCCGACCGCCCGGAGCCGGCGCTCGGCCGCGTCCCGGACCGGGTCCGTCGCCACCACCAGCAGCTCGTCGCCGCGCCGCAGCACGGTCGTCGGACCGGGTACGAAGCTGCGCTCGTCCCGTACCACCAGGGTCACCGCGGCACCGGGCGGCAGCCGCAGCTCGGCGACCTCCACCCCGTGCATCCGGGACTTCTCCGGGATGGCCACCGACAGCAGATGGCCGCGCAGCCGCTCCAGCGGGGCCGACTCCACGCCCAGGTCGGCCGCCCCGGCGGGGTCGCCCAGCCGCAGCGCCCTGGCCAGCCAGGGCAGCGTCGGGCCCTGGACGAGGGTGTAGACCACGACCAGCACGAAGACGATGTTGAACAGCTTCTCGCTGCCCTCGATCCCGGACACCATGGGGATGGTCGCCAGGATGACCGGCACCGCGCCGCGCAGCCCGGCCCAGGACATCAGCGCCTGCTCCTGCCAGGGGATCCGGAACGGCACCAGGCTGACCAGGACCGACAGCGGCCGGGCCACCATGGTCAGGACCAGGCCCACGATCACCGCCGGCCAGAAGTCGTCCACCAGCTCGTGCGGGGTGACCAGCATGCCGAGCAGGACGAACATCCCGATCTGCGCCAGCCAGCCGAGGCCCTCCGCGAAGCCCCGGGTCGCCGGGGCGTGCGGCAGCCGGGCGTTGCCCAGGATCACCGAGGCCAGGTAGACGGCGAGGAAGCCGCTGCCGTGGGCCATGGCGCCGGCGGCGTACGCGACCACCGCGATGGCCATCACGGCGATCGGGTACAGGCCGGAGGCGGGCAGGGCGACATGGCGCAGCCCGTACGAGCCGAGGAAGCCCACCGCGAGACCGATGGCGGCGCCGATGGCCAGCTCCAGCAGGATCTTGCCGAGCAGGACATACCAGCTGTCCACCGGGCCGGTGGTGGAGAAGGCCACCACCAGGATGACGACCGGGGCGTCGTTGAAGCCGGACTCGGCCTCCAGGGCGCCGGTCACCCGGGACGGCAGCGGCACCTTGCGCAGCACCGAGAAGACGGCGGCGGCGTCGGTCGACGAGACCACCGCTCCGATGATCAGCGCGGGCCGCCAGTCCAGGCCCACCAGATAGTGCGCCGCCGTCGCCGTGACCCCCACGCTCACCGCGACGCCGGCGGTCGACAGGACGGCCGCCGCGGGCAACGCGGGCTTGATCTCCTTCCACTTGGTGCCGAGCCCGCCCTCGGCCAGGATCACGACCAGGGCGGCATAGCCGATCACCTGGGTCAGCCCGGCGTCGTCGAAGGCGACCTGGCCCAGGCCGTCCTGGCCCATCACCACCCCGATGCCGAGGTAGAGGAGCAGGCTGGGCAGCCCGCTGCGCGAGGAGATCCGGACCGCCGCCACGGCGACGAGCAGGACGAGCGCGCAGACGAAAAGGAGTTCATTGAGCTGGTGGACAGTCAGTGGCCGATCCTTCCCTCACGGGCGGGCCCGATCGCCGAAGTGCCGCCCGCCGGTAGTTCGTTACCTTACCTAATCTTTAACGGCTTCTTGACGCCGGGGTCCGGTACCGGACCGGGCGCACCGCCCCCGCCGGCCGGGGATCTTTGTCGATACCGCGTCCGGGCCCGCCGGGCGGGGCGCCTATGGTTGCTCCCAGCACTCCCTGGACCGATCTGCGCCCTGAAGGACAGCGATGCCGCCCAATTCCACCGCCGCCCCCAGTAAGAAGAAGGGGCGACGCGCCCGCCTGCTCGTGTTCGTTCTGGTGCTGGCGCTGGTCGCGGGCGTCGGGTACGGCGTCTACTGGGGCGTCGGCACCGTGCGCGCCTCGCTGCCGCAGACCACGGGCTCGCTGAAGCTCGACGGACTGCGCTCCTCCGTCGAGGTCAAGCGGGACGGCTACGGCGTCCCGCAGATCTACGCCTCCTCCGACGCCGACCTGTTCCGGGCGCAGGGCTATGTCCAGGCCCAGGACCGGTTCTACGAGATGGACGTGCGCCGGCACATGACGTCGGGCCGGCTCTCCGAGGTGTTCGGCAAGAGCCAGGTCTCCACCGACGCCTTCCTGCGCACGCTCGGCTGGCGGAAGGTGGCGCAGGAGGAGTACGACAAGCAGCTCTCCGCCGACACCAAGAAGAACCTGCAGGCGTACGCGGACGGCGTCAACGCCTACCTCAAGGGCAAGGAGGGGCGCGACATCTCGGTCGAGTACGCCGCCCTCTCCTTCAGCAACGACTACAGCGTCGAGCCCTGGACCCCGGTCGACTCGGTGGCCTGGCTCAAGGCGATGGCCTGGGACCTGCGCGGCAACATGCAGGACGAGATCGACCGTTCGCTGCTGCGCAGCCGCCTCACCGACCAGCAGATCAAGGACCTCTACCCGGCCTACCCGACCGAGCTGCACCGGCCGATCGTCGACAAGGGCGCCGTCGACAAGACCACCGGCGCGTTCGACCCGGCCGCCAAGTCCACCGAGCCGTCCTCCGGCGCCGCGGGGACGGCCGACGGGGCCACCCGCGGCTTCCAGGCCCAGCTCTCCTCGCTCTCCGACACCCTGGACGAGATCCCGGCGCTGCTCGGCCCCAGCGGCAACGGCATCGGCTCCAACTCCTGGGTGATCTCCGGCAAGTACACGACCACCGGCAAGCCGCTGCTCGCCAACGACCCGCACCTGTCGCCCCAGCTGCCCTCGGTCTGGTACCAGATGGGCCTGCACTGCCGGTCCGTCTCCGACAGCTGCCGCTACGACGTGGCCGGGTACTCCTTCGCCGGGATGCCCGGGGTGGTCATCGGCCACAACCAGGACATCGCCTGGGGCTTCACCAACCTCGGCGCCGACGTCAGCGACCTCTACCTGGAGAAGGTCTCCGACACCGGCTACCAGTACGACGGCAAGGAAATCCCCTTCACCACCCGCGAGGAGACCATCCGGGTCGCGGGCGGCGGCAGCCGCACCATCACCGTCCGCTCCACCAACAACGGCCCGCTGGTCTCCGACCGCAGCGACGAGCTGGCGAAGGTCGGCCAGAAGGCCCCGGTCGGCAACGCGGCGCCGGACCGCGGCGACGGCTACGCGGTCGCGCTGCGCTGGACCGCGCTCGACCCCGGCAAGTCCATGGACGCCGTCCTCGAACTCGACCGGGCCAAGGACTTCAAGGAGTTCCGCGCCGCCGCCAAGGACTTCGCGGTGCCCGCGCAGAACCTGATCTACGCCGACGCCAAGGGCGCCGAGGGCCACATCGGCTACCAGGCCCCCGGCGTCGTACCGGTCCGGCAGAAGGGCCACGACGGCACCCTCCCGGCGCCGGGCTGGGACTCCAAGTACACCTGGAAGTCCAAGCCGGTGCCGTTCGCGGAGCTGCCGTACGAGGAGGACCCGGAGCGCGGCTACATCGTCACCGCCAACCAGGCCGTGGTGGACCCGGAGAAGTACCCGTACCTGCTCACCGAGGACTGGGGTTACGGCTCGCGCAGCCAGCGGATCAACGATCTCATCGAGTCGAAGATCAAGGACGGCGGCAAGATCTCCACGGACGACATGCGGACCATGCAGATGGACAACCGCAGCGAGATCGCGGCGCTGCTCAACCCGCTGCTGCTGAAGCTCGACATCTCCGACCCGCACGTCAGGGAGGCGCAGAAGCTCCTGGAGGGCTGGGACTACACCCAGGACGCCGACTCCGGTGCCGCCGCCTACTTCAACGCGGTCTGGCGCAATGTCCTGAAGCTGGCCTTCGGCAACAAGCTGCCCAAGGAGGTGCGGGTCCAGGGCGAGTGCCTCACCGTCCGCCCGGCCGACTCCACCGGACCGGTCGACGAGCAGAACCGGCTGGTCCGGGAGTGCGGCCGGCGGGACCCGAGCGCCGCGCAGCCGGACGGCGGCGACCGCTGGTACGAGGTGATCCGGCCGCTGCTGAAGGACGAGAAGAACGAGTGGTGGCACTCGGCCAAGAGCCGCCGCCACATCGCCACCGAGACCCGCGACCAGCTGCTCGCCCGCGCCATGGAGGACGCCCGCTGGGAGCTGACCGCCAAGCTCGGCAAGGACGTCTCCAGCTGGAGCTGGGGCCGCCTGCACCAACTGGAGCTGCGGAACCAGACGCTCGGCACGGAGGGCCCCGGCGTCCTGAAGTTCATGCTGAACCGCGGCCCCTGGCGGCTCTCCGGCGGCGAGGCCGCGGTCAACGCCACCGGCTGGAACGCGGCCGCCGGCTACGACGTGGTCTGGGTGCCGTCGATGCGGATGGTGGTGAACGTGGGCGACTGGGACAAGTCCCGCTGGATCAACCTCACCGGTGCCTCCGGGCACGCCTACAGCGCCCACTACACCGACCAGACGGAGAAGTGGGCCAAGGGCGAGCTGCTCGACTGGTCGTTCACCCCCAAGGCGGTGGACACCGCCACCGCCGACCGGCTGGAGCTCCAGCCGTGACGGAACCCCCGAGTCCGGCCCCGTGATCCCGAGTCCGGCCCCGGCCCCGTACCCCCTGGTACGGCGCCGGGGCCGGCCCGTATAGGGGTAGCCCCGGTATCCCGGTGTCGCGTCTCCCGGTCCGGCCCCGTGTTCCGGTGCCGGGCCCGCCCCGGCCCCCCGGGCTCAGTCCCGCCGCACCGCCCGGAACCGCAGCGTCACGGCCGGGGTCACCGCCGCGTGGACCGGGTGGTCGTGCGGCTCCTCCGGCACCCGCTCCACCACCTCGTCCGCGTACAGCAGCACCACCAGGGCCGGGTCCTTCCCGGCGCGGACCAGCCGGGCGAGCACCCGGTCGTACGAGCCGCCGCCCCGTCCCAGCCGCATCCCCCGGGCGTCCACCGCGAGGCCCGGCAGCAGCACCGCGCCGGCGTCCAGCACCGCGTCCGGGCCCAGCCGGGGACCGGCCGGCTCCAGCAGCCCGCGCCGCGCCCGTACCAGCGCCTCGGGGCCCTCGTACACCGCCCAGTCCAGGTCGTTGTCGGCCAGCAGTACCGGCAGCAGCACCCGGACGCCCCGGGCGCGCAGCGCGTCGAGCAGCGGCCGGGTGCCCGGTTCGGTGCCCACGGAGACGTACGCGGCGACCGTACGGGCCCCGGCCAGCTCGGGCAGCTCCAGCGCGGATCCGGCCAGTTCACCGGCCGCCGCACGGATCCGCGCGGGCTCCAGCAGGGCCCGGGCGCCGAGCAGCCGCCGCCGCAACGCGGCCTTGAGCGCGGCCTCTTCCCCGCCGGTCAGGGGGCCGGATCCGGCGGCTCCATTCAGCTCAGACACGGGCAAACCTGCCTCTCCCGACTTTACGGCCGGAAGTCGATCGGGGACTCATCTTCCTCCCAGAATCAGCGGTTAAGGTGCCTGCATGACGCACCCGAACCCCAGGATCAGCAAGGCTGTCATCCCCGCCGCAGGGTTGGGCACCCGGTTCCTGCCCGCCACCAAGGCGACGCCCAAGGAAATGCTGCCGGTCGTCGACAAACCCGCCATCCAGTACGTCGTGGAGGAGGCGGTGGGCGCGGGGCTCTCGGACGTCCTGATGATCACGGGGCGGAACAAGCGTCCGCTGGAGGACCACTTCGACCGCAACTACGAGCTGGAGGAGGCCCTCGACCGCAAGGGCGACCAGGAGCGGCTCGGCAAGGTGAAGGAGCCCAACGGCCTCGCCACCATGCACTATGTGCGCCAGGGCGACCCGCGCGGCCTCGGGCACGCCGTCCTCTGCGCCGCCCCGCACGTCGGTGAGCAGCCGTTCGCGGTGCTGCTCGGCGACGACCTGATCGACCCGCGCGATCCGCTGCTCGCCCGGATGGTGGAGGTCGAGGAGCGGGAGGGCGGCAGCGTGGTGGCGCTGATGGAGGTGGACCCCTCGCAGATCCACCTCTACGGCTGCGCGGCCGTGGAGCCGACCGCCGACTCCGACGTGGTGCGGGTGACCGGCCTGGTCGAGAAGCCGGAGGCGCACGAGGCGCCCAGCAACTACGCGGTGATCGGCCGTTATGTACTGTCCCCGGCGGTCTTCCCGGTGCTGCGGGAGACCGAGCCGGGGCGCGGCGGCGAGATCCAGCTGACCGACGCCCTCCAGAAGCTGGCGGCGGACGAGTCGATCGGCGGCCCGGTGCACGGCGTGGTCTTCAAGGGCCGCCGCTACGACACCGGCGACCGGGGCGACTACCTCCGGGCCATCGTCCGGCTCGCCTGCGAACGGGAGGACCTGGGCCCGGACTTCCGCGCCTGGCTGCGCCGGTACGTCACCGAGGAGATGGAGCGGGCCGAGGGGACGGAGCGGGCCGAGGGGACGGAGCGGACCGAGGGGAGCGACCGGACCGAGGGGACGGACCGGAGCGAGCAGGTCGTCCGGACCGAAGGGGCGGACCGGTCGGTGCCCGGGCCGGCGGATCGTTCCGGCTCCGGCACGGCGGCCCTCGGCGGGGCGTCCGAGGGGACGGGGGCGAGGTGAGCCGGGTCTGGTCGGTGGACGACCATCTGGCGGACGTCCTCGGGTCCGTCCGCCCGCTCGACCCCATCGAGCTCCAGCTGCCCGACGCCCAGGGCTGTGTGCTGGTCGAGGACGTCACGGTGCCGGCCGCCCTGCCGCCGTTCGACAACAGCTCGATGGACGGGTACGCGGTCCGGGTCGCGGACGTGGCCGGCGCCACCGAGGAGTTCCCGGCCGTGCTGACCGTCCTCGGTGACGTGGCGGCGGGCAGTGCGGGCCTGATCGAGGTCGGCCCCGGCGAGGCCGCCCGGATCATGACCGGTGCGCCGCTGCCGCCCGGTGCCGAGGCGGTCGTCCCGGTCGAGTGGACCGACGGCGGCGCGGGCGGGGGAGCGGCCACCGCGATGCGCCCGGCCGGCCGGGCCCCGGAGGACGCGGCGGGCGAGGTCCGGGTGCACCGCCCGGCCGGGGCCGGCGCCCATGTCCGCCCCCGGGGCAGCGACGTACGCGCGGGTGACCTGGCCCTGGCCACCGGCACCGTCCTCGGGCCGCCCCAGCTCGGGCTGCTCGCCGCCATCGGCCGGGGCACCGTCCGGGTGCGGCCCCGCCCCCGGGTGGTGGTGCTCTCCACCGGCAGCGAGCTGGTGCAGCCCGGTGAGGAACTGGGCCCCGGCCAGATCTACGACTCCAACAGCTTCGCGCTCGCCGCCGCGGCGCGGGACGCCGGGGCCATCGCCTACCGGGTGGGCGCGGTCACCGACGACGCCGACACCCTGCGGGCCACCATCGAGGACCAGCTGATCCGCGCCGATCTGCTGGTCACCACCGGCGGGGTCAGCGTGGGCGCGTATGACGTCGTCAAGGAGGCGCTGTCCTCGGTCGGCGACCGGGCGGCGGACCCGGCGGGCCATCCGTTCCCCGGGGACCACCCGGATCCGGCCGCCGGCGGTCCGGCCGAACCCGTCGGCAGCACCATCGACGACGGGAGCGGACCGGCCCCCGGGGTCGACTTCCGCACCCTGGCCATGCAGCCCGGCAAGCCGCAGGGCTTCGGCACCATCGGCCCCGACCTCACCCCGCTGCTGGCGCTGCCGGGCAACCCGGTCTCCGCGTACGTCTCCTTCGAACTGTTCGTCCGCCCGGTGATCCGCACCCTGATGGGCCTGGAGGACGTGCACCGCCCGCGCGTCCGGGCCGCCCTCGCCGCCGGGACCCCGCTGACCTCCCCGGCCGGCCGGCGGCAGTTCCTGCGCGGGACGTACGACGCCGAGCAGGGCACCGTCACCCCGGTCGGCGGGTCCTCCTCCCACCTGGTGGGCGCGCTGGCCCACGCGGACGCGCTGATCGTCGTACCGGAGGAGGTCACGGAGGCCGCTCCCGGTGCCGAGCTGGAGGTGGTCCTCATCGGCTGACCCGCCCGCCGTGGCGGTACGGTGTCCCCGCTGTGCCTTCCGGGGGCCGACCCCGGACCCCCGGGGGCTGCGACACTGGACCCCTCGGGGCAACCGGCGCCGGACGCGAGGCGGAGTTCAGTTGAGTACGCAAGGCAGCCTGACGCACATCGACGAGTCGGGCGCTGCCCGGATGGTCGACGTCTCCGGGAAGGACGTCACCGCCCGCACCGCCCGCGCCACCGGCCGGGTGCGGGTGGCGCCCCGGGTGATCGAGCTGCTGCGCGGCGAGGGCGTGCCCAAGGGCGACGCCCTCGCCACCGCCCGGATCGCCGGGATCATGGGCGCCAAGCGCACCCCCGACCTCATTCCGCTCTGCCATCCGCTGGCCCTCTCCGGGGTGCGGCTCGACCTGGCGGTGGCGGACGACGCGGTCGAGATCACCGCGACCGTGAAGACCACCGACCGCACCGGCGTCGAGATGGAGGCGCTCACCGCCGTCTCGGTGGCCGCGCTGACCGTGGTCGACATGGTCAAGGCGGTGGACAAGGCGGCGGTGATCACGGACGTCCGGGTGGAGGAGAAGACCGGCGGCACGTCCGGCACCTACCGCCGCGACCCGGAGACCGCCCCGGGGGCCCCCGGCTCCCCGGCCACGCCGGCCACCGGGGCTTCCGGAGCCGGTGCGGCCACCGGGGCCGCCGAGGGGACGGGCCGGTGACCCCGGTCCCCGCCGCCCCCCGCCGGGCCCTGGTCGTCACCGCCTCCAACCGGGCGGCGGCCGGGGTGTACGAGGACCGCAGCGGGCCGGTGCTGGCCGCCGGGCTCACCGGGTTCGGCTTCGCGGTGGACGGCCCCCGGGTGGTCCCGGACGGGGAGCCGGTCGGTGACGCCCTGCGCGCCGCCGTCGCCGCCGGGTACGACCTGGTGGTCACCACCGGTGGCACCGGTGTCTCGCCCACCGACCGCACCCCCGAGGTCACCCGGGCCCTGCTGGACCACGAGATCCCGGGCATCCCGGAGGCGATCCGGGCGTACGGCCGCGAGAAGGTCCCGACCGCCGCGCTCTCCCGGGGCGTGGCCGGGGTGGCGGGCCGGACCCTGGTCGTCAATCTGCCCGGCTCCACCGGCGGGGTGCGCGACGGGCTGGCCGTGCTGGAGCCGCTGCTGGCCCACGCGATCGACCAGCTGCGGGGCGGCGACCACCCCGGCCCGGCTTCCGGTCCGTTGCCCGGTCCGTCGCCCGACTCGGCTTCCGACTCGGCACCCGGTTCGTCGTACGGCCCGTCGTCCAGCCCGTCATGAATCACATCTGGCCCGTCACGCTCGCCGCCGGGGACGTCGTGCTGCGCCCGATAAGGATGCGCGACCAGGCGGCCTGGCGGGAGGTGAACCGGCGCAACCGGGACTGGCTGCGCCCCTGGGAGGCGACCGTCCCGCCGCCCGCGCCCGGCGCCCCGCCGGTCCCGCGGCCGACCTACCGGCAGATGGTCCGGCACCTGCGGGCCGAGGCGAACGCGGGGCGGATGCTGCCGTTCGTCGTCGAGTACCGGGGCCGGCTGGCGGGCCAGCTGACGGTCGCCGGCATCACCTGGGGCTCCATGTGCTCCGGGCACGTCGGCTACTGGGTGGACCGGGAGGTGGCCGGGCGCGGGGTGACACCGACGGCGGTGGCGCTCGCGGTGGACCACTGCTTCCGGGGCCTCGGGCTGCACCGGATGGAGGTCTGCATCCGGCCGGAGAACGGCCCGAGCCGCCGGGTGGTGGAAAAGCTCGGTTTCCGCGAGGAGGGACTGCGGCCGCGCTATCTCCATATCGACGGCGCGTGGCGGGATCATCTGGTCTTCGCGCTCACGGCCGACGAGGTGCCGGACGGGCTGCTGCGCCGGTGGCAGCGGAGCCGTCCGGGGGCGGCCCGCTGAAAAACTCTGGAAATAAGTCAAACGTTCGAATACAGTGACCGGCGGGCTATCGGCCGACTGCTGATCGAGCGACAAATCATCCGTAATCGCTCCAAACAATCACAAAAGAAGTCAGTGATATCAGCCAGATCGTGCGACACACCGGCTCAATTGGCCGATGGGCCCGCGCCAACCCCTCTACGGTGTGAAGCGTGAGCAGCAGCGGCCTCATTTACGCAGTCATCGTCGGGGCCTGGGCCGCCTACTTGGTGCCGATGTGGCTCCGCAGGCAGGACGAGCTGAACGAGGCCCGTCCGACGGAACGCTTCAGCACCGCCATCCGGCTCCTGTCCGGACGGGCGGGGATGGAGCGCCGATACGCCAGGGAGCTGCGGGAGCGCACCTCCGAGGCGGTCACCGGCGTGGACCCGGAAGCGGCGACCGAGCATCTCGGTCCGATCGACGTCCGGGCCTTCGCCGCGCCCCCGGACCACACCGAGGCGCGCCTGGAGATCCCGGAGGCCCGGCCGGCCAAGCCGCGCCCGGCCCGGCGCCCCCGCCCCGGCGCGGCGGCCGAGCGGGCCCGCCGCTCCAAGGTCCTGGCCCGGCGCCGGCGCACCACCACCCTGCTCTTCGTGGCCTTCACGCTCGGCGCCGTCGTCGCGGCCGTCGGCGGGCTGGCCTTCCTCTGGGCGCCCGCCGCGCCGGCCGTGCTGCTGAGCGCGTACATCGTGCACCTGCGCCGCCAGGAGCGTAAGCGCTTCGTGTACGTGATGGACCGCCGCCGCGCGGAGGCCGCCGCCCAGCGGCTGCGCGAGACCCGCCGCCAACCCGCCGCCCCGGTGGAGCCCGAGCCCCAGCCGGTGCCGGAGGCCGCGGTCTCCCCGCAGGAGGCCGGGCGCCGGGCGCTGGTCGAGCAGACCGACCACGCCGAGTGGGTGGACCAGCAGCGCGAACCGGGCCCGGCCCGGGGCGACAGCTGGGACCCGGTCCCGGTGCCGCTCCCCACCTATGTCACCGCCCCGGTCGCCCCCCGCGCCTCGGGCGGCGTCGACATCACCGACCCGGAGACCTGGAGCGCCGCCCGCTCCTCCGCCGCCGAGCCGACCCCGCCCCCGGCCACCCGCGACCACCCCCACCCCCCGCGCCGCGCCCCCCGCGACCACGGCCGGACGCCCCTCTTCGACCAGTACGCCGACGAGGACCGCCCCCGCGCGGCGAACGAGTGACGGCCCCCGCACTGACCAGCGGGGAGTCCGGCGGGGAGCGGATTTCCGAGCACCCCGATCGGGATGCTAAGGTTTCACACGTCGCAAGGGCCTGTGGCGCAGACTGGTAGCGCACCTCGTTCGCATCGAGGGGGTCAGGGGTTCAAATCCCCTCAGGTCCACGCACACCAAAGCCCCCGCCGGGTTCACCCGGCGGGGGCTTTGCTTTGCCCTCTTTCCTGCCTCAGGTTGCCTCGATCGCGTTGGGGTGGGTGCAATGATCCAGCCGCTGCGGGGTGATCAGCGAAGGCGGTTCTTGCGTTTGCCTTTGGTCAGGTACATCTCGGCGTCGGCAGCGGCCAGGGCGTCGGCCAGTGACGGTTGCGGCAGGTCGGCCCGGCGGCAGAAGCCGACCGACGCGCTGACCGGGATGAGCGCGCCGTCATGGAGGACGGGTCGGTTCAGTGCGGCCCCGAGCCCGCCGGCGTCGAGGGTGACAATGGTGACGGCCGCGAACTCGTCGCCGCCGAGACGGGCAGGAATGCCGCGCCAGCCGCACCAGTCGGACAGCCGGGTGGCGGTCGCGACCAGGACCGCGTCGCCGGCCGCGTGGCCGTGGGTGTCGTTGATGGCCTTGAAGTCGTCGAGGTCCACCAGGAGCACCACGGCAGTGGAGCAGATCGTGAGGATGCGCTGGGCGCGGGTGTTCCAGCTCGCACGGGTGCGCAGGCCGGTGAGCGGATCGCGGTGGGCGCGGGCCAGACGGCGGGTGAGTGCGCCGCCGTGAACCATCCAGCCGAGAGCCAGCAAGGCGGCGATGATTTCCAGCTGTCCCGGGCCGCGCATCGGCCCCTGCCGGACCGGGGTTGCGAGCCGTCGAGTGTGTGGCGTCTCGTTCGCCCCGGTGATAATCGGTCGGACGAGGATGCTTTGGGCTGTCTGGAGGAAAACTTCTGAGCCGGAATGCGGCTGCGGGCCCGTGGGCCAGCGTCTATGCATTGTTGATCCCTTCGAACGTCCGCCGTCTGTACTCAGGCAGGGTGAATGGGATTCAACATGCCCTCGGATTGGCCCATTCGTGGGCTACGCTCAGAGGGCATGTCGGAGCCCGTTGTCGGGGTCACGTGCGCCGGTGCCGCTGAGCTGAGCCCTCAGCGGCACCAATCAAACTACTGAGGCGCCTCTGGTTTTTTACGGCACGGTGCCCCCCGAACGCTCGTGCGGTGCTGCGAACAGGCCGGGCCCGACCTTGGCCAAGTGGCCGTTCGAAACGAGTTTCTCGAGGGCCGCTCGAACACTCTCGACATTTGTGCGCTTCGAAGCATCCCGTCCCAGCGCCAGGGTGATGTGCTTCGCCGTGAGGGGGCGGGCAGTGCCGCAGACGAGGAGACGGATTCTTGCGCTCACCGGGCCCAGGGGCGATCCATCCGTAGGGGCCGAGGCCGCCCGCTGATTAGGCATTGGTGCAGCAGCTACTCCGACGCCCTCCACGTCCGGCTGCTTCTCGCCTGCACCCCCGGAGTCGATCGCAGTCTGCTCTGCGGGCTGAGCATCATGCCGGGCGGGGGCCGGCTTATCGGGTACTACGGCCATGACCTTGGTCACGGTTCGCTCGCTGATGGCCAGGTGCGCGAGATATTCCGTCAGCTGGGCGGCCTCGTTTCGAATCTGCTCAAGCCGAGCGCTGGCCCGTTTTTTTTCTTCCCTTAGCAGTTGCATTACCGTGTCGTTCACTATCTGGCCTCCTCTTGAGCGCCGAGCATGGAATTTGGGTCACCATGCTCAAGCCCTCGATATCAATTTAGGCATGCGTGACGCCAGAATCGGGGTAGACACGCAAGCGCAGAGAATCGCACCCTGAGGTGTTGCGGCAGTAATCAGGGGAGTGGCTGCGAGGTGATCGGACGGAATGCGAAACCATTTCGTACGCGGGGTGGGCGGCAAAGGTGCCTGCAAGTAGGGGAGTTGGGCACCCGTGGAGACGTGGGACCCTGTGAGAGAGCTCAGTCCTCGGTGGGCCCCTCCACCTCCGTGTGTTTGCCGAGTGAAGCCGCATCTCTGAAGGGGGCCAGTGCTGCGTACAGGCGCTCCGTCATGGCGTCCTATGTCTGTCAGTGGGGTCTGCAGCTGCCCAAGTTCTGGAGTCTGCTCGGAAGATCTGCCTCCACCTGCCTCGCTCTATGAGCCGGAGTCGTCCCAGCGCAGTCAGAGCGTGTGGCCTGCGCCTTGCACAGGCGTGGATGGTGCGTGGCAGGAGAGGGGGCGCGGGGGTCATCCGACCCGGTGGACGACCAGGTCCAGGCGCTCGGGGAGGTCGGTGAGGTGGGGGAGGGTCTCCAGGTGGTGGACGCCGGGCGGGAGGGGGCCGGTCAGCAGGGCGCGGGTGGTGTGGGCGGCGGTCAGGCCGGTGATACGGCTCTGCTCCCGGCCGGCCAGGGCGAAGGCGGCGTGCCGGGTGCCGCGTACGGCGTCGGCCCGGATCGCGAAGCCGTCCCCGCCCAGGTGGATCCGGCGGAACGCCTCGGTGAGCAGGCGCCGTACGGCCGGCCGGCGGGCGGATCCGGTGCGGCGCAGGGCGAAGAGGGCGGCGGTGAGCGGCCGTGAGTCCAGCGCCAGCCGGGTGGTCACTTCCGGGACGCCCAGCGTCCGGCGCAGGGTGTGCTGGTCGGAGAACGGGAACGGGTGGGCCGTACGCGCCCCGTACCCGGGCAGGTCGTACCGTCCCGGCGCCCCGGTGACCGGCTCGGCCAGCCCGGCCGCCGTCCATCGCACCGCGTCGGCGCCGTGCCGTTCCCCGGCACCCAGCAGGACGGTCAGGTCGATCCGCTCGGCCCCGCCCACCGCCTCATGGGCCCGGCGGGCCAGCAGATTGGTGAGGCCCGGGGCGACGCCGACGCTCAGCACGGCGGTGGCCCCGGTGGAGTGCGCCAGGTCGTCCAGTGCCGCCGTCCCGTCGAGCAGCTCGCGGGTGGCTCCCACGTCCACCAGGCCGATGCCCCGCTCCAGGCAGGCCCGGGCGATGCCGGCGTCGGGCGGCTCGACGCACAGCACGACGGCGGTCAGACCGCCGGGCTCCTGCCGCAGTTCGTCCAGGGTGCGGCCGAAGGCGGCCGGGTCGGTCACATCGATCCGGACGCCCCGGCTGCGGCCACCGGTCAGCACCCGGCCGGGAAACCAGGCGTCGAGCGCCCCGGCCGCGGTCGTACCGACGGCGCCGTGGCCGCCGGCGACGAGAACCCGGGAGGGGGAGGAGGGGGGTTGGCTGTAGCCATGCTCTAGTGAAATATCACTGTAGTGTCACTACAGTCAAAGGTCCGTGGTGCGGGTGAGGTGGTCGATGTGGGCGAACGTCCGGTGACGCGTGCGGAGAAGGCCCGGCGCACCCGGCGGCGGATGCTGGACGCGGCCGGCCGGCTCTTCGTCGAGCAGGGCTGGGTCGGGACGACCGTCGAGGGCATCGCCCGGGCCGCCGAAGTCGCCACCCAGACCGTGTACTTCACCTTCGGCAGCAAGCGGGCCCTGCTGAAGGAGCTGCTGGACCTGGCGGTCGCCGGGGACGCGGAGCCGGTCACCACCCTGGACCGGCCCTGGGCCCGGGAGGTGGTGGCCGAGCCCGACCCGGCCCGTCAGCTGGCCCGGCAGGCGGCCGGGGCGCGGGCGGTGCTGGAGCGGGCCGCACCGGTGCTGGAGGTGGTCCGGAGTGCCGCGGCCGCCGACCCGGAGCTGGCCGCGCTGTGGCGGACCAATCAGGAGCAACGCCACGCGGCGCAGCTCCACTTCGCCCGAGCGCTGACCGGGAAGGCCGGGGAACTGCGGGCGGGGTTCGACGCGGAGGCGGCCGCCGATGTGGCGCTGGCCGTGCTGGGGCCGGAGAGCTGGGGGCTGCTGGTCGACGGGCGCGGCTGGTCGCCGGAGCGCTGGGAGCGATGGGCCGCCGACGCGCTGGTGCGGCAGTTGCTGCGCTGATGCGGGTCGTCGTACTCGTCGCCCGGTCGGGACGACCGCCACCGTGCGTACGTGCCGCGGGTGTTGACGGTCGTTGACGGGGACTGGGCCGTCGCCCGCGGTGCCGTCGGCGGACGGGAGCGCGGGCGACGGACGGTGTCAGGAGGTCTGGGCCCGGTCGTACAGGGCCTTGGCCTCGTCGCCGAAGTAGGGGCCGAACATGCGCTTGGGCAGGAAGACGTAGCCGAAGCTGTTCACCGACACCTGGAGCCCCGTGCCGGTCGCCTCGTCGAAGTCGGTGAACCAGGGGCCGCCGCTGGAGCCGCCGGTCATGTCGCAGCCGAGGCCGTGGTCCTGGGTGAGCAGGAAGTCCTTGGACGAGTTGCCGCTGCAGTAGATCAGTCTGGTCCCGTCGTACGGGGCGGCGGCCGGGAAGCCGAAGCTGTACATCCGCTTGTTGTAGCCGCCGTTGAACTGGACGCCCTGTGCCCCGGTGACATCGGTGAGCCGTTGGCCGTTCAGCGGGGCGACCACGGCGGCGCCGATGTCGTTGTTCATGTCCTCGGTCGCCTCCCACTGCGGGGTGGTCAGCGTGCGGGCCGCCGGCCACTGGCCGTACGGTGCCTGGCCGTTGTCGTAGCCGGGGACGAAGATCCAGTTGGTGTGCCAGCTGCCCTGGTACTTGACGCAGTGCCCGGCGGTGAGCACCGTACTGCCGTTCTTGCTGGTCACCGCGTTGCCGGAGCAGGAGGCCGTCCGGTCCTTGAGGGTGAAGAACACCCGGCCGGAGGTGGTGGTCACCGCCTTGGCGCCGGTCCAGGGGCCGCCCGGCTGCGGGAAGGCGAGCGAACCGGCGGCCGGGGAGGCGGTCCGCGAGGCGGCCGGGGACGTGGGCGGGACGGTGACCGGCCTTCCGGCGGGCGCCCGTTGACCGCTCCGCGCGGTCCCGGCGAGCGGCGGGTCCAGCGGGGTGGCCGCGCGCATCCGGGCGGCCGTCCAGAAGACCTGGGCGCCGCGCTGCTCGGCGGCCGGGACGGTACGGGCCGGGGCCGAAGCGGCGGGCTCGGCGGGGACCGGGGCGGCGGTGGCGGCGGGAGCCGAGAGCATCGAGAGGGCTGACAGCACCGAAAGCGCGGACAGCGCTGCCAGGGCCGGAGC
Organism: Streptomyces pyxinae; assembly: GCF_024756275.1. GTDB lineage: Bacteria > Actinomycetota > Actinomycetes > Streptomycetales > Streptomycetaceae > Streptomyces > Streptomyces pyxinae. The sequence goes on along the minus strand of NZ_JANUGQ010000034.1, from coordinate 35,528 downwards.
GGTGGCCGGCCGGGCGGGGGTGGTGCCGGGGGTGCGGCGGGGGCGTCTCACGCGGATCTCCTTCTGCCGTGCCCGGGGGACGTGCCGGGGCACGCCCGGACGGGGTGGGGAACGGGAAGCGGAGCGGATCGACGTACGTGAGGCAGCGTGCCACGGGGCGCGGCGCCCCGGGCAGCGGGGTGTCGGCCATTCCCCGGCGGGCCGGACGGCGGCCGCGCGGGTGCCGGGGCGGGGAGTGCCGGAGGTCAATTCCGGCTGCTCCAGGGGTTTTTAGAGGAGCTTCGCGTAACAGCGGCTGCTGGGATACTCGCGGTAGTAGCCGAACTTGGCACAGGGTGCGTAGCCGCTCGACACATAGAGGGCGATGGCCTCCGGCTGCATGTCGCCGGTCTCCAGCACCATCCGGACGCGCCCCGCCGCCCGGGCGTCCTCCTCCAGCTCCGCCAGCACCCGCCGGGCCAGCCCCCGGCCGCGCGCCTCGGGGATCACGTACATCCGCTTCAGCTCGGCGTCCCCGTCGGCGTACCCCTCGCCGTTCAGGTCCTGTCGGCGCCAGCCGCCGGTGGCGACGGGCCGCTCGAAGGGGTCGTACACGAGCAGATACAGCCCGTGCGGCGCCCGGAACATCGAGGGGTCCAGCGGTGTGAGATCGCCCTCGTCGCCGTACCGCCGCGCGTACTCCAGCTGCACCTCGTCATTGAGTTTGACGGCGTCGGGGTGGTCGAAGGCGGTGGGGCGGATAATCATACGGGGTATCGTATCTCTATGGGGGAGGCGGGGGAGGGGAGTGGTGGGTAGGGTGCCGGGATGCTCACTGTGACCACCGCGAATGTAAACGGACTGCGCGCCGCCGCCAAAAAGGGCTTTGTGGAATGGCTGGCCGGTACGGCGGCCGATGTCGTCTGCCTCCAGGAGGTCCGCGCGGAGGAGTCGCAGATCCCGGCGGCCGTCCGGGCGCCCGAGGGCTGGTTCGCCGTCCACGCCCCGGCGCTCGCCAAGGGCCGGGCCGGCGTCTCGCTCTACACCCGGCGGGAGCCGGACGCGGTGCGGGTCGGCTTCGGGGTGAGCGAGTTCAACACCGGCGGGCGCTATGTGGAGGCGGATCTGCCGGGTGTCACCGTCGCCAGTCTGTATCTGCCGTCCGGCGAGGTGGGCACCGAGCGGCAGGACGAGAAGGTCCGGTTCATGGACGCCTTCCTGCCGTACCTCAAGGAACTGCGGGAGCGGGCCGCCGCCGACGGGCGCGAGGTGCTGGTCTGCGGCGACTGGAACATCGCCCATCAGGAGGCGGACCTCAAGAACTGGCGGGCCAACCGCAAGAGTTCCGGCTTCCTCCCGGAGGAGCGCGCCTGGCTCTCCCGGGTCTATGACGAGGCGGGGTACGTGGACGTGGTCCGGGCCCTCCACCCGGACCAGGCCGGGCCGTACTCCTGGTGGTCCTACCGGGGCCGGGCCTTCGACAACGACTCGGGCTGGCGCATCGACCTCCAGGTGGCCACGCCGGGGCTGGCCGGGCGCGCGGTGAAGGCGTGGGTGGAGCGCGCCGCGAGCCACGACGAGCGGTGGAGCGACCACGCCCCGGTCTCGGCGGTGTACGAGCTGTAGGGTCCGGGGGTTCTCAGGGGCGCGGCCAGGGCCCTGGGCTGCCGGGCCGGGGCGGCGGCTGCCGGGGCCGGGGGCGACTTCCGGACGGTTCCGGGGCGTTGGCGGTCCGGGCGGGGCGGTGGCTGGCACAGTGGCGGTCGTGCGTCCCGTCGCCGTACGGCTCCGGCCGTCCGTACTCAGTCCGTTGGTACTGCTGCTGCCGCTGCTGGGGTGGTCCGCCGCTCCGGCGACCGGTGCGCCCGCGTCCGGCGCCTCCCCCTCCGGCGCGCCCGGCCCCGGCGCGCGTGCGGCTCCCGCGGGCGCGACCGGGGTGCCCGCCGGGACACCGGACGTGCTGCTGGCCGACCAGGCGTCCCGGCGGGTGCTGCGGCTGGACGGGCGGCGCCGGGAGTGGGGGCCGGCGGCGGTGCGCTGGGCGTTCTCGCCGGTGGGGGACGCCCGGTACGCGGATCTGGAGCCCGAGCGGAGCTGGGTCTACCCGGACGAGGCCAAGCTGCGGGTCTGGCGGGGGCGTACCTATGTGCTGCTCACCGCCTCGTACGGCTTCGCGGCGGTGGTGGCCTACCCGGGCGGCGGCCGGCACTGGGGCGCCGCGCTCTCGCCGGGCGGCATCGCGGACAACCCGCACAGCATCGAGCTGCTGCCCAACGGCGATGTGGCGGTGGCCGCGAGCACCGGCGGCCTGGTCCGGCTGTACGCGGCCTCCCGGGGCCCGGCCGGGGTGCCGTACACCAGCTACCCGCTGGCCGACGCCCACGGGCTGCGCTGGGACGCCCGGCTGCGGGTGCTGTGGGCGCTGGGCGGCGACCGGCTGGTGGCGCTGCGCCCGGAGCCGGGCCCCGCCGGCGGGGCGCCGGTGCTCACCCGGCTCCTGGAGGTGCCGCTGCCCGAGCGGGGCGGCCACGACCTGGGCCAAGTGGCGGGCGACACCGGCCGGTTGTGGGTGAGCACCGGCAAGGCGGTGTACCAGTACGTGAAGAGCACCGGGGAGTTCGTGCGGGACTTCCCCGGGGCGGCCGGAATCAGCCGCGCCGACGTCAAGTCGGTCGGGGACGACCCGGGCACCGGACAGGTGCTGTCCACCGTCCCGGAGCCCGGGCTGCCGGAGACCTGGTGGACCCGGACGGCCGCGGTGCACCGCCCGGAGGGGGCGTACCGGTTCGAGGGCGGGGGGATCTACAAGGCCCGCTGGTGGCGGGCGGGGAACTGATCCCTGATCGACTGTTCCCGGTTCCCTCGCTCCCCGCTTCGGTGGGCCCGGTGCCCGGTGCCCGGCGGTCAGGGGGTGTCGGGTGCGGCGGGGCGGTCGCGCAGGCGGCGGTCGAGCGCGAGGGACAGTTCGGCGTCCACGACGCTCTTGGCCAGCGGGCGCAGCCGGTCCGCGTCCTCGGTGCCGCCCCGGTGGGTGACGAGCAGCTCGGCGAAGAGGTCGGCCAGCGCGTCCGCGTGCTCCCGCACCCGGCCCGCCGCCGCCAGTACGGCTGCCAGCGGGACGCCTTCCCCGACCAGTGCGGAGGAGACGGCCAGCAGCCGGCGGCTGATGTGGACGATCTCCTCGCCGTCGGCGGCCAGATAGCCGAGTTCCAGGGCGGCGGCGAAGTTGTCCGGGGTCACCTGGTCCCCGAAGTGGTCGGCCAGCTCCTCCGGGGTGAGCCGGACCGGCTCCTCCTCGGTCGGCTCCACGAACCCGAGCGCCTCGCCCATGTCCCGGCCGCTCTCCAGGGTGGTGGCCAGGTCCGCGATGCCGTTCAGGGTGTGGCCGCGCTCCAGCAGGGCGGCGATGGTACGGAGCCGGGTCAGGTGCTGGGGCCCGTACCAGGCGATCCGGCCCTCCCGGCGGGGCGGCGGGATGAGGCCGCGCTCGCGGTAGAACCGCAGGGTGCGGACGGTGATGCCGGCCGCCTCGGCCAGCTCCTCCATCCGGTACTCCCGGGCCCCGGGTGCGGCGGCCGAGCCACCGGGCGCCCCGGGGCCGCCGGAGCCACCGGGCGCCCCGGGACTGACGGGACCGCCGGAGCCGTTGGGGCCCTTCAGATCGCCGGAGCCGCCGGGTGCACCGGAGCCGTTCGGGCCGCCGGGGCCTCCCCGGGGCCCCGGATCGCCGGACGTTCCGGTTGCCGTTCCCGGAGTCCCTGGGCTCCCCGGGGCTCCCGGGGCCTCGGGGATGCCCGGGGTCTCCGGGGTTCCCGAGCTTCCCTGACCTCCCGGGGTCCCCGGAGAACGCCGGGTCTGGCGCCGGGGCCGGCCCCGGGTGGCCGCCTGCTCACTCGTCACGGCCGCCACCCTATGCCGTACCCCCGGTAACTTCCTCGGTCCTACCCCTACCGCCCGGTAGCCGACTGCTCTACTCTCCGAACCGTGCCAGTGTTTACTGGCGCGGTTCCGGCGCCCTGTGGGTGAGGTGAGCCGGCAGCGGCGAAGGCAGTGGCGGAAGCGGAGGCGGAGGCGGCATGAGCCAGCATGAACGGCATGTACGGGTGGCGGTGATCGGATCGGGGTTCGGCGGCCTGGGGGCCGCGATCCGGCTGCGCCGCGAAGGAGTCACCGACTTCGTCGTCCTGGAGCGGGCGGACTCGGTCGGCGGCACCTGGCGGGACAACAGCTACCCCGGCTGCGCCTGCGATGTACCGTCCCACCTCTACTCCTTCTCCTTCGCGCCCAACCCCGACTGGCCGCGCACCTTCTCCGGGCAGCGGCACATCCGCGCCTATCTGGAGCGGGTGGCCGACACCTTCGGGCTCCGCCCGCATCTGCGGCTCGGCCACGAGGTGCGGCGGATGCGCTGGGACAACGACGAACTGCGCTGGGAGATCGAGACCGGCCGGGGCGACCTCACCGCCGATGTGGTGGTCTGCGCGGCCGGACCGCTCTCCGACCCGAAGATCCCGGACATCCCCGGGCTCGCCGCCTTCGAGGAGCAGGGCGGCCGGGTCTTCCACTCGGCCCGCTGGGACCACGGCTACGACCTGACCGGCAAGCGGGTCGCGGTGATCGGTACCGGGGCCTCCGCGATCCAGATCATCCCCGCCATTCAGCCGGAGGTCCGCCGGCTGACCCTCTTCCAGCGCACCCCGGCCTGGGTGATGCCCCGGATGGACCGCCCGATCACCGCCGCCGAGCGCTGGCTGCACCGCAAGGTCCCCGCCACCGCCACGGCCCGGCGCGGACTCCTGTGGGGCATACGGGAGTTGCAGGTCAGCGCCTTCACCAAGCGGCCCAACGAGCTGGGCCTGGTGGAGAACATCGCCAAGGCCAACATGGCACGTGCCGTCCGGGACCCGGAGCTGCGGGCCAAGCTGACCCCCGACTACCGGATCGGCTGCAAGCGGATCCTGCTCTCCAGCGAGTACTACCCGGCGCTCGCCCGGCCCAATGTGGACGTGGTCGCCGCCGGGCTCACCGAGATCCGGGGCAACCGGCTGATCGGCGCCGACGGTTCGGAGGCGGAGGTGGACGCCATCGTCTTCGGCACCGGCTTCCATGTGACCGACATGCCGATAGCCGAGCGGGTGACCGGCGCCGACGGCATCACCCTCGCGGAGAGCTGGAAGGACGGCATGGAGTCGCTGCGCGGCGCCACCGCCGCCGGGTTCCCCAACTGGATGACGATCATCGGCCCCAACACCGGCCTCGGGAACTCCTCCATGATCCTGATGATCGAGTCCCAGCTGAACTATCTGGCCGACTACATACGCCACTTGGACCGGCTCGGCCCCGGCACCACGCTCGCCGCCCGTCCCTCCGCCGTCGCCGCCTGGAACCGGCGGGTGCAGGACCGGATGAAGCGCACCGTCTGGAACGTCGGCGGCTGCGACTCCTGGTACCTGGACGCCAACGGCCGCAACACCACCATCTGGCCCGGCACCACGGCCGAGTTCCGGCGCGCCACCCGGGCGGTGGACCTCTCCGAGTACGAGGTCGTACGGGTCCGCGACCGTGGCTCCCGGACCGAGGAGGCCCTGGCATGAGCCCCCGCAGGAACCCGCGTACGGATTCCGGTACGACTCCCCGGGTGAGCAACCGCACGCGTTCCCGTACGAGTTCCGGGACGCGGTCCCGTTCGGGGACGGCCGGCGTGCTCACCGGAACGGCGCCCGCGTCCGGGCCGGTCCCCGCGCCGGTACGGAAGCTGCGCCCGGTCTCCGCCGACGGCACGGTGCTGTACGCCGAGGTGTACGGCCCCGAGGGCGCCCCCGCCGTCGTGCTGTCGCACGGCTGGACCTGCTCCACCCTGTTCTGGTCGCACCAGCTCCGGGTGCTCGCCGGGGACCACCGGGTGGTCGTCTACGACCAGCGCGGTCATGGCCGGTCGCGTACCGTCGGCCCGGCCGGCTGCACCACCGACGCCCTGGCCGACGACCTGGAGGCGGTGCTCGCCGCCACCCTGGAGCCGGACGAGAAGGCGGTGCTGGTCGGCCACTCGATGGGCGGGATGACCCTGATGGCCGCCGCCGGCCGGCCCGGACTGCGCCGGCACGCGGCCGCCGCTCTGCTGTGCAGCACCGGCTCCAGCCGGCTGGTGGCCGAGTCGCTGCTGCTGCCGCTGCGGGCCGGCCGGCTGCGCGACCTGCTGACCACCGTCATACTCGGCGCCCGCGCCCCGCTGGGGCCGGTGACGCCGGTCTCCCGGGCGCTGCTGAAGTACGGGACCATGGGGCCCGGTGCCGCTCCGGACCGGGTGGCCGAGTGCGCCCGGATCGTGCACGCCTGCCCCCGGCCGATCCGGGTGGCCTGGGCGCATGTGCTGGAGGAGCTGGAGATCGGGCACACCGTACGGGAGTTGCGGGTGCCGACCGCCATAGTGGCGGGTGCCGCCGACCGGCTCACCCCGCCGGTGCACGCCCACGCGCTGGCGGCCGAACTGCCGGAGTGCCTCGGGGTGGAGGTGCTGCCCGGGGTCGGCCACATGTCCCCGGTCGAGGCGCCGGAGGCCGTCACGGCCCGGATCCGCGCGCTGGCGGAGACGTACCTCCCGGGGCTTCCCGGGCAGCCCCGGACGGCCGGAGCCGCGAAGACCGGACCCGCGAGCACGACTGAACCGCCGGGAGCGCCCGAACCGCCGGACGCGGCCGTACCCACGAGCACGACCGAACCCACGAGGACGACGGAGGAAGTGGTATGAGCGGGGTCATGGGCGGGGTGGCGCTGGAGGGGCAGGTCGCGGTCGTCACCGGCGGGGCGCGCGGGGTCGGCGAGCTGCTGGCCCGGAAGCTGTCCGCGCGCGGCGCCCGGGTGGCGCTGGTGGGCCTGGAGCCGGACGAGCTGAAGCGGGTCTCGGGGCGGCTGCACAGCGAGAGCGACTGGTGGCACGCGGACGTCACCGACCAGGCGGCGATGCGCCGGGTGGCCGGGGAGGTCAAGGAGCGGTTCGGCAAGGTGGACATCGTGGTCGCCAACGCCGGGGTGGCGACGGGCGGTCCGCTGGCCGACTCCGACCCGGACGCCTGGCGGCGGGTGATCGAGGTCAATCTGATCGGCGGCGCGGTCACCGCGCGGGCCTTCCTCCCCGTACTGGCGGAGAGCCGGGGCTACTTCCTCCAGATCGCCTCGCTGGCGGCGATCACCCCGGCGCCGATGATGACCGCGTACTGCGCCTCGAAGTCGGGGGTCGAGGCGTTCGCGCACAGCCTGCGGGGCGAAGTGGCGCACCAGGGCATCCGGGTGGGCGTCGGTTACCTCTCCTGGACCGACACCGACATGGTGCGCGGCGCCGACCAGGACGACGTGATGCGGGAGCTGCGGCAGCGGCTGCCCTGGCCGGCCAACCGCACCTATCCGCTGGGCCCGGCCGTGGAGCGGCTGGTGGCGGGCATCGAACGGCGCTCCGCGCATGTGTACGCGCAGTGGTGGCTGCGCGGGATGCAGCCGGTGCGCGGCTATCTGCCGGCGCTCGTCGCGCTGGGCGCCCGGCGGGAGATGAAGCGCTTCGGCCCCCGGGTCGCGGGCACTTCCCGGGGGCTGGTCGGAGCCGGCGGGGCCGCCGACGAACTGGAGCGCGGCGGCCACGAGGCGCGCGGGACGGGGGAGCGGATGGTCGGCTCTTGATCGAAATGCACGGGTCGTCCCCCCGTGCCAGGCTGGTCCTGCCCGGGAGCCGGAGAACGGTTCCCGTGTCCCCCCACACATCCATCCAGGAGTGAATCGATGGGCATCGCAGACCAGTTCAAGGACAAGTCGCAGGAGCTGAAGGACCAGGCGAAGCAGCGCGCCGAGCAGGTCCAGCGCGAGGGCAAGCAGCGCGCGCGGCAGGACCGCCAGCAGGACGAGGACCAGCGCCCCGACCGCCGGATGGCGGACGAGATGCTGGACGAGCGCCAGTAACCGGTCCTCCGGCGTCCGGCACGGGCCGTCCGCCCCTGGGGGCGCCGACCCGCGCATGACGTGTCCGTACGTGCCCGTACGCCTTCGGCGCGGGGGCGTACGTCCGTGAGACCGAGAGGCGCACCCGGGACGCCGGGTGCGCCTCTCGCGTGCGCGGTACGTGCCCCGCACCCGCTGGTACGTGGCCGGGGCTGTTCGGTCTGGCGGGCCGTCCGGCCACCGGGGTGTCCGACCGCCCGGTTACCGGGGCGGCAGCGGGGGGCGGCGGCGGGAGGGGGCCTGCGAGTAGTCCGGCGGGCGGGCCGCCGGGTGGTCGGCCAGCAGCCCGAGGGCCACCTCCACCGCGTCCGCGAGCTGGGCGTGCCGGCCCTCGGCCCAGTCCAGCGGGGTGCGCTCCACCTCGATGTCCGGTGCCACGCCGTGGTTCTCGACCGACCAGCCGTACTCCTCGAACCAGGCCGCGTTCATCGGCACCGTGATCACCGTGCCGTCGCCCAGCCGGTGCCGCCCGGTCATCCCGACCACCCCGCCCCAGGTGCGCAGGCCCACCACCGGGCCGCGCCTCAGCAGCTTGAAGGCGGCCGTGATCATGTCGCCGTCCGAGGAGGTGGCCTCGTCCGCCAGGGCGACCACCGGGCCGCGCGGGGCGTTGGAGGCGTACGAGACGGCCTGGGCGTTCCGGGTCAGGTCCCAGCCGAGGATCCGGCGGGTCAGGGTCTCCACCACCAGTTCGCTGATGTGCCCGCCCGCGTTGCCGCGCACATCCACGATGAGCGCGGGCCGGGACACCTCCCGCCGCAGATCCCGGTTGAACTGCGCCCAGCCCGAGCCGCCCATGTCGGGGATGTGCAGATAGCCGCACCGGCCGTCGCTCAGCTCCCGCACCACCTGGCGGCGCTTGGTCACCCAGTCCTGGTAGCGCAGCGGCCGTTCGTCGATCAGCGGCACCACCGCCACCCGCCGGGCCCGCCCCTCGGTCCCGCCCTCCCCGGCGCCGGGGAGGAAGGTCAGCTCCACCGTGGTGCCGCCCGCCGCCGCCAGCAGCGGATACGGGCCCGCCACCGGATCGACCGGCCGGCCGTCCACATGGGTGAGCACCGCGCCCTCGCGGATGCCCGTACCGGCCAGCGGGGAACGGGCCCTGGAGTCCGAGGAGTCACCCGGCAGGATCCGCTTGACCAGCCAACGGCCGTCCCGGCAGACGAGATTGGCGCCGAGCAGGCCCATCGCCCGCTGATAGTGCGGCGGGCCCTCACTGCGGCGGGCGGGGGTGACGTACGCGTGCGAGGTGCCCAGCTCACCCATCACCTCGCGCAGCAGATCCGCGAACTCGTCGGGCGAGGCGACCCGTTCGACCAGCGGCCGGTACTGGTCCAGCACCGCCGGCCAGTCCACCCCGCACATGTCCGGCTCCCAGAAGTAGGCGCGCGTGATCCGGCCCGCCTCGGCGTACGCCTGCCGCCACTCGGCGCCCGGTTCCACCTCGTGCTTGATCCGCCGGAGGTCCAGATAGACGGTGGTGTCCCCGTCGCCGCCCTCGGTCGCCGGGACCGCCCGCAGCTCGCCCTCGTCCACCACGACCAGCCTGCTGCCGTCACCGCTGACCGCGAACCAGTCGAGATGGTCCACGAGTTCGGTGCGCCGGGCCTTGGCGAGGTTGAAGTGTTCCAGGGTCGGCCGGCCCGAGGTGTCGGCCGGGTTGGCGAAGGTCTCGCCCAGCGCGCCCGAGATCGGCCAGCGCAGCCACACCAGGCCGCCGCCGCTCACCGGGTGCAGCCCCGAGTACTTGGACGCGGCCACCGGGAACGGTGTCACCCGGCTGGCCAGTCCCTCCGTCTCCACCACGGGCGTTCCGTCGCCGGTCTCCTCGTCCAGCGGGTCGAGCCCGCCCGCCGCCGGGCGTCCCTCGGGCGAGAGCGCGAAGGGGGACGGGGTGGTGGAGGAGAGCGGTACGAGATAGGGGCGGCAGCCGAGCGGGAACGACAGGTCGCCGGTGTGGACGTCGTACACCGGGTCGAAGCCCCGCCAGGAGAGGAAGGCGAGATACCGGCCGTCCCGGGTGAACACCGGGTTCTCGTCCTCGAACCGGCCGTCGGTCACGTCCACCACGGTGCCGTCCGCGATCCGGGCGATCCGGATCTGCCGCAGCGAGCGCCCGACCCCTGGATGCGACCAGGCCAGCCACGCCCCGTCCGGCGAGAACGCCAGGTCCCGCACCGGCCCGTTGAGCGACCGCGCCAGCTCGGTGACGGTGCCGGGGGGTGTGCGGGGGGTGGGGGTCTTCTCGGTGCCGGTCGTGGCGGTGGTCTCCGTGTCGGTGGCGGCGGTGTTCGCGGTGGCGGTGGCCGTGGCGATGGCGGTGGTGTCGGTGGCGGCGGTGTTCGCCGGGCCGGTATCGGCGGTGTTCGCCGGGTCCGTGGCGGCGGTGCTTTCCGTGGGGGTGTCGGTGGTGTCCTCCGGGGCGGTGGCCGGTTGGGCTGTGGGCCCGGGCGCGGTGTCCGCCGTGTCGTTCCCCTCGTCCTCCCCTTCCGTCCCGCCGTCCTCCTCCGCCGTGTCGAGGAGCAGCAGCCGGCCGTCGTGCGCGGCGATGGCCAGCCGCTTGCCCTCCGGGTCGGCCACCATCTCCAGCACCCGGCCCAGCCGCCCCGCCGCCAGCCGGAGCGACGGGTGGTCACCGCTCACCCGGGGCAGCCGGGCGACCTCGACGGCGTCCTCGCCCTCGGCGTCGGTGACATAGGCGATCCGCCCGTCGCTGCCCAGCATCTCGGGGAGCCGCACCCGTACCCCCGGGGTGTCCGCGATGGCGCGGGCCGGGCCGTCCCGGTGGGTCAGCCAGTAGAGGCTGCCGCGCACGGCGACCGCGCTGGCCCGGCCGGTCTCGTCCACCGACACCGCGTCCACATGGCTGGCGGCCGGCACCTGGTACGTACGGCGTCCGGTGCGCGGCCCGCCGAGCCGTACGCCCAGCCGGCGCGGGACCGAGTCCGGCGTCAGGGCGTCCACCAGCCACAGGTCGCCCGCGCACTGGTAGACCACCCGGCGCCCGTCCGAGGAGGCGTGCCGGGCGTAGAAGGCGTCGTGGTCGGTGTGGCGGGTGAGGCCGGTCCCGTCCGGCAGGCAGGAGTAGAGGTTGCCGACGCCCTCGTGGTCGGAGAGGAACGCGATCCGGCCGGCCACGAACATCGGGCAGTCCAGGTGCCCTTCGAGATCGGGCAGCAGCCGTTCGCCGTGCAGCCACAGCCGCCCGGTCGCCCCGCCCCGGTAGCGCTTCCAGGCCGCCGGCTCGTGCGGGGGCTTGCCGGTCAGCAGCAGGGTCCGGTGCTGACCGTCCAGCTCCGCGACGGCGATGTCCGAGACGGGCCCCCAGGGCAGGCGCTTCCCGGGTTCCCCGCTGGTCGGCACGGTGTAGGCCCAGGAGAAGTGGGAGAACGGCTGCCCGTGCGAGGCGACGGCCAGGATGTCCCCGTCCGGGCTCCAGCCGCACACCCGGGTGTCGAACGACCCCCAGTGGCTCAGCCGCCGCGCGGTGCCGCCGTCCACCGGGGTCAGATGGATCTCCGGGGCCATGCTCCGCCAGCTCGTGTACGCCAGGAACCGCCCGTCCGGCGAGAAGCGCGGGTGGCCGACCCGGGTCCGGTCCGCGGTCACCCGCCACGCCCGGCCCGGCGGATCGTCGCCGTCGCCGAGCGGGGCGACCCAGAGGTCGTCCTCGGCGACGAAGCACAGCAGGTCCTGGTGGAGATGGGGGTACCTGAGGTACGCGCGCTCGCTGCTCACATGGCCCATGCTTTCGGCGCACCGGGAGCGGGGCAACTCGGCCGCCTGACCAGCGCGGTGGCACCGGGCCCGGGCGGGCACGGGCTGCCGGGCCGGGCGTGCGCGGTCGTACCGGGCGGGCCGCGTAGGTGCTGCCGGCGGCGGTCCGCCGGGCGCCGCCGGGCCCCGGGAACCGGCGTGGGGCGGCGTGGGGCGGCGTGAGGCGGAACACGTGCGAAACGGTTTCGTTTCGCGGAGACCTGATCTAGGCTCTGCTGTACGAAACGGTTTCGTTTCGATGGAGCCCGTACCCCCTGGTGCGCGGGCGCGCAGCGCCATATCCCGTGCTGCGCGGGCGCGTCCGACCGCACCGCGACACCCCTCCGAGAGGCCGCGCATGACCCCGCCCCGCAGCAGACTCACCCCGGAACGCGAGTCCGAGCTGTACGGGGCCGTGCTCGACCTGCTCCGGGAGGTCGGCTACGACGCCCTCACCATGGACGCCGTCGCCACCCGTACCCGCGCCAGCAAGGCCACCCTCTACCGCCAGTGGGGGAGCAAGCCCGAGCTGGTGGCGCACGCCCTGCGGCACGACAAGCCCCTTCACATGGGCGACATCGACACCGGCACGCTCCGGGGCGACTTCCACGCCATGGTGGAGCTCTCCGACGACAGCCGGATGGAGCGGGACTGCGCGCTGATGCGGGGCCTCGCCCACGCCGTGCACGACAACCCCGATCTGCTCACGGCGTTCCGCGAGCTGCTGGTGGAGCCCGAGGTGACGGGGCTGCACGGGGTGCTGACACGTGCGGTGGCGCGGGGTGAGGTCGCCGCCGACAACCCGGCGCTGAAGTTCGTCCCGCACATGCTCGTCGGGGCCTTCACCGCCCTCCCGCTGATCGAGGGCCGGGACGTCGACCGGGCGTTCCTGGCGGAGTACGTGGACGCGGTGGTGCTTCCCGCTCTCGGCGTCTGACCTCCCGAGGGACACGGGCCCGCACCCTCACCTCACCCTCCGATCCCACCTGTCCCGACCGCCACCTGACCACCCCCTGACCGCCCCGGGGCTCCCCACCCCGTGGCCGACACCCCCACTCAGCACCCCCCCACCCAGCACCACCCCCACCCACCTGACACGTACCGCTCGCGCGTCGGGCCGGCTCCCCATGTCCCGTACCGTTCCAACCACCGGGAGACGCCCCGTGGCCACCTTCCTCAGCCGACTCGGCCGCTTCGCCTTCCGGCGGCGCCACTTCGTGACCCTGCTATGGATCGCGCTGCTGGCACTCGCCGGAGTGGGCGCGGCCTCCGCGCCCGCCGCCACCTCCAGTTCCTTCTCCATACCCGGCACCGAGGCGCAGCGCGCCTTCGACCTGCTGGACGAGCGCTTCCCGGCCGCCGGTGCCGACGGCGCCACCGCCCGGGTCGTCTTCCGGGCGCCCGACCGGCAGAAGATGACCGACCCCGCCAACAAGGCGCTGGTCATGAAGACGGTCGGTGAGCTGAAGTCCGGCTCCGACCAGGTGGGCGAGGTCACCGACCCGTACACCTCGGGCGCGGTCTCCCGGGACGGCGCCATCGCCTACGTCCGGGTGTCGTACAAGGCCGGCAACATGGAGCTGACCGACGCCACCCGCGAGGCGCTGGAGCACACCGGCGCCGAGGCGGGCAAGGGCCCGGTCACCGTGGAGATCGGCGGTGACGCCCTCCAGACCATGCCGGAGACCGGCGCCGGCGAGATCGTCGGCGTGGTGCTCGCGGGCATCGTCCTGGTCATCACCTTCGGCTCGCTGGTCGCCGCCGGACTGCCGCTGGTCACCGCCCTGATCGGGGTGGGCATCGGTGTCTCGGCCATCACCGCGCTGGCGAGCACCCTGGACCTCGGCTCCACCACCTCCACCCTCGCCATGATGATCGGCCTCGCCGTCGGCATCGACTACGCGCTGTTCATCGTCTCCCGCTACCGCGCCGAGCTGGCCGAGGGCCGGGAACGCGAGGAGGCCGTGGGCCGGGCCGTCGGCACCGCCGGATCGGCCGTGGTCTTCGCGGGGCTCACCGTGGTCATCGCGCTGGCCGGGCTCGCGGTGGTGGACATCCCGATGCTCACCAAGATGGGCTTCGCCGCCGCCGGTACGGTGGTGATCGCCGTCCTGGTGGCGCTCACCCTCATCCCGGCCTTCCTCGGCTACGCCGGGCGCTTCATCCAGAGCCGCAAGAGCCGCAAGAGCCGCACAAGCAACGAGAACAATGCGAACGGTGAGAGCGGTGAGGCGCGCACCGCCCCCGCGGACCCGTCCGCCGCCCGGCCCGGCAAGCCCAACGCGGGCACCCGCTGGGCCCGGCTGGTGCTGCGCCGCCCGGTCACGGTGCTGCTGGCCGGGGTCATCGGCCTCGGTGCCGTCGCCGTACCGGCCGCCTCGCTGGAGATGGGTCTGCCCGACGAGGGCGCCCAGCCCACCTCCACCACCCAGCGCCGCGCCTACGATCTGATCTCCGAGGGCTTCGGCCCCGGCGCCAACGGCCCGCTGATGGTGGTGGTCGACGGCGACCGGGCCACCGCCGACCGCACGGTCCGGGAGATCAAGGGCCTGGACGGGGTCGTCGCCGTCACCCCGCCGATGACCAACGAGGCCCGCGACACCTCGATCATCACCGTCGTCCCCGGGGACCGGCCCTCCTCGGCCGGCACCGAGGACCTGGTGCACACGATCCGGGAGCGGAGCGGCGACCAGGTGCTGGTCACCGGCGCGACCGCGATGAACATCGACTTCTCGCAGAAGATGAACGACGCCCTGGTGCCCTATCTGGCGCTCGTGGTGGGACTGGCCTTCGTGCTGCTGACGGTGGTCTTCCGCTCGGTGCTGGTCCCGCTGAAGGCGGCGCTGGGCTTCCTGCTCTCCGTGGTGGCGGCGCTCGGCGCGGTCGTGGCCGTCTTCCAGTGGGGCTGGCTCGGCCAGGTCTTCGGCGTCGAGCAGACCGGCCCGGTGATGAGCATGATGCCGATCTTCATGGTGGGCGTGGTCTTCGGTTTGGCCATGGACTACGAGGTGTTCCTGGTCACCCGGATGCGGGAGGCGTACGCCCACGGGGAGCGGCCCGGCGAGGCGATCGTCACCGGCTTCCGGCACGGCGCCCGGGTGGTCACCGCCGCCGCCGTGATCATGATCGCGGTCTTCGCCGGCTTCATCGGCTCCAGCGAGCAGATGGTGAAGATGATCGGCTTCGGGCTCGCCGTGGCCGTGCTGTTCGACGCCTTCGTGGTGCGGATGGCGATCGTCCCCGCCGTACTCGCCCTGCTCGGCCGCGCCGCCTGGTGGCTGCCGCGCTGGCTGGACCGGATACTGCCCCGGGTGGACGTGGAGGGCGAGGCCCTGGCCGCCGGCCCGGCCCCGGCCGCCGGTGACACCGACCGGGAGCTCAGCCGGGTCTGACCGCCCCGGCGGCCCCGGTCACCGCACTCGTACGAATGCCGTGGCGGACGCCGGCCTTCCGGTCGGTTTCCGGTCGGTCCTCCCGTCGGCGGGACGCCGTCACCGTGTCATGGGCGACGCGGTGGCGGCGTACGTACGCCGCAGAAAGCGCAGCAGCGCGGCGGAGTCGAACTGGGCGATCTCGGTCCCGTCGGTGGAGTGGTGCTCCACCACCGTCTGCACCCGCCCGCACGGCCAGACGTCCACCTCGCCACTGTGCGCCGGGGCCCGCAGCCCGTCCTCCAGGAGCGCGCGCGGCAGCACCCACTCCGCACCGCCGGGGAAGCCCAGGAGTACGACTCCGGGCTCGTCGTCCGGGTCGTACCGCAGCGCCACCGGGACCGGCCGGGAGAGCGGCCCCTCGGTGACGATCAGCGCTCGGGCCCGCTCCTCGACCCGCCCGACGGTGGCGGCGGTCGCGCCGGCCGGGCCGCCGCCCCCGGCTTCCTCGTCCTCGCCGGACTCGTACAGTTCCACGCCCCCGTCGGTGTCCGCGTACGCGCGTCCGGCACGCGGCTCGTCCAGCGGGGCTCCGTCGCCGGGGCACATGGGTCCGCTCCTCACACTCCACACCTTCACTGCTGCGTCACTGCGGTGCTCTTCCGTGCTGCTCCGTGCTGTTCGGTTCTTCTTCCGGCTTCCGGCTTCCGGCTTTCTGTCTCCGGCTTCCGTCTTCCGTCTTCCGTTTTCGCTTCTTCCGTCTTCTCTTCCGGCTTCGCTTCTGCTGTCTTCTCTCCGCCTGCCCGGTGTTCGCCTTCCGGCACCACTGCGCGGTATTCGTCTACCAATGTCCCATTGATCGGTACGGCCCGCCCGGCCCGGTCGGGCACCCCGGACGGCTCCGGCGCGGCTCCGGCGCATTTGTGACCTGCTCGCTCTTGCGACCGATTCGCAGGAGGAACCATCATCGAAGGGTCCCCGCGCGGTACCCCGCCGCACCCCGTGTCCGAAAGCGGTGCCCGTCATGCACGTACCCGACGGTTTCATCAACACGCCCGTCTGCGCCGCAGCCGGTGTCGTCGCCGCCGGGGCCGTCGCCGTGGCGCTGCGCCGCGCCCGCCGGGAGCTGGACGAACGCACCGCCCCGCTCGCCGGCCTGGTGGCGGCGTTCATCTTCGCCGTCCAGATGCTCAACTTCCCGGTGGCCGCCGGCACCAGCGGTCATCTGCTCGGCGGGGCGCTCGCCGCGATACTCGTCGGCCCGGGTACGGGGGTGCTGTGCGTCTCGGTGGTCCTGCTGCTCCAGGGGGTGCTCTTCGCGGACGGGGGCCTCACCGCGCTGGGCGTCAACATCACCGACATGGGCGTGGTCACCGTCGTCGTCGCGTACGCGCTCTTCCGCGGCCTGGTGAAGCTGCTCCCGCGCAAGCGCCGCTCGGTCACCGTGGCCGCGTTCGTCTCCGCCCTGGTGTCGGTGCCGGCCGCGGCCGTGGCCTTCACGGCGATCTACGCCGTCGGCGGCACCACCAGTGTGCCGCTGGGCCAGGTGTTCACCGCCATGGTCGGGGTGCACGTGCTGATCGGCGTCGGTGAGGCACTGATCACCGCCGCCACCGTCAGCGCCGTCCTCGCGGTGCGCCCGGACCTGGTGTACGGGGCGCGCGGGCTGACCGCCCCGCTCAAGCTCCGGGTCAACGGCGAACTGGTCGACGCCCCGGCCTCCCCGGCCCCCACCCCGGCCCCCGCCCCCGCGCACCGGTCGGTGCGGGCGCTCTGGGCCGCCGGCCTGGGCGCCGCGCTGGTGCTGGCCGGTCTGGTCTCGTTCTACGCCTCCGCCAGCCCCGACGGCCTGGAGAAGGTCGCCGCCGACCAGGGCATCGACAAGAACGTCCGGGACCACGCGTCCGCCGACTCCCCGCTCGCGGACTACGGCGTCAGCGGCATCAGCGACCCCCGGGTCTCCGGCGGCCTGGCGGGCGTGATCGGGGTCGGCGCCACGGTCGCGGTCGGCACCGGGGTCTTCCGGGTGGTGCGCCGCCGCTCGGCCGGGGGCGACGACGACCGGCCCGCCCGGTCGTCCGAGGCGCCCAGGGAGACCGTCTGAGATGGGTGCGGGCCACGCCCACAAGCTCTACCGGCACGGTCACTCGCCGGTGCACGCGCTGCCCCCGCACTGCAAGCTCGCCGCCGTCTTCTGCTTCGTGCTCGTGGTGGTCTCCACCCCGCGCACCGCGATCTGGGCCTTCGCGCTGTACGCCGGGCTGCTCGCCGCCGTCGCCGTGCTGGCCCGGGTCCCGGCCGGCTTCCTGCTGCGGCGGCTGGTCTTCGAGGTGCCGTTCGTGGCGTTCGCGTTCCTGATGCCGTTCGTGGTGCCGGGCGCGCACATCTCGGTCCTCGGCGTCCCGCTCTCCGTCCCCGGGCTGTGGGACGCCTGGAACGTCCTGGCCAAGGGCACCCTGGGCGTCACCGCCTCGGTGCTGCTGGCCGCCACCACCGAGCTGCGCGCCCTGCTGCTGGGCCTCCAGCGGCTGAGGCTGCCGCCGCTGCTGGTGCAGATCGCCTCGTTCATGATCCGGTACGGCGATGTGATCTCGGACGAGATGCGCCGGATGTCGGTGGCCCGGCGCTCGCGCGGCTTCGAGGCGACCGGGGTGCGGCACTGGGGCGTCCTGGCCAAGACGGCGGGCGCGCTGTTCATCCGCTCCTACGAGCGCGGCGAACGCGTCCACCTGGCCATGGTGAGCCGCGGCTACGCCGGTTCCATGCCGGTCATCGACGAGGTCACCGCCTCCCGCGCCCAGTGGACGGCCGCCGCCGCGCTCCCGGCCGCCGCCCTCGCCGTCTGCCTGCTGGGCTGGGCCCTGTGACCGCCGCCCCGGCCCGCGCGACGAGCCCGGGGCGTCCGGCGGCCGGTGTGCGGTGGACGACCGGTGTCCGTCCGGCGGCCGGTGTCCGGGTTCGCCGGGTCCGCCGGGCGACCGGTGTCCGCGCGGCGGGCCCGGTCCTTCGGGTGGTCGGCGTCCGTGTCCCTCCGGCGGCCCTTGTCCGTCGGACGACCGGTGTCCGTCCGCCCGCCCCCGTCCGTCTGGTGGGATGGACCCCATGACCATGTCCTTCGTGCCCTCGCTGGACGTACGCGGCCTCGCGTACGCCTACCCCGACGGCCACCAGGCGCTCTTCGGCGTCGACCTCACCGTGGAGCGCGGCGAGCGGGTGGCGCTGCTGGGGCCCAACGGCGCCGGCAAGACCACCCTCGTCCTCCACCTCAACGGCATCCTCACCGGCGGCGCGGGCACGGTGACGGTCGCCGGGCTGCCGGTCGGCAAGGAACACCTGGCGGAGATCCGCCGGAAGGTCGGCATCGTCTTCCAGGACCCGGACGACCAGCTCTTCATGCCGACCGTCCGCGAGGACGTGGCCTTCGGCCCGGCGGCGGCCGGGACGCGGGGCGAGGAACTGGAGCGCGCGGTCACCCGGGCGCTGGAGCGGGTCGGCATGGCCGGCTACGCGGACCGGCCCCCGCACCACCTCTCCTTCGGCCAGCGGCGCCGGGTGGCGGTGGCCACCGTGCTGGTGATGGAGCCGGAGATCCTGGTGCTCGACGAGCCGTCCTCCAATCTGGACCCGGCCTCCCGCCGGGAGCTGGCCGACATCCTGCGGTCGCTGGACGTCACCGTGCTGATGGTCACCCACGACCTGCCGTACGCGCTGGAGCTCTGCCCCCGCGCGGTGGTGCTCAGCGAGGGCGTCATCGCCGCCGACGGCCCGACCGGACAGCTGCTGGCCGACGAGGAGCTGATGCGCCGCAACCGGCTGGAGCTGCCGTTCGGCTTCGACCCGACCGCCCGGCCCACCCGGAATCCGGCGGCCCACTGAGCCGTTGCACCATGGACCCGGGCCGATGGCGGCCGAAGGCGCGGGAAGGGGAGCGGACGTGGACGTCCAGGGCACGGTGGCGGCGGGCTTCGAGCCGGTCCGGGAGGCGTTCGTCCGCAACTTCGAGCAGCGCGGCGAGCGGGGCGCGGCCCTCGCCGTCCACCGGGACGGCCGGAAGGTGGTCGACCTCTGGGCCGGCACCCGGGACGTCTCCGGTACGCGGCCGTGGGCCGTGGACACCGCCCAGGTGGTGCGCTCGGCCACCAAGGGCGTGGCCGCCGCCGTACCGCTCCTGCTCCACCAGCGCGGCCAGCTCGACCTGGACGCCCCGGTCGGCACCTACTGGCCCGAGTTCAAGGCGGCCGGCAAGGAACGGACGCTCGTCCGCCATCTGCTGGCCCACCGCGCCGGCGTCCCGGTGCTGGACCGTCCGCTCACCCCGGAGCAGGCCCGCGACCTGGACGCCACCATGGCCGCGATCGCCGCGCAGCCGCCGGTCTGGGAGCCGGGCACCGACCACGGCTACCACGCCCACACCTACGGCTGGCTGCTCGCCGGCCTGGTGCGCCGGGTCACCGGCCGGACCATCGGGCGCTGGGTCGCCGAGGAGATCGCCCGCCCGCTCGGCCTGGACCTGTGGATCGGCCTGCCGCCCGACGAGGCGCACCGGGTCGGCCGGATCGGCCCGGTGGCGGAGCCCGAGACGGCGGCGGGCGGCGGCGGGCTCCGGCTGCGTCCCAAGCGCTCGGTGGCCGACGCCTACCGGGACCCGGAGTCGCTGACCCGCCGGGCGTTCGGCGTCATCGACCCGCTGCCGGACGAGAACGACCCCGCGTACCGGGCCGCCGAGGCCCCCGCGTCCGGCGGCGTCTCCACCGCCCGGGCGCTGGCCCGGTTCTACGCCGCCCTGCTCGGCCCGGTCGACGGCCACCGCCTCTTCGCGCCCGCCACCCTGGCCATGGCCCGTACCGAGGAGTCGGCGGGACCGGACCGGGTGCTGGTGGTCGGCACCCGGTTCGGCCTCGGCTACATGCTGCACGGCCCGGCCGCGCCCCTGCTCTCCCCGGACAGCTTCGGCCACCCCGGCCGGGGCGGCTCGCTCGGCTTCGCCGACCCGGCCTCGGGCATCGCCTTCGGCTACGTCACCAACGGCATGCGCAAGGGCGTCACCGCCGACCCCCGCGCCCAGGCCCTGATCCGAGCCGTCCGCACGTCGATCGGCTGACCCCGCCCCCGGCCGGCGGCCCTACGGGTGTCCCCCTCGCGACCGGCCCCGGGGCTCGGTCACCCGGCGCACGGGTCGCCGGGTCACCCACCGGTGCCGGCAGCGCCGTTCCGGCCGCGCGAACACCAGGCGCCCGGCCCTGGAAGCGCACGTGCCCCCCGTTCGGGTGGTTTGTCCTGAGCCGGTCCGGTGGGCTGACTACGGTGGTGGAGACCACAGTTCGGTGGGGCAGACAGGAGGCGGCGATGGCCGAGGGCGATGTCCGTTGGACGATGCGACGGGGCGAGCGGGTGGAGGTGCCGGCCACGATCGGCGGCATCCGCGCGGCACTTCCGCCGGAGGATCGGGAGCGGTTCGACAAGGAGATCGACGCCGCCGACGTGGACGAGCTGTACGACATCGTCCGGCGGTGGATCGTGGTACTGGCCTCGGACGAGGAGGACGAGGAAATCTTCGCGCGGTTGCGCGCCGAGGGGGGCGCCGCGTGAGCCGATATGTGATCGCCTACGCGCCGCCCGCCGAGGATGCTCTCAAGCGGATGCGTAACCCCGACTCCTTCCGGTCCGCGATGGAGCGCACCCTGGGACGGGACCCCTACGGGCATGGATCCGTGGCGATGAACGGTGAGCGGGACCGTCGCACCGTCACAGTCGGCGGCGCCTTCGTCGTCTACTACGTGGCCCGGGCGGCACTCACCGTGACAGCAGTGCGCCTCATCCCGTCGCCGTAACGGTTCACGCGGCTGCGGGAGGGCTGACGCCCCGGGACGCACCCGGAGGATCGGCGTGCGCCCGGCCGTCAGCCCGAGTGCAGCATCAGGCCGATGCCGACGACCATCAGACCGGCGGCGGCGATGCGCGGGGCGCCGAAGCGTTCCTTGAAGAACAGGGCGCCGATCGCCGCGCCGACGATGATGGAGGACTCCCGGAGGGCGGCGATCGGGGCGAGCGGGGCGCGGGTCTGGGCCCAGAGGACCAGGCCGTACGCCGCCACCGAGAGCGCGGCGCCCAGCAGGCCGCGGGCGGCGTGCGGGCGCAGGTCGGCGGCGAGGCGGGCGCGGCGGGCGTGGAGGGCGTACAGCGGGATGACCAGGCCCTGGACGATCATCAGCCAGGCGATGTAGCCGAGCGGGGTGCCCGAGGCGCGGACGCCGATGCCGTCCACCACGGTGTACCCGGCGATCGCCAGCCCCGTCGCCAGCGCGGCCGTCACGGCGGGCCAGCCGGGGTGACCTCCCGTCCGGCGCCGGCCGCCCAGGGGGAGGACGCCCCAGAGGGCGAGCCCCACCAGTCCGGCGCTGGCCACCGCGACCCCGGTCAGGCCCCAGCCGTCCGGCACCTCGTGCAGCAGCAGCGCGGCGACCACGGTGACCACCAGCGGAGCCGTACCACGGGCGATCGGATACATCTGGCCGAAGTCCCCGAGCCGGAACGACCGCATCAGCAGCCCCATGTAGCCGACGTGGATCGCGGCCGAGAGGGCCAGGTACGGCCAGGCGCCGGCGGCCGGGAACGGGGCGAAGCAGGCGAGGACGGCGCCGATGGCCGCCCCGCCGCCGGAGATGAGGGTGAAGGAGAGCAGCTGGTCGCGGATGTGATGGGCGACGGCGTTCCAGCTCGCGTGCGTCACGGCGGCGATCAGTACGGCGGCGGCGACCAGCGGCGTCATGCGGTACGTCCGGTATGTCCGTTACGTTCGGCACGTCCGGTGCGCGCCGCCCGGCCCCGGGCGCGGTGGTTCGCGGAGGCGTTCATGCCCCGCACGCTAGCGGTACATGTAACAGCCACGCGAGTGACCTTCGGCACGCCGGGGCCGAGCCGGGTCCGGGCCCGGGGGGTGGGGCCGGGGAGCCGGGTCGTGGGCCCGGCGGCCCGCCGCGGGTTCGGCACGGTCCCGGACCGGCGCGGTCCCGGTCCAACCGGGTTCCGCGCGGCCCCGGTCCGGCACAGTCCGGCGCGACCACAGTCCGGGCCCTGAGGCTGCCGGGCCCGGCAGGCCTCCGGCCCGGCAGGCCTCCGGACCGAACCCCGCCCAGCCCCCTCACCGGGCCTTGAGCACCGCCGCCACCACCGGGCCGGCCGCGTCGCCGCCGTGGCCGCCGGACTGGACCACCGCCGCGGCGGCCAGGTCGTCGGCGTACCCCGCGAACCAGCTGTTCGACTGGCCCTGGTTGTCGACCTCGGCCGAACCGGTCTTGGCGCCCTTGTCACCGCCGACCCCGGCCATCGCCTTGGCGCCGGTGCCGCTCGTCGCGGTCGCCCGCATCAGCGCGCGGAGCTGCCGGGCGGCGGACGGGTCCAGCGGGCGCGCGGCGGTGGCGGGCGGCTTGTCGTTCAGGGAGCGGTCCACCAGCACCGGCTGCCGGAAGCCGCCGCTCTTGGCGGTGGCGGCCAGCGAGGCCACATTGAGGGCGTTCATCTGGACCGTGCCCTGTCCGATGTACTGGGCCGCCGCCTCACCGCCGCTCGACTCCGGCACCGAGCCGTCCTGCGAGGGGACGCCGGTGCCCCAGTCGAGCCCGATGCCGAAGACGTCCCGGGCCTCCTTGGCGAGGGCGGCGTCGTCCTTGGTGTCGTCGATCAGCTTGATGAAGGCGGTGTTGCAGGAGCGCTTGAAGCTTTCGCTGAAGGGGCTGCCGGCCGGCAGGTCGAAGTTGTCCAGGTTGTGGAAGACCCGCCCCTGGTACATCGCCTCGCGCGGACACTCGGCCGGGCGGTCGGCGGCGACCAGGTTCTTCTCCAGCAGCAGCGCCGCCGTGACGATCTTCATCGTGGAGCCGGGCGCCTGCTTGCCGAGGAAGGCGGCGTTGAAGCCGTCCGACCGGTTGTTGGCGACCGCCCGTATCGCGCCGCTGCTCGGCTCGACGGCGGCCACCGAGGACTCCGGGAAGCCCCGCACCGCCCGCTCGGCCGCCGCCTGCACCTCCGCGTCGATCGTCGTACGCAGCTCGCCCGCCGTGCCCGGGCGCAGCGCCAGCAGGGTGCGGGGCGCGGCGGTGGTGCCCGCGCCGGCCGCGCCGTCCGCCGGGGCGGCGACCAGCTCCATGCCCGGCTTGCCGCCCGCCTTGGTGCCGTACGCGACCCGGAGCTGCTCCAGCACCGGACGCAGCGAGGGGTACGCCTTCGCCGTCAGCTCCCGGCCCTTCCGGTCCACCGCCTTGACGGGCGGCGCGCCGGTGGTGGTGATCCGCAGCTGCTCACCGTCCTTCAACTGCGGGTGCACCACCGACGACTGCCACTCGACGCGCGGCAGCCCGGTGGACAGGCCCCGGACGACGGTGAGTTCGGAGGCGTACCGGAAGGGCTTGGTCACACCCTCGTACGACAGCGTGGCATTGACCGTGAACGGCACCTTGGGCCCGGTCGCCTTGCCCGGGGTCAGCTTCAGCGCCCCGATGTGCGCGTCCGCCCGGTACGCGGCGAGCACCGGCTCGGCGGCGACCGGGTCGTTGGTGAACTGGGCCGCCTTTGCCTCGTTCCCCTCCGCCCAGGCGCCGAAGAAGTCCTTCACGGTGGCGTCCACTTCGTCCGCCGTCACCGGCCCGGTCCGCTTCACCGGCGCCTCGGCGGCGGCGGTGGCCGTCCCGCCGGTCATCCCGCTCCACAGGTTGTAGCCCGCGTAGCCCACCCCGCTCGCCACCACGGCGAACACCCCGCCTATGACGGCGGTCTTGGCCCCACTGCGCATTCCCGGTCCCTCCCCGTTGGCTCGACCCCCCTGCCCGCCTCTCCCGAGCACCTTGAACGCGTTCAAGAGAAAGGCGCCGACCACTGTACGGGACACCCACCCACCGGAGCCCGTCCGTTACCCGACCGTGAACCCTTGTTCGATCACCGGCCCGTTCAGCCGCGACTATCCGCCATCTCCCACCGATTCCCGGCCAGTTCCGCCCCCCCCGCGCTCCGGTTCGGCAGCGGTCGGCTCAACGGCCCGTCCCCACCAGCCACGCGGTCAGCTGCTCGTCGTCGCTCAGGGCGATCAGCTGCACCAGCCCCCAGTGGTCACGGTGGTTGGGCGCTGTGCGCAACCGGTCCTGCCAGTCCTCGGCGTACTCGCGCAGAGCGTCGGCCATCTCGGCGACGGCTTCGTCGAAGGTCGCCCCATCGGCCGTCACCGGCAGCCCGGGGATCGAGATCGACCAGCCACCGCCCTCCGCCACGGCTTGGGCCTTGGGCGGGCAGGCCAGGGCCAGGTGGTGGCGCAGCCGCTCGGCGTCCACGACCGCCGCCGCCCGCCCCGGCCCCCGGCGCACGGTCACCACCCGGCCCTCACCGGCCGCGTCCAGCAACTCCTCGAAGTGAGTCCGGGCTTCCGCCTCGCTCTCGCGGCGCACCCCGGCGGGCACCGAGTCCGATCGCGTCCCCCGCCCCCTCACACCCACGTGTCCAGCCACATCCGCGCCCGCCAGCCGTCCATGGGGATCGGCTGCCCGGTGTAGAGCGGGTAGAAGTAGATGAAGTTCCAGACGATCAGCAGCACCAGGACGCCGGCGGCCACGGCGCCCACCGTGCGGCGGCGTTCCCGGGTGCCGTCGGGGCCGGGTGGGCCGAGCAGGGCGCCGATCATCATGGCGACCGCCAGGCAGAGGTACGGGACGAAGACGACCGCGTAGAAGAGGAAGATCGTGCGCTCCTGGTACAGGAACCAGGGCCCCCAGCCGGCCGCGACCGCGCAGAGGATGGCGCCGGCCCGCCAGTCGCGGCGGAAGAACCAGCGCCAGAGGACGTACAGCAGGGCGAAGCAGGCGGCCCACCAGAGGAGCGGGGTGCCGAGGGCCAGGACCTCGCGGGCGCACTTCTCGGTGGCGTCCACCGGGCAGCCGTCCTTGCCGGGGCCCGGGTCCTCGTAGAAGTAGGAGACCGGGCGGCCCAGGACCAGCCAGCTCCAGGGGTTGGACTGGTACGTGTGGCCCGAGGTCAGCCCGACATGGAAGGTGTAGACCTCGTTCTCGTAGTGCCAGAGGCTGCGCAGCCAGTCGGGGAGCAGCCAGGACCAGGAGCTGCCCGCGCCGTCCCGCTCGGCCCAGTCGCGGAAGTAGCCCCGGTCGGTGAGGATCCAGCCGGACCAGGAGGCGAGGTACGTGACCAGGGCGACCGGCACCGTGGAGAGGAAGGCCGGCAGCACGTCCCGGCGCAGCACCGCGCGGTACGGCCGGTAGGCACCCGCCGTCCGGCGCGCCCCCACGTCCCAGAGGACGGCCATCAGCGCGAAGGCGGCCAGGATGTAGAGGCCGTTCCACTTGGTGGCGAACGCCAGGCCCAGCATGACCCCGGCCGCGAGCCGCCAGGGCCGCCACCCCAGGCCCAGGTTCTCGGCCACCCGGTTGTCGGGCCGCAGCACCCCGTCCTCGTCCACCGGCAGCGCGGCGGCCAGCCGGGCCCGGCTCCGGTCCCGGTCCAGCAGCAGACAGCCGAACGCGGCCAGCACGAAGAACATGACGACCTGGTCCAGCAGCGCGGCCCGGCTCATCACGAAGTGCAGGCCGTCCACCGTCAGCAGCAGCCCGGCCAGACAGCCGAGGAACGTCGAGCGGAACAGCCGCCGCCCGATCCGGCACAGCATCAGCACGGAGAGCGTGCCGAGCAGCGCCACCATGAACCGCCAGCCGAACGGATCGAAGCCGAACAGCCACTCGCCCGCCCCGATGACCCACTTGCCGACCGGCGGGTGCACCACATACCCGGGGTCGGACGGCACCGGCACCGCGTCCGGGTTCGCCAGGATCGACGCGTCGACGTCCTTCGGCCAGGCACCCTCGTACCCCTGGTGGATCAGCGCCCAGGCGTCCTTGGCGTAGTACGTCTCGTCGAATATCACCGCCCGGGGCTCGCCCAGCCGCCAGAACCGCAGCACCCCGGCGACCAGCGCCACCAGCAGCGGCCCGGCCCAGGCGGTCAGCCGCCAGAGCCGTTCGGCCCGCTCGGGCCCGGCCCCGAGGACGGTCCGGAACCGGTCCGAGGGCCGGACGTACGGGGGGACCAGCCGCTCGCGCAGCCCGGTGACCGGCGCCGGCACGTGACCGAACCGGCGCAGCCGCCGCTGCCAGGCGGGCGGCGGCGGTGGGGCGTCCTGCTGGGGGGCCGGGCGGGCCTGGGGCGCTGTACTGGTCACCGCGCCATGGTAGGGAACCCGCCACCGGGGCCGGGTCTCCGCCACTGATCCCGCACGGGCGCGGGCCCCCGCCACCGGGCGGCCCGCGGGCGGCCGGCGGACCGTCCGGGGGCCTGGCGTACGGACCGGTCGCGGGCGCCGGGCGGCCGACCGGGTGGCCACCGCGGTCCCGGCCCGCGCCGCCGGGTGGCGGCCGGGCGCACCGGCCGCGCGGGACCGGAGGCGCACCTGCCGCACGAGCCGTGCGGGTCCGGCGCCCCGGGCGGGACCGGGGGCGCGCCGCGCACCTGGGAGGATGGCGGGTGTGACTGGAACGGTGACCGGAACGACCGGAACGCTCGTACTCGCGGGAACCCCGATCGGGGAGATCGCGGACGCCCCGCCCCGCCTCGCCGCCGAGCTGGCGGCGGCCGATGTGGTGGCCGCCGAGGACACCCGGCGGCTGCGGCGGCTCACCCAGGCGCTCGGCGTGCAGACGCGCGGCCGGGTGGTCTCGTACTTCGAGGGCAACGAGGCGGCCCGCACCCCCGAGCTGGTCGAGGCGCTGACCGGTGGCGCCCGGGTGCTGCTGGTCACCGACGCGGGGATGCCCTCGGTCTCCGACCCCGGCTACCGGCTGGTCGCCGCCGCCGTCGAGCGGGACGTCCGGGTCACCGCCGTGCCCGGGCCGTCCGCCGTGCTCACCGCGCTGGCGCTCTCCGGGCTGCCGGTGGACCGCTTCTGCTTCGAGGGCTTCCTGCCCCGCAAGGCGGGCGAGCGGCTCGGGCGGCTGCGCGAGGTGGCCCAGGAGCGGCGGACCCTCGTCTACTTCGAGGCGCCGCACCGGCTGGACGACACCCTGGCGGCGATGGCCGAGGTGTTCGGCGGGGAGCGGCGGGCCGCCGTCTGCCGGGAGCTGACCAAGACGTACGAGGAGGTCAAGCGCGGGCCGCTGGCCGAATTGGCCGCCTGGGCCGCCGAGGGCGTACGTGGCGAGATCACGGTCGTCGTCTCCGGCGCCCCGGAGGCCGGGCCGGACGCGTTCGACTCCGCTGAGCTGGTACGCAGGGTGCGGGTGCGCGAGGAGGCGGGGGAGCGGCGGAAGGAGGCCATCGCGGCGGTCGCGGCCGAAACCGGGCTACCCAAGCGCGAGGTCTTCGATGCCGTGGTGGCGGCAAAGAATGCGGAGCGGGAAGGCCCCGGTCGGAGTAAAGGACTATCGTAAAAAGCAAAGACCTGACCGTGCGCCCCGCCCTTCGGCATGGGAAGCCAAAAGACCGGTCCAACATTCGACTAGGTGGCTAGGCGCTCCCGCCGGTGAAGGCGTCCACTGGGACAAGTGGAAAGGAGCCGGCATGAGCGAGACCACCAGCACTCCGGTCGCCCACGAGGCCTATGCCTTCGCCTGCATGAGCTGCGGTTACGGCTGGGAGCAGGCGTACGAGATAGAGCACCACACCGACATACACGGGGGCGAGTTCGTCGTCTACAAGGCGAACGGGAATCGGGTGCCGTCACCGCTCTCCCGCCCCACCTGCCTCAACTGCGGCGGCCATGTCGTCCGCATCATGCGCTCGGGCCAGGTGTCCTCGGTCCTCGACCTGATGGCCGCGCAGTCCCGCCGGTCCACCCGGGCCGCCCGGCACGCCCGGAACGGCACCCGGACCGGGACCGGTGCCGGGGCCACCAGCGCGGGGAGCCACCCCGCCGCGGCCGCCGCCGCCCCGATCGCCACCGCCGGACCGCTCGGCCAGGAGCCCGCCCGGGAACTCCCCGCCGAACCGGTGCTGCCGGAGGGCAGGCAGTGGCACCTCTCGGACCTGTTCCACCCCTTCCAGCGCCGCTGAGCCGCCCCCGGCTCCCCCGCCGCTGAAGCCGAAGGGACCGGAACCGAACCGGATCCGGGACCCGAACCCGGTCCGGGGCCGGGGCCGGGACCAGAACCACCGGGGCCCGCGCCTCCCGTGCCGACGGGGCGCGGGCCCCGGCGCGTACCGGAGCGTGCGGGCCCCGGCGCGTACCGGAGTGCACCCGATACCTCCGGACTCCCGCGCCCCCGCCCCCTCGTACGATCGGGGCATGAGCTCCAAGGACGCCCCGCCGCCGCTGCCCGAGCCCCTCGGGGTGCCGGTCGCCGACTCGCACACCCACCTCGACATGCAGTCCGGCACGGTGGACGAGGCCCTCGCCAAGGCCGCCGCCGTCGGCGTGGAGACGGTGGTCCAGGTCGGCTGCGACCTCAAGGGCTCCCGGTGGGCGGCGGAGACGGCCGCCCAGTACGAGCGGGTGCACGCCGCCGTGGCCCTGCACCCGAACGAGGCGCCCCGGATCGTCCTGGGGGATCAGGACGGCTGGTCGCGGCAGGGGGCCAGGGAGGCGGGCGGCGACGCGGCCCTGGACGAGGCGCTGGCGGAGATCGACCGGCTGGCCGCCCTGGACCAGGTGCGGGCCGTCGGGGAGACCGGGCTCGACCACTTCCGCACCGGGCCCGAGGGGATGGCCGCCCAGGAGCGTTCCTTCCGGGCCCACATCGAGATCGCCAAGCGGCACGGCAAGGCGCTGGTCATCCATGACCGCGAGGCCCACGCCGATGTGCTGCGGATCCTCGCGGAGGAGGGCGCGCCCGAGCGGACCGTCTTCCACTGCTACTCGGGCGACGCCGAGATGGCCCGGATCTGCGCCGGCGCCGGCTACTTCATGTCCTTCGCCGGGAACGTCACCTTCAAGAACGCCCAGCCGCTGCGGGGCGCGCTCGCGGTCGCCCCGCCGGAACTCGTGCTGGTCGAGACCGACGCCCCCTTCCTCACCCCGGCGCCCTACCGGGGCCGGCCCAACGCGCCCTATCTGATCCCGGTCACCCTGCGCGCCATGGCGGCGGTGAAGGGGCTGGACGAGGACGTGCTGGCGGCGGCGATCGCGGACAACACCGCCCGGGCGTTCGACTACTGACGCGTCGGGGCGCACCGAAACGTACTGACGCCCGGTCGGTGACGCCGGGTGGCCGAGCCGCTTTGGAGAGTGACGGGCGCTCCGCTAGGGTCCGGGCCTCGTGAGCACCTCCCAGGGCAGCCCCCACGCCGGGGCCGCGCCCCCGCCGCCCGAGGACGGGACCGCGCCGTACGGCTCCGGCCCCCCGCCGTACGGCTCCGGCCCGCCGGGTGACGGCTTCGAGCCGCCGGGCCTCCCGCCGTACGCGTACGGGCCGCCGCCCGGGGAGGGCTTCGGGCCCCCGCTGTACGCGTACGGGCCGCCGCCGTACGAGTTCGGCCCCCCGCCCCCGGGGTACGGCCCGCCACCGGTGTACGGGCCCCCGGGCGCGTACGGGTCCCCGTCGCCGGCGTACGAGCCCGCGCCGCCGGTGTACGGACCGCCCGCGTACGCGTACGGCCCGCCGCCACCGGCGTACGCCCCGCCGCCGTCCGCGTACGGTCCACCGCCCGGCCCCACCGAGGCGTACACCCTGCTGTACGACACCTACCTCGGTGCCCCCGACGACTGCTCCGCCGACCGTGATGACGGCTATGGCTATGACTACGGCTACGGCTGCGACTACGGCTATGACCGCGATGACGGCTGTGGCCCCGGCCACCATTCCGGCTGGGGCGGCGGCCACGTCTCCCCCGAGCCCGAGGGACCGCCTCCCGGCTGCCTTCCGGACTCGCCCGGGTGGGGCTTCGCCGAGTGCCCCACCGTCCCCGCCGCCTCCCTCCCCGCCGCCTCCCTCCCCACCGTCCCCGCCGCCTCCCTCCCTGCCCCGGCGGGGTCCGCCGCCCCGCCGCAGCCGGAGGCCGCTCCCTCCTGGGGTCCCGAGCAGCCGTGGTTCGTCCATCCGGGGGCGGCCCGGGCGGCGGCGCCCCCGCCCGTCCCGGTGCCGGACGAGGCCAGGACCGTGATCGTCCCCCGGCCCGCCGCCCGCCGCCCCGCCGCCGGGCTCGGACTAGGACCCGCGCTCGGACTAGGACCCGCGCTCGGGCTCGGGCCCGGGTTCGGACGCGGGCTCGCCTCGCCCCAGGCGCTGCGGCGGCTGGTGCCCCGGGCGCTGGTGGTCGCCGCGCTCGCGGGCGGCACCACCGCCTTCGTCGCCGACGACAAGGAGGTGCTGCTCACCGTCGACGGGACGCCCCGCACCCTGCACACCTTCGCGGACGACGTGGACGAGCTGCTCGCCCACGAGGGCGTACCGGTCGGCCCGCACGACATCGTGGCCCCCGGAGCCGGCGCCGCCCTGGCCAACGGCGACGAGGTGGTGGTCCGCTACGGCCGCCCGGTCACCCTCACCCTGGACGGCCGGCGGCGCCAGGTGTGGACCACCGCCGGCACCGTGGCGGAGGCGCTGCGCCAGCTCGGCGTCCGGGCGGAGGGGGCGTACCTCTCGGTCTCCCGCTCGGCGCCCATCGCCCGCCAGGGCCTCACCCTGGACGTACGCACCGAGCGCGCCGTCACCTTCATGGCCGACGGCCGCGAGCGCACCGTCCGCACCAACGCCGCCACCGTCCGGGAGGCCGTCGAGCGGGCCGGGCTCACCCTCGGGCCGCAGGACACCACCTCCGTACCGCTGGACAGCTTCCCGCGCGACGGCCAGACGATCACCGTCATGCGGATCAGCGCGAGCGAGGAGGTGCGGGAGGTGGCCGTCCCGTACCCGGTGGAGCGCCGGAACGACCCCGCCCTGCTCACCGGCACCGAGGTGATCGACCGCCAGGGCCGCCCGGGCGCCCGCCGGATCACCTACGCCGTCCGCACGGTCAACGGGGTCCGGCAGAAGCCGCGCCGGATCTCCGACGAACTGGTCCGGGCGCCGGTCGCCCGGCTGGTCCGGGTCGGCACCCGGCCCCGGCCCCGCCCGGGCCACGGCCCGGTCCCCGGCGCCGACGGGCTCAACTGGGCCGCGCTCGCCCTGTGCGAGTCCGGCGGCCGCCCGGACGCGGTGGACGCCTCGGGGACGTACGGCGGGCTCTACCAGTTCGACCCGGCCACCTGGCACGCCCTCGGCGGCACCGGCACCGCCCAGGAGGCCTCGGCCGCCGAGCAGACCCACCGGGCCAAGAAGCTCTACATCCAGCGCGGCGCCAGTCCCTGGCCGCACTGCGGCATCCGGCTGCGCTCCTGAGGCGTCCGGGGCCGTACGGGGGGCGTGCGGGCAGGCGGACCGTACGGGTACGGGTACGGCGTCCGGGCACGCGGGAACGGGGTGGGCCCCGCGGGGCGCGGGCCCGGGAGGAGCGCCGTCCGGGGGGCCGTAGGCTGTACTGGGTGAGCACCACTGAGCCCGACGCCCTCCTCGGCCCCGCCGACATCCGCGAACTGGCCGCGGCGCTGGGCGTACGGCCCACCAAGCAGCGCGGTCAGAACTTCGTCATCGACGCCAACACCGTGCGGCGGATCGTCCGCACCGCCGAGGTGCGCCCCGACGACGTGGTGGTGGAGGTCGGCCCCGGGCTCGGCTCGCTGACCCTGGCGCTCCTTGAGGCGGCCGACCGGGTCACCGCCGTGGAGATCGACGACGTGCTGGCCGGCGCGCTGCCCGCCACCGTCGCCGCCCGGATGCCCGGCCGCGCCGACCGGTTCGCCCTGGTGCACTCCGACGCCATGCTGGTGCGCGAACTGCCGGGGCCCGCGCCCACCGCGCTGGTCGCCAACCTCCCGTACAACGTCGCCGTGCCGGTGCTGCTGCACATGCTCGACCGCTTCCCGACCATCGAGCGCACCCTGGTGATGGTGCAGGCCGAGGTGGCCGACCGGCTCGCCGCGCGGCCCGGGAACAAGGTGTACGGCGTCCCCTCGGTCAAGGCCAACTGGTACGCCGAGGTCAAGCGGGCCGGTGCGATCGGCCGCAATGTCTTCTGGCCGGCGCCCAATGTGGACTCCGGGCTCGTCTCGCTCGTCCGCCGTGCCGAACCGGTCGCCACCACCGCCACCAAGCGGCAGGTGTTCGCCGTGGTGGACGCGGCCTTCGCCCAGCGCCGCAAGACCCTGCGGGCCGCGCTCGCCGGCTGGGCAGGCTCGCCCGCCGCCGCCGAGGCCGCCCTGACCGCCGCCGGGATCTCTCCCCAGGCACGCGGCGAGTCGCTCACCGTCGAAGAGTTCGCCCGCGTCGCGGAGGCCCGTCCAGCGTGAACACCACCCCGCCCCCCGCCGGGCCCTTCCTTTCCACGCCCGGTTCCTCCGGGACCGGCTCTTCCGTGACCGGCCGCCCGGGGAGCGTCCGCCCGGGGGCCGCGTCCGGCGCCTCCGGGGCCGCCCCCGCCGTGACCGTCCTCTCCGTCCCCGGCTCCTCGGTGACCGTACGGGTGCCCGCCAAGGTCAACGCGCAGCTCGCGGTCGGCGCCGCCCGGCCCGACGGCTTCCACGACCTGGCCAATGTCTTCCTCGCCGTCTCCCTCTACGACGAGATCACCGTCACCCCGGCCGAGTCGCTGCGGATCACCTGCTCCGGGCCGGACGCCGACCAGGTGCCGCTGGACCGCACCAACCTCGCCGCCCGCGCCGCCGAGGCGCTGGCCGCCCGGTACGGCATCGCGCCCGACGTGCACATCCACATCGCCAAGGACATCCCGGTCGCCGGCGGGATGGCGGGCGGCAGTGCGGACGGCGCCGGCGCCCTGCTCGCCTGCGACGCCCTCTGGTCGGCCGGCGCCTCGTCCCCGGCGTCTCGCGAGGAGCTCCTCGCCATCTGCGCCGAGCTGGGCAGCGACGTCCCCTTCTCCCTGCTGGGCGGCGCCGCGCTGGGCACCGGCCGCGGTGAACTGCTGACCCCGCTGGAGGTCGGCGGCGTCTTCCACTGGGTCTTCGCCGTGGCCGACGGGGGGCTCTCGACCCCGGCGGTGTACGGGGAGTTCGACCGCCTCACCGCCGGGACGGACGTCCCGCCCCCGGCCGCCGCGCCCGCCCTGCTGGACGCCCTGCGGTCCGGCGACCCGACCGCCCTGGCGGGTGCCCTCGCCAACGACCTCCAGCCCGCAGCCCTCTCCCTGCGTCCCGCGCTGGCCGACACCCTCGCCACCGGCACCTCGGCCGGCGCCCTGGCCGCGCTGGTCTCCGGATCGGGGCCCACGACGGCGTTCCTGGTCAAGGACGAGGAGGCCGCCGCCACCGTGGCCGCCGCCCTCCGCGCCTCCGGCACCTGCCGCACCGCCCGTACGGCGACCTCACCGGCGCGGGGCGCGGTGGTGACCGGGCGGACCCCGTGACCGCCTGGCTCACCCGACCGGAGACCCCCGGCGACCTCCCGGCCGTCCGCGCCATCAACCTGGCCGCCTTCCCGACGGCCGCCGAGGCCGACCTGGTGGACGCCCTGCGCGCCGACCCCGGAGCGTGGATCGACGGCCTCTCCCTGCTGGCCGCCGCCCCCGATGGCACCCCCACCGGGCACGCCCTGCTCACCCGCTGCCACATCGACGGCGCCCCCGCCCTCGCCCTGGCCCCGTGCGCCGTCCTGCCCGCCGCCCAGCGCACCGGCGCCGGCACCGCCGCCATCCGTGCCGCCCTCGACGCGGCCCGCGCCCTGGACGAGGACCTCGTCGTCGTCCTGGGCCACCCCGCCTACTACCCGCGCTTCGGCTTCACCCCCGCCTCCCGCCTCGGCATCCGCGCCCCCTTCCCCGCGCCCGACGAAGCTCTCCTCGCCCTCCCCCTCACCCCTTCCCGCCCCCTCCCGACCGGCACGATCCAGTACCCGGCTGCCTTCGGGGTCTGAGGCCGCCCGGCCGGCCGGCGAAGGGCCTCGGCGGCCCGGTTTCTGCGCCACCGACCGGGATGACCATGGCTGACCCCGCCGGCTGGCTCGGCGGCCTGTGCCACACTGTGCGCCGCCTCATCGGTGCCCATGGCCCGCCTCCGGCGAGTCGGTCGACTTGCCGGAGTGGCAATACCATGGCGTCGGCGGGCGGTTTCGACAACCGCACCGACCACTGGGGGATGACTTGTTGAGCAGGACCGGCCGGGCGCGTGCGGTCTTCGGGGCGAGGGTGCCGGCGCTTGCCGTGATTGTCGCGTCGCTTTCCACACTGGCCGTGGGGTGTTCGAGCATGCGGGGTCTCGACTACACGCCGGTGCGGATGGATCCCGGTCCTGCGCGCGAGAAGGCGAAGGAGGTCTCCAGTCGTCTGCTGGAGATGACCGGGGTCAAGGGCAAAGTCACCGAGCCCGGGCCGAGGGTCTCGCGCTGCTACGAGTACGGCGACGATCTCTTCTCCACGACGCACCCGTGGTCGGTGTACGGCCTGACTGATGAGCAGGTCGACACCGGCATGGCGAATCTGCGCAAGGCGCTCAAGGAGAACGGCTGGACGATCACCAAGGACGGCAAGGCCAACAGCAAGGCCCAGAGCCCGGAAATCTACGCGGAGAACAAGGCCGAGCAGTTCGCCATGAACGTCACCGCCCTCAAGCACGAGGGGCCTGACACGATGCTCAACTTCTCGGTGGTCTCCGCCTGCTATCGCGCGGCCTCCGCCTCCGCCCTCGACGGCGAGTACTGAACTCGTCTGACGTGTCGGGCAGATGCGGTGGTCAGCCGTACGGGGCATGGCCCGTCTCGGCCGGCCGCCGGTCAACTGCTCAGGGGCCGGCCTCCGGGGTCCCTCAACCGGTCTGCGGGATGGGGTAAACGGGGGTGTCCAGCCAGGCGTGATGGGTCCCGTCCGGCTGCACGGTCATCCCGAACCGCTCGGGCCCGGGGGAACCGGTCTGGTGCCACCAGGTGAGCGCGGCCGTCACCTCGTCCCAGAGCCGTCGGGGCCCGTGTTGCAGGACGGCGAATCGCTCGTCGTTCCGGCCGTCGTGGTCGATGGCGGCCCAGGAGGTGGTGTCGGTGGTGGCGAGCCAGAGGCGGGAGGCCACACCGTCGATGCCGGGGCCGTGTTGCCAGGTGTGCCAGATGTCCCGGGTCTGGAGGCCGATGGCGAACCGGGCGTTCCAGTCGTTGCCGGTGGCGGCGAACGGCGAGACGCCGGTGGTGGTTTCCTCCGGGACGTGCTCCTCGCGTACGACGTCTCGGAGGATGCGCAGGTTGACGCGGTGGGCGCGCAGGGGCATGCAGGCGGAGTGCGGGGTGAACCAGCCGGAGGCGGTGCCGTCGCCTTCCACGGTGAGCCGCAGCAGTCCGTGGGAGAGCCAGGGCGTTTCCCAGGGCGCGAGCACGATCCCGCCGGGCGGGGTCTGCTCGATCCAGGCGTACGGCACGGCCCGTACGGCGCAGGTGGCGATCACCCGGTCGTAGGGGGCGTCCTCCGGGTGGCCTTCGC